>NZ_RJPR01000047.1 GCF_003943465.1 Streptococcus cristatus | reverse complement strand
CTGTATCAGTAAGCACAAGTGCCTCAGCGTCAATGAGCTTGAGCCAGTCTGTCTCAGCAAGTGCCAGTGCTTCAGCATCAGTAAGCTTGAGTCAGTCAGTTTCAACAAGCGAGTCTGCTTCAGCGTCAGTAAGCTTGAGTCAATCCGTTTCAACAAGTGAATCAGCTTCAGCATCAGTAAGCCTGAGCCAGTCTCAGTCTGTCTCAGCAAGTGCAAGTGCTTCAGCCTCATTGAGCACCAGCCAATCAGCAAGTGCAAGTGCCTCAGCATCGTTGAGATTGAGTCAATCAGTTTCAACAAGCGAGTCAGCTTCAGCGTCATTGAGTACCAGCCAGTCTGTCTCAGTAAGTGCTAGTGCTTCAGCATCAGTAAGTCTGAGCCAGTCTGTATCAGCAAGCACAAGCACTTCAGCATCAGTAAGCTTGAGCCGATCAGTTTCAACAAGTGCCTCTGCTTCAGCTTCGTTGAGTTTGAGTCAATCTGTCTCATTAAGCATAAGCAATAGTG
>NZ_RJPR01000046.1 GCF_003943465.1 Streptococcus cristatus | reverse complement strand
GACGTTGATCTTCAGAATACGCGTGAATTTAGCGCTGTCTGTGAAGCTTGGTGCTGCTTCTTTACCATCTTCGTATACGTACTTGATCGTACGGCTCAATTCTTTCACAGCTTCTTGTTGAGCTGACTTGATCTTATCATCTGTCCACTTAGGTCCTTCTGGATTCTTAGGATCCATTGGATCGTTTGGTTTAGGCGGATTATTCGGATCGAATGGTACTACGCCTTCTTCCAATTGAACAGTGTAGTTTTGGTCCTTGCTTGCATCATCATCAAAGTTTTGTGGATCCTTGAACTCATCGTTCACAACCTTGTAACCTTGGTTGGTCAATTCTTTCAACTTCGCAAGGTATTGGTCACGGCTAATTGGTTCGCCTGACTTACCGCCTTCTGAGATCTTCGCCAATTCTTTCTTAGCTTGATCTACGAAGGTGATGGTTGCTTTTTGATCAGCCTTCTTGTAAGTTACGACTTCATCTGTTGCTTTTTGATCAGCCTTCTTGTAAGTTACGACTTCATCTG
>NZ_RJPR01000045.1 GCF_003943465.1 Streptococcus cristatus | reverse complement strand
GTGATAATCGCTTTTTGACCATCTTTAACGTAGTTGATTGGTGTATCCTGAGTTGGATCACTTGGAATTGGTGGTGGGTTGTAACCCTTGCTTGGATCGCTCGGATCTTTCGGTGTCAATGGTGTTGTGCCATCTGGGCCGACTGGTGTTGTGCCTGGTACATCTGGTACAACTGGAAGATCAGTTCCTGGTTTTGTTGGATCTGTTGGATTGTTTGGATATGGAAGGTTTGGTACTTTTGGAAGTCCGTCTGGTACATTTGGTACGTATGAACCAAGTTTCTTGTATTGTACAACTTCTTCGCTATCCTTATCATCAGGAGTCACTGTCTTGGCTGCTACATTGGCCTTATCTGCCACGAATCCAGTTACGACTGGTGTAGCTTCTTGGGCCAATTCTTTCGTAGCTGGTGTCCATGCAGTGAAGGTCTTCTTGTCAGTTACACGGTCGCGCTCACCTGTACGTGTGAAGGCTGCTTCTTGAGTAACAGGAGCTTTCAGAGCTGGACGACCCGCTGTNTNACCA
>NZ_RJPR01000044.1 GCF_003943465.1 Streptococcus cristatus | reverse complement strand
ATCGTTGAGCTTGAGTCAATCAGTTTCAACAAGCGAGTCAGCTTCAGCGTCATTGAGCTTGAGCCAGTCAGTTTCAACAAGTGAATCAGCTTCAACCTCAATGAGCGCAAGCCAGTCTGTATCAGTAAGCACAAGTGCCTCAGCGTCATTGAGCTTGAGCCAGTCAGTCTCAGCAAGTGAATCAGCTTCAAGCTCATTGAGCACCAGCCAGTCTGTATCAGCAAGTGCAAGTGCCTCAGCATCGTTGAGCTTGAGTCAATCAGTTTCAACAAGTGAATCAGCTTCAGCGTCATTGAGCTTGAGCCAGTCTGTCTCAGCAAGTGCAAGTGCCTCAGCATCGTTGAGCTTGAGTCAATCAGTTTCAACAAGCGAGTCAGCTTCAGCGTCATTGAGCTTGAGCCAGTCAGTTTCAACAAGTGAATCAGCTTCAACCTCAATGAGCGCAAGCCAGTCTGTATCAGTAAGCACAAGTGCCTCAGCGTCATTGAGCTTGAGCCAGTCAGTCTCAGCAAGTGAATCAGCTTCAAGCTCATTGAGCACCA
>NZ_RJPR01000043.1 GCF_003943465.1 Streptococcus cristatus | reverse complement strand
TCACCTGTACGTGTGAAGGCTGCTTCTTGAGTCACAGGAGCTTTCAGAGCTGGACGACCCGCTGTTTGACCATCTGCGTATTCGTACTTGATCGTACGTGATACTTTCTTGTTGAGCTTAGCTGGGTCTGTAATCTTCTCTGTACCTTGACGAAGAGTAACGGTGAAGGTTTGATCCTTCTTATCGTCATTATCGAAGGTCTTAGGTCCTGCGAACTCATCTGTTACAACTTCGTAACCCTTGTCTGTCAATTCTTTCAGACGAGCTGCGTAGTTGGTTGTACCGATTGGCTCACCTGACTTACCGCTTTCGACAACCTTGGTCAATTCCTTATTACCGTCAGTTTGGTCTACGAAGCTGATAATCGCTTTTTGACCATCCTTCACGAAGTTNATTGGTGTATCCTTNGTTGGATCACTTGGAANNGGTGGTGGGTTGTAACCCTTGCTTGGATCGCTCGGATCTTTCGGTGTCAATGGTGTTGTGCCATCTGGGCCTACTGGTGTAGTGCCTGGTACATGTGGAATCACTGGAAGATCAGTACCTGGT
>NZ_RJPR01000042.1 GCF_003943465.1 Streptococcus cristatus | reverse complement strand
ACCAGCTTTTCCATCTTTGACGATAGTTGAAGATGTTACTTCGTCTGGATCAAGTTCACCGTTACCATTCTTATCGAGACCGACTTGAACTGTGTGCGTGCCATTGTTGTTGTCTACAACTTTAGCTAGTGGAGATTTTCCATCCTTACCGTCTTTGACGATTGTTGAAGAGGTTACTTCATCTGGATCCAACTGACCGTTGCCGTTCTTATCAAGACCAACTTTAACAGTATGCGTGCCATCGTTGTTATCAACGACTTGCGCCAATGATGGCTTGCCGTCTTCACCTTTAGCACCAGTTGCGCCTGTAGCTCCAGTTTCACCTTTATCGCCTTTAGCTCCGGTTGCGCCTGTAGCACCAGTGGCACCAGCTTTTCCATCTTTGACGATAGTTGAAGATGTTACTTCGTCTGGATCAAGTTCACCGTTACCATTCTTATCGAGACCGACTTGAACTGTGTGCGTGCCATTGTTGTTGTCTACAACTTTAGCTAGTGGAGATTTTCCATCCTTACCGTCTTTGACGATTGTTGAAGAGGTTACTTCATCTGGATCCAACTGACCGTTGCCGTTCTTATCAAGACCAACTTTAACAGTA
>NZ_RJPR01000041.1 GCF_003943465.1 Streptococcus cristatus | reverse complement strand
GACAGACAAGGGTTACGAAGTTGTAACAGATGAGTTCGCAGGACCTAAGACCTTCGATAATGACGATAAGAAGGATCAAACCTTCACCGTTACTCTTCGTCAAGGTACAGAGAAGATTACAGACCCAGCTAAGCTCAACAAGAAAGTATCACGTACNATCAAGTACGAATACGCAGATGGTCAAACAGCGGGTCGTCCAGCTCTGAAAGCTCCTGTGACTCAAGAAGCAGCCTTCACACGTACAGGTGAGCGTAACCGTGTAACGAACGTTGAAACCTTCACTGCATGGACACCAGCTACGAAAGAATTGGCTCAAGAAGCTACACCAGTCGTGACTGGATTCGTGGCAGATAAGGCCAATGTTGCAGCGAAGACAGTCACTCCTGATGATAAGGATAGCGAAGAAACAGTTAAGTACAGCAAACTTGGTTCATATGTACCAAATGTACCAGACGGACTTCCAAAAGTNCCAAATCTTCCATATCCAAACGATCCAACAGATCCAAGCAAACCAGGTACTGATCTTCCAGTGATTCCACATGTACCAGGCACTACACCAGTAGGCCCAGATGGCACAACACCATTGACACCGAAAGATCCGAGCGATCCAAGC
>NZ_RJPR01000040.1 GCF_003943465.1 Streptococcus cristatus | reverse complement strand
TTATACGAAAACTCAAAAGAGCGCAAAAAGACTCCCCTTGTGATATAATGAAAGTGAAAAAATTGTATTAGGCTACTGGCTCGTCTCTAGTAGCCTTTTTTGTAGCACAAACTCCTGATAAGTGAGATTTTCTTTCAAAAGGATATAAGCTATTTTAAGAAGTTGATGTGCGAGTGCAATAGTTGCTTTTTGCGGTCCTCTCCTGCTTCGAATCTGGTAATAACGCTCTGCTAGTGGGCTTCCTTTTTGTTTTTTTGCAGCAAAAACTGTTTGACAGAGACACCTTTTTAAATAGGAATTGCCATGTCTGATTTTTGTGCTCCTCTTTTTACCGGCACTTTCATTATTTCCAGGACACAAACCAGCCCAGGAAGCGAGATGTCCAGCTGTTGGAAACTGGCTCATGTCTACCCCAATTTCCGCTATGATCACAGAGGCTGTAATGAGATCAATACCAGGAATAGAATCTAGGATTTCCACTGGTCTCTCATAGAGATTTAGATAGCCGTTCATACGCTCTTCCAAACAATCGATTTGTTTTTGATAAAAATCGTAAATCTCCAAGGACTGACCTAACATAAAACGATGATGAGCCGAAAAATACCCATCAAGTGCCTCAAGGAGTTGGGGAACTTTTCTTTTCAAAC
>NZ_RJPR01000039.1 GCF_003943465.1 Streptococcus cristatus | reverse complement strand
TGGATCACTTGGAATTGGTGGTGGGTTGTAACCCTTGCTTGGATCGCTCGGATCTTTCGGTGTCAATGGTGTTGTGCCATCTGGGCCTACTGGTGTAGTGCCTGGTACATGTGGAATCACTGGAAGATCAGTACCTGGTTTGCTTGGATCTGTTGGATCGTTTGGATATGGAAGATTTGGAACTTTTGGAAGTCCGTCTGGTACATTTGGTACATATGAACCAAGTTTGCTGTACTTAACTGTTTCTTCNCTATCCTTATCATCAGGAGTGACTGTCTTCGCTGCGACATTGGCCTTATCTGCCACGAATCCAGTNACGACTGGTGTAGCTTCTTGTGCCAATTCTTTCGTAGCTGGTGTCCATGCAGTGAAGGTTTCAACGCCAGTTACACGGTTGCGTTCACCTGTACGTGTGAAGGCTGCTTCTTGAGTCACAGGAGCTTTCAGAGCTGGACGACCCGCTGTTTGACCATCTGCGTATTCGTACTTGATCGTACGTGATACTTTCTTGTTGAGCTTAGCTGGGTCTGTAATCTTCTCTGTACCTTGACGAAGAGTAACGGTGAAGGTTTGATCCTTCTTATCGTCATTATCGAAGGTCTTAGGTCCTGCGAACTCATCTGTTACAACTTCGTAACCCTTGTCTGTC
>NZ_RJPR01000038.1 GCF_003943465.1 Streptococcus cristatus | reverse complement strand
AGGTAAAGACGGCCAAGCCCTTCTTGACCAACTTCGTGCTAATGGTACATATGCTTACCAAGCGACTGTTAAAGTCTATGGTGCTAAAGATGGAAAAGCAGATTTAACCAATCTCGTAGCTACAAAAAATGTAACTGTTAACCTGAACGGCCTTGTTTCAAAAGAAGCAGTCAAAGACTCAGTCACTAAAAATATCAAAGACCATATTGATGTCCCAGCCAGCTACCTAGAAAAAGCAAATGTTCCTGGTCCATTCTTGGCGGGTGTCAATCAAGTCATTCCGTATGAAGCTTTCGGTGGAGATGGTATGTTGACGCGTCTCTTGCTCAAATCTTCTGACAAGGCACCTTGGTCAGATAATGGAACAGCTAACAATCCAGCCCTCTTGCCACTTGAAGGCTTGGCGAAAGGTCAATACTTCTACGAAGTGGATTTGAACGGCAATACTATAGGTAAAGACGGCCAAGCCCTTCTTGACCAACTTCGTGCTAATGGTACATATGCTTACCAAGCGACTGTTAAAGTCTATGGTGCTAAAGATGGAAAAGCAGATTTAACCAATCTCGTAGCTACAAAAAATGTAACTGTTAACCTGAACGGCCTTGTTTCAAAAGAAGCAGTCAAAGACTCAGTCACTAAAAATATCAAAGACCATATTGATGTCCCAGCCAGCTACCTAGAAAAAGCAAATGTTCCTGG
>NZ_RJPR01000037.1 GCF_003943465.1 Streptococcus cristatus | reverse complement strand
TTCGTGAAGGATGGTCAAAAAGCGATTATCAGCTTCGTAGACCAAACTGACGGTAATAAGGAATTGACCAAGGTCGTTGAAAGCGGTAAGTCAGGTGAGCCAATCGGTACAACCAACTACGCAGCTCGTCTGAAAGAATTGACAGACAAGGGCTACGAAGTGGTGAACGATGAGTTCAAGGGACCTAAGACCTTCGATAATGACGATAAGAAGGATCAAACCTTCACCGTTACTCTTCGTCAAGGTACAGAGAAGATTACAGACCCAGCTAAGCTCAACAAGAAAGTATCACGTACCATCAAGTACGAATACGCAGATGGTCAAACAGCGGGTCGTCCAGCTCTGAAAGCTCCTGTGACTCAAGAAGCAGCCTTCACACGTACAGGTGAGCGTAACCGTGTAACGAACGTTGAAACCTTCACTGCATGGACACCAGCTACGAAAGAATTGGCTCAAGAAGCTACACCAGTCGTGACTGGATTCGTGGCAGATAAGGCCAATGTCGCAGCGAAGACAGTCACTCCTGATGATAAGGATAGCGAAGAAACAGTTAAGTACAGCAAACTTGGTTCATATGTACCAAATGTACCAGACGGACTTCCAAAAGTTCCAAATCTTCCATATCCAAACGATCCAACAGATCCAAGCAAACCAGGTACTGATCTTCCAGTGATTCCACATGTACCAGGCACTACACCAGTAGGCCCAGATGGCACAACACCA
>NZ_RJPR01000036.1 GCF_003943465.1 Streptococcus cristatus | reverse complement strand
CACTTACTGAGACAGACTGGCTCAAGCTCAACGAAGCTGAGGCACTTACGCTTGCTGATACAGACTGGCTCAAGCTCAATGACGCTGAAGCACTTGCGCTTGTTGAGACAGACCGGCTGGTGCTCAATGAGGCTGAAGCACTGGCACTTGCTGAGACAGACTGGCTCAGGCTTACTGATGCTGAAGCTGATTCACTTGTTGAAACGGATTGACTCAAGCTTACTGACGCTGAAGCAGACTCGCTTGTTGAAACTGACTGACTCAAGCTTACTGATGCTGAAGCACTGGCACTTGCTGAGACAGACTGGCTCAAGCTCATTGACGCTGAGGCACTTGTGCTTACTGATACAGACTGGCTTGCGCTCAACGATGCTGAAGCAGACTCGCTTGCTGAGACAGACTGGCTCAAGCTCATTGACGCTGAAGCAGACTCGCTTGCTGAGACAGACTGGCTCAAGCTCATTGACGCTGAAGCAGACTCGCTTGTTGAGACAGACTGGCTGGTGCTCAATGACGCTGAAGCAGACACGCTTGCTGATACAGACTGGCTTGCGCTCATTGACGCTGAAGCACTTGCACTTACTGAGACAGACTGGCTGGTGCTCAATGACGCTGAAGCAGACTCGCTTGTTGAAACTGATTGACTCAAGCTCAACGATGCTGAGGCACTTGCGCTGGTTGAAACTGACTGGCTTAGGCTTACTGATGCTGAAGCACTTGCACT
>NZ_RJPR01000035.1 GCF_003943465.1 Streptococcus cristatus | reverse complement strand
GCGTCAGTAAGCTTGAGTCAATCCGTTTCAACAAGTGAATCAGCTTCAGCATCAGTAAGCCTGAGCCAGTCTGTCTCAGCAAGTGCCAGTGCTTCAGCCTCATTGAGCACCAGCCGGTCTGTCTCAACAAGCGCAAGTGCTTCAGCGTCATTGAGCTTGAGCCAGTCTGTATCAGCAAGCGTAAGTGCCTCAGCTTCGTTGAGCTTGAGCCAGTCTGTCTCAGTAAGTGAATCTGCTTCAGCATCAGTAAGCCTGAGCCAGTCAGTTTCAACAAGTGAATCAGCTTCAACTTCATTGAGCACCAGTCAGTCTGTCTCAGTAAGCAAAAGTGCCTCAGCGTCATTGAGCGCCAGCCAGTCAGTCTCAGCAAGCGAGTCAGCTTCAGCGTCAATGAGCTTGAGCCAGTCAGTTTCAACAAGCGAGTCAGCTTCAGCGTCATTGAGCACCAGCCAGTCTGTATCAACCAGTGCAAGTGCTTCAGCATCAGTAAGCCTAAGCCAGTCAGTTTCAACCAGCGCAAGTGCCTCAGCATCGTTGAGCTTGAGTCAATCAGTTTCAACAAGCGAGTCTGCTTCAGCGTCATTGAGCACCAGCCAGTCTGTCTCAGTAAGTGCAAGTGCTTCAGCGTCAATGAGCGCAAGCCAGTCTGTATCAGCAAGCGTGTCTGCTTCAGCGTCATTGAGCACCAGCCAGTCTGTCTCAACAAGCGAGTCTCTGTCTCAACAAGCGAGTCT
>NZ_RJPR01000034.1 GCF_003943465.1 Streptococcus cristatus | reverse complement strand
CAGATGAAGTCGTAACTTACAAGAAGGCTGATCAAAAAGCAACCATCACCTTCGTAGATCAAGCTAAGAAAGAATTGGCGAAGATCTCAGAAGGCGGTAAGTCAGGCGAACCAATTAGCCGTGACCAATACCTTGCGAAGTTGAAAGAATTGACCAACCAAGGTTACAAGGTTGTGAACGATGAGTTCAAGGATCCACAAAACTTTGATGATGATGCAAGCAAGGACCAAAACTNCACTGTTCAATTGGAAGAAGGCGTAGTACCATTCGATCCGAATAATCCGCCTAAACCAAACGATCCAATGGATCCTAAGAATCCAGANGGACCTAAGTGGACAGATGATAAGATCAAGTCAGCTCAACAAGAAGCTGTGAAAGAATTGAGCCGTACGATCAAGTACGTATACGAAGATGGTAAAGAAGCAGCACCAAGCTTCACAGACAGCGCTAAATTCACGCGTATTCTGAAGATCAACGTCGTAACGAAAGCGATCGTAGAAAAAGGCCCATGGACATCACAAGANGACGTGATCAAGGGACAAACTTCACCAGACATCAAGGGTTACGTAGCAGATAAAGCAAGCGTAGCAGATGTGAAGGTTACAGCAGACTCAGCTAAACCAGCAGATGAAGTCGTAACTTACAAGAAGGCTGATCAAAAAGCAACCATCACCTTCGTAGATCAAGCTAAGAAAGAATTGGCGAAGATCTCAGAAGGCGGTAAGTCAGGCGAACCAATTAGCCGTGACCAATACCTTGCGAAGTTGAAAGAA
>NZ_RJPR01000033.1 GCF_003943465.1 Streptococcus cristatus | reverse complement strand
CGGACTTCCAAAAGTACCAAACCTTCCATATCCAAACAATCCAACAGATCCAACAAAACCAGGAACTGATCTTCCAGTTGTACCAGATGTACCAGGCACAACACCAGTCGGCCCAGATGGCACAACACCATTGACACCGAAAGATCCGAGCGATCCAAGCAAGGGTTACAACCCACCACCAATTCCAAGTGATCCAACTCAGGATACACCAATCAACTACGTTAAAGATGGTCAAAAAGCGATTATCACCTTCGTAGACCAAGACGATAACAACAAGGAAGTTGGTAAGGTCGTTGAAAGCGGTAAGTCAGGTGAGCCAATCGGAACTACTAACTACGCAACTCGTCTGAAAGAATTGACAGACAAGGGCTACGAAGTGGTGAACGATGAGTTCAAGGGACCTAAGACCTTCGATAACGATGATAAGAAGGACCAACAATTTGTGGTTACTCTTCGTCATGGTAAAGAAGCAATTAAGGATCCAGCAGAACTCAACAAGAAGGTGACTCGTACCATCAAGTATCAATACGCAGATGGTGAGACAGCGGGTCGTCCAGCTCTGAAAGCTCCTGTTACTCAAGAAGCAGCCTTCACACGTACAGGTGAGCGCGACCGTGTAACTGACAAGAAGACCTTCACTGCATGGACACCAGCTACGAAAGAATTGGCCCAAGAAGCTACACCAGTCGTAACTGGATTCGTGGCAGATAAGGCCAATGTAGCAGCCAAGACAGTGACTCCTGATGATAAGGATAGCGAAGAAGTTGTACAATACA
>NZ_RJPR01000032.1 GCF_003943465.1 Streptococcus cristatus | reverse complement strand
GATACAGACGCTGAGGCGCTTTGGCTCGCACTAATTGACGCAGACTGGCTCGCGCTTACTGAGATAGACGCTGAGTTCTGGTTGTTAGATGCTGAAGCTGAGGCACTGATGCTTGCGCTCACTGATGCTGAAGTACTTTGACTTGCAGATACAGAAGCTGAGGCGCTTTGGCTAGCTGATACAGATGCTGAGTGACTTGCACTGATGCTTGCTGATACAGAAGCTGAAGCACTGATGCTTGCGCTCACTGATGCTGAAGTACTTTGACTTGCAGATACAGACACTGAGGCGCTTTGGCTCGCACTAATTGACGCAGACTGGCTCGCGCTTGCTGAGATAGACGCTGAGTTCTGGTTGTTAGATGCTGATGCTGAAGCACTGATGCTTGCGCTCACTGATGCTGAAGTACTTTGACTTGCAGATACNGANGCTGANGCNCTTTGGCTNGCACTAATTGACGCAGANTGGCTCGCGCTTNCTGAGATAGACGCTGAGTTCTGGTTGTTAGATGCTGATGCTGAAGCACTGATGCTTGCGCTCACTGATGCTGAAGTACTTTGACTTGCAGATACAGACGCTGAGGCGCTTTGGCTCGCACTAATTGACGCAGACTGGCTCGCGCTTACTGAGATAGACGCTGAGTTCTGGTTGTTAGATGCTGAAGCTGAGGCACTGATGCTTGCGCTCACTGATGCTGAAGTACTTTGACTTGCAGATACAGAAGCTGAGGCGCTTTGGCTAGCTGATACAGATGCTGAGTGACTTGCACTGATGCTTGCTGATACAGAAGCTGAAGCACTCAGAAGCTGAAGCACT
>NZ_RJPR01000031.1 GCF_003943465.1 Streptococcus cristatus | reverse complement strand
CTAATATGTCTTAAAAAGTCCCTGAGATGTCATAGATATTTTTGTTAGGTACCAGTTGGGGTATAAAATAGACAGGATAGGGACAGGAGGCCTGAGGGAAGATTTTTTCTTGTAGAATCATATTATCAAAGAAAAAGGAGATAACATGAACTTCAAGGAACGCTATGAGAAAGTGCAGTGGATCGTCCGGCGCTGTGCACGAGATTATTATGTACATTTATGGGAGAGTAGTGACTGGGAACAAGAGGGGATGCTGGTTTATCACCAGCTAGAAGAAAGTCATCCAGATATCAGTCAAGATGAAAGCCGCCTCTATCGTTACTTCAAGACAAAATTTCGGAATCATATTCATGACATTCTTCGCAAGCAAGAAAGCCAAAAACGCCGGTTTGATCGACAGTCTTATGAGGAAGTTGGTACCATTAGTCATAGACTGAGTAAGCGCGAATTAGCTTTAGATGATTTAGTCGCTCTTCGAAGTTCGTTAGCAGCCTACACTTCCAAGTTAGACAAAGAACAACTAGAGTTATACCACCGCTTACTAGGCGACGAACGGTTTAAGGGACGTAAGAGACTGTTGCGAGAGTTAGAGGAATATTTAATAGACTTTAGCAGCACGGTGATATAGTGGATAGGGGAGAGGTANGAAGAGTTAACCTTTCCCTTTTAGTTATTGATTTATAGGTGATTTTAGAGGGGGTTGGAAGAAAAGATGAAAAAAAGATAAAAAAATTTCAAAAAGGTGTTGACAAGGGAGTGGATAGGTGATATACTGATATAGTTGTCGCTTGAGAGAGCGGTAAAGACCTTTGAAAACTGAACAAGACGAACCAATGTGCAGGGCACTACAACATATGTTGTAGTACTGAACAAAGAAAAA
>NZ_RJPR01000030.1 GCF_003943465.1 Streptococcus cristatus | reverse complement strand
TCAATTAGTGCTTCAGATTCAACAAGCACAAGTTTGAGCACAAGCCTCAGTGCCTCAATTAGTGCCTCAGACTCANCAAGTACAAGTTTGAGCACAAGTCTNAGTGCTTCACTCAGTGCCTCAGATTCAACAAGTACAAGTTTGAGCACAAGCCTCAGTGCATCAATTAGTGCCTCAGATTCAACAAGTACAAGTTTGAGCACAAGCCTCAGTGCCTCAATTAGCGCTTCAGATTCAGCCAGCACCAGCTTGAGCACGAGCCTCAGTGCCTCAATTAGCGCTTCAGATTCAGCCAGCACCAGCTTGAGCACGAGCCTCAGTGCTTCACTCAGCGAGTCTGACTCAACAAGCACAAGTTTGAGCACAAGTCTAAGTGCTTCACTCAGTGCCTCAGATTCAACAAGTACAAGTTTGAGCACAAGCCTCAGTGCATCAATTAGTGCCTCAGATTCAACAAGTACAAGTTTGAGCACAAGCCTCAGTGCCTCACTCAGTGCCTCAGAGTCAACAAGCACAAGTTTGAGCACAAGNCTNAGTGCTTCACTCAGTGCCTCAGATTCAACAAGTACAAGTTTGAGCACAAGCCTCAGTGCCTCACTTAGCGCGTCAGACTCAGCAAGCACCAGCTTGAGCACAAGCCTCAGTGCGTCAATTAGTGCTTCAGATTCAACAAGCACAAGTTTGAGCACAAGCCTCAGTGCATCACTCAGTGCCTCAGACTCAGCAAGTACCAGCTTGAGCACAAGTCTAAGTGCTTCACTCAGTGCCTCAGATTCAACAAGTACAAGTTTGAGCACAAGCCTCAGTGCCTCACTTAGCGCGTCAGACTCAGCAAGCACCAGCTTGAGCACAAGCCTCAGTGCGTCAATTAGTGCTTCAGATTCC
>NZ_RJPR01000029.1 GCF_003943465.1 Streptococcus cristatus | reverse complement strand
TGGGACAGACAGCCATGACGACATAGCCGTCACCCACAGAAACATGAAAATAAAGACAACAGCCCTCATTTAGAAGTATAATCTAAGTGAGGGCTTTGTGGTTGATAATTTCTTGAATATCACTTTCGCGGGACAAACTAATCCACTCTACCGACGAGTACCCCAAAATATCGCCTTGAGCATGAGTATAAAAATACGACAACGTTATCGGTAGACAAGCTCTCTGACTTTATAAATGGAGGGAATCACAATGGATGTTCTCTATCAATCTTGTGCAGGTATTGATGTCCATCAAGCTACTCTTGTGGTTTGTATTCTACATGGGCCGCTCACTTCTACTCGTCCAAAGCGTGAAATGGCTCAGTTTGATACAACAACAAAAGGATTAAAAGCCTGTCATGATTTTCTCAGTCGATTTCATGTAGAAGCCGTCGGCATGGAAAGCACAGGAGTTTACTGGAGACCTGTCTGGCATGAACTCTGTGATGACTTTGAACTCATCCTAGCACAGCCTGCTCATATGAAAGCTATTCCAGGTCAAAAAACAGATAAGAAAGATGCTCACTGGATTGCCCAATTAACACGAATCGGCCTGCTCCCTCGCAGTTTCGTTCCTGATGAAACCATTCAAGAATTGAGAGAGCTAACACGACAACGGAAACACTATGTAGAGAGCCGTAATCGTGAGACCAATCGGATCCATAAAATCCTCCAATCAGGAGGTATTAAGCTAACAACCTACATAGAAGATATCATGGGGGCTTCTGGTCGAAACTTACTGCAACTGCTTATTGATGAGACGCCCCTTACCCCAAGAATGATCCACCAATCTGTTTATACCAGTTTGAAAAGAAAAGTTCCCCAACTCCTTGAGGCACTTGATGGGTATTTTTCGGCTCATCATCGTTTTATGTTAGGTCAGTCCTTGGAGATTTACGATTTTTATCAAAAACAAATCGATTGTTTGGAAGAGCGTATGAACGGCTATCTAAATCTCTATGAGAGACCAGTGGAAATCCTAGATTCTATTCCTGGTATTGATCTCATTACAGCCTCTGTGATCATAGCGGAAATT
>NZ_RJPR01000028.1 GCF_003943465.1 Streptococcus cristatus | reverse complement strand
CTTCCAAAAGTACCAAACCTTCCATATCCAAACAATCCAACAGATCCAACAAAACCAGGAACTGATCTTCCAGTTGTACCAGATGTACCAGGCACAACACCAGTCGGCCCAGATGGCACAACACCATTGACACCGAAAGATCCGAGCGATCCAAGCAAGGGTTACAACCCACCACCAATTCCAAGTGATCCAACTCAGGATACACCAATCAACTACGTTAAAGATGGTCAAAAAGCGATTATCACATTCGTAGACCAAGATGATAACAACAAGGAAGTTGGTAAGGTCGTTGAAAGCGGTAAGTCAGGTGAGCCAATCGGAACTACTAACTACGCAACTCGTCTGAAAGAATTGACAGACAAGGGCTACGAAGTGGTGAACGATGAGTTCAAGGGACCTAAGACCTTCGATAACGATGATAAGAAGGACCAACAATTTGTGGTTACTCTTCGTCAAGGTAAAGAGCCAATTACAGACCCAGCTAAATTGAATAGCAAGGTTACTCGTACCATCAAGTATCAATACGCAGATGGTGAGACAGCGGGTCGTCCAGCTCTGAAAGCTCCTGTGACTCAAGAAGCAGCCTTCACACGTACAGGTGAACGTAACCGTGTAACTGGCGTTGAAACCTTCGGCGCATGGACACCAGCTACGAAAGAATTGGCTCAAGAAGCTACACCAGTTGTGACTGGATTTGTGGCAGACAAGGCCAATGTCGCAGCGAAGACAGTGAAAGCTGGCGACGCTAACAGCGAAGAAGTTGTACAATACAAGAAACTTGGTTCATACGTACCAAATGTACCAGATGGACTTCCAAAAGTTCCAAATCTTCCATATCCAAATGATCCAACAGATCCAACGAAACCAGGTACTGATCTTCCAGTGGTACCAGATGTACCAGGCACTACACCAGTAGGCCCAGATGGCACAACACCATTGACACCGAAAGATCCGAGCGATCCAAGCAAGGGTTACAACCCACCACCAATTCCAAGTGATCCAACTCAGGATACACCAATCAACTACGTTAAAGATGGTCAAAAAGCGATTATCACCTTCGTAGACCAAGATGATAACAACAAGGAAGTTGGTAAGGTCGTTGAAAGCGGTAAGTCAGGTGAGCCAATCGGTACAACCAACTACGCAGCTCGTCTGAAAGAATTGACAGACAAGGGCTACGAAGTGGTGAACGATGAGTTCAAGGGACCTAAGACCTTCGATAATGACGATAAGAAGGATCAAACCTTCACCGTTACTCTTCGTCAAGGTACAGAGAAGATTACAGACCCAGCTAAGCTCAACAAGAAAGTATCACGTACGATCAAGTACGAATACGCAGGCAG
>NZ_RJPR01000027.1 GCF_003943465.1 Streptococcus cristatus | reverse complement strand
TGGTGCTCAATGAGCTTGAAGCTGATTCACTTGCTGAGACTGACTGGCTCAAGCTCAATGACGCTGAGGCACTTGTGCTTACTGATACAGACTGGCTTGCGCTCATTGAGGTTGAAGCTGATTCACTTGTTGAAACTGACTGGCTCAAGCTCAATGACGCTGAAGCTGACTCGCTTGTTGAAACTGATTGACTCAAGCTCAACGATGCTGAGGCACTTGCACTTGCTGAGACAGACTGGCTCAAGCTCATTGACGCTGAAGCTGATTCACTTGCTGAAACAGACTGGCTCAAGCTCAATGACATTGAAGCTGATTCACTTGCTGAGACAGATTGGCTCAAGCTCAATGTCGCTGAAGCACTGGCACTTACTGAGACTGACTGACTCAAGCTCAATGACGCTGAAGCACTGGCACTTGTTGATACAGACTGGCTGGTGCTCAATGACGTTGAAGCTGATTCACTTGCTGAGACAGACTGGCTTGCGCTCAACGATGCTGAAGCACTGGCACTTACTGAGACAGATTGACTACCACTCAGTGAAGCTGAAGCGCTCTTGCTCAATGAAACTGACTGGCTCAAGCTTAACGAAGCTGAAGCACTATTACTCAATGAGACAGACTGGCTAGTGCTCAATGACGCTGAGGCGCTTGTGGTTGTTGAGACTGACTGGCTCAAGCTCAATGAAGTTGAAGCGCTCTTACTTAATGAGACGGATTGGCTCAAGCTCAATGACGCTGAAGCACTGGCACTTGCTGAGACAGACTGACTTGTGCTCAAGGACGCTGAAGCAGACTCGCTTGCTGATACAGACTGGCTTGCGCTCATTGACGCTGAAGCACTTGCACTTACTGAGACAGACTGGCTGGTGCTCAATGACGCTGAAGCTGACTCGCTTGTTGAAACTGATTGACTCAAGCTCAACGATGCTGAGGCACTTGCGCTGGTTGAAACTGACTGGCTTAGGCTTACTGATGCTGAAGCACTTGCACTGGTTGATACAGACTGGCTGGTGCTCAATGACGCTGAAGCTGACTCGCTTGTTGAAACTGACTGGCTCAAGCTCAATGACGCTGAAGCTGACTCGCTTGTTGAAACTGATTGACTCAAGCTCAACGATGCTGAGGCACTTGCACTTGCTGAGACAGACTGGCTCAAGCTCATTGACGCTGAAGCTGATTCACTTGCTGAAACAGACTGGCTCAAGCTCAATGTCGCTGAAGCACTGGCACTTACTGAGACAGACTGGCTCAAGCTCAACGAAGCTGAGGCACTTACGCTTGCTGATACAGACTGGCTCAAGCTCAATGACGCTGAAGCACTTGCGCTTGTTGAGACAGACCGGCTGGTGCTCAATGAGGCTGAAGCACTGGCACTTGCTGAGACAGACTGGCTCAGGCTTACTGATGCTGAAGCTGATTCACTTGTTGAAACGGATTGACTCAAGCTTACTGACGCTGAAGCAGACTCGCTTGTTG
>NZ_RJPR01000026.1 GCF_003943465.1 Streptococcus cristatus | reverse complement strand
ATCTTTACCATCTGCACCAGTTGCTCCTGTCGCACCAGTTGCGCCGTCTTTCACGATAGTTGTTGACGTTACTTCACTTGGATCAAGTTTACCGTCGCCATTCTTATCAAGACCGACCTTAACAGTGTGCGTACCATCGTGGTTATCAACTACTTCAGTTAATGATGATTTACCATCTTCACCTTTATCGCCCTTAGCTCCGGTCGCTCCTGTAGCTCCAGTTGCGCCATCTTTCACGATAGTCGTTGANGTTACTTCACTTGGATCAAGNTTACCGTCGCCATTCTTATCAAGACCGACCTTAACAGTGTGCGTACCGTCGTTGTTGTTAACTACTTCAGTTAATGATGATTTACCATCTTTTCCATCTGCTCCAGTTGCACCGGTCGCTCCTGTAGCTCCAGTTGCGCCGTCTTTAACGATAGTCGTTGACGTTACTTCACTTGGATCAAGTTTACCATCACCGTTCTTATCGATACCAACCTTAACAGTATGAGTACCATCGTGGTTATCAACTACTTCAGTTAATGATGATTTTCCATCTTCACCCTTAGCTCCGGTCGCTCCTGTAGCTCCAGTTGCGCCATCTTTCACGATAGTCGTTGACGTTACTTCACTTGGATCAAGTTTACCATCGCCGTTCTTATCAAGACCAACTTTAACAGTATGAGTACCGTCGTTGTTGTTAACTACTTCAGCTAATGGAGATTTTCCATCCTTACCGTCTTTAACGATGGTAGATGAGGTTACTTCGTCTGAATCCAACTGACCATTGCCGTTCTTATCGAGTCCGACTTGAACAGTATGGGTGCCATCGTTGTTGTCTACAACCTTAGCCAATGATGGCTTGCCATCCGCTCCGGTTGCGCCTGTAGCACCAGTGGCACCGTCTTTAACGATAGTCGTTGAAGTTACTTCACTTGGATCAAGCTGACCGTCGCCGTTCTTATCGATTCCAACTTTAACAGTATGAGTACCGTCGTTGTTGTTAACTACTTCAGTTAATGATGATTTACCATCTTCACCCTTAGCTCCGGTCGCACCTGTAGCACCAGTGGCACCGGTTGCGCCAGCTTTTCCATCCTTACCGTCTTTGACGATTGTTGAAGATGTCACTTCGTCTGGATCCAATCGGCCATTGCCATTCTTATCGAGTCCGACTTGAACAGTATGGGTGCCATCGTTGTTATCTACAACCTTAGCCAATGATGGCTTGCCATCCGCTCCGGTTGCTCCTGTAGCACCAGTTGCGCCGTCTTTAACGATAGTTGTTGACGTTACTTCACTTGGATCAAGTTTACCATCACCATTCTTATCAAGACCAACTTTAACAGTATGCGTACCATCGTTGTTGTTAACTACTTCAGTTAATGATGATTTACCATCTTCACCCTTAGCTCCGGTGGCTCCGGTGGCGCCAGCTTTTCCATCCTTACCATCTTTGATGATTGTAGATGAAGTTACTTCATCTGGATCCAACTGGCCATTATTGTTCTTATCGAGTCCGACTTGAACTGTGTGTGTACCATTGTTATTATCGACAACCTTAGCTAGCGGAGATTTACCGTCCTTACCGTCTTTAACGATGGTAGATGAGGTTACTTCATCTGGATCCAATTGGCCATTGCCGTTCTTATCAAGACCAACTTTAACAGTGTGAGTGCCATCGTTATTATCTACAACCTTAGCCAATGATGGCTTGCCATCTGCTCCGGTTGCGCCTGTAGCACCGGTTGCGCCGTCTTTAACGATAGTTGTTGAGGTTACTTCGCTTGGATCAAGTTTACCGTCGCCGTTCTTATCTAGACCGACTTGAACAGTATGAGTGCCATCGTTATTGTCTACAACCTTAGCCAATGATGGTTTACCATCCGCTCCAGTTGCACCTGTAGCACCAGTTGCGCCGTCTTTAACGATAGTCGTTGACGTTACTTCACTTGGATCAAGCTTACCGTCGCCATTCTTATCGAGTCCAACTTTAACAGTATGAGTACCGTCGTTGTTGTTAACTACTTCAGTTAATGATGATTTACCATCTTCACCTTTAGCTCCGGTCGCGCCTGTAGCTCCTGTAGCACCAGTTGCGCCTGTCGCTCCTGTAGCACCAGTTGCGCCGTCTTTAACGATAGTCGTTGACGTCACTTCACTTGGATCAAGCTTACCATCACCATTCTTATCAAGACCAACTTTAACAGTATGAGTACCGTCATTGTTGTTAACTACTTCAGCTAATGGAGATTTACCATCCTTACCGTCTTTAACGATGGTAGATGTGGTTACTTCGTCTGAATCCAACTGACCATTGCTGTTCTTATCGAGTCCGACTTGAACAGTATGGGTGCCATCGTTGTTGTCTACAATCTTAGCCAATGATGGCTTGCCATCCGCTCCAGTTGCACCTGTAGCACCAGTTGCGCCGTCTTTAACGATAGTCGTTGACGTTACTTCACTTGGATCAAGCTGACCGTCGCCGTTCTTATCAAGACCAACTTTAACAGTATGAGTACCATCGTTGTTGTTAACTACTTCAGCTAATGGAGACTTACCATCCTTACCGTCTTTAACGATGGTAGATGAGGTTACTTCGTCTGGATCAAGCTCACCATTGCCGTTCTTATCGAGTCCGACTTGAACAGTATGAGTGCCATCGTTATTGTCTACAACCTTAGCCAATGATGGTTTACCATCCGCTCCAGTTGCACCTGTAGCACCAGTTGCGCCGTCTTTAACGATAGTCGTTGAAGTTACTTCACTTGGATCAAGCTGACCGTCGCCGTTCTTATCGATTCCAACTTTAACAGTATGAGTACCGTCGTTGTTGTTAACTACTTCAGTTAATGATGATTTACCATCTTCACCCTTAGCTCCGGTAGCACCTGTAGCACCAGTGGCACCGGTTGCGCCAGCTTTTCCATCCTTACCATCTTTGATGATTGTAGATGAGGTTACTTCGTCTGGATCAAGCTCACCATTGCCGTTCTTATCAAGTCCGACTTGAACAGTATGGGTACCATTGTTGTTGTCTACAACCTTAGCTAGCGGAGATTTACCGTCCTTACCGTCTTTAACGATGGTAGATGAGGTTACTTCATCTGGATCCAATTGGCCATTGCCATTCTTATCCAAACCGACTTGAACAGTATGGGTGCCGTTATTGTTATCAACAACTTTAGCCAATGGAGACTTGCCATCTTTTCCGTCTTTAACGATAGTAGATGAGGTTACTTCATCTGGATCGAGCTGGCCGTTGCCGTTCTTATCAAGTCCAACTTTAACTGTGTGCGTACCGTTATTATTGTCCACAACTTGAGCTAATGATGGTTTTCCATCTTCTCCTTTAGCTCCAGTTGCACCGGTTGCGCCAGTTTCACCTTTGTCACCCTTAGCTCCAGTCGCTCCTGTAGCACCAGTGGCACCAGCTTTTCCATCTTTGACGATAGTTGAAGATGTTACTTCGTCTGGATCAAGTTCACCGTTACCATTCTTATCGAGACCGACTTGAACTGTGTGCGTGCCATTGTTGTTGTCTACAACTTTAGCTAGTGGAGATTTTCCATCCTTACCGTCTTTGACGATTGTTGAAGAGGTTACTTCATCTGGATCCAACTGACCGTTGCCGTTCTTATCAAGACCAACTTTAACAGTA
>NZ_RJPR01000025.1 GCF_003943465.1 Streptococcus cristatus | reverse complement strand
GCTAAGCGACTACCATATCTCACAGGGGGCAACCCCCAACTACTTCCGGCGTTCTAGGGCTTAACTTCTGTGTTCGGCATGGGTACAGGTGTATCTCCTAGGCTATCGTCACTTAACTTGCTGAATTAACTTGCAATATCTTATTGCCTTGTCAACTCAAAATTGAATAACTACTCAAACCTCACAATACTTGCCAAAAGCTGCGCTCAATGAAAATTGGATAAGTCCTCGAGCTATTAGTATTAGTCCGCTACATGTGTCGCCACACTTCCACTCCTAACCTATCTACCTGATCTTCTCTCAGGGCTCTTACTAACTTGCGTTATGGGAAATCTCATCTTGAGGTGGGTTTCACACTTAGATGCTTTCAGCGTTTATCCCTTCCCTACATAGCTACCCAGCGATGCCTCTGGCGAGACAACTGGTACACCAGCGGTAAGTCCACTCTGGTCCTCTCGTACTAGGAGCAGATCCTCTCAAATTTCCTACGCCCGCGACGGATAGGGACCGAACTGTCTCACGACGTTCTGAACCCAGCTCGCGTGCCGCTTTAATGGGCGAACAGCCCAACCCTTGGGACCGACTACAGCCCCAGGATGCGACGAGCCGACATCGAGGTGCCAAACCTCCCCGTCGATGTGAACTCTTGGGGGAGATAAGCCTGTTATCCCCAGGGTAGCTTTTATCCGTTGAGCGATGGCCCTTCCATGCGGAACCACCGGATCACTAAGCCCGACTTTCGTCCCTGCTCGAGTTGTAGCTCTCGCAGTCAAGCTCCCTTATACCTTTACACTCTGCGACTGATTTCCAACCAGTCTGAGGGAACCTTTGGGCGCCTCCGTTACCTTTTAGGAGGCGACCGCCCCAGTCAAACTGCCCGTCAGACACTGTCTCCGATAGGGATCACCTATCCGGGTTAGAGTGGCCATAACACAAGGGTAGTATCCCAACAACGCCTCCATCGAAACTGGCGTCCCGATCTCATAGGCTCCTACCTATCCTGTACATGTGGCACAGACACTCAATATCAAACTGCAGTAAAGCTCCATGGGGTCTTTCCGTCCTGTCGCGGGTAACCTGCATCTTCACAGGTACTAAAATTTCACCGAGTCTCTCGTTGAGACAGTGCCCAAATCATTACGCCTTTCGTGCGGGTCGGAACTTACCCGACAAGGAATTTCGCTACCTTAGGACCGTTATAGTTACGGCCGCCGTTTACTGGGGCTTCAATTCATACCTTCGCGTTTCCGCTAAGCACTCCTCTTAACCTTCCAGCACCGGGCAGGCGTCACCCCCTATACATCATCTTACGATTTAGCAGAGAGCTGTGTTTTTGATAAACAGTTGCTTGGGCCTATTCACTGCGGCTGACCTAAGTCAGCACCCCTTCTCCCGAAGTTACGGGGTCATTTTGCCGAGTTCCTTAACGAGAGTTCTCTCGCTCACCTGAGGCTACTCGCCTCGACTACCTGTGTCGGTTTGCGGTACGGGTAGAGTATGATACAACGCTAGAAGCTTTTCTTGGCAGTGTGACATCACTCACTCGCTACTAAACTTCGCTCCCCATCACAGCTCAACGTTATAGGTATAAGCATTTGACTCATACCACGCCTCACTGCTTAGACGTACATCCATTCGTACGCACGAGTTAGCCTACTGCGTCCCTCCATCACTTCATACTCTAGTACAGGAATATCAACCTGTTGTCCATCGGATACACCTTTCGGTCTCTCCTTAGGTCCCGACTAACCCAGGGCGGACGAGCCTTCCCCTGGAAACCTTAGTCTTACGGTGGATGGGATTCTCACCCATCTTTCGCTACTCATACCGGCATTCTCACTTCTATGCGTTCCAGCGCTCCTCACGGTACACCTTCTCCACACATAGAACGCTCTCCTACCATACCTATAAAGGTATCCACAGCTTCGGTAAATTGTTTTAGCCCCGGTACATTTTCGGCGCAGGGTCACTCGACTAGTGAGCTATTACGCACTCTTTGAATGAATAGCTGCTTCTAAGCTAACATCCTAGTTGTCTGTGCAACCCCACATCCTTTTCCACTTAACAATTATTTTGGGACCTTAGCTGGTGGTCTGGGCTGTTTCCCTTTCGACTACGGATCTTAGCACTCGCAGTCTGACTGCCGACCATAATTCATTGGCATTCGGAGTTTATCTGAGATTGGTAATCCGGGATGGACCCCTCACCCAAACAGTGCTCTACCTCCAAGAATCTTTATGTCGACGCTAGCCCTAAAGCTATTTCGGAGAGAACCAGCTATCTCCAAGTTCGTTTGGAATTTCTCCGCTACCCACAAGTCATCCAAGCACTTTTCAACGTGCCCTGGTTCGGTCCTCCAGTGCGTTTTACCGCACCTTCAACCTGCTCATGGGTAGGTCACATGGTTTCGGGTCTACATCATGATACTAAGACGCCCTATTCAGACTCGGTTTCCCTACGGCTCCGTCTCTTCAACTTAACCTCGCATCATAACGTAACTCGCCGGTTCATTCTACAAAAGGCACGCTCTCACCCATTAACGGGCTCGAACTTGTTGTAGGCACACGGTTTCAGGTTCTATTTCACTCCCCTTCCGGGGTACTTTTCACCTTTCCCTCACGGTACTGGTTCACTATCGGTCACTAGGGAGTATTTAGGGTTGGGAGATGGTCCTCCCAGATTCCGACGGGATTTCACGTGTCCCGCCGTACTCAGGATTCTGCTAGGTACAGATTCTATTTAAAATACGAGGCTCTTACTCTCTTTGGCTGACCTTCCCATGTCATTCTTCTATAAAATCTGAGTCCACATTGCAGTCCTACAACCCCGAAGAGTAAACTCTTCGGTTTGCCCTCCTGCCGTTTCGCTCGCCGCTACTAAGGCAATCGCTTTTGCTTTCTCTTCCTGCAGCTACTTAGATGTTTCAGTTCACTGCGTCTTCCTCCTCATCTCCTTAACAGAGATGGGTAACAGGTAGTACCTGTTGGGTTCCCCCATTCGGACATCCCCGGATCTGCGCTTACTTACAGCTCCCCGAGGCATTTCGTCGTTTGTCACGTCCTTCTTCGGCTCCTAGTGCCAAGGCATCCACCGTGCGCCCTTACTAACTTAACCTTATTTTTGACCTTTCAGTCTTAAACTCATTAATATTCACAGCGTTTCGGTTTATTTTCTTGTTACTATTTGATATAGTTATTCAATTTTCAATGGACAAGTTTAGAATAGCTTCCACTATCCTAATGGAGCCTAGCGGGATCGAACCGCTGACCTCCTGCGTGCAAAGCAGGCGCTCTCCCAGCTGAGCTAAGGCCCCACAAGACCTCTCAAAACTAAACATGACGACCAATGGCTTCCGTTTTTCCTTAGAAAGGAGGTGATCCAGCCGCACCTTCCGATACGGCTACCTTGTTACGACTTCACCCCAATCATCTATCCCACCTTAGGCGGCTGGCTCCTGAAAGGTTACCTCACCGACTTCGGGTGTTACAAACTCTCGTGGTGTGACGGGCGGTGTGTACAAGGCCCGGGAACGTATTCACCGCGGCGTGCTGATCCGCGATTACTAGCGATTCCGACTTCATGTAGGCGAGTTGCAGCCTACAATCCGAACTGAGACTGGCTTTAAGAGATTAGCTTGCCGTCACCGACTTGCGACTCGTTGTACCAGCCATTGTAGCACGTGTGTAGCCCAGGTCATAAGGGGCATGATGATTTGACGTCATCCCCACCTTCCTCCGGTTTATTACCGGCAGTCTCGCTAGAGTGCCCAACTAAATGATGGCAACTAACAATAAGGGTTGCGCTCGTTGCGGGACTTAACCCAACATCTCACGACACGAGCTGACGACAACCATGCACCACCTGTCACCGGTGTGCCGAAGCAAAATCCTATCTCTAGGACGGGCACCGGGATGTCAAGACCTGGTAAGGTTCTTCGCGTTGCTTCGAATTAAACCACATGCTCCACCGCTTGTGCGGGCCCCCGTCAATTCCTTTGAGTTTCAACCTTGCGGTCGTACTCCCCAGGCGGAGTGCTTAATGCGTTAGCTGCGGCACTGAGTCCCGGAAAGGACCCAACACCTAGCACTCATCGTTTACGGCGTGGACTACCAGGGTATCTAATCCTGTTTGCTCCCCACGCTTTCGAGCCTCAGCGTCAGTTACAGACCAGAGAGCCGCTTTCGCCACCGGTGTTCCTCCATATATCTACGCATTTCACCGCTACACATGGAATTCCACTCTCCCCTTCTGCACTCAAGTTAAACAGTTTCCAAAGCGTACTATGGTTAAGCCACAGCCTTTAACTTCAGACTTATCTAACCGCCTGCGCTCGCTTTACGCCCAATAAATCCGGACAACGCTCGGGACCTACGTATTACCGCGGCTGCTGGCACGTAGTTAGCCGTCCCTTTCTGGTAAGATACCGTCACAGTGTGAACTTTCCACTCTCACACTCGTTCTTCTCTTACAACAGAGCTTTACGATCCGAAAACCTTCTTCACTCACGCGGCGTTGCTCGGTCAGACTTCCGTCCATTGCCGAAGATTCCCTACTGCTGCCTCCCGTAGGAGTCTGGGCCGTGTCTCAGTCCCAGTGTGGCCGATCACCCTCTCAGGTCGGCTATGTATCGTCGCCTTGGTGAGCCGTTACCCCACCAACTAGCTAATACAACGCAGGTCCATCTGGTAGTGGTGCATTTGCACCTTTCAATTGACTATCATGCAATAGTCAATGTTATGCGGTATTAGCTATCGTTTCCAATAGTTATCCCCCGCTACCAGGCAGGTTACCTACGCGTTACTCACCCGTTCGCAACTCATCCAGAAGAGCAAGCTCTCCCTTCAGCGTTCTACTTGCATGTATTAGGCACGCCGCCAGCGTTCGTCCTGAGCCAGGATCAAACTCTCATTAAAAGTTTGAGTTCTCACTCATTTCTGTCACTGACAGATTTATTGTTTTTTCTTTGTTCAGTACTACAACATATGTTGTAGTGCCCTGCACATTGGTTCGTCTTGTTCAGTTTTCAAAGGTCTTTACCGCTCTCTCAAGCGACAACTATATCAGTATATCACCTATCCACTCCCTTGTCAACACCTTTTTGAAATTTTTTTATCTTTTTTTCATCTTTTCTTCCAACCCCCTCTAAAATCACCTATAAATCAATAACTAAAAGGGAAAGGTTAACTCTTCNTACCTCTCCCCTATCCACTATATCACCGTGCTGCTAAAGTCTATTAAATATTCC
>NZ_RJPR01000024.1 GCF_003943465.1 Streptococcus cristatus | reverse complement strand
ATAAACAGATAACTTTAAAAGAATTAATTGAAAATAATTCTACAATCCTTTTTGATAATTCACAATTTTTTTATTATAAAAAGACCTTATTTCAAGACTCTCAATTAAATAATTCTGGATTTTTACGTTATTTCTTTGAAGAAAATAATATGATAAACGCTAATTCTGAAAAGGGCACATTTATGAAAGATTCCATTAGCTTTTCTGATGATTCCATATTTGATATACTAGAAAAAAGATTAGACCTTTTAGGATATACTGATATCATTTGTGATGATTTAGGTAATGAACGTGCTGATTACATTGCTTTCGATGAAAATCGCTTATCATTTTTCCATGCAAAATACAAACAAGTAGATAGAAACCGAGGAAAAAAATCTGCATCTGCGTTACATGATGTAGTTAGTCAAGCGTTAAAAAATCTAGTTTTTCTAGATAATATCGAAAATATTAATTTAGATCAAATATATAAAAATAAGTGGTCAAATAAATATATAAATAATGAAATAACAACACAGATTAATCGAATAAGAAAATCTGCCAATGATGATTCTATAGCAACAAGACTCCAAGAAACAAATAGACAAATTAATGTCCAAAGATATATGGTTTTAGTTGTAAATTTTATCTCAAAAATTGAAATTACCAACTACATACAAAATCAATCTACTGATACACAAATACAACAAATTATTTGGCTACTTTCTTCTTTCATTTCTACTTGTCAAGAAATGAATATAATTCCTCAAATTATATGTAAACCTTAAATAAATTGAAGAAAAATGAAAATTAAGCCTGAGATCGCCCGTGAAATTTTACTAGATATTGAAGAATTACCATAAACACTCTACTGCATTTTTATCCTCAAATTCAAATAAGTTTAATAGAGCAAAACAATATGATCTTGAAACAATAACTTTTTACTGTAAAAAATTATCCAAAACTGATTTTCTAACGCATAAATCAATATATTCCTCCAATAAATTATATTATGCCACTATCTATATATTATATATGATGGTCATAAATTTTTAGAGAAAATCAGAATTCCTAAAATTGGGAGATTAACTATAGATATAGCATCTAAAATAAACACATTTTCATTAGAATTTTATCTTAAATTACATCTAATATCATTTCGAATTCTATAAAACAAACGCCCCCTCAGAATCTCACTTCTAAGGGGGCTTCTTTATGCTGATTTCTCTCCTGCTTCTTCCGTTTTTGTTTTCTTATTTGTACCAACCAAACGGCGCTTGCTGTCTCGGATCGTATTGAGGTCTTTGAGGAGTTTGTTCAAGTGGGCTTTCTCTGGATAGGCTTCTGCGACGGCTGCTGTGTAGCGCACAAAGAGGTCGTAAGTGTGGGAGATTTCGTTGCGCAGCTGTTTGGTTTTACCGACTTCCTTGGCTGACTTGGCTGCACGCGCTTCTGCTTCTACTTTATCATAGTCCGCTTGGGCTGCTATCACAGCCGTCAGCATAGGGAGAAGACCCAGACTCGTCACAGCTCCCTGATAGGGCTCTTCCTGCAATGTTTTAAGCAGACTCTTAATCTCAGCCGTTGCGACAGCATTGGTATGCTTGGTGATATCTTTATACTTTTTAAAGACTGGCAGCAAGACTTCATAGGCTTCTTTCAAGTCTCTATCTTTGATTTTGGCGAAGCCCTTATGCAAGATAAAAAGACCAATCAGGGCGTTATCTCGCTCCTTGTCTAGGTCTACGAGACTCATAGAGTCTTTCTTTTCCACATTGGCCAATTGAGCCTGAAACTGCTCTAGCTTGCTATGGAAGCTTTCTAGGTGCTTGCTATACATATCCTCATCTCTATAGGAACTCGTAAAAATCGTGAGTACCTGATAGGAATCAACCATTAGACTCTCAAACTCACGGTGAGTCAGATTGCTATAAGACAAGGGGCGAATGGTGTAAGTAGTGTTTATCATAAAACCTCTCCAATATGTTTGATAAAGCAAGTATAGCATGTAGAGATGAAGCTTGGTGTCTCTTGCCCTAAAATGTCATTTTTTATCCCTGAAAGGAGCATTTTCTCAAAAAATGGATCCTCTTCCCAGCTCTTCCTCTTCTTTTTCAAAATAAAACTAGAAAAAATCGCCCCCTCATCTGGCACTTGTTTTTGACGACAAGTTGACTGAGGAGCGATTGATTTTATAAATAAAAGAGAAAAGAGTCTTCTAGGCCTAGGTTACTATAATTTTATAGGAGAAATGGCCAGCCGAGGCCTAGATTGCCATGAATCTATAGGAAAAGTAACCAGCCAAGGCCTAGGTCACTACAAAACTTCATTAAATACTAATAACTAGTACAGAGGGTAGATTGATTTCAACACAACTGATACACATCAGAGGTTTAAAAATCCATCCCATCTGGATTAGGTGCCCCGCCTTCCAAACCGCTGATATTTTTAAGAATTTCTAGGTCAGCTGGACTCAGTTCGATGTCAAAGCAGTCCAGATTGCTAGCAATCCGACTCGGAGTGACTGACTTAGGCAGGGGCAGGAAGCCTTCTTGTAAGCTCCAAGCTAGGGCGATTTGGGCAATGGTCTTGCCATACTTATCTGCTATCGCCTGCACAGCTGAATTTTGGAAGAGCTCGCCCTGGCCAAATGGTCCCCAAGCTTCAAGTAGGATATCATGGGCACGGCAGAAGTCCACTGCCTCTGTCTGATAGACACCTGGCGCTAGGCGGATTTGATTGACAGCTGGAGTGATGCGCGCTGTTTCCAGCAGAGCCACTAGGTGATGAGGCAGGAAATTGCTGACGCCGATCGCTCGGATCTTAGCAGCTTGATAAAGGTCTTCCATAGCCCGCCAAACTTCTGCATTACGCTTTTGCCAAGCCCCGTCTTCTCGTAATGGCTTAGGATTTGGCCAGTGGATAAGGTAGAGATCCAGATAATCCAGCCCTAACCGCTCCATGGAGCTGTCAAAGGCTTCCATGGCCTCTTCATAAGTATGCTTGCTATTCCAGAGCTTGGTGGTGATGAAGAGCTCTTCACGCGGAATGCCGCTGTCTTTAATTGCTCGACCGACACTCTCCTCATTCTTATAGATAGCTGCTGTATCAATGTGGTGATAGCCAGCTTTAAGAGCGGCTAAGACTGCCTGATAAGCCTCTTCTCCGTCCTGAGCCTTCCAAGTACCAAAGCCCAAGACTGGAATCTTGACACCATTGTTAAGGGTATAATTTTTCATATCTCTTCTCCTTATTTTTTCTTTCTTTTGGTCAATGTTGGCTTAAAAATATTTTCCTTGGTTGGAGCCATACCTCGGCTGAAAAAGCTGTAAATGATAAAGGCCAACCCAGCAATAAATATCAAGAAACGATGCAGTAGCAATCCAAAGAAGAGGAACACCAAGCCCATTCCCATAAATTTATAATCAATCTTTTTCATCCTGTCCTCCTCGTTTGTGATAACCCTATTATAACATCTTCTCTTTCATTGAGAAAGCCCTACCATCTGTTAAGAAAAATATCTCAGAGACTTTCTAGTTGCGCCAACTGTTCTAGCTTTGCCCAAGTCCCTCTAGTAAATCCTAGGGAAAAGCAGCAACCCTACATTAAAAAGGATAGGTTACCCCATCCTTTCTAAAAATATAAGGAGACTCAATTAAAGAACACTGGATGTAGCTTCAAAGCGCTTTTCACCATCCAGATAAGTAGCAACCAGCTCCAAATCCTTGTCCAGAACGATAAAGTCGGCATCGTAGCCTTCCTTGATCTGGCCACAAACATCGTCAATGTGGACGGATTTTGCTGGGATGAGACTGGCCATCATGACCGCTTGGTGAGGATTTGCAATGCCCCACTCAACCACATTTTTCAGGCCGTCTTTGAGCTGCAGGATTGATCCTGCCAAGTTACCAGTCGATTTGAGACGAGCTGTACCATTGGCTACCACCACTGGAAATTCTCCCAGCATATAGTCGCCGTCTTCCAGCCCACCTGCAGTCATACAGTCTGTGATGAGAGCTACATGTTCATGGCCCTTTTGCTTGAGCAAAATATCACAGGCCTTGGGATCTACGTGGTGACCATCACAAATCAACTCTGCGTAAGTGTGGGGCAGCTCGTACATAGCCCCAACCATACCCAGCTCACGGTGGGTCAAGCCTCGCATGCCATTGTAGGCATGTACCCAGACACTGGCTCCTGCTTCTACTGCTGCCTTGGCTTCGTCATAGGTCGCATTAGAGTGCCCCAAAGCCACTGTCACACCTTCATCAGTGATGGTGCGGACAAATTCCTCTACGCCCTCGCGCTCAGGTGCCAAAGCAATCTTATTAAGCAGACCATTGGCTGCCTTTTGCCAAGCACGAAATTCATCCATACGAGGATCCTTCATGTAGGCTGGGTTTTGGGCACCCTTGTACTTTTCAGTGAAGTAGGGCCCTTCAAAGTAGAGACCGCGAATCTTGGCACCACTTGCTTCTTGATAGCGAGCACCAATATTTTCCGTCACAGCTAGGAGTTGCTCGTAAGATGATGTCAGCGTGGTCGGTAGGAAACTGGTCACTCCAGTCGTTAAAAGACCTTCACTCATGGTATGGAGGGTACCTTCGATGTTATTGTCCATGACATCGACCCCACCAAAACCATGGATATGGGTATCCACCAGACCCGGTGCAACAGAGTAACCTGTATAATCCACCACTTCCGCATCCGCAGGGACTTCCTGTACTAATTTTCCAAATTTTCCATCAATCACTTCTAAAAATCCACCCTTGCGAATCCCTTGAGGATAGAAGAACTGATCGGCTTTTATATATTTAGGCATCTGACTGCCTCCCCTTGTTCTATTTCTATTGACTCTATTATAACGCTTTCTATTTTATTTGTAAATGGTCTATACCTCTTTTTTAGAAAAATTTATTATATTATTTAAATCAAGAAAAGAGAGTGCGACAGAAATCGGTCATTCGTTAGAATTCGATTTCGCCGTCTCACCTCCGCACAGTTGAGTAGGGCTGTAAAAGTTGATGAAATCAGCGAAATAGAGTCCACCCAACCACTGCGTCTTGCTAGACAATCCAAATACAATTGAGAGGCTAGGACTTTTTATACGAAAACTCAAAAGAGCGCAAAAAGACTCCCCTTGTGATATAATGAAAGTGAAAAAATTGTATTAGGCTACTGGCTCGTCTCTAGTAGCCTTTTTTGTAGCACAAACTCCTGATAAGTAAGATTTTCTTTCAAAAGGATATAAGCTATTTTAAGAAGTTGATGTGCGAGTGCAATAGTTGCTTTTTGCGGTCCTCTCCTGCTTTGAATCTGGTAATAACGCTCTACTAGTGGACTTCCTTTTTGTTTTTTTGCAGCAAAAACTGTTTGACAGAGACACCTTTTTAAATAGGAATTGCCATGTCTGATTTTTGTGCTCCTCTTTTTACCGGCACTTTCATTATTTCCAGGACACAAACCAGCCCAGGAAGCGAGATGTCCAGCTGTTGGAAACGGGCTCATGTCTACCCCAATTTCCGCTATGATCACAGAGGCTGTAATGAGATCAATACCAGGAATAGAATCTAGGATTTCCACTGGTCTCTCATAGAGATTTAGATAGCCGTTCATACGCTCTTCCAAACAATCGATTTCTTTTTGATAAAAATCGTAAATCTCCAAGGACTGACCTAACATAAAACGATGATGAGCCGAAAAATACCCATCAAGTGCCTCAAGGAGTTGGGGAACTTTTCTTTTCAAAC
>NZ_RJPR01000023.1 GCF_003943465.1 Streptococcus cristatus | reverse complement strand
ATCGTTGAGCTTGAGTCAATCAGTTTCAACAAGCGAGTCAGCTTCAGCGTCATTGAGCTTGAGCCAGTCAGTTTCAACAAGTGAATCAGCTTCAACCTCAATGAGCGCAAGCCAGTCTGTATCAGTAAGCACAAGTGCCTCAGCGTCATTGAGCTTGAGCCAGTCAGTCTCAGCAAGTGAATCAGCTTCAAGCTCATTGAGCACCAGCCAGTCTGTATCAGCAAGTGCAAGTGCCTCAGCATCGTTGAGATTGAGTCAATCAGTTTCAACAAGCGAGTCAGCTTCAGCGTCATTGAGCGCAAGCCAGTCAGTTTCAACAAGTGAATCAGCTTCAACGTCATTGAGCACAAGTCAGTCAGTCTCAGTAAGTACAAGTTTGAGCACTAGTCTAAGTGCATCAATCAGTGCTTCAGAGTCAACAAGTACAAGTTTGAGTACAAGCCTCAGTGCTTCACTCAGTGCATCAGATTCAGCCAGCACAAGCTTGAGTACCAGTCTAAGTGCATCAATCAGTGCCTCAGAGTCAACAAGTACAAGTTTGAGCACAAGCCTCAGTGCCTCAATTAGTGCATCAGAGTCATCAAGTGCAAGCTTGAGCACAAGCCTCAGTGCTTCGATCAGTGCGTCAGATTCATCAAGCACCAGCTTGAGTACAAGCCTCAGTGCTTCGATCAGTGCGTCAGAGTCAACAAGTACCAGCTTGAGTACAAGCCTCAGTGCTTCGATCAGTGCGTCAGACTCAACAAGTACCAGCTTGAGTACAAGCCTCAGTGCTTCGATCAGTGCGTCAGAGTCAACAAGTACCAGCTTGAGTACAAGCCTCAGTGCTTCAATTAGTGATTCAGATTCAGCAAGTACAAGTTTGAGTACAAGCCTCAGTGCTTCACTCAGTGCATCAGATTCAGCCAGCACAAGCTTGAGTACGAGCCTCAGTGCCTCAATTAGTGCGTCAGATTCAGCAAGTACAAGTTTGAGCACAAGCCTCAGTGCCTCAATTAGTGCATCAGAGTCATCAAGTGCAAGCTTGAGCACAAGCCTCAGTGCTTCGATCAGTGCGTCAGATTCAGCAAGTACCAGCTTGAGTACAAGTCTAAGTGCTTCGGTCAGTGCCTCAGAGTCAACAAGTACAAGTTTGAGTACCAGTCTAAGCGCCTCAATTAGTGCAAGCGCCTCAGCAAGTACAAGTTTGAGTACAAGCCTCAGTGCTTCAATTAGTGCGTCAGACTCAACAAGTACCAGCTTGAGTACCAGTCTAAGCGCCTCAATTAGTGCAAGCGCCTCAGCAAGTACAAGTTTGAGTACAAGCCTCAGTGCTTCAATTAGTGCGTCAGACTCAACAAGTACCAGCTTGAGTACAAGCCTCAGTGCATCAATCAGTGCCTCAGACTCAGCAAGTACAAGTTTGAGCACAAGTCTAAGTGCTTCACTCAGTGCCTCAGATTCAACAAGTACAAGTTTGAGCACAAGCCTCAGTGCATCAATTAGTGCCTCAGATTCAACAAGTACAAGTTTGAGCACAAGCCTCAGTGCCTCAATTAGCGCTTCAGATTCAGCCAGCACCAGCTTGAGCACGAGCCTCAGTGCCTCAATTAGCGCTTCAGATTCAGCCAGCACCAGCTTGAGCACGAGCCTCAGTGCCTCAATTAGCGCTTCAGATTCAGCCAGCACCAGCTTGAGCACNAGCCTCAGTGCTTCACTCAGCGAGTCNGACTCAACAAGCACAAGTTTGAGCACAAGTCTAAGTGCTTCACTCAGTGCCTCAGACTCAACAAGTACAAGTTTGAGCACAAGCCTCAGTGCATCAATTAGTGCGTCAGATTCAGCAAGCACAAGTTTGAGCACAAGCCTCAGTGCATCACTCAGTGCCTCAGACTCAGCAAGTACCAGCTTGAGCACAAGTCTAAGTGCTTCACTCAGTGCCTCAGATTCAACAAGTACAAGTTTGAGCACAAGCCTCAGTGCCTCACTTAGCGCGTCAGACTCAGCAAGCACCAGCTTGAGCACAAGCCTCAGTGCGTCAATTAGTGCTTCAGATTCAACAAGCACAAGTTTGAGCACAAGCCTCAGTGCCTCACTTAGCGCGTCAGACTCAGCAAGTACAAGTTTGAGCACAAGTCTAAGTGCTTCACTCAGTGCCTCAGATTCAATAAGTACAAGTTTGAGCACAAGCCTCAGTGCATCAATTAGTGCCTCAGATTCAACAAGTACAAGTTTGAGCACAAGCCTCAGTGCCTCAATTAGCGCTTCAGATTCAGCCAGCACCAGCTTGAGCACGAGCCTCAGTGCCTCAATTAGCGCTTCAGATTCAGCCAGCACCAGCTTGAGCACGAGCCTCAGTGCCTCAATTAGTGCGTCAGATTCAGCAAGCACCAGCTTGAGNACAAGCCTCAGTGCCTCAATTAGTGCGTCAGATTCAGCAAGTACAAGCCTGAGCACAAGTCTAAGTGCTTCACTCAGTGCGTCAGATTCAGTAAGTACAAGTTTGAGCACGAGCCTCAGTGCCTCAATTAGTGCGTCAGATTCAGCAAGTACAAGTTTGAGCACAAGTCTAAGTGCTTCACTCAGTGCGTCAGATTCAGTAAGTACAAGTTTGAGCACGAGCCTCAGTGCCTCAATTAGTGCGTCAGATTCAGCAAGCGTAAGTGTAAGTACCTCTACATCACTTAGCGATAGCCTTTCAAGCAGCTTGAGTACAAGTGTGTCACAAGAGTCAAACTCATTCAGCTACAGTAAGGGTGATCCAACCAGCGAGTCTAAGCCAGAGTTTAACCTGCCAAGCTACCTCGCATCTGTAAGTGCAAGTACTTCAGCTTCTGTAAGTGATAGTCAGTCTATCTCTACTTCATTGAGTACAAGTGCAAGCATTTCAGGATCAATCAGTGCCAGTCATGCTATCGCTGACGATTCACTTTCAGCAAGTGCCTACTTGAGCATGAGTGTTTCTGCTTCATTGAGCACATCAGCAAGTGTGTCACTGAGTGATAGCGCAAGCATCTCTACTAGTCTGTCTGAAAGTGCATCTGTATCTAGTGCTACAAATCACTCTCAAGCACCTAAGCCACAGCCTGCACAACCAGAAAAAGTTAAGGTTACTCCAAATGCTAAAGCTTTACCAAATACAGGAACTGCCAATAATCCATTAGTAGCGCTTGGATTAGGAATAGCAACGTTGGCATCAGCCTTTCTTAAGAACAAAAAGAAGAAAGAATCAACATCTGATGTGAATTTGGAAGACTAATCTTAAAACCTAGCTAAAATGATACCAGCATTTTAGTGATGGAAAGCAAATCCCAGATAGCCATAGGCTATCTGGGATTTTTGCTTTTTGCATGTATAGAATATGAGTTGTGCTTAGATAAACTGAGATAATTTCTATCTTTTAAGCCTGATCCTAGAAAGCGATGAACCAAGCTAAAAATATTGAAATTTAGTTCTGTCTACTTGTCTTTTCATGTCGTGAGAGGGCCTTGTCGTCTAGTCTAGTTTGCTCTTGAGTGTGAAGAAAATAAAAGTTTCAAAATGAGCAAAAATAATTCAATTCTTTTTTAGAAAAGGCTTGTGAGATTAGGCTGGATGTTTTAAAATAGTATAGGAGATTATCCGCTATTTATTTTTCGGAGGAAAAGAAATGTCCATTAATTGGCAAGAAATTATATTTAGCTTTTTAGGAGGCTTAGGGCTGTTCCTGTACAGTATTCGTATGATGGGTGACGGCTTGCAGCAGGCAGCGGGAGACCGCCTGCGCTATTTCATTGATAAATACACGAGCAATCCTTTTTTAGGTGTGCTAGTTGGGATCGGGATGACAGCCCTGATCCAGTCTAGTTCAGGTGTGACAGTAATCACTGTCGGTCTGGTTAGTGCGGGGCTGTTGACCCTGCGTCAGGCTATCGGGATTGTCATGGGGGCCAATATCGGTACGACAGTGACCTCTTTCATCATTGGTTTTAAGTTGGGTGACTACGCCCTGCCCTTGCTCTTTGTAGGTGCGGTTTGCCTCTTTTTCACTAAGAATCGCTCAGTGAACAATGTCGGGCGCATCCTCTTTGGTGTCGGCGGGATCTTTTTCGCCCTCAATCTCATGAGTGGAGCCATGGAGCCTCTCAAAGACTTGCAAGTCTTCCGAGATTACATGGTTCAGCTAAGTAAAAATCCAGTCTTGGGTGTCTTTGTCGGAACAGGCTTGACTCTGCTCATTCAAGCATCTTCGGCGACCATTGGGATTCTGCAAAATCTCTATGCCAGCAATCTCATTGACCTGCAAGGAGCTTTACCAGTTCTCTTTGGTGACAATATCGGAACGACGATTACAGCGATTATTGCTTCCTTGGGGGCTAATATCGCAGCCAAGCGTGTCGCTGGAGCCCATGTAGCCTTTAACGTTGTGGGAACAGTCATCTGTATGCTCTTCCTTCTGCCTTTCACATCACTGATTCAGTGGTTTGAGACAGCCTTGCATTTGTCACCAGAAATGACTATTGCCTTTGCCCACGGAACCTTTAATATTACCAATACTATTATCCAGTTTCCTTTTATCGGCCTTCTAGCTTATTTGGTTACCAAGCTGATTCCGGGTGAGGATGAGACCGTTAAATACGAATCCCTCTACCTAGATACGATTTTGATTGACCAAGCGCCATCACTGGCTTTGGGAAATGCTAAAAAGGAACTCCTTCACTTGGGTGGCTACGCGGCTAAATCTTTCGAATTGGCCTATGATTATATCGTGAACTATGAAGAAAAATCTGCCGAAAAGGGTCATAAGACAGAGGAAGCCATCAATGCTATTGATGATGAATTGACGCGCTACCTGATTGTCCTATCTGGTCAGCAGCTCAATCCAAAAGAGAGTGAAGTCTTGACTAGCATTTTGGACTCTAGTCGTGATTTGGAGAGAATCGGCGACCACTCAGAAGCTCTGCTGAACTTGACAGACTACTTGCACCGCAAGAAAGTGGAATTTTCACCAGCTGCCTTGGCAGAGTTGGAAAACATTTATCAACTGACCTTGGACTTTATCAAAGAAGCTTTGACTTCTGTTGAAACAAATAATGTGGACTTGGCCAACACTTTAGAAGCCAAGCATGCAGCTATTGACAAGCTAGAACGCAGCCTGCGCAAGACCCACATTGCCCGTCTTAACAAGGGAGAATGTACGCCTCAGGCTGGGGTCAACTTCATCGATATCATTTCCCACTATACCAGAGTTGCTGACCATGCCATGAATTTGGCTGAGAAAGTACAGATGGAACAAATTTAAGACAGAAAGAGGCTGGGACAGACAGCCATGACGACATAGCCGTCACCCACAGAAACATGAAAATAAAGACAAAAGCCCTCATTTAGAAGTATAATCTAAGCGAGGGCTTTGTGGTTGATAATTTCTTGAATATCACTTTCGTGGGACAAACTAATCCACTCTACCGACGGGTACCCCAAAATATCGCCTTGAGCATGAGTATAAAAACACGACAACGGAAACACTATGTAGAGAGCCGTAATCGTGAGACCAATCGGATCCATAAAATCCTCCAATCAGGAGGTATTAAGCTGACAACCTACATAGAAGATATCATGGGGGCTTCTGGTCGAAACTTACTGCAACTGCTTATTGATGAGACGCCCCTTACCCCAAGAATGATCCATCAATCTGTTTATACCAGTTTGAAAAGAAAAGTTCCCCAACTCCTTGAGGCACTTGATGGGTATTTTTCGGCTCATCATCGTTTTATGTTAGGTCAGTCCTTGGAGATTTACGATTTTTATCAAAAAGAAATCGATTGTTTGGAAGAGCGTATGAACGGCTATCTAAATCTCTATGAGAGACCAGTGGAAATCCTAGATTCTATTCCTGGTATTGATCTCATTACAGCCTCTGTGATCATAGCGGAAATT
>NZ_RJPR01000022.1 GCF_003943465.1 Streptococcus cristatus | reverse complement strand
TTTTATAATCTTCTAAGTAAAGAATATTTAGATATTAATAAATTGTTAGATGATGATATGATTGCTCATAGTTTTAAAAATATTACTAAAGAGAATTATTCATCCCTATTAACTAATTTGATATCATTGAATGCAGAGATTGATGGTTTTAGTCTTTCAAATTTTAGTCTTGATTATCTGGAAAATATAATTTATAAAATTAGAGATATATTAAAAGATAAATTTGCTGTGACGCCAGTCCAACAATTTGAAAACTATATTTTAAAAATTCCAAAACTTGATTTATCTGGGAAATTGACTTTGCTTCCAAGGTTTGTTCCAAGGAGAGATGGAATATCTGAGGAGCATGAGATTCTTGTAAATAAAACGTTCAGAGAAACTGATGATTTTGAAATTCTCAGTGTCCAGAATCCGTATATGATATTTTTGTTTAGCAAGAATCTAAGAGGAGAACTTCAAAAAGCTGTTGCTAGTAAAATTAATTTGATATTTGAGTTTGATAATTCAAACTTTTATCAATTTGTAATGAAAAATCTCGTAACTACATACACTTCTTACTCAAATAGTAGGGTTAACAAACGAAAAATGTTAGATTTGGATAATATCTCATACAATGAAGATTTTAAAAATAAATTTTTGAAAAAGATCAATCAATTAGAAGAAGATCAAAAAAATAAGTTGTTGGAACTAATTGAGGAAGCTAATAAGTTTAAAGAATAACGTGAGGTACCCCATGAACGAAATCAAATGCCCCAACTGCGGGGAGGTTTTTACTGTTAATGAGAGCCAGTACAGTGAGCTTTTGTCGCAGGTGCGGACAGCGGAGTTTGACAAGGAAATCCATGCTCGAATTGAGCAGGAGCTGGCTTTAGCAGAGCAAAAATCCCAGAATGCCCAACAAGCTCTCCTATCGCAGAAAGAGCAGGAAATTAGAAAGCTTCAAAGTCAAATTGCTCAGTTTGAAACCCAGCAGGAATTGGCAAAGAAAGAGGCGGAGCAGGCAGCAAGTCTTCAATTGCAGGAGAAGGATAAGGAAGTTCAGCAATTGGAAAGTCAGCTGACAACTCTGCGCTTGGAGCATGAAAATCAACTCCAAAAGACCTTGTCTGCGCTGGAAAAAGAGCGAGACGAGGTTAAGAATCAGCTAGTTTTGCAAGAAAAGGAAGCAGCGCTGGCTCAGACCTCTCTCAAAGAGCGCTATGAGGTAGAGCTGCGGCAGAAAGATGAGACTATAGAGTTCTACAAGGATTTTAAGGCCAAGCAGTCTACTAAGATGATTGGCGAGAGTTTGGAACAGCACTGTGAGTACGAGTTCAACAAGAATCGCATGGGGATGTTTCCGCGAGCAGAATTTGGCAAGGACAATGATGCCAGAACCGGCAGCAAGGGCGACTACATTTACCGTGAGGTGGATGAAAATGGTATAGAAATTCTCTCCATCATGTTTGAGATGAAAAATGAAGGCGATGAGACAGCGACCAAGAAGAAAAACGAGCATTTCTTCAAAGAGCTGGATAAGGACCGGCGGGAGAAAGGCTGTGAGTATGCTATTCTGGTGACACTTCTTGAGGCTGACAGTGAACTCTACAATTCGGGTATTGTCGACGTGTCCTATGCCTATGAGAAGATGTATGTTATCCGGCCTCAGTTCTTCCTCCCCATGATTACCCTTTTGCGCAATGCTGCCCTCAACTCGCTCCAGTACAAGCAGGAACTAGCCTTGGTGCGGGAGCAGAACATTGATATTACGCATTTTGAGGAAGATTTGGATGCTTTTAAAGTAGCTTTCGCCAAGAACTATCAGTCTGCTTCGACCAACTTTGGCAAGGCCATCGAGGAGATTGACAAGGCAATCCGCCGGATGGAAGAAATCAAGAAGTTCCTGACGACCTCTGAAAACCAGCTGCGCTTAGCAAACAACAAACTGGACGACGTCTCTGTCAAAAAATTGACACGCAAAAATCCTACTATGAAAGCTAAGTTTGAAGCTTTGAAGGGAGACTAGGAGGCTCCTATGCAGATACGAAAAGTAACCATGAAAGATGCTGAAGCCTTACTGTCTCTATACGAAGACTTGGGCTATCCAACGACCGCTTCTAAGCTGGCTCGACGTTTAGAAATGATTCTCTCTCAGCCGCATTATGGCTGTCTTTTAGCTGAAAGAAACGGAGAAATTTTAGGTTTCTTAGGTTATGCAAAGCTCTTCTTTTTTGAATCAGATGGATCTTACTATCGTATTTTAGCTTTGTCAGTTGCAAAAGAAGCAAGACGACAAGGAATTGCTAGTAGGCTAATCGATGAATTGAAAAAACAAGCGGTAAAAGAAGGAGTTAAGGCACTGGCTCTAAATAGTGGATTAACTGCTGAACGAAATGCTGCACATCAGTTTTATCAGGCGGTTGGATTTGAAAAAGTGACTGCCGGCTTTGCTCTGCATTTAAAAAGTTAACATAAATAAATCATGAAAAATAGCAGAGGAAACAAAGTAATGTCTACAGCAAATATGAACAGCATAAGGATTTCCAAAAGAGAGTTTTAGTATTTTTAGAAAGTTAATCAATGAACGGAATTATCAACTTAAGAAAAGAAGCGGGAATGACTTCGCATGACGCGGTCTGTAAGCTGCGTAAAATTTTGGGAACGAAGAAAATTGGTCATGGGGGCACCTTGGATCCAGATGTAGTAGGGGTGCTTCCGATTGCTGTGGGCAAGGCGACACGCTTGGTCGAGTTCATGCAGGAGGAAGGCAAGATCTATGAGGGTGAAATCACGCTGGGCTGCTCAACGACGACAGAGGATGCCAGCGGAGACATTCTTGAGCGGACTCCGGTGACAGAGCTTTTAGAAGAAGCTCTCATCGATGAAGCGATGGAGTCCATGACTGGTGAGATTCGCCAGATTCCGCCCATGTACTCAGCAGTCAAGGTCAATGGCCGCAAGCTTTATGAGTATGCGCGTGCAGGTCAAGAAGTGGAGCGTCCCGAGCGGCAAGTGACCATCTATAGCTTTGAACGCACCAGTCCGATTGCCTATGAAGATGAACAAGCCCGTTTTCGCTTTCGGGTCAAGTGCAGCAAGGGGACCTATGTCCGAACCCTGTCTGTTGATTTGGGAGCTAAGCTTGGCTTTGCTAGCCACATGTCCCAGCTGACAAGGACTTCTTCAGCAGGTATGAGCTTGGATGATGCTTTGACCTTGGATGAAATAGCGGAGCGAGTAGCAGTGGAGGATTTTACATTTCTTCAGCCTCTGGAGTTGGGGACAGGTGATCTACCAAAGATTGAACTAACAATAGAGCAGTTAGAGGAAGTCCGCTTTGGTCGCTTTATTTTCATTGAAAATGCGGCAACAATCTTGGCTGGTTTTCATAAAGGTAAGCTTATCGCCATCTTAGAAAAAAGGGAAGAATCTTATAAACCTAAAAAAGTTTTTCTTTAATCATATTGAAAATATCAGAGTCCTGAAATTTATTTTCAGGATTTTTTTATGCCTAGAATAATTAACCAAATCTATAAACTAAAAAATGTATAAATTTGAATAGATCAGAAACATTTATAAAATTTACTGTGAATTTTTGAAATAGTAATACTCAAAAATTGGACAGATTTACTAAAAATGATTAAGTAATAAAAGGGCTATAAAATTGCTTAAATCCCACTTATATGATACACTTGAGGGAGTGACAATTTTAGAATAATAAGGAGGGTTCCAATACATGGGACAAGACTGGAAGAAAATAGAAAGGCAACGTTTTACAATTCGTAAGACGAGAGCATGGNGCGCATGTTCAGTTTTTCTAGGATCAAGTATTTTCTTTCTAGGAGGGGGAGTTGCAAGTGCGCAAGAAGTTAGTCCTTCTGCACAAGACCAAGCAGCTCAAGTAGCAGAAGCTGCTAGAGTTTCAGATGAAAAAGAGTCTGAGAAACCGGCAACTGAATCACAAGCCGAACCTGAAAAGAATGCTGCGTCAGTAAGTGCAGATGTTCAAGCAACTGAAGCTAAGGAACAAGCAGCACCTAGCACTGAAGATGTAGTTAAAGCAGAAGAAGCTGCTGTTTCAAAAGACGAAAAGTCAGAAGAAACAAATGCTCCGAAAGAAGCTAAAGCAGAAGAAAAGGCTGAGCCAAAAAAAGAAGAAAAATCAGAGCCAAAAACAGCAAGTTCTGAAACTAATGCAGCCGCACAACCTAAGCGTTCAGGCTCATCAGGATTCAGAAGTGTTAGCGGTACATCAGGATTCCGAAATACTGGTGCTACTCGCCAAGGATCTGACTATACTGTTACTCAAGATGGTAATCTAGCTACAGTTCAAGCGAATGCCTTGAAAACTCAGTTGGATAGAGCAGCATCAGAGAACTTGCCAGTTACACCGAACCAGCTTAGAAATTTTGGAACCGCAACAACTGACGATGAAAGACGCAGGTTAGAACGTCAAGCAGCGGATCTTCAAAATACTGAAGCTCAGGCAATGAATAGAAAAATCTCTGATTACTTGACGGCTAAACAAAGAGCTCAACAATTAACAGGTAGAGAAGGAAGCTTGCAACAAATTGCTCCGCAAAACCTCGTGTTCTCTGATGAGCCAAACGCAACGGCTAGGATTAGGCTGGCACAAGGAGACTGGTTCGTCAAAGACAGTACGCTCACATCCCGAAATCAATATGTTCGTGAAGCTTTGGATAGTCGGAGCTACAATGAGTGGCGAGACGGGACAACTACTCAACCGAATGCAGTTATCACTAGAGCCGATACAAGCCAACCGGCAGCAGAGCGAATCATCAAGGATCAAACAGATGCTTACTACATGGTTCATACGCAAGTTGGTAGAACCACAACAGTAGAGTACACCTTGCATAACTCATTTGCCGGTGGTCGACCTATTACGAAAGCTATTGCTCGATATACGCCTAAGAAGAGTTCTGCTTATGATGATAGTATGGTAATGGCTATCCATAAAGATCCAACTATGACAGTTTGGAATGGATCCAGCTATGATCGTAAAGGAACTGGTAACCAATTGCATATGGAATGGGAATTCTATTATGCGGATGGCACTAAGGTAGACTTTGGCAGAACACCTGGTGTTGTTTCTTTCGCTTCACGTAACCACCACGGGAATGATATTTACGCTGAAATTTATGGTAATTTGAGCTCAAATATGCAGAATGTACAAATTGTAGGTTCTTCTATCGTTCCACAGGCAAATGGTTGGTACTATGCAAATGGTAAAAATAACTCTTATAAAGGCCAAACTGAATATCAATGGGACCAACAAGGTAATCCGAATGAATTCTGGGGAGCGGGTGCTGCAAAAGTTACAAGTGGTACATCATTGAGCTTTGATATTGCTACCACTAACCCTGGTCAGCACTGGCCACGTCCAATTCGCCAATGGTTCTCATTTAATACCAACGTAAAAGCGAATAACGTCGTAACGAACCCTAATTTGACATATACTCCTGCAGCATATGTCAATGAAGTTCCAGCACCAGAACCAGAAAAATCTTATGACAGATTTGTTATGGACATTCCACATAATGTCAGAGTCGTAGATTATGAGAATGCCACTCCAGATCAAAAACGCGCCTTCGACAATCAAACTGGTTCTCAGATTGTTTACCAACAAGGTAAAGACGGACAGGTTATTGTTGTAGGACCAAAACCAGAAAACCTAAATGACGTACCGAATCCTAAGTTTACAGCTCAAGAACTTGAGACACTGAAAAATGGTGGAACTGTAAGAGGATTTAAAGGACACAATTACGTTGATCCTGTAGATACCATCATGGTTGTCAAACGTAATGCGGGACCAACTGGACCTAAGGGTGATAAAGGTGCAACTGGTGCAACCGGCGCCACAGGTGCAGCAGGACCAAAAGGTGATAAGGGTGCTACAGGCGCAACTGGTGCAACCGGCGCCACAGGCGCAGCAGGACCAAAAGGTGATAAGGGTGCAACAGGCGCAACTGGTGCAACCGGCGCCACAGGCGCAGCAGGACCAAAAGGTGATAAGGGCGCTACTGGCGCAACCGGCGCCACAGGTGCAGTAGGACCAAAAGGTGATAAGGGCGCTACTGGCGCAACCGGCGCCACAGGTGCAGCAGGACCAAAAGGAGATAAAGGTGCAACTGGCGCAACCGGCGCCACAGGCGCGACCGGAGCTAAAGGCGATAAAGGTGAAACTGGCGCCACAGGTGCAGCAGGACCAAAAGGCGATAAAGGTGCAACTGGCGCAACTGGAGCTACAGGTGCAGCAGGACCAAAAGGTGATAAGGGCGCTACTGGCGCCACAGGTGCAACCGGAGCTACAGGCGCGACCGGAGCTAAAGGCGATAAAGGTGAGACTGGTGCCACAGGCGCGACTGGCGCTAAAGGAGAAGATGGTAAGCCATCATTAGCGCAAGTCGTAGACAACAACGACGGTACTCACACTGTTAAAGTTGGTCTTGATAAGAACGGCAACGGCCAGCTCGATCCAGATGAAGTAACCTCATCTACTATTGTTAAAGATGGTAAGGATGGCAAATCTCCACTAGCTAAGGTTGTTGATAACAACAATGGTACCCATACTGTTCAAGTCGGACTTGATAAGAACGGTAACGGCCAGCTCGATCCAGATGAAGTAACATCTTCAACTATCGTCAAAGATGGTAAGGATGGAAAAGCTGGGGCAACCGGAGCGACTGGTGCTACAGGTGCTACAGGTGCTACAGGTGCGACCGGAGCTAAAGGCGATAAAGGTGAAACTGGAGCTACAGGAGCAAAAGGTGAAGATGGTAAGCCATCATTGGCGCAAGTCGTAGACAACAACGACGGTACACACACTGTTAAAGTTGGACTTGATAAGAATGGCAATGGTCAGTTGGATCCAGATGAAGTAACCTCATCTACAATCATCAAAGATGGTAAGGATGGAAAAGCTGGCGCAACTGGAGCTACAGGCGCGACCGGAGCTAAAGGCGATAAAGGTGAAACTGGAGCTACAGGCGCAACTGGTGCCAAAGGTGAAGATGGCAAGCCATCATTAGCCCAAGTCGTGGACAACAACAACGGTACTCACACTGTTAAAGTCGGTCTGGATAAGAATGGCAATGGCCAGCTCGATCCAGATGAAGTAACATCTTCAACAATCGTCAAAGACGGTAAGGATGGAAAATCTCCGCTAGCTAAAGTAGTCGATAACAACAACGGCACCCATACTGTTCAAGTCGGTCTGGATAAGAACGGAAATGGTGAGCTTGATCCAGACGAAGTAACCTCATCTACAATCATCAAAGATGGAAAAGCTGGTGCAACAGGCGCGACCGGAGCTAAGGGGGATAAAGGTGAAACCGGTGCCACTGGCGCGACTGGAGCTAAAGGAGAAGATGGCAAGCCATCATTAGCCCAAGTCGTGGACAACAACAACGGTACTCACACTGTTAAAGTCGGTCTCGATAAGAACGGCAACGGTGAACTTGATCCAGATGAAGTAACATCATCTACAATCATCAAAGATGGTAAGGATGGAAAAGCTGGTGCAACCGGTGCTACAGGCGCGACCGGAGCCAAAGGCGATAAAGGTGAAACTGGAGCTACAGGCGCAACTGGTGCCAAAGGTGAAGACGGCAAGCCATCATTGGCGCAAGTCGTAGACAACAATGACGGCACTCATACTGTTAAAGTTGGTCTTGATAAGAATGGCAACGGTCAGTTGGATCCAGATGAAGTAACATCTTCAACAATCGTCAAAGACGGTAAGGATGGAAAATCTCCACTAGCTAAAGTTGTAGACAACAACAATGGCACGCATACAGTTCAAGTCGGTCTCGATAAGAACGGCAACGGTGAACTTGATCCAGATGAAGTAACATCATCTACAATCATCAAAGATGGTAAGGATGGAAAAGCTGGTGCTACAGGCGCTACAGGCGCGACCGGAGCCAAAGGTGAAGATGGCAAGCCATCATTGGCGCAAGTCGTAGACAACAACGACGGTACACACACTGTTAAAGTTGGTCTTGATAAGAACGGCAACGGCCAATTGGATCCAGATGAAGTAACATCTTCAACAATCGTCAAAGACGGTAAGGATGGAAAATCTCCACTAGCTAAAGTTGTCGACAATAACAATGGCACACACACAGTTCAAGTTGGACTTGATAAGAACGGAAATGGTGAGCTTGATCCAGACGAAGTAACATCATCTACAATCATCAAAGATGGAAAAGCTGGCGCAACAGGTGCTACCGGAGCAACCGGAGCCAAAGGCGATAAAGGTGAAACAGGCGCGACTGGCGCTAAAGGTGAAGATGGTAAGCCATCATTGGCCCAAGTCGTAGACAACAACGACGGTACTCATACTGTTAAAGTTGGACTGGATAAGAACGGCAACGGTCAGTTGGATCCAGACGAAGTAACCTCATCTACCATCGTTAAAGACGGAAAAGATGGTAAGTCTCCATTGGCTAAAGTTGTTGATAACAATAACGGCACACACACAGTTCAAGTAGGTCTTGATAAGAACGGAAATGGTGAGCTTGATCCAGACGAAGTAACATCATCTACAATCATCAAAGATGGTAAGGATGGAAAAGCTGGCGCAACTGGAGCTACAGGAGCGACCGGAGCTAAAGGTGAAACAGGTGCAACTGGAGCTAAGGGTGATAAAGGTGAAACCGGAGCTACAGGCGCCACTGGTGCCAAAGGTGAAGATGGCAAACCATCATTGGCCCAAGTCGTAGACAACAACGATGGCACACACACAGTTCAAGTCGGTCTCGATAAGAACGGCAATGGTGAGCTTGATCCAGACGAAGTAACATCATCTACAATCATCAAAGATGGTAAAGATGGAAAAGCTGGTGCCACAGGAGCTACAGGCGCAACCGGAGCTAAAGGTGATAAAGGTGAAGATGGTAAGCCATCATTAGCTCAAGTCGTAGACAACAACGACGGTACTCATACTGTTAAAGTTGGACTTGATAAGAACGGCAACGGTCAGTTGGATCCAGACGAAGTAACCTCTTCAACAATCGTCAAAGACGGTAAGGATGGTAAGTCTCCACTAGCTAAGGTAGTAGACAACAACAACGGCACCCATACTGTTCAAGTCGGTCTTGATAAGAACGGAAATGGTGAGCTTGATCCAGACGAAGTAACATCATCTACAATCATCAAAGATGGTAAGGATGGAAAAGCTGGTGCCACAGGTGCTACAGGAGCGACCGGAGCCAAAGGCGATAAAGGTGAAACTGGAGCTACAGGAGCGACCGGAGCTAAAGGTGATAAAGGTGAAGACGGCAAGCCATCATTGGCGCAAGTCGTAGACAACAACGACGGTACTCATACTGTTAAAGTTGGTCTTGATAAGAATGGCAACGGTCAGTTGGATCCAGACGAAGTAACATCTTCAACAATCGTCAAAGACGGTAAGGATGGAAAATCTCCACTAGCTAAAGTTGTAGACAACAACAATGGCACGCATACAGTTCAAGTCGGTCTCGATAAGAACGGCAACGGCGAACTTGATCCAGATGAAGTAACATCATCTACAATCATCAAAGATGGTAAGGATGGAAAAGCTGGTGCAACCGGTGCTACAGGCGCGACCGGAGCTAAAGGCGATAAAGGTGAAGACGGCAAGCCATCATTGGCGCAAGTCGTTGACAACAACGATGGCACGCATACTGTTAAAGTTGGTCTTGATAAGAACGGCAACGGTCAGTTGGATCCAGATGAAGTAACCTCTTCAACAATCGTCAAAGACGGTAAGGATGGAAAATCTCCACTAGCTAAAGTTGTAGACAACAACAATGGCACGCACACAGTTCAAGTCGGTCTCGATAAGAATGGTAACGGTGAACTTGATCCAGATGAAGTAACCTCTTCAACAATCATCAAAGATGGTAAGGATGGAAAAGCTGGCGCAACCGGTGCCACAGGTGCTACAGGAGCGACCGGAGCTAAAGGTGATAAAGGTGAAGACGGCAAGCCATCATTGGCGCAAGTCGTAGATAACAACGACGGTACTCATACTGTTAAAGTCGGTCTCGATAAGAACGGCAACGGCGAACTTGATCCAGATGAAGTAACATCATCTACAATCATCAAAGATGGTAAGGATGGAAAAGCTGGTGCAACCGGTGCTACAGGCGCAACTGGTGCAAAAGGTGATAAAGGTGAAGACGGCAAGCCATCATTAGCCCAAGTTGTCGATAATAACAACGGCACTCATACTGTTAAAGTTGGTCTTGATAAGAACGGCAATGGCCAATTGGATCCAGATGAAGTAACCTCATCTACCATCGTTAAAGACGGTAAGGACGGTAAATCTCCGCTAGCTAAGGTTGTCGATAATAACAATGGCACACACACAGTTCAAGTCGGACTCGATAAGAACAACAACGGTCAGCTTGACCCAGACGAAGTAACATCATCTACAATCATCAAAGATGGTAAGGATGGAAAAGCTGGTGCCACTGGTGCTAAAGGTGAAGACGGCAAGCCATCATTGGCGCAAGTCGTTGACAACAACGATGGCACGCATACTGTTAAAGTTGGTCTTGATAAGAACGGCAACGGTCAGTTGGATCCAGATGAAGTAACCTCTTCAACAATCGTCAAAGACGGTAAGGATGGAAAATCTCCACTAGCTAAAGTTGTAGACAACAACAATGGCACGCACACAGTTCAAGTCGGTCTCGATAAGAATGGTAACGGTGAACTTGATCCAGACGAAGTAACATCTTCAACTATCGTCAAAGATGGAAAAGCTGGT
>NZ_RJPR01000021.1 GCF_003943465.1 Streptococcus cristatus | reverse complement strand
CCTATTAAAGTTTCATTTCAAAACTTCTTTTATTCAATTTACGAATTAATATACAAGAAAGCACGATGATTATTATATTGGATAGTAAAATCATATAAAATTGATTTTCAGTCACTCTAAAAGCATGAGAAAGATAAGTAAATGGTAAGTAAATCTTAAAATTATAATTGTTGTAGTATATGCTAATTGTTAAAATTAGCATTGTAATACCAATTGGTATTATTAAAGAAATTTTCCTTATAAGTAATAAAGTTAGAAAATATAATAATATTATCATTAACGAGGAAAATAATTGAATGGTAAATGTTTTAAAAAAGAAAATCAAACTAATCTCTAAACTATTATCAATAGCCTTCCCAATAACGTATAAACTAATATAATCAGACAGCCAAAAAACAAATGTGTAAGCCACTGTAATGAGTAATTTAGAATTTATTGTGTACTTGTTTCTAAATGGCAATGAAATTACGGTTAGCCATGCATCATTTTTAAATTCTACTGCAAACACTTCGTAAATTATTAAAGACAGAACTACATAAAATAGTTCAGAAAAATAAAATATTGTCTGCTCTTTAAAAATTAACTGCCAATTAGATAAAGCAAGTTCATTTTGATGCACCAATAAATAGGCTTGATACCTAAAAGTTAAGTCTATATATAACAAAACATTCAGAAGTATTGGGAAAATAAGAACAAACCACAAGACGCTTTTTCTCTGCTTAAGAAATTCCACTTTAATCATATCCACCTCCAGCTAAACAAGCTAAGTAGGCTTCTTCCAGATTTTGACAATTATACTTTTGTAAAAGGTATTGGCAAGAACCAAAAAATTCAACTTTCCCATAATTTATAATTATAACATCAGATATCACTTTATCCAGTTCACTAAGAATATGACTTGATATAAAAAATGTAATACCCTTTTTCTCCTGAAGAAAACGAATTAAACTTCTAATTTCAATTACACCCTGTGGATCAAGTCCATTGATTGGTTCATCCCAAATTAATATTTCTGGACTACCTAACAATGATGCAGCTATACTTAGCCGTTGTTTCATACCCATTGAAAAATTTTTTACTTTTTTCTTTTTAACATCTTTTAATCCTACCATTGATAGATATTCATTAAGTTTTTCAATATCTAAATTAAGGCCCTTCATATTTGCTATTAACTTCAAATTTTTATAAGCATCAAGATGACCATAAAATGAAGGTCCCAAAACTAATCCTATCCTAGATAATATATTTTCAGAATTCTGTTCTACGGTTTGATTAAAAATAGTTATTTCCCCAGAATCTGGTTTTAAAATCCCTAGAATCATTTTGATAATTGTAGTTTTTCCAGCTCCATTTGGTCCGACAAAACCATATACTTTTCCCTTCTTTAAATAAAATGAAGTGTTATGAATAACTTCAGTATCTTTAAAGCATTTTGTTACATTAATAATTTCAACTATAGCCATCTCTACTCCTTAGTTTACAGCAAGAAATTATGCTTAATTCTTATCGTTTTTTGTAAAAAATCAGCGAACCCAATAATATTCCATTCAACAAGCCTAAAGAAATACCATATTCAACTGGAAAATCTAAAGAAATTGCAAACACTATTCCAATCATCACCCCTAGTGAGGCTGCTGTTGAAATCACATCTTCATTTTCTTTTTTCATTTTCTTTACACCTCATTTCCTTTTTGTATATAAGTTGTAGTACTCTCCACCAATAGCCATTAAGTACTTATGATTTCCTGACTCAACAATCTTACCATTTTTCATTACAAAAATAATATCCGCATCCTTAATTGTTGACAATCTATGGGCTACAATTATTTGAGTACAGCCCTGACTTTGTATATACTTTGTTATTCTCTCCTCATTAATAGTGTCTAATGCACTAGTTGCTTCATCTAAAATTACAATACTAGGATTATTTATTAATGCACGTGCCAGTGCTATCCGTTGTCTTTGACCACCTGAAATATTTGACCCCATCTCTGAGATGATAGTATTAAATTTCATCGGCATAGCCATGATTTCATCATAGATTTGAACTGCTTTGCAAACTTCCTCTATCTTTTGTGAAGTAACTTCATGCTTTAAAGTTATATTATCAAGAATACTTCTGTTCAACAAAAAAGAATCCTGTGGAACCACTCCTAAATTTTGACTTAATACTTTTTTATCTATTTGATTAATATTTACACCATCAAATAAAACTTTTCCTGTATCAATCTTATATAATCCTGATAATATTTTTGATAATGTACTTTTTCCTGACCCCGATTGACCGACTAGTGCAATTCTCTGTCCTGGCTCAATAGTCAAATTTAAATTTTCTATTACAGGAGCTGAATCTTTGGAATAAGAGAAAGATAGATTCTCAATATCTATTCTCCCCTCTAAAGAACGCTTTTTAAGACCATTTTCAACATTCTCTTCATTTTCAAGCCAGATATCATTCACTCTATTTAAGTATCCTGCTGCCAAAATATACTGCGTATAAGCATTAAAAATTGAGATTTCTGAACTAAATAAAATTGATGCCATTGTTTGAAATGCGACGACCTCACCCAATAAAATTTTTCCATTTAAAACATTATTAAGTCCAAAAATCAATATAATTATAGGAGCGAACAATTGAAACACATTTGTAGCTGAATTGTATAAAATATGCACAATGCTTCGTTCTTTATACTTGGTCAATACGTTTTTTAAACGCTTAGACCAGTTTTCATATATTTCATCTTCTAATCNCGATATTTTTATTGAAGAAATAGTATTTAATGCTTCTGTTTCTACTGAGTAAATCAATGATTGTTCTTGTAATTCTCTATTAACCGTATCGTACATTATTTTTTTAGTACTAAACAGAAACAAAAAGTTGATTAAACTCAATATAAGAGCTATAAATGTTAATGTTTTTGAACTAAAAAACATATATATTACAACACTTAGAATAGTCCCAATATCTACTATTCCCCCAACAACTTGGTTAGTAAATAGCTCCCTAAAACCACTAAGACTAGAGATTCTGTATAAAATATCTCCTTTTGCCCTAAGTTCAAAAAAACTATACGGTAGTTTAAGCAAATGCTTAAACGTAAAACTTTCAATATCTCTACTAAAAAATATATTAGAAAATAGAATTCCCATACTCCTAGCCAAGATAGAAATAAGGTATAAACAAAGTAGGGAAAATAATATAAAAAACGAGGTTTGAAAAGAAAATGCATTACCTAATGCAGAATTAATAAACTTTGAAGTCATTACTGGTACGCAAAGTATTATTAGGTAACTTATTATAGAAAATAGTAACGTCAAAATTAATCGACCTTTTACCTTCGAAAAACTAGAGAATACTCTTATCCATGGCGAAGGAAACTGTGACTTCAAAGATCGATAATTTTCGTTAGGAAATGATAGCAGTACTATATTACTAAAATGTCTTGAAAATTCCTTAAACTCATAATTTACATATCCTTTAGAAGGATCCATTATATAAAACTTGTTCTTTTTTATTTTGTAAATAANTACATAATGTTGATTATCCCAAAATGCTATTAATGGTAACGGAAGTTCACCAATTTTATTTACATCTTTAACTTTATATGAACCAGTATCAAAATTTCGTTTATTCAATAACTGTTTTAAGTCAGCTATACTATAACCGTCTCTCCCTTTTTCTATATCACGTCTCAAATCTAGTAATGTCTCTTTGCTTTTATAGAAATGTAGTATGGACAAGCAACAACATAATCCACATTCTATTTGAGACATTTGCTCAATATTAGGTACTTTTCTAGTCATCATGTCCTCTTTAACTCTAATAATAAAACATTCAATAATCTATCATCTTGTTTTCGACATATTTCATAAGCAACTCCAGATACTCCTAGCATAAAAGAAAATGTATTCATAGTATTCAAATCTATATTTAATTCTGGCTTGATAACCTGAGAAACGACATTATCGAAATACAAATTTATAGATTCTTTTATCAATAGGTTTTCTTCATCTTTCAATATCGCATCAAGACAACTGATAGTACCTACAGAACCATGACATAAATTCAATTCTCTTATTTTTTCTAAATTAGTTAATACATTTTCAATTATTGATAAATCATTATTCCCAATATTAGTTTTGTCGAAAATTTCTTTTCTAGCCAATAAAATGCCCGNAGCTCCGTAACACCAAAAATTAGGAAAGGAATCATCATGATTTCTTCTTATATCTTTCCAATTTTTTAATATACTATTGAAACATTCATCTTCTTTATGTAGTAGTTTCTCTATACATTTTAATATATCTGTACTAGGATTGATTTCATAATAATATGATAATGACATTGCTACTCCAGAGTAACCATGTGCTAAACCTGTTGCTGTTATATTATCTAATTGTGAAATACAATAGTTAATACACTTTTTTAATAGCGCAAAAAGTTTTGAGCTATGTTCTATCTTATAAATATTACACAATAAAATAATTAAACTGGATATTCCTAAAAAATCAATTGGTTGATCTGACGGAATATCTTGTTTTGCTAGCATTGTTAAGTAAAACTTATATTTTTCATGATAGTCTGGTTCCGATGTTAGTATAAAAAGGCAATAATATAGATATATTACTGATCCAATGCCGTTAAACGCAGAAAAGTTTCGAATTGTTTCAATTTCAATCATCGACTCGAACCCCTTTAGCAAACCATCCGCAACTATCTTGTACTTTTCTTCTTTAAATTTTAAATATAGATAATATAATAGTAAAACTACTCCGCCACCATCATACAGGCAATAAGATACCGGTAAAATAACTTTCTTATCATCAATCAGACTAACAGAAGGAAGTATGCAAAACTCATTATTATTATTCCAAACGACTTGATGATTAACATAGTCACCGACCTTTAATACTAAAGAATTTTCGTCATTAACAGGAATAATAAAATCGTGTAATGGGCTTTGATTTATTTCAGAGATGGTCGTATCTTTAACTGTCGATAAAGATAGAAAAATCACATGCAACTGCTTTAACATATCCTTATTTCCAAGTTTTTGAAATCTTTCAAGTAGTTTACTTTGGATAGATGTAGCATAAAAATTACAAATTTCATTTTCCATAGAATAAATGCTCAAACTATTAAAGTTTGTATAAAAATACGGTACATCTCCTTTCATTAAACTATTAATTTCAATTTCTACTTGCTTTCCTAAAGTACTGTCTAATTTAAATGACGAGCTATTAAGTTTCTGAAATAGCTTTCTCTGATTTTTGATATCTGTAAGGTAATCTGGGTGGGTTGAAGCCTCTAAAAACTTAACATATACCATTGTTGGCCTTAGAACCTGTCTCAGATATAGAGGATATTTTTCTGACAATGATTTTATTTCTTCAATAAAATAATTTTTACTATTTTCAAGTATAGTATAACATGCTTTGAATCCATCAATTATCTTACCATAAAATTTATTAGTTTCTTTTTTGACATTACTACTCGGAAGTACTACATGTACTTCTTTTAGACGAATATTATATGAAAAATCATTTTCTATTATAANCCTAGTAATGTTTTCAGATAATTGTTGATAATAAGTCAGCGGACTTAAATCAAAATCAAATAAAGTACTTTGAAAATTATTTGGTAACAATAATGTGTCTAAAACCGAATCTTTTATAAACTTTTGAAATAAATCATGTACAGTTTCAGGGTTTTGAATAGTTGAATTCCTGTTACAGCTTAAGTCTGGATTTGTAAATAAAGTCTCAGAATCAATAACAATCGGATAATTCTTACTCATTATTATGTTTTCTTTATGAAGGTCCGTCATTTGCAGTGCATAAGCTATTGCAAGAAGTTCACCGTATCTATAAAAGTAATCTTCGTAATCATTATCAAGATTACATTCTTGAAACTCTATAAATTCCTGCCATCCATAATTTTTTTTTGAAATTGATTTAGGATGGTATAATTTTAAAGGTAAACTTCTATTAATTAAACTAAAAAAATTCTCCAAAAATACATCATTATTTAATGAATGAGGCTTATATAAAATTTTATCATCATTATTATTTTTAAATATAACTGCAGTCTTGCCTCCGTTATGTCTATCACCAGTAGAAAGTACAATTTCTTTGATTCCATCATCAAAATTGAATCCTATATGTTCCTTAATTTCATCTTTATCTCTGATGATTGATAACATTGCTTCTTCTATTAAATTAATCGTGTGTTGATGCAAATGAAAAATTTTAATAAATAAGACTGGGTATGCTTTCTTAATTTTTTTAAAAAAAGGAACCGTCCCCAATGTTAAACAGTATCTCTGATATCTTTCTTCTTTCGGTACACTCTCATTAACTCTTTGCCAATTGTAAAAATCATCAATAAGAGTACGAATTGTCAAATAATATATCTCAGAATAAAATTGTTTTTCTAGTATCTCTATAGAATCTTCTGAAAGATAGCACCGTATATCTTTCGATAAAGAGTTAATAAAGTACTTTGAAAATTGATTATTAAAAGTATAAAATGTACTTTCATAATTTTCCTCTATAGTACCTGAAGTAATTGATTTTTCAATTTTATTTAAATAACTTTCAACTGTCATAATTATCTCCTATTCAAAAGTATTATACTGGGATATATTGTTGAAAAATGTTGTTACTTAATTATTTATTGCAACTCTTTGTACATCCGGAAGTTGGACATGCACCAGCATTTAATGTTACGGTAATTGTAACACCCACAAAAGAAATTGTAGCGGGAATAATAGTAGGGCTGATTCCACCTACAACTTGATTATCTCCAACTAATTGTTCGAGTTCTAATTCATTAATTTTTCCTGTAAATTTATTATTCATGATTTTTCTCCTCTAAATATTATTATCTACAATTATTTTGACATTCAATTGTACCTGTGCAAACTGCACCTTTATTTCCAAGAGCGTTACTGATAGGACTAAGCCTAGCCCATCCCCATCCCCATCCCGCTCCAACTGCACTGTTATCACTAATCTCTTCTAATAATTGACTGTTAATTTTTTTGGAAAAATCTTTTTGTGTCATCTAACTATTCTCTCCTAACTAATTTTAATTTATATAGCCCAGAATAATACTTTTGAAAAGAGATACGTATCAATCTAACCATAGAAAGTTATTCAAAGAGTGATCCGTATAATTTGATAACATGGAGTAACCCCACCCCGATAAACCAACCATTAAACCGTATGTATTCGAAGATTTTAAATTTTTTTTATTCCATTCTTTAACCAAAACAGTATCAAACAGCTCTTGATATATACTTGTACATAAATTATTTAAATTCTCTTTATAAAGTAGTTTAGAAGCATAATTTAATATTTCTAAATTTCCTAAATCACCGTGACAATATGTAGGATTATTCCCAAATCCGTAAGCTTTAGTGTTCTCAATACTTAGTCCAATGTCATTATCTAAATTATCAAAATTATATCCTGAAGAAAGCAACAATAATTTACTTAAAAGTATCCCAGGTGAGCCATGACACCAAGTATAAGATATTTGTTTTTCATCTTTAGATCTATACCAATCATTTTTTTGAGAAGAGAAGCATTTTTTTTCATAGCTCAATGATTCTTGCAAAATCTCTTCTGCACGACTATCTCCCAAATATTTCATTGCCTTAAATAAATAAGAATGTATACCTGCATTTCCGTGAGAAAAACCAACATAATTTCTATTTGGCATACATTCCCAAAACCTTAGTCCGTCTACAAACTTTGATTCATGTAATAATTTTTGAATTATTTTTGCAATAACACATTTAATATCAGGTGTGTTGTAATATGAATCTGAATTAACAAGTTTTAAAATTACAGCCAATAACCCTGTATTCCCACTAATTAAATCATTTGAGGTATCCCTTAAAATTAGTTCATCTATACTTAATATAGTTTTTTTGATAAAGCTTTTATTTTTTATATCCCCAGTGAGATGAGCAAATTCAGCAAGTGAATATATCATCCCTCCTAAACCTGTAAAAGCCCCTACTAAATGATTGGAGTGAATATACTTATTTCCCAATAATACCTTTGAGGTTTCAACAGATTTCTTGGCATACTCTAAAAATCTTTTCTTACCTGTTATGTTCCATAAATTGATTAAAAATAGCGAAATTCCTGCATTCCCACTATACAAATCATTTGTTAAAACAGAAGGTAACCAAACATCCTCTTCGAAACCCTGCATTGTTACACTAATCCAAGCCAAATCTTTTCGACCGTACTCATTAACTCCTTCAATTGAATTATCAATAAGCAAATCTCCAATTTTAGTAGCAGTAGACAACCATAATTCTGGTTTCAATTTATTATAATATGTTTGAAATTTAATATCATTGCTGTCTGATTGATTTTTTCTACTTATGAAAGAATCCTTGATATATCCAATTTGTTCTTTTAAATCTTCATCACAAAAAGAAGAAATCTTACTATTAAAATCTTCTTTAAAATTGGTTAAATTTACACCTTTTACTTCTACCCCTTTAGAATCAAATATTTTATTATCACCAATAATAAATGAAAAATAAGGAATATCTGATTCTAGTAAATCTTTAAATTCTGAATCAATCAACATTGTCTCAGAATCTTCGCTTCCTATGTATAATCTTAAAAGCAACATCTTTCTCTCATAATGCTTTTGGGTAAATTCTGGGCTTAGTGATATCCTTAATAATTGTGAATAGTATAGAGTCGCCCTTGGTATAAATCTTCCAACTGTGTTACTAAAAAGCTCATATATTTTTTCAGTATATATCTTCCTATTATTCATAATCCATTTATATATACCTTGAAATCCTTTTATAATTTCAAAAAGATAGTCTTTGGCATCTACAATCTCACCATTGATCATAGGATTGTTGCTTTTAGGAGAAATGACATAATACTCTCTTTCAATATGAATATTATCGCTGTTAGTATCCTTGATATAGTCAGTTTTAAAGGTTGAAATTTGCTCACTATTCATACTAACACCACCAACTTCATTTCCTTTTAAAAAAATGGGTAAAAGCCCTGTAGTTATTACTGAGCTTTCAAATTTTTTAGAAGCTTTATTGAATGCTGATAAATCATTATTTCTATCCACTATCTGAGGATGGATTAATGTTTCTAAATCAATTGGAACTGGATAAGCTCCTTTCGCAATAATGTTTTCATAATGAAAATCTACAGAATTCAAAGAATAAAGTATTCCCAACAATTCTCCTATTCTTTGATAAAACCCCTTTACATCCAAATCATTCATACATTCTTCTGTATCTATATATTCACAAAATCCATATTTTTCAGTTGAAATAATATTAGGTAGTTTGTAATCTAAAATCGCATTTTGATCTCGTAAAAATTCCATCATTTTTTCAAACGATTTTTCAATATTAAGCGAGCGAGGCTTATATATTATAGTATATCCGCTTGATAAAATAATTTTACTGACACTCTTATTTTTTCTATGTGAATCACCATTTCCCAATTCTATTTTAGAAATCAGTACTTTAGAACTCGTTTTACACTGAAATAGTTCAATAATTTTCGCATATTGCTCTTGAAAATGTTGAATAATTTCTAAATAAAATTCAAAAGTGTTTTTTACTACATAGGAAGTTAAACGTGTTAACTCGGAAAATTTTGCATAGAAATCTACTAAATTTTTCTCTTCTTTTATATATTTATTCTTGTAATACTCCATTCTGTTGACAGAAGTTTTTCCCTGAAGAACACCTCTAGCTTTTAGAGTAGAGATATCTCCAATAATTGAACGATAAAGCAAAGTGTTGATTCTATCTGCAACATCCAATACAGAGTAAGTTAAAAATTCATCCGAATCTTCAATGCTCTTATTTCGGTAAATGGTATAAGAAAACTCAGAAAAATATTTGCTAATAAACGGTATTATAATTGAAGAAAATAAATATTTTTCTTCAATTATTTCTTTAAATTGTTTTGGAATAGCCTCTAAATTTAAACTAACGTTCTTAAATACAATGTTTACATCCACAGACTCGTAATCTTTATATAGATTTAAAAGTTTCTCGATATAATTCTCTCCTAAATGCTTTGTTAATTCCTTTTCAAACGTTTCTAAACTATACTCTGGAAAATAATTTAACCAATAATTAACTACACTATCTTTCATGGTATCCTCCAACCAGTATTAAGTCTTTAGATATCATCTAAAGACTTAGGTGTACACCTAAACATTTTACCAATTGACAATAACAATAATATCCATTACCAACAATAAAATTAGGGAACTTTTTAGAATTTTATTCATATTTAGACTTCCTTTCAGTTTTTATTTATTGTACAATAAATAAAGATCAATTACTTTTTTTGTTGGGAAAATGGGAAAATTATGAAATCAAAACTTGGCATCACACTCAGAAAAGTTCGTAAAGGAAAACAGATCAGTTTATCTTCCGTTGCTGACGAGCATCTTTCTAAATCTCAAATATCTCGATTCGAACGTGGAGAATCAGAAATATCTTGTATTAGGCTTATCAATATTTTAGACAAGTTGCACATTACCCTAGAAGAGTTTCTTATTTTACACGATGAAGACTACACCAAGATTGGATCATTTGCTAACCTAGTTCAATATATTCGTAAACAATACTCATCACAAAGTATCGATAATATAACGTGCCTACTATCTGACACTACAAATTACACTCTAGATCCTTTAGAGAAAACTATGATAAAATCCATTCTACACACAATGGATTCGAGGATCAGTCCATCAGATGAAGAATTACTTCAATTAATAGACTATCTTTTTAAAGTCGAAAAATGGGGTTACTATGAGATCGTTCTATTTGGTAACTGTGTACGAACAATTAACTACAATTCCTACTTCTTATTGACAAAGGAACTGCTAAAGAATTATCTCTACTCTTCTCTGAATAAAACCAATAAACGAATGGTCGCTCAACTTGCTATAAATTGTTTAATTCTTAGTATAGATGAGGAAAAATTTTCTAATTGTTGCTATTTAATTAGTGAGATAAAAACATTATTAGATAATGAATTGAACTTCTATGAACAGACAGTTTTTCTCTATGCAACTGGCTACTATGAATTTAAACGCCAATTAAGTAGTGGAATTGAAAA
>NZ_RJPR01000020.1 GCF_003943465.1 Streptococcus cristatus | reverse complement strand
ATTTTCGAATACTAAACTTACATTTCTTTTCCATAAAGGAACCTTCCTATCTGTACGCTTCTCACCAGTAAGCGTTTGCAACTTTATTTAAAAAAATATATTTTATTTGACTTATTTAAATTGAATTTATCGTAAAAACAGACGGAACATAACTTACACTATATCTTTTCTCAAGCCATGTTCCGCCCTTAAATCGCTGGTACATAGACTAATGGCTATGTACCAAACTTTGTGTCGGAAATGTTTTTTTACATATTTTCCTTCTTCTTCACCAGGAATAATCCTGTCAATGCTAACAGAAGGCCGAGAAGGAAGGCTGAATCTGTTGCTGTGCCTGTACTTGGTAAGGTTGCTGACTTAGTGGCTGGACCTTGACTCGGACTAGCTCCTTTAGCTCCCTGCACTTGCTCCTGCACCTGCAGGGTTGCAGTTGACTTGTAAACAACTGCATAAACACCTAGCTGATCTGTCATGTACTCGACATAATGACCTTTTTGCTGGAAGGATACCGCATCAAGCTGATTAGCTACTGTCATAAAGAAGACATTTTCAACATCTTTGTTAGATGCAACTGGAAGGCTGACAAAGACCTTGCCCTTAGGCTGAACAGCTTTGCCAAATTGGTCTTCTAGTCTAATGTCATAAGCATCGTAGAGCTTACCTTCTAGGCTTTGAGCTGCCACTTTCTTAACCTTCAAGGCCACAACTTGATCAAGCGTAGACTTCATGCCAATCACTTGAACCTTGGTAGCTTCATCCGTCAAGATACGCAAGTTATTTTCTGGCTTAGATGGTTTAGATGGCTCTACAGGCTTCTCTGGTGTAGTTGGTTTGTTTGGTTTTTCTTCCTTGCTTCCAACTTCCACAATCTTATCAACTGGGGCTTTAGAAACGAAGCTGTCGCGAGTCAATCGACCGGTTTCCTGACCATTTTCAATCGCGACTTCCACAAGTGTGGTCTTCTCGCCGGCCTTGCCTTCTTGGACAACTTTTCGGGTGCCCTTCGGCAATTGAGCATTTTCACGTTCGACGGTATTAAACGGTAGAACTTCTGTCACGATATCAAGTCGTGGTTGCTCGACAACAAGATTCTTAAGACCTTGATCTGGTGTTACTTGCTCAACTGGCTTGCCAATTTCCACAATCTTATCGACTGGGGCTTTGGAAACGAAGCTATCACGAGTGATGCGACCGGTTTCCTGACCATTTTCGATGGTCACTTCCACAAGTGTGGTCTTCTCGCCGGCCTTGCCTTCTTGGACAACTTTTTGTGTGCCCTTCGGCAATTGTGCATGTTCACGTTCGACGGTGTTAAACGGCAGAGTCTCTGTCACAATATCTAGGCGTGGCTGTTCGACAACAAGATTCTTAACGCCTTCTGCTGGTGTAACCTGCTCAACTGGTTTGCCAACTTCCACAATCTGATCCACTGGGGCTTTAGAAACAAAGCTATCGCGAGTCACACGACCGCTTTCCTTGCCATTCTCAATCGTCACTTCAACAAGCACGGTCTTTTCGCCAGCTTTGCCTTCTTGGACAACTTTTCGGGTACCTTTAGGTAATTGAGCACTTTCATGTTCAACAGTATTAAACGGCAGAGTCTCTGTCACAATATCTAGGCGTGACTGTTCGACAACAAGATTCTTAACGCCTTCTGCTGGTGTAACCTGCTCAACTGGTTTGCCAACTTCCACAATCTGATCCACTGGGGCTTTGGAAACGAAGCTATCGCGAGTCACACGACCGCTTTCCTTGCCATTCTCAATCGTCACTTCCACAAGTGTGGTCTTCTCGCCGGCCTTGCCTTCTTGGATAACTTTTCGGATACCCTTCGGCAATTGTGGATTTTCACGTTCAACAGTATTAAACGGTAGAACTTCTGTCACAATATCCAAGCGTGGTTGCTCTACAACCAAATTCTTAACGCCTTCGTCTGGAGTCGTTTTGTGAACTGGCGGTGTAGTATCCGTTGCTTTCTTCACTAGCTGGATCCGGTATTCCTTAGTCGTTTGACCGTCTTCCGTCACCACACGAACAAGACTTGGAAGCTCATCTCTATCAGACTGAACAACTGTTACAGTTGCTTTGTTTGTAGCAGTAGCTTCAATCCTTGGTCTTGTGCCTTGATACTCCAGACGGTAATCTGTCTTATCTGCTTCAAAATCAGCCAAGGCTTGACCATTAACAGTGATATTCGTTACTGTAGTTGACTGAAGCGCTTCTGTTGGTGTAACGGCAGTGAACTCTACAAGTGCAACCCCGTTAGTCGTATCCTTGCGTGTCATTCGGGCACGGATAGCTTTTGTTTTAACTGGATCAAAGCTGAAATGAATCATCTTGCCAGCTATGATTTCGCTATCTGCTGTATAGTTCAATTGCTTCCAATTATTTGCATTGTTAAATGGATGATCAGCTTGCTCAGCATAACGAGAAGCTGGATTTGGCTCAGTAAAGTCTGGACCGTCATAGTATTCTAAGACGAGACTTTGTGGTGCATCTGTTCCACTATCTCTGAAGAACTGCATACCAACTTGTTGTACTGTCTCAGCTGAAATCTGACCTTGCTTTTTGAAAAGCACACCGACAGATACTTCTTTACTTGGAGCCTGTCTTGACCAGTTAGTCCAGCGATTGCTTTCGTTGGTCGAACCATCATTTACATAGTGAACCCTATCTTGTGAAGCTTGATCTGTGTCATTAGTCGTTGAAGCAAAAGCAAGTGAATCTTGGTCGTTATGATTTTGGTTTAAAGCAGCATTGCGTCCAGTTTGCTCGCTTACCCGTACTTTAAGCTGTGCCTGCAGATCTGTTCCTGGAATCGTTCCTGTCAATGTAAAGCTACCTTTAGTTCGAAGTAGACTTTCATCAACTGGATTCCAAGTAACTGCTAAATCTTTCTTAACCCACTCAGTACCACTTGGGTAATAAACTGGTACAGTTGATGGCAACTGGAGTCTCTCTCCTACATTTACGACTGTTGATAATATTTCAGCAGCCACAGGCTTACCTATTTGCTTACTCTCTTTGACAAATCGAATGCGGTACTCATCCACGATTTGACCATTTTCAGCCTTGATGAGTACACGGACAGGATCATTTTCAGATGCTGCTGGAATCACTGTCGCTAACCCATTGTCACTTACTTCTGCAGTCACTTGATTGCCTGTTTCTTTCTTGACAATCTCATATTCCTTGATAGCGCTGTTAAAGCCTGGGATAGGCTGTCCATCTACCATGATCTTGGCGGTTGCACTTGTCGCCTCTTCAACACTGTTGCCCATAACAGTTAGCTCAGTCAAACCAACACCTGAGGTGTTCGCTTTCTTCTTCATACGAATACGGATAGCTGGTGTTTCTACCTTATCAAAGCGGAAGACATTTTCAGAGTTTGCACTTAGGGTCTGAGGCGCACGAAGACCAGTTACCTGTTTCCAGTTACTTGATTGATTGAATGGATGCTGCGCTTCTTTACGAACATGGTTAACATCTTTTGGTAATTCTGGAAGATCTTTGCCAGCATAGTATTCAATAACATATTCTTCTGGTAGACCAATAGAACCATCCGTGTAGAAGTCTGCTTTTAGATTATCAACAAAGCGTTTAGTCAAGTCACCTGCATCTCCAAATAAGATACCTGCATAATCTTCTTCATTTCCAGTACGCCAGTTGGTCCAACGATTCTTAGCTCCGCCTGAAGTTCTTGAAATGTGGGTATCATTTAGAGCACTAGCGCTATCATCCCCACCAGTATCAGATACAAAGGCTGCTGGAAGTTCTGACCCTGTCCATTGTTTAGAGATATTCTTATTTTGGACCGTTTGCTCAGACACTCGGATGTGAGCCTTGGTTCTCAGATTGAGTCCCACGACTGTTCCTGTAACTTCTATTTTTCCAGCTTGAGCCGTTGCATCAGATGGAACAGCATCCCAGTTTACTTCTTTATACTGGACACTGCCATCAGAGTGATAAGCACGGACTGTTGCCGGAAGTTTAATCTTCTCACCTTTTGGCACGGCCAATGACACTTCTTCAGCTGTCAAGAAGCCTTCAACAGTCACATGAGCTTGCGCTTCAATGTCAGTACCTGCTACTCGCCCCTTAACGGTAAAGCTATGATAGCGATCAACCTTTTCTTGGGAAATCGGCTCCCAAGTCACGGCTACCTTACGCGGCAAACCTTGATTATAAACTGCCAGTACTTCTTGAGGGAGAGTTGGCACCTTATGCAAATCTGTCGATAGCTTAATCGTCCGCAGCTCTGTAATGGTCTTTTCTTGTGTATTTTCAGCGATGCTCAAGGTTAGTTCTTGCGAAGTCAGAGTCTTATCTGCCTTTGCAAGACGAGCTGTGATACGAGCTGTTCCTTTACGATAGAGTAAGAGCTTACCATTTTCAGCTTTTACTTCTGCTCCATCTTCTGAGTTAAACGTGATGTTAACATCATTTTCTGACAGAAGCGCCCGAGTGCCATCTTCATAAACACCTTTGACTTTATATGGTACTGCTTGATCTTCGACCAGATTTTCTGTCTTTTCTACTTCTAGCTCAATACCAGTCAAGGCTGGACTAGCTTCGACAAATTGCAGGCGATAAACTCGAGTCAGACGACCAGACTCGTCTGTCACAAAGATAGAAGTCAGCTTGTCATTGTCAGCACTAGCCTGTTGGATAGTAGCTGTAGCACCTGCTGTGGTTATCGCTGAAACTGTCGGTACAGTTGCACCATAAGCAAGTGGAATGCGATAGTAAGTCTTGTCTGCGCTAAAGTCAGCCAGAGCCTTGCCACCAACCTGAATACCTGTCACAGCCCCTTCGGTTAAGTTCTGATTAGACGCTCGGAATCTAGCCGACACAGAAATGTCCGAGTCTGCGACTTTTCCTGTGGCTGTTGTTTCGCCATTTTCAGTCTTCAAGGCATCTGGATTTTCCAAAGTCCAAGAGCTGACTTCAGCATCTGATGTCGTACCGTCAGAAAAGACTGCTGTAACTACTTTATCTAAATCTTCTGTTGCTGTATTGACTGGCACTGTCTGGGTTTTTGGCAACCAAGTTACCAAATCCAAAACTTTCAGCATCAAGCGAGCAGTCAGGTTTGTACCCTCTACATTTCCTAGAACTTCTTTGACACCACGCGTTTTAGTCAGGTCAGCTGGTATCTTCCAAGTCACAGTCTTGTCTTCTGTACTGCCGTCATTGTAAACAGCTTTGACTGTCTGTGGAAGTTGTGCTTCGTCACCAACCATAGCGGTTACTTTTGCTGGAAGCAAGTCAACTAATTCTTTGGCAGACTGTGTTCTTTTCACCGTATAAACCGTTGCAGAGTCTGAACCTAGACCTTCTGAATCAGCAAATAGAGTAAACTTACCTGCTGTTTCTGTTGACTTAACGATGACCACACCCTTGCCATTAAAGGCCTTGCGCTTCCATGTGCCATCTGCTTGAGCCTTGTAACGTTCACGGCTGGCCTGTTCACCATTATCCACACCGACAATTTCGCCTTGTCCATGCAAATTGAAGTGTACAAGATTATTAGCTGTCGGCACGAGATTACCATTGGCATCTACGATTTCATAATGGATGTAGGTCAAATCTTTTCCATCTGCTCCGATGACATGCTCTTCTTTAACCAGACGGACATTGCTAGGTTGGTCAGCAGTTGTCACAGTATCACGCGCAATCTCTTTGCCAGACTCATCTCTGGCAACCGCCACTAGAGTACCTGGCTTATAAGCAACCTTCCACTCCAGATAGAGTTGACCATTTTCACCTTCTTGATAGCTTCTGCCATCTGCTGTCTGCTTCTTGGTGAAGGTCTTTTTGCCAAGCGATTCATTGTTCAGATAGAGCTCAACGCTGGCTGCATTTGAGAAGACGCGGACAGGCACCTTGCCATCAACCAACATCTTTCTGTCTTGTAGGCTTTGCTCATCCCAATTCCAGTGTGGCAACATATGAACCATCGGCTTGTCTTGGACTGAGCGCCATTGGCTTTGGTAGAGATAGAAGTCATTCTTAGGCAGACCTGCTGTATCAATGATACCAAAGAAGGAGCTCTTAACTGGGGTACGATCCATATTGTGCCAAGGAGTCGGCTCACCGATATAGTCAATCCCTGTCCAGATAAACTGACCAGCATAGCCGGCATGGTCACGGTCAAAGGTCCATGACTGGGTCGCTGTCCGGCCCCATGCTACCTTGTCATTTCCGTAGTCAGACTGCTCATAACGACGACCAGCACTGTGGTCATGGTTCAAAATCCGTGATGGATCGTAGTAGGAGCCGCGAGTCCGAGTTGCAGAAGATGTTTCTGATCCATAAATCTTCCAATCTGGATGAGCCCGACGCACTGCTTCATAGTTATGCTCGCCATAGTTCATCCCTACAACATCCATGATTTTAGCGATTTCGATAAAGCCTCCAGAAGAACGTTGGCTAAATTTATTTTCACCCATGGTGACATAGCGTTCTGTGTCAATGGCCTTGATAACAGCCTTCAAGCGCTTAGCTGTCGCAATAGAACGCACATCTCCATTGGCTTCCTCAACCTCATTTCCGAGAGACCACATGATGATAGATGGATTGTTCTTGTCTTTTTCGACCATCATTCTCAAGTCAAAGTCAGACCATTTCTCACCTGGTTTAGCATCTGGATGGGTTGCTTCTTGGTCAAAGAAACGGCCGTAGTCATAGGTCTTCTTACTGTGGTACCAAGTATCAAAGGCTTCTTCCTGCACTAAGAATCCAAGCTCAGCTGCAGCATTCAACAACTGTTCGCTGGCTGGATTATGCGAAGTACGAATAGCATTGACACCCATCTCCTTAAGCAATTTCAGTTTGCGATAGATGGCCTTGGCATTTTCTTCAGAGCCCAGTGCTCCATTGTCCTGGTGAATACATACGCCGTGGAACTTCATGCGCTCGCCGTTTAGTGAGAAGCCATCTGCTGCAGTCCAGTCAAAGTAACGGTAACCAAAGGTATCTTCAGTCACATCAACCAGTTGATTGTCTTTATAGACCTTGGTCTTCATGACATAGAGCTGTGGCTTATCTGATTTGGTCGTCCACAGGGTTGGTCTGTTGACCTGAAGAGTTTGGTCAAATTGAACTTCCTGATTAGCTAAAAGTTCTTTGACAGCGGAACGGACAGCTGCTGAGACAGCCTGACCTTCTTTGGTAAAGACCTGGTGCTCGACGTAAACCTGATGCGCTTTGCTATCGGTATTGACAACCTTGCTGGCAACAACTGTATCAACCGCTCCCTGCTGCTGCTCTTTTAGCTTCGGTGTGGTGATCTTATTGCCATGTTTGCTGACATGCAGCTTATCTGTCATGACTAGGTGAACATCACGGTAAATACCGCTACCTGAGTACCAACGGCTGCTTGGTTGCTTATTGGTAACTTGGACAGCAATCGTATTTTCACGACCATCTTTATAGAGATAGTCAGTGATATCATAAGAGAAGTGATTATAACCATTTGGATAGTGACCGACATGCTTGCCATTGACATAGACATGTGAATCCATGTAAACGCCATCAAAAGTTAGACGAACGTTCTTGTCCTTGTTTTCTTCCTCCAGTGTGAAGGTCTTACGATACCATGCCACTCCACCATTTAGCTGACCGCCCTCATTGCGAGCTGGAGACGAATGATCAAAGTCAAAGAAGATACTCCAGTCATGTGGCAGATTAAGCTTTGTCCAATCCTTCATATTGATATTTTCCTTGGATTGGTCACCAGTCGGATTAAGTTTAAAGTACCAGTCTTTATTAAAGTTTTGCTTACGAGCCTGAAGCAAATCTTTCTCTTCTTTAGTGACTGGAGGCGTTACAATCGGCTGATCTGGTTTTTGATCAGGTGTTGCAGGCTGATCGGGCGTAGACGGTTGAGATGGACTTGGTTCCTCTGGTAGGTTTGGACGATTTTCTGGAACAAAGTTATCTGGATTATCCAAAATTTCTTTCAATTGATTAACTGCATTGAAGATTGCTTGGACATCTGGTGTTTCTTTTGCCAATTCATTTTCCAAAACAGTCTTATGTTCTACAAAGGCAGTACGGCTATTCGGGGTATCTTTCAATAATTCTGGGGTAATTTGATTGACAGTTTCTTTCAACTGCTTCATCTCTTTTACAAAGTCCTGTTTGGAAATGAGATGAGAACCAGTTCCTTTTGTCACGACCCTATCTAATTGGATTCCGATATTTCTAGCCAAGTCATTACGCTCAGGATCCAGCTCCATGGTCAGAACGTGAACATCGTCCTTCAAACCTTTAAGGGAAACCAGTGTTTGATTGCCTTTTCGTTGAGCCGCTTTACCACTAAAGTATTTCTTGCCGTTGTATTCTGTGGTATTTCCTTGACCTTCTTGATAGTCTAAGACTTTGCCATCTAGGCTGACCTTATAAATACCATTATTTGGATCCACAAAACCAGTTAGATCGATTCCTGTCCCGCTGAAAATAGCTGTCACAGAAAGTTTTTTCTTGGCATCAGCAGACAAGCCGTTATAAGAAGCCCAACTTTCTGTATTACTGAAATTTCCCTGAGCATTGGTCTGTCTGTGCCAATTTGAACTGTAGATAAGCTGACTGGCTTGGTCATCGTATTCTTTTTGGTTATGCGAAAGACTGTCCGCTTTCATGACACGAACTGTTGCAGATGAGTTAAAGCCAAGTAAGCTGCCTTCTGTTGGGTCAGACAACTTAACTTTAAAGTCAAAGACTTGGTCTTCTTGTTCTTTAAAGTCAATAGTCTGGAGCGTTACTGTCTTTTCGGTTTCCCCATCAGCAAAGTGCAAAATCTCTGTCTTGTCTTGGTAAACCTTGCCATGAACACCTGTTCCGGGCTCGGTCACCACACGGACATCTGCTGAACCTTTAGCACCGCCTACACGTTTGACAGTAACAGTGACAGTTTTACCTTTTTCAGCTTCATAGCTTGCTTGACTTAGCTCAAACATGCCCTTGCTTTTGTTATTCAAAGTATAAATCCCCTCAGTTGCAATGGCACGATTGCTAGCATTCACCAGCTTGATAGTATGAGTACCTTCTGCTAGGTTGCCTGTTTCATATACCGTTTGACTCCGTTTGCGCACGGTGCTCTGCGTATCAATCGTTGCCACTTTTTGACCATCTACATAGACATCCATCGGACCGTGTTGCGGGTCGACAGTAGACACGACATAGGCCTTATTTCCTGTGAATTGATATTCAACGCTGGCATCTTTTTGGTTAGTCCACATAGAACTTCCGCGAACACCTTCATTTTCTTGATGCCAAGTCGTATTATTCTTATTTCCCTCAGTATTAGAATGATAATCCAAGCCCAAAGGATATCCATCTGTCTTTTCGATAGACTGAGGTGTTTTGTAGAGCGCAAAGTTGGTCAAAATCGGAGTCGCCTGAGCACCCGTAATAGTAACACGGATTCTTCTAGCAGTGACCGGCTGGCCTTGGATAAGACGGCGGTAGCCAACTGTACTGCCTTCGCCATAGCGAACCCAACGACCATTGACTTCTACGTCAATGTTGAAACCGGAAATCCGCTGACCTTTAGCAATATCTTCTTTCAACTCGACCACATCAAAACGCTTATTCTCTCCCAAATCAACTGTGAAAGAACCAGTCAAGGCATCATTTGATAGCGCCCAAGATGTCTTGTCATCACCATCAACCAGATGATTGACATTGTATTTGGCATTCTTCCGTGTAGAATCCGCTACCACACTGGCACCTGCTGCTAGATTAGTAGAATACATGTCTTTGAGCGTCTGATGAAATTCTTTTAATCTTGCAACATCAACATCTGCAAATCGTCCTTCTTTGTTAGGTGGAATATTGAGCAAAAGTGGTGTTCCACGGCCGACAGACTTGAAGTAAATATCCATCAATTCACGCAAAGATTTTGGTTGCTGATTTTCATGATAGAACCAGCCTGAGCGAATGGACACATCCGCTTCCCCAACAGAATACATATCTCCAGTAGGGTCCCCATGATTCAGATAGTCTGTTGACGGATTAGCCAGAACTTTGTCGCGTTTGACCTTATGCCAGACTGGGTCACCTGCTGTGCCTTTTTCGTTCCCAATCCAGCGGACACTTGTTGGCTGAGCAGAGAAAATAGTGATGTCACCCTCTGCTTTTTTAATATATTCGAACCATTTATCAAAAGTATAAGTGACTTTCTGCGCTCCTTCTCCTCGAGCACCATCCATCCAGACTTCGACAAATTTTCCTTTGTTACCATATTTAGGATTATCTAAAATCTCCTTGAGTTGATTGAGGTAGTATTCATTATACTGATCCTGAGTGGCAACCTTATAAGACGGATGATTGGCATCCCACGGAGAAAGATAGACCCCAAGATTCATGTCATATTTGGTCGCAGACTTAGAAACTTCTTCCAAGACATCGCCTTTACCATTTTTCCACGGACTGGCTGCGACAGTGTGATTTGTATGCGCAGACGGATAAAGAACAAAACCATCATGGTGCTTAGTAACCATAATCGTCCGTTTGAATCCTGCTTCTTTTAACACTCGAATCCATTGGTCTGTATCTAAATTAGTCGGATTAAAATTAGAAGGATTTTCACGACCATTTCCCCACTCAGAGTTGGTATAGGTGTTCATACCAAAGTGGATAAAGGCGGCTAATTCTTCTTTGTGGTAGTCCAATTGAGCCTTGGTTGGAAGTGGTCCATAATCAGCAATTTCTGTTTCCTTATTTTCAGTAGGACTTGCTGCTTGAGCTGGTAAAGTGGGCTGGCTAGCTTCATTGCTAGCGGAAGTTTTCGGCTGCGTAGGTTTCGGTTGAGTGACTCCCTCATTTGCCACTGGCTGAGCCGGTTTGGGAGTAGCTACCTCTGATGTTGCTTCAGAAGTATTTCCGCTATTATCAGAACTGCTTCCTCCATTGTCGCCAGAGTCGGCTTTTGCTAATTTGTCTGCCAATTCAGCTGGTAGACTGGTTAGACCTTCTACCCGCTCGACCGTACCAGAATCATTTTCTCTGCCACCTGATGACTCGCTAGTAACCGTTGCTGAACTGGACGGTTGTACCACATCAGCCGATGCCAATGGCATACCAAATAACAGGACACCTATCATAACAGAACAAGCACCGATAGCGTATTTTCGAATACTAAACTTACATTTCTTTTCCATAAAGGAACCTTCCTATCTGTACGCTTCTCACCAGTAAGCGTTTGCAACTTTATTTAAAAAAATATATTTTATTTGACTTATTTAAATTGAATTTATCGTAAAAACAGACGGAACATAACTT
>NZ_RJPR01000019.1 GCF_003943465.1 Streptococcus cristatus | reverse complement strand
TAATTTTAACTTGTCTTCTCTTAAAATATCGAATACTTGTATGGCCTGTTTCATTTTTTCAATTCCACTACTTAATTGGCGTTTAAATTCATAGTAGCCAGTTGCATAGAGAAAAACTGTCTGTTCATAGAAGTTCAATTCATTATCTAATAATGTTTTTATCTCACTAATTAAATAGCAACAATTAGAAAATTTTTCCTCATCTATACTAAGAATTAAACAATTTATAGCAAGTTGAGCGACCATTCGTTTATTGGTTTTATTCAGAGGAGAGTAGAGATAATTCTTTAGCAGTTCCTTTGTCAATAAGAAGTAGGAATTGTAGTTAATTGTTCGTACACAGTTACCAAATAGAACAATCTCATAGTAACCCCATTTTTCGACTTTGAAAAGATAGTCTATTAATTGAAGTAATTCTTCATCTGATGGACTGATCCTCGAATCCATTGTGTGTAGAATGGATTTTATCATAGTTTTCTCTAAAGGATCTAGAGTGTAATTTGTAGTGTCAGATAGTAGGCAAGTTATATTATCGATTCATAACCAAATTTCTCCCTAGAAATTCCAAAAAATGGATGCTGCAATCCGCTTACATCCATAAACAAAGGGATGATCCTTTATCAAGAAATATAAAAGATTTGCTGCTTTTCTTCTAGTGATGGATATACCTCGTTTATTTCCTTCTCCCGTTTTCATCAAAGTTTTTCTTCAATGCAATCTCTGTTGAAATCATCGCGCCAACAAAAGGGATTGTCTGAATCATCGTGATAATAAAGCCAACAGTACTCATTGTCTCCGTTCCCTTTTCAAAAACAATGGCCATGGCAATCACGGAGAGAGGTGCTGAAAGTAGTCCGCAAAGATACCATACTTTCCCAAGATATTGATTCGCAAACTTCCATGTTTCTTCATTCCTCATGGACCTTTTTGTTCGGTATCCGAAAAAATAATTGATTTCTTTCGGTGTTCTCCTGAAAAATAGCCAGCCAAATAAAAGCATAGTTAACGGAATAAGTAAAACTACGATTAGCATGAATATCCTAAATCCCATTTAAATTCCCTCCATTACTTTTACCTCTAAATGATAGATTCCGATCATGTCAGCAATCTGCTTGTCTTTTTGATCGATTTGATCCACTAGTTGAGTACGTTCACGCTCAAAATCATCGCGCAATTGCTCAATTTGACTTTGTAGCATTTTTTTACACGTGCGCTAGAACGTGCTACATCATCTATAATACATCTATCTAAAACATACTGAGTCAGACTTTTGTTCTGTTTTTTAGATAGTTCTACAAGTCTTTCTTTCTGTTCTTTTGATACACGCATACTAATTTGCACGCTCATATTCTCACCTCTTTTTTGTAGATTATATACGTTGTACATAACGTTATGTATAACGATTATAGCATGTTCTATACTTTTTCTGTACAGATATTTTGTTAAAATCGATTTTAAACTCTCATTTCCTCATCAATTACTGTAGAAAACAAAATTAAAGTGGTCGGTAAGGTAAATATACCACCCCGATTTTTAATTCTTCAAAACATAATAAAACAATTATAAAATGCAGCTAAAAATTGAAGCCCTATTTTTTACGATTTAATAATCTAACTAGGGGTGATGATTGGAATAGTGTTTGCAATTTTTTTAGATTTTCCAGTTGAATATGGTATTTCTTTAGGCTTGTTGAATGGAATATTATTGGGTTCGCTGATTTTTTACAAAAAACGATAAGAATTAAGCATAATTTCTTGCTGTAAACTAAGGAGTAGAGATGGCTATAGTTGAAATTATTAATGTAACAAAAAGCTTTAAAGATACTGAAGTTATTCATAACACTTCATTTTATTTAAAGAAGGGAAAAGTATATGGTTTTGTTGGACCAAATGGAGCTTGAAAAACTACAATTATCAAAATGATTCTAGGGATTTTAAAACCAGATTCTGGGGAAATAACTATTTTTAATCAAACCGTAGAACAGAATTCCGAAAATATATTATCTAGGATAGGATTAGTTTTGGGACCTTCATTTTATGGTCATCTTGATGCTTATAAAAATTTGAAGTTAATAGCAAATATGAAAGTGCTTAGTTAAGATATTGAAAAACTTAATGAATATCTATCAATGGTAGGATTAAAAGATGTTATTCTCAAGGGAAAGACAACACGAACCGAGGCAGTGGTGAATTGGTCAAAAAAGACAAGTAAAAGAGTAATTTGTTGAAAAACAAGCCTAAATGAACAGCAAAAGAGGCTGGGACAAAAGTCCTAGCCTCTCAATTGTCTTTGGATTGTTGAGCAAGACGCAGTGGTTGAGTGGGCTCTATTACGCTGATTTCATCAGCTTTTACAGCCCTACTCAACTGTGCGGAGGTGGGACGACGAAATCGAATTCTGACGAATTACCGATTTCTGTCCCACTCTCTTTTGAGTTAGAGGATTATAGCTTGATTTCAGTGTTTTGGAGAACCTTCTGAGCATCGGCAACGATTGTGTCGAGGATTTCTTTACATGGACGAATTTCCTTGACTAAGCCTGCGATTTGGCCACTCATCATAGAGCCATGTACGGTATCTCCTTCGTAAACAGCTTTAGAAAGAGAACCGATGGTGATTTCTTCGAGTTCGTCACGATTGGTGCCTTTGTTTTCTAGTTCGATATAGTGGTCGGTCATTTCATTGCGGATACAACGAACCGGCGCACCAGCAATACGACCAGTAACGGCAGTAGCAGTGTCATTGGCTGCGACAATGGCATCCTTGTAGCCTGATGAAATTGGGCATTCTTCTGAAGCTAGGAAGATCGTTCCCATCTGAACCCCTTGTGCACCGAGGACAAAAGCAGCAGCGAGACCACGACCATCGGCAATTCCACCTGCAGCGATGACTGGAATATCAACGGAGTCAACAATCTGAGGAATGAGAGCCATAGTATTGGTTTCACCGATATGACCACCAGCTTCAGAACCTTCAGCAATCACGGCATCAACTCCGAGCTCTTGCATTTTTTGCGCGTGTTTGACACTGGCAATAACAGGGATAACCTTGATACCTGCCTCTTTCAGATAAGGCATGATGAATTTCGGTGTACCAGCCCCAGTCGTTACGACAGGAACTTTTTCTTCAATGATGACTGTCACAATATCCTTGATATTTTTCATCATGAGCATAACATTGACGGCAAATGGCTTGTCAGTCAATTTACGCAGTTCACGGATTTCTTCGCGCAACTGCTCACCCGTCATTCCACCTGAAGCGATGATTCCCAGCCCACCAGCTTCTGAAACAGCTGCCGCCAGTTGGTAGTGGGAAATCTGAGCCATGGCTCCTTGGAAAATAGGGTACTTGATGTTCAACAATTCTGTAATAGACATAGGGCATCTCCTTTATTCTGTATTTAAAATCATTATATCACTATAATAAAGCGTTTTCAATGAAGCTGTAATCTGGCAAAAGATAGAAGTTTGTGAAAGAAATCTCAGAAATTCTTGATAGGACTGGCTTTTCCTTGTGAAACTAAATTTATCAGTGTCCTTATAACAATAACTTATAGCCTATTAGAATTTGTTATATTCTCTAAGACCGAATTTGAGCAAGTGTGGGAAGGATTTTTATAGGAGGCATCTTTTGTGATATAATAATAAAAAATATACGGAGGTAGGGCATATGGATAATGTGATTGATTTGTCTATCCCAGTGGCAGAAGTGATTGAGAAGCAGCCCGAAGTTTTAGATGTCTTGGTCGAGTTGGGCTTTAAGCCTCTGGCCAATCCTGTCATGCGCAATACAGTCGGGCGCATGGTTTCGATCAAAAAAGGAGCCAGCATGAATGGCATTGACCTGGATAAAATCAAGCAAACGCTGGAATTAAACGGCTATGAAGTGGTGGGGATTTAGAAATGGCTACTGAACGCATTGAAGTCCTCAAGTCTATCTTGTTGGACCTACATAACGGAGCTTCTGCAGAGTCTGTTCAGGAGCTTTTCAATGAGCATTTTGCTGGTGTGTCCGCTATCGAGATCAGCCTGATGGAGCATGAGCTGATGAACTCAGATACAGGAGTGACCTTTGAAGATGTCATGTCCCTCTGCAATGTCCATGCTAATCTCTTTAAAGGAGCTATTCAGGATGTGGAGGTGGCAGACACCGACCATTCGGGCCATCCGATTCAGATCTTTAAGCAGGAAAATCTAGCCTTGCGGGCTGCCCTCATGCGGGTTCGCAGGCTCCTATCGACCTATGAAAGCACAGAAGATGAGGGACTTCTTCCAGAAATCCGCAAGGGACTCCAGCGCCAGCTGGGTTTGGTGGGGCAGTTTGATATCCACTATCAGCGTAAGGAAGAGCTCATGTTTCCTATCATGGAGAGCTACGGCCACGATTCGCCGCCAAAGGTCATGTGGGGGGTAGATGATCAGATTCGAGAACTTTTCCAAGAGGCTAAGATTGCTGCCGAGCAGCTGCCTGCTACTTCGATTGAGGAAGTCAAGGACAAGTTTGAGACTTTTGCTGCTGAGTTTGAAGCTATGATTTTCAAGGAAGAGTCTATTTTACTGATGATTCTCCTCGAGTCCTTTACGCAGGATGACTGGCTCAAGATTGCTGAGGAGAGCGATGCTTATGGCTATGCTATCATCAAGCCGACGGAGAAATGGATTCCTGCGCGGTACTCATTCTCGGAGGAGGAAGCTGGGGATGCTGATGATGAAGCAAGCGAAGCGCCAGCCAGCACGGAGCAGACTAGTGCTGGCAGATTTGAGCAGGTCATTGATACGCCGGATGGTCAGGTCACTATTTCCTTTAAGCCTAAGGAAAAGAAGGAGCCAGCCTTTAATCGGGAGTCCCAGCATCCTTTTGGTCATGGCTATCTGTCGGTGACGGAGGCCAATCTGATTTTGGACCATCTGCCCATGGAGATTACCTTTGTCAATAAGGACGATATTTTCCAGTATTATAATGACAGCGTGCCGGCGGACGAGATGATTTTCAAGCGGACGCCTTCCCAGATAGGGCGCAATGTTGAGCTCTGCCACCCGCCCAAGCTTTTGGACAAGGTACGTCGGATTTTCAAGGCTCTGCGTGAGGGAGAGCGGGACAAGTTTGAGATGTGGTTCAAGTCGGAATCGCGGGGCAAGTTTGTCCATGTGACCTATGCGGCGGTGCGGGATGAGGCTGGTGAATTTCAGGGGGTGCTGGAGTATGTACAGGACATTCAGCCCTTCCGTGACATTGACAGTGATTTTTACCGAGATTTGGACTAGGTATTTGCAGTTAGAAAGTGAGAAAAATGAGTTACGAACAGGAATTTTTACAGGAGTTTGAAGCTTGGGTCAAGACCCAGGTCATGATTAACGAGATGGCGCTCAAGGAGAGTCAGGCGGTCTACGAGGCGGACCAGGATGAGCGGGCCAAGGAAGCAGCTATTCGCTATGAAAGTCGTCTAGATGCCTACCAGTTCCTTTTGGGAAAATTCGCCAACTATCAGGCGGGCAAAGGATTTCATGACCTGCCAGACGGACTTTTGGGTGAGAGAAATTATTGATTTTTCGCTGGAAAGGTGATAGAATAGGTTCATCAGAGGTGTTTTGAGTCAAGCATTTTACAGAAAGTGGCGGTGCTGAGAAGTCCACAAATGCGTCAAAGCTGGTTGCTGATGGATGAAAAATTGAAATAAAAGTGTCTTTTTGTTTCCTTTTAGGACTAGGCAAGGAGCTGCAGGCTATACTAGCGTATGCCAAAGCGACTTAACGACGTCATAAAAGAGAAAGAAGAAGAGAAAAGTTGCGGGCATCTGCCCGAAATTGGGTGGTACCGCGGATAAACACATTCGTCCCTTTCTAGTCTGACTAGGAAGGGATTATTTTTATGTTGCGGAAAGGAGGTTTGTATGAAACTTCTTGAATCTTATAATGGCAAAGAGTTGCCAAAGTTGGAAACTGAGCGTTTGATATTGCGTCAGAGAACGGCAGATGATGTGGAGGATATGTTTGCTTATGCTGGTCTGCCTGAAGTCTGTTATCCAGCTGGATTTCCTCCTGTAGATAGCTTGGAAGCAGAGCGTGACTATTTTGAAAATCGCTATTTTGAAAATTTAGAAAAGAAGCAACTTCCATCTGGCTATGGCATTACAGTTAAGGGGGATGACCGAGTTATTGGCTCTTGTGACTTCAATCACCGCCATGAAGATGATGTCTTTGAAATTGGCTACCTCCTGCATCCAGATTATTGGGGAAAGGGTTATATGCCAGAAGCCGTCAGTGCTTTGATAGAAGTTGCTTTTACCATTCTTAAACTCCACAAGGTTGAAATTCGATGCTTTGATTACAATAAACAAAGTCAGCGAGTCGCAGAGAAACTTGGCTTTACCCTCGAAGCTCGCATTCGAGACCGCAAAGATGCCCGAGGCAATCGCTGTGACGATTTGAGATATGGCTTGCTGAAGAGTGAGTGGGAGGCGTAGGAAAGTTTATCATGTCAAAAAAAAATAGTAATAAATCAAAAAAAAACCTACCTGTGTAACCTTAGAAGGAGACATAGAGAATTTATTAATGGGATTGATTTAGAAGAATTTTCTTTTAAAAAAGATTTTTTGGATCAGGTTGTTAATCCCGAAGAACTATCTTTATTGATCTCTAGAAAAATTTTTGGTGGTGCTACACTATACAACAATTTACAATTTGATTCTGATACGAATAAGGTATGTTTTCCAAAATTTAAGTCAAATAATGAAATCGCTAGATATGTTCAGAGTTGTTTGTTTTTAAAAGATTCTAATAAAATGAAACAGTTACAAAGTGAATTGGAATATCTTCTAAAGAAAGAAACGGATGCTAAATTAGAACAATTAACAGAAATAGTAAAAGAAATAATATATTTAGATAAATACGGTTCTTTCTTAAGATCTAATCCAAGATTCATGGTAAAAAAAGACTCCTATGTATATCGAGCGATAAAGTTATATGATGGTGATAATCTTAAAGAAGATTTTGATCCAATTAAGTGGAGATTTATTAATAAACATCAAGCCTTAATGCGATTAAATAAAGGGGGAGGAGAACAACCTGTTCTTTATGTCTCTCCAGATTTTAATTCAGTTTTTTACGAAGTTGATGCGGAAGATACACATGAAAAAATGGCAGTTTTTGTATATAGAGTAAAGGAAGATATTCAACTTCTCCCTATAGATGGAAAAATGTTTACCAATCCAGAGTACGATGATAGTTTTAAAAGATACGGTGAATATATTGGACAAATCCTTGAGCCCCTATTTTCAAAAAAAATTTCTCCCAAACTGAATGAAAGTCTAGTGTATGAGTTGTCTAATTTTATAAAAGATGAATTCTATAATATTGAGAATGAAAACAATAAAACTGATGACCAAGTGGTAGGATGGACTTATATTTCAACAAAGACAATGAAACCTATTAGCCAAATCATTAATTCAGATTCCTTAAAGATAGAACATAGATGTTTTGCATTCCCAGAAAACTATTATGAAAAAGCTCTGGATTTAGATAATGTAAGTTGTTGTATGGTAAATTGTGGTGACTATGAAAAGGAACATCTTAAATTTTGTAACGATTCCTATGTTCAAAACAAAGTTGAGTTGAGTTGGGATGGTGAGATAATTCGAAATAGTTATTGAATCTTATGAAACGTAATATTTTAAAAATATCAAAATACTTATCTTGAAAACAGTAAAGGAGAACACACATGTCTAAAGAACTTTCACCTAAATACAATCCAGCCGAGGTTGAGGCTGGCCGTTACCAAAAATGGCTTGATGCGGATGTTTTCAAGCCTTCTGGAGATCAAAAGGCTAAGCCTTATTCTATCGTCATTCCACCGCCAAACGTAACTGGGAAACTCCACCTTGGTCACGCGTGGGATACTACTTTGCAAGATATCATCATCCGTCAAAAACGTATGCAAGGTTTTGACACACTTTGGCTCCCAGGGATGGACCACGCGGGGATTGCGACTCAGGCTAAGGTTGAGGAGCGCTTGCGTGGTGAAGGCATTTCCCGCTATGACCTCGGTCGTGAAAAATTCCTAGATAAAGTCTGGGAATGGAAAGACGAATATGCCACTACCATCAAGGAACAATGGGGCAAGATGGGACTCTCTGTAGACTACTCTCGCGAACGGTTCACTCTTGACGAAGGCTTGTCAAAAGCCGTCCGCAAGGTTTTTGTCGAACTTTACAAGAAAGGCTGGATCTACCGTGGTGAGTTTATCATCAACTGGGACCCAGCAGCTCGCACAGCACTGTCTGATATCGAGGTTATCCATAAGGATGTCGAAGGTGCTTTCTACCACATGAACTACATGCTGGAAGATGGCTCACGCGCCCTTGAAGTTGCGACAACTCGTCCTGAGACTATGTTTGGGGACGTTGCCGTTGCGGTCAATCCAGAAGACCCACGCTACAAGGACTTGATCGGTAAAAACGTCATCCTTCCAATCGCTAATAAATTGATTCCAATCGTTGGAGATGAGCACGCTGACCCTGAGTTTGGTACTGGTGTCGTGAAAATCACACCTGCCCACGATCCAAACGACTTCTTGGTTGGTCAACGCCATAACTTGCCACAAGTCAATGTCATGAACGACGACGGAACTATGAATGATTTGGCCTTCGAATTTGCTGGCATGGACCGTTTTGAAGCTCGTAAGGCAGTCGTTGCTAAGTTGGAAGAAATCGGTGCTCTTGTTAAAATCGAAAAACGTGTCCACAGTGTTGGTCACTCAGAGCGTACTGGTGTTGTGGTTGAGCCACGCTTGTCTACGCAATGGTTCGTCAAGATGGAACAATTGGCTAAGAATGCTATTGCCAACCAAGATACAGAAGACAAAGTTGAATTCTACCCACCTCGTTTCAACGATACCTTCCTCCAATGGATGGAAAATGTCCATGACTGGGTCATCTCTCGTCAGCTCTGGTGGGGTCACCAAATCCCTGCTTGGTACAATGCTGAGGGTGAAATGTACGTCGGAGAAGAAGCTCCAGAAGGCGACGGATGGACTCAGGACGAAGACGTCTTGGATACTTGGTTCAGTTCTGCCCTTTGGCCATTCTCAACCATGGGCTGGCCTGATGTGGACTCAGCAGACTTCAAACGCTACTTCCCAACTTCAACCTTGGTAACAGGTTACGACATCATCTTCTTCTGGGTGTCTCGTATGATTTTCCAATCCTTGGAATTCACAGGCCGTCAGCCATTCCAAAACGTGCTTATCCACGGTCTCATTCGTGACGAGCAAGGACGCAAGATGTCTAAATCTCTCGGTAACGGGATTGACCCAATGGATGTCATCGAGAAATACGGTGCTGATGCCCTTCGTTGGTTCCTTTCAAATGGCTCTGCGCCGGGCCAAGACGTGCGCTTCTCTTACGAGAAAATGGATGCTTCATGGAACTTCATTAACAAAATCTGGAACATCTCTCGCTACATCCTCATGAACAATGAAGGTTTGACCCTCGAGCAAGCTACTGCCAATGTCGAAAAAGTTGTTAACAAGGAAGCTGGAAATGTCACAGACCGCTGGATTCTCCACAACCTCAATGAAACGATCGGCAAGGTCACTGAAAACTTTGACAAGTTCGAGTTTGGTGTAGCTGGACACCTCCTCTACAACTTTATCTGGGACGAGTTTGCGGACTGGTATGTTGAGTTGACCAAGGAAGTCCTTTATAGCGATAACGAAGAAGAGAAAGTCATCACACGTTCTGTTCTCCTTTACACTTTGGACAAGATCCTTCGCCTCCTTCACCCAATCATGCCATTCGTGACAGAGGAAATCTTTGGACAGATCTCAGAAGGCTCTATCGTTACAACAGAATACCCAACTGTCAACCCAGCCTTTGAAGACCTTGCGGCTCATACAGGTGTGGAAAGCCTCAAAGACTTGATCCGTGCCGTTCGGAATGCGCGTGCAGAAGTAAACGTTGCTCCAAGCAAGCCTATCACAATACTTGTTAAGACCAGCGATAGCGACTTGGAAGCCTTCTTTAACAGCAATGTCAACTACATCAAACGCTTCACAAATCCAGAGCACTTGGAAATCGCATCAACCATCCCTGCACCTGAACTCGCTATGTCAAGCGTCATCACAGGAGCAGAAATCTACCTGCCACTCGCAGACCTCCTCAATGTCGAAGAAGAACTAGCTCGTCTCGACAAGGAACTGGCTAAATGGCAAAAAGAACTGGACATGGTCGGTAAGAAGCTCTCTAACGAACGCTTCGTAGCCAATGCCAAACCAGAAGTCGTCCAAAAAGAACGCGACAAACAAGCCGACTACCAAGCCAAATACGATGCGACCGTAGCACGGATTGATGAGATGAAGAAGTTGGTTTGAAATCAAAATATAAATACATAATATAATAAGGCACAGTGTAAAAACTGTGTTTTTTTGGTATAATTTAAAAATAATACTATATATTGGAGTGCTTAGTTTGATTATTTCATATTTAACTATACTATTGTTATTCATAGGTATGTCGGTTTATTTTTTATGTAAAAATCTTAGGATTTCTGATTTAGTTTTTTATTTTATTTTTTGTAATCTTGTAGGTAATATTGTAAATAACGATATGTTAATTATGTGCTTTACCAAACTATTATGGCTTGTTATTATAATACCTTACCTATTGTTCTTAGGGAGTATTTATAATAAGGCTTTAACTTTCATGCAAAAGTCTTTATCAGGGCTTATCTATATCATTTTTTTATTAGGAGAATATCTTTTTATTTCAAAATTTGAACTAGAATATAAAATTCTATTCTATTTTTTAACCATATTTTTATCATATAGATTATTACTTAGCGGGATATCATTTTTACTTTTAGGAATTCCTTATATAAAAGATGTGTTTGAGCTATTTTTAATTAAATTTAAAATTATTAAGCAGAATGTTTTAATAGATAATTTGAATTTCTATACAAAAATGTTGGCTATAACAAGTTTTGTTTTAATTTATCTTATTATTAGACTTAATCCAGTAAATATTAAGTTTATAGACTCTGGCTCTAAAATTAATTTTTCAGATGGTCTATTTTCTACAATAAAGAATGTGACTCCTGTACTCTCTTTATATGGAATGTACTTTGGATTTCTTCAGTTTATAGCTAATACTGCTGAAAAAGATATTTATATGGGTGAAAATAAATTAAATTATATATTGAATCGCTCTTCCGCGTATCAGTTAAGCAAGTCAAAAATGTTTTATTTTTTTATTCTATCTTTTTGTTTAATCCCATTTTTGTCTGTTTTTCTTTATAGAAATACTCTGTTGACTCATTTACAAAAAGATCTAAATATTATCTGGCAGTTAGATTTTTTATTTTTATTATTATTATATCTTTTTTTAGTTATAACTATGATAAAAACAGTTAGTACAACTATTGAATTGAGAATTGGTAAAGGAAAGTGGATTGAATCTAAAATCCTTATTGATTATAAAATTTTTTATGAAAATTTATTTTGGAAATCTTATAGTTTAGACAACCCATCTATGTTTTTTAGTAGTTTTAAAAAAGACATAGAGAAAATAATCGAGTATAGCGAAGTAGAACAATTGTTAAATGGAGTTTTTGATGAAGTATTTGAGTCGTTTAAAGATAAGTCATATAATGATAGGTGGATTGATAATAATATACCTAAGTTGCTAAGTTATTATCCAAAATATATTAATGAATTTACGACCTTTATGAAAAAATGTAATATAGATAAAAATATTTCATCAAAAAGTTGGTTCTATATATTTAAGTTACATCAGCAAATGTTGGAGTTGATAATAAAGTATAATAAGAGTGAGTCATTAAAAGTTGATGAATCTGTATACAAT
>NZ_RJPR01000018.1 GCF_003943465.1 Streptococcus cristatus | reverse complement strand
TTGTACAACTTCTTCGCTATCCTTATCATCAGGAGTCACTGTCTTGGCTGCTACATTGGCCTTATCTGCCACGAATCCAGTTACGACTGGTGTAGCTTCTTGGGCCAATTCTTTCGTAGCTGGTGTCCATGCAGTGAAGGTCTTCTTGTCAGTTACACGGTCGCGCTCACCTGTACGTGTGAAGGCTGCTTCTTGAGTAACAGGAGCTTTCAGAGCTGGACGACCCGCTGTTTGACCATCTGCGTATTGATACTTGATGGTACGTGTAACCTTCTTGTTGAGTTCTGCTGGATCCTTAATTGCTTCTTTACCATGACGAAGAGTAACCACAAATTGTTGGTCCTTCTTATCATCGTTATCGAAGGTCTTAGGTCCCTTGAACTCATCGTTCACCACTTCGTAACCCTTGTCTGTCAATTCTTTCAGACGGGTTGCGTAGTTAGTAGTTCCGATTGGCTCACCTGACTTACCGCTTTCAACGACCTTACCAACTTCCTTATTGTTATCATCTTGGTCTACGAAGGTGATAATCGCTTTTTGACCATCTTTAACGTAGTTGATTGGTGTATCCTGAGTTGGATCACTTGGAATTGGTGGTGGGTTGTAACCCTTGCTTGGATCGCTCGGATCTTTCGGTGTCAATGGTGTTGTGCCATCTGGGCCTACTGGTGTAGTTCCTGGTACATTTGGTACCACTGGAAGATCAGTGCCTGGTTTTGTTGGATCCGTTGGATCGTTTGGATATGGAAGGTTTGGTACTTTTGGAAGTCCGTCTGGTACATTTGGTACGTATGAACCGAGCTTCTTGTATTGTACAACTTCTTCGCTGTTAGCGTCGCCAGCTTTCACTGTCTTCGCTGCTACATTGGCCTTATCTGCCACGAATCCAGTTACGACTGGTGTAGCTTCTTGGGCCAATTCTTTCGTAGCTGGTGTCCATGCTGTGAAGGTCTTTTCACCAGTTACAGCATTTATTTTACCAGTACGTGTGAAGGTTGCTTCTTGAGTGACAGGAGCTTTCAGAGCTGGACGACCCGCTGTTTGACCATCTGCGTATTGATACTTGATGGTACGTGTAACCTTGCTGTTCAAATCAGCTGGATTCGTATTGTCATCCAAGCGAGGTGTCACAACAACTGTCCAAGTTTGGTCTTTTGTCTTATCGTTATCGAACTTCTGACCATTTGGTTGCGTGAAACCATCACTTACAAGAGTGTAACCAGCTTGTTTCAATTGTTCGATACGAGATGCTGTTGAGTAAGCTACTGGCTCACCTGACTTACCAGCCACAGAATCTGTGTAAAGAGTCTTAGCTTCAACACCATTCTTACCATCTGTTACGTACTTGATAGAACCACGTTGCTCATCCAAGTTATACTTGACAACTTCTACTGGATTTTCAGAAGTAGGGTCAACAGTCACACCTGGAACTTTTGGTTTGTCCGGACTGTAGCCTGTGATCGCTGGAGATGTCACTTCTGGAAGATTAGCATTTGGTTTATCCCAAGCACCAGGAGTTTTCTCACCTGTCACCTTGTTAACAGAAACTGGACGAGTAAACGTTACTGGTTGAGTAACTGTTGGAGGAAGCGCTGGGCGACCTTCTGTTACACCATCACCATATTGGTATTGAATAGTCCGAGTAACATTTTTCGTTTCTTGTGTTGTTTCAACAACTGGAGTAACGACAACTTTCCAAACTTGGTCTTTTGTCTTATCGTTATCAAACTTCTGACCACTTGGTTGAGTGAAGCCATCACTTACAAGTTTGTAACCTGCTTGTTGAAGTTGAGCGATACGGCTAGCAGTTGAATAAACAACATCTTCACCTGATTTACCTGTAACACCGTCTGTGTAAAGAGTCTTAGCTGGAACACCGTTTTGTCCATCTGTTACATACTCAATGATACCACGTTGATCATCTTGGCTGTAGCTTACTACTTCATCTTCGTTAGGAGATGTAGGAGTAACAGTTGAGGCTGGAACACTTGGTTTGTCTGGAGTGAAACCAGTAACTGCTGGAGAATCAACTTTTGGAAGTTCTTCACTTGGCTTGTTCCATTGACCAGGAGTTTCAACACCTGTCACCTTGTTCACAGAAACTGGGCGAGTAAATGTTGTTGTTTGAGTAACTGGACGAGGAAGTGCTGGACGACCTGCGGTCACTCCATCCTTGTATTGGTAACGAACGTTACGAGTAACATCTTTTGTTTCTTGTTTTGTCTCAATACGTGGAGTAAGAACAACTTCCCATGTTTGATCTACATTGTTATTACTGTCAAATCTTTGACCGCCAGCTTTAGTAAAGCCGTCGCTAACAAGATCATAACCCAACTGTTTAAATTCGTTAATTTTAGCAGTTGTTGTATAGTTTACAGGTGTATCTGATTTACCAGTTACGTTGTCTGTGTGAAGAGTCTTAGCTGGAACACCATTTTTACCATCTGTACGGTAAACGATGCTTCCCTTTTGATCTGCAGCTGAATAAGTTACAATCTCACGCCAGCTTGGGTCTCTTGGTGAAACAGTAGCTGAATTTACACGTGCTTTATTTGGTGTGAATCCGGACACTTCTGGGCTGTCAACCGCATCTACAGTACGAGTATTTGGAGTCCAATTACCGTATGTTTTCTGACCAGTTACTGGATCTTCTGATACTTGACGAGTAAATTGAACTGTTTGTTCAACCGGTTGCGGAAGTGCTGGACGATTTCTAGTCACACCATCTTCATATTCGTAAGCGATTGTACGAGTAACGTCTTTTGTTTCTGTTGTTACTTTTGGATTATTCTTACGGTATGAAACAATTTCACGCCAGCTTGGATCTGTTGGTGAAACAGTAGCTGAATTTACACGAGTTTTATTTGGTGTAAAGCCTTGAATCGCTGGTGTATCAACCGCATCTACAGTTCGAGTGCTTGGAGTCCAGTTGCCGTATGTCTTCTTACCAGTTCTTGCATCTTCTGACACTTGTCGTGTGAATCGTACATTTTGTTGTACTTCACGTGGAAGGGCTGGACGACCTGAAGTCACACCATCTTCATATTCGTAAACAATTGTACGAGTAACATCTTTTGTTTCTGTTGTTACTTTTGGAGCATTCTTGTCGTAGTAAACCGTTACATCACTTGGAGTAGAATTTGGATTTACTGTAACTCCTGGAACAGTTGCTGTATCTGGAGTATATCCTGGGACATCTAGAGAATCTACAGGTGCAAAATTCTTAGATGCAGGACTCCATGGACCTGGTCTACCACCTGTCACAGTCCGAGTGAACTCAGCTGTTTGAGTGTAAGCTGGCGGAAGTGTCGGTCCTGTCACACCTGGTTTATATTTATAATAAATAGTACGAGAGACTGTCTTCTTTTCTGTCTTCGTATCAGTTGCACCTCTACGATAAACGTAGGTTACTGTACCGTTGGTACCCCAGTCAGCCAGAGTTCCTGAAGGTGGCAAGCTGCCTCTCTTCATTCCAATGAAACCATAGCCAGGAATCGTCTTCTGTTCAGTGGTATAAGGCTTAGCCTTGAAGGCACCTTGTGGATAAGTTACTGAGCCTTCAGCGATTTCTCGACCTTGCTCATCTTCATAACGTACGTCAACAGAGGCACTTTGATAGAAGTCGAAGCGTTTGATTTGGAACTGTTGCAAGTTCTTGTAGTTACCAGTCGTCGCCGTAACCACCATGGACATCAGTTGTTCTGGAGTAGAAACTTTCTTCTTCCATTGCTTAATCCCAAGATTACTTTCGTAAGAGACAGTTAATTCCTTGGTTACACCGTCATACTGGATAGCAAATCTGTGGAAACGACCATCCAAGTCACTTGAGTCTAGACGTTGAGCACTACCAGCATCTGTCTCAGCCCACCAACGGTCATATTCGCCAGCAAACCAGCCTTGACCTCTAACCTTTTTATGAGTTGTACTTACCCAAGCACCAAATTGTCCCAAGCGAGGGTCTTCTGCCCAACCATATTGGAATGAGTCCGTGTTGTTAGTATCAAAACGGTTTCCTTTTGGCGGTGTGTGGACGTTCCAGAAAGTATCCAGCTTGAAACCATTCGCGTTACGCAAACCACCGATACCAAGGTTACCACCATCGGCACCTAGGTCTGTTGTATTCCCTGTATGGAAGGCAAAACCAATACCATCGGCACCATAGCGTTCCTGAGTCTTATCACCAAGGTTAACTCCACCAGTCAGCTTGAAGCTTTGGTTCATATTGATCTTACTCTTCAGGCTGAAGTTACCTGTCTTAGAGGTTTCATCTGGAGTAAGGGTCACGATACCATCGTATGAATTATAGGTAGCTGAACCATTCAATCTGAAGTAGTCAAGGAAGTTTTCTTTTGTTACAGTTGTCTTCCCTGTTTGTGGGTCAAACGAACGGAAACCACTTTCTCCTGATTTACGGAAATCAGCGTAACCTTTATTTACTTCGCTTTGAGCAGCTGCTAATGTTGAATTAGCTTCGCTTTTGGCTACTGCATTTGCTGCTTGGCTAGCTGTTGCCAAACTAGCTGCTTGGCTAGCTGCCTTTTCAACTGATACCTTAGCAGGTTCTACAGCGGCAGTTGACTCTGTAGCTGCTTCAGATGAAACTGCAGTTGACTCTGCAGTAGCTGAAGTAGCTGGGCTAACTCGAGCCTCAGACTGAGTTGCAGCAGTTGATTGGCTAGTCGCTACTGAAGCTTTAGATACTTGTGAAGTAGCCTCTTTTAAAGCTGCTTCACTTTTTGAAGCAACTTCTGATTTAACAGTTTTTTCTTCCACTTTGCTTGATAGGTCTTCAGCAGAGGTAGAAGATGCTGTAGATGCTGCACTTGAAACTGCGTTGCTTTCAGCGACAGTTGCTACGGTAGAATTCTTTTCTATGGCCGACTCGGAGTCAGAATCATTCGCTCCCGAATCTTCTCCTGAATCTGGCACAGAGGTTGTTTTCTCCGTAGAGGTGCTTGAAGAATCCGTCTTAGCTAACGTATCGGCTGAAACGACATTCCCCCCAAAGAACATGAAAGCTGCGACTGCTACAGAAGCTACGCCCACATTAAACTTACGGACTGAGTATCGAAGTCGTTTCTCAGCGCTCGCACGGTTTAATCTGCGTCTCGCATTTTTATCCATGAACATCTCTCCTTTTTTAAATATAGTTCAACCACCTATTACTCAACACCTTAACGCCTGAGCAGCAAAGTATTTTATAACATATGATTGGTGGTTTTAATGTCAAAGTTTAGACATTAAACCATACTAATAATTATACCGCTTTTTTCCTATTATATCAAGGATTTCGCTGTCTAATTTTTTTCTGTAACAAAAGTGTAATATCATATTATAGGGATAGCAAAAAGGCTTTAACCACGCCGTTTCAAGAGAATGAAAATAACAAAAAATGATCTTGATAATTTGATGATCAAAACAAAATAAAAGAGCCCCTGCAGGGCTCTATCCAACAAAAGTCAGTCATAAAATCCGACACTTAAGATAGAAAACCTGTTTAGGACTCTCTTTATTTTTATTGAAATTCTGCTTCGACTCGGTAAATAACCTGACCCTTGCTAGAGAATTTTTGTTCATATTCAGTTAGGACATTGCCTTCAAAGTCACTGGCATGAAGATCTAGCCAAACACCTTTGAGAACCATGCCATACTGCGAAAAGCTGACCAAACTGTACTCAAACAAGCCACGATTGTCCGTCTTGAAGTGGATTTCACCTTTTTCTGGCAAAATTTGCTTGAAGGTATCCAAGAAAGACTTATAGGTCAACCGGCGCTTTTCATGCCGTTTCTTAGGCCATGGATCAGAAAAATTCAAGTAAAGTCGGTCAATTTCTCCGTCTGCAAAATAGTTGGTCAATTCCGAACCATCCACCCAGAGCAGCTTAATATTGGGTACATCAGCTTCCAAAACCTTATCCAAGGCGTAACTAAGGACAGACTTCTGAATGTCAATCCCGATGTAATTGATGTTTGGATTAGCCTTAGCCATCCCTGTGATGAAAGCTCCTTTACCACTCCCAACTTCAACATGAATCGGATGGTCGTTTCCAAAAATTTCTCGCCACTTTCCCTTGGCATCAACTGGATTTAGAACCACATAGTGGGGGTTAGCCTCTAATAACTCTGTTGCTCCCTTACGATTTCTTACTCTCATCTTACCTTTCCATACTTAGAACGGAAGTTGCGTAGAGCGTAAATCTCCCGGTTCACATTTTCTAAATCATTGTTTTCGTAATATTTAGCAATCTGCATCAGATAAGAGTATTGACCAAACCAATACAGTTTTTTGATAACCTTGTCATTGTACTTATAACCGTAGTAGGTCAACCACTCCTGCCAATTGGTATCTGGGATATAATGACTCAATATATGAGCAACATCCAACATTCTGTCCGTCAGCCGAACCGAATCCCAATCCACCAAATAAATCAAGCCACTATCCGTCTGAAACCAGTTGCTATGGCGCACATCACCGTGGACAATCGTTGCATAGTCTTCGCGAAAAGCAGGTACCGTTTGCCGCAAATCTCGAATAATTGATTGCAGGTACTGATTGTTCCTTAAAACGACCGGCGCTTGATTAAGCCAGCTATTGATTAGATCGATTGGCGTTTCCAAAATATAACCCAATTTGGCCAACTGAGTCATCAGAGGCTTCGACCGATGCAAACGCGTTAAAATATTGATCACTTGCTTTTTAGACATATCATTAGGCGTTAAAATGGCACCTGAAAGCCATTCTTGTCCGCTCATGACATTGCCGTCTGGCAAGCGTCGACTCCACAGAAGTTGCGGAGCAATTTGTTCTCTGGCTAAGCCTGCCAGAATCGGGGTCGTATTCATCTTGACGAAAACTCGCCCCCCGTCTGGATAAGTTCCCATATAGGCCTTTCCGCTCTTACCAGCTATTGGTGTCAGGGCTAGCTCGTTATCAACCAAGACCATGATTCCCCTCCTTAAAAAGTTTCCTCACTATTTTACTAATTTTCATTCTTTTAGTCAACCAATCTTTTTAGTTTATATGGCAAATAGACTAGATACAAAAAGATTGTCACTCCAAGCATTGCTAACACTGCCATCTTATCTTGGAAAAAGAGCACTGCCACTAGCATTTCAAAAAGCAAAACACCATGTCCAATCCCTGTGATAACCTGTCTTGCGCCCTTGATTTTAGACTTGCTATCCAGCGGGAAAAGCTGGGTTAGATACTGATAATCAAGAGCTTCATACAGAGCCAACAACTGAAAGAGCAAAAGATAGTTGAAAAGGATGACAAAACCTGCAGCAATCCAAGACTGACTGACGAAGACAAGCGTCAAGAGGGCTAAAAGTAGAAGACGCAAGGTCAGAGGGAATAGATCGCCATTGCGAAGATAGGAGCGTAAAAACATATTTTGCCAAGTTTTGGCATGAGTCTTAGGTAAAAGCCTCGTCAGCCCGTCCAAATTAGCTCTTCTTTTGACACTATTAGAAATGCCTTTCACATTTGTAAAGAGGGCGAAGAAACGAAGAACTTTCTGCTTACGACCTTCCTCAGCTGCGATTGCATATTGCCAATTGAGACGATCAGACAAGAAAAAGCGACGCCCTTTGAATTGAAAAACTAGCCATTTCAAAAGTAACATGAAGAGACAGTACAGCCCAAAAACCCAGAATGGCAAACCTAGAGCCAAAAACAGGGGTGCTAGCAAGATCAGCAACAAGGTTTGCAGCAGGCCAAAGAGAATATACGAACGCTGGATTTGTCCCTTGACAAACTCAATGACTGCCCGCTCCTGCACTAGCAAAAAGAGCATATCCGGCTTTTCCAAGTAGGTTGCGATATTCCCAAAAGGAAGAATGAGCACAGAGAATAAAACTAATCCGGCTACGATCGGCCAAGACTGACTAGGGAGATTCCGCAGCAATTGATTGTACTGAACTGCTAGAAAACCTAGAAAAATCAATAGAAACAAGACAAAGTGATCATTGAGAACATAGCGCAGATACTTCAGACACCGCTGACGGAAATCTTGCTTGCGTTTAGCAAATACTTCTTTCATAGCGCAGCCTCTTCCGTCAAGGCAAGATAGATGTCATTGAGACTAGCTTCCGGCATCTGAAATTGCTGCCGCAACTCAGCTAGTTTGCCCTTAGCGCGCACCTGCCCTTTATGTAAAATCACAAAGCTATCACACATCTTCTCAGCAGAATCCAGAACATGGGTGCTCATAAGGATAGACTTACCTTTTTTCTTTTCCTCATCCAAAAGCTGGATAAGGTCTGCAATAGCTACAGGATCCAGCCCCAAAAAAGGCTCATCCACGATAAAAAGACTAGGATCCACCACGAAAGCACAGATAATCATGACTTTCTGCTTCATCCCCTTAGAGAAATGCACTGGAAACCAGTCCAACTTATCCTTGAGTCGGAAAATAGTTAAGAGGCGCTCCACGCGCTCAAAAGCGACTTCCTGCTCGATATCGTAAGCCATGGCAACCGTTTCAATATGCTCACGCAGGGTCAGCTCCTCATAAAGACTCGGTGTCTCTGGGATAAAGCCAATCTTCTTACGGTAAGCGCTAGGATTTTCTCCCAGCTGCAAACCATCAATCCGAATTTCTCCCTTGTAAGGTGTCAATAAACCGATAATTTCATTGATGGTAGTGGATTTACCAGCACCATTGAGACCAATCAAACCAACTAGCTGGCCATTGCCCACTTCAAAGCTGACATCCTTTAAAACCGGGATATTTACATAGCCGCCCGTAAGCTCTTTGATTTCTAACATATTTTCTCCAAATCTGGTATAATAGTTCTTATATTATAACAAAATCTAGCGAATAGAGGTATCATTTATGGCTGATTGTATTTTTTGTAAGATTATCACAGGGGAAATCCCATCTTCTAAAGTTTATGAAGATGACCAGGTAGTCGCCTTTCTAGACATTTCTCAGGTCACTCCAGGCCATACTTTGGTCGTTCCCAAGCAGCATTTCAGAAATCTTTTGGAAATGGATGCAGACAGTGCTAGTCAGCTCTTCGCTCGTGTCCCAGACATCGCCCGCAAGGTCATGAAAGCAACAGGCGCCAAGGGCATGAACATCCTTAATAACAACGAAGAAATTGCCGGTCAGACCGTCTTCCATACCCATGTCCACCTAGCTCCTCGCTATGAAGAGACAGACGGTCTACAAATCAGCTTTGAAGCCCACGAACCAGATTTTCCAGCCTTAGCTCAATTGGCTGAAAAGATTGCTCGAGCCTAGGGAGGAACTATGAAATTTTCAAATCTTATGCTTTTCACAGGCGCAGCCTGGGTCAGCTACCATTTGGTCAAAAGTCGGAAGACAATCAGCCAAGAAGTCGTCGAAACATCCGATATCTTGGATAAAATTCAAGATAATTTAGCTAACATCCAGCACAATCTCGCCATTATCCAAGAACAGCGAGACAATATCAAGGAAATGGCTCAGGACTTGACTTACAAATACAAGATTTTTGAGAAACAAGCCCAAGCTCAAATCTCGCAAATACAGGATATCTGGCAATAGAAAACTTTCTCATAACAACAAAAGGTTAGACAATAATTTAAGTAAAGGACTTAGTTCTGCATTGCACAGGGCTGAGTCCTTTCAATTTGACTTTAACTCGTTTGTTATTGTGATAATCAATGTAGTTCACAATAGCTTGTTTCAATTGATTAAGTGACTGAAACGTCTTCTCATAACCATAAAACATTTCCGACTTCAAAATGCCAAAAAAGACTCCATCATGCCATTATCTGGACTATTCCCCTTATGTGATATGGATGATTGAATCCCTTTATCCTCTAAAATGATGATAAGAAGCGTGTTGATGTTATCAGACTTGGTCTCTGTAAAGAATGGTATTCCCCCAGTATTTCTCCGTAAATGCTTCCTCCAACATAGTTTTTACTTGTTCCAAGTTCGGTGAGCGAGTAATTTCGACAATCTTTAGAAGAATATCAAAAGAAAACTCAATTAGCAATTCTTGGATAATTCCGTTTTTCTTCTTTCTCTTTTCCTCCTTTAAGCGAAATTTTATAAACTTTTTTAGAACAGCATCCTCCATTCTTAGGCAGTCATTTTCTGCTTTAATACCTTTTGGTTGTGTCTCACCTCTTCTCAGATTTTCTTTGGTTTACGACCCATTATAACTGGGCCACAGGTATCTTCAACCAAGTCATATATAGAGCCAAATCAATCCTTGATTCTACTTGTCAAAGGAAGTAATCTTTTGGGGCAATTCGTCTATTGTATAAAAACTATATTAGAGACGATTATAGTCTTATTTTTCTTTGTGAAACATGGAAAACACCTCGCAACTCTTCTTACATCTTTTATGCAACTTTACACAAAGAAAAGCTCTTAGAAACTGGTGTTCTAAGAACTTTGTTTTCAATCTAAATCGAAGCCTAGGGCTTCTTTCTTAACTTAATTCTGCCAAAATCGCCTTCAGTTGCTCCTTCGTATGAACACCAGCTACTTGCTTAACGACTTGACCGTCTTTCTTGAACAAAAGGGTCGGAATGGACATAATGCCGAATTCACGGGCAGTATTTGGATTCTCATCCACATCCATTTTAAGGATTTTCAGTTCATCTTCATGAACTTCCTCTGCCAACTGCTCCAAGATAGGCGCCTGCATGCGGCATGGGCCACACCAAGTTGCCCAAAAATCAATCAGAACCAGTCCGTCTTTTGTCTCTTCAGCGAATGTTGCATCTGTAACTGCTGCTACCATAAATCTTCTCCTTTGAATAGCTTACTTTTGATAATATTGTACACCAAACCCAGAGGAAAAGAAAATATTTGCTACGGAGTACTCGATGCTTTCCTACTTAAAGATTACAATTGTCGCACCACTGCCGCCGGCATTTTGCGGAGCATAGCCGAAGGACTTAACGTGCTTGTTGCGGCGGAGGTATTTTGTCACCCCTTCACGGATGACCCCGGTCCCGATACCGTGGATAATATCCACCTGAGCCATGTTATTGAGAAGGGCCTGATCGATAAAGGCATCCAGCTCTTCCATGGCCTCTTCGTAGCGCTTGCCGCGCAGATCCAGTCTGGCTTTCGGTCCAGCAGTATTGGTCCGCTTGACCACATTGACCTGCTTGCGCTTAGGTTGCTGCTCCTTTTCAGCTTTGAGTAAGTTGAATTCCTGCTCTTCTAGAGTCATCTTGATAAGACCGACCTGAGCTTCCCAGCGGCCATCCTTGAGCTGCTTGACCAAGGTTCCCCGCTGACCATAGCTGGTGACTATGATATCATCTCCCACCTTGGGCGCCCGATTTTTCTTGGCCTGCTTGAGCACCTTATTCTTTGATAAATCAATGGTTTCTGGTGCCAACTTTTTAAGTTGAGCCTTGGCTTCAATAATCTCATGTGGTTTGAGACTGGACTTATCATGGAGATTTTTGAGAATGCTCTCGCTTTCCGCTAACGCCATATCCACGATTTCCTGGGCTTCCAAGCGCGCCTTATTGAGCTCGGTTTCCTTTTCTCGGTTAAACTCATTATAAAGTTTTTTGAGGACTCGGTTAAATTTGAGATTTTCTTGCTCTACTTCGCGGATATTATCCAAGCGCTTGCGGCTTTCCAGCGTCTGCTCCTCTAGGCGCTCAATGATTCGATTGACATCACTGTCTGTGTCAGTCTGCTCTTGGGCGTGGCCAACGATAACTTCCGACAAGCCCAAACGCCGAGCAATTTCAAAGGCATTGGAGCGGCCAGGAACTCCTTGCATAAAGCGATAGGTCGGCCGCAAACTATCTGTATCAAATTCCATGCTGGCATTTTCCACCCAATCCGTCTCAATCCCATAGGCTTTGAGCTCAGGATAGTGGGTCGTCGCCATTGTTTTAATCCGCCTTAGCCGCAAATCTTCCAAGATAGCAATAGCCAGAGCTGCACCCTCTTGCGGGTCAGTCCCAGCTCCCAGCTCATCCAGCAGGACCAAACTCTCGCTATCAACCTGCTCTAAAATAGAGACGATATTAGTCATGTGACTAGAGAAAGTAGACAGACTCTGTTCAATCGATTGCTCATCACCAATATCTGCAAATATCTGACTGAAAATCCCGACGCGACTACCCTTGTCTGCCAGAATCGGCAGGCCTGACTGGGCCATGATCTGAGCCAAACCCAAGGTCTTCAGCATGATGGTCTTACCACCTGTATTAGGTCCGGTAATGACAATCTCTGTCAAGTCTGGTCCGAAATGCAGGTCATTAGCCACTGCATTTTCAATCAGAGGATGACGAACACTGAGCAGTTGGATGTCCTGCTCTTCCGACAGGCCTGGCACCACCGCTCCCGTCTCCTGCATGAAGCGGACCTTGGCACGCACCAAATCCAGATGCCCGATAATCCAAGCATTATTGGCAATTTCAGCCGCATGAGGCCGTATCATATCCGACATAGCCTGCAAAATCCGCTGAATTTCATAGCGCTCGTCCGCCCGACTGCTAGCAATCTCTTCATTGAGATTGACCACCGCCCGCGGCTCAATGTAAACCGTACTTCCGCTGGCTGAAATATCGTGAACGACACCCGCAATACGGTTACGGTAGGTATTTTTCACAGGCAGTACATTGCGGCCGTTCCGGCTGGCCACCACTTGGTCTGCCAGCATATCTCCTTTGGTTTTGAGAATTTCTTGCAGAATATCTCGAACCTGAACTTCATTTTCTTGGATTCTCCGGCGAATACGACTCAACTCTTCACTAGCAAAACTTTCAAGAAAGCCCCCATCATTGATAGCTTGCAGGCTTCCCTGAATACTAGGAAACTCTACTAGATTGTTAAAAAGGCGATCCAAACGCTCCAATTGGATATTTTCCAAGTCCTCGTAGAAAGATACCAGCTCATGCGTCACAGCTAAGACCCGCTTGAGAGCTAAAAACTCCTCAATATTCAGGTCGCTATCCAGCTCTAGGCGCTTGGTTAAGCCCCTAATATCCTGAATGGCTCCCAAACTAAAGTGCGGATGTTGCACAAAAATCTGCCGCATATCGGACATTTCCAAAAAAGCAGCAGCAATTGATTCTTTTTTGCTGTTTGGCTGGAGTTGCTTTAACTCCAACTCTCCCAGCTCAGTCAGCAGATAGGGAGAAAAAAGCTCCTTAATTTTATCAAATTCCAAAGTTTCTAAAATTTTATGATTCATCATGTTCATTCTATTTCTATATGATTTAAACTGAAAAAGAAACTCAGCTACAGGGCAACTGAGTCTTAATTATCCGATAATTTTTGTGACCCAAAGGTCATGTAAAATGGATGAAGTTACAGGCGTGTGATTGATAATAAACCGAATCAGAAAACTCGAATTTAAGCGTTCTTGGATAAAGGACATGGGCACAGTAGCTAAAATAGTCAGTCCCATCTCGATGACAAAGAGTGAGATGAAAACCGCAATAGCCCCACTGACCATATTAAAAACTTTGGTATCCCACTTATTCGGATAGGGAATTAAATTTACAAAAATCCCCAAAAAGCGGCTTACTATATAAACAAGGCTGAAAACAAGTAGATAAGCCAGCCCCGCATAAAAAACCTTATCCAAATGGAAAAGTTGAGAACTTGCAAAGAAATAAGTCGAGCTACCTTTAACAGCGCTAGCATAGGGCACCCACAAGCTGATAGACTTAGCCAAGCCCTGATATAGAGCTCCAGCCACCAGCATGGATACAATCGTCATAGCAGCATAATATCCCTGCAGAACAATCCCACGCGAGTAGCCAATATAAAAGCTCCAAGCTAATATTAGTAAAATAATAATTGCAAACACTATCTTTCCCCTGTATTAGCTGACTTTTCTCTTAATTCGCTAAGCATTTTGTGACGAAGACTTTCCAATTCTTTTTCCTTATCATCAAACTCAATCTCGCGACTGAGCTGGGTAGATAAACTATTAATCGCCAACAAAATGGCCAAGACTTCATCATCTGCTGCAGGCATCTGCTCTTTAATGGCCTTATATTTTTCCTTGGCAACCCGCTCCACTTCTTCCATAAAAAGATTATCGTGTTCTGTTGTTAAAGTTAAGGTTTTGTTTCCAAATGTAAACTTATATCTATTCAAATTTGCCATAAAATCACCTCATGATATTATACCAAAAATCGCTACATTTGTCAGGTAGAAATCTGCTATCTATCCTTTGATAAATTATAACTCTTTCGTATAATAATATCGCTCACCTGTATAAGGATATTCTTTTAATCTAAACACTTCCTCATAGCCATGCTTTTTATAAAAATCTGGCGCTTGAAAATGAAAGGTATCCACAAATGAATACTTACACTTCCTGTCACGAGCTTCCTCTTCCGCCCTTTGCAAAATATCCGAGCCAAGCCCTTGCCCTCGTAAATCCTCACTCACATATAAATACTCAATTTCCAGCCAATAGCCAAACGTCTCGGCCACCAGACCTCCCATTAAATTTCCATCCTCATCTTCGACAAAGATATTGAGAGGCTCACTTGTTGAAGCTTCCCTTTTAGAGCGATTATAGGCTCGGATTAAATTTCCAAGTTCTTGGACACGTTCAGATTCTTTATTTTCCAATCTCAATTTCATTAGGCTCTCCTTCTTACCAAATCTTAAATCTATTCTACCATTTTAGCAAGATAAGTAGAATTTATTCATTCCAAAAATAAAAATTTGAAAGATAGAGACCTTAAAATATATTAGAAAAGACAAAGCAACAAACTCTGTCTTTATACTATATCTAATAGTTCTCTTATTCATAGACTTTCTGCATGAATATCGCCCTCTATTTATACTCACTCTTACGAACCCGCACTTTCGTAAGCATCCAAGCCCCTATCCCATAGTTTCAAGGAAATGAAAAAGAAAACAAGGGAAATCAGAATCAAGCCACCGATATTAAAAAGTCCATTCTTTTCCTGCAAGAAATAGCTGGCAGGATAGTATGCCGTAAAGGCGAAAGGCACGATAAAGCTAATCAACCAACGAAGAAGAGAATTGTAAATGGAAATCGGATATTTAGCAAAATCATTGAACATATAGAAAATGTAAATCATGGCGCCTGACTGCTTGGTCCAAAAAGCGATGCTGGCTGTAGCGATTTTCAAGGAAGTATAAATCAAGGTCGCAAAAGGAATGCAGACTAAAAAAATCAGGAATTTTGGAAGAGTCCAAGCAATGCTTGATACTGTTGTCGCTAGTAGAATGCCACCGACCAATAGTTCGCCCAAGGCATCAATCTGAAAGGTCTCGACTAGGATGTGAAAGAGAGGATTGATAGGACGGGTCAGGTATTTGTCAAATTCTCCCTTTCGCACCAAGCGTTGCCCCAGTGCCCATAGATTGTCAAAAAAGAGATGGTCCAATCCCTTGGGAATCAGAGAAAAGCCATAGATAAAGGCAATCTCTTGAAAGGTCCAGCCTTCTAGCGAAGGAATATGTTGAAAGATGACATTGAGAAACAAGAGATTCAAGCCTTGGGTCAGGAAAACACCTAAAACACCAACCACAAAATCGACCTTGTATTCCATGATTTGCTTGATGTATTGTCTGATAAAAATCAGATGCATACGTTGATATTTTTTCATACTAACCTCCTTGAATGGTAATGAAAGACTGGACCCGTTTCCAAATCAACTGAGACAAGCCCACCATCACTATGAGCCAGAAGAACTGTAGCAAGAGTGCTTGAAGAATCTGACTGGCATCGTATTTTCCAACAACAATCATAACTGGAGTATAAATCAAGGATGAAAAAGGCAAGAAGGACAGAATATCTGAAACAATCTTAGGGAAGAAAGCCAAGGGAATCAAACTCCCCGACATAAAGTCAATCAGAGAATTCTTGAGCAGATTAGAGCCCCATAGATTTTTAAAAACAAAGGCTGAAAACCCAAAGCAGATATTAAAGAAAAAATTGATCAGGTAGGCTAGCGTTAAGCTAAAAAGATAAATGACAGTTAGTCCCAGCACTTCTACAATACCTTGCCCAGAAAAGATCTTCATCAGAACAATGACACTTAAAAATGGAAGGCCAACACTGATAAAAATCAACCACTTGGAACCAAGCTCGGTGAAGAGATATGAGGCCGCAAAATGCACTGGTCGCAGCAAGCGCATGATAATGGAGCCATCCTTGACCTCCTCCCCAATCATAAAAGAAGAATCCGACCTAGTCAAAAGATTGGTCACAAAACTCATGATGATGTAGAGGGTGATATCCGCCATACTGAAACCCTGGATCAAAGACTCCTGCGAGGAATCAAAGACTGCCTTCCAGAGATAAAACTCAACAAAGGCCCCCATGACATCGCCAATCCGATAAAGAATAAAGTTGACTCGATAGGTAATCAACTCCTGAACACCTGCATTGATAAAGGGTTTATAACGTCTCCACAATTTGACCATCTTAGAGCTCCTTTCGGTAGAAGCGACGGATAATATCCTCGATATCCGTATCCAACATCTTCAAATCGCGAATTTCAAAATCAGACAGGGTTTGCTTGATAATATCAGCCGTCTGGTAGCAGGAACTATCGTATTGAATATTGAGGCTATTCCCTTGTCTATCAATGATCATATCAGACATGCCTTCAAAGTGAGAAACTAGATGGCTTTGACCTGGTAGCAGTTCAAAGGAGAGAGTCTTCATCTTGCCGAAGGTTTCCTTGAGCTGGCTCACCGTTCCATCAAAAATCTCCTTCCCCTTGTCAATCATAAAAATCCGATCACAGAGTTGCTCAATGTCGCTCAGGTCGTGAGTGGTCAAGAGAATGGTTGTTTCTTCTTCTTGATTGATCTGGGTGATGGCCCGACGAATGTTATCCTTGACCGAAACGTCCAAACCAATAGTCGGCTCATCTAAAAAGAGAACCTTAGGATTGTGGAGCAAGGAAGCCGCAATATCCGCCCGCATTCGTTGACCAAGTGAAAGAGTCCGCACGGGGTCTTTGATAAAGTCCTTCAAATCCAAGACTTCATTCAAAAAGTCCATGCGCTTGTGGAAGAGCGAGTCTGGCACATCGTAAATCTCTTTTAAGACCGTGTAGGTCTCTTGCAGAGCCAAATCCCACCATAGCTGAGTACGTTGTCCGAAAACCACTCCAATATCCTTGACATAATCCTGGCGATTATCCTGCGGAATCTTGCCGTTAATCCGACAAAAACCAGATGTCGGTTTCAAAATTCCTGTCAGCATTTTGATGGTTGTCGACTTCCCAGCACCATTGGCCCCGATAAAGCCTAAAATTTGTCCTTTTGGAACCTCAAAGGTTAAATCCTTGACCGCTTCAAAGATCTGCTTTTCAGGATGAATAAAGGAGCGCAAAGCCCCCTTCAAGCCCGGTTCCTTCACTGTCTTCACAAAATTTTTCTGAAGATGTTCCACTTCTATCATTGCCATATGCTTCTCTCCTTAGAAAGACTTGGATAAGTCATTTACTATTACAAACAAGAATCCTTACTTGTATCTAAACAGCCAGAAAAAAATTGTAGATAAAGCAAAAGAATGATTATAAAATAAATAATCTCAAACAAATCAAAAATAAAAATTTGTAAAAAAAGACAAGATTCGAAAACCTTGTCTTTATTACTATACCGGCGGCCGGGGTCGAACCGGCACGTCCTTGCGGACACTGGATTTTGAGTCCAGCGCGTCTGCCAATTCCGCCACGCCGGCAAAGTAACTGGGGTAGCTGGATTCGAACCAACGAATGAGGGAGTCAAAGTCCCTTGCCTTACCGCTTGGCGATACCCCAATAATCAAAAGAAATAGGCGAGTGATGGGGATCGAACCCACGCATGCCAGAGCCACAATCTGGTGTGTTAACCACTTCACCACACCCGCCATATTCCAAAACACGGGCAGTAGGAATTGAACCCACACTGAAGGTTTTGGAGACCTTAGTTCTACCTTTAAACTATGCCCGTTAAGCATGGAAGGGGAGGGATTCGAACCCCCGAACCCGAAGGAGCGGATTTACAGTCCGCCGCGTTTAGCCTCTTCGCTACCCTTCCGAAATTCTAAAGATATATGGCGCGAGACGGAATCGAACCGCCGACACATGGAGCTTCAATCCATTGCTCTACCAACTGAGCTACCGAGCCAAATTGCGGGAGCAGGATTTGAACCTACGACCTTCGGGTTATGAGCCCGACGAGCTACCTAGCTGCTCCATCCCGCGATAATCTAATCTAAGGAGGATGTGGGATTCGAACCCACGCACGCTTTTACACGCCTGACGGTTTTCAAGACCGTTCCCTTCAGCCGGACTTGGGTAATCCTCCAAAATATATAGTCCGTACGGGATTCGAACCCGTGTTACCGCCGTGAAAAGGCGGTGTCTTAACCCCTTGACCAACGGACCATATTACTATTTAAATGGGCACGAGTGGACTCGAACCACCGACCTCACGCTTATCAGGCGTGCGCTCTAACCACCTGAGCTACGCGCCCAAGTTATAAAAAACTTGGTATGAACTTCCGTTCAAAGCGGGTGACGAGAATCGAACTCGCGACAACAGCTTGGAAGGCTGTAGTTTTACCACTAAACTACACCCGCTTGAATATGGGAGTTAACGGGATCGAACCGCTGACCCTCTGCTTGTAAGGCAGATGCTCTCCCAGCTGAGCTAAACTCCCAAAAAGGAAGTACTCCGACTTCCTATCCTGCTAAGCGACTACCATATCTCACAGGGGGCAACCCCCAACTACTTCCGGCGTTCTAGGGCTTAACTTCTGTGTTCGGCATGGGTACAGGTGTATCTCCTAGGCTATCGTCACTTAACTTGCTGAATTAACTTGCAATATCTTATTAT
>NZ_RJPR01000017.1 GCF_003943465.1 Streptococcus cristatus | reverse complement strand
AAGTTATGTTCCGTCTGTTTTTACGATAAATTCAATTTAAATAAGTCAAATAAAATATATTTTTTTAAATAAAGTTGCAAACGCTTACTGGTGAGAAGCGTACAGATAGGAAGGTTCCTTTATGGAAAAGAAATGTAAGTTTAGTATTCGAAAATACGCTATCGGTGCTTGTTCTGTTATGATAGGTGTCCTGTTATTTGGTATGCCATTGGCATCGGCTGATGTGGTACAACCGTCCAGTTCAGCAACTGTTACTAGCGAGTCATCAGGTGGCAGAGGAAATGATTCTGGTACGGTCGAGCGGGTAGAAGGTCTAACAGAATTGCCAGCTGACTTAGCAGACAAATTGGCAAAAGCCGACTCTGGCGACAATGGAGGAAGCAGTTCTGATAATAGCGAAAATACTTCTGAAGCAACATCAGAGGTAGCTACTCCCAAACCGGATCAGCCATCTGTAAACACAGAAGCAACTAATCCACAGCCGACTCAACCAACACTGACTACACCTCCAGCACCAACTACACCAGTGAAAGAAGTGGTAAATATTCCTGATGTTAATCATTTATTGAATGCACAGGTGAGAGCGTCCAACCATGAGCAGAATACATCTAATACTGGCGATAAAGCTGTAGATGGAGACGACAATAGTCGTTGGGCAACAGATAGGAATGCAGTAACTCCTCATCTAACCATGACTTTAAATAAGGTGACATCAATCAAGCGAATTGAGATTGATTGGGATCGTAGACAGAGAGCGGGACAGCCTAATGATCCAAATGTGCAAGGATGGAAACTTTATTATGCTACAGCAGAAGCTATTAATGAAGAAGAAGCTACTCGTAAATGGAAACTAGCTTATGAAAAAGATGGTCAACCTATCTTAGATGAAAGGGTTAATCTTGATACTCCGATTGAAGCCAAATATCTCAAGTTGGAAATCACTAAATACACTGAAGGTAGTATGCGCTGGCGTAATGTTGGCATTCAAGAATTGCGCGCTTATTCTAATATTCCTGATCCAGCACAAGTAACTAATCTTAACCAAGTAGAGTCATTGACTTTAGCTCAAGATGGACGCTCGCTAATCATGCCTGAGTTGCCAGGTGAAGTTAGTTTAGTCGGCAGCAATAAAAAAGGTGTTATTGATTTAAACAATAAAGTCTATCAACCTCTAACGGACCAGACAGTTAAAGTTTCTTTGCAACAAGTGCATGAAGGCCAAACCATTACCAAGGAATTTGAGGTTAGAGTTCCTGGTCGCTATGCAGACGAGGGAGTTGGAGACAAGCCGACAGTGGCTCCAACTGTTCAGCAATGGCACGGTGAAGAAGGACGTTCTTCTATTTTGGAAGACACCGTTCTATCTGTTGGAGATTCAGGATTTGACAAGGCAGCTAATTTCTATGCTAATGACTTGATTTCTCGAGGATTAGAGCTTGCCAAGGGAGACAGTACATCCGCGCATCGTATTGAGTTTAAAAAGGTAACGGACAAGGGCTATGGTGAAGAAGGCTATGGTATTACGATTCGTGATAATGTCTTTACCATTGAAGCGCAGACCAATAAAGGTGCTTTTTATGCTACTCGAACTCTACTTCAAATGGGGCAAGAAAATATCCAAAATGGTGAAATTCGAGACTTTCCAAGTTTCAGCCACCGTGGATTTATGCTAGATACTGGTCGTAAGTTTATTCCTTATGATACTCTTGTGGACATTATGCTAAACATGGCTTACTACAAGATGAATGACTTGCAGTTGCATTTGAATGATAACTATATTTTCCTCAAGGAGCACTTAGCAGGTAAACATCTGACCAAGGAGCAGGAAATTGAATATGTGCTCAATCATGCAGATACAGGTTTCCGTTTACAGACAGATATTGTCGGTGACAATGGTGTGTCTTTGACTTCTAAGCAACACTATACTAAGGATGAAATGCAAAGACTCATCGCTTTGGCTGATGAGTTAGGAATCAACTTAGTACCAGAAATTGATACACCGGGGCATGCTTTATCATTTGTGAAGGTTCGTCCAGACTTGATGTATAAAGGACAGCTGAGTCCGAATAAGCACAATGTAGAGCGTGTTGCGATGCTTGATTTGGACAAGAATTATGATGAAACATTGCGCTTTGTCAAGTCTGTTTATGATAAATTGCTGGATGGTAAGGATGCACCGCTTCGTGGTGTTAAGACGATTCACATCGGAACAGATGAGTACTATGGCAACAATGAAAACTATCGTCGTTATGTTAACGATTTGATCACCTATATCAAAGGTAAGGGCTATACGCCACGAATTTGGGGTTCACTTAGCCGTAAGAGTGGGCAAACACCAGTTGATTTGAAGGGTGTCGAGGTGGATATCTGGAGTCTAGGTTGGCAACATCCACAAGCGGCTTTGAAGGCTGGTGCTAAAATTATCAATATTACGGATGTTCCGACTTACAGTGTGCCAAATGGTAATAACCAGCAAGGAGCATACGGTGATTACTCTTCTTATGAGTATCAATATAATCGCTGGACGCCAAATGATTTTACGACAGCAGGAAATGGTCCAAAATTAGCAGCTTCAAACCCTCATATCTTGGGTGGTGGACATGCTGTTTGGAATGATAATATTGATCTCCATGAAACAGGCATGACTTCTTATGATATTTTCAAGCGCTTCTTTGAAGCAACAAGAGTTACTGCTGAAAAGACTTGGGGATCAAATCGGGCTGCTAACAACTTTGCAGGAAGAACCTTGCCACGCGCAGACTATGTTTATGCACCCGGTAGCAATCCAGAGTACAAGATTGATGATACTGAGACCTATGAAATCAATCCAAAGACAATCAAGCGTTACGATGCAGAAAGCATCGCACAAAGCACAAAAGGCCTGGTCTTCAATAAAGAAAGCAAGATTGAAAATGCCATTGGGAACGTTGGTCCAAGTCACGTCTTAAAAGTTGATGTGACGGTTACAGGTGATGGTGTGCAGGAGTTAGCTTCTAGTGAGGGGAACAAGCTCTATTTGTCTGATGAGTCGGGTAAAGTAGCCTATAAGTTTGAGCAACACCATATTCAGTTTGACAAGACATTGGAAAAAGGTAAACGCTATGAGCTAGTCTTTGTCACCAAACCTCAGTCAACTGAGCTCTATGTCAATGGTGAAAAGATCAATCGTATTGCCAATCCAGCTCATCCAAGATTGGCCCACACAAGTCTTGTCCTACCTCTTGAAAAAATCGGAGGTTTTGAAGGTACTTTGCACAATCTCAGCTTGTCTGATAAGCCATTTGTCAATCCACGTTTGATTGCACAGGATCAGATTGCCCGTGTGGAAGCAAGTAGTGAGCAGCTACCAGGAAATGCTACAGAAGGAGCTGTTTCTAAAGCCTTTGATGGCAATCCTGCAACCTTCTGGCATTCACATTGGACGAAGAAGGACCCGTCTTATACGGTTACTATGACCTTGAAGCAAGCAACAGCTATCAATGCTTTGACTTATCTTCCTCGCCCAGGCGGTGGAAATGGTCTTGCGACCCAGTACGAAGTCTATGCTAAAAAGGCTGATCAATTGGTTAAGGTAGCTGAAGGTACTTGGGATAATAATGTAGCTGAAAAAATTGCAAACTTTGAAGCTGTCGAAACGGATACAATCCAGTTGAAGATCCTACAGGGAGTGGAAGGATATGCTAGTGCAGCTGAAATCAATCTTTTGAAACCAATAGCTACATTAGACGAGCCTGCCACACCACCAGCACCAAAACCGGATCCAAAACCTGAAACTCCAGCTCCAACTCCGAAAGATGACGGAACTGTTGAATTGGAAGATACTTTTATCGCTAAAAAACCAGCAGATCCAAGTGTAGTAGAAGCAGCTTTGAGAAGCCAAGAATACCTTGAGAAACAGTATAAGATTTTCCCAACTCCTCATAAGGTTACTTATGGTGATGGCTTGGTACGTCTAGATAAGAAAGTTCATTTGGTAATTGGTGAGCAAGTTGATATTTACACTCGTAATCGACTCAAGTCTATTTTGCAAAATAGCAATATCTCCTATACTACTGGTAAGACAGCTGAAGCTGGCGCAACCAATATCTATCTGGGAGTTCACCAGACTGGCTCAAAAGCGGAAGAAGCTCAGAGAACAGAGTCTGTTAACCAAGGATTATTTGATAAGATTGATGCTTATTCATTAGTTGTTAAAGGTCAGCAAATTTCCATTGTCGGAAAAGATACAGATGCTGTCTTTTATGGACTAACAACACTCAAGCATATGCTAAATGATAGCCCTGCTCCAGTTCTGCGTGAGGTCAATGTTGAAGATTATGCTGATATGAAGAATCGTGGCTTTATCGAAGGCTATTATGGTAATCCATGGTCTAATAAAGATCGGGCGGCCTTGATGCGATATGGCGGTGATTTAAAANTGACCCAGTATATTTTTGCACCAAAAGATGATCCATATCACAACAGTAAGTGGAGAGAACTTTATCCAAAAGAAAAACTAGAAGAAATCCGCCAACTTGCTAAGGTAGGGAATGAAACTAAGACTCGCTATGTCTGGACCATTCATCCATTTATGAATAGTCGAATTCGCTTCCAAAATGAGACTGTTTACCAAGAAGACTTGAATGCAATCAAAGCTAAATTTACTCAGTTGCTGGACGTCGGCGTTCGTGAGTTTGGTATTCTTGCAGATGATGCAGCTCAGCCTTATGGTGGTTATGAAAGTTATAACCGCTTGATGAAAGATATGACCGATTGGTTGACTGAAAAACAAGCGACTTATCCAGGCTTGAAGAAAGAGATGATTTTTGTTCCAAGTCAGTATTGGGGCAATGGTCGAGAAGACGAACTGCGTTCTCTAAACCGTAATCTTCCGAAAAGTAGCATTATGACTCTGACAGGAGGCAAGATTTGGGGTGAGGTCTCTGAAAACTTCTTGACTCAACTTAAACAAAATATAGAAGCATCTGGTCAACCATATCGTCCCGTTCAACTTTGGATTAACTGGCCGTGTACGGATAATTCTAAGCAACACCTTATCTTGGGTGGTGGTGAGAAATTCCTACATCCTGGTGTGGATCCAAGCTTAATCGGTGGGGTCATGCTCAATCCAATGCAGCAATCAGAACCATCTAAAATTGCTCTCTTCTCAGCTGCAGAGTACAGCTGGAATATCTGGAAGAATGAGGCGGAAGCCAAGGCTGTTAACGATGTAGCTTTCAACTTTGCAGAAACAGGTCGTTTCACAGAGACCAAAGAATCTGCAGCCTTCCGTGAGCTAGGTAAGCACATGATTAACCAACATATGGATAATCGTGTTGTGAAGCTAGAAGAGTCTGTAGAGCTAGCTCCGAAATTGACAAACTTCATGAACAAGTTGAAAGCAGGTCAAGATGTCTCAGCTGAGCGCAAAGAGTTGAAGGCAGAATTTGCTAAGCTAAAAGCTGCTGCTGAGACCTATAAAGCATCAGGAAATGAACAGATGCGTGAGCAGATTAAGTACTGGCTTGATAATACCATTGACCAGATGAATGCCCTGGATGCTCTCTTGACAGCTACTGAATTTATTGGTAGCAAAAATGCTGACGGTCTTTGGAATAATTACTACAAGGGCTTGAAAGATTATGAACAATCTAAGAAACATTCCTTCTGGTATGTTGACCACTACGAAAATGCTGAGCTAGGTGTACAGCATATCCGTCCATTTATCCTTAACCTTAAAGAATATCTAGCTAAGGAAATCGAAAAAGAACTGAATCCAGATAAAGTTGTAACGACCTTTATTACTAACCGTACAGGTGGTGAAGGAGATTTGGCTCAGGTCTTGGACGGAGACTTGTCAACTCAAGTTATCTTTAAAAATCCAACCAGAATTAGTACTGGCGATTATATTGGACTTCAGTTCAATAAGCCTGTTTCTATCAAGAAATTGAGTTTTGCTATGGGAGCTGTCAGCAATCCGAAAGATACCTTTAACAAGGCCAAGATTGAATACCTAAATGAAGCAGGTGAGTGGACTGCTCTTCCTCAAGGTAACTATGTCGGCAATGAGTCTGAGATTACCTTAGATAATCTTGATATCAAAGCCAAAGGTATTCGAATGGTGGCAACAGAAGACCGAGACAATACTTGGTTTGCAGTTCGTGAAATCGTAGTTAACCGTCCTCTTGAAAATGCCAAGAAGAAAGCTGGAAGCATTACCATCAGTCCAAATCTGGTCTATAAACTCAATACAACGTCTGCCAAGATGACAGATAATAGTGATAGCACAGAAGCAATGTTGGCAAGTTCTTCAACAGCAAATGGAGAAAGAGATACAACCCCAGTAGATGCTTGGGTACAGTTGGATCTTGGCTCTCAACAAACAGTCAAGAAGATTCGTTTGGTACAAGGTGTGACAGATAAGCTAGCAGCTGGTGTTATCGAAGTCTCTACTGACGGACAAAACTGGACAACAGTAGCCAACTTGACAGGTGAGCAAAGCAAAGAAGTTGAAACCAATCAGAATATCCGTTATGTACGCGTTAGAAATACGCAAAAGACGAATTTCTGGTGGCGAATTGGCAACCTATCTGTCGAGTCAGAGACTGGAACAGACCAATACACAGATACTAATGTTGATCAACTCAAGGCTACTCAAGTCCATGAAAAATTGGGTCGCTACGAGATGCATATTCCAGCCGGTACAACTTTAGATGCGGGTCAATATCTTGGCATGAAACTAGATCGCCTCCATGAAATTGAGGATTTGAAACTGGGTGAGAATGCTAATCAAGCACTCCAGCTCCGCTATTCTCCAAATGGAGTGGAGTGGTATAGTGCCTCTGAGTTACAAGACCACCAGCTCGTCCGTTATGTACGTCTTGAAAACAAGACAGGTCAGAAACAGGCAATCGGAACGACTTCTTTGCTTTTGACTACTAAGGAAATTCAACCAACATCGATTGAGTCTACCAGCATGGGTATTGATCCCAACTATGGTAGCGGAGATGTTCGTAAAGCGAAAAACCTAGACCAGCTCTTTGATGGTGATTTAAACAATTATGTTGAATTTTCTGATTATCCACAAACCGATGGTCATATGACGCTCAATCTTGGAGCAACCCGTCAAATCAAGAAGATTCGTGCCTACATTAAAGATGGTACACAGAACTATCTTCGTGATGGAAAGATTCAAGTTGGCGCAGATGGCAAGACCTGGAAAGATGTCGTTTCAGTGGGAGACGGTCAGGAAAATCCAGCACGTGATGACTCCTTAACTGATGGCTGGACACATGATTCACAGCGACCTGGAAATCGCTATATTGAGGGAGAATTGCCAGAAGCAACTGCGGCGAAATATCTCCGAGTGCTCTACACAGCTCCTTATCGTCATCGCTTTGTTGGATTTACAGAGTTAGTTATCAATGATGGAGAATACACTAAGTCAATCAATAATCCAACTGTGGAAGGTACTGGTACAGAGACCAAGTCATCTGAAAAGAATAATATAGCAGATGGAAATATTCTCAGCAGTTACAAGGCAACCCAAGACAGCGGTGAGTTGATTTACCATCTATCTGAAAAGACAGAATCAAATCACGTTCGCCTGATTTCAGATATTCCAGCAGGAAGCTCAGCGCACATTTGGGCAAGAACCATTTCCAAAGATGGCCAAACAGCTTGGCAAAACTTGGGTGCGGTTACCACAAGTTTCCAAACCTTCCAGCTCGCTAACAGCGCCCACTTATTAGATGTTAAGTTGAAGTGGGAAGGTGGTCGCCCTGAGTTTTACGAAGTCTCTACCTATCATGCCGAGATAGCTGAGACACCCAATCCAGATACACCAAAACCTCCAGTTCACAAAACGACTCCAGATGAAGGCGTTCAAGCTCCTGTAGTTGAGCAGCCGCGCTTGGATGTGGTGACTGAAGAAGTTAGCTTTAAGACCATAGAACGCGAAAATCCACAATTGCCTAAGGGCACTCGAAAAGTTGTCCAAGAAGGTAAGGTCGGTGAGAAGACCACGCTTGTCGAAGCGACTATCGAAAATGGTCAAGAAACTGACCGCGTGACTCGCGATAGCTTTGTTTCCAAAGCCCCAGTCGACAAGATTGTGGAAATCGGCAAGCCAGTTGAGCAGGTTACACCAGCTGAAGGCGTTAAGAATTTGGTTGTCGAGCAGCCACGACTTGATATCGTGACAGAAGTTCTACCGTTTAATACCGTCGAACGTGAAAACGCACAATTGCCTAAGGGCACCCGAAAAGTTGTCCAAGAAGGCAAGGCCGGTGAAAAGACAACGCTTGTGGAAGTGACTATCGAAAATGGTCAGGAAACTGGTCGACTGACTCGCGATAGCTTTGTTTCCAAATCCCCAGTCGACAAGATTGTGGAAGTTGGCAAGCCAGTTGAGCATGTTACACCAGCAGAAGGCGTTAAGAATCTTGTTGTTGAACAGCCGCGCTTGGATATTGTGACAGAGGCTCTACTGTTTAACACCGTTGAGCGTGAAAGTGCTCAATTGCCTAAGGGCACCCGAAAAGTTATCCAAGAAGGCAAGGCCGGTGAAAAGACCACTCTGGTTGAAGTAACAATCGAAAATGGCCAAGAAACTGGTCGAGTGACTCGCGATAGCTTCGTTTCTAAAGACCCAATCGATCAGATTGTGGAAGTTGGCAAGCCAGTTGAGCAAGTAACACCAGATCAAGGTATTAAGAATCTTGTTGTCGAGCAGCCACGCTTGGATGTGGTGACTGAAGAGGTTGGCTTTAATACCGTCGAACGTGAAAATGCTCAATTGCCTAAGGGCACTCGAAAGGTTGTCCAAGAAGGCAAGGCCGGCGAGAAGACCACGCTTGTGGAAGTGACCATCGAAAATGGTCAGGAAACTGGTCGAGTGACTCGCGATAGCTTCGTTTCTAAAGATCCCGTTGATCGGATTGTGGAAGTTGGAAGCAAGGAAGAAAAACCAAACAAACCAACTACACCAGAGAAGCCTGTAGAGCCATCTAAACCATCTAAGCCAGAAAATAACTTACGTATCTTGACGGACGAAGCTACCAAGGTTCAAGTGATTGGCATGAAGTCTACGCTTGATCAAGTTGTAGCCTTGAAGGTCAAGAAAGTAGCAGCTCAAAGCCTAGAAGGTAAGCTCTACGATGCTTATGACATTAGACTAGAAGACCAATTTGGCAAAGCTGTACAACCTAAGGGTAAGGTCTTTATCAGCCTTCCAGTTGCATCTAACAAAGATGTTGAAAATGTCTTCTTTATGACAGCGGCTAATCAGCTTGATGCGGTATCCTTCCAGCAAAAAGGTCATTATATCGAGTACATGACAGATCAGCTAGGTGTTTATGCGGTTGTTTACAAGTCAACTGCAACCCCGCAGGTGCAGGAGCAAGTGCACGGATCTAAAGTAGATGGTTCTACTAAAGGCCGAGCTACTAAGTCAGCAACCTTACCAAGTACAGGCACAGCAACAGATTCAGCCTTCCTTCTCGGTCTTCTGTTAGCATTGACAGGATTATTCCTGATGAAGAAGAAGGAAGAATAAAAGGGCTCTTTGTCAACTATGGTGGTTTGATGATAAGTCGATTTATGGAGAGGATCTTTTGGTCTTCTCCTTTTTGATGTTCGGAATCTAAAATGCAGAGTCTGAAGTCTCTGAAATTGTGAAAAAGAAATCTTTACTCTTCTTGATCTTGTTACTTATTTATTGTCGTTCAAAAGCTATTTTTTCTACATGAAAGAATATTCATAATCTCTAATTTAAGTGTAGTAATCAGCGATTTACAAAAAATACCGTGCAAACCTTTTCACCGTTAAAAAAATCTGCTATAATAAGAGGGAGAACGAATACAGAGGAGAATATCATGTCAAAAAAAATTATTGGGATTGACCTTGGTGGTACATCTATCAAATTTGCAATTTTAACGCAAGAGGGTGAAATCCAAGAAAAATGGTCTATTAAAACTAATATTTTGGATGAAGGAAGCCATATTGTAGACGATATGATTGAGTCTATTCAGCATCGTTTGGAGCTCCTAAATCTATCAGCTGAGGACTTTGTCGGAATTGGCATGGGATCACCGGGTGTGGTTGATCGTGAGAAAGGGACTGTTATCGGTGCCTACAACCTAAACTGGAAGACCCTCCAGCCGGTAAAAGAGAAAATCGAAAAAGCGACGGGCATTCCATTCTTCATTGATAATGATGCTAATGTAGCTGCGCTTGGTGAGCGTTGGATGGGTGCTGGTGAGAACCAACCAGACGTTGTCTTTATGACACTTGGTACTGGTGTTGGTGGCGGTATCGTTGCGGAAGGTAAATTGCTCCACGGTGTGGCAGGTGCGGCAGGCGAGCTGGGCCATATCACTGTTGATTTCGATCAACCAATCGCATGTACTTGTGGTAAGAAAGGCTGTCTTGAGACAGTAGCTTCTGCAACTGGAATTGTCAACTTGACTCGTCGTTACGCTGATGAATATGAAGGCGACGCAACTTTGAAACGCTTGATTGATAACGGAGAAGAAGTAACTGCTAAAACTGTATTTGATTTAGCAAAAGAAGGTGACGATCTTGCCTTGATCGTTTATCGTAACTTCTCACGTTACTTGGGAATTGCTTGTGCCAATATCGGTTCAACCCTTAATCCATCAACGATCGTTATTGGTGGTGGAGTGTCAGCAGCAGGGGAGTTCCTACTTGAAGGTGTTCGTAAAGTTTATGAAGAAAATACCTTCCCACAAGTACGCACCTCAACTAAATTGGCGCTGGCTACACTTGGAAATGACGCTGGCGTAATTGGAGCAGCTTCGCTGGTACTTCAATAGTTCTAATTACTTCCTCTCTTAGCATAGCTATAAGGAGGGCTAAAAATGAAGAGAAAAGTTGCATATTTTCTAATATTATTTCCCATTTTTCTTTTGATCTTATCCGCTTGCAAATCAAAGACAGAAGGTTTTCTGACCATATTGGATAGTCAGAATCAGCAAGTTTATCAGACAAATAATACCAAAACCTTGGATGAATTTGCAGACATTCTGGATAAGGTCGAATCTGAGGAAGATAATGAAGATGCCTGGGTTGATTTACCTGATGATGCAGAGGTTAATTATATCTATGATATTAGTGGGAGAAAGGGAGAAAGTGGCGCTAAATTTACGACCTACAAAAACTACCCCTATGTCACCCTTTCAAATATTCCTGCTGTGTCAGATATTACCTTGAGGTTATCAGAAAAAGATGCGAATAAGCTTAATCATCCAGATGAATGGGTCAAATAAAGTTTTCTCCTGCTAAACTTGGCAGGAGAATTTTTATGGAAAATTTGCTATACTAAAGAAAGTTTAAGGATTCGGGAGACATCATGACTAAAGCAGATACGATTTTTAAAGAGAATATCCGAAAAATTATGGAGGAAGGTGTTTTTTCTGAAAATGCCCGTCCGCGCTACAAGGATGGAAATGTGGCCAACTCTAAATATATCACTGGTTCTTTCGCAGAATACGATTTGAGCAAGGGAGAGTTCCCAATTACGACTCTGCGCCCCATTGCTATCAAGTCCGCCATCAAGGAAGTCCTTTGGATCTATCAAGACCAGTCTAATAGCTTGGAACTGCTCAACGACAAGTACAATGTTCACTACTGGAATGACTGGGAAGTTGGCGATACGGGTACGATTGGCCAGCGCTATGGAGCTGTTGTCAAAAAGCATGATATTATCAATAAAATCCTCCAACAGTTGGAAGCCAATCCTTGGAACCGCCGCAATATCATCTCTCTCTGGGATTATGAAGCGTTTGAAGAAACAGACGGCTTACTACCATGCGCTTTTCAAACTATGTTTGATGTTCGGCGTGTGGATGGGGAGATTTATCTGGATGCGACTCTGACCCAGCGCTCAAATGATATGTTAGTGGCTCACCATATCAACGCTATGCAATATGTGGCGCTGCAGATGATGATTGCCAAGCATTTTGGCTGGAAGGTCGGCAAGTTCTTTTACTTTATCAATAATTTGCACATCTATGACAATCAGTTCGAGCAGGCGGAGGAGCTATTACGCCGAGAGCCTAGCGATTGTCAACCACGACTCATTTTAAATGTGCCGGATGGGACCAATTTCTTTGATATCAAGGCAGAGGATTTTGAGCTCTTAGACTACGATCCAGTCAAACCTCAGCTCAAATTCGATTTAGCGATTTGATTATATTTTTCCTACTGAATGACAGTCAGTAGGTTTTTTAATTTTCAATAGCAAATGATTGAAATATATTTTGTAAGTGCTATAATGACAATAGATATATGTGTTTCGCTAGTGCCTATCTCGGAGGTATTGATATGGAAGCAATTTTTTTAACACATAGAAGCAGGAGAAAACTCTTTAGTCTGGGCATTTGTTCATGTTTACTTGGCCTATCGGTTTCTGTGACACCGATGGCTGTTGTGGGTGCGGATGAAGTCCAGCAGGCAGAGTCCCAACTTGAGCAAGTTGCGGATTCTTCAGTGGAAGAAGATAATTTTCTACAGCTTGTAGACCAAGGTTCGGATGGGGCAAATCAGGGAAAGAAATCCTATACGATTGATTTGCTTTGTCATGGAAAAGGTCCTAAAAACAAAGGGACCGAGCAAAGCAATGCTGATGCTTCAACTGAAGGTAAGTCAGTCAAAAGAGAGGGGTGCGATATTGATCCCTTAGCGGATAAAAAAGAGGCTGCTACTGCTGAGCCTAAGAAGACAGACTCAACGCTCTTGAATGTCTCCTTGATTGGCCTTGTAGCTGCTGTTGTAGGATTTGTCTTTGTCAAAAAGATGAAGAAAGAGTAATTTGCCTAGCAAACAAATAGTCGATAATCTTTTTGGTTATCGATTTTTTATCTGGATCAGCTGGCAAAAATAAATAGATAGAAGTGATAGTCCAAACAAGTCTTTTTTAATAAATTTTGATAGAATAGAAATATCAATGTGAAGGATAGAGAAATGACGAAAAAGATTGCGGCGATTTGGGCACAGGATCAAAATGGTCTGATTGGCAAAGACCAAAGCTTGCCATGGCATTTACCAGCAGAGTTGAAGCATTTCAAAGAAATCACGACTGGGCATGCGATTTTAATGGGACGGGTGACTTTTGATGGCATGCATCGGCGCGTGCTGCCAAATAGAAAAACTCTGATTTTGACACGTGATAGGGATTATCAGATTGAAGATGAGCGTGTTTTGGTATTTCATGAGCTTTCAGCAGTATTAAAATGGTACCAAGAGCAAGATAAGAATCTCTATATTATCGGTGGAGGTCAAATCTTTTCTCTATTTGAGCATGAATTGGATGAGGTGATTAAGACAGAAATCCATGCTAGCTTAGAAGGCGATACTTATTTCCCAACAGACTTTGATTTGACACAGTTCGAGGAAGTAAGCAGTCGCTTTCGACCTAAAGATGAAAAAAATGAATATGATTTCACCGTAAAAATCCTCAAAAGAAAGGGTTCATAGGAATGGAAAGAAGTGTTTTTGGTTTTTTTACGGCCTTTTTGTGTGCAATTTGTCTGATCTGTTCGCTTCAGACTTTTCGTAAAAAACGTTATGGATTGGCTATTTTATTTTTGTTAAATGCTTTTACGAATCTTGTTAATTCCATCCATGCTTTTTATATGACCCTCTTTTAAAATGTAAATAAAAAATTGAATTAGAAATTTAGAATGGGAGTAAAAAATGCCTACAAATCGTAATAATGAGATGATGGTATATTGTTCTTTCTGTGGAAAGAATCAGGACGAAGTCCAAAAAATTATTGCGGGCAACAATGCCTTTATCTGTAATGAATGTGTCGAGTTGGCGCAGGAAATTATTCGAGAAGAATTAGCTGAGGAAGTTTTAGCTGATCTTTCTGAAGTACCAAAACCGCAAGAATTGCTCAATATTTTGAACCACTATGTGATTGGTCAAGATCGGGCTAAGCGGGCTTTGGCAGTTGCCGTTTACAATCACTATAAGCGAATTAATTTTCATGACAGTCGCGAAGAGGATGATGTGGAGTTACAAAAATCCAACATCCTCATGATTGGTCCAACTGGATCTGGGAAAACATTCCTGGCTCAGACCTTGGCGCGTAGCCTCAATGTTCCTTTTGCTATCGCAGATGCTACTGCTTTAACTGAGGCTGGTTATGTTGGTGAAGATGTAGAAAATATCCTGCTCAAGCTTTTACAGGCAGCTGACTTCAATATCGAGCGAGCAGAACGCGGCATCATTTATGTGGATGAAATCGATAAGATTGCTAAGAAGAGCGAAAATGTTTCTATCACTCGTGATGTTTCAGGTGAGGGTGTTCAGCAAGCCTTGCTGAAGATTATTGAAGGAACAGTTGCCAGCGTGCCTCCTCAGGGTGGTCGTAAGCATCCACAGCAAGAAATGATTCAGGTTGATACCAAGAACATTCTCTTTATCGTTGGTGGTGCTTTTGACGGTATTGAAGAGATTGTCAAGCAACGTCTTGGTGAGAAGATTATCGGTTTCGGTCAAAATAATAAGGCAATTGACGAGGGTGCGTCTTATATGCAAGCCATTGTCGCTGATGATATTCAAAAATTTGGAATTATTCCTGAGTTGATTGGTCGTTTGCCAGTTTTTGCAGCTCTAGAACAGCTGACTGTTGATGATTTGGTTCGCATTTTGAGTGAACCGAGAAATGCGCTAGTGAAGCAATATCAAACCTTGCTTTCTTATGATGATGTTGAGCTTGAATTTGACGAGGAAGCTTTGCAAGCCATAGCTAGAAAAGCTATCGAACGCAAGACAGGTGCGCGTGGACTTCGTTCAATTATTGAAGAAACCATGATGGATGTCATGTTTGAAGTGCCAAGTCAGGAAAATGTTAAGCTGGTTCGTATCACGAAGGAAGCAGTGGACGGCACAGACAAGCCAATCTTAGAAACTGCCTAGGGGAAGCTTATGGAAATCAATACACATAATGCTGAGATTTTACTGAGCGCAGCCAATAAATCGCATTACCCGCAGGATGATATCCCAGAAATCGCCTTGGCGGGTCGCTCCAATGTTGGTAAATCTAGTTTTATCAATACTCTGCTCAATCGTAAAAATCTAGCACGGACTTCGGGTAAGCCTGGTAAAACGCAATTGTTGAACTTTTTTAACATTGACGATAAGCTCCGTTTCGTGGACGTTCCTGGTTACGGCTATGCCAAGGTTTCAAAAACGGAGCGCGCTAAATGGGGCAAAATGATTGAGGAATACTTGACCAGTCGGGACAATCTGCGAGCGGTCGTGAGTCTAGTAGACTTACGCCATGACCCTAGTGCGGATGATGTGCAGATGTATGAATTCCTCAAATACTATGAAATTCCAGTTATTGTTGTGGCTACCAAGGCTGATAAAATTCCACGTGGTAAGTGGAACAAGCATGAAAGTGCCATTAGGAAAAAGCTGGACTTTGACAAAACCGATGATTTTATTATCTTTTCTTCAGTTGATAAAACTGGTCTTGATCAAGCTTGGGATGCGATTTTGGGCAAGATCTAGATGTTAGATTGTATCGGAATGATAGTTGAAATTTTAGAGTTTAAGATCATAGCCTGATTCCGTATGGGTTGGAGTCAGGTTATTTTTATCTTCAGTTCAGTCTGTATATCTTAGTGATAAGGCTCATTATGCAAGCCAAACGAGGAAGTTTTGAATGGAACAATCGTGGCTTGTGAAACTTATATTTGTGGAAGACATAAAAAATGTCATATACTTGTAATTTATTGCTAATGTTATTTTGCTTTTAGTATGTTACAATAGTAGAATAAATACTGTATTTAGGAGAAAGACTGTGAAGAAGAGAATTTCAAAAGAAAGAAAAAAACTTTTGACAGGTTTGGCAGTGATGGCCTCAACCGTTGTCTTTGGTCTGGCTTTGTCAAAGCAAATCAAGCCAGCAAGTGCAAATGATGCTGTTCAGCAGCCATTGAACCAAACAGAATATTTCATTTCACAAATTAGTGAGCCAGCTCGCCAGTTGGCTCAGGATAATGATCTATATGCTTCCGTGATGATTGCACAAGCTATTTTAGAGAGTGGTTCTGGTCAGTCTGGTCTATCAGGCTATCCTCACTATAATTTATTCGGGATTAAAGGAGCTTATGCTGGTCAGTCAGCGACGATGGAGACCTTGGAAGAAGATGGTAAGGGCAATACTTACGCAATCAATGATCAATTCCGCTCTTATTCAAGTTACGCTGAGTCACTTCAGGATTATGTCTATGTCTTGAGACAAGGTCATTTTGCGGGAGCTTGGAAGAGCAATGCCCCGACTTATCAAGATGCGACAGCTGCCTTGACAGGTGTATATGCAACGGATAGTCATTACTATGCAAAATTGAACTATCTGATTGAAGCATACAATCTGACTCAGTTTGATTCGCCTAGCTATCAGACAGGAGCGTCTAATATGGTTTACAATCCTTACCGTGGACAGTACACGACTCAAGATGTTCTGGAAACAGACCAAGCATGGGCATCACATAACTAGATAAGAAAAAAGAGATTGTAATAATCTCTTTTTTGCGTTTTACTAATGAAGCAGACGATCATTTCAAATAAGCAGACTTATTTATCTTTAGCAAAACTGACTAAGTTGCTATTTTAGAAAAGGCTTAAGGAGCAGGAATGGGAGCGTTTAAAGACTTACTTGAAAAGCAAGACATAATAATTCTAGATGGTGCTTTGGGGACAGAGCTGGAGAGGCGGGGGTATGATGTTTCTGGTCGGCTTTGGTCAGCCAAGTACTTGCTTGAGAATCCTCAGATTATCCAAGTCCTGCATGAGGATTATGTTCGGGCGGGCAGTGACATTATCACCACTTCCAGTTATCAGGCTAGCATTCCAGCTTTTGTCGAAGAAGGATTGATTTTAGATAAGGCTTATGAAATCTTCAAAGAGACGGTATTTTTGGCACAGGCAGCTGTTAAAAATGTCTGGCAGGGATTATCGCTAGATGAGCAGCAGCGATCATATCCTCTGATAGCTGGATCTGTCGGACCTTATGCTGCTTACCTGGCTGATGGATCGGAATATACAGGAGCCTATCACTTGAGTGAGGAGGAATTTAAAGATTTTCATCGTCCGCGGATACAAGCCTTGCTGGACGCGGGTTGTGATTTGCTGGCTATTGAAACGATTCCAAATGGAGCGGAAACAGAGGCGCTTGTTCATTTGTTAGCAGAAGAATTTCCGCAGGTGGAAGCCTATTTATCTTTTACCGCTCAAACGGTATCAGCGATTTCGGATGGAACACTGATAGAAGAAGTTGGGCGCTTGGCTCAGTCGAGTCCACAAGTATTGGCTGTCGGTTTTAACTGCACAGCTCCGCATTTGATTGCTCCTTTATTAGAAAAGTTGAAACAGGTGTGCGATAAGCCCTTGCTGTCCTATCCAAATTCTGGAGAGATCTATAATGGGGTGACGAATACTTGGCAGGACAATCCTGAGCAGCAGCTCTGTTTAACTGATTGCAGCCATCTTTGGAAGAAGCAGGGCGTTCAGCTTTTTGGCGGTTGCTGTCGAACTCGGCCAGAAGATATAAGGCTGCTAGCAGGCGAACTAAGAACTTGAAATATAGCACTCCAAATTCAAGTTCAAATTTAGAAAAAAACTTACAGAAAACGCTTTCGAAAAATAAAAGTTTGTGATATACTGTACATAGTTTAACTTAGAGGAGAATTATTATGGTCGAATCGACATTTATTCCAAAAATAGAAGCAGCTTGCCGTAAGAAAGAAGGCTTGTTCGACACAAGCAAAGGGAAGTATGCTGTCCGCTCTATCTTTGCGGGGGCCTTTCTGACTTTCAGTACAGGAGCAGGAGCTATTGCAGCAGACCTGACAAATAAGATTGTCCCAGGAACGGGTCGTTTTCTCTTCCCTTTTATCTTTGCTTGGGGATTGGCCTACATCGTCTTTCTGAATGCTGAGCTGGTGACTTCCAACATGATGTTTTTGACAGCTGGCACTTTCTTGAAGAAGATTGACTGGAAAAAAGCATTGATTATTTTGTTCTATTGTACTTTCTTTAACTTGATTGGGGCTCTGATTGCTGGGTGGCTCTTTGCTAATTCGGCGGCTTATGCGGGACTTAGCAAGGAAAGTTTCATTGCTGGTGTTGTGCAGATGAAGCTTGCCCGCTCCAATGAACTTATTTTACTTGAGGGAATACTAGCCAATGTATTCGTTAATATTGCGATTCTTTCCTTCGTCTTGGTGAAAGATAGTACAGCTAAGCTTTTCTTGGTTATTTCAGCCATTTATATGTTTGTATTTTTAACCAACGAACACTTGGCAGCTAACTTTGCTTCTTTTGCTATCGTCAAATTTAGCTCAGCCGCATCACAGGTGGCAAATTTTGGTATTGGAAATATCCTGCGTCACTGGGCTGTGACCTTCGTAGGAAACTTGATTGGTGGTGGTCTTCTAATCGGTCTGCCATATGCTTGGTTCAATAAAAAAGAAGAATATTATGTAGATTAAAATGTAGCCTTAGGGCTACATTTTTTTGAAGAAGTGACGCTCTGATTTCCGTCTAGATCTGCCTAAATTGACAAACATATAAAATTTTGTTAAACTTTATTAGTATTTTTATATTTAAGGAGATCTTGATGAATAAACTTACTATTCAAGCACCAGATGGTAGCAATGTTAAAACTTTGTCACCTATGTACTCTATTACAACCTTGCTATTTAACTTTTTCGTTCCTCTTTTTCGTAAAGACTGGAAATACTTTGGGATCATGCTTGGATCACTGTTTGTATTTGCTGTGATTGCAACACTTCTTATCCCAGATGATTTCTTGAGACCTGTAGGAACTGCCTACAACTTGTTTTGGGCCTTTTTCTATAATCGTCTTTGGATAAAAGACCGAGTTTTCACAGATGGCTGGGTGCCTGCTGACGATGCTAGTAAAGCCTTGCTTGACAAGACTTTTCCTAAAAATGCATAAAAAATTAAAAAGATTGCACAAAAAGCTTGCAATCTTTTTTTTCTTTTGCTATAATTATTAATGGTTTGAAAAAACTGCCTAAGACAGTAGGGGAGCTCGACTCATAAAAATCCTACCGAGGACAAAACGTATCATGTAAAAGAAGCGTATTGTACTTTCGTGTCTAGGTTTGGGCGCGTTTTTCTTTTAGAAAAATTCCCCAAGCAAAATAATTACGGAGGTGAAACACTAAATGAGTGAAGCAATTATTGCTAAAAAAGCAGAATTAGTTGACGTAGTAGCTGAGAAAATGAAAGCTGCTGCATCAATCGTTGTTGTGGATGCTCGTGGTTTGACAGTTGAGCAAGATACTGTTCTTCGTCGTGAGCTTCGTGGAAGCGAAGTTGAGTACAAAGTGATTAAGAACTCAATCTTACGTCGTGCAGCTGAGAAAGCTGGTCTTGAAGATCTTGCATCAGTATTTGTTGGACCATCTGCAGTAGCATTTTCTAACGAAGATGTTATCGCACCAGCGAAAATCTTGAACGATTTTTCTAAGAATGCAGAAGCACTTGAAATTAAAGGTGGTGCTATCGAAGGCGCTGTCGCATCAAAAGAAGAGATTCTTGCACTTGCAACTCTTCCAAACCGCGAAGGACTTCTTTCTATGCTCCTTTCTGTACTTCAAGCGCCAGTTCGCAACGTTGCACTTGCTGTCAAAGCAGTTGCAGACAACAAAGAAGACGCAGCTTAATCTTAAGCTACGCAGCGTAGCCTAGCTACAAAAATTATTATAAAAATATAAACTTATTTGGAGGAAATAACAATGGCATTGAACATTGAAAACATTATTGCTGAAATTAAAGAAGCTTCAATCCTTGAATTGAACGACCTTGTAAAAGCTATCGAAGAAGAATTTGGTGTAACTGCAGCTGCTCCTGTAGCTGTTGCTGCAGCTGGTGCTGCTGACGCTGGTGCTGCTAAAGATTCATTTGACGTTGAATTGACAGCTGCTGGTGACAAAAAAGTTGGCGTTATCAAAGTTGTACGTGAAATCACTGGTCTTGGCCTTAAAGAAGCTAAAGAACTTGTTGATGGTGCACCAGGTGTCATCAAAGAAGGCGTTCCAACTGCAGAAGCTGAAGAAATCAAAGCTAAATTGGAAGAAGCTGGAGCTTCAGTTACTCTTAAATAATAAGGTATCCAATTTAAAAAACCAAGTCTTTCGACTTGGTTTTTTGTAATTATTTAAGTTGTAACAATTTGTATTAAATAACGTATTCTTAAAATATAGTACAAACTCGAAGAAAAGATATGCTGGTAAGTCTTTACGCTCTTTCATATTTCTGCTATAATATTTTTAATAAGGCGTGCATTTGCGCGCTCTTTTCTGTCTAAAAGTACTCTTCAGTGCTTTTTTATTGTTATAGAAAATGGAGGGATTATGCTTTACATTTGGTCTTATTTGAAACGCTACCCTAAATGGTTGGTGCTGGATTTTGTGTCGGCCATCTTTTTTGTAGTGGTCAATCTAGGGCTGCCAACGGTTTTGGCGCGCATGATTGACGAAGGAATTAACCAGGGCGATCAGGAACGCCTGTATTTCTGGGGCTTTATCATGTTACTGGTTATTATCCTTGGGATTTTGGGGCGGATTGTCCTTTCCTATGCCGCTGGGAAATTAACGACCAGCATGGTGCGAGATATGCGTAATGATCTCTATGATAAGCTGCAGGAGTATTCCCATCATGAGTACGAGCAGATTGGCGTTTCTTCGCTGGTGACGCGGATTACCAGTGATGCCTTTGTCCTCATGCAGTTTGCTGAGCAAACGCTCAAGATGGGAGCTATCACGCCTATCATGATGCTGTCGTCCATTCTCATGATTTTCCTGACCAGTCCGTCCATGGCTTGGATTGTGGCGATTTCAGTGCCATTTTTGGCAATCGTAGTCTGGTACGTAGCGATCAAGACGCGTCCCCTGTCTGAAAAGCAGCAGAAGACGCTGGACAAGATCAACCAGTATGCTCGGGAAAATCTGACCGGTCTGCGGGTCATTCGAGCCTTTGCCCGTGAGGAATTTCAGGAAGAGCGCTTCGCGAATGAAAATGAAATCTATGCGGAGAATTCCAACCGTCTCTTTAAATTGACGGGTTTGACGGAGCCTCTCTTTGTGCAGATTATCATTGCTATGATTGTGGCCATTGTCTGGTTTGCTCTTAAGCCACTGGGCAGCGGCGAGCTGAAAATCGGAGATTTGGTTGCCTTTATTGAGTACAGCTTTCATGCCCTTCTGTCCTTCTTGCTCCTGTCCAGTCTCTTTACCATGTATCCACGTACGGCGGTCTCTAGTGAGCGGCTGAAGGAAGTCATGGATATGCCGATTTCCATCGATCCAAATGAGAATGGGATCACGGAAACTGCGACTCATGGCTATCTGGAATTTGACAACGTAACCTTTGCCTATCCAGGTGAGACAGAAAATCCTGTCCTACATAATATTTCCTTCAAGGCCAAGCCGGGGGAAACGATCGCCTTTATCGGCTCAACAGGCTCTGGGAAGTCTTCCTTGGTTCAGCTGATTCCACGTTTCTATGATGTGACTTTAGGCAAGATTTTGGTGGATGGTGTGGATGTCCGCGCTTATAATCTCAAAGCCCTCCGTCAGAAGATTGGTTTTATCCCGCAGAAAGCTCTGCTATTTACTGGGACGATCGCTGAAAATATCCGCTATGGTAAGGAAGATGCTAGCTCTGAGGAACTCAATCAAGCAGCAGATGTGGCTCAAGCTCGCGACTTTATTGAGAGCAGAGAAGAGCGCTTCGAGACGCATTTGGCTGAAGGCGGCAGCAATCTATCTGGTGGTCAAAAGCAACGTCTGTCCATTGCGCGTGCGGTTGTCAAGGAGCCAGATATTTATATTTTTGATGATTCCTTCTCTGCTCTGGACTACAAGACAGATGCGACTTTGCGCCGCCGACTCAAGGAAGTGACGCAGGATGCAACGGTTCTTATCGTGGCTCAGCGGGTTGGAACCATTATGGATGCAGATCAAATCATTGTCTTAGACAAGGGTGAGATCGTGGGTCGAGGCCGACATGAGGAGCTGATGGAAAATAATGCAATCTATCGTGAAATTGCCAATTCTCAGCTCAATAGCCAATCACTAACAGAAGAATAGGAGGAAGAGATGAAAGAAAATAGTTTTGTCCGCTTATGGGGCTATCTAAAAGTCTATAAAGCCGCCGTGCTTCTTGCAGTCTTCCTCAAGATTGTCAGTGTGGTCATGAGTGTCCTAGAGCCTTTTGTCCTAGGGCTTGCTATCACAGAGCTGACACAAAATCTGCTGGATATGGCCAAGGGAGTGCCCGGTGCAGCCATCAATAGCAGCTATGTGGCTTGGATCATGCTGCTTTACTTTATTCGTGCCCTCTTTTATGAGATTGGTGCCTATTTCTCTAACTATTTTATGACTAATGCTGTGCAGAGCACCGTTCGCGACATGCGTAATGAGCTCAGTCGTAAAATCAATCGAATTCCTGTTTCCTACTTTGACAAGCACCAGTTCGGTGATCTGATTGGGCGTTTTACCAGCGATGTGGAGACCGTCTCAAATGCTCTCCAACAAAGCTTTTTGCAGGTGGTCAATGCCGTCATGACCCTGATTTTGGTCATCGGGATGGTTCTTTATCTGAATATCCAGCTGGCCTTGATCGTTATCGTCAGCATTCCTCTGACTTATTTTGGAGCTAGATTCATCCTCAAAAAATCCCAGCCCTATTTTAAGCAACAGGCAGATGTTTTGGGTGCTATGAATGGCTTCGTCCAAGAAAATCTGTCTGGCTTCAATGTTCTCAAGCTTTATGGTCGGGAAGAGACCTCGGCTGAAGATTTTCGAGCTATTACTCAAAATTTGCAGGAAGTCGGCTTTAAAGCTAGCTTTATCTCAGGGCTCATGATGCCTGTTCTTAATGGGATTTCAGATTTGACTTATCTCATTGTGGCTCTGGTTGGTGGTTTACAGGTTATTGCTGGTCAGCTGACCATCGGAAATATGCAGGCCTTTGTCCAGTACGTCTGGCAGGTCAATCAGCCTATTCAAAACCTCACCCAGCTGGCAGGACAGCTCCAGAGTGCCAAGTCTTCGCTGGATCGGATTTTCCAGATTTTGGATGAGCCAGATGAAGTCATGGATAATACCGTCCAGCTAGACAAGGACTTGACTGGTCAAGTCAGCTTCAAAGATGTAGATTTCCAATATGTGGCAGACAAGCCGCTGATTCGCAACTTTAATCTGGAAGTCCAGCCGGGTGAAATGGTGGCTATTGTTGGGCCGACTGGAGCTGGTAAGACGACCTTGATCAATCTTCTCATGCGTTTCTACGATGTGACCAAGGGCTCTATCAGCGTGGATGGCCACGATATTCGCCAGCTATCCCGCCAAGACTATCGTAAGCAATTTGGTATGGTTCTGCAGGACGCTTGGCTTTATGAAGGAACTATCAAGGAAAATCTTCGCTTTGGTAACCTTGATGCTACCGATGAGGAGATTGTGGAAGCCGCCAAATCAGCTAACGTGGACCACTTTATCCGTACCTTGCCAGGTGGTTACAATATGGAAATGAATCAGGAATCTAGCAATATTTCGCTGGGGCAAAAGCAGCTTCTAACGATTGCACGGGCGCTCTTGGCCGATCCTAAGATTCTGATTTTGGACGAGGCGACTTCCTCAGTTGACACTCGTTTGGAGCTGTTGATTCAGAAGGCCATGAAAACTCTGATGCAGGGGCGGACGAGCTTTGTCATTGCTCACCGTTTGTCCACTATCCAAGAAGCAGACAAGATTTTGGTGCTCAAGGATGGACAAATCATTGAGCAGGGCAATCACGAGTCGCTGCTGGCTGACAAGGGCTTCTATCATGACTTGTATATGAGCCAATTTTCGGATAAGAAAGAAGCCTAGACATATAAAAGAGGAAACTCAGCTGAGTTTCCTTTTTGATTTATAATTTGATGGAGTTTTACTTCAAAAACTTGTCGGGAGAAGGGTTGCTTAAAGACTTTCTGCTTGGACGACATGGGTTTCAAATTCGAGATTTGGCATGGCTGCTGCTAAATCCTGATGGATGCGTTCAAGAGCTTCTAGCCGCATTTGGACAGACGTATGGGCATTTCCTTGGATAATGAAAATGGCATTTTTGGTGTTATCATCAAATTTATAAAGGTCGCTGTCACGGACGTCAATCCAAGCAAGGATGCCTTTTTCATCTCGATAGACATAGTCGGTCGGAGCCACGTGCTTTTCCTTGGATAAGATAGGAAGNAAAATATCATCCTTCTGACTGACAGTAAACTCAATCTCATCACCGATTTTATCAAGGTCATGACCGCCGATAGCTAGGAGAGAATGCAAGGATTCTACATTATAAATATCAATAACGCTGTTAATCCTTGGAATGGAGCCGCGGTGTTGGATATTGCGGATCAAAGCTGGTACTGTTGGCGGGTTCTTTTTAACACTGCGCCCAACTTTCTGTAGCAAATTACAGTAGCCTTGGATAGTCGGATGGTCAGTGATTTCTGCTAAATTGCAGTTCAAAGCCCAGTTTTCTGCTTCCTTCTGTTTTTGGAGAAAGGCTTCTGATAAAGGTGCTTGGGGATCGACGTTTCTAGCAATGCCAAGGACGACACTTGTGATGCCAAGTTCTGCTAAACTTTTATCAATGGTAAATTTCATTTTTGACGGACCTCCATTTTTTTCTTACCATTATTGTACTCTTTTCTAGGGCTTTTTACAATGAAAAATATGAGTGGAATAAGGAGGAAAGGAAGGGAAGTAGCAGAATTCCTATGATAAACGCATGCCATTTCCAGTAGATACGGATCAAACCAGCGGTTTCTCGGATCCATGCAGAAGGAAGGAAATAGAAGGCCGTTCGAGAACCAATGCTGCGACCTTTGAGACCGACTTGTTTCATATAGATGCCAGCACGTAGCGCGTGGAAAGAATTTGTGACTAGGACAACTCGATCTTGCTCCAATCCTTGTGCGAGCATGAGCTCTTTACTGAATATGAGATTTTCAAGCGTAGTACGAGATTTATTTTCGAGGAAAATACTGTCAGCTGGAACTCCTTTTTCCATCAAATAACCTGCCATAGCCTCTGCTTCGGAAATCCACTCGTCGTCTCCCTGACCGCCAGAGACAATGATGACTGGCCTCCGATTAAATTTCTCATAGATAGCTATCCCTTTATCCAAGCGCTGAGCCAGCAGGGGAGGCACCTTATCTCCAAACAATCCTGCACCGAGGATAATAATGGTCTGAGGCTCTTTCTTGACTGGAAAAATATTTAAAAAGAATGCATAGATGATATAGGAAAGATAGAGAAAGGTTCCGTAAAATAGTAGCAAATCAGCGAGGGAAATCAAAGTTGCAAGAAATGACCGAGGAGCGAAAAAATGCAGTAAACCAAGTCCTACGATCGCTAGGCCGTAGAGAAGCGATAGTAGATTGGCTAGTCTGAGCCCCTCTAGCTGTAGCATTTGGCGACCATTAAAAATCAAATAGGCAGTAGAAGCGAAAATACTAATAGGAATTGCTAAAAGCAGGATATAAAAGCTAATCATAGCTGGTGTATAACCAATAAATCGCTCAAGACTAACAATCGTAAGCCCAGCTAAAACAATGCCCATCATTATAAGAGTGAAGGTCAGGAGATAAGCATTGAATAAACTTCTAGGTTCCCGATAGACTAAAAAAGTAAAGATAGCAGCAGGAATGAGCCAGATTAGATGAAGTAACATATTAAAACCTCGCAATTGAACTTATAACTAGTATAGCATAAGTCTATCTAATAAAAAAGAAATCGTATATATGATATAAATCGAAAATAAATAAGTATAATTCGTAATAAATCGAATTATATTCCGCGATTTTCTTAAGGTTGAGAAAAGGCGATTTTTATTTCAAAATCCTTGCAATGAGTGGTGTTTATCGGTATAATGGAAAAATCTTAAAAAGACTGGAGATGACGATGATAAAAAAAGGATCCTTGACCGGTTTGCTTTTGTTTGGAATGTTTTTCGGAGCCGGTAACCTGATTTTTCCACCTCAATTGGGTTTGGAATCTGGTCAAAATTTCTGGCCAGCTATTGGAGGCTTTGTCCTATCGGGCGTCGGTATTGCTATTTTAACCTTGATTATAGGTACTTTAAATCCCAAGGGTTATATAGATGAAATCTCGAAAAAGATTGCCCCTTGGTTTGCGGTAGTTTACTTGGTAGCCCTTTATCTTGCAATTGGTCCCTTCTTTGCCATTCCTCGGACGGCGACCACTGCATTTTCTGTCGGAATTGAGCCCATGTTGCCTGCAGGTTCTCATGCCATTTGGCTTTTTGGATTTACGCTGGTTTATTTTGCCTTTGCCTATCTGATTGCACTTAATCCATCGAAAATCCTTGATAGTATTGGTCGTTATTTAACGCCAATCTTTGCCCTATTGATTGTAGTTTTAGTTGTATTAGGCGCTGCCAAATATGGTTCCACTGTTCCTCAAGGAGCAACAGCGGAATATGCTGCTTCAGCTTTCGGCGCAGGATTTCTTCAAGGTTACAATACTCTGGATGCCTTGGCTTCAGTTGCTTTTAGTGTGGTTGCCGTGACAACCCTCAACCAGCTCGGTTTCAAGAATAAAAAGGAATATATTTCTACTATTTGGGTCGTGGGTATTCTTGTGGCACTTGGCTTTAGCGTTCTTTATATTGGCCTTGCCTTTCTTGGAAATCACTTCCCACTTAATCTAGCGAATTTGCCGAAAGGTGCAAACGTAGGGGCTTCTGTTTTGTCTTCTGCAACTCAGGCTATCTTTGGGTCGATGGCTCAAGTTTTCCTAGCGATTATGGTAACGGTGACCTGTTTTACAACAACAGCTGGACTTATCGTCTCAACTGGCGAATTTTTCCATAATACTTTCCCGAAAGTATCTTATAAAGTGTATGCGACCATTTTTACGCTAGTTGGTTTCGCTATTGCAAATCTTGGTTTGAATGCTATTATTCAGTATTCAGTTCCAGTTCTGGAAATTCTTTATCCTATTACCATTACGATTGTGATGATTGTCATGGTTAATCGCTTTTTACCACTTTCTAAACCAGGGATGCAGTTGACCATCGCAGTAGTGACGCTGATTGCTTTTGCTAGCATTTTGGGACGACAATTCAAGCTAACTGCTATTCTCAATCTGGTTAATGCTCTGCCATTTGCTCAAGCTTCTCTACCTTGGTTGCTGCCGGCTCTAGTTGGGATCTTGCTCTCGCTCCTTTTGCCAAACAAACAAAAAAGTGAAGCATTTGAATTTGAAGCATAAGAAGAAAATTCACCACAGTGTGGTGGATTTTTTTGGCTCATTGTCAATTGTAGTAGGTGATTTAAGTTTAAGACTGGGAATGTTCGGTGAAGAAACTCAAGTTGTTTCTTATGAATAATAAGACAATATAAGGATTTTATAAGATAGATTTAAGAAAAATTTTAACTCTTTCTTATCCCCATTTAATCTTAGGAGATTATACTAAAGTTATCAAAAAAACAAACCTAAAGGAGAATCTTATGAAATTCAATCCAAATCAAAAGTATACTCGCTGGTCAATCCGCCGTTTAAGAGTAGGTGTGGCTTCCGTCGTAGTTGCCAGTGGTTTCTTTTTGCTAGTTGGTCAACCAAACACTGTACACGCAGATGTTCTCACTACGACTCCGACTGAAGTTCTTCAAACAGATTCATCATCAGTAGAAAAGAATGAGTTGCCAGAGACAGTTTTAAAAGAAGGAGTGGATTCAACTCTTCCTGAAAATCAGTCAGCTCCAAAGGAAGTAGTTGATGAGACTAATTCTACAGACAAGTCTAGCCTAGCTCCTAAGGAAGAAGTTGCAAAACCGAAAGAAGAAGAGGCTATGTCGGAAGTTAACGAACCAAAAGAAGAAAAGGTTATGTCGGAAGTTAACAAACCAAAAGAAGAAGAAGCTAAGCCAGTAGCAACTCCTGATGTAGTTTCAAACCAAGCTCGTGAAGCGGCTATTTCTCAATCAGTAACGACTCCAGATGAAGTTAAAAAAGGAGTTGAAGAGAATACTAAGGACTCAGTAGACGTTCCAGCCAGCTATTTAGAAAAAGCGAATGTTCCCGGTCCATTCTTGGCTGGTGTTAATCAAGTCATTCCGTATGAAGCTTTCGGTGGAGACGGTATGTTGACGCGTCTCTTGCTCAAATCTTCTGACAAGGCACCTTGGTCAGACAATGGAACAGCTAACAATCCAGCTCTCTTGCCACTTGAAGGCTTAGCGAAAGGTCAATACTTCTACGAAGTGGATTTGAACGGCAATACTACAGGTAAAGACGGCCAAGCCCTTCTTGACCAACTTCGTGCTAATGGTACATATGCTTACCAAGCGACTGTTAAAGTCTATGGTGCTAAAGATGGAAAAGCAGATTTAACCAATCTCGTAGCTACAAAAAATGTAACTGTTAACCTGAACGGCCTTGTTTCAAAAGAAGCAGTCAAAGACTCAGTCACTAAAAATATCAAAGACCATATTGATGTCCCAGCCAGCTACCTAGAAAAAGCAAATGTTCCTGG
>NZ_RJPR01000016.1 GCF_003943465.1 Streptococcus cristatus | reverse complement strand
CGCAAAAAGCAACTATTGCACTCGCACATCAACTTCTTAAAATAGCTTATATCCTTTTGAAAGAAAATCTCACTTATCAGGAGTTTGTGCTACAAAAAAGGCTACTAGAGACGAGCCAGTAGCCTAATACAATTTTTTCACTTTCATTATATCACAAGGGGAGTCTTTTTGCGCTCTTTTGAGTTTTCGTATAAGAAATCGGTAATTCGTTAGAATTCGATTTCGTCGTCCCACCTCCGCACAGTTGAGCAGGGCTGTAAAAGCTGATGAAATCAGCGTAGTAGAGCCCGCTCAACCACTGCGTCTTGCTCGACAATCCAAAGACAATTAAGAGGCTAGGACTTTTGTCCCAGCCTCTTTTTCAGTAAATATTCGATTTCTTTGACGATTAAGCCGTTTGCAAATTCAAATAGATCGCAGGAAAGGTCTCCGTGGTCATTGACCAAAATTGTTAGAATCCGACTTTGCTCGGCATTGCTGTGATAGTATTGGCAACAAAACTGTGCGGAACTGTTCTGATAGGCCTCCTGTATCCTGTGGAGGTAGGCTTCTTTTCCCTGAATGATTTCTGGGGATTCTCCATGCAGCTCCCAGACGACATGCTCGTCTAAAAAAGTTTGATAAATGTCCCAGTCACGCTGATTTTCCGCCTCGAAAAAGGTAAATAATTTCTCTAAATTTGTCATTCATGAAACATTTTTTTCCAAAGGGAAGTTTTTTTGCGGGGAGATGGTTTACTCTCTGCTGGGTGGAGGACGTCAGCAAATTGCTTGCTCAAGTCCTTTTCTTCTATGGTCACAGGATGATCGCTATGGATTACCAAGCCAAAAGGAGAGGATTGGCAAAAAGCGGAGACAATGGTGGCCTCACAGCCTAAGTCTTTGGCGGTTTTTAGGTAGAAAACCTGCTGACTGGATATGATTTCAGGCGATATTTTGACTGTGACGGGATGGTAGCTTTCAGTGATCTTCTCAACTATTTCTTTAAAATGCTGTTTTAGAAGCGAGGAATTGGCATCCGAAATAGAGCAGTAAGCAATCACCCGCTCTTCAAAAGTTTCCAGAAATTTGCGCTGTTCATCAGGATTGAGCTTAGCATTCCCCTGAGATTTTTCCATGATAATGTTATTTAGATCTGTCATATTTCTAGTATATCATAAATAAATGATTTCTTATTTTCAAACCATTAAGAAAAAGATAGGATGTAACCGATTGCATTTCAAAATTTGTGATTTTTCACGCAAAGCTGCTGTTTTTCCTTGAAAAAAAAGCGCTTTTGAGGTATCATAGACTAGTAAATAATTTTAAACAATAAGGAGAGTCAAAATGTCAATTATTACTGATGTTTACGCTCGCGAAGTCCTCGACTCACGCGGTAACCCAACACTTGAAGTAGAAGTTTATACTGAATCAGGTGCTTTCGGACGTGGTATGGTTCCTTCAGGAGCTTCTACTGGTGAACACGAAGCAGTTGAACTTCGTGATGGTGACAAATCTCGTTACGGCGGTCTTGGTACACAAAAAGCAGTTGACAACGTGAACAACGTTATCGCTGAAGCTATTATCGGTTACGATGTACGTGACCAACAAGCTATCGACCGTGCAATGATCGCTTTGGACGGTACTCCAAACAAAGGTAAATTGGGTGCGAACGCAATTCTTGGTGTGTCTATCGCTGTAGCTCGTGCTGCTGCTGACTACCTTGAAATCCCACTTTACAGCTACCTTGGTGGATTCAACACTAAAGTTCTTCCAACTCCAATGATGAACATCATCAATGGTGGTTCTCACTCAGACGCTCCAATCGCTTTCCAAGAATTCATGATCGTACCTGCTGGTGCACCATCATTCAAAGAAGCTCTTCGTTGGGGTGCTGAAATCTTCCACGCTCTTAAGAAAATCCTTAAATCTCGTGGTTTGGAAACTGCTGTTGGTGACGAAGGTGGATTTGCTCCTCGTTTCGAAGGAACTGAAGATGGCGTAGAAACTATCATCGCTGCTATCGAAGCTGCTGGTTATGTTCCAGGTAAAGATGTATTTATCGGATTTGACTGTGCATCATCAGAATTCTACGATAAAGAACGTAAAGTATACGACTACACTAAATTCGAAGGTGAAGGAGCTGCTGTACGTACTGCTGCAGAACAAATTGACTACCTTGAAGAATTGGTAAACAAATATCCAATCATCACTATCGAAGATGGTATGGACGAAAACGACTGGGACGGTTGGAAAGCTCTTACTGAACGTCTTGGTGGTAAAGTTCAATTGGTTGGTGACGACTTCTTCGTAACAAACACTTCTTACCTTGAAAAAGGTATCGCAGAAGGCGCTGCTAACTCAATCCTTATCAAAGTTAACCAAATCGGTACTCTTACTGAAACATTCGATGCTATTGAAATGGCGAAAGAAGCTGGTTACACTGCCGTTGTATCACACCGTTCAGGTGAAACTGAAGATTCAACAATCGCTGATATCGCTGTTGCAACTAACGCAGGACAAATCAAGACTGGTTCACTTTCACGTACAGACCGTATTGCTAAATACAACCAATTGCTTCGTATCGAAGACCAACTTGGTGAAGTTGCTGAATACCGTGGATTGAAATCATTCTACAACTTGAAAAAATAATTCCTTCTAATGGAATGAAGCAAATCCCTTGAGGCTAACTCAAGGGATTTTTAATAAATAAGGGGAGATTTTTGGGATGCTTTATTTTATACTGTATATTCTAAGCAAGGGATGGCTAGCTATAACTGTTTTATTTATAGGCCTCTTTTTGGCTTATAAACACAAATCATGCTCTCTGGCGCTTTTGGTGGTTCTTTTATTTCTTACAATCACCAGTATATTCTGGTATCCTCAGTTCAGCCCATGGTTTTCTTTTCCCTTTTTGTTTCTTGTTTCCTATTTATTGGTAAAAAGATATAGGTGGCTTCTTTACCCTGCTCTTGCTTTAGGCTTGTTTCTATTGGCAGTTTCTCCTATTCTTGGCTATATTTTTAGAGTTTATGTTCCAGTGACCCATTATTCCTATCTTGAGGAAAAAGGGCAGACAGTAGTGGTTCGGGAAGATTATTATGGAGCATTTTTTAGTGAGAGTGATATAGAAATTATGACCTATGTAAATGGTCAACTTGCTTATGCAAATAAGATGGTTTATGAAAAGGTTGACTTACATGATTTTAATAAGGACAAAGATGTCGATAAGGACGTTTTTCTTGCTCAACCTTTGACAAGGGAGCGATTGGAAGAATTAGAGGATTTTATGAATCGGAAATGGACTAAATAAGGCTCGATCAAATAAAAAAGCTGTTGGATTTTCATCTAACAGCTTTTTTTAATTAAGATTTTAGAAAATAGACTTAACTTTGTTGATGACGTCGTTGAGACCTTTTGAATTTGCTACTAAATCTTTTGCCTTGTCTAAGTATTCGCCTAGCTCATCTTTGTGGTCTTCGACAAATTTCTTAGCTGCATCAAAATCTTTCTTTTCGATCAATTCTTTGACTTGGTTAAACAATTCCACTGGATTCATTTTAAATGCTCCTTTGATAATTCTTTTGATTATTGGAAGGTCACGCAGACAGCTTCTGGCACATAGAAATCATGAGAGATTTCTGTTAATCGACCTGTTTCAGGATCGCGTTTGAAGACAGTTGCATTGTCCGAATCTTGGTGGACAGCGATGAGGTAGTTTTGGTCAGGTGTGATATTGAAATCGCGCGGATTTTTACCCTTTGTTGGCGTGATTTCAACGAGCTGTAGACTTCCATCAGCTAGAATTTGATAAACAGCTATTGAGTCATGGCCGCGGTTAGAGCCATAGAGGAATTTTCCGTCGGCAGAGAGGCGGATGGCTGCAGTGCCGTTAAAATCTTCAAATCCTTCTGGGAGAGTTGAGATGGTTTGCAGGTGTTCAAACTGACCAACGCCGTCATAAATCAATACTTCGATAGTAGAATTTAGTTCGCAGATAAGGTAAGCAATTTTATAGTGGCTATGAAAGACAATGTGGCGTGCCCCGGCCCCAGCAGCACATGTGTAGGTGGCCAATTTGTTCAGTTGTCCGTCTTCCGTCACATCGTAGGTAGTGACTTGATCTGTTCCGAGGTCACAAGTAATCAGATATTGATCGGGAGTCAAGTCAGCATAGTGGACATGGGCAGAGGCTTGATTGGCGTGAGGTCCTTGCCCGACATGGGTGTCTGAATCAGCCAGTTTTAGACTGCCATCTTCTTGCTGCTTGTAGACCAGCACTTGTCCCTTGTGGTAGTTGGCCCCGTAGACAAGTCCTCTTTCGTTATCTACAGCAACATAGCAAAGCGGCGCGCCTTCTTCAACCACGTGATTGAGCAGCTGCCCTTCTTGGTCATAGGCAGCAATCCCACCTCGTCCATCTTTTGCGCCAACGGTGTAAAGATGCCCAGCTTGGTCAAAGGCTAGATAAGTAGGGCTTGGTTCTTCGGCTACTAATTCTAAGTTTGAGAGTTGTCCCTTTTCAGTGTCAAAATCTGCCTTATAAATCCCTTGGGAATCTCGTCGGGTGTATGTTCCAAAATAAACTGTTTGAGTCATGTTTCCACCTCATTCTTTTAAAATCAATCTATTATACCATAAAACGACTTAAGAAGCTGTTTGGATAGGAAAAGTCCTGTATCTATAGGAAAATCTCACATTTTATAAAAAAATAGATAAAAAACAGATGGTGGGTAGGAAGGGGATAGACCACTTTGATAGAATGGAATTGTTCAAAAAAACAAATACGATCAGGAAAGCTCAAAATTCCTGTTTTCTAAAACAAAGGAGAAATCAAATGAACGTAAAAAAATTCGCTATGCTTGTAACTCTTATCGGAATGTCTGTCTTTTTCCTAGCTGCATGCGGTTCTAAGAATGCTGACAATAAAGAAATTAGTGATGGGAAAAAAGTAGATTTTAAGAAAGATGCTGTTGATCAAAAAACGAAAACAGTAGACGGCAAGGAAGTGACAGAGTATACCATGCCGGACGGAAACGTGATTCAAATCCCAGCGGATGGAGAAGAATTACCAACAGATGAATCTGAATCAACTGATAAATAAAAGTTAGAACTTGTAGGTTGGAGGCAATATGTTTCAAATAAAAAAAATGAATCGTAAAACCATTCTATTGGGAAGCACGGTCATTCTTGCTTGTGCAGGGTTGGGAGGCTATGTACTTCTTCATCAGGTTGATCAACAACAAGCCATGAAAATGGTCGATAATAAGATTGATTCACTGACGGTCCAAGATGCTGTTAATAACAGTAAAAAAACAAGCCTAGTTTTATCTGGAGAAGTAGTTGCTAACAATAGTAGTAAGGTCAAGATTGACCCATCAAAAGGTGAAGTTAAAGAAGTATTTGTTAAAAATGGCGATACTGTTACACAAGGTCAGCCCCTCTTTTCCTATGTGACCTCTCAGGAATTGACAGCCCAGTCTGCTCAGTATGATGCTCAAGCTAAGGCCAATAGCATTACGGCCGCTCAAACTAGCGCATCTATCAAATGGGAAACGTATAATCGGAAGCTAGCTAATCTCAATACTCTTAAGAATAAATACAATTCTAGTAAGGATGAGTCTTTGTTAGATCAGATAAAATCTGCTGAAGACGAGCTGGCTCAAGCGCTAAGTGACGCTAAGACTGCTGACAATGAAGTAACGAATGCTCAGATTGAGGCTGAAAAGGCTCAGGTGACAGCTCAGACGGAATCAGACCGCATGAAATATGACACCGTGACGGCTGATACAGCGGGAACCATTACCTCTATGAACGAAGATCTTCCAACTCAGTCCAAGGCTAAAAAGGAAGAAGAAACCTTTATCGAAATCATGGATAAGTCCAAAACTCTGATCAAAGGGAGCGTTAGTGAATTTGACCGTGAGAAGCTGAGCGTGGGCCAGAGAGTAGATGTTGTGGATCGCAAGGATCCTAAGAAACGCTGGAGTGGTACCGTGACGCAAGTCGGCACCTTGACAACTGCAAATACTGGAAATAGCAATGGTGGAAATAAACAACAGGAAAATCCCAACCAAGGCAAGTATCCTTATACTGTCGAGCTGGACCAAGGCGGTGAAATGCCACTTGTAGGCTCCCATTCTTATGTGAATGTCGTAGAAAATGCTCCTGAAGCCGGCAAGGTAGTCGTCAACAAGGCCTATACTTTCAGTAAAAATGGCAAGACCTATGTCTGGAAGGTAGAGGGTAAAAAGGTGAAAATGAAGGAAGTCAAGACCAAGAAAGTCTCTGACCGTTTGGTAGAGATTACAGAAGGTCTGACTATGAAGGATACCATTTCGACGCCTAGAGAAGGCATGAAAGACGGAATGGAGGTGGGACAGAATGTTAAAGCTTAAGAACATCCACAAATCTTATCAACAGGGCAGTCAGGAATTTCCGATTTTGAAAGGAATTGATTTGCATGTGAAAGAGGGGGATTTTCTAGCGATTATGGGGCCGTCTGGATCAGGTAAGTCCACTTTGATGAACATTATCGGCTGTTTGGACAAGGCTAGCGCAGGTTCTTATCATATCGAAGGGACTGACGTCTCTGACCTGTCCGACAACCAACTATCTGATTTGCGTAACCAGAAGATTGGCTTTGTTTTCCAGAATTTCAACCTCATGCCCAAGCTGACAGCTTGTCAAAATGTTGAACTGCCTCTGACTTACATGAAAGTTCCTAAAAAAGAGAGACGCGAGCGCGCTTTGGAAATGCTGCGACTGGTCGGTCTGGAAGAGAGAAGCGACTTCAAGCCTATGGAGTTGTCCGGTGGTCAAAAGCAACGGGTAGCCATTGCGCGTGCCCTGGTGACCAATCCCAGCTTTATCTTGGGAGACGAGCCGACTGGGGCGCTGGATACCAAGACCAGTGTTCAGATCATGGAGCTGTTTAAGCAATTTAATGAACAAGGCAAAACTATTGTCATCATTACCCACGAGCCAGAAGTGGCTCAGCTTTGCAAGCAAACGGTTGTCTTGCGAGACGGTAATATAGAGACTCGGGCATTAGGATAGAAGGGGGCTATATGGAAGATATTTTTGTAGCTCTAAACTCCATCCTGTCCCACAAAATGCGCTCTATGTTGACCATGTTGGGGATTATCATCGGGATTGGCGCTATTATTGCTATCTTTTCCATCATTGAAGGAAATACGGAAAATACAAAACGTCAGCTGATCGGTGGTAGCAATAATACCATCAAAGTCGTCTACGATAAGAAAAGCGCCATCGATCCCTCTATTCCAGAAAAATCCCAAGCTCAGAAGCCTTCCTACATTCCCTTCATGGGAGAGGATGTCTTGTCCAAAATCAAGGAAATTCCTGGAGTTAAAAATGCTTTGATGACCTATGGGGCGGACGAAAAGATTTACTATCTCAGTCAAAAGTCATCTAGCAAGGTTCAGGCAGTTTCCCAGTCGGTAGCTGACATCAAGCAGCAACGACTGTTGGAAGGGGAGGGCTTTGACTCTGAAGCCTTCAAAAATCAAGAGCAAGTAACCTACCTAGAAAAGTCTCTTTATGATACCCTCTTTCCTAAGGGAGACGGTATCGGTAAGTACGTAGAAGTCAAGGGCAATCCTTTTAAAGTTATCGGCGTCTTTGAGTCGACTGAGCAGAGTGGCTTAACCTCTGGTTCGGAAAAGGTGGCCTATATTCCCCTGCAACAGTGGCATCGGATTTTTGATACCATCAATGTCAGTCCAGAAGTCACTGTCCAGACCCACAAAGCCGATGATTTGAAGAAGGTAGCCAAAAAAGTTAGTGATTACCTCAATCAGCAGATGCCTCAGTCAGACTATATGTTTGGTGTACTAAATCTGCAAGAATTTGAACGCCAATTGGATAACCTCAACCAGTCTAACTTTGTCTTGCTAGCGGGTATTGCCAGCATCTCCCTTTTAGTCGGAGGTATTGGGGTTATGAATATCATGCTGGTCTCAGTGACAGAGCGGACACGTGAAATCGGGATTAAAAAGGCTCTGGGAGCTCGGAGAAAGATCATTCTCAAGCAGTTCCTGATCGAAGCTGTCATCCTGACTCTGATGGGAGGAATTATTGGTGTGGTAGCAGGTATCGCCTCTGGTTTTGCTATTACCCAGTCTTTGGCCTATCCTTATATTTTATCCCTCTTTTCTGTCTTTGTAAGTTTGCTCTTTTGTTGTATAATAGGAGTAGTATTTGGGCTCTTGCCAGCCGTGAAAGCATCCAAGCTGGATCCAATTGAAGCCCTGCGATTTGAATAAATAAAGGAGAATCAAGCATATATGCACAAGATTTTAGTAGTGGAAGACGATACTACGATCAATCAAGTCATTTGTGAATTTTTAAAAGAAAGTAACTATGCAGTTACACCAGTCTTTGATGGAGGCGAGGCTTTGCTTCAATTTGAAGCAGAGTCTTTTGACTTAGTTATTTTAGACATGATGTTGCCAACCATGAGTGGACTGGATGTCCTCAAGGAAATTCGCAAGACTTCTCAGATTCCGGTCATGATCCTGACGGCGCTAGATGATGAGTACACTCAGCTGGTCAGCTTTAACCACCTCATCAGTGACTACGTGACCAAGCCTTTCTCACCACTGATCTTAGTTAAACGGATTGAGAATATTCTGCGACGAAATACGGTTGCGTCAGAGATTACTGTTGGTGATTTGACCGTCTCTATCGATGACTGTACCGTTTACTGGCAGGAAGAAAAGATGCCTCTGACCAAGAAAGAGTATGAGATCTTGCAGGCTCTAGCCAAGAGAAAGGATCATTTAGTGACCCGCGATCAGCTCATGAATACCATTTGGGGCTACAGTGAGCTAGATAGTCGGGTGCTGGACAATCACATCAAGAATATTCGTAAGAAAATTCCAGGTATCCCTCTAAAAACCATCACAGGTATGGGCTATCAGCTTGGAGGAGAAGACACGTGAAGATTGTCAAAAAGAACTTCCTCTTGACGACTTTCATCATCTTTGTCGTTGTGACGATTGTTCTATCCACTCTCTATTTTGCCATGCCGGTTTATTACCAGCAGGTCAAGGGAGGAGAAGCCCAGCGTGAGTTTGCTCAGGTAGCCAAGCAGGTCAAAGGGAAGTCCAGCCAAGAAATCAGTGAGCTCTTGAGCAATTATAGCAAAAAAAGCAATCAGATCTGGTTCACCTTGCTGGCAAAAGACAATACGATTCTTTATCCAGCACTTGAAACGAATGGAGAAAGCTCTCTCCAGCTGACGATTGTTCCGACCATTGCCAATAGTAATTACGAAAGCAAGACTCTGTCAGAAAGCTTTCAGACGTCGGACGGAAAAGAAGTAGTCCTGCGAGGGGAATATTCTCTGCAACCCGTTTCGGATGCCAGTCGGATCTTGCTTAATCTCTATCCTTTTGTATTATTTTTGTCGTTGAGTCTGGGAGGGCTTGCTGCCTATCTCTATAGTCGGACCTCCAGTCAGCGAATTAAGGATATCTCCTCTAGCACTCGGCAAATGACGAGCCTGCTTCCAGACGTTTCCTGTCAGGTGAAAGGGCATGACGAGATTGCCGATCTGGCTCAGGATATCAATCACTTATATGCCAACCTCCTAGCTAGTATGGAAGCTCTGCGATTAGAAAATGAGAAAGTCGCAGAAAGCGAGCGCGAAAAGGCAGAATTTCTTCGAATGACTTCCCACGAACTCAAGACCCCCATCACTAGCATGATGGGAATGATTGACGGGATGATTTATGGAGTGGGTGATTTTAAAGATCGGGACAAATACCTGCAGAAGTGCCGCGAAATATTGGAAGAGCAATCAGGCTTAGTTCAGTCTATCCTAGCCATTTCAAAGCTAGAAATGACCATGGAGACAGAGCGAGAAATCTTCTCTCTCAAAGAGCTGCTTGAAGCAAATATCAGTACATACAAGGTTCTGGCTGACCTCAAGCATTATCAATTTAATATCCAACTTTCAGAAACAAAAGTTCGAGGAAATAAGACCTATTTACTGAAAGCTATTAAAAATCTGATTGATAATGCCTTCCATTATACAGTAGAAGGCGGAGAAATCTTGGTTCGTTTAGAAGATGGGCTATTAATTGTAGAAAATGAAGCTGAGCGAGTGCTGGATGACTCACAGATCCAGCAGATTTTCCAGCCATTTTATCGCCCAGACTACAGTCGCAATCGCAAAGATGGTGGTACGGGATTGGGTCTCTTTATCGTGCAGCAGATTTTAGAAAAGCACCATCTCACTTATCGCTTTGAAGCAGTTGAGAATAGGTGGATGCGCTTCACGATTTTTTTACCTCAAATGGAACAGATATGAGGCTGGGACAAAAGTCCTAGCCTCTTAATTGTCTTTGGATTGTCGAGCAAGACGCAGTGGTTGAGTGGGCTCTATTACGCTTATTTCATCAGCTTTTACAGCCCTACTCAACTGTGCGGAGGTGGGACGACGAAATCGAATTCTAACGAATTACCGATTTCTGTCCCAATCTCATTTTTGCTTGGATTTCCATAGGATAAATGTTTGAAAAGCACCTTTATTCAAGTTTTATTTTAAATTTAAAAGAAAAGTGCGAAAAACGCTTACAATATCACAAAATAATTGACTATTAACTTTATTAGGAGTAAACTAATGGGGTACATTTAAAAAATATAAAAGGAGAATTCATCATGAATTTAACATTTTTAGGACTTTGTATTGCCTGCTTTGGCGTCTCATTAGCTGAAGGTTTGATTATGAGTAATCTGTTTAAAGCAGTTTCACGTCAGCCAGAAATGGTCGATCAATTAAGAAGCTTGCTCATCATGGGTGTCGCTTTTGTTGAAGGTACTTTCTTCGTTACCTTGGTTATGTCCTTCATTATCAAATAGTTTTTTCTATTTTAGAAAAGGGGGTGTCAAACCTTGGAAGAAAGTCTTAATCCGACTATTCAGCTAGGCCCAATATCCTTTGATTTGACCCTGCTTGCTATGTCACTTGTGACCGTTTTGATGGTCTTTGGCTTTATCTACTGGGGCAGTAGAAAAATGTCCATCCGACCTCAAGGAAAGCAAAACCTATTAGAATATGTCTATGATTTTGTCATTGGTTTTACAAAAGATAATATCGGAGAACGGTATATCAAGGATTACTCTTTGTTTATGTTCTCTCTATTTCTCTTTATTGCAGTTGCCAATAATATCGGTTTGATGGCTAAAGTTCAGACCACCAATGGCTATAATCTCTGGACTTCTCCGACGGCAAATTTGGGCTATGACCTAGCCTTATCCTTTATCATTACATTGATTAGTCATGTTGAAGGAATCCGTCGTCGTGGTTTTAAAGATTACTTAAAAGCTTTTGCAACACCTGGATTTATGACTCCAATGAATATCTTGGAAGAATTTACCAATTTTGCTTCTCTGGCTCTGCGGATTTTCGGAAATATCTTTGCAGGGGAAGTTTTGGCTGGCTTGTTGCTTACCTTGTCACAACAAGCATTTTATTGGTATCCAGCTGCTTTCCTAGGTAGTATGTTATGGACAGCCTTCTCGATATTTATTTCATGTATCCAGGCCTATGTCTTTACCATGCTGTCTTCGATGTATATCGGCAAGAAAATAAACGGTGAAGAATAGTAAGTAGAAAGGAAGAAAAGGAATGCACGTAACTATCGGTGCCATTATTGGTGACTTTATTCTCATCGCTGGTTCCTTCCTTTTATTAATTTTTTTAGTAAAGAAGTTTGCCTGGGGCAATATCACCAGTATCTTGGAAGAACGTTCTAAAAAGATTACGGATGATATTGACGGGGCTGAGTCAGCCCGCAAAAAGGCTGAGGAACTTGCGCAAAAACGTGAGAATGAATTAGCAGGAAGTCGTCAGGAAGCAACGACGATTATCGAACATGCTAAGGAAACAGCTGAAAAAAATAAGGCTGGAATTTTAGCAGATGCAGCTGAAGAAGCTGGACGTTTGAAAGCAAAAGCCAATCAGGAAATTGCTCAAAGTAAGGCAGAAGCCTTGAATAGCATTAAAGACGATGTGGCTGACCTAACAGTAAGTCTTGCAAGTAAGATCTTGAGCCAGCAGCTTGATACAAAAGCACACAGTGAGCTTATTGATCGTTATATTGATAAATTAGGAGATGCTTAATGGACAAAAAGCACTATGCGGTAATTGAAAAATATACCTTGCCTTTTGTTCAATTAGTATTTGAAAAAGGTCAGCAACAAGATGTTTTTGAAAAACTTAGCCAAATTAAGGCTGTGTTTGAGGAAACAAATCTTGCTGACTTTTTATCACATATTGGCGTCGATGAGGGAGAGAAGGAGAAGGCTCTTCGACTTTTTCAAAACTCAGATTCACAGCTGATTGATAACTTTATCGAAGTCGTTATTCTCAATCATCGAGCAGATTTATTCTACGATATGTTGATAGAAATTCAGCATCAGATTGAGAAACAAAGCAATGAATTTGAAGTGACGGTTAAATCTGTTCAAGCATTGACAGACAGTCAAAAAGAAAGATTGAAACCAATGATTGAGCAAAAAATGGGCCTCAAGGTTCGCTCGCTCAAGCAGGAATTAGATGCTAGCCTGATTGGTGGCTTCGTCATTTCAGCCAATAATAAAACAATTGATGCAAGTATAAAACGTCAATTACAACTCGTAAAAGAAAATTTGAAATAGAAAGTGGTGTGAATTTTGGCGATTAACGCACAAGAAATCAGCGCTTTCATTAAGCAACAAATTGAAAATTTCCAGCCAAATTTTGACGTCACAGAAACTGGGGTCGTCACTTATATTGGTGATGGAATTGCTCGTGCCCACGGCCTTGATAATGCCATGAGTGGCGAGCTCTTGATTTTTGAAAATGGTTCTTATGGTATGGCCCAAAACTTGGAGTCAACCGATGTCGGGATCATTATCTTGGGTGATTTTACAGATATTCGCGAGGGCGATACGATTCGTCGCACGGGTAAAATCATGGAAGTTCCTGTCGGAGATGCTTTGATTGGTCGTGTCGTAGATCCGCTTGGTCGTCCTGTTGACGGCTTGGGTGAGCTTGCTACAACTAAAACACGCCCTGTAGAAGCACCAGCTCCAGGAGTTATGCAACGGAAGTCTGTATCAGAACCATTGCAAACAGGTTTGAAAGCTATTGATGCCCTTGTACCGATTGGTCGTGGTCAGCGGGAATTGATTATCGGTGACCGTCAGACTGGTAAAACTAGTATTGCCATCGATGCGATCCTCAACCAAAAAGGGCAGGATATGATCTGTATCTATGTTGCCATTGGTCAGAAGGAATCTACTGTCCGTACACAGGTGGAAACTCTCCGTCAGTATGGAGCCTTGGATTATACTATCGTGGTCACAGCATCAGCTTCACAACCATCTCCATTGCTTTTCTTGGCTCCTTATGCCGGTGTAGCAATGGCTGAAGAATTTATGTACAATGGCAAGCACGTCCTCATCGTTTATGATGACTTGTCTAAACAAGCGGTAGCTTATCGTGAGCTTTCCCTCTTGCTTCGTCGTCCGCCAGGTCGTGAAGCCTTCCCAGGGGATGTTTTCTACCTTCACAGCCGTCTGCTTGAGCGTTCGGCTAAGGTTTCTGATGAGCTGGGTGGTGGTTCAATCACAGCCCTACCATTTATCGAGACACAAGCAGGAGATATCTCAGCCTATATCGCGACCAACGTGATTTCAATTACGGATGGACAAATCTTCCTTGGAGATGGTCTCTTTAATGCAGGTATTCGTCCAGCTATTGATGCGGGTTCTTCTGTATCTCGGGTAGGTGGATCTGCACAAATCAAGGCCATGAAGAAGGTTGCAGGAACCCTGCGTATTGACCTTGCTTCATATCGTGAGCTGGAAGCCTTTACCAAATTTGGTAGTGACCTCGATGCAGCAACTCAGGCTAAGTTGAACCGTGGACGCCGTACGGTAGAAGTATTGAAACAGCCAGTTCATGAGCCACTGCCAGTTGAAAAACAAGTTGTGATCCTTTATGCACTGACCCATGGTTTCCTAGACACAGTACCGGTGGATGAGATTCTTCAGTTTGAAGCAGAGCTTTTCGCTTACTTTGATGCTCATCATGAAGACATTTATGAAACCATTCGTCAGACAAAAGATTTGCCGAGCGAAGAAGTGCTGGATGCCGCTATTACTGAATTTATCAATCAGTCTAACTTCAAATAAGAATAGAGGTGTCAGATGGCAGTTTCATTAAATGATATCAAAAATAAAATTGCATCCACAAAAAACACCAGTCAAATCACCAATGCGATGCAGATGGTTTCTGCATCTAAGTTGGGAAAGTCCGAAGAAGCAGCAAAGAACTTTCAGGTTTATGCTTCTAAGGTTCGAAAACTCTTGACCGACCTTTTGCATGGTCATGAGGAAGAAAATGTTAGCCATCATCCCTTACTCAAGAGCAGACCGGTTCAGAAAACGGCTTATATCGTCATTACGTCTGATCGTGGTTTGGTCGGTGGCTACAACGCAACCATCCTCAAATCCATGATGGAATTGATTTCGGAATACCACGAAAAAGATGACTATGTCATTATTTCGATCGGAGGAATGGGAGCGGATTTCTTCCGCGCGCGAGGCATTCAGCCAATTTATGAATTGCGCGGTTTAGCCAATCATCCGAGTTTTGATGAAGTTCGGAAAATCATTTCCAAGACCATTGAAATGTATCAGAATGAGCTTTTTGATGAACTTTATGTGTGTTATAACCACCATGTCAACAGTTTGACCAGTCAGATGCGGGTAGAGCAGATGTTGCCAATCGTCGACTTGGATCCTAGTGAAGCAGATGAGAACTATATTCTTAATCTAGAATTGGAATCCAGTCGAAACGCGATTTTAGATCAGCTCTTGCCTCAGTTTGCTGAAAGTATGATTTATGGAGCGATTATTGACGCAAAAACTGCTGAAAATGCTGCTGGTATGACAGCCATGCAAACAGCAACAGATAATGCTAAAAAAGTTATCAATGATTTGACTATTCAGTATAACCGTGCTAGACAAGCAGCTATCACGCAGGAAATTACTGAAATTGTGGCGGGTGCAAGTGCACTGGAATAGTGTCACAGAAAATAAATAGTATAAAGAGGAGAAAAGAATGAGCTCAGGCAAAATTACTCAGGTTATCGGACCGGTTGTAGACGTAGCGTTTGCAGCTGGCGACAAGCTACCTGAGATCAATAATGCACTTGTAGTCTATAAAAATGACGAAAAAAAATCAAAAATCGTCCTTGAAGTAGCTCTTGAGCTTGGTGATGGAGTGGTTCGGACCATCGCTATGGAATCAACGGATGGGTTGACTCGTGGCATGGAAGTGCTAGATACTGGCCGTCCAATTTCTGTGCCAGTCGGCAAAGAAACACTTGGTCGCGTCTTTAACGTTTTGGGAGATACCATTGACTTGGATGCTCCTTTTGCGGATGATGCAGAGCGTCAGCCAATCCATAAGAAAGCTCCAACCTTTGATGAGTTGTCTACTTCATCAGAAATCTTAGAGACAGGTATCAAGGTTATCGACCTTTTAGCACCTTATCTTAAAGGTGGTAAAGTGGGACTCTTCGGTGGTGCCGGAGTTGGTAAGACCGTCTTGATTCAGGAATTGATTCATAACATTGCCCAAGAACACGGTGGTATTTCTGTATTTACTGGTGTTGGGGAACGTACCCGTGAAGGGAATGACCTTTATTGGGAAATGAAGGAATCTGGTGTTATCGAGAAAACAGCCATGGTCTTCGGTCAGATGAATGAGCCACCAGGAGCGCGTATGCGGGTTGCTTTGACTGGTCTGACGATTGCAGAGTACTTCCGTGATGTGGAAGGTCAAGATGTCTTGCTTTTCATTGACAACATCTTCCGTTTCACGCAGGCAGGTTCTGAAGTTTCTGCCCTTTTGGGTCGGATGCCATCAGCCGTTGGTTACCAACCAACACTTGCGACTGAAATGGGACAACTCCAAGAGCGTATTACATCGACTAAGAAGGGTTCTGTAACCTCTATTCAGGCCATCTACGTGCCGGCCGATGACTATACTGACCCAGCGCCAGCGACGGCTTTCGCCCACTTGGACTCTACAACCAACTTGGAACGTAAATTGGTTCAATTGGGGATTTATCCAGCCGTGGATCCGCTCGCTTCAAGCTCTCGAGCTCTTTCTCCTGAGATTGTTGGTGAAGAGCACTATGCAGTAGCTGCCGAAGTGAAACGCGTATTGCAACGTTATCATGAATTGCAGGACATCATTGCCATCCTAGGTATGGATGAGTTATCAGATGAAGAAAAGACTTTGGTTGCGCGTGCGCGTCGGATTCAATTCTTCTTGTCTCAAAACTTCAACGTTGCTGAGCAATTCACTGGCCAGCCAGGATCTTATGTGCCTGTAGCTGAAACGGTTCGTGGCTTTAAAGAAATCCTCGAAGGCAAGTACGATAAGTTACCAGAAGATGCCTTCCGTGGTGTCGGTTCGATTGAGGATGTCATTGCTAAAGCGGAAAAAATGGGATTCTAAGAGGTGAATGATGGCTCAAATGACAGTACAAATCGTTACACCGGATGGTCTGATCTATGACCACCGTGCTGCATTTGTTTCCGTAAAAACGATTGACGGAGAAATGGGGATTTTGCCTCGCCATATCAATACAATTGCTGTTTTGGAAGTGGATCAAGTCAAGGTACGCAGAATCGATGATGACAAGCATATTGACTGGATTGCGGTCAACGGTGGCATCATAGAAATTGCTGATAATGTGATTACCATTATCGCAGACTCAGCTGAGCGTGAGCGTGATATTGATATCAGCCGTGCTGAACGAGCTAAGCTGCGTGCTGAGAAAGAGATCGAAGAAGCCCAAGACAAGCATTTGATTGACCAAGAGCGGCGTGCTAAAATCGCCCTCCAGCGTGCCATCAACCGTATTAACGTTGGAACAAGAATGTAATGAAAAAAGAATGGAATTTCCATTCTTTTTTATTGTCCCATACTCCTTTTCGCCAGAAACAGCTCTTCTTATGGTATAATAAAATCTATGATAGAATTAATGTTTCGATTATGCAGTCATCTGCTCTTTATCTTTATGTCTTTTCATCTTTTGTCTACCGTGGTCAGTTGGGAAAGATTTCTAAAAGTAAATGCCGACAATGCTATCAAAATTCGTTTTTTGATTTTGTTGCTGAGTATTGCCTTGGGCTATATGACTAGCCTGTTTTTTATTGGCATTTATGACATGAGTCGGGCAATTTTTAATGGAGCTTTATAAGGTCAGATTGTTGATTTTATGATATGATAGTAAGGATGAATTTTTAAGTTTTGGAGTAACTAGTTAGTATGGAAAAAATTATTATTCAGGGTGGAAATAACCGTCTGGTTGGCAGAGTTAAGATTGAAGGAGCTAAAAATGCGGTGCTGCCGCTATTGGCAGCAACTGTTTTAGCCAGTGAGGGAAAAACAACTCTTAAAAATGTGCCAGTCCTTTCGGATGTTTTTACCATGAACAATGTTGTTCGCGGCTTGAATACGCAGGTAGACTTTGACCAAGATGAAAATACTGTAGTTGTAGATGCGACTAAACCATTGACCGAAGAGGCTCCTTATAAGTATGTCAGCAAGATGCGGGCTTCGATTGTTGTATTGGGTCCCATTCTTGCTCGTAATGGGCATGCTAAAGTATCCATGCCAGGAGGCTGTACGATTGGTAGCCGTCCTATCGATCTTCATTTGAAGGGCTTGGAGGCAATGGGTGCTCAGATTACGCAGACTGCTGGATACATCGAAGCCAAGGCAGACCGTTTGATGGGGGCGCATATTTATATGGACTTCCCAAGTGTTGGTGCGACACAGAATATTATGATGGCGGCAACTTTGGCTCAAGGTACCACTGTTATCGAAAATGCTGCTCGAGAACCTGAAATTGTCGACTTGGCTTTACTGTTAAATAAAATGGGCGCTAAAGTCAGAGGGGCAGGAACGGAGAATATAACAATCATCGGTGTTGAAAAACTTCATGGAGCTGAGCACAATGTCGTGCAAGACCGCATCGAAGCTGGTACATTTATGGTTGCTGCTGCTATGACGGGTGGTGATTTGCTGATTGAGGATGCAATTTGGGAGCACAATCGTCCGCTTCTGTCAAAGATGCAAGAAATGGGTGTGGAAGTAACTGAAGAAGATGAAGGAATTCGCGTCCGCTCAGATGTTTCAAAGTTAAAAGCTGTTGCTGTCAAAACCTTGCCTTATCCAGGTTTCCCAACCGATATGCAGGCTCAGTTTACTGCCTTGATGGCGATAGCCCAAGGAGAGTCTGTCATGGTTGAGACGGTCTTTGAAAACCGCTTCCAGCACTTAGAAGAGATGCGACGGATGGGACTTCACTCCGATATTATGCGGGATACCGCTCGGATTTGGGGTGGTAGCAGCCTGCAAGGAGCAGAAGTGATGTCGACAGATCTCCGGGCTAGTGCGACCTTGATTTTGATGGGCTTGATTGCTGAAGGCGAAACAAAAGTTAGCAAGTTAGTCCACTTGGATCGTGGCTATTATAAATTTCACGAAAAATTGGCAGCTCTTGGTGCCAACGTCAAACGCGTAAAGGAAGAAGATGATGAGTGAAAATTGGAAATATTTGGCTAGACAACTAGGCATCATTGCCTTGGTGCTGGTAGTCGCTTTTATCATTTTTTGTCTTGGTCTGGTTATCGGATATGGCGTGATTGGAAATGCAGAAAATCCTTGGTCTATCTTATCGCTAGATACTTGGAATGAACTTGTTTCTAAGTTCACTGGTCATTAATCTGCTAAGATGTCCGAAAATTTACCGACTGTGCAGAATCTTGCGCAGTCCTTTTAAATGGAAAAGGAAAGATGCCAAAAAGAAAGAAATTACAAAAAAAGAGCACTAAATCTACTCAGACTATAGCTGGGCTTCTGGTTGCTCTGACTTTATCACTGGGAGCCTACTTTTTTGGAAATGGCAATCAGTCACCAGCGGTAAATACATCGTCAGTCATTAGTCAAAATAGGGATACCAGTACACCTGATCAAGCACTGGCTGAGAGTGTTCTCACAGACTCAGTGCGTTCACAACTTGGTGGAAAAATCGAGTGGAATGGGGCTGGTGCCTTCATCATCAATGAAAATCAAACAAACTTAGACGCCAAAGTGTCGAGTGCCCCTTATGCGGATAATAAAACGAAGATAGTTCAGGGGCAGACGGTTCCAACAGTTGCCAATGCTTTGCTTGCCAAATCGACCCGCCAGTATAAATCACGGGAAGAAACGGGAAATGGTTCCACTTCTTGGGTTCCTGCTGGTTGGCACCAAGTCAAACATCTATCTGGTGAATACAACCATGCAGTGGATCGCGGGCATCTCTTGGCTTACTCGCTGATCGGTGGCTTAAAGGGTTTCGATGCTTCCACTAGCAATCCAGCCAATATCGCAGTCCAAACAGCCTGGGCCAATCAGGCCAATAAAGATAACTCGACAGGGCAGAACTACTATGAAACTCAGATCCGTCGTGCTTTGGACCAGAATAAGCGAGTTCGCTATCGTGTCACCTTGATCTATGCTTCTGAAAATGATCTGGTGCCCTCTGGCTCGCATTTAGAAGCTAAGTCCAGCGATGGAAGTTTGGAATTCAATGTTTTTGTCCCAAATGTCCAATCAGGAATTGCCCTTGATTATCGCACTGGCAGAGTGAACATTAGATAAACATGATTTAAATAATATGATCCATTTGAAGTGAGCAGCTAGGATTGATTGTAGATTTCAAATGGATTTTTCTATCTTTCTTCTAAGAATAATCTACATTTCTACTGTAAAATAATTTGACACTTCTTAAAATATTTGATATATTAAAAAAGAGTATATTAATATAAAATAAGAAAGGGATAGAAGGGGTTTATAACAGCCTAAAAATTTTAAGGTTTATTGTAAACGCTTACTATTGGTGGTTGTCAAATGGATAGAGATTTATTTGATAAAAGATGTAAGTTTGGGATTCGCAAGCTAACTTTAGGTGTTTGCTCTGTTATAATCGGAGCAATCTTGTTTGGGGTCAATCAAGTATCGGCTGACAGTCTAGCAGATACAACAACTAGCCCAGCAGGAGTAGTTGCGGTATCTCAACCAAGTGTGGCACCTCCTGCTACTGAAGTTACGGGAGAGACAACATCTTCTGAGGTAAATGGGAAAGTAGAAAACGAGGATAAGCCTGCAGCAGCAACTGCTACTGCACCAGTATCTACAGAAAATGTAGCTACACCCGTATCTCCATCAACAGATACAGGTACCACTTTAGAAAAACCTTCTGATGCAACTGCTGAGACAGAAGAAACGGTTGAAAGAGACTATTATTCCCGTTCTTTAAAGAATGTCAAGCCTGTCTTGGAAAAAGAAGATATTACGATTAACAAAACAGATCACGCCAAAGAGGATCTATCCAGCGAGCTAGATAAAGTAAAAAAATTAAAGAATGCAACGGTTCATTTGGAGTTTAAGCCAGATGCAAACTCACCAAAGTTTTATAGTGTATTCTCTGCTTCTAGCTCCTCGCATGTCAACGAATACTTTACTCTTGCGGTCAATAATGGAACAGCAGTTGTCGAAGGTCGTGATCGCAATGGGCAGCAATTCTATGAAAATTATAACAATGCCCCTCTGAAAGTCAATGCTGGTCAGTGGAACTCCATCACCTATACAGTAGAAAGACTAAAACCAGATTCGCCAGAGGGTCGCGTGCGCCTCTATGTCAATGGGGTTCTATCAAGAACCAGCTATCAGTCAGGGAAATTCCTGAGTGACATGCCGGATTTGACCAACATGCAGCTGGGTGCTACAGTGCGTGGTAAGCAAAACCATTGGCCAGGAACGTTTGCCGTTCGAAATCTAACTATTTATGACCGCGCTCTTTCGCCAGAGGAAGTAGCTCAGCGTAGCCAAATTTTAAAACGGAAAGAACTCGAAGGACAGCTAGCTCCTGGTGCCTCCCTGAGTGAAAAGGCAGATGTATTTGAGAGTGGAGCTGGCGGTCAGGCTAATAGTCAAGGAATTAAAAGCTATCGAATCCCAGCCTTGTTAAAGACTCAGAAAGGCACCTTGATTGCAGCTGCGGATCAGCGCCGCTTGCATGCGTCAGACTGGGGGGATATCGGCACAGTTATTCGCCGTAGTACAGATGGCGGCCAGACTTGGGGGCCAGAAAAGACGATTGTCAATTTGCGCAATAATCCCAAAGCAACGGATCCGAATCAGGGCTCTCCTGTAACGATTGATGTGGCTATGGTTCAGGATAAAGACGGAACCATTCATGCCATCTATGATATGTTTACAGAAGGGCGGGCTGTTTTTGACCTGCCTGCTAAAAACGAAGAAGCCTATACAACGATTGATGGCAAGGTTTATCAGATTCTTTATCACGAAAATGGTCAAAAATATACAATTCGTGAAAATGGAACAGTCTATGATGCAAACGGTGTAGCGACAACCTATCGTGTAGTGGTCAATCCACAGGAAAAAGACTATCGAGATAAAGGTGACCTTTATGACGGAGACCGCCTGATTGATAATATTTATTTCACGACTAAGAAAGATTCGCCTTTCCGTGTTGCTCGGACTAGCTATCTATGGACATCAGTGAGTAAGGATGATGGACTGACTTGGTCTGCTCCGCGTGATATTACTCCTATGGTCAAGGAAAACTGGATGAAGTTCTACGGGGTCGGCCCTGGTACAGGCATTCGTCTTCATACAGGCCTGCACAAAGGACGTTTAGTTATTCCGACTTATTCGACTAACGAATCTTCCCATTTACATGGTTCTCAGTCTTCTCGGGTTATCTATTCAGATGATAATGGACAAACTTGGCATTCTGGAGCAGCAGTTAATGATGGTCGCAGAGTGAATAATACAGAGATTCAATCCAGCACCATGAATCATCCTTCGGCTCAAAACACTGAAGCAACCATCGTGCAGTTAGCAAACGGCCAGCTAAAAATGTTCATGCGTGGATTGACGCGAGACCTGCAAGTTGCAACCAGTGAAGATGGAGGTGCTACTTGGCTTCCTGAAGTGAAACGCTACAAAGATGTGCCTGATGTCTATGTACAAATGTCAGCGATTAGCACAGTCAAAGATGGACAAGAATATGTGATTTTGGCGAATGCAAGCGGGCCTGGCAGAAATAATGGTCATGTTCGAGTTGCCAGAGTGGATCAGGCTGGTAATCTGACTTGGATTGCTCATCAGGAAATCAATAAAGGAAAATTTGCCTACAACTCTCTGCAACAAATCAATGATCAAGAGTTTGGCTTGCTCTATGAAGGAGCGGAAGGGAATAAAAATGACTATACTCTCTCCTTCAAGAAGTTTAACTGGGATTTCTTACTGAAAAACAGTGTTTATCCTACAGAGGCTAAGGTAGTCAGCGCGAAACACACAGAAGAAGGACTCGTTGCCCTGCGTTTTGATCACGAAGTGATTGTTAATGAAGCGCCAGTATTTGAGCTAGAAAATGGCAAGGAAGCTACCTTTGTTACTCAGGCAGACAGTAAGACACTCCTGTTTTACGCAGATGATGATTCGGCTGGTCAGAAGATTACTAAGATAAAATCAGGCAACATCGAAAGTATTCATAATTTGGCTGTTTCTGTAATCGGAACGAGACTTCCAGCCGCAGGTTCGGCTCCAGAAGCAGTCACACCTTATATTGCACCAACACCAACAGTTCCAGATCCTGATTTAGTTGCAAGATTTGCAGCTAAGAAGACAGCTGAGTGGACTCCTGTCGGAACAACAGAGCAGCATGGAACAGTCACTACGGTTGAGAAGAACGGTGTACGCTATAACCAACTCTCCTCAAAATCTACTCATGATAACAACCAAAACCCAGCTCTCTTCCAGAAAGAAGGCTTGCAGGTAGATCAAGAAGGAAATGCTAGCGTCAACTTAACTTTTGTAGAAAATTCTGAAACAAACCATGGTCGCTTTGGTGTCTTTATGAAATATAAAGATACATCAAACAATGTCTTTGTCGGTTATGACAAAGAAGGCTGGTTCTGGGAATATAAAACGCCAGGCAGTGGCAATAGTGCTTGGTATCGTCAAACTCGCGTACCAGCACCGAAAAAAGGTTCAACCAATAACTTGGTGGTAACTCTGAAAGCAGATGGTCAGCTCAATGCGACCAATAATGGCGAGCAACTCTTTAATACAGTGACCTTACCAGCTGCAGTCAAGGAAAATCTCAAGAATGAGCGCAAGATTTTGGTCAAGGCCGGTACTTATCAGGGCACTGAACTGACTTCTGTTTTGATAAAGACAGATAACCAAGAAGGCATGACCCAAACTCAGCCGACAGGAGAAAAGGAAACAGGTCCTGTTGTAGATGACTCTAAAGTCACTTATGATAAGATTCACTCAGCAACGATGGAAGTTCTGATTGATAAGGCCTTCCCGCGTGTCAAGAGCTACACAGTCAACAAGCACACACTGACAGGTCAAGTCAAACAGCTGGATCAAGTCACTATTAACTCACATGCTATCAAGCCGAAAGTGACTTACCGAAAGGTTGATGAGCAGACAGCTGAGTATGATTTGGTCTTGAAGGATCCAGAGCATTTGATTGATGCAGAAATGACCGTTCGCTTGAAAGTAGTGGACAACCAGTTGCACTTTGATGTGACAAGAATCGTCAACCACAATCAAGTCGAGGCTGGTAAGCCAGTCGATGATGTTAGAAAATTGATTTCTTCTATCAACTTTGCAGATAATGCTTTAGTATCTGTATCTAGCGAGCAGGCTGGTGCTAAGTTTGATGGGGCGACCATGTCCAACAATACCCATGTCAGCGGAGATGACCATATCAATGTGACCAATCCGATGTCGGATTTGCGCAAGGGCTACATGTACGGATTTGTCTCAACAGACAAGCTGGCGGCTGGTGTATGGAGTAACTCTCAAAACAGCTTTGGCGGTGGATCAAACGATTTTACACGCTTGACTGCTTACAAGCAAACAGTGGGTAACGCTAACTATGTCGCAATCAAGAGCTCACCATGGCAATGGCAAAAAGAATATAAAGGAATTGTTTACCCAGATTATACTTTGGAATTGCCAAGTGCTAAGGTGGTCGTGACCGAAGATGCCAACAAGGATAATCAAGTAGACTGGCAGGATGCTGCTGTAGCTTATCGTCAAATCATGAACAACCCGCAAGGCTGGGAAAAGGTTAAAGACATTACCGCTTATCGGATTGCCATGAACTTTGGCTCTCAAGCTCAAAATCCATTCCTGATGACTCTGGATGGTATTAAGAAAATCAATCTTCATACCGATGGACTTGGCCAAGGTGTCCTCTTGAAGGGATATGGAAATGAAGGGCATGACTCAGGTCACTTGAACTATGCAGATATTGGTAAACGAATCGGTGGAGTTGAAGATTTCAAAACTCTGATCGCCAAGGCTAAGGAATATGGTGCTCACATCGGTATCCACGTCAACGCATCAGAAACCTATCCAGAATCCAAATATTTCAAAGAGGAAATCCTACGCAAGAATCCTGACGGTAGCTATAGCTATGGCTGGAACTGGCTTGACCAAGGTATCAATATTGATGCTGCCTATGACCTCGCTCATGGTCGACTCAAACGCTGGCAAGATTTGAAAGAAAAACTTGGCGAAGGGTTAGACTTTATCTATGTCGATGTTTGGGGTAATGGTCAGTCAGGTGATAATGGTGCTTGGGCAACTCATGTCTTGGCAAAAGAAATCAACCAACAGGGCTGGCGCTTTGCGATTGAGTGGGGACATGGAGGTGAGTACGACTCTACCTTCCAGCACTGGGCAGCTGACTTGACCTATGGTGGCTATACCAACAAGGGGATTAACAGTAGCATTGTCCGCTTTATCCGCAACCACCAAAAAGATTCTTGGATTGGTGACTATCCGTCCTATGGCGGCGCAGCCAACTATCCGCTGCTTGGTGGTTACAGCATGAAGGATTTTGAGGGCTGGCAAGGACGGAGTGACTACAATGGCTACGTGACCAACCTCTTTGCTCATGATGTCATGACCAAGTATTTCCAACACTTCACTGTCACAACATGGAAGAATGGTAATCCGGTTACCATGAATGATAATGGCGGCAGCTACAAGTGGACACCAGAAATGGAAATCGGTCTAACAGACAAGGACAACAATCAAGTTACTATTCGCCGTAAATCAAACGATGTGGCAAATCCAGGCTACCGTGAGAGAACAGTTACACTTAATGGTCGCGTGATTCAAGACGGCTCAGCTTATCTGGTGCCATGGAATTGGGATGCCAACGGTAATAAGCTGGAAAAAGCTCAAGAAAAGATGTATTATTACAATACAAAAGCAGGCCAGACAACTTGGACCCTGCCGAGTGATTGGAATGATAAGGTTTACCTCTATAAGCTGACCGACCAAGGTAAGGTTGAAGAGCAAGAGCTGACAGTGACGAATAATCAGCTGACGTTGGATCTTTTGGCAAATCAGCCATACGTTCTCTATCGTACAAGACAGGTCAACAAGGAAATGTCTTGGAGCGAAGGAATGCATATCTATGATCAAGGCTTCAACAGTGGCAAGCTGGATCATTGGACAATTACAGGCGACAAGTCTAAGGCTGAGATTGTCAAGTCACAGGGTGCCAATGATATGCTTCGTATTCAAAACAATACAAGTACTGTGACTCTGACTCAGAAATTAACAGGTCTCAAGCCAAATACTAAGTATGCTGCTTATGTCGGAGTGGATAATAGAAGTGATGCTAAGGCAAGTATCACAGTCCAATCAGGTGGTAAGACAATCACCAACTATACTAATAAATCTATTGCTCAAAACTATGTAAAGGCCTATGCTCACAATACAAATCGTAGCAATGCGACAGTGGACAACACCAGCTATTTCCAAAATATGTATGTTTACTTCACGACAGGTGATGACGTGTCCAATGTGACTCTGACCCTGAGCCGTGAAGCAGGTGAAAAAGCAACTTACTTTGATGAAATTCGAGTCTTTGAGAATAATTCTACAATGTATGCCGGCGGTCATGATAACCAAAAAGGTGTCTTCAAACAGAACTTTGAAAATGTCGGTCAAGGGATCTTCCCATTTGTTATCGGTGGTATCGAAGGTGTTGAGGACAATCGGACTCACTTATCAGAAAAGAACGCACCATATACACAACGTGGCTGGAATGGTAAGAAGATTGATGATGTTATCGAGGGCGACTGGTCACTCAAGACCAATGGTTTAGTTAGCCGTCAACGCATGGTTTACCAAACTATTCCGCAAAACTTCCGCTTTGAGGCAGGTAAGACTTACCGAGTAACCTTTGACTACGAAGCGGGCTCTGATGGCACTTACGCCTTTGTCAGCGGTAATGGTGAAGTAACTTGGAAGCAAGCAGGTAACCAATGGACTAGTGATTTGGGCAATGCACAAGTGCATGAGCTACCAAACACTTGGAAAGGCTCTCAAAAAGCCAAAAGAGCGACCTTCCTCGTTACGGGAGCGCCAGATGGCAATACTTGGATTGGTATCTATTCTACTGCTAGAGGTGGGAATACAAATGGTGATGCAGGCGGAGATGCAAACTTCCGTGGCTACAATGACTTTGTAATGGATCGTCTACAAATTGAAGAAGTCGAGCTGACAGGTAAGATGCTGATTGACGAAGCAGTGAACAACTACCTGCCACTAGTTGCCAGAACGAATTACACTACTGAGTCTATGAATGCGTTGAAAGATGCGGTTTATAATCTGACTCAGCAGGATGATGACATCTCAGTTGATGCTGCTAGACAGGCAATCGCTGCAGTGGATCACCTCAAGGCTGCCTTGGTAGAGAAGAAGACTTCCCTCAAAGCAGCAGACTTTGAATCTCTGGAAGCACCTGCACAGCCAGGAGAAGAGTTAGCTAAAGCCTTTGATGGTAACCGCTCTAGCCTGTGGCATACACCGTGGTCTGGTGGTGGTGCTAATAAACCGGCTACTATGGTCTTGAGAGAACCAACTGATTTGACAGGTTTGACTTATGTACCACGTTCTTCAGGATCAAATGGTAATCTCAAAAATCTAACTCTGGTGGTAACGGATGAAGCAGGGCAAGAACACCGCTTCTCAGCCAATAATTGGCCAAATAATGCAGCAACTAAAACTATTGACTTTGGTCGGGTTATCAAGGCTAAGAAGATTGTCTTGACAGGTACTCAGACTTATGGCGATAGCGAAAATGAATACCAATCAGCGGCGGAATTAGTCTTTAATCTACCAACAACAAGCGAGGCTGCTCTGGACACAAGTGCTTATGATAAGGCTCTTGCGCGTGCTAAAACATTGACAAGTCAGGCTAATCGTGAAGCAGTAGAAGAGTTCTTGCAGGTGGCTGCTTACGTGACAAATAACCACTTGTTAACTCCGACTCGCTTGGCAGAATTTGCAACTTATCTCAATAGTTTAGAAGATACACCAGCTACACCGCCAGTTAACAAGACGACTCCAGACGAAGGAGTTAAGATCCCAGTTGTCGAACAGCCACGCTTGGATATCGTCACTGAGGCTCTACCGTTCAACACCGTTGAGCGTGAAAATCCACAATTGCCTAAAGGTACACGAAAAGTTGTCCAAGAAGGCAAGGACGGTGAAAAGACTACGCTCGTTGAAGTGACCATCGAAAATGGTCAGGAAACCAGCCGTTTGACTCGCGACAGCTTCGTTTCTAAATCCCCAGTCGATAAGATTGTGGAAATTGGCAAGCCAGTTGAGCAAGTAACACCAGATCAAGGTCTTAAGAATCTTGTTGTCGAACAGCCACGACTTGATATCGTAACAGAAGTTCTACCGTTTAATACCGTCGAACGTGAAAGTGCTCAATTACCTAAGGGCACCCGAAAAGTTGTCCAAGAAGGCAAGACCGGTGAAAAGACCACACTTGTGGAAGTGACGATTGAGAATGGCAAGGAAACTGGTCGCACCACTCGTGACAGCTTCGTTTCTAAAGCCCCAGTTGATAAGATTGTGGAAGTTGGCAAGCTAGTCGAGCAAATCACTCCAGCTGAAGGCGTTCAAGCCCCTGTAGTTGAACAGCCACGCTTGGATATTGTGACAGAAGCTCTACCGTTTAATACCGTCGAACATGAAAGTGCTCAATTACCTAAAGGTACCCGAAAAGTTGTCCAAGAAGGCAAAGCTGGCGAAAAGACCGTGCTTGTTGAAGTGACGATTGAGAATGGCAAGGAAAGCGGTCGTGTGACTCGCGATAGCTTTGTTTCTAAAGCACCAGTGGATCAGATTGTGGAAGTTGGCAAACCAGTTGAGCAGGTTACACCAGATCAAGGTCTTAAGAATCTTGTTGTCGAGCAACCACGCCTTGATATCGTGACCGAAGCTCTACCGTTTAATACTGTCGAACGTGAAAACCCACAGTTGCCTAAGGGCACCCGAAAAGTTGTCCAAGAAGGCAAGGTTGGTGAGAAGACCACGCTTGTAGAAGTGGCGATTGAAAATGGTCAGGAAACTGGTCGAGTGACTCGCGATAGCTTCGTTTCTAAAGATCCCGTTGATCAGATTGTGGAAGTTGGAAGCAAGGAAGAAAAACCAAACAAACCAACTACACCAGAGAAGCCTGTAGAGCCATCTAAGCCAGAAAATAACTTACGTATCTTGACGGACGAAGCTACCAAGGTTCAAGTGATTGGCATGAAGTCTACGCTTGATCAAGTTGTAGCCTTGAAGGTCAAGAAAGTAGCAGCTCAAAGCCTAGAAGGTAAGCTCTATGATGCTTATGACATTAGACTAGAAGACCAATTTGGCAAAGCTGTTCAGCCTAAGGGCAAGGTCTTTGTCAGCCTTCCAGTTGCATCTAACAAAGATGTTGAAAATGTCTTCTTTATGACAGCGGCTGATCAGCTTGATGCGGTATCCTTCCAGCAAAAAGGTCATTATGTCGAGTACATGACAGATCAGCTAGGTGTTTATGCGGTTGTTTACAAGTCAACTGCAACCCCGCAGATGCAGGAACAAGCGCAAGGAGCTAAAGCAGCTAGTCTGAGTCAAGGCCCAGCTACTAAGTCAGCCACCTTACCAAGTACAGGCACAGCAACAGATTCAGCCTTCCTTCTCGGCCTTCTGTTAGCATTGACAGGATTATTCCTGGTGAAGAAGAAGGAAAATGTGTAAAAAACATTTCCGACACAAAGTTTGGTACATAGCCATTAGTCTATGTACCAGCGATTTAAGGGCGGAACATGGCTTGAGAAAAGATATAGTGTAAGTTATGTTCCGTCTGTTTTTACGATAAATTCAATTTAAATAAGTCAAATAAAATATATTTTTTTAAATAAAGTTGCAAACGCTTACTGGTGAGAAGCGTACAGATAGGAAGGTTCCTTTATGGAAAAGAAATGTAAGTTTAGTATTCGAAAAT
>NZ_RJPR01000015.1 GCF_003943465.1 Streptococcus cristatus | reverse complement strand
AGACTCGCTTGTTGAGACAGACTGGCTGGTGCTCAATGACGCTGAAGCAGACACGCTTGCTGATACAGACTGGCTTGCGCTCATTGACGCTGAAGCACTTGCACTTACTGAGACAGACTGGCTGGTGCTCAATGACGCTGAAGCAGACTCGCTTGTTGAAACTGATTGACTCAAGCTCAACGATGCTGAGGCACTTGCGCTGGTTGAAACTGACTGGCTTAGGCTTACTGATGCTGAAGCACTTGCACTTACTGAGACTGACTGGCTCAGGCTTACTGATGCTGAAGCACTTGCACTGGTTGATACAGACTGGCTGGTGCTCAATGAAGTTGAAGCTGATTCACTTGTTGAAACGGACTGGCTCAGGCTTACTGATGCTGAAGCACTTGCGCTTACTGAGACAGACTGGCTCAAGCTCAATGACGCTGAAGCTGATTCACTTGTTGAGGCTGACTGACTCAAGCTCAATGATGCGGAAGCACTATTGCTTAATGAGACAGATTGACTCAAACTCAACGAAGCTGAAGCAGAGGCACTTGTTGAAACTGATCGGCTCAAGCTTACTGATGCTGAAGTGCTTGTGCTTGCTGATACAGACTGGCTCAGACTTACTGATGCTGAAGCACTAGCACTTACTGAGACAGACTGGCTGGTACTCAATGACGCTGAAGCTGACTCGCTTGTTGAAACTGACTGGCTCAAGCTCATTGACGCTGAAGCTGACTCACTTGTTGAAACTGACTGACTCAAGCTCAATGATGCTGAAGCACTTGTGCTTACTGATACAGACTGGCTGGTGCTCAATGAAGTTGAAGCAGATTCACTTGCCGAAACAGACTGGCTCAAGCTCAATGACGCTGAAGCGCTCGTGCTTGTTGAAACTGATTGACTCAAGCTCAACGATGCTGAGGCACTTGTGCTTACTGATACAGACTGACTGGTGCTCAATGAAGTTGAGGCAGACTCGCTTGTTGAAACTGACTGGCTCAAGATCAATGAGGTTGAGGCACTTGCACTTGTTGAAACTGATTGACTCAAGCTCAACGAAGCTGAGGCACTTGCGCTTACTGAGACAGACTGACTTGTGCTCAATGACGCTGAAGCAGACTCGCTTGTTGAAACTGATTGACTCAAGCTTACTGATGCTGAAGTGCTTGTGCTTGTTGAAACTGACTGGCTCAGGCTTACTGATGCTGAAGCACTTGCGCTTGCTGAAACAGACTGGCTGGTGCTCAATGATGCTGAAGCACTTGCGCTTGTTGAGACAGATTGGCTGCCACTCAACGAAGCTGAGGCAGACTCACTTGCTGAAACGGATTGACTCAAGCTCAATGATGCTGAAGTGCTTGTGCTTGCTGAGACAGACTGGCTCAAGCTTACTGATGCTGAAGCACTGGCACTTGCTGAGACAGACTGACTTGTGCTCAATGACGCTGAAGCTGATTCGCTTGCTGAAACTGATTGGCTCAGGCTTACTGATGCTGAAGCACTGGCACTTGCTGAGACAGACTGACTTGTGCTCAATGACGCTGAAGCAGACTCGCTTGCTGATACAGACTGGCTTGCGCTCATTGAGGTTGAAGCAGATTCACTTGTTGAAACTGACTGGCTCAAGCCCAATGAAGTTGAGGCAGACTCGCTTGTTGAAACTGACTGGCTCAAGCTCAACGAAGCTGAGGCACTTGTGCTTACTGAAACAGACTGACTGGTGCTCAATGAAGTTGAAGCTGATTCACTTGTTGAAACTGACTGACTCAGGCTTACTGATGCTGAAGCACTGGCACTTGCTGAGACTGATTGGCTCAAGCTCAACGAAGCTGAAGCACTGGCACTTACTGAAACGGACTGGCTCAGGCTTACTGATGCTGAAGCAGACTCGCTTGTTGAAACTGATTGACTCAAGCTCAACGATGCTGAGGCACTTGTGCTTACTGAGACAGACTGACTGGTGCTCAATGAAGTTGAAGCTGATTCACTTGTTGAAACTGACTGACTCAGGCTTACTGATGCTGAAGCACTGGCACTTGCTGAGACTGATTGGCTCAAGCTCAACGAAGCTGAAGCACTGGCACTTACTGAAACGGACTGGCTCAGGCTTACTGATGCTGAAGTGCTTGTGCTTGCTGAGACTGACTGGCTTGCGCTCAATGACGCTGAAGCAGACTCGCTTGTTGAAACTGACTGGCTCAGGCTTACTGATGCTGAAGCACTTGTGCTTACTGAGACAGACTGGCTCAAGCTCAACGATGCTGAGGCACTTGCACTTACTGAGACAGACTGGCTTGCGCTCAATGAAGCTGAAGCAGACTCGCTTGTTGAAACTGACTGGCTTGCGCTCAATGAAGCGGAGGCACTTGCACTTGCTGAGACAGACTGGCTCAAGCTCAATGACGTTGAAGTACTTGCACTTGTTGAAACGGATTGGCTCAAGCTTACTGATGCTGAAGTGCTTGTGCTTGCTGAGACAGACTGGCTCAGGCTTACTGATGCTGAAGCACTGGCACTTACTGAGACTGACTGGCTCAAGCTCATTGACGCTGAAGCACTATTACTTAATGAGACGGATTGGCTACCACTCAACGATGCTGAGGCACTCTTACTCAATGAAACTGACTGACTCAAGCTCAACGATGCTGAAGCACTGGCACTTACTGAGACAGACTGGCTACCACTCAATGAAGTTGAAGCACTCTTACTTAGTGAGACTGATTGACTACCACTCAACGAAGCGGAGGCGCTCTTACTTAATGAAACTGACTGACTCAAGCTCAACGATGCTGAAGCGCTCTTGCTCAATGAGACAGATTGACTCAAGCTCAATGACGCTGAAGCACTATTACTTAATGAGATAGATTGGCTACCACTCAGTGAAGCTGAAGCACTTTTGCTCAATGAGACGGATTGGCTACCACTTAACGATGCTGAGGCACTCTTACTTAATGAGACGGATTGGCTACCACTCAACGATGCTGAAGCACTATTACTTAATGAGACAGATTGACTACCACTCAACGATGCTGAGGCACTCTTACTCAATGAAACTGACTGACTCAAGCTCAACGATGCTGAGGCACTTTCACTTGTTGAAACGGACTGGCTTGTTGAAACGGATTGGCTCAGGCTCAATGAGGTTGATGCACTCTTACTTAGTGAAACGGATTGGCTCAAGCTCAACGATGCTGAAGTACTATTGCTCAATGAGACGGATTGACTACCACTCAACGAGGCTGAGGCACTTGCACTTGTTGAAACGGATTGGCTCAAGCTTACTGATGCTGAAGCACTTGCGCTTGTTGAGACAGATTGACTACCACTCAGTGAAGCTGAGGCGCTCTTGCTCAATGAAACTGATCGACTCAAGCTCAATGACGCTGAAGCAGACTCGCTTGTTGAAACTGACTGGCTCAGGCTTACTGATGCTGAAGCACTTGTGCTTACTGAGACAGACTGGCTCAAGCTCAACGATGCTGAGGCACTTGCACTTACTGAGACAGACTGGCTTGCGCTCAATGAAGCTGAAGCAGACTCGCTTGTTGAAACTGACTGGCTTGCGCTCAATGAAGCTGAGGCACTTGCACTTGTTGAAACGGATCGACTCAAGCTCAATGACGCTGAAGCAGACTCACTTGTTGAAACGGATTGACTCAAGCTCAATGACGCTGAGGCACTTGCGCTTGTTGAAACTGATCGACTCAAGCTCAATGACGCTGAAGCAGACTCACTTGTTGAAACGGATTGACTCAAGCTCAATGACGCTGAAGCAGACTCACTTGTTGAAACTGACTGGCTCAGGCTTACTGATGCTGAAGCACTATTGCTCAATGAGGCAGATTGACTACCACTCAACGAAGCTGAAGCACTTGTTGAAACTGACTGGCTCAAGCTCAATGACGCTGAAGCACTATTACTTAATGAGACGGATTGGCTACCACTCAACGATGCTGAGGCACTCTTACTCAATGAAACTGACTGACTCAAGCTCAACGATGCTGAAGCACTATTACTTAATGAGACAGATTGACTACCACTCAACGATGCGGAGGCACTGACACTTGTTGAAACTGATTGGCTACCACTCAACGAAGTTGAAGCACTCTTACTTAGGGAGACGGATTGACTACCACTCAACGAAGCGGAGGCGCTCTTACTTAATGAAACTGACCGACTCAAGCTCAACGATGCTGAAGCACTATTGCTCAATGAGACGGATTGACTACCGCTAACCGAGCCAGAAACACTATTGCTCGCTGAAACCGAACGGCTGGCGCTCAATGAAGCAGCGCTCTGACTCACTGAGACAGACTGACTACCGCTCACTGAGGCCGAAACACTATTTCTCGCTGAAACCGAGCGGCTGGCGCTCATCGATGCCGATTGGCTATTGCGCAAGGAAGTAGACAAGCTCTGGCTAGCAGAAACTGAACGGCTGGCGCTCAATGAAGCCGACGCACTCGCTGATGTACTAGCACTTACTGAGGCACTGGTTGACTGTCTTTGACTTAGACTAGTTGAAGCACTTCTACTCTTATAATCACTGTCAGAAAGTTTTATAGTAATCGTATCCGTAGTCTTATCTTTATAGATAATGGTAACTGTTCCATTGTTACTAATAGTAAAGGAATCAATACGTTTTTCCTGCTTATTGTTTAGTTTCTCAACAGCCGCCAATATACGAGTTTTTTCTTGAAGTTTTAATTCAGAAACATTCTCTACTTGGAAGGTTTCGGTCGGTGCTACCCCTTCCATAATATCTGTCAGTCTACCTTGCACAATACGGACATTACCTGGCGAAGCATTTCCTGCACTATTTTTATTCCCAGCCTTATCCGTTGCTACTGCATTACGTTGCCAACTATTTCTACCATTTTTATCGTACTCTAGATTATCATTCAAATGAGCTCTTACTGTAATGCGAGCTGGACTAGCAGTAGTCGCTGTGATATTCCCCGTTAAATGATCTACTGTTCCCGTCCCATATTTATTATCTTCAAAGAAATTATTTTTAAGGGCTGAACCATTTGCATCTTCATTTGAAACGATCTTAAATTCTGATAATTGCCCGCTATTATCTGTAGCAGTGAAATTAATTTGAATATCATCTCCTGCGTACACAACATAGTTGCCGTTTACAGGTGTTAGAGTTTGACCGTTACGAGTCACCGTCGCACTTGGAACTGGAACAGCATCCATATTAGCTGGGATAACAGCTGTAGTATTATCACGGTAGGTAATGGTAATATTCCCATTTTCAGCTACCGAAATCGTTCCGGTTACGCCATCTTTCGTAAAATCACTACCAGATAAAAGCGACTGGTTTTTTTCTTTAAATTTTTCAAGTACTTGATTGCGTTCACTTACAGTCAAAGAAGAGGGATTCTTAACAATAACAGTATCCCCACTAACTGGGTTGTGGCGTTCGTTGAAGCCTTTGATATGGAAATTCGTACGTGCTGTCGCAGTCAGGCCATGAATATCTGTTACTGTGTACTCCAGAACATAGGTACCAGGCTTATAGGGTTTCCAAGTTCCGTTTTCACGACCCACTGACCCTATTATGTCAATGGTGTATGACCTTTGACCACCTGTTTTATTCCCCCTTTGATCATAGATATATAGATCTCCAAATTCCCCTTTCTTGTTAGTTGGATAGTTCGGTGCTTTTAAACCTGTAATAATAGCATTGGATGGGGAGGCCGTGATTTTAGCCATCCCTTTATCATCATTCAGTCTTATCTGAAAATTATTGATTGCTTCATCATTATAAATTGTGATAGTAGATGGCATAGAGATTGTAGGTGGATTAGAAGCCGCACGTAGGTGTGCCCCTCTAGTAATCACTGTCCCATTTCGTACATCGCGTACACCAGAATTAGCCGCAAAAACAGCATTAATAATCGAATTACGTGCTAAAGTAGCTTTTTGCACTACTGTTGTTAAATCACTAGTCGGATCAGTCAGGGCTTTTTCAATTTCTGTTACTGCAGCATTGGCCTTAACAAGAGCTGAATCCGTATTTGGCAAACCAACTGCTTTTGCTAGATAGTCACCTATTTCAGCTGAAAGATTGGTCAACTTCCTACGGTTTTCTTCTTGTTGTTTAGCAGTGACAGACTCTTTTGGTGAAGTGGTCACGGTCTTATCTACCGTTTGACTCTTCTCAGCTTGTTTGAGCGCATCCTTGCCTTGAGCTTGGTTCTTATCCGCTAGCACACCAGCGGCCAAGTTGTTGCTGGTTGCTAGAGCTTGGCTATTGCTCAAAGTAGCGCTAGCTAAACTTTGTCCTGCACCAGATGAAACAAAGCTATCAGCAACATTGACTCTGATATCCAGTGAGACAGAATTAGAAGCTGAGACGGAAGCATCAGCTACTGACGCGCTAGTTAGCACTTTATCCTGCTCTAGAGAAGTTGTAGTGTTAGCACTTTCTAGCTTAGCTGGCGCTTTGCTTTCTGATACCTTTGTAGCAGGCTCAGTAGTCACTGACTTGCTAGTCAAGACTGAATTGCTAGCAGATACAGACTGGCTGATAGAAACTGAGCTACTAGCCGAAACTGATTGGCTGATCGATTGACTGACAGACTGGCTAGTCGAGATGCTAAGAGACACTGACTCACTTGTAGAGACAGAAGAGCTGACTGATTGTTCAACCGAAATAGAAGCTGATTCAGAGGCTTGTTCTGCTTTTGCTTTTTGCATTTCCGCTTGCGCTTGAGCAATGATCGAATTTGTACTTGCTTCTGCAGCTTCCTCATTGTCCTTGACTTCAGCTGAGATAACTGCTTTATCAGTATATTCAGATGTTTCATCTGCATAGACAGACTGCTCCTGAGTCACCATTAGCCCCGCTGCCCCAGCGGCTAATATCCCTCCCAGACCTGCAAGAGTATTGAGGCCCAGATGGTCGTGATCAAGCTCTTCAGTATCTGACAAGCTGCTTGAGACAACTTCTCCCATTCCACCAATACGAAAGAGGTCGAGTTGAGAATTTGAAGCTTTTACCCAATTTTTCCCAGACTTATAGAGCTTATATCGCTTCTTTTCGTCAATAATCTCGAAATCTTTGTTATATTTCTTACTTCGAAACATCCTTTTCCTTTCCTTTTCCAACATGCCAGTTTTTGTTAATCTCATGACCATTAGCAAAGAAACTGACTCATTGTATGCTATAGTTTATAAGCAAAAATACACACTTTTATACATTTTTATTCTAGGTGTCCTAATGCTCCAGATAGTATTTTAACAAAAATAAGACAAGAATTCAATCTATTGAAATCTTTATTTATTGACAATAAGCTTGATAAATCAAGCTATTTTGAGATATCCATATTAACCTAGAGATTTAAACTATAGGTTAATATAGGAATTGACAATAAGTAACTATTTATACAAAAAAAGCTAGACGGCTGACCCGAGATACTGGGCTCAGATCCGTCTAACTTTTTCTTTATCATATTTTGAATGGATTAGTGAAAAAGATGATTAATAATCCAAATCTTCTGCATACCCAGCTCCATTTCCTACAAAGTAGCCTGTCTTACAGTTCATACTAAATAGATAAGTACCATCTGGTTTATAGAGATTGTAGTAGCCATTCCCCTTGACAATATTAACTTTTTCAAGGATAAACTGATCTCCTGTGATGTAGCCGCGCTCGCGAGACACCTTGAGGATTGTTTCCAAGACACCTGGATTGAAAGTCCAAGCAGGATTGTTCACATCATCAATCGCTGCTTGATTGTAAGGCACACGGCTAAGGTGGCGCTGGAGGTTAACTCCTGCACTTGGCAGTCCGATACCAGTTTCTGCATTTCTAATGCCACTAGGATCACTAGGCGCTGGAGTCACAGCTGGCGGCGTTGATGGTGCAGCCGGTGCCGTAGAAGGCGCTGACGATTCCACTGTCGGACTAGGCGCTGGTGCTGGTAGCTGCTGACTGCGTCCTTGAGCAATAGCCGCCTTCAAGACCTCATCCAACTTGCTATTACCTGTCGATACATCTGGAAGATTAGCGTTTTCTTTCACTTGGGCATCTGTCTTCAATAGACCGTCAACGATGGCACCTGTGTTGAATTGTGAATTGACACTTTGGATAGCAGAAATTTGCTTGACAAGGTCATCATATTTCTTCTTAGCAGCCGTATATTCTGAGCTGCCAGTTAAGACATCTAACTTAGTTTTCAGCTTATCCAAATCGCCAAACTTGTCATTTTTGATGGCTGTCTGACTACTATCCGTAAAGAAGCTAGCATAAAGGTCTTCAAATTCTTTAGCAGCCTCTTTCTTAGCTTCGCTAGAGCTTGTAGATTTCTTTTTGCTAGAAGAAACTGTCGAACTGGAACCAGTTGTCGACTTGTGGCTCCCCCACCCTTGATGAAAATACCAAGTCGTTCCAGCGGCAAGCGCTACAAGACCTAAGGCCGAGTATAGGAAGCCTTTCTTCTTGTAGAAAGGTTTTGTCTCAGGCTCGTCCTCATCTTCAAACACTGTCGGAACTGGATTTGATACCGGCTTTGTTGCTGGGATGATTGGTGCTTCAGCTGCAACTGTTAGCGCTGGTTGTGCAGCCTTTGTAGTCTCTACGTTTGCTGAATTTGCAGTTTCTGCTTTCACTGGCTGCGCCGAAGGTGATGCCGTATTGGCAGTATTTTCCTTCGCCTGAGACTGACTCTTAAGCTGTTTGATGGTCTCTTGTATCAAAGCTTCTTTTTGTTGTGCCAGCTCTTCCATGATTCTCAGCTTTTGGGTTTCAAATTTTCCAGCCTCGATTTCATCTCGGTGTTGCTTGATGTACTTATCTAGGATATTGTCTCCTTCAGTCACACCAGCCTCGACTTCCTCGTTTTTCCGAGCAGCCTGACCGACCGTCATCTCTTTCGCATCTTCTAAATCAAGAACGGTTTCTTTTGATTCTTGCTCTGTTGGCATCTTTTCTTCTTTGCTCACAGCATTTCCTTTCTAATCTAGTTGTCTTTTGACCCTTTGGCCAAAGTATTGATATAAGTCTACTTTTAGAGTACCGTTGTAGAGTTTTCGTTTTTTGTCCGCCTGACTGCCATATTTGGCTTCAAAAGCCTCATCACTGGTCAAGATAAATTTACTCCAGGTCTTCAACGGAGCAAAAGTTTGTCCCATTTCTTGATAGAGCTTGGTCACCGCATCATCGTCCAACAAACGCTCACCATAAGGCGGATTGGAAATAATGACACCATTGATCTTGTCCGTATGAAGGTCCTGCAGACGCATTTGCTTAAATTGAATCTGGTCAGCAACACCCGCTTCTTCTGCATTTTTCTTGGCAATATCTACCAAACGGGCATCCAAATCGGAACCTGAAATATCCAGCTGGATGTCTTGGTCAATCTGAGCTAGGGCTTCTGCCCTAAGTCGACGTACCAAGTCCTTTTCTACCCAATTCCAGTCTTCAAAAGTAAAGGAACGGTGTAAACCTGGCGCCATCTTCATCCCAATCATGGCCGCTTCGATACAGAAGGTTCCTGATCCGCAAGTCGGGTCAATCAAGGGTTTGTCCGGATACCAGTTCGACAAAAGCAAAATCGCAGCTGCCATATTTTCCTTGATTGGTGCTCCGCCCTTCTCTGTCCGATAGCCACGTTTGAACAAGCTAGAGCCACTGGTATCAATCATGACTGTCACCAAATCTTTCAAAATGGAAACTTCAATCTTAAACTCTGCCCCATTTTCCTGCAAGGGGACACCTTCTGGACGAGCATAATGCTTTTGCAATTTTTTCACAACTGCTTTTTTTGAAATGGCTTGAACACTAGGCTCATTATGCAGTTTTGACTTGACACATTTGGCTTTAGAAATGGGAAATTTGGCACCTAAGGGTAGATAATTTTCCCAATCCAAGGCAAAGACACCTTGAAAAAGCTCCTCAAATGTTTTGGCTGGAAATGTTCCCACAACAATCTTAATCCGATCCGCTGAGCGCAGCCAGAGATTGGTTTGAATGATGGTAGCGATGTCGCCACTAAAGCGAACACGGCCATTTTCAACCTGACAATCTAGACCCAAATCTCGGATTTCACGGCCGACCACAGCTTCCAAACCTGCCGCCGCTGTAGCAATTAAATTAAATTTTTCTTTCATTCTTTCTTACTCTATCACTATCCGCTTAGCCACGCCGTTAAAAACTGGCCTCAGCTAGAAAGTAGAATGTTCTTGCTTGGCTCCTCATTTTGAGAAAAAACTTGCTTTCCTATTTTTTTGTCCCTTGCAGCAATCTTCTGTCCAAGGGGCTCTATATCTTAATCAAAAAGCTAGCATACGCTAGCTAACCTATGTGCAATTTTCTATAAGCCATGTTTTGTTCCAGAAATGACTAGGTACCATCTCCTTCGATAATCATCTGTCTACTGTTTCCAGTCAGAATGCTATGTTCGTTTCCACGCATTCCGTGCCCCGACCAAAGTTTGGGTTGCTAGCTTGAGGGGTTTACCGCGTTCCACTTCTTCTGTTTCCAGAAGAACTACGTCACTGTGGCACTTTCAGACCTATTCAGACCTATCTAAAGACTTAGCCTTTTCAGTCGCCGTAACGGATTGCTCCGTCCCTAGGCTTATTGTTTCGCCTAGCACAAACACTACCAGCATCACAGCCGGTGCTAGCATGGACTTTCCTCATGAAAATATTAAATCTTCACGCGATTATCCAAAAATTGCACTCTGCAACATTATTGCTCTTCGCTGTCCAGAATCTGTTTGCCAAAAACTTCCTTTTCCAAACGGCTTAAGCGTTTCAAAATATCGAAGTTAGTCGCTGTTCCCATCTGTGGCATCTCAATTGTTGGTTGAGCTGGCTGATTAGGCGCGGAAGGAGTAGGAGTTTCTTGATTCGATACTTGTTCCTTCAGAAGGGTAATCTCCTCACGCAACTCCTTTACCAAGGCTGCATAAGTTTCATAATCCTTAATCACATCATCTAAAAACTCATCCACTTCAGCCTTGCTATATCCTCGCACTTCACGCTTAAAGTCTTGATCAAAAATATCTTTTGCTGTATAAATAATACTCGCCATGCTCTCACTCCAATCTAGTTTATCATATCCAATTATATACGAAATCACCTATAAAAAGCAAGATTTATACCCTACTTTTCCGAAAAAATTTCTGCAACCTCATTCAAATCATCAAATGTTAATTTTTTGATAAAATACTGTTCTTGATTCTTCATCTCCCTGTAAAGATATTTAAGATTGGTCTCATTTTCTTCATCGTAAAATAGATAAGCTCCATCCGTATTCTGAAGAAGAAATTGGTTGTACTCGCGAAACTGACTCGGATTTTGATAGCTAGGATAAGCATATTTGACAAAATCTACTTGTTTAAAATCCGCTAGTTTAGCCTGATTTGCTTCATTCCAATTCTTTCCTTGATCTTCAAAAAGAAAAATCGTAGCAATCTTGAAATTATAATCTTCTCTCAATTCCCGAGCGACCTCCAAAACCCAAGTTTCAAAACCTAGATTTCCCGTAAAGATGAGCCACTCCAATCCTTCATCCAGCAAGCGCTGCAAATCCCGTCTGACCGCTTCTTTGATGATCTGGATGCGCATGTCTTTCTCATTCGTAATGCCAAGTTCAAAAGCCTTATACCCTACAATTAATAGACTTGTCATTTATTCTCCCTCAAAAAATATTTTTATGATATAATAGAGTGATGTTATTGTACCAATAAGGAGTTTTATGGTCAACTACCCTCACAAGCTAAAGATAAAAAGTAAACTAGCCCATCCAGGTTCAAAGACGGCTGTGAATTTTGCCAATCGTGGGATGTCTTTTGAGAAGATGATCAACGAATCCAACAGCTACTATTTGAGTAGGGGACTCGCAGTCATTCATAAGAAGCCGACACCCATTCAGATCGTCAAAGTGGACTATCCTCAACGCAGTCGTGCAAAGATTGTGGAGGCCTACTTCCGACAGGCATCCACGACCGATTATTCTGGCGTCTTTAAGGGACATTATATTGATTTTGAAGCCAAGGAAACACGGCAAAAAACAGCCATGCCTCTAAAGAATTTCCATCTACACCAGATTGAACATATGGAAGCTGTCCTTCAGCAAAAAGGAATTTGCTTTGTCTTACTGCACTTCTCTAGCTTGCGGGAGACTTATCTACTTCCAGCATCTTATTTGATTACATTTTATAAGATGGATAAAGGCGGAAAATCCCTCCCTTTATCTTACATTCAAGAACATGGATTTTTAATCGAAACAAAGCAATTTCCAAGCATCCCTTACCTTGAAATTATCGAACAAAAACTACTAGGTGGTATCTCAAATGAATAAACAAACCCTTTTGCAGGCCTTAAAATATCTTGCAACTGCCCTCTTATCTCTCTTTATCATTGGAGTTGTGACTGGCGTTCTTGTCTTCACATACTATGTCGCCAAGTCTCCTACCCTTTCTGAGAAGGATCTTGTCGCAACAACTTCAAGTAAGATTTACGATAGCGATAACAATCTGATTGCAGACCTAGGTTCTGAAAAGCGGGTCAATGCGTCAACAGACCAGATCCCTACACAGCTAGTAGATGCCATCGTTGCGATTGAGGACCACCGCTTCTTTAATCACCGTGGGGTTGATTTCATTCGGATAGGAGGAGCCTTCCTAAGCAATCTGAAAGGAGGCGGACGTCAAGGGGGATCTACCTTAACCCAGCAGTTGATCAAGTTGACTTATTTCTCCACTTCCTCAGCGGATGCTACCCTTTCTCGGAAAATCCAAGAAGCATGGCTGGCAACTCAACTTGAGCGAAAGGCTACCAAACAAGAAATCTTGACATACTATGTCAATAAAGTCTATATGTCTAATGGAAATTACGGGATGCAAACAGCTTCTCAAAGTTACTATGGCAAAGATTTGAAAGATTTGACCCTTCCTCAGATTGCCCTGCTTGCAGGAATGCCTCAGGCTCCTAACCAATATGACCCTTACACAAATCCAGAAGCTGCCACTCAGCGTCGGAATCTCGTACTATCTGAAATGTATGAACTCAAGTACATCTCACCAGAACAATACGAACAAGCTATCAATACCCCAGTAACCGACGGCTTACAGAGCTTGAAAAATTCAGCTAGCTATCCTGCCTATATGGATAACTACTTAAAAGAAGTTATTGAGCAAGTCGAAGAAGAAACTGGCTACAATGTCCTTACGACTGGTATGGAAGTTTATACCAACGTTAATACCGAAGCCCAGAAAAAATTGTGGGATATTTACAACACGGAAGAATATGTTGCTTATCCAGATGATGAACTGCAAGTGGCATCAACTGTTATGGATGTTACCGACGGGAAAGTCATTGCCCAACTGGGTGCTCGCCATCAGTCTTCCAACGTTTCTTTTGGTACCAACCAAGCAGTCGAAACGAATCGCGACTGGGGTTCTACCATGAAACCAATTACCGATTATGCTCCAGCCTTGGAATACAATGTTTTCACTTCCACTGCTGCCTCAATCCAAGATGCTCCTTACTATTTCCCTGGAACATCTACCCCTGTCTATAACTGGGATAAACGCTATTATGGCTGGATTACTATCCAATACGCTATCCAAGAATCCCGTAACGTACCAGCCGTCAAATCGCTGGAAGCAGTCGGATTAGATAATTCATTGAAGTTCCTCAATGGCCTTGGTATTAATTACCCTGAAATGCATTATTCTAATGCGATTTCAAGTAATACAAGCGAATCTGGTAACCAATACGGAGCAAGTAGCGAAAAAATGGCTGCCGCTTACGCTGCCTTTGCTAATGGCGGTACATATTACAAACCGCAATACGTCAACCGAGTTGTCTTTAGCGACGGTACAGAAAAAGTCTTTTCAAATGGCGGATCAAAAGCCATGAAAGAGACGACAGCCTACATGATGACAGACATGATGAAGACCGTTCTTCAGTCTGGAACTGGTACCAATGCTGCAATTCCAGGAGTCTATCAAGCAGGTAAAACTGGTACTTCCAACTATGCAGATGATGAACTAGAGAAGTTGACAAAACCTTATTATAGTTCTAGCATTGTCACACCAGACGAGCTATTTGTTGGCTACACTCCACAGTACTCTATGGCTGTTTGGACCGGTTACTCAAATCGCCTCACTCCTGTTTTAGACGATGGAGTTAAAGTGGCAACCGATGTTTACCGCTCTATGATGCTCTATCTGACAGGCTATAGCAATGAAGACTGGACACCACCAAGCGGACTTTTCCGTAGCGGATCCTATCTCTATCTCAATGGTACTTCTACTTACAGTCGCGCTTATACCCAATCATCTTCAAGCTCCACTTCTGAGTCAAGCTCAGAATCTTCAAGTCAAAGTACGAGTGAATCTAGCGAAGAACATAGTAGTACCAACTCTAGTTCCCAAACAAGTTCAACAAGTTCTGGAACAACCAGCAGCTCAACTACTTCTAACCAAGGAGCTGAACATCGATAAACCAAAAAAGATTGGATTTCTAAAATCCAATCTTTTTTATGTTTAAATAAATCAATAGCTTTCTGCAATTGCTCATCCCATCAAATTATTTCGCCATTAGCAAGAGCTCCCATTGGATCCCATGGCGCTAGGACAATTGGATCAGCATTGTAGGCCGCCAACTCTTCTGGAGTCAAGAATTCTTTTCTGACTACGATTTGGTAAGTGTACTCATCCATCCAAGCGTCGCTGGCGACAAAGTATCCCTTATCACCAACCTTTTCGCCCCAAGAATTTTCTACTTTCCATTTTTTAGCTTGACCCTTTTCATCCAAGTCCACTCCAGCCAGTACCATGGCATGAGTCATGAGGCTTTCGCTGTAATCAAGACGACCCGCCTTATCTTGGGTCAACTGGATATCCATACTAGATGTTAAATCATGCATACCTGCTTCCATGATACCAGCCTTGCGATTGCTGGACTGACCCACATCAGAGCCAAACCAAACGGTCTCGCCAGCCTGCATCTGAGCGATTGCCAATTCCTTAAGACGTTTCATTTCTACATTCAAATAGCGAACAGGTTTACTGCCGACTACATTGCCCAACATCTCGACTGTGTAAGACTTGCCATAAGGTTTATCGGCTGTTGGCGCATTGATAATTGACACATAGTCATCCAGCTCGAGGTCTACATATTTTTGGTAAAAGGACTGTGGAGTCAAATTAGCTTCTCTATGGTAATTACCGTCCTTATCTCGATAAGCAAAGTCAAACTTCCGAGGAGGTAAGCCCAACGACATCGCTAAGAAATTAAAAATTTCCTGTAGCAAAGCTTCTTTCTTGGCTTGTAGACTAGCTTCATCTGCACCACTCAAGGCCAGCTCACGCAAGATTTGCGCATCCTGACGCAAGAGTTTATTGAGAATCTGATTGAGCTCACGGCTATTGCTAGAAGAAATTGACTCTGGATAGACTGACTTAGGCACGACGCCGTATTTTTCAAAAAGCGCCACGACCATATCCCACTGACCGCCATCCTGCTGAGGCGTATCTAGGAGAAACTTGACCTTGCGGCTAGTCAAGTCTTGGTCAGCCGTTGCCAAAACCTGCTCTAAGAACCAGTTGGATTTTTCATATTTATCCCAAAAGAAGGTATGAGCCTGAGCCAGCTCAAAATCCTCCAGCTGGAAGCCCGCAATCATCTTGTGACGGAAAGTATTGAGAGCTGCAAACATCCAGCAGCGGCCAGAAGCCTTCTGGTCGCTGACCTTGTCCTTAGTGAGATCCAGTGAGAAAACAGGTGCATTTTCTACAGCAGCAGTCCGTTTTTCTAAAGAAGTCAAAAGACCATTGTGGCTAATAGCATTCTCCATTGCTGCATACTTGGGATTGGCCTCATAAGCAGCGTACAACTTATCTGTAAAATCTTGTTTTAATGAATTCATAGAATCCTCCTTGTCATTATACATCTATTATAGAACTTTAAAAAAAGAGCGCAAGTAAAAAAGTTAGGCAAGCCTAACTTTTTTATTTTAAATCTGATTTTAAGATCCCATAGACGGAAAAATCTTTGACTTGTCCTTTATGAAATACAGCCTGCCGAAAAGTACCTTCGTAGCTCATGCCAGCTTTAGTCATAACACGCCCCGAAGCTGGATTGGCTGTTACAAATCTTGCTGTGACACGATTGAATCCTGCGTCTTGCAAGAGGTAGTTCAAAACAGCTTTCAAAGCTTCTGTCATCAGCCCCTGCCCCCAATAGTCTTTACTTAGAATATAACCGACCTCGCAAGCATTAACCGTATCATCTCTATCCACCACGCTGATGTCCCCAATGACAGAATCAGGATTTTCTTTTAGGCAGATAGCCCACTTGTAAAAATCCAAGTTTTGATAATTCTCAACCCAGCGAGCAATAGACTGTTGGGTAACATCAGGACTCTCATGAACATCCCAAGTCACATGCAGCAAATTGTCCGGACGAGAAGCCCAATTGTCATACATAGCCTGAGCATCCGATTCCAGAAAAGGTCTTAACAAAAGACGTTTGGTTTCAATAGACTGTGTACCTGTCTTTTTCATTGCTTCCTCGTTTCTTGGCTCAGACTAAAAAGTTTCGATCGAGATTTTCACTTCCAAAATTCATCAAAAATTGTAATTGGCAAATGGCGTTTGTGCTGGCCTTTATGCCACCAAGACTCGATCGTTTCTTGGGCTTGGGCTGAAACGGACTTGCCTTCGAGATAATCGTCAATTTCATTGTAGGTCACACCCAGAGCAACTTCATCCGCAATCCCAGGTTTTTCTTCTTCCAAATCAGCTGTCGGTACCTTTTCATAGAGGGCCGGATCCGCTCCTAAGGCAGCTAAAAGCTGCTTGCCTTGACGCTTATTGAGACGGTAAAGTGGTAAAATATCTGCTCCGCCATCCCCAAACTTGGTGAAAAAGGCCGTGACATTTTCTGCAGCATGGTCGGTCCCAATGACAGCCCCACTGTATGAACCAGCCAAAGCATACTGGGCAATCATACGGCTGCGCGCCTTGATATTGCCCTTGTTAAAATCAGAGACTTTGGCACCCGTTACTTCTACAGCCTTTGTCATGGCATCAGCGGATTCTTTGATATTGACTGTCAGACTGACATCAGGCTGGATGAAAGCCAAAGCTTTTTGGGCATCGTCTTCATCTGCCTGAACACCGTAAGGCAGGCGGACAGCGATAAAGCGATAGCTATCATCTCCTGTTTCTGCCCGCATTTCCTCTACAGCTAGCTGGGCCAAACGCCCCGCCAAGGTTGAGTCTTGACCACCAGAAATGCCCAGAACATAGCTTTTCAAAAAGGGATGTTTTCTCAGATAGGCTTTGAGAAAGTCCACCGATTTGCGGATTTCTTCCTCTGGATCAATGACTGGTTTGACTCCCAGTTGAGCGATAATTTCTTCTTGTAGACTCATTTTTCTGCTCCTGTCTGGTAGGCTTTCTTGCGCATCTGGTCAATCAAGTCCATCTTATCCTGCCAAATATCACGCGCCAAATCGACCGGATAATCTTGTGGATTGAGAACCCGTTTGTACTCGTCCCAGAGTTTGTCAAATTCTTGGCGGGCATAGTCCTGAATCTCAGACAGGCTCGGCAAATCGTAGACAAGCTGACCTTCCTTATAAATATCCACCAAGAGCGGCACCGCATCAAAATTCTTGACTGTTTTATTGATATAAGTATAAGTCGGATGGAACATTTCTAGCTCTTCCTGATGGGTGACATCTACACCATCATAAGTGATGTAGTCGCCCTCAGACTTGCCTTTCTCACGGCTGGTAATGCGCCAAACCTGCTTCTTGCCTGGAGTCGAAACCTTTTCAGCATTGTTAGACAACTTGATGGTATTGCGCAAGTGCCCATTCTCATCTTCAATCGCTACAATCTTGTAAACCGCGCCCAGAGCTGGCTGATCGTATGCGGTAATGAGCTTGGTTCCTACGCCCCAGACATCAATCTTAGCCTTTTGCATTTTTAAGTTGAGGATGGTATTCTCATCCAAATCATTGGAAGCGTAAATTTTAGCATTTGGGAAGCCCGCTTCATCTAACTGCTGACGAACTTTTTTGGAAATATAGGCCAGGTCTCCAGAATCGATCCGCACACCCAAGAAATTGATTTTATCCCCAAATTCACGCGCTACACGGATGGCCGTAGGAACCCCGATCCGAAGGGTATCATAGGTGTCTACCAAGAACACACAGTCCCGATGAGTGCTTGCATAAGCCTTGAAAGCCTCGTAATCATTGCCATAAACCTGCACAAGTGCATGGGCATGCGTCCCCAGAACGGGAATATCAAAAAGCTTGCCTGCCCGAACATTGCTGGTACCGTTGGCTCCACCGATAACAGCGGCCCGCGTACCCCAAATCGCCGCATCCATTTCCTGAGCACGACGGGTACCAAACTCCATCAACGGCTCATCTTCGATCACAGAGCGGATGCGAGCTGCCTTGGTCGCAATCAAGGTTTGGAAATTCACGATATTTAAAATCGCTGTTTCCACCAACTGACATTGAGCCAGCGGCCCTTCGACCTGAACAATCGGTTCATTGGCAAAAACCAAATCTCCTTCTTTAGCAGAACGCACGGTCAGCTGCATCTTGAAATCACGTAAATACTCTAAGAAAGCTCCGTTATAGCCCAAGGACGCTAAATAGTCCAAATCCGTCTGACTGAATTTCAAATCATTCAGATAAGCCACAATCCTCTCTAAGCCCGCAAAAACGGCATAGCCATTATTAAAAGGATTCTTGCGAAAATAGACTTCAAAAACAGCACGCTTATTATGGATACCCTCGTTGAAATAAACCTGCATCATATTGATTTGATATAAGTCTGTATGTAAAGTCAAACTGTCATCTGGAAACATAATTGAGCTCCTTTTATCATAGTTATTCTATATTATAACATAAATTGCAAGAAAGCCTTGATTCAATAGCAAAATACCTCCAGAATTTCTTCCGAAGGTACTTCTTTTATCTTTCACTTGGAATTATTAGATTCCATAAGTCTTGTTCACGCGGCGCATCTGTTTAAATTCTTTTTTATAGGTTACTTTAACTGCTACTTTCATTTTTGCCACCTCGTTTCTTTTGATGCTTTTATTATAGGCCTCAAAGCTTAAGGAAGGCTTAGAATTTTCTTGCAGAAAGCTTAAACGTATAAAGCAAAATCTAATCGAATGTTATCTCGCTAGTCCAGATAATCGCGTTTTTCGAGATGCAGGGATACGAGGTGCCAATTGGCATCCTGCCGCCAGCTAGGATTGGCAACGATTTGGCTGGCTACCTTGCGCGCTTCTTCCAAAATGGGATAGTCCTCTACGATGTCCGCTACCTGAAACTCTGGAATACCAGACTGACGGGTCCCAAAAATTTCACCAGAACCACGCATCTTGAGGTCTTCCTCAGCCAGAACAAAACCATCTGTCGTCTCAGTCATGATTTTCATCCGTTTCTTCCCAGACTCCGTCTTGGGATTGGCAACCAGAACGGCATAAGATTGCTTATTTCCTCGACCAACTCGTCCCCGCAACTGATGAAGCTGGCTGAGCCCGAAGCGGTCAGCATCCATGATAACCATGATGGTCGCATTCGGAACATTGACACCGACTTCAATAACTGTAGTTGACACTAAAATATCCGTTTTCCCATCCTTGAAGTCCTGCATAATGGCTTCTTTTTCGTCATTTTTCATGCGACCGTGGAGCAGAGCCACCTGAGCCTGATTGGCAAAGTAGGCCTTAAGCTCTTCCTCTAGAGCAATCGCGTTTTTCAAGTCCAAGGCCTCTGATTCCTCAATCAAGGGAGAAATAAAGTAGACTTGGGCGCCCTTGGCCAGCTCTTTTTTCATCCAGTCCAAGACCACTTCCAATTGCTCATGCTTGACCCAACGAGTAATGATGGGCTTGCGACCAGCCGGCATCTGGTCAATAATAGAGACATCCATATCACCAAAAGCGGTAATGGCCAAAGTCCGAGGAATAGGTGTCGCTGTCATCATGAGGACGTCTGGATTATTTCCTTTTTCCCTCAAAATCCGACGCTGGTCCACCCCAAAACGATGCTGCTCATCAATAATGACCAAGCCCAGTCGATGATAGACCACCCCTTCCTGAATCAAGGCATGGGTGCCGACCACCATATCTACTTGCCCCGATTCTATTGCAGCCAAAGTATCTCTGCGTTCAGCAGCTTTCATACCACCAGTTAGGAGGGCCAAATTCAGTTCAGGAAAGAGCTGAGTCAAGCTATCCAAATGCTGCTCAGCCAAAATTTCTGTCGGAACCATCAAAGCCGACTGGTAACCTGCCGTATGGGCGGCATACATGGCCAAGCCAGCCACCACGGTCTTACCACTACCAACATCTCCTTGCAGGAGACGGTTCATATGGGCAGGCGATTGCAAATCACTGAGAATTTCTTCCAGACTCCGCTCCTGAGCCTCTGTCAGAGAAAATGGCAGCTCAGCCTTCTTTTGAGCCAGCATTTTTTCCTGCCAAGGAATAGCCAGTCCCTGGCTGACATCCTTGGTCTCATGCTTCAGAACCTGCAGCTGCATCTGGAAATAAAAAAGTTCTTCAAACTTGACTCGACGCAGGGCCTGCTTATATTCTGCCAAATCCTTAGGAAAGTGCATGGCACGCACAGCTTGAGTGCGCCCCAAAAGCTGGTAGCGCTCCAGAAGGACAGGAGGAAGATTTTCCTCTAACAACTGATCCAAACCTTGATCAAAAGCCACCTTAATCAGCTTGACTAGACTGGCCTGACTAATTCCTTGGGCAACTCGATAAACTGGCTGCAAGTCGTCTTCGACCTGAGCTAACACCTTCATCCCCGTCAGACTAGCCTTGGCTTTATCCCATTTACCAAAAATAGCCACCGTCGCTCCCAGTTCGAGCTTATCTGCCAGATAAGGCTGATTGAAAAAATTGACTGCAATCGCTACTTCTCCCTGCTTGATTGTGAAACGCAGGCGATTGCGCTTGTAGCCATAGTACTGGACATTAGCTGGAGTCGCGACAATACCAGAAATAACTGCCTTTTCCCCATCCTCCAAGTCGAGGACATTCTTGCTTTTAAGATCCTCATAGCGAAAAGGAAAATAGAGCAGGAGATCCTGCAGGCTCTCAAGGCCTAGTTTTTTAAATTTTTCAGCCGATTTTGGCCCCACTCCTGGCAGAGCCGTCAAAGCCTGGTGCAGATTCATCCTGTCTCCTTTCCTTCTTCTTGATTGTCTTTTACTTTTTATACTCTCTCGGTACCCTATCGCTGATTAAGCAGACCACTTCATAATTGATCGTGCCACGCTTTTCTGCCACATCCGTTGCTGTGATAAGCTTGGCTCCACTCTGACCAATCAAGACCACCTGCGTTCCCAAAGGGTAGGCTCGAGGTAGACGCACCGTGATTTGATCCATGGAAACCCGACCGACAATTGGACAGCGATGACCAGCGATCAAGACATCAAAGCCTTGCATATCGCGGGTCCAGCCATCAGCGTAACCCAAAGGAATGGTTCCAATGATTTGCTGGCTATCACTGGTATAGGTCGCCCCATAACCGACATGCGCACCCGCTTGAATTTCTTTGACGTGAACCAGAGCAGATTCTAAGCTAAGAGCTGGTTTGACCTCATAAGGTAAGTCCAGCACTCGTCCGCTAGGATTCAGCCCGTAGATAATATCGCCCAGCCGAACAGCATTCATAATCGTGTCACTGTGCCAAAGGGTTGTAGCAGAGTTGCTAGCATGCACAATCGGCGGCAAGAAAGCTAACTCACTTAAAATCTCTTTAAAGCAATTTAATTGGGCTACAAAATGACTTGTATCTAATTCGTCGGCTGTTGCAAAATGAGTGAAAATTCCTTCTACCACAGCTCCTGCTGCTTGCAGGCGGCTAATTGCTTGCTGGGCTTCTTGACTATCACGAAAGCCAATGCGTCCCATACCTGAATCAATCTTGATATGGACGGTCAAGCCTGTCAGATCAGCTTGCTGGCTCAAGAGCTCCTCCATCCAAGCTAGGCTAGCCACTGTCAGGGTAATCTGCTGCTGGATCGCTAAAGGCACAGCCTCCAATGAAGAAACACTCAAAATAAGAATGGATTTAGCAATGCCAGCTTCTCGTAGTTCGAGGGCTTCGTCAATATTGGACACGCAAAAACCATCTACAAGCGGCTGAATATGCTGAGAGACAGGAACCGCACCATGTCCATAAGCATTGGCCTTGACTACTGCCCACTTCTGGACCGACTGGGGAATATGAGCCGCAATTTGCTCAATATTAAATGCAATAGCAGACAGGTCTATGACTGCTTTAGTGGGTCTATGTAGACTAGCTTTCATTGTCTTCCTCCAAAATCACACTGGCGGTCACCAGATTTCCAGCATGACTGATTGATAGCCATACCGAACCAGCAAAGGGAGATTTACTAAAATAAGGAGCCCCCTTATCATCATTTAAAATTTCCAAATCTTGAAAAGTCACAGGGCCAATACCGGTTCCCCAAGCCTTGGCAAAGGCTTCTTTGGCTGACCAACGACCTGCCAAATATTCCAGCTTTCGCTTGCCCTTTAAGGAGCTGAACCGAGCCAACTCCTGAGCCGTCAAGATTTTCTCAGCAAAGCGCTCATTCTTCTCGTAGGCCCGACCAATGCTGGAAATCTCTTCTATATCTATTCCATGTCCTCTTATCATACTTCTATCAGGAATACAAAGCAAGGCCCTTCTCCCAAGGAGATTGAAAGAAAATCTAATTTCGACAAGGCAAACCGATGAAAATGACACTGAAATGCATCAAAGGGGTTTAACATCATCAAAATTAGATTTTCATAGAGTATGAGCTTGCCTATATTCATTAGTAGACTTCTATCAAAAGCCTACTAATCCTTTCTTTTAAGCTTCTTTTTCTAAGGTATCATAGATTTCCTGAACGAGTTCTTCTGTCTTATCCCAGCCCAAGCAAGGATCGGTAATGGACTTACCAAAGACTTCTGGCTCATTCTGGCGGCCATCCTCCAAATAGGATTCAATCATGAATCCACGCACAGCCTTCTTGATCTGCTCATTCCAAGCACAGTTGATCAGAGTCTGACGGATAATCCGGATCTGCTCCAAATACTGCTTTCCAGAATTATCATGATTGGTATCAATCAGGATGAAAGGAGTGGACAGCTTCATTTCTTCATAGCGTTTGATCACATCCAGAAGATTTTCGTAATAGAAGTTAGGCTTGTTCTTACCGTACTCATCTAAAGCACCACGCAAAATCACATGCGCAAGAGGATTTCCTAACGTTTCTACTTCCTGACCATGATAAAGGAAGATTTGCTTATTTTGAGCAGCATAGACGGCATTAAACATGACCCCAAGATTGCCAGATGTTGGATTTTTCATACCAACCGGAGCGTCAATGCCAGACGCTACAAAGCGGTGTTCTTGGTCTTCAACCGATCGAGCACCTACGGCATGATAACTAACCAAATCATCTACCAGCACTAGATTGGAAGGATAGAGCATTTCATCAGCAGTAGTCAAGCCTGTCTCAGTAATGACTCGGTAATGAAGCTGGCGCACTGCCTTTAACCCATTGATCAAGCTTGGACTTTTTGAAGTATCTGGCTGGTGAACGAGCCCCTTGTAGCCGTCCCCATTGGTCCGAGGCTTGGCAGTATAGACCCGCATGACGATAAAAATCTTATCTGCCACTTTCTGCTGGAGGTCGGCCAACCGGCGAGCGTACTCCAGCACCGCCTCTTCATTGTCAGATGAACAGGGGCCAATAACCAAGAGCAAGCGTTGATCTTCTCCCTTGATGATGGCGGCCAATTCCTGATCACGCTGATGTTTCTTTTTCAGAGCTTGGTCTGACAAAATCGTTGCAGACTTGATCTGCTCGATGTCAATTTCCTGACCTTTTTCTATAAATGCCATATTATTTACCTAGTGTATCGTATATCTCATGGACAAGTTCGACCGTCTTGTCCCATCCTAGGCATGGATCTGTGATAGACCTGCCAAAGACTTCTGGTTCATTTTGTCGGCCATCTTCCAAGTAAGATTCAATCATAAAGCCACGAACAACCTTCTTGATTTTATTATTCCAGTCGCGGTTGATCAAAGTCTGACGAACAATACGGACTTGCTCCAAATACTGCTTGCCAGAGTTGTCATGGTTGGTATCAATGATGATAAATGGATTTTCTAATCCCATTGCTTCATACTGGGCGATTGTGTCCAGCAGATTATCATAATAGTAGTTCGGAATGTTCTTCCCATATTCATTGATGGCACCGCGCAGAATCGCATGGGCCAAAGGATTTCCACTCGTCTCTACTTCCCGATTTGCAAAGAGGAAGCTCTGCTTGTTCTGAGCCGCATAAATGCCATTAAACATGACATTTAGATTGCCAGATGTTGGATTTTTTAAACCAGTCGGAAAATCCGCTCCACTGGCTACAAAGCGGTGCTGCTGATCTTCAACAGAACGAGCACCGATCGCCATATAGGAAATCAAATCATCTACTAGGGGAAGATTTTCTGGATAAAGCATCTCGTCAGCCGTCGTCATTCCAGTTTCTGAAATCACGCGATAATGCAGATTGCGAACCGCCTTAATCCCGTTGATTAGGCTAGGTGCCGCTGTCGCATTAGGCTGGTGAATCAAGCCCTTGTAGCCATCACCATTGGTCCGTGGCTTGGCTGTATAAACCCGCATGACCATAAAGATCCGATCTTTGACTTCTTCCTGAAGAGCTGCCAAACGCTTAGCGTATTCCAAGACAGCTTCTTCATTGTCTGAGGAGCAAGGACCGATAACCAAAAGGATGCGAGCATCTTCACCACGGATAATGGCTTCTAGTTGGCGATCCCGCTCTTGCTTATGAGCTAGAATAGAACCTTCTAGCTTAGCAAGCTGACGCACTTCTGCTACATTGATTGGTTGACTAGTTGCTTTAAAGGTCATCTTCTCTCCTTATAAACTACTTCTTGCGGCCATGACAATTTTTAAATTTCTTACCTGAACCACATGGGCATAAATCATTTCTTTTTACAGAGGATAAATCAACATTTTTTGGAAGATTTGGGTTTTGGGCAGCAATGTTTCGAGTAGCCGTCGTGCTGATACTGTGCTCTGTACGTGGACGTTCTTGCTCATGGATCTGTGCTTTCATCATAAGACGAGTCACATCAAACTCGATAGAGCCGATCATATCATTAAACATCCGGAAACCTTCTGCCTGATACTCAACAACTGGGTTGTTCTGAGCATAGCCGCGAAGCCCCACAGCCTGACGCAATTGATCCAAGGCGTCGATATGATCTGTCCATTTATTATCTACAACACGTAGGATCAGCACTTTTTGGAACTCTTGAACTGCTTCTTCATCACGAAGTTTAGAAACCTGATTGGCATAAACTTCAGAAGCTCGTTCCATCAAGTAATCTTTGATCTCTTGATTCGATTTACCTTCTAAATCATCAGCTGAGATAGAATCCTCTGCTACAAGATTATATTTAGCAAAATTCAGAATCGCTTCTATCTTTTCATCATGATCTGAATGACTGCTGCCATCCACAATCCGATTAATGGTACGACGGATCATAGCATGGATTTCTGGAGCCAAATCACGGTCTGCTGTGATGACATCATAGCGTTGAGAATAGATAATTTCACGTTGTTCGCGCATGACATCATCATATTGGAGGACTTGCTTCCGAGTATCGTAGTTATTTCCTTCAACCCGTTTTTGGGCTGCTTCCACCTGACGCGTTAGCATCCGAGACTTGATGACAGACTCTTCTTCGCTCAGATTCATCCGGTCTAGCAAGGCCTTAATACGCTCTGAACCGAAGCGTTTCATCAAATCGTCTTCTAGAGATAGGTAGAATTGTGATTCACCTGGATCCCCTTGACGACCTGAACGTCCACGAAGCTGGTTATCAATCCGGCGGCTTTCATGGCGCTCTGTACCAATGACACAAAGTCCACCCAATTCACGCACACCTTCACCTAGCTTGATATCTGTACCACGTCCAGCCATGTTGGTCGCAATAGTAATAGCTCCACGCTGACCAGCATTCATGATAATCTGTGCTTCTTTATAGTGGTTTTTAGCATTCAGAACTTCATGAGGAATTCCCGCCGCCACTAATTTTTGAGAAAGATAGTCACTCGTGTCAACCGATACTGTACCGACCAAGACAGGTTGACCTGTTTTGTAGCGTTCCTTGACGTCTTCCACGACTGCTTTAAACTTCGCTTCCAAGCTAGGATACAGCAAATCTGGATGGTCAACACGTTGGACAGGACGGTTAGTTGGAATTGGAATTACGCGAATATTATAAATTTCACGGAATTCTTCTTCTTCTGTCTTACCAGTCCCTGTCATCCCTGACAACTTTTTATACATACGGAAAAGGTTCTGGTAAGTAATCGAAGCAGATGTCTTTGATTCTTCTTGGATAGGCACAGCTTCTTTTGCTTCAATCGCTTGGTGGAGTCCATCAGAGAAACGACGGCCTTCCATTGTACGCCCAGTAAATTGGTCAACGATGAGGATTTCCTGCTTTTCACTCACGACATAATCCACATCTAAGGTCATGATATAGTTAGCACGTAAGGCATTGTCGATAAAGTGAGTCAAAGCAACATTCTCAAGGTCGTATAGATTTTCTAAGTTAAAGTAACTTTCAGCCTTGTCAATACCAGAATCTGACAAACCAATCGTCTTAGATGGAATATCAATGATATAGTCATCTTTTTGAAGTGTTTTCACAAAGCTATCCGCTCTGTAATAAAGCTGATTCGTATCAGAAGCAGTCGGTCCTGACACGATCAATGGCGTACGCGCTTCGTCAATCAAGATAGAATCCACCTCGTCAACCAAGGCATAGTTAAGCGGACGCTGTACCATATTTTCAGCCCGAACCACCATGTTATCGCGCAGGTAGTCAAAACCAATTTCAGAGTTGGTTGAGTAGGTGATATCACAAGCATAAGCTTCTCTTTTTTCCATTGGTGACTTAGATGCTAGGTTGATACCAACAGAAAGTCCCAACCAAGAATAAAGTTCACCCATCTCAGTCGCATCACGCTCGGACAAGTATTCATTGACTGTAACAACGTGAACTCCTTGACCAGATAAAGCATTCAGGTAAACAGGCATAGTCGCTGTCAGGGTTTTCCCTTCCCCCGTACGCATTTCTGGCACATCACCATGGTGAAGGACAATCCCCCCCATAATCTGAACCTTATATGGGAAAAGACCTAAGACACGCTTAGCTCCTTCACGGACAACTGCAAATGCTTCAAACAAAAGTTGATATAAAGTTTCACCATTAGCATAACGTTCCTTAAATTCAACCGTTTTTGCTTGCAATTCTTCATCGGTCAAGGCTGCCATTTCGTCCTCATAGGACATGACCTTGTCCGCCATCTTTTCTAATTTTCTTATTTCACCTTTATCATTTTCGATGATTTTTTTTAAAATATTAGCCATTTTATTCCTTACTCGCTATGTTCTGTTTATAAATGTTTCCTCTCATTATAGCATGTTTCCCCATATCTTTCAAGAAATAATCCATTTGGCAATTGGCTTGAAAGGCTGTCGTTTCTCAATTTAAACACTTATCTGCCTAACTCTTCTTGCACTCAAATTTGCTAAATGATCATGGTTTTCACGAAGTAGTTTCTCGCATAATTCTCATAATTTCGATATAATAATAGCAATGAATATCAAAGAAGAAATTATCAAATTATCAAAAGACATTGGCATTTCTAAAATTGGCTTCACGACAGCAGATAACTTTGACTATCTGGAAAAGTCGCTGCGCTTGGCCGTAGAAGAAGGCCGAAATTCAGGATTTGAACACAAGAATATTGAGGAGCGAATCAAGCCCAAGCTGAGTTTGGCCTCAGCTAAGACCATCATCTCTATCGCAGTCGCCTATCCCCACAAGCTCAAGCAGCAGCCACAAAAAACAGCCTACAAACGGGGGAAATTCACTCCCAACAGCTGGGGACTGGATTACCACTATGTTCTACAAGACAAGCTAGATCGGCTTGCAAAGGGAATTGAGGAGTTGACTGCCGACTTTGAATATAAAGGCATGGTGGATACAGGAGCCTTGGTCGACACCGCTGTAGCCCGGCGAGCAGGAATAGGCTTTATCGGCAAGAACGGCTTGGTCATCTCCAAGGAATTTGGTTCTTATATGTTTCTGGGTGAGCTCATTACCAATCTGGACATCAAACCTGACCAGCCTGTCGACTATGACTGCGGAGACTGCAATCGTTGTGTGACGGCCTGTCCCACCTCCTGCCTCATTGGCGATGGGACTATGAACGCCAAGCGCTGTCTATCCTTTCAAACCCAAGATAAGGGCATCATGGACCTAGAATTTCGCAAAAAAATCAAGACAGTCATCTATGGTTGCGATATCTGCCAAATCTGCTGCCCCTATAATAAAGGCTTGGACAATCCGCTCGCAACTGATATCGACCCCGAACTGGCCCATCCAGAGCTCCTACCTTTCTTGGAACTTTCTAATGGTCAATTTAAGGAAAAATTTGGCCATATAGCAGGTAGCTGGCGGGGCAAAAACATCCTGCAGCGCAATGCCATCATTGCTCTAGCCAATGCTAATGACCGCTCTGCTATTCCCAAACTGCTAGAAATTATCGATAAAGGGCAAAATCCTATCCATATCGCTACGGCCATCTGGGCTCTCAGTCAGCTAGTACGCGAAGCCAATCCTGAAATGATTGAGATGATTCTTGCTGTGAAAAATCCCACAGAAGCTATCAAAGAGGAACAGGAACAATTCCTAAAAAAATTTCACTTAACTAACTAAAAATAAATACAGTCTAATTTAGAAACTGCCTTAGAACGCAGCTTATACTAAATCAGACTGTATTTTTATGTTATTCAATTAGAATCCATCTACGTTGGTGTAGATTTTTTGGACATCTTCATCGTCTTCAAGGACGCTATACAATTTTTCGAAGGTTTCTAAATCTTCTCCTGTTAATTCCACTTCTGACTGAGGAATCATTTCCAGCTCTGTCACTTGGAATTCTTGGATACCAGATTCACGCAAGGCCACGATTGCTTTATGTAGGTCAGTTGGCGCTGTATAAACAGTGATACTTCCTTCTTCAGCCTCTACATCGTCCACATCTACATCTGCTTCTAAAAGCAATTCAAAGATGCTATCTGCATCATCACCAGCAAAAACGATGACACCTTTATTATCAAAAAGATAAGATACAGAGCCACTAGCACCCATGTTGCCGCCATTTTTCCCAAAGGCTGCACGGACATTGGCCGCAGTCCGGTTGACATTCGAAGTCAAGGTATCAACGATTAACATAGAACCATTCGGCCCAAAGCCTTCATAACGACCTTCTGTAAAGGTCTCGTCTGTATTTCCCTTAGCCTTGTCAATCGCCTTGTCAATAACATGCTTTGGCACTTGCGCTTGCTTAGCGCGATCAATAACGAACTTAAGGGCTGTGTTCAACTCAGGATCTGGTTCACCTTTTTTCGCTGCTACATAGATCTCTACACCGAATTTAGCATAAACTTTTGAGTTTGCGCCATCTTTAGCTGTTTTCTTAGCTACAATATTGGCCCACTTACGTCCCATTGGAATTTCTCCTTTAACTATTCTACATTTTTAATCTTCCTTATTATAACACAGGAAAGACGAAAAATCATCCAACAAAAACAGGAAAGTCCCCAATTTCCTAAAATTATCTGCTGAAGTACAAACTAAAGATAGAAAAGATTATAGCACTAGTTCCTTATAACTTTTAAAATACCGAGATCAGTCATTACATTCTCTCAATAGCAAAATGAATGATGCTACTAAATTCAAGGTGATGCTCCTTCATTCTCCAGTAAATCTCCTATTTTACTAGAATCTTCTCTCATTTCTTACTACTAAAGCTTACTAATCAAATAAATAAAAAATCGATAACTTCGTAAAGAAGTTATCGATTTTTGCGAGCTGTTAACTAACCGTCCACAACTCTTCAGTGATTACTATCCAAGCTAGAAAGAATTAATCTTCTTCTTTCAATCTTGGTTTAATCAAGCTGACACCTGCGAGTGTTGCAACAATTCCTAAACCAAGCACTGCTGCTGAAGATGATTTCTCACCTGTATTTGGCAGAGCAGTAGTTCCAGGAACTTTCGGTTCCACTGGCTTGTTCGGTACTTGTTTATTTGGTACCGGAGCTGGAGTTGGTGGAACAGGTGTCGGTGTAGGTGGAACTTCTACCTTCTTGTAAGTTACGACTTCATCNGCTGGTTTNGCTGAGTCTGCTGTAACTGTCACATCTGCTACGCTTGCTTTATCTGCTACGTAACCCTTGATATCTGGTGAAGTTTGTCCCTTGATCACGTCATCTTGTGATGTCCATGGGCCTTTTTCTACGATCGCTTTCGTTACGACGTTGATCTTCAGAATACGCGTGAATTTAGCGCTGTCTGTGAAGCTTGGTGCTGCTTCTTTACCATCTTCGTATACGTACTTGATCGTACGGCTCAATTCTTTCACAGCTTCTTGTTGAGCTGACTTGATCTTATCATCTGTCCACTTAGGTCCATCCGGATTGTTTGGATCCATTGGATCATTTGGTTTCGGTGGATTGTTTGGATTGAATGGTACTACGCCTTCTTCCAATTGAACAGTGAAGTTTTGGTCCTTGCTTGCATCATCATCAAAGTTTTGTGGATCCTTGAACTCATCGTTCACAACCTTGTAACCTTGGTTAGTCAATTCTTTCAACTTCGCAAGGTATTGGTCACGGCTAATTGGTTCGCCTGACTTACCGCCTTCTGAGATCTTCGCCAATTCTTTCTTAGCTTGGTCTACGAAGGTGATGGTTGCTTTTTGATCAGCCTTCTTGTAAGTTACGACTTCATCAGCTGGTTTAGCTGAGTCTGCTGTAACTGTCACATCTGCTACGCTTGCTTTATCTGCTACGTAACCCTTGATNTCTGGTGAAGTTTGTCCCTTGATCACGTCNTCTTGTGATGTCCATGGGCCTTTTTCTACGATCGCTTTCGTTACGACGTTGATCTTCAGAATACGCGTGAATTTAGCGCTGTCTGTGAAGCTTGGTGCTGCTTCTTTACCATCTTCGTATACGTACTTGATCGTACGGCTCAATTCTTTCACAGCTTCTTGTTGAGCTGACTTGATCTTATCATCTGTCCACTTAGGTCCTTCTGGATTCTTAGGATCCATTGGATCGTTTGGTTTCGGTGGATTATTCGGATCGAATGGTACTACAACCTGACGCATAGTAACGGTGAAGGTTTGATCCTTCTTATCGTCATTATCGAAGGTCTTAGGTCCCTTGAACTCATCGTTCACCACTTCGTAGCCCTTGTCTGTCAATTCTTTCAGACGAGCTGCGTAGTTGGTTGTACCGATTGGCTCACCTGACTTACCGCTTTCAACGACCTTGGTCAATTCCTTATTACCGTCAGTTTGGTCTACGAAGCTGATAATCGCTTTTTGACCATCCTTCACGAAGTTGATTGGTGTATCCTTCGTTGGATCACTTGGAATTGGTGGTGGGTTGTAACCCTTGCTTGGATCGCTCGGATCTTTCGGTGTCAATGGTGTTGTGCCATCTGGGCCTACTGGTGTAGTGCCTGGTACATGTGGAATCACTGGAAGATCAGTACCTGGTTTGCTTGGATCTGTTGGATCGTTTGGATATGGAAGATTTGGNACTTTTGGAAGTCCGTCTGGTACATTTGGTACATATGAACCAAGTTTGCTGTACTTAACTGTTTCTTC
>NZ_RJPR01000014.1 GCF_003943465.1 Streptococcus cristatus | reverse complement strand
TGCACATTGGTTCGTCTTGTTCAGTTTTCAAAGGTCTTTACCGCTCTCTCAAGCGACAACTATATCAGTATATCACCTATCCACTCCCTTGTCAACACCTTTTTGAAATTTTTTTATCTTTTTTTCATCTTTTCTTCCAACCCCCTCTAAAATCACCTATAAATCAATAACTAAAAGGGAAAGGTTAACTCTTCTTACCTCTCCCCTATCCACTATATCACCGTGCTGCTAAAGTCTATTAAATATTCCTCTAACTCTCGCAACAGTCTTTTACGTCCCTTAAACCGCTCATCGCCTAGTAAAAATTTGTTTCCACAGACACTATCTTAAACATGATCAAAGTTGTAAAGTTGAGGATAGTGATCACACTCTGGATTTTTGGGATGGCAAATAGCCCGACCAAAGTAGATCATAGCCTGATGCGCAGCTAGCCAGCGTTCAGGTGGGAGAACGTCCATAACACGTTTTTCAACTTCTAAAGGACTTGCTGACTTTTTGACAATATCGTGGTGTTTACAAATGCGTTCAACATGCGTATCAACGGCAAAAGCTGGAATACCAAACCCTACACTCATGACCACGTTAGCTGTCTTACGCCCCACCCCAGCTAAACTTTCTAATTCTTCCCGAGTCTGAGGCACCTGTCCATTGAAATCGTCCAAGAGTTGCTGAGCACATTTTTTCAGAAATTTGGCCTTATTTCGATAAAGGCCTAAGCGTGAAATGTGCTTGGCAATATCTGCCTCGGATGCTGCTACCATAGCTTCTGGAGTAGGATAAGCTAAAAATAGATTCGGTGTAGCTTTATTGACTGCAGCATCTGTCGTTTGAGCGGATAACATGACTGCCACGAGTAGCTCGAAGTGATTTCTAAAATCTAAACTTGGTTTGGCATCGGGAAATAGGGCAATGATCTCCTCGATGACATGGCGTGCTCGTTTTTTTGATAAAACCATCAGTATACAATCTCCTTTGCTTGTTCTATATTATAGCATAAATTGATAAAGAAAAAGCCGAGCGTGCTCGACCTTTCTTAGACTGTTTTTTCAACTTTTAGGATTTTGACATCATAACTGCCAACTGGTGTTTCTACTGTTGCAATATCACCAGTCTTCTTACCAATCAATGCTTGACCAATTGGACTTTCATTTGAAACTTTTCCAGCAAAAGCATCCGCACCAGCTGAACCAACGATAATGTATACTTCTTCTTCAGTCTCACCGACTTCTTGGATAGTAACAGTTTTACCGATGGCAACTTCATCTTTAGCAACTGAATCACTATCAACAATCACAGCATAGCGAATTTTAGTCTCCAGACTTGAAATTTGTCCTTCAACGAAAGCCTGCTCGTCCTTTGCTGCTTCATATTCACTATTTTCTGATAAATCTCCGTAAGAACGAGCAATTTTAATGCGTTCTACTACTTCTGGACGTCGGACCAATTTCAATTCTTCTAATTCTTGTTCTAATTTTTCCTTTTCTACAAGGGTCATAGGATAAGTTTTTTCAGCCATTACTTTATTTTCTCTCTTCTTTCTATTTTTTGATAAAACAAAATTATGTGGAAAACCACATAATTTTGTTAGAACTTTCACCTTATTGGTTTAATTTGCTATTAACGTGTTCTTCCACATTCTTAGCGTGTTCTTCGTAAGTATTTGCAAAATATACAGCCCCTGTTTCCACATTTGCTACAAAATACAAGTACTCTGTCTTGCTTGGATTAATAGTAGCTTCGATAGCAGACAGGCTTGGACTATCTACTGGACCAGGCATCAAACCTTGCTTCTTGTACACATTATAAGGCGAGTCAAGATTTGTATCAATTTCAGCATCTTCTTTAAGAGTTGTCTTTTGACCAAGTTTTCCTTGAGCGTAAAGAAGCGCAATATTGCTCTGAAGTGGCATAGCTTGGTTCAAACGATTATAAAAGACGCTCGCAATATCTTTGCGATCCTGATCAGTTGATCCCTCTTTTTCAACTAAAGAGGCGAGGGTTAAAACATCATTGACCGTCAGATTCTTAGACTCAATTGTTGAGTAATACTGCGACAGATTTGTATTCATAGCAGCTAACATTTGGTCAATCAGTTCTTCAACCGTGGTTTCTTTTCCATAATCATAAGTAGCTGGGAAAAGATAACCTTCAAGACGATATTTAACACCACTATCCTTGCTCGGCAAAGTTGCTAGAAGCTGCGGATATTTAGCTGCCATTTTTGCAATAAAGTCCTCATCTTGAGCTTTATTTAGAAAATCTTCCTTGCTGAATGGTGTTTTAGTATTCTTGTTCGCAGTTTTTGCAGCATTGACAGTAGTTGCCTCGGCGATTTGCTCCAAGGTATATCCCTCAGGAATTGTTATCTTGCCAAGAACTGGAGGCTGTGGTGTATCTGTCCCACCTTCTTGTAATTGCTTAGCAATCGTGTCTAAATCCATACTCTTTTGAAGATTATAGTAGCCAGATTGGAAATTACCATAACTTCTGATTTTTGAATAAAGATTAAAGACTTGAGCGTTCTTAATCAGGCCTTTCTTTTCTAAAATCTCTCCGATTTGTTTGGTACTAGAACCGGCAGGAATCTCCACCGTCACATATTCTGTCGATTTGGCATCTACTGGCTTCAGCGCGGAAGAGACATAATTGTATCCTACAAAACCAGTAATACCAAGGCCCAATAGGAAAAGTACCAAGACTGTCATCACGATTCGATTGGCTAGGCCATTTTTACGTTTTTTCTTTTTACTACTATTGGTACGATCTGCACGTGAACGTTTCTTTCCATGAGCAACATCTCTACGGCTTAGCGTTGGTTCTGCAGTAGAAAAGTCTTTTTTAGCTTCTCTTTCATCTGTAGTGTTTGAATCAGGTAACACTGTTTCTTTTATCTCACCTGCAACAGACGCTACCTTTTCTTGATAAGCTTCTGAATGAGGCACAGAGGTTTGAACCTCTCCAGACTCTATACTTTCCTTCTTAGCAACATCAGCTTGTCCTGGTCCATCAACATTTGATGGAACTTCTGAAATCGTAGAATTACGAACTATATTTTCTAGCACATCTGCCTGAGTATGAACAGTAGGCTCGCTTTGTCCCATTGGCTCTTCTACTTTGATCTTACTAGGTTCTTCCTCTACTGAAGTATCCTTCTCTAGAACCTCATGAGATTTTTCAACAGCAGAAACGAGAGATTCCAAGCTCTCCGCCAATTCCATTTCTTTACCTAAAAGAGGCTGCGCTTCTTCCTGAACTGAGTGATTTTGGGTACCATTGGCTGCTGCCAACTCATTCAAAATTTTCTCTTTAAAACTCAGCGTCTTTTCGTTATCCTGTGAATTTTCAGTCAAAAACTTGATCTCCTTCTTCATAATCCCTAACATTATATCTTAAAAGTCAGATAAATGCAATCATATCCGACTTTTAAAACTATATTATTTATGAAAGTTATATCTGGGGATTTTCCCAGACCATATCAAACCATACTTCATCTGCATACGTTGAGGCTGAACGGCCTTCGTTGACAAAGTCATGTTGCTCATAATAGGCTATCAAATAATCATGACAAGTGAGATTAATGCCGTGGCGTTCATCAGCAATCGCAATTTCCTTCATAGTGTTCAACAAGGATTTTCCGACTCCTAAGCCCTGTGCTTCTTTAGAAATAGATAGACTGGTTACAGAGATAAATCCGCCAGCCAGATAGCTATAATCTTCAACGTCCTCCGTAAAGGAAATATCTTTTAAATAGCGTTCTGGTCGGACAGGACCTTCTAAATAGCCCAAAATCTTGCCATTTTTTTCTGCAACCAAAAAAGTCGAAGGGATCATTTCAATGTGCTTTGCCAATATTTCACGACTAATAGCCTCTTCTGGATTAAAATTTTCCAATTCGATAGCATAAATGGCATCTAAGTCAGCCATTTGAGCTTGACGGATAATCATCACTTCTCCTTAAAATTGGGATTTTCCCATACCATATTTGACCAGATAGTCCCACCGTGAGTTGAGTCAGAAATCCCTTCGTGGACAAAGCCATTCATCTCATAATAAGGTATCAGCTCATCATGGCAGGTTAAGCTAATGCCCCGCCGGTTTTGCTGAACAGCTGTCTCCTTGAGAGCTGCAAGCAACAAGGTTCCGACACCCTGCCTCTGAAAATCCGGATGGACGGACAGACTTTGGACGGCAATGAAGCCACCTTCTGAAGGATTAACACCCACCTTGCTAAAGAGATCATCTGTCAAATATCGCGTTTGAACAGCTGGCCCAACAATATAGCCCGCCAGCTGACCATGTAGCTCTGCCAGCAAAAAAGTATCCGAGATGCGTTCAATCCGCTCTTTGATAACTTTTGCACTGGCTGCTTCTGCTGCTGGAAAATTCAGCTGCTCGATTGCAAGAATTTCCTCCCAGTCGCTCAAGTCAGCCTGTCTGATTCGAATCGGTGCTTCCATCAAGTCTCCTCCTACTGAACGTTGCTAGTCAGATTGGACAAGAGACGTTCAAAGGAATATTCATAGGTCTGGATATCTCCAGCTCCCATAAAGACGTAAACTGCATTATCGTGGTCAAGAAGTGGAGAGACATTGTCCACATCAATAACCTTGGCACGCTTCACAATCTTTTCAGCCAAATCCTCAACCTTAACATCGCCCTTATCCACCTCACGCGCAGATCCGTAAATCTGAGCTAAATAGACTGAGTCAGCCTGATTGAGGGCTTCCGCAAATTCGTCCAAGAGAGCAATAGTCCGAGTGAAGGTGTGCGGCTGGAAGATGGCCACGATTTCCTTGCTTGGATACTTCTGACGGGCTGCATCCAGTGTTGCGATAATTTCCGTTGGATGATGGGCAAAGTCATCAATAATGACTGTGTCGTTGACAATCTTTTCTGTAAAGCGGCGCTTAACCCCACTAAAGGTCGTGAGATGTTTCCTTACTAGATTCAAGTCAATACCTGCAATGTAGAGGAGACCGATGACCGCTGTTGCATTCATAATGTTGTGACGGCCAAAGCTTGGAATCTGGAACTCACCCAGCTCTTGCCCACGGAAAGAAACTTTAAATCCTGAACCACTGGTAGAGCGCAAGAGGTCGTGAGCAACAAAGTCGTTGCCTTCTTCCTTGAAACCATAGTAGTAAATCGGTGCATTTGAAGTAATGCGGCGTAGTTGCTCGTCTTCTCCATAAACGAAGAGCCCTTTTGTAATCTGCTTGGCGTAATCATTGAAAGCATTAAAGACATCTTCCAAGCTTGTGAAATAATCCGGATGATCGAAGTCAACATTGGTGATGATCGAATATTCCGGATGATAAGGCATAAAATGACGCTCGTACTCGTCTGATTCAAAGACAAAATACTTGGCATTAGCAGAACCGCGACCTGTACCATCCCCAATCAGATAGCTAGTATCTGTGATGTTGGACAGAACGTGAGAAAGAATACCCGTTGTCGAAGTTTTCCCGTGAGCACCAGCCACACCTAGGCTGACAAAGTCACGCATAAAGCTACCCAAAAATTCATGGTAGCGCTTGTAGCTAATACCATTGGCATCTGCATAGGCAATTTCCACGTTGTTATCTGGACGGAAGGCATTACCGGCAATAATTTCAAAATCCGACTGGAGATTTTTCTCATCGAAAGGCAAAATGGGAATCCCAGCCTGCTCCAGACCCCGCTGAGTGAAATAATATTTATCAACATCGCTTCCCTGAACCTTATGGCCCATCTGATGCAACATCAAAGCCAAAGCGCTCATACCTGAGCCCTTAATTCCGATAAAATGATAAGTTTTCGTCATGATTACTCCTTAAATCTTAAACAACTGAAGCCTTATTGCCCTTGGGCATCTGAACTCAACTTGGTGATGTCCAATTCCTGAGCTTTTTTATGTTTATTGTGTTTTTCTCGCTTCTTGCCCTTGTTATAGACTTGGCTGGTTTTGAGAAAATCGTAGTTATTCTTTTTCTTTTTTTCTGGATTCGTTGGTACTTCTATGAGAGGTTGAGACTGAACATCTGCTAATATGTAGCTATCTTGCTTTAGCTTATCACTGAACTTCGTTAACTCACCTGGATTTTCCTTTTGGAAAGGGGCTGTTGGTTTAACTGGATTTCCCTCAAAAGGAGGTGCCACCTTCCGACTACGAACCTTATTTGGGAGCTTGCTCGTCAAATAAGCAGCCGAACGTTTTTTCCTCAGATCAGCCCGAGCTTCCTCTCGTGCTTGCTCAGCATAGCGAATAGCTGGATCCTTCTTATCAATCGGCTTTTTAAAATCCGTAACTGGAGCTTGCTTCTTTCTAGCTTTACTTACAGTTTGACTAGGAGCAGGATTTTCTGGCTTCGCAATCGGCATCCACTCTAAATAATTACGGTCCTGGTAGTCCCCTTTAATGTTGCTAATCAGATCCAACTCATCGTACAAATTCATGTGTGGCATTTCTGTCAACATGATTTCGTCATCAGCAATTATAGGAAATTTAGTATTTGTCATAGCATGTCCTTTCAACTCTTCATTATTATAAACTATTCAAACTATTTTTCAAGCGATTCAGAAGAAATTCCAAGAATTTCTCGAATTTCTTCCATCGAAAGACTAGAGCGAGACTCTGCACCATCTAGAATCGTTGAAACCAGATTTCGTTTAGTGTCCTGTAATTCCTGAATTTTTTCTTCTATAGTTCCCCGTGTAATCATACGATAAACTTTTACATTCCGTTCCTGCCCGATGCGATGAGCCCGACCAATAGCTTGAGCTTCTACTGCGGGATTCCACCAAAGATCCACTAAAATAACCGTATTTGCACCAGTTAGATTGAGACCGACACCACCAGCTTTAAGAGAAACCAGAAAGGCAGATCTTTCTCCTTGATTAAAGGCTTTTGTCATCTCCTGACGTTCTTTTGCCGGAGTTGAGCCTGTAATTTTGAAGGACTCCATTCCCATCTGATTCAGTTCTTGCTCGATAATATCCAGCATGCCACGGAATTGTGAAAATATGAGAACACGATGTTCACCGTCTTGGATCTGCTCTAACAGCTCACGCAAACTTTCCAGCTTACCGCTTTCCCCATCGTAATCATCCATAAAAAGCTTGGGAGTATCACAAATTTGACGGAGTCGCATAAGTCCAGACAAGATTTCAATTTTGCTGCGATTGATTTCTTCCTCCGTTGCATGGAGAATTCGCTCCTGCATTTGCTTGAGCAGGGCTAGATAAATTGTTTTCTGGCTGTCTGCAAGTTCGTTACGGTAAGAAACCTCAATCAAATCAGGAAGTTCTTGCAAGACTTCTTCTTTCTTACGCCTCATGACAAAGGGTTTAATATAGCGCGCAACTGTTTCCGCAGGCATCTTCAAAAAAGCTTTCTTGCTCGGTAATAAGCCCGGAAGGACGATCTGAAAAATTGACCAAAGTTCACCGAGATGATTTTCAATCGGCGTGCCAGACAAGGCATAAGTCCGCTCCACCTCAAATGCTCTCAAATATTGAGCAATCTTGCTCTGGTCATTCTTCATGACTTGCGCTTCGTCCAATATCAAATAGTCAAAATGAACTCCTTTATACTCTTCAACATCTTGTCTGAAGGAAGCATAGCTGGTAATGGTAATCTGATGGTCTTCTGCAATCACAGCATCTCGAACATTTTTCAGTCCATACACAACGGCCACATCCAAGTCTGGAGCAAATTTGGCAAACTCATCGCTCCAGTTGTAAATTAGACTCGACGGCGCCAAAATCAAAACTTTCTTAGACTTGGTCAAATGAGCAGTCAAGAAAGAAATGGTCTGAAGGGTCTTTCCCAAGCCCATGTCATCGGCTAGAATGCCACCAAATCCATATTTATTCAGCATGGATAGCCATTTTACACCCGTTTCTTGATAATCTCGAAGCTCTGCCTGAACTTTCAGCTTAGGCAGAGGAAAATCCTCAGGATGGGTCAAATCATAAGCCAGCTGGCGAAAATCCTGCGCCAAGTTAACTCTTTCCTGATCTTTGAACAATTCAGAGAGTTGATAGGCAGCCAAGCTATGCGTTTGGATAACCCCATTTTTAGAATGTTTGCTTCTCAATTGTTGCAAGGTCTGGCTGATTCGCTTACTATTCTCATCAAAAATCACAACTTGACCCGTCTTGCTGATAAAGTAATCTTTTTGGCTCAGCAACGAATCTAGAACATCATCCACCTCAGACTGATCGATACCAGTAAAGTCAAAGCCAATATCCAAGAGCCCACCATTCATACTGATGGAAACCTTCGGAGGTTCTGTTTGAGATAGGCCCAGTAGCTCATCTGACAAGTAGACATTGCCCAATGCTCTAAAGCGTGGAATCAAGACGGAGAAGAAACGGTAAATTTCTTCGGGTCGTAATGGCGGACGCTGGCTGATAAAATCATCTGCAAAACCTGCCTCCAGCATTGCTTTAAAAACTTGCTGTTCCCGCTCAAAATTGCTGGAAAAAGGCAGCTTTCTCAGCTCTTCACGACTGGTGACAGTGTGACTACCATAATCAAAGACAAGGTCCAGCAATACTTGCTTGTCAGCTCCCAAATAAAAATTGAAATCCACGGTGAAATCATGAATGAACAGACGCTCAGGTGCTGTCACACGGCCAATTTTTTTAAACTCAAGCAGACTCACTGCCAGTTTGGACTGCTCAGACACATCAAACTGCAGGCGCTTGCCCCGCTCTTGCTCAATCGGCAATTCCTGTAAAGCCTTGACTAACTTGGTCTGCTCAGTCGTCAGCTGATAGAAGGTCTGATTATGAAAAAGAAATTGACCTCCATAGAGCATCTTATAATTCTTTTCAGATATCAGCAGCTCAAAAAAGTTTTCACGCTCTTGCACCTCAAACTGATAAATCTCCGCCTCTTCATGCAAGTCTTGGAAAAATACCTCGGCATAATCATAAAAGCTATATTCCAAACGAAACGAAGTGAGATTCATCAAGCGAGTCACGCCTTCCTCAAAAAGACTGGCTGGAAAATAAAGGTGCCGCCCAGCATTGGGAAAGACCAACGAAGAGTCCTGCCCCTTATAATCCGTCACCAAGCCTCGTAAAAATTCTAGCAAATCTTGACTAGCTTCATCAAAATTATCCATGCGAATAGGCTCATAGTAGTTCTTGCCGATCTGATAATGGCCACCCTTATTCAAGGTTCTCAAAAAGGACAAAATATCACGCACTACATAAGAACGCTCATCTGGCAGTCGACTGATCCGCAGACTCCATAAGAATTGTCCAGTGTAAGTATCTTCCTGACCGGTCGCCAATAGCTCATAACGGACTTGCTGACTGGATTTATCTAGCAAAATCTTATCCAAAAAAAGACTACCAAAAGAAACCAATTTCTGGGCTTCCTGACTAGAAGACTCTTTTTCTGTCATCTTCGCCAGCAGATCTTTACCCGCCGAATCATTTTTCAAAAAATATTCCAAGGCAGCCAGATGGGCGCAGTACTTCTTCTTTTGGAAAAACTCACAGGAGCAGAAAACTGCATCATCATCTAGACTATAGCGCAGATTGTACTGATCCACGCGCGTGTATAAAAAGGAATCTTTGACGTCAAGAATTTGGACTTTTTTGCTGTCACAGAGGGCAATTCCTTCCGTTCGAATTTTACCAGGAATTAATTTAGCCATACCTACCACCTAACATTTATCCCTTTATTATACCATAGGACAGCTATAAAAATAAAATAGAATTTCTTTATTTGCAAACATTATTTAGAGTAGAATGAGCGAGAGTTTTCCCTACAACAAAAAGCCGTCCATTGGACGGCTTTTTTTCATTATTTTACTTCTAACAAACCGATATCTCCATCTTCACGACGATAGATAACATTCGTTGTACTATCTTCAACATCTGTGTAGATGAAGAAGTCATGTCCCAACAAATCCATTTGCAAAATAGCTTCATCTAGATCCATTGGTTTCAAGTCAATATGCTTAGAACGTACTACTTTAGAAGATGCTGCATCAGCTTCTTCTACTAGAGCATCAGTGAACAACTGGCTAGTTGCAACCTTGTTCCGATTTTTCTTTTCAATTTTTGTCTTATTCTTACGAATCTGACGTTCAATCTTATCGATAACTAGGTCGATAGATCCGTACATATCTTGCGAAACATCTTCTGCCCGAAGGGTAATAGAACCAAGAGGAATCGTTACTTCGACTTTTGCCGTCTTCTCCCGGTACACTTTCAAATTTACCCGTGCATCAAGTTCTTGCTCTGCTTGGAAATACTTCTCAATCTTCTCAAGTTTAGAAACTACGTAGTCACGGAGAGCATCAGTTACTTCTAGGTTTTCACCACGGATACTATATTTAAGCATATAAGTACCTTCTTTCTAAACATAAATGTTTTATTTACAATATCATTATAACGCTTTCATTCTTTTTTTGCAAATATTTTCTTATCTTGCGAGTGAAAATGTCAAAACTTCTTTCACACCTGCTTCCAGCAATAATTCTCGAGCCAATTGTAAGGTTTTTCCAGTCGTGTACACATCGTCTATCAGAAGAATTTTTTCTGGCAGAAGGACATCTTTTACCAATGTAAAACATTGTTGACTGTTTAATCGTTCTTCGCGATTTTTACTGGATTGGGCAAGCGCATCCTGCTTTTCCAGCAAATGTTTATAAGGCAAGCCAGCTGCTTGCAAGAAGCCTTCCACCTGATTAAAACCTCGACTTTGGTATTTTTCAGGGCTGACCGGAATAGGAACCAGAGTATATTTTTTGAAGTTTTTGAGACTTTTTTTGAGAACTTCTGCAAACACAAATCTCAGAAGATAATCCCCTTGAAACTTGTATTTGCTGAAGAAATCCTTCATCAAATCATTATAAAGAAAGCAAGCCTGATGCTGCACCAAATAGCCTTGCGCTTCCCATATTTGACAATCTGAGCAGACTTTCGCTTCCCGATCTTTCCAGCAACGCGGGCAATGGATAGAGGAAATCGCTTCAAATCCTGCTCGGCAATGTTTACAAATTGTATTTTGTTCTTTTTGCAATAAAATCAAGGAAGAAAAAGTCCTATTTTCTTCTACTGCCTGGCTGCACAACAGGCAATTTCTCATAGACCAGCCTCCTTGTTCATCAGTTTGATTTCACGAATCGCCTTTTCGATTGAACGTGTAGTGCCGTCGTGAAAGAAGAATAAATCTCCCGTCGGTCGCTCCATGCTACGTCCCACTCGGCCAGAAATCTGCACCAAGGCGCTACGGCTAAAGAGACGATGGTTGGCTTCTAGAACAAAGACATCTACACAGGGAAAGGTCACGCCACGCTCTAGGATGGTCGTCGTGACTAAAATGGTAATTTCTCGCTTGCGAAACTCTTCCACGATTTCTAAACGATCTTCAGTTGTCGAAGCCACAAATCCAACTCTTTCCGATGGAAATATCTCCTCCAAAACTTGCGCAAATTCTTGACCTCTTTTGATTTCCGAGGCAAAGATCAGTAAGGGAAAGCCCGTTTTTCTCTGTCTCTCGATATATTTCTTCAATTTAGGCGGTAGTTTCTTTTTCAATAGATATTTTTGAAAATCTGCCAGCCAAACTTTTTGGGGCACAATCAAAGGATTGCCATGGAAGCGACGAGGAAGACTAAGTCGTTTTAATTCTCCTTTTTGGACTTTTTTATCCAACTCATCCGTCGAAGTGGCAGTTAAGAAAATTGTCGTTCCCTCCTCCTTGACCGACTGCTCCACGGCATGGTAGAGCACAGGATTGTCCACATAAGGAAAAGCATCTACCTCGTCCACAATCAGCAAATCAAAGGCTCTATAAAATTTAAGAAGCTGATGGGTGGTGGCTATGACCAAGGGACTGCGAAAATATGGCTCGGATTCCCCATGCAAAAGTGAAATAGGACAGGCAAAATCCAGCTTGAGCCGGCGATAAAGCTCCAAACAGACATCAATCCGAGGGCTGGCTAGGCAAACGACACCTCCACAGTCAATCACTTCTGCAATCACCTGATAAATCATTTCTGTTTTGCCCGCCCCCGTCACTGCATGGACTAGGCTATTCTGCTTTTGAGTAACTGACTCTAACAGTCCCTGAGAAACTCTTTCTTGAAAGGTCGTTAATTGTCCCTGCCACTTGAGTACCTGATTTTTAGGAAAATCTTCCTGCGGAAAATAATAAAGTTCTTGGTCACTCCGGACTCGCCCCAAAATCACGCATTCCCTACAATAGTAGGCATTGACAGGTAGCTGGTAGTTCTCCTTGTCCACTTGAGAACCACAGCGGCCGCAAAATAACTTTCTCCTTTCCTCTCGCATACTTGGCAGCTGCTGAGCATGCTTGCGCAGTTCAGGACTAAGCTGATCTTCTGTAAATATTCTACCTAGGCAATCATTTCTTTCTAACATACTTTTTTATTCGTAAAACTTTTGGAAAAATCTATTTTTTTGTGTACAATAAAACTATGGAATATAGAACAATTAGACAAGACGGCCAAGCCCAAGAAGAAATTAAAAAATCTCGTTTCATTTGCCACGCCAAGCGCGTTTACTCAGAAGAGGAAGCCAGGGATTTTATTGCTGCCATCAAAAAAGAGCACTATAAAGCCACTCATAATTGCTCTGCTTTTATTGTCGGGGAGAAAAGTGAAATCAAACGAACCAGTGATGACGGTGAGCCCAGCGGTACAGCGGGCGTTCCTATGCTCGGTGTCATGGAGAATCACCAACTGACCAATGTCTGCTTTGTGGTCACGCGCTATTTTGGCGGTATTAAGCTAGGAGCTGGTGGGCTCATTCGGGCTTATGCAGGCAGCGTTGCCTTTGCAATCAAAGAAATTGGTCTCATCGAAATCAAGGAACAGGCCGGTTTGCGTCTCAAAATGTCTTACAGCCAGTACCAAAATTTCGATAACTTTTTGAAAGCCGAGGATCTGATCGAATTTGATACAGAGTTCACGGATCTAGTGGCTACAACCATCTATATCGACAAGCAGGAAAAAGAACCACTAGAGCAGAAATTAATCGAGTTTTTCAATGGAAAAATCCAAATTGATGATCAAGGTTTGCGCGAGGTTGAAATTCCTTTAACAGTTGAATAATCTTAACAGCTAGTCCTAGTGATAAATAATTTTTATCGTGGTCATAGCTTTTTTATATTTTACAAAGTGCCTCTTTCAGCTTATACTAGTCTCATTAAAGTATTGAGGTAGGAAAAATGGCAAACATTTATCAAAATATCACAGAATTAGTTGGAAGAACGCCAATTGTTAAACTAAATAATATCGTTCCTGAAGGAGCAGCTGAGGTTTATGTCAAGTTAGAAGCCTTCAACCCTGGCTCTTCTGTCAAAGACCGGATTGCTCTCAGCATGATTGAGGCAGCTGAACGCGATGGCCTTATCAAGCCTGGCGATACTATCGTTGAAGCAACCAGCGGAAATACCGGTATTGGCCTTTCATGGGTTGGAGCAGCTAAAGGCTACAAGGTTGTCATTGTGATGCCAGAAACTATGAGTGTGGAGCGTCGCAAGATTATCCAAGCTTATGGAGCGGAGCTAGTTTTGACTCCGGGTAGCGAAGGAATGAAAGGGGCTATTGCCAAGGCAGAAGAAATTGCTAAAAAGCGAAATGGCTGGTTGCCACTGCAGTTTAACAATCCGGCTAATCCAGAGGTTCACGAACGAACAACAGGAGCAGAAATTGTCGCTGCTTTCGGTGAAACTGGACTGGACGCTTTTGTCGGTGGTGTCGGAACTGGTGGGACTATCTCTGGTGTCTCTCATGCTCTTAAAAAAGCGAATCCAAATGTCCAAATCTATGCGGTTGAAGCAGACGAATCTGCTATCCTTTCTGGTGAGAAACCAGGTCCTCACAAAATCCAAGGACTTTCAGCTGGCTTCATTCCAGAGACCTTGGATACAGCAGCCTATGATAGCATTGTCCGCGTGACTTCTGATCAAGCGCTAGAATTAGGACGCTACATTGGCGGTCAGGAAGGTTTCCTAGTCGGAATTTCATCTGCTGCGGCTATTTTTGCAGCCATTGAAGTCGCTAAAAAACTAGGAGCTGGCAAGAAAGTCCTTGCCCTTGCACCTGATAATGGTGAACGTTACCTATCTACCGCTCTCTATGAATTTGACGCTTAATCGTGAAAAGAGTTAACAAAATTCCTACCCGTTTGGGTAGGAATTTTTTACTCTTTTTGTTCTTTCAGAAAAGCCTTGGCTTCCTTTATCCAGATTGGCAATTGCTTACCTAAGGGCGCAAATCCAATTTTGCAACGATCGTTTGAAAAGCGATGCCGTCTTGGTAAACGATGTTTTTCTTCCTCTAAAGTCCGCATTGACAGGCTGGCCTTACCAGAAAACTCATCATAATCTACTACCTGCACAAGAACCTGATCACCAATTTTCAAAATATCGTGAATATTGTCGATATAGCCCGTCCGAATCTCAGAAATATGAATGAGGCCGATCAGACCGCTTTCTAGTTCGACAAAGGCACCGTAGGGCTGAATCCCAGTAATTTTGCCCTTTAACTTATCTCCGATTTTCATTAGTCTATAACCTCAATCGTCTCAATGACAACATCCTCAAGTGGTTTATCCATTGAAGCTGTTTCAACCGCTGCAATTTTATCCAAAACTTCATAAGATGCCTCATCCACTAGCTGCCCAAACACAGTATGTCGACGGTCCAAATGCGGTGTCCCGCCCTTGCTAGCATAAACTTCAGCGATCGACTTCGGCCATCCTCCCCGAGTCAGTTCCTTTGTTGAATAGGGGAGACTGTTATTTTGGACAATAAAGAACTGACTGCCATTGGTATTCGGTCCAGCATTCGCCATGGAAAGAGCCCCACGAATATTGTAAAGCTCAGGTGAAAACTCATCTTCAAAGCGTTCGCCGTAGATAGACTCTCCGCCCATACCAGTACCTGTCGGATCGCCACCTTGAATCATAAAATCTTTGATAACTCGGTGGAAGATTACTCCGTCATAGTAGCCATCCTTTGATAAGGCGATAAAGTTGGCAACTGTTTTGGGTGCTTGCTCTGGGAAGAGTTGAATCTTCAGTTCACCATGATTTGTCTTGATCTTTGCAACTGGGCCTTGAACCACATCAAGATGGAGCTGTGGGAAGGTCAATTCTTTCTCCACCATGCCCAATTGCTCTAAGGCGTCAAAGATGCCGTCTTCTTCGACCGTTTTTGTGACAAAATCAGCCTTTTTCTGCAATTCCTCATGGGAAACTCCCATAGCAATACTGAGCCCTGCATAGTCAAATAATTCTAAATCATTAAGTCCATCGCCAAAAACTAAGACATTTTCTGGTTTGAAACCGAGGTGTTCCACTACCTTGGCAACACCAGCTGCCTTTGAACCTTCTTTCGGTACGACATCCGATGAATGCTCATGCCAACGCACCATACGGAGAGACTTGGCCAAATCTTCTGGTAACTGCAAACTGTCACCTACATCCTCAAAAGTCCACATTTGATAGATTTCATGATCTTGGTAAAAATCAGGATTGACAGCCAGATCTGGATAAATGATATCAATTGCTGACGAAATCATAGGATTGCGAACAGACAAAGCCGCTTCGTGACTGCCTACCAAACCGTACTCAATGCCCACTTCCTTGGTCCAGGAAATGTAGGATTCCACACACTCTTGTGGAATGACCGTTTTCGCAATGACTTCGCCCTTTCGATTTTCAACATAAGCCCCATTCAAGGTAACAAAAAAATCAGGATCCAAGTCACGAATTTCTGGAACAACTCCAAAAATGCCACGACCAGAAGCAATTCCTATCAGAATTCCCTTTTCTCTCAGCTGCTTAAATACAACTTTGATCGATTCTGGGATGAAGCCCGTTTCCTTGACCCGCAAGGTATCATCGATATCAAAGAAAACAATCTTAATCTTTTTCGCCTTATATTTTAATTTTGCCTTCATATCTTCCTCTTTCAATTTAATCTTCTCTATTATATCATTAAAAATCATCTTGCGGAACAAGATGATGCTGAAAAGCATAGACAACTGCCTGGGTCCGATCGCTCACTTCTAGCTTAGACAAAATATTAGACACATGCGTCTTGACCGTTTTCAAGGAAATAAAGAGCTCGTCAGCAATCCGCTGGTTTTCATAGCCTTTGGCTAAAAGCCCCAAAATATCCCGCTCCCGCGCTGTCAAATCCTCGTGAAGCTCTATATGATTCCGATGGTATTCGACCTTCTTACTGACTTCTGTTTCAATGGCAAATTCACCCTTTGCAACCTTTCTGACGGCATGGAGAATTTCATCCGCACTAGAAGTCTTCAACATATAGCCACGAGCACCCGCATCCAACACTGGATAGATTTTTTCATTGTCCAGATAGGATGTCAAAATCAAAATCTTTGCCTCTGGCCATTCTTTCAAGATAGCCAAGGTGGCATCAATGCCACTCATCTCTGGCATAACAATATCCATCATAATCACATCTGGACGGCTTTCCAGAGCCTTTTCGACACCTTCTCTACCATTGGTAGCCTCTGTCACTTCTTCAATATCGTCCTGTAATTCAAAAAAGCTTTTCAAGCCCAATCTGACCATTTGATGGTCATCCACTAGTAATATTCTCATCCTTTTCCCCCTCTAACAATGGAACACTGACTTCGATAGAAACTCCTTTTTTGGGAGCCGTCAGAATCTTCAAGGTGCCAGCCATATCATGCACTCGATCTTCAATATTTTTCAAACCATAACTCATGTCAGCCAAGCTAGCTGGATCAAAACCGATTCCGTCATCAGAAACCTTGAGTTTGAGTCTATTTGGCGTCTGATAGAGATAGATGTCCAGACGACTGGCCTGAGCATGGCGCAAGGTATTATTGATGATTTCTTGAATAATCCTAAAAATATGCTCCTCTATCTGCTTGGGTAGACCGATGACCTCATGCTTAAACTGGACAGTCAAGTCCGACTTATCTGTCAATTCTTTGATTAAGACATTCATGCCCTCTACCAAGGTCCGATTTTCCAACTCTGTCGGCCGTAAATGTAAGAGCAAGATCCGCAAATCTTTTTGTGCTGTATCCAGAATGTCAGCGATTCCCTTTAACTGTTGTTGGAGATTGTCTTTATCAAGACGCTCCACATTCCCAGCGACACCTGAAAGAATCATATTGGCAGCAAATAGCTCCTGACTGACCGTATCATGCAAATCGCGAGCAATCCGCCTGCGTTCTTTTTCAATAATCTTTTCTTCCGCCTGCAAGGCCTGATTCTCAGATTTCTGCAAATTTTCGGTTAGACTATCCACCTTTTCTTTTAAGCGGATGAGAGAATCGTCCAATTCCAACTGCCCGGTTTCTTGTATGCCTCTGCCTTCTAAAATAGCTTTTAAATTCTTTTGAACTTGAGAAAGGGACAGGTGCTGAAGGAAGCGCGCAGCAGCGGCCAAGAGGATAGTCAGCGCTGAGCCCAGAACCAGAACAAAGAAAGCAAAAGAACGAAGCAAGTCCAGATTATTCAGCAGTTTTTGCCATTCTAAATTAAAAAGATTAAAAATGTAATGAAAGATAATCCCTAAAACAAAGAAGGTATATAGAAAAATAAGCAAATAACTTGTTTTTTTCACTTTCTAACAACCTCCACATTTCCTAAAAAGCTGACCAAAACAATTTTTACGGTTTTGCTGGCTCGCTTATAGTCAGGCGTTGTCAGAGAAATCGTTTCATTGCGCAGCTTGCGTGGCGGATGATTTAAAAAATTCAAGTCTCCGTATAGGGTATTGATCTGAAGCTGAATTTCCACATCCAAAGGAATGACGATCTTGGTATCCCCAAAGCCCTTGCGAATCACGATGACATTATCATGATTGACCACAATGACGTCTTCTAAGTGAATGGTGTCCTTACCCATCATTCTCAAGAGATTGATATCATGAAACTGGCAGTCATCCTTTGAGAAATGCTGTAAATCTCCCAACCAACGATTTTTTTCAGCCCGAACTTCGGTCGCATCTTCAAAGAAAAGATGAGTCTCTTGATTTTCCTTGTACAGATAAGGATAGGCTACGATCATGCCGTAAATCAAGGCGAAAAGGACAGCAGCTATGACGTAAGGATTGAGCATGACAATGAAAAAGAAGACAATCATGGTCGCGACTAATAGCGAATTGCCTCTCTGCTTGCCGAAATAATAATATAAAAACAAAAGAAAGAGTAGCATGATGAGAACAACACGCGAAAAATCGGCAGCCAGCATGGTAACCAGTGCCATTGATAATAGAATCGCTTCAACAAAGATGAATAATTGAACTTTCCACATAGCTATTCCCTTCCTTACATCTCTATTGTAACAAAATTAAGCAAAAAAACCTCCGTCTGAGGCATGAAATGGAAAGATTATCCTATCTTTAGCAGCAGAACTTCTAGGCTCTAGACTTCTTTGCACTTTTCCTCTAAAAAGCAAAAAATCGCTTCAAATGCTGTTTAAGCAAAACAAACATTTAAAACGATTTTTTAGTTTATTTCTATTGTTCAGACAAGCTTAGAAATGGACTTGTGCTTCCAAGCCAAAATGGTCACTAACGACTGGACCACGTTGCCCATCAAAAACAACAGCAGATCTTTCAATATTGAAATCTTTACTTGTAAAGATATAATCAATTTTTAGAGCATCTTTGTTTCCTGCCCAGCCAGCAATATCGCCTTCAACCGTCGCTGTACCAATCGTTTGGTCAGCCACCTTATGGCTATCCTGAAGAGCAAGTGGACTTTGGATAATGTGCTGATAGCCTTCGTAATCAACGGGATTATTAAAATCACCCATGAGAACTAGCGGAGTCTCAACTTGCAAGAGCTCAGATTCAAACTTAGCCCACTCTCCTTGGAAACCTTTATCCCACCAAGACAAGTGACAAGAAGCCACCGTGATAGGCTGACCATCGAGCTCCGTTTCTGCCAGCAAGACTTTACGCGTATGATAGTCACTTGGATCATTGACATCAGACACCAAGAGCTCTCTTGCCTTCAGGGGCTTTCTGGACAGAATTGCAACCCCTTCATTGTAAATATCAAAACCAATATGATTATAAGCCCAAGACCAGTAATAGTCCAGACCTGCCTCAGCTAGTTTCTCAACCAGACGCAGGGCATAGTGATCCTGGTGAATCGGAATAGCGCCATCTACCGCATAATAGAAGGGAGCCTGAACAACCTGTTCAGACTCCACTAATTGATTGACTTCCTGCAGGCAAATGACGTCATATTTTTCTTGAAGAATCCGCTCAGCTAGCTGATTTAGCTTGTTTTCTTGCTCTTCTTCCATCCAACTATGAGTATTTAAAGTCAGGAATTTTGCCATGATTTCTCTTTTCTATCTTACAATTCTACTTTAGCCACAACTGTCTTAGCAGCGACTTTACCGAATTTCTCAACTGCTACTGATTTGATTGCTGGAGCATTTGTGAAGACAACGATAGTGGTTGTTTCACGACCTGCTTCTTTAATAGCCGCCAAATCTGCTGTTACCAATAGATCACCTGCAGCAACGGTTTGTCCTTCTGCTACATGTACTTCAAAAGGTTTGCCTTCAAGGCTAACAGTATCCAAACCGATATGAACAAGAACTTCAAGACCAGCTTCAGTCAAAAGACCAAGAGCATGTTTTGTAGGGAAGACACTTGTCACTTTACCAGCTACTGGAGAATAGATCTTGCCATTTGCTGGTTCAACCGCAAATCCGTCACCCATCATTTTTTGTGAGAAGACTGGATCTTTAACATCTTCCAACTTGACAACTTCACCATCAGCAACGGTTTCAATTGCTTCTGTCACGCCTTTGTAGCTAACTGCTGCAGCTGCAGACTCAGCTTTTTGACTTGGTAGAGTTTCAGGAATTACTTCTCCTGAATCCAACAAGTCTTGGATATCCGATTTAAGAACGTCAGCTTTTGGTCCGTAGATAGCTTGAACGCCTTGACCTTTCATAACCAAGCCCATAGCGCCTTCAGCTTTCCACTGCTCTGCTGTTCCAACTTTTTCAGCATCTTTGACAGTCACACGCAGACGCGTCATACATGCATCTACATCAACGATATTAGCGCGACCACCTAGAAGATTGATAACATTAACGGCTTGAGAAGCTGCAGCAACTTTACCATTACCAGATTCTGATGAAGAAGCCTCATCTGAACCTTCTGCTGTTTCATAGTTACCGTTACGTCCTGGAGTTGCATAGTTGAATTTCTTGATCATGAAGTTAGAAATGAAGTACATGATCACTGCAAAGAGAACTGTAACCCAGATAAAGTTGATGACATCCATACCCAAACCAGCATTGATTGCCATTGGAGTACGAGTCAAGAATTCGATTGATCCAAATGAGTGTACACGAAGGTTGACGATGTCAGCCATTGCAAATGCAGCACCTTGTACAAAAGCATAGATGATATACAGTGGTGTTGCAACGAACATGAACATGTACTCGATTGGTTCAGTAACCCCTGTCAAGAAGGTTGCCAAAGCAGTCGCAATCATCATACCTTTGTATTTGTGCTTCTTGTCAGCATCTACATTGCGGTAAATAGCTGCAGCAACACCCATAAGGATACCAAATGAACCGATCATTTGTCCAACTTTGAAGCGAGCCGGGTGGAATGTGTCAAGCAAATATTGGTACTTAGTAGGATCAGCTGTCTTAGTACCAACCAAGTCAGTTGCCCAAGCCAACCAAAGTGGATCTTGTCCGAATACTTGAGTTCCTTTAGCAGCACCAGTCAATACTTCATAAGTTCCCCCAAGTTGTGTATAGTTCATTGGGATAGTCAACATGTGGTGCAAACCAAATGGAAGCAAGAGACGTTCTAAAGTACCATAGATGAATGGTGCTAGGATTGGTGCAGTATCTTGTGAATTTGCAATCCAAACACCGAAGTTGTTGATACCTGATTGAACAACTGGCCATACGAATGACAAAACAATTGCTACGATTGCTGAACGCAAGATAACAACGAATGGTACAAAACGCTTACCATTAAAGAATGACAAAGCATCTGGCAATTTACGGAAGTTGTAGTACTTGTTGTAAGCTGTTGCTCCGACAAAACCAGCGATGATTCCGACGAAAACCCCCATATTCAAAGCAGGAGACTCAAGAACACTGATAAAGTAATCAGAAACCTTGATGCTTCCTCCTAAGAAAGTGCTAACTACTGCTTTAGAATCTTTCAGCATATCGCTTGATACACCAAACATAACCCCAGTGATACGGTTAATCAAAATGAAGGATAAACCTGCTGCAAAGGCACCACCAGCACGTTCTTTCGCCCAGCTACCTCCAATAGCAAGAGCAAAGAGGATATGCAGGTTACCGATAACCCCCCAACCAATTTGTTCTAAAACGCCACCAGTAGTCACTAGAAAACCTAGCTCAGGATTGATCATCGGAATTGACTTACCAATACTGATCATCAAACCTGCTGCGGGCATAACCGCAACAACCACCATCAAAGCTTTACCGAATTTTTGCCAAAATTCAAAGCTAAAAATGTTTTTGAATGAATCTTTCATCATCCAGACCTCCTTATATTTTCACAAACCACTCCTTGATGAAATCGTTTGCATTGAATAATACTATTATACCACTATTTTTAATTTTGTAAAGGCTTTTATAAAAATTATTTCGGGACTTTTTCCTATATTTAGTGGAATAATATATAGAATAAGGTGAAATTTTAGTATGCAAGCGATTGCGTATATTTCCATAAATTTGCTGAAATATAAATAAAAAAAAGCCGAGAAACATTCAATTTCATGTTTCTACAGCTTCTTTTTATTTATATTCTTTTTTATAGCGGTCAGCTTCTGCCTGATTAGCCCAGACATAGTGACCAGGACGGATCTCAACCATGCTAGGTTGATCCACTGAGTAGTCATGCTGCTCTGGATCGTAAACCTTTAAGACCTTTTTGCGCTCCAAAATTGGGTCTGGAATCGGTACAGCAGACAAAAGGGACTGCGTATAAGGGTGGATTGGGTTGTTAAACAACTCTTCTGTCTCTGCCACCTCAACGATAACCCCTTTATAAATAACAGCGATTCGATCTGAAATAAAGCGAACTACAGAAAGATCGTGAGCGATAAAGAGATAGGTCAAGCCAAGTTCTTTTTGGAATTTTTTCAAAAGATTCAAGACTTGCGCACGAACGGAAACGTCCAAGGCAGAGATTGGCTCATCCGCAATAACGAAATCTGGCTCCATGACTAGGGCACGAGCAATCCCAATCCGCTGACGTTGACCACCAGAAAATTCGTGGGGATAGCGTGTCAAATGCTCAGCTAAAAGACCAACTTCACGAATGATATTCTTAACCTTTTGCTGACGGTCTTCTTCATTTTCAAAAAGATGATAGTTATAAAGACCTTCTGAAATGATATAGTCAACCGTCGCACGCTCATTTAAACTGGCAGCTGGGTCTTGGAAAATCATCTGAATCTTACGGATCAATTCAGCTTCCTCAGCTTTAGATTGCTTCCCGTTGATCTTTTTACCTTCGTATAAGATGTCCCCTGCACTGGTATCGTTCAAGCCGATGATAGCACGGCCAATGGTTGTCTTCCCAGAACCAGATTCACCTACTAGGGAAAAAGTTTCTCCTTTATTGATAAAGAAATTTGCATTTTTTACAGCTACAAATTTCTTACTTCCTTCGCCGAAGGAAATTTCTAAATCTTTAATTTCAACTAATTTTTCAGTCATTTCCTTCCTCCTAAGCTTCTAAGTGATTGAAGCCCATTTTTGAACGAATTTTATCATGAAGGTTTTCGATAATAGTTGGCTTCTCAACTCTTGGTGCATCTTCGTGCAAGAGCCAACTCTTAGCCCAGTGCGTATCGGAAACCTGAAAGGCAGGAGCTTTTTCTTCGAAATCGATAGCCATTGCATAGTCCGAACGAAGCGCAAAAGCATCCCCTTTAATGCTAGTATATAGCGATGGTGGTGTACCTGGAATCGAGTAGAGTTCACCATTTGCTTCAGCTAACTGCGGCAAGCTAGACAGCAGGCTCCATGTATATGGATGTTTTGGATCGTAGAAGATTTCTTCAACCGTTCCATATTCAACGATTTCGCCAGCATACATAACCGCCACTTTATCAGCAATACTTGCTACAACACCAAGGTCGTGGGTGATAAAGACAGTCGTGAAATGGTATTCTGCCTGCAATGACTTGAGCAAGTCAATAATTTGGGCTTGAATCGTCACATCGAGGGCCGTTGTAGGCTCATCACAGATCAGAATGTCTGGACGGCAAGCCAAGGCGATCGCGATAACAATCCGTTGACGCATCCCGCCTGAATATTGAAATGGATATTCTTCAAAACGCTTCTCAGCATCAGGAATTCCGACTTTAGTCATGTAGTCGATTGCCATTTCTTTGGCTTCTTTGCTTGTTTTTCCTTGGTGTTTGACGATTACTTCGGTAATTTGACTTCCGATGGTATTGATCGGATCCAAACTAGTCATCGGATCTTGGAAAATAGTCGCAATTTTAGCACCACGGATGGGTTCCCAGTCTTTGTTGCTCTTTAGGGCCGTCAAATCAGTTCCTCGGTAATCAATCGTTCCTTGCGCTACACGGCCATTTTCTTCCAACATTCCAGTAAATGTTTTTGTCAAAACAGATTTACCAGAGCCAGATTCTCCAACTAGAGCTAGAACTTCACCTTCAACTAGGTCAAGGGAAACGCCTCGAATGGCGGTCAATACTCTGTCACGAACGTCAAATTCCACGACAATATCGCGAGCAGTCAATATTACATTTTTATTTTTTGTCATATTTACTCCTATCTATGTGTCCGTGGATCACTTGCATCGGCTAAGTTTTGACCAACTACGAAGAAGGACAGGGATACCAAGATCAGGGTTGTCAATGGAATCCAGAAAAGGTAAGCGTTGGTTGTTACGTTTTGTGAATAGTCGGAAATCAAGCGTCCCAAACTTGGTACTGTTACAGGAAGACCAAGTCCAAAGAAGGATAGGAATGCCTCGTAAGAGATAAAGTTTGGAAGCATTTGAGAAGTTGTCGTCACGATAACAGATACCAACTGGGGCATGATATTCTTGGTCACAATCTTATATGTTGGAGTTCCCAAGGTACGCGATGCCAAGTTATACTCCAAATCACGGTAACGCATAATTTGAATACGGATCGTATACGCAATCCCTACCCAGCCAGTGATGGTCATGGCGAAGATCAAGTTCCAGAAACCAGCACCGATAGAGTAAGTCAAGACAATGACAATCAAGAGTGCTGGAATATTTGAAATAACATTGTAGACTTCCATCATGATCCGGTCAACCGCTTTGGAAATTCCCCAGATAGCACCAATAATAATTCCGATAATCAGGTTAATGAGTGTTGCAATAATGGAAATCAAGATAGAATTCCGCGCACCAAACCAAACACCGTCAAACAAAGATTTACCATTACTGTCTGTACCAAACCAGTGTTCAGCGTTTGGTTTGATATAACGCATACTAAAGTCATTTACCTTGCTGACATCATTGAAATCGAAATTCGAAAACATTGGATAAATGAAACTCATCAAAACGATGACAACCAGAATTCCTAACATGATCGTCGTTGATTTCTTCTTCAAGAACTGACGCATAACGGAGCGCCAGTATGAATAAGCTGGAGCATCAATCGTTTCAGAGGCAAAATCGTCACGTTTGACAAATTGGAATTTACTTTTATCAATTGTAGCCATTATTTACCTCCTTTAGATGTTAATTTAATACGTGGGTCAAGCATTGTCATCAAGATATCACCAACTAAGAGGGCAAAAATTGAAAGACAGGTGAAAATAAATACAAGACCAACCACCATTGAGTTATTTGATGCCTTAACAGAATCAATCAGCATTTTACCCATACCGGGAAAGGCGAAGACAGTTTCTGTCAGGGTCGCACCTGCAATAACACCAACGATAGAAGCTGGAATACTAGATACCAACGGCACCATCGCATTCTTGAAAATGTGCTTGTTCGAAATTTCTTTCTCAGAAAGACCTTTGGCACGAGCAAAGCGAACAAAGTCTTGGGATTGTAAGTCAATCATATAACGACGAATCCAGACAGCTGTCACAGGTGCGCTTAGAAGTCCAAGAATCAGCGATGGCAAAACATAGGAACGCCAGTCACCTGCTCCCAAAATTGGGAAGGAATCTGGAAGACCAATAGCTGAACCAGCCAAACGAACAATATAAACAAGAGCGATGGTTGGCAGTGACATCATGAAGGTCAAGCCACCTGTTGAAATACTATCAAACCAAGTATTTTTCAAACGAGCCATATAAGAACCAAGAGGAACAGCAATCAAATAAGAAAGCGCCACACCAATCAGACCAATAATAGATGAGCTGACAATCATCGATGGGTTTTGATAGTTATTCTTGGTTGCAGTGTAAGCATCTCCCTTGCCATATTTAGCAATATCCTGAGAGTCTGCCTTACTTGGAGTCTTGTAGGTACGAGAGTAAATATCTACAGCAGAAGTTTTCTTACCTGTTGGGAATTGAACTTCTGATGATTTTGTTTGACCTTGTCCTTGGGAAATAACTTGTAGTACAGGTGTATTCGCATAAGTAGGGTAAGAATTTCCTAGGTTCAAACTAACAAAGTTTTGGTGAACAAATGGGAATTGGCCATTAAAATATAGAAGATATTTATGACGAGTACCAGAACCTACGACTGACCAACCAATGGCAGGGTCATTTTCGATACGGATATAGCGCTTAAGATTTGGATTTTCCTCATCTTGAATCACATTTGGATGATCAATCTGAATCAGATTAGCATAGAACTCAAGTACACGCTCGTAAACTGGAACTTCACGAACAGCATAGAATTCTTTGCTTTCTTTGAATTGATACAATTTCCAACCTTTGCCAAGTTTTTCAACGTAGGCTTCGTAGATCTTTTTATTCTCATCAGTTGCCTCAGTAGTTACAGATTTATTTTCCTTCTTGGCTTTTTCCTGTAACTCTTTTGTATCATAATAGTCAATATAACCCATCCGTTCATAGACTGTATTTTCATAGTTTGTCTTTTTATCTTCGGTTGTGGCTATCTTATTGTAGTTCGGGTCTTGTTTGAAAATCAATCTTCTCGGAACCATTGTATAAATAATGGTATAGGTCAAGGTCGTTACCAAGAAAATCGACACAATTGAGCGTAAAATACGCATAAAAATGTATTTCTTCATTTATCGTTTCCTTTAAATTTCAAAAGAACTTTCTCTCGTTATTAGAGAAAGTTCTAGTGAACGATTTATTCTACATGACTTTCGAGATCTTTTTGTGCTTTCGCATTTGACTCTTCTTTTTCTTTCAGCCATTTCTTACGAGCTGCTTCGTAGTCTTTCTTCGTTACTACGTCATTTGTAACTTTAAGACGTTTGAAGTAAGTAGAACTTGTCTTATTACCAGTTTGAGCATAAGCGCCTGAGAATGGCTCGATACGTGAGATAAATGGTGCTGCACCAGGATTTGCCATCAATGGAACAACAAGAGAGTTGTCTGTCAACCAAGCCTGAGCTGCTGCATATTTTTCGTAGCGAGTAGCAACATCTGAAGTCTCTTTACCAGCTTCATCTACCAAGCGGTCAAATTCATCTAAACCAACTTGCTTAGCGGCTGCATTGTCTGCTCCCTCAAAACCAAGGTAAGTCTTTGTAGTTTTAGTTGATGTAGTTTTCAAAATATCCAAATAAGTTGATGGATCTTGATAGTCAGGGTTCCAACCAACAGCTGTTGAGATATCCCAGTCTTCGCCAGCAGCATTTGGTGCATAGTAAGTAATGTTGTAAAGATCATCTTCTGACATTTGTTGAATATCTACAACAACATTCTCAGTTCCCAAAGTCTTTTCAACAGATTGCTTAAGCGATTGTGCGCGGTTAACCATTGGCTTAGAAGTCTGAGCAACTGGGAGATCCAGATGGATTGGGAATTCCACTCCGTCAGCTTGTAGAGCTGCTTTTGCTTTGGCAAACTCTGCTTTTGCTTTCTCAGCATTAAAGAGGCCATCTTGACCGTCCTCAAGTTTAACACCTTTCCATTCGTCACCCAATGCAGCAACTTTCTCTTCTACAACGTCACCAAAAGATTTATCGCCAACTTGAACAAATGAAGGTGGTACATAAGTATTACGGACAGCGTAAGGAGCACCCTCTTTACCATTGATCTGTGCTGAGTATGATGTGCGGTCAATAGCAAAGTTCAAGGCTTGACGGAAGTCTTTGTTAAGAATCGCTTTCTTAGTAGCAGACTTCTGAGCATCTGTTGTTTTGCTTGTATGGTTGTAACTTTGACGATCAATATTGACACCCATAACAGCTACACCAGCACTTGGCGGTGTGAAAAAGATATTATCCTTGAAGTCTTTTTCTACTCCAGCATAGTTTGAGCTTGTAGGGTAGAGACGAGCTACTGTGTAGGCGCCATCTTTAAAGTTACGAGCAAGGGCATCTTGGTCTTGTCCATCAAAGTAAGACAACTTGATAGTATCGACATGAACATTTTCCTTATCCCAGTAGTTTTCATTCTTTTGATACTCAACAGCAGACTTAGCAGTGATAGACTTCATCAAGAATGGTCCATTGTAAAGGATAGAAGATGGGTCAGTAGATTGACCAAATTTGTCCCCTTGTTTCTTAAGGAATTCAGCATTAACTGGCCAAAGAACTTGTGAAGTTGTCTTTGAATTCCACTGTGGTTCAGGTTGGTTCAAAGTATATTGGAGAGTGTGGTCGTCAACTGCCTTAACTCCAACAGTAGAGAAGTCAGGTGTTTTACCATTTACGTAGTCATCCAAGCCTTTTACAGATTGTTGCACAAGATAAAGGGCTTCAGATTTCTTATCAGCAGCATGCTTGAGGCCAGTCACAAAGTCCTGAGCTGTCACATTCCCGTATTCTTCACCTTCTGAAGTATACCATTTAGCGTCTTTACGGATTTTATAGGTATAAGTCAAACCATCTTTAGAAACAGTCCAAGACTCTGCAATAGACGGTACAAAATTACCATATTGGTCATTTTCCAACAAACCGTCCACACCGTTAGTCACGAGGTCAGATGTTGAAGCCTTACCAGACGTCACATAGTCCAATGTTTCTGGTTCAGCAGTATAGACATAATTATAAGCTTTTGCTGCGCTGTTTCCTTTTGATGAACCAGAACAAGCAGCTAAAACGCCTACTGAAAGAAGGCTAACCCCAGCTAAAGCTAATACTTTGCTTTTTTTCATACGAATTCTCCAATTTTGTTTTTTAGGTTTACTTAGGATTATAGCACAAGAAAGGAAAAAAGTAAACTAAATTTTCTGAATATTATGGTAGACATGCAATAACTCTACTCTATTACTCGTGTTCATTTTCCACTGCTATTCTAAGAAAAACTTAGCAAGTCTAAAGACTTATTTAATAGAAGGGTAGTATAGTCCGGATCATCCTTGAGTTCTTTTATGGAAGTCTGAACCAACTCCAAATTATCTGTAATCATCCCATCCACTCCTAAGCGAAAAGATTTGACGATGCTATCCTCATCATTAATAGTCCAGTCATAGAGGCGTTTGTCGGATTGCCAGAGTTTATTGACAAAATTTTCATCCAAGGTTGAATATTCCATGGTGTAGCCAGAAGCTTTAGTCCGTGGAAAGATTGTATTATAGGGCAGGATAAAAAAGCTGGGGATAGAAGAGTCATATTTGACTACCTGATCGATGACTTGGTAGTCCAAAGACTGAATCTGGTGTTGATAAACCTTGATTTTGGCACCATACTTGCTCAAGAATCGCTCCATCATATCCTTGGAGTCTTTCTTGCTGGTCTTGATTTCTATCAAGAGGCGCTGTCCGAGTTGATTGGCACGAGTAAAGTAATCGTCAAAGCTAGAAATCTTAGCCCGATAGCCATTTTCTGAAATCTCTAGCGAAGTTAGTTCGGCCAAGGTTAGGTCTTGAGGCTGGGCATCAAGACCTGCCAACTGCTTCAGATTTGCGTCATGCATCATGACAAATTGCCCATCCTTGGTTTCCTGCACATCCATTTCTACCAAGTCAGGTTTGAGCAAGGCTGTTTTTTCCAGCGCTTCTACGGTATTTTGGATTCCATTTTCCCTCGAAACCCCTCTATGGGAAATCGTAATCGGAACGTTCTCCAAAGGGAAATTTAGATAGACATAACCTTCTAATGCGAAGCTTAAGCTGGCAATAGTCAGAACAAACCAACGCATTAGAGACAGGCCTCTTTTCGTTGGATAGTCATTTAAGGTACGATCTGTCAGGAAGGAGACAAATTTGAGAAGGAAATAGGACAACATAGCATAGTAGGCAAACTTAATCAGGACAAAAGCTACAATACCGCTAAAGAGGACAACCTCATTTGGTTGAGTGTGCATGTACCGCTGTCCTAGTATAGCTGGAGCTGCGAGAAAAGTATAAAGCAGAAAGCTTTTGATAATAATCCAAAAAAGATGCCTAGTGTAAAAGAAAAGGCGGTTCTTAGTCTTGGCCAGACTAAAGCGAATTGCCTGAGGAACTGTCGCATGCTCAAAAAAGAGCTGTGGTAGGGCAAACATTAGTCGCACTGCCACCAGAAGCATGCCGACCACAAGAAGTCCCATGAAAACAGCGAACAAAATATTATTTGCCAAATAGGTGACAATAAAATCCGGAACCAAAATTTTATTGAGATAGTATATTTTCAAAATTTGGCGCAAGAAGGGAAAAAGAAAGCCCATATAAAGTACGATAAAGAGCATTTTCCCTGGTCCAGCCTTCTTGACAATAGCAAAACTGTCCCTAAATGTTTTTCCAAGAAAAGCGAATACTGGTCGATTTTCTTGGTCCAAAAGGTTGCGAATCCCCATGAAAATCATGCCGCTCTGGAAATAGGCGACAAAGAGATTAACCACAACGAGGACTAGAAAACCTAGACCGACCAGCCAATTAGAGCTGAGGACTGCCCAGGCATTGTTATAAGACAAAAAGAGATAGCCTGTCTGTTTGAGCAGGTATTCTGCTGCGTAGGAATTAAAGGGGATCCATGCATACTCCATCATCATAAAGACCATGAAAAAGAGAACTAGGATCTTATCTAAATTATGATAAAAGCGCTTAAAGCTAAGTTTTTCTGGTTTCATCTTATTTTCTTCTTTCAGAAATTTGGGCGAAAAAGGGATAGGCAAACTCTAACAAAGACTAAATGGCTCCTGAAAATCTGCGTTTGGCAGTTTCTCTGCCTTATCTCTACTCTTTCTTTGAAAAATAAATCTCAGCTTTTCAACTGAGATTTTCTTTCTTATTTACCAAACAAACGAGCAAAAAAACCTTTGTTTTCCTGCTTCTGCACCTTCTCTTTGGCTTCATCCAGCTCCAAAAGAAGGGTTTCCCGCTCGCTCATAGCCTTGGCTGTCAACTGTTGCTGCTGGTCTAGCTGCTTATCTTTTTCAGCAATTTGCACGTCCTTGACACGGAGTTGTTCGTCTTTCTTAGCCAACTGATTATCTTTAGCCTTGAGTTGCTCATAAAGACGCAAAATCTCAGCATTTTTTTCATCCACTAAGATTTCCATCAACTCGCGCTGCTTGACTTCCTCACTGACAGGCTCATCTTCAAAAATGGTCTTTTTATAAATTTCTTCTAGCTTAATCAGGCCACTACGGGTCACGACTGTGACACCTTTTTCATTTTTTTCTGTATCCTCTGGCGGCAAGGCCTTGACACGATTATTGATTGCCTGACGGCTGACTCCTAAAATCTCGGCCAGCTCGCTGACTGTCTTTTCAATTGCCATAATTTCCTCTGAAACTTTTTCTAGATATAGTTACCTAAATCTTATCATATCAAGGCTTAACTGTCAAATAGAGCAAAAAAGCGAAGCAATATATTGCTCCACTTTCCTAGCTTTCTATAGTTCAACTTGAAAAATTTCCAAGCTCTGCATTTCTTCTTTAGTCAAGCGTCGCCATTGCCCCAGTTCCAGATTTGGATCTAGCTGCAAAGGTCCCATAGACAAACGCTGAAGGTCCGTGACTTCCTTCCCACAAGCTAAAACCATCCGCTTCACCTGATGAAACTTACCCTCTGATAGGGTGATACGGACCAGACTGGTCTTCGCCACCTCATCTCTTTCAAGAATTTCGAGTTGGGCAGGCTGACAAGTGAAATCTTTGAGTTCGATTCCTTGAGCAAAACGCTCAACATCTGCCTGATCCATCAGACCGGCAACCTGAGCTTGATAAACCTTAGCCACATGGCGTTTGGGAGACAGCATAGCGTGCGATAACTGACCATTATTGGTCAAAAGCAGAAGACCATGCGTATCCACATCTAACCGCCCCACAGGAAAGACTTCTTTTTGACGGGCAGTATGGTCCAACAAATCTAAAACCGTTTTATGGCGGTCATCTTCAGTGGCAGAAATGACACCCTTTTGTTTGTTTAAGAGATAGTAGACAAATTTTTCATAAACCAAGGTCTGACCATCCACCACAATCTTATCCGACCGCTCATCAATCTGTGTCTTGGCCGACGTGACTGCTGCCCCATTGACCCAGACTTGACCTTTTTTCAATAGTTGCTTGACTTGACTACGTGAGCCAAGCCCACTTTCCACTAGAAATTTATCCAAACGCATACTCTTCTCCTAAGCAGACTTTTTCTTGAGAATGCCGAATGCCAGCACTGCCATTAAAACCATCAGACTTCCCAAAACGCAAAAAATAAAGGAAGCTTGGCTTGAAAATTGACTAATCAATGACAAAAAGAAAGTTGTAGCGGTAGCTCCAGCACTACAACCTAAAATCACAATCGAAGTCACTTTATTCAGGGATTTGCTAGGGATTCTCTCGGAAAGAATATGAAAAATCGCTGTCAGACTGACACTATAAACAAAGCCAGAAGCGATGGTAACCACACTCAAGAGCAAGAGATTGGGTGCCAAACCAATCATGATCGCAGTAAAACCAAAGACCACTCCTGCAACCGTCAATAAATTTTCCTTGAAATAATGAAGAAGAGGTGCAAAGGACAAGCCTGCGGCAATACCAATCAACTGCATGCTTGAAAGAATCAAACCTGCCGTCTGAACGCTGCCCATACCAGACTTTTCAACCAGGCCGGGCACGCGCACGTTGATAACTACATTCGTCAAGACAATCACGGCTGCTACCAGGGCTAGGCCGATTGTCAGAAACCACTGTGCAGCTGTCAGACCCTTTCCTTCCTGATGAGCCTCATGATGCTTCTCCTCCTTGCCATAGGGAACAAAGAGCAGATAGAGAGTTAAAACAATCAGCCCCGACGCATAGACCAAGAAAGAGATTTCCCAGCCAAAGCGAAGCAACTGGCTCACTCCAAGTGTCAAGAGAGCCGTCCCGACAACTTCAGCCGATCCACGTAGACCGAGGGTCTGAATCCGTTCCTTGCCCTCATAACGTTCGCTGATAATCGAAATGGCCTTAGCATTGAGCAAACCAACTCCCATACCAAAGATCAGGCGCGAGGCAAAAATCACCCAATATTCCTTATTCACGAGAGGAACAAAGCCGCAAAGAGAGAAAATCAAGAGCCCCGTCACAATCATCTTTCGTTCCGATAAATATTTCTCCACTAGGCCATTTAAAACTAGCATGAGCATAATCCCAGCCGATGGCAAAGAGACCAACAATTCAATCCAACTTTCTGGCAAGTCTTTATAAAAAGCAAACATAGCCGATTGGGCACTGGAAATCGAAAAGGAGGTCGTCAACACTAAAGAAAGTGAGAGAATACTCACTTTTTCCATAAACTTTTTCATTCTATTTTCCTTTAAAAATCACACTCATTCTATCATACAGCTTTTTAGAAAAAGACGCAATCATCTTTTCTTAAAAATTCAGCCATTAAAAAGAGTATTCTTTCGAAAAATTTCTCCTCTGATAAAAGGACAAGCCCTTTCTTTATTTCTGGAGGGATTTGTGTTATGATGAAAGAAAGAAAAAGGAGAGAATCATGTCTGTTAGTGAAAAAAAATCGGTTATGGATAAATTAACCAAAGCAGCTCATTTGATTGATATGAGCGATATTATTCGCGAGGGAAATCCTACCTTGCGTGCGGTGGCTGAAGAAGTCAGCTTCCCCTTATCTGATCAGGAAATCATTTTAGGTGAGAAAATGATGCAGTTCTTGAAACATTCTCAAGATCCTGTCATGGCTGAAAAAATGGGACTCCGTGGCGGAGTTGGTCTAGCAGCGCCTCAGCTGGATATTTCTAAGCGGATTATCGCTGTGTTAGTGCCAAATCTGGAGGACGAAGAAGGAAATCCACCTAAAGAAGCCTACTCCCTAGCTCAGGTCATGTACAATCCTAAAGTTGTTGCCCACTCTGTGCAAGATGCTGCTCTAGCTGATGGAGAAGGCTGCCTTTCTGTTGACCGAGAAGTGCCAGGCTATGTTGTGCGTCATGCACGAGTGACCGTGGATTACTTTGACAAGGATGGCCAAAAACACCGCATCAAACTCAAAGGCTATAATTCTATCGTGGTTCAACACGAGATTGACCATATCAACGGCATCATGTTTTACGACCGCATCAATGAAAAAGATCCATTTGCAGTGAAGGACGGCATGCTGGTGCTGGAATAAACGACCATATATTGCAATCAAAAATACCTAGACGTTTTCACGTCTAGGTATTTCTTTTACACTATTCTAGGTGCCTCGATCCCAGAAAAGAGCCAAGAGGATCACAGCACCCAAGACTGAGGGAAGAATGGCTGTGCCCGCTAACATCGGTCCCCAGTGGCCAAAAAGCAATTGCCCAAGCCATGAACCAAACCAGCCCAAGAGGATTTTTCCGATACAGCCCATACGTTCCCCGCGGCTGGTGACAGCCCCAGCCATGAGACCAATAATAAAACCGACAAACATACTACCAATCATATAGGATCCTTCTTTCTATGCTTCTAAGAATACTTTTCAAGAAGCAGGTGGGAGCTGTCAGATTAAAAGTGCCCGTCAAAACAACTTAAAATCTTAAATTGCCCAATCTCCATTGCGGAAGATTGCTACACGGCTGCCGTCTTCGCGGATGCCATCGATATCCATTTGATTAGAGCCAATCATAAAGTCCACGTGAACATCTGAGCGGTTAAGTCCCGCAGCTTCAAGCTCTTCTTCGCTCATATCTGCTCCGCCAACCACGCTGGTCGCATAGGCTGCACCGATAGCCAAGTGGTTTGAAGCATTCTCATCGAAAAGGGTGTTAAAGAAGGTAATACCTGACTGGGAAATTGGGCTTGGATCTGGTACCAAGGCACATTCACCCAAGGCACGAGCACCCGCATTTTCAAAGACAAGATCCTTCATAACCTGGTCTCCCTTCTCAGCAGTAATGTCCACAATCTGGCCATCCTTGAAGGTCACCTTGATACCTTCGATGATATTTCCATTATAGCTAAGTGGTTTTGTAGAAGTGACATAACCATCTGCCCTACGGAAGTCAGGGGCTGTGAAGACTTCCTCTGTCGGCATATTTGGCAAGAATCCTTCGCCCTGTGCGTTGATGGCACCAGCTGATTCCCAAACGTGGTTCTTAGGCAAGCCAAGTGTCAAATCAGTCCCTGGCGCTGTGTAATGAAGAGCTGAAAATTGCTCCTTATTAAGCATTTCTGCCTTGCTCTTAAGGATAGCAGCGTGTTCTTCCCAAGCCTTCACGGGGTCTTCTTCGTAAACACGGCAGGTTTTGAAAATCTGATCCCAAAGCAAGTCTACCGCTTCCTCATCACTGGCTGCGTTTGGAAAGACCTTCTTAGCCCACTCTGTACCGGCTGCTGCAGCGACTGTCCAGCTGACTTTATTGGATTGGGTTGCGATTCGCATCGGCTTCATGGCTATCCCCATAGCCTTAGCAGAAGCCGATAATTTCTCGGCATCCACGCCATTTAAAGCTCCTGGGTCAGATGAACGAACGCCCAAGCGGCTGGCTTTCTTTTCGAGGAGATAGTTCATCTCAGCCACCTTATAGTCTGGGACATTGTCCAAGCGCTCTATCGGTGCATGGAGGAATTTCTCCCGCGTAGTCAAATCATCCGCCCACTGGACGATGACCTCGTGAGCTCCCAGAGCATAGGCCTCCTTGACAATCAAGTGAGCCAGCTCACGCTGCTCCACATCAATATTGAGCGCCACCGTGTGACCCGGCTGCACATTGATACCATTGGCAACCAATAGTTTAGCGTATTTTTCTAAGTTTTCTTTAAAATTTGGCAGAACCATAATGTTTCCTTTTCTTTCGTTATTTCTCTTTAAACAGGGATAGCAGGCTAACCGCTGCCACCGTACCGCAAATCAAAGCGGTCATTTTCAAAATCGTATCTGGGTCAAACTCCAGCTGGTAATCAAACACCTTTTGCGCAGGCTTATCCTGAGCGGAAATGGTCAATTTCATAAAAACCTCTTTCTATATTTTAGAAAAATTCATCAAAGAGACTCAACTGGTTATCCTCGGGCATATTGCCCAGGATGCCCATGTCGTCCATTTTTTCAACTAGGGTGCTAGAAAGGCCGCCACGTTTGCGGAGCTCTGTCTTAGAAAGGAATTCACCTTCTTCCCGCGCTCTAACTAATTGGCGGGCAACGTTATCACCCAGACCGTCCATGGCAGAGAATGGTGGGATAAGGGTATCTCCTTCGATGAGAAACTCGGTCGCATGGCTCTTGTAGAGATCTAGCTTTCCGAACTTGAAGCCCCGCTCCAGCATTTCATTGACGATTTCCAGAGTCGTATAAAGGTCAATTTCTACATTGGAAGCTTCGTTGTTCTTACGCTTTTCAGCGATTTCGCTCATCCGACGTTTGACGGCATCAAGACCGCCACTCATGGTCTTGATATCAAAGGCCTTAGCCCGGATGGAGAAATAAGCACAGTAGTAATAAATCGGATGATGTACCTTGAAGTAGGCTACCCGCAGGGCCATCATAACGTAGGCTGCCGCATGGGCCTTAGGGAACATGTACTTGATCTTTCCACAGGACTCGATGTACCACTCTGGCACATTGTTTTCCTTCATGGCTGCGATGTAGCCATTGCGCTCTTCTTCAGAAATCTTCAGCCAAAGGCCCTTCCGCACGCGCTCCATGATCGTAAAGGCCATCTTAGGATCCAAGCCCTTGTGCATGAGGTAAACCATGATGTCGTCCCGACAGCCGATTACGGTGGACAGGTCAGCAATCCCTTGTTTAATCAAGTCTTGAGCATTGCCCAACCAAACGTCCGTACCATGAGAAAGACCAGATAGCTGTAAGAGCTCAGCAAAGGTCGTCGGATGCGTCTCATCAACCATGCCCCGTACAAAGTTGGTCCCAAACTCCGGAATCCCCAGCATACCAGTCGGCGTGCCGATTTGCTCCTCAGTCACCCCCAGAATGTCTGTTCCAGAAAAGAGGGCCATGACACCAGCGTCATCCATAGGGATGTCATTTGGATCAATGCCAGACAAGTCCTGAAGCTTCCGAATCATGGTCGGATCATCATGCCCCAGCACATCGAGTTTGAGGACGTTCTCATCGATATCGTGGAAGTTAAAGTGGGTCGTTTGCCATTCGGCCGTCACATCGTCAGCTGGATATTGGACCGGTGTAAAGTCATAAACATCCATGTAGTTAGGGATAACAACGATTCCGCCCGGGTGTTGTCCAGTCGTCCTCTTGACTCCGGCCGCTCCCTGCGCCAGACGCTCAACTTCGGCGTCTCGGTAGAACTTCCCGTAGTCGCGCTCGTAACCCTTGACAAATCCATAGGCCGTCTTAGCAGCCACCGTACCAACCGTTCCTGCACGAAAGGCATACTCCTCACCAAAGATATCCCGTACGTCCAAGTGGGCGCTAGGCTGATCTTCCCCCGAGAAGTTCAAGTCAATATCGGGTACCTTGTCCCCGTCAAATCCAAGGAAGGTCTCAAATGGAATATCCTGACCGTTCTTGCTCAGCTTGTGACCACATTCTGGGCAGTCCTTATCCGGCATGTCGAAGCCAGAACCATAGGAGCCGTCCGTGATGAACTCGCTGTATTGACATTTGCCACAGACATAGTGGGGCGATAGAGGATTAACCTCGGTAATCCCAATCATAGTCGCGACAAAGCTGGATCCAACAGACCCCCGTGAACCTACCAGATAGCCCCGCTCGTTAGAGCGTTGCACCAACATCTGCGAAGCCAGATAGATCACGGCAAAACCATTCCCCAAGATGGAGGTCAGCTCTTTTTCGATCCGCAAGTCCACGATATCTGGCAGCGGATTGCCATAAATCTCAAAGGCTTTTTGATAGGTCAGCTCGGCAACTGTCTCCTCAGCCTTGTCAATGAAAGGCGTATAAAGATCGCCCTTGACCACCTCTACCGGCTCAAAGGTCTCCGCCAGCTGATTCGGATTGGTGATGACTAACTTCTTAGCCAAATCCTCGCCTAGAAAGGCAAATTCGTCCAGCATCTCATTAGTGGTCCGAAAATGAGCCTTAGGAAGCGGAGCCGGCTGGGCATTTTCACCATGACCAATGGTCCGGTTAATCACGGCTCCCTGACCGAGACTCCGGACGATAATTTCACGATAAATTTCTTCTTCCGGCTCGATATAGTGGACGTTCCCCGTCGCAAGGACAGGCTTGCCTAAACGATCGCCGACCTCAATCAGATTACGAATAATGGTCTGCAGTTCTTCCTGGTCCTTGATTTGCTCCTTGGCAATCAGTGGCTCATAGATGGCCGGTGGCATGACCTCGATAAAGTCATAATACTTGGCTACTTCGACAGCCGCATCCACCCCCTGAGAGACAACAGCATCATAGACTTCGCCTTCTGAGCAGGCTGAGCCCAGAATCAGGCCTTCACGATGAGCATCCAGCACGGTCCGTGGAATCCGCGGGACGCCTTCGAAATACTTGGTATTGGACAGACTGACTAGTTTGAAAATATTCTTGAGCCCCGTCTGATTTTTAACATAAATAGTCGCATGCTTGACCCGAGCCTTCTTGTAAGAATTCTCATCGACCAGATCCGTATTCAAATCCTTGAGATTAGTCACACCATGCTTTTCAGCTACATCCTTGATAAAGATAAAGAGGAGACGGCCCGTCGCTTCCGCGTCATAGTTGGCCATGTGGTGGTGCTCCAGAGCAATCTGGAACCGCTTGGTCAAAGGCCCCAGACCATGGCGCTTGTACTCTGGATAGAGATTGCGGGCAAATTCCAGCGTGTCAATGACTGGCTGAGTGATTTTCGGCAGGCCATGCCGCTCATAGTTGACATTCATAAAACCCACGTCAAAGGTGGCATTATGGGCAACGAGGACACTGTCCTGGCAAAATTCCTGAAATTCTTTCAGCACCTGCTCTAGCGGCTTGGCATTGCGAACATGCTCATCCGTAATCCCGGTCAAGTCCGTCGTAAAGGCCGACAGAGGATGCCCAGGATTGATAAACTCATCAAACTCAGCGATGATATTGCCCTTGTGCATCTTGCTGGCAGCAACCTGAATCAAGTCATTGTATACCGCCGAAAGTCCCGTCGTCTCCACGTCAAAAACTACATAAGTCGCATCGCTCAGCGCCATGTCCACTTCATTGTAGACGATGGGCACCCGGTCTTCTACAATATTGGCCTCCATACCGTAAATCAGCTGAATACCAGCTTTCTTGGCAGCTTTATAGCCATGGGGAAAGCTCTGCACATTGCCATGGTCGGTAATAGCGACAGCCTTGTGGCCCCACTTGGCTGCTGTTGCAACGATTTCCTCTACCTCAGGCAAGGCGTCCATAGTAGACATATTGGTATGGGCGTGAAACTCAACCCGCTTCTGGCCCTCAGGCATCAAGTCCTTGCGCTCATAGTGGGTAACAGCCTGAACATCCTGCACATTCATGGTCAGGTCGCGGGTGAAATTGTTCATCTCCACATTTCCCCGCACCCGCAGCCAGGCGCCTTTCTTAATCATGTCAAACTTCTTGGCTTCTTCTTCGTTTTTCATCCATTTTTGCAAGGAGAAGCTAGAAGTGTAGTCTGTCATTTTGAAGTTAAGCAAGACTCGGCCGGTCCGAGTAACCTTCTGCTCCAAGTCAAAGACCATTCCCTCGAAAACCAGACGGTTTTCCTCAGTCTGAACTTCGATCATAGGAGTAATCTCTGCCTTATCCAGATTTGGTTTAGCCGCAGCCTTTCGAGCTTGGAAATCATAAGTCGGCTTTTCCTCTGGCGGTGGTGCCATCTGTTGCAGGGATTCCATGGCTTTGAGTGCCTCTTCATTAGCCGCCTGAACAATCTTGTCATTCTCCGCTTGAAAATTCTCCGCTTGCTGCTGGGTCAGCTCATCACTGTGCTGCACCTGACAAGTCAGATGAGGGAAGCCGTATTTGACCAGCTGGCGACTGAGATTTGGCAGGTGATTCTTACGAAAATGCTCCGTATCAATGGTCGAAGCCCCCTCAATCAGCAGCTTGTCCCCATCCAAATGAACCCGCAAATCCTGATACAGGCTCTTGAAGCCATGACTAGCACAAGGCCCTTCCTCAAAGGCCAGCTGGTAATAAGCCTGCAAGAGCTCGTCCGATACCTGAGGATTCTGACAGTGAATTTCAAAAACGGCTTGATTGCCCGTCTTAGAAAACTCTTGAGCTAAGCGCTTCTGCAATTCCCGAAAAATCTCAATGGGCAGAATATTCGCAAAAGAAAAATGAAACTCCCAGACCCGACTGACCTTGTGGACCAGAACCTTCTCAATTTCAGCATTCAAAAAGGCCTCTGAATTTCTCATTTCCAGTGGCATATCCAGCTGATGCATTAAAATTTCAAACTTGTTTGACATGGTATTTCCTCGTACAGTAGTGACCCTATTTTACCATAAATCAGCACTTTTTTCGACAGAAAAAGAGCGGAGTAAAGCTGTTGATGTCTATATATTTATCTATTTTCTTGTCTTAAAACTAAGTTATGCTATAATAGAACAGAACATCTATCCAAAGGAGTCTGAATCATGAAAAAAATTCTCTTAGCTAGCGCCTGTCTGCTGGCTTTGACTGCCTGCAGCATGCCTAAGCAAACTAAGCACGAAAACAAACCCAACCAAAGTCAGAGCCAAAGCAAGCCCCAAAAAGAAGAAAAGGTAAAAACCAAAACTTTTGCTTACAACATGCCTAACGGATACAATAATAAAATTGTTACTTATTATCAAAAAGATAAGATTCGAGCCTTCGATTTTATGGCTACGAAACCGACTCAAGAGGACGAGCAAAACAAGAGTCCTGAAGAAATCAGTAACATTTATCAGGAAGAATTGAAAGCCAGTGACTTTTATGATAAATTCAGCAAGTTAGATGGAGTCACACTTGAAGTCAAAGTTTCAGAGGACAAGAAAACCGTTGCACAAGTTGCCCACTTTGATCTCAGCAAAGCAAAAGAAAAACAAGTCATGGCTGCTTTAGGGGAAACAACTAAAGATAACCTATTCAAAAAGCTTAAGGAAAAGCCCGAAGATTTCTTTGCTTTTCTGCTATCTCAAGGTTTCACAGAAGAATGAAATCTTTTCTGACTTATTTTTTACTTTAGAAACTATCCTGTCTTGCTAGCCAGCTCCTTAGTTCGCCAGCAAGAAAAAACTTAGAAAATATTTTTTAGAGCAAGCTATTGACTTTCACTTCTCCAATAGCATGATTTTCAAGGAGTTTTTATGCGCTTAACTAAAAAAACTGTTTTTATTGGTATCGCTTCTCTTCTTATTTTGGGCTTAGCTTCATGGGGAGTAAATTTATTTCTCGTTATGAACAACGCTCAGAAAAGTTTTGATAAAAATTTTATTCACTTTCAAGCTAAAAGTGATGACAACGAAACTTTTATTACACAAGGCATCGGAAAAAAAGAAGCCTATAATTTATCCTACTCTCCTGCTAAGAAGACCATTGAGATAAGCAAATCGATTAAAAATGGAGATATCTATTCTTCCGATTCCATTTACGGAGCAGTAAAAGTCTATGATATAAAGCAAAACGCTAATCGCTATGTCTTTATAACAGCTGCAAAACCAATAATCGTTGACTTCGGAATAACTTCAGTCAAGGTAACTTATGACGGAGGTCATTTTGAAACTCCATACTCTGAGCTGCATTTTGGTGAATCTTTCCCTAGTGAAGACAACTAGATAGGAAGTATTCCAGATCGTCAATCTCTATTTATGAACTAACCGAGCTAATAAGCTATGGTTAGTTTTTGTTTGCAAAAAAAGCGGTTGAAACCGCTTTTTATCTCAATACTGCTTCTGCCAGCGCTTTTTGGATGGCAATGACACTTTTATCACTTCGGAAAGTTAGGGTTTCAGCTGGTTCCTCAGCACTGGAAACCCAGATTTTCAGCTCAGCATCTAGATCAAAGTGGCCAGCCGTTTCCACCGAAAAGCGAGAAATGGAGCGATAAGGATAAGACTTATAAGCCGTTTTCTTACCTGTCACTCCCTGCTTGTCCACCAAAATCAACCGCTTATCTGTAAAGACAATCAAGTCGCGAATGAGGCTGAATGCCAGCTCCACATTTTCTGCTGGCGTCAAAATGTTCTCCAACTCTCTTTCTGTTTTTTCAATATCCTTCTGAGAAGCATTGCCCAATAAACCGCTGAATAATCCCATCATTCATTCCTCCAATTCATTTTTCCCTACTATAGCATTTTCAAGGCCAATAAGCAAAAGAAAACTGCCAGACAAAACTGGCAGTTGATTTTATTTTGTCAAAATAGACAGAGTTTCTAGCAGATTATCGGCGTGGACTTCAATAGTATCCCCGGTAGCCTTAATCTTGACTTCGACAATGCCTTCTGCGGCTTTCTTACCAACTGTTACACGGATTGGGAGACCAATCAAATCGCTGTCGCTGAACTTGACACCCGCGCGCTCATTGCGATCATCCACCAAGACTTCATAACCCGCACTCAACAAGTTAGCCTCGATTTGGTCAGTCAGAGCCAGAGCTTCCTCGTCCTTGACATTGACCGGAATCAAGTGCACGTCAAATGGTGCCAGTTCTTTCGGAAAGTTGATTCCCCAAGCATAGCGGAATTCACCCTTAGGAGTTTTATTGACAAAGAGGCGAGCGTGTTGCTCCATAACGGCGGACAGGAGACGGCTGACACCGATACCGTAGCAGCCCATAATCATCGGCACTGCTCGGCCATTTTCGTCCAAGACATTGGCGTTCATGCTGTCAGAATAGCGAGTTCCCAGCTTGAAGATGTGCCCAATCTCAATCCCACGAGCAAACTTGAGGATACCTTGACCGTCCGGAGACACTTCACCTTCACGAACTTCGCGGATATCCACATACTCTGGGCTAAAGTCACGGCCTGGATTAACACCAGTCAGGTGATAGCCATCTTCATTGGCTCCTGCTACAGCGTTAGAAAGGTCTTGGACTCTACGGTCCGCGATAATGGTCACATCTTCTGGCAGATTGACTGGGCCTAGTGAGCCAAAGCCTGCGCCCAAGATCTGACGAACATCCTCTTCACTAGCGACTTCAAAGAAATCAGCTCCCAGATGATTTTTCAGCTTAACTTCGTTGAGTTGGTCATTGCCGACAAGGAGCGCTACGACAGGCTTTTCATCAGCCATGTAAACCAAGGTCTTGATTGTTTTTTCTGTATCGACTTGTAGGAAAGCTGCCACCTCATCAATGGTCTTGCAGTCAGGAGTTTCCACACGCACCAACTCTGCTTCAGTCACTACTTTTTTGTTTGGTTTGTAAGCATTGGTCGCCATTTCTAGGTTGGCTGCATAGCTAGACTCACTAGAGTAAGCAATCGTATCTTCACCAGAGACCATCCACTTGAGCAATTCTGCCTTGATTTCTTCTTGCACTTCTGCAGGAATCTCATCAAATGAGGCAACTGACTTGTCCAAAACGACCCAACGGTCAAGGTCTGTACGAGCAGGCGTGATCGCCATAAATTCCTGACTATCCTTACCACCCATAGCGCCGCCGTCACCAATAATGGCTTTGAAATCTAGCTCGCTGCGAGTGAAGATTTTCTCATAAGCAGATTTGTACTCATCATAAGTTACATCCAAACTATCATAGTTGGCATGGAAACTATAACCGTCTTTCATGATAAACTCACGAGTACGAAGAAGTCCATTACGTGGGCGCTTTTCGTCGCGGTACTTAGGTTGGATTTGATAGAGGTTGAGTGGCAATTGCTTGTATGATTTAACAGAGTCACGGACAATGGAAGTGAAGGTCTCTTCGTGTGTAGGACCTAGGATAAAGTCTGACTTTTCGCGATTTTTTAGCTTGTAGAGGTCTTCACCGTAGGTTTCATAACGACCTGACTCGCGCCAGAGGTCCGCACTAAGCAGGGCAGGCGCCAGCATTTCAACCGCACCAATCTTATCAAACTCTTCCCGCATGATTTTTTTCGCTTTTTCAATGACGCGGTTGGCCAGTGGCAGATAAGAGTAAACTCCCGCAGAAACTTGGCGAACATAGCCAGCCCGCAACATAAGGGCATGGCTGATAACCTGAGCATCACTTGGCATTTCACGTAGCGTTGGGATTAGCATTTTACTTTGTTTCATAAAAACAAAACTCCTTCATAGAATATTTTTAAATCTTTTAAAATGTTAGAAGAACAATTTCATAATATCATTCCAAGTCACAGCGATCATAAGGACAACCATGACAGCTACCCCTGCGAGGGTAACATAGCTTTCTGTTTCCCGTTTCAAGGGTTTGCGACGGATAGCCTCAAGGATATTGAGAACAATTTTTCCACCGTCCAAAGCCGGAATCGGAATTAGATTAAAGATCCCGATATTAAGGGACAGCATAGCTAAGAGACTCAGAATAGCCGGCAGACCTTGCTGAGCTGCCTGACTGCTGACATTATAAATAGCAACTGGACCGCCTAATTTATTTAAATTAAAGTTAAAAATCAAATCTTTCAAAGCCGTCAAAATCCGACCAGTGGTCGTCCAAGTAGCGGTAAAACCTCCGACCACCTTGTCCCAAAAACCAGTTTTGATAGCAGGTGAAACGCCCAATAGATAGCGATCCCCCTCTTTTTTAGGCTCGATGTCCACTTTATGAGTCTGACTGCCGCTCTTATAAGTGATGGTCAATTTTGGTGCATCTGCCTTATCCTTCGTCGCTTCTGACACTGCTTTAGTCAGGTCATCCCAGTTTGCAATCTCATAATTGTCGACTTTCAGAATCTGGTCATCGCTTTTCACCCCTGCCTTGGCAACGGCGCTACCTTCCAGCACCTGAAAATGATTGCTACTTTCATCTTGGACTCCACCTTGCAGAAAGGCCAAGAGCATGAAAACTAGAATACTCAAAATGAAATTGTTCATAGGGCCAGCAAAATTGGTGATGAGTCGCCCCCAGATAGTCGCATTTTGATACTGGACATCCAGCGGAGCAATCCGAACTTCCGTTCCGTCTTCCTCAACAATGGTCGCATCGTGGTCAACAGAATAAGTCCTGGTCGCATCCAAGACCAGCCCTGTAATCTCCAGCTTTTCTTCAAAATCAAAACTGGTCACATTCATAGGCAGAGCCGTCTGATCAATTTTCTTGCTAGACAGATTGATGCGGACGACTTTTCCATCTTCATTCAAGGTCAGACTAGCTGGCGTACCTGTTTTAATTTCTGTCGAATCCTCGCCCCAGCCAGCCATGCGGACATAACCACCGAGCGGCAAAATCCGAATCGTATAGGCTGTTCCATCCTTGCCAATATGAGCAAAGATTTTCGGGCCCATCCCAATGGCAAACTCACGAACTAAAATGCCTGATTTTTTGGCAAAGTAGAAATGTCCAAACTCATGAACCACCACGATGATCCCAAAAATAATAATAAATGTAATAATCTGCATAAGTCTAATCTTTCTCTTAAGATTGTTCATTAAGCCAAGAAGGCTTTCGGCTGCTTGGCCACCAAACCCCTTAAAACAGGCCAAAGAGGTGCATCAGTGGAAAGACAAAAAGCAAGCTATCAAAGCGATCCAAAACGCCGCCATGCCCAGGAATAAACTTCCCTGAGTCTTTGACACCAAAGTGACGCTTAATAGCGCTCTCTACCAAGTCACCGAATTGGCCAGCAATACTAAAGACAACAGTCAAGAGCAGCATGGTCACAAAGCTATACGGAGTGGCAACTTGCGGACGAACAGACATAAAAATCGCAGAAACCAGCACTGCTGAGATAATGCCTCCTAAACTGCCTTCAATGGTTTTATTTGGCGATACCTTTGGCAATAATTTTCTCCGTCCGTAGCGGGTACCAACCAGATAGGCCCCACTGTCTGTCGCCCAGACGATAAAGAGAGCCAGCAAAACCTTGTCCACATTCACCAAACGGGCATCGATCAAAGCATTAAAACCTAGACCGACATAAAAACTAGAAGCAATCGGATAAGCCGCATCCTCAAAGCTATAAGAGGAACCTAAAACAGTCGCTCCTAGCAAGGCAAAAACAACCAAACCATAAGCCATCACATTGCCGTCCACGGGCAAGAACTTCAAGTAATTCTCAAGTGGCAAGGTTAAGACAAAAGCTGCCAGCATAGCCAATCCGCCTTCTAAGGTCGCTGTCGGAAGCCCCTTCATCTTAAGCAATTCATGCACTGCTAGCATAGCTAAAAGACCAACACTGATCTGGAAGGGAATCCCTCCCATCTTCACTAGAGGAATAAAAATAGCTAGAGCAATTCCTCCAAAAAGAAGACGTCTTTGTAAATCAAAACTCATCTTTTTCTTCCCCCTTTATACACCGCCGAAGCGGCGATTGCGGCGATTATACTCTACAACCGCATCTTTCAAAGTCTTCTCATCGAAATCCGGCCAAAGAATATCTGTAAAATACAACTCGCTATATGCTGTCTGCCAAGGGAGGAAATTGCTAAGGCGCAGCTCGCCACTCGTACGAATGACCAAGTCAGGATCCCGTAAACTTGCAGGCAGACTGCTTGTGTAGAGATAAGCTCCAAGCATTTCCTCTGTAATATCAGCTGGTTGGACTTTCGCATCTAAAACATCTTGGGCAAGCTTCTGAACCGCTTGATTAATTTCAGCTCGGCCGCCGTAGTTCAGGGCGAAATTCAAAATCAACCCCGTATTCAAGCGAGTCAGCTCCTCAGCCTTCTCCAAGGCCTCAAAGGTTGCTTTAGGAAGTCGCTTCGTGTCGCCAATCATTTGAATTTTCACATTGTTTCTGTGCAATTCTGGCACATAGCGATCATAAAACTCAACCGGCAAATTCATAATGAAAGACACTTCTTTTTCTGGCCGCGCCCAGTTTTCCGTTGAAAAGGCATAGACCGTCAAGACCTGCACACCCATCTCCTTGGCTGCAATCGTCACTTCTTGCAAGGCTTCCATACCTGCCTTATGGCCAAAGACGCGCGGCTGCATACGTTTTTTAGCCCAACGACCATTGCCATCCATGATAATCCCTATATGCTTGGGAACAAGCAAGGCCTCATCGAGCTTTTCTTTTTTCTTAAAACTAAACATATTTTTTATCCTATTTAAAGTTTTATCATTTCATTATATCATAAATCCTTTAAATGTGGGCAGGAGAGCTGATTTTTCGTCTATCAGAGCTGATGATAAATAGTTAGTAGTGGATGTAGGCAGGTTTCGCTAGTATTGTGCAACTATAATATTGTAAAAGATGAGCTTACAAAATGTCCTTAAAATAAAAAAGACAGCCTCTCGACTGCCCTATATCCTATTCTTCAATTGCAGTATCTTCATCAGACACAGCGATATCGCCTTCCACTCCCGTAGCAGCTGGGATGCCTTCTGTCAATGGCAAAACCGTCTTAATGGCTGCCAATTCAAATGTCAAGAAAACACCGTCTACGTCCAAGACAACAGTCTTACGCTCTGAATCAACTTCGTCAACAGTTCCGTAAAGGCCACCAATGGTAATGACTTCATAGCCTTTTTGCAGTTTATTAAGGCTTTCCATCCGTTTTTCAGCTTGCTTTTTCTGTGTCCGTACTTGGAAATACATCATTCCTACTAGCACAACAAAAAAAATAATCATCATTGTTGGATTCATTTCTCTTCTCCTTTGGAATTCATCTACTAATTACTATAGCAGATTTTGGCCATTTTGACAAGGCAGGAAAATGATTTCCAAAAGAGAGTGGGACAGACAGCCATGACGACATAGCCGTCACCCACAGAAACATGAAAATAAAGACAACAGCCCTCATTTAGAAGTATAATCTAAGTGAGGGCTTTGTGGTTGATAATTTCTTGAATATCACTTTCGCGGGACAAACTAATCCACTCTACCGACGAGTACCCCAAAATATCGCCTTGAGCATGAGTATAAAAATACGACAACGTTATCGGTAGACAAGCTCTCTGACTTTATAAATGGA
>NZ_RJPR01000013.1 GCF_003943465.1 Streptococcus cristatus | reverse complement strand
AGGAGAGGACCGCAAAAAGCAACTATTGCACTCGCACATCAACTTCTTAAAATAGCTTATATCCTTTTGAAAGAAAATCTCACTTATCAGGAGTTTGTGCTACAAAAAAGGCTACTAGAGACGAGCCAGTAGCCTAATACAATTTTTTCACTTTCATTATATCACAAGGGGAGTCTTTTTGCGCTCTTTTGAGTTTTCGTATAAGAAATCGGTAATTCGTTAGAATTCGATTTCGTCGTCCCACCTCCGTACAGTTGAGTAGGGGTGTAAAAGCTGATGAAATCAGCGTAGTAGAGCCCACTCAACCACTGCGTCTTGCTCGACAATCCAAAGACAATTGAGAGGCTAGGACTTTTGTCCCAGCCTCTATGTCATTTATTTAAGATTTTTAACAACTTCTGCTACGTGCTCAACTGTAAAGCCGTATTCTTCCAGAACTTTGCCTGCTGGGGCAGATGCACCAAACTGGTCGATTCCGATAACTGCGCCGTCCAGACCAACATACTTGTACCAAGGCTGGCTAGCTGCCATCTCGATCGCTACGCGGCGACGAACTGCATTTGGCAGAATTTCTTCTTTGTAGGCTGCATCTTGAGCATCAAAAAGCTCTGTTGATGGCACGCTGACCACGCGGATTTTAGCGCCATCTGCTGCAAGTGCTTTAGCAGCTGCAACAGCCAAATTAACCTCAGAACCAGAAGCCAACAAGATAGTATCGAAATCTGCTCCTGTTTCGTAAACCACATAAGCTCCTTTAGCTACCTTGTCAAAGTCTGTGCCTTCTTCAACTGTCAGATTTTGACGGGTCAAGACCAGAGCAGTCGGAGTAGATCGGCTCTTAAGGGCCAAGTACCAAGCTGCCTGAGTTTCACGCGCATCTGCTGGGCGAAGAACAGTCAGGTTTGGAATGGCACGCAGACCAGCCAAATGCTCAATCGGCTCATGAGTCGGTCCATCTTCACCAACTGCAATTGAGTCGTGAGTGAAGACATAAGTCACTGGCAAACCTTGCAGGGCAGACAAACGAACAGCTGCCTTGACATAGTCTGAAAAGACAAAGAAGGTACCACCGTAAACGCGAAGACCACCATGAAGCGCCATACCGTTGAGAATTGTTCCCATAGCAAACTCGCGCACACCAAATTGGATATTGCGGTTAAGACGGTGAGCATCATCCTGTAGACCGTCTTCCTTGATGTAGGTCATATTAGAGTGAGCCAAGTCAGCAGAACCGCCAAGGAAAGTTGGAAGCACCTTAGCTGCTGCATTGAGGGCATCCTGACTGGAATTACGGGTCGCTTGAGAGAAGCCATTTTCAAGCACTGGGAAATCTTCTGGTTTGATTTCTACTGGATCCTGACCAGCGATGATGGCTGTTACTTCTGCTGCTAATTCTGGATGGGCTTGCTTGTAGTCCTCTACTAGCTGTTTCCATGCATCGTAAGCTGCTGCACCACGCTCTGCTACATTTGTACGGTAGTCAGCATAGACTTCCTCAGGAATCTCAAATGGTGCATAGTCCCAGCCCAAGGCTTTACGAGTAGCTTCTGCTTCTTCTGCTCCTAGAGGCGCACCGTGCACTGCATTCGTTCCTTGCTTGTTTGGAGAACCGTAACCGATAACAGTCTTAACTTCAATCAAAGATGGTTTGCCGGAAGCTTTCGCTTCATTGATAGCTGCATCAATCGCTGCTAGGTCTGTTCCGTCTTCTACCAAGGCAGTGTGCCATCCGTAAGCTTCATAGCGGGCACGAACATCTTCTGTAAAGGAATCCTTAGTTTCCCCATCCAAGTTGATATCATTTGAATCGTAGAGAACAACCAACTTGTCCAGCTTTTGCAGACCAGCGTAAGAAGCTGCCTCAGCTGAAACTCCCTCCATCAAATCGCCATCACCACAGATGACATAAGTGTAATGGTCGAAAATCGGATAGCCTTCACGGTTGTACTTGGCAGCCAAGAAACGCTCTGCCTGAGCAAAACCAGTCGCTGTAGAAATCCCTTGTCCCAATGGTCCAGTCGTCGCATCAACTCCAGCTGTATGACCAAACTCTGGGTGACCTGGTGTCTTAGAACCCCATTGGCGGAAGTTTTTGATTTCCTCCATGCTGACATCTTTAAAGCCAGACAGATGGAGCAAGGCATAAAGCAACATAGAGCCGTGTCCTGCAGACAGAACGAAGCGATCGCGGTTAATCCAATTTGGCTCTTCTGGATTGATACGCAGTTGTTTGGTAAATAGGTCGTAAGCCATCGGCGCAGCGCCCATCACGACACCAGGGTGGCCTGACTTAGACTTTTCAATCGCGTCAATTCCTAAAAAGCGAATGGCATTAACAGATAATTGTGACATTGAATTCTCCTTATAAAAAATTTAGCGGGCTGCTACAACCAGCAGACATTCCTACGCTCATTTTTCTTATTTCCATTATATGAAATTTTTGCCTTTCCTGCAATAATGGAAAGGTCATTCTTTCCTTCAGTAAAAGAATCCCACAAGCAAGCACTCATAGAATTCTAGTTATATATATTTCCCTGTAAAATCGGCTACTTATTGAATAGTAATACCGTATTTTTCATGATTTTCTTCATACCAATTAATCAGAGCAATAGCCGTTTGATAAGTAATATTCTTAATCTTGCTGCTACCTTTGACCAGTGTCAAGATGCTCATTTTGCTGATATTGGCATCCGTCGCCACACGATAGCTGGTCAAAACTCCATCGATTAGTAATTGAATAACAGCTTCTACCTTTTTATAATCAGACATTGTAGTAATATCCAATTTCTCCATTTTGCATTCCTTCCATAACATTTATCTTTTCCTAACCATTATACACTTTTCTATGGTATTTACATATATAAATGCTTGGAGCATTAAAAAAGAGGAAATTGGTTGATTTTTGCTATCTAGTTTAGCTAGATTTTGAAACGGTTGACAAGCGACAAAAGTGAGCATTAGTCAATATAGGATAGCAGGTAGCCGTAGCCTTCCTCTTCCATTTGCTCTCTGGGAATAAATCGCAGAGCTGCTGAATTGATGCAATAGCGCAGGCCACCTAACTCCTGCGGACCGTCGGTAAAGACGTGGCCCAGATGGGCATTTCCCGAGCGACTCCGTACTTCAATTCGCTCCATGCCATGACTCAAATCTTGATAATATTTGATAACTTCGCGAGCGATAGGACGAGCAAAACTAGGCCAGCCACAACCAGATTCAAACTTGTCAGCCGCAAAAAAGAGTGGTTCGCCAGTTGTCACATCAACATAAATCCCTGCCTCAAAAGTCTCGTTGTAAGCATTATGGAAAGGGCGCTCCGTTGCGCTCTGCTGGGTCACCTGATACTGCTCCTCACTTAGTACTGCTTTGAGTTGCTGCTGGCTAGGCTTAGGATAATGGCCCGCATCGACCAAAGGCTGCTCAGCATCCTTGACATTTATATGGCAATAACCCGTCGGATTTTTCTTGAGATAATCCTGATGATAATCCTCGGCCAAGATATAATGGCGCAAGGGCTCTAGCTCTACAGCCAACTTTTGTCCTAATTGCTCCTCCTGTTCAGCAAAAACCTGCTCGATAGTGGCGCGATCTTCCTCACGGACATAGTAAACACCTGTCCGATACTGACGTCCAATATCATTACCCTGTTTGTTGATAGATAGGGGGTCAATGACTCGGAAATAGTAGAGCAAAATTTCCCGCAGGCTGATTTTTTCTTCGTCATAAATCAAGTGCACCGTCTCCGCATGGTCGGTCTGGTGAATGAGCTGGTAGTTGGTGGACTCTACTTGTCCATTGGCATAGCCTACTGTCGTATTCTCAACCCCTTCAATCCGAGAAAAATATTCCTCCAAGCCCCAGAAACAACCGCCTGCTAGATAAATTTCTGCCATAAACATCCCTCCAATCTTTTCCTCTATTTTCTCATAAAAAGAGAAACTTTTATAGGATTTTGATTGGGACTTTCTTAGAAATCATATCAAATACTGCGCCCCTATGGATTAGCCAAATTCAATTGTTTCAGCAAAATATAAAAAGACAGGAAATTTCCCGTCTTTAATTAAAGGTTTAATTCCTTGTATTCGGTCCGATAGCCAACTTGCACAATCCGATCATCTTGGACTAGCAGTGGTCGCTTAATCAGCATGCCGTCAGTCACCAAAAGTGCGGCTGCCTCCTCAGCAGAAAACTGAGGTACCTTATCCTTGAGCCCCAATTCTCGGTACTTGATACCACTGGTATTAAAGAAAGACTTGATTTCCAAATCAGAATTGGCCATCCATTGCAAAAGTTGCTCTTGGCTAGGCGTTTCCTTGACAATATCCACCGCTTCAAAGTCCACTCCTAATTGATTGAGCTCAGCCTTGGCCTTGCGGCAGGTAGAGCATTTTGGGTATTCGATAAATTGTAACATTGTTTTTCCTCCGTCCTTATGATAGCCCAGCTAACTCCTACTTGTCAAGCTGAGACTCATTTGAAAAAAGCCGACAAGCTGAACACTCATCGGCAAGCATAGACGCATTCCATAAAGAAACATCTCTATTTTTCGATTATTTTTTAATTAAACGCACGCGCACAATATTGTCGCTGTTCTCAAATTTATCAACCAGCTCCTGAATCTTGCTTTCGTCCGACTCATCCAGATCCAGCAGAGTATAGGCGTAATCACCTTTAGAACGGTTGATGATATTGTCAATATTGATATTCAAATCACTGACCGCTGTTGAAATCCGAGCTACAATATTTGGTACATTTTTGTTAATCAGGGTAATCCGATAAGGCGCTGAGAGTTCCTGACGGACATTAGGAAAATTCACTGAGTTGATAATCTCTCCTGTTTCCATGAAACGACGGATAGTTTTCCCAGCCATAATAGCACAGTTGAGCTCAGCTTCTTCGGTTGATCCGCCCAGATGCGGAAAGACTGTAATCTGCGGATGACGGAGCAGTTCTTCTACACCAAAGTCTGTAATATAGCGTTTGACTACACCAGCTTCTAAGGCCTCAAAGAGGGCTGCATTGTCCACCAGCTCACCCCGAGCGAAGTTGATAATTGTGGTGCCTTTTTGCATGACTTCAAAAGCCGCTTGATTAAAGGTCGCACGAGTATCCTCAGTCAGGGGTACATGGATAGTGATGTAGTCGCTCTTCTCAAAAATTTCCTTGATGTCCGCTACCCGTTTGACATGACTAGAGATATTCCAGGCCGTTTCAATGGATACATAAGGATCATAGCCAAGGACATTCATCCCCAGACGATAGGCATCATTGGCAATGCGCCCACCAATAGCTCCCAGACCAATGACACCAAGAGTTTTATTAGCAATTTCGGTACCCGCAAACTGCTTTTTGCCAGCCTCCACTTGCTTGGGAACATCGTCGCCAGAGAGGCCGTTAGCCCAGCTGTTAGCTGCGATATAGTCACGCGCAGACAGAAGAATGGAAGCCAAGACTGCTTCTTTCACTGCATTGGCATTAGCTCCTGGCGTGTTGAAGACCACAATTCCCTGAGCCGTTGCCTGGTCGACAGGGATATTATTGGTTCCTGCACCTGCTCGCGCAATGGCTTTGAGATTACTTGGAAAGTCCTGGCCATGCAGGTTTTGACTACGCAGGATATAAGCATCTGGATTGTCAGACTTGTCTCCGTCAATCTGAAAGGCATTACCCAGCTCCTTGAGCCCGATTTGATTGATGTTGTTAAAGGTTTTGACACTAAAGACCATAGTTTCCCCCTCTTAAGAATTTTCTTCTTCAAATTTCTGCATAAAGGCAATCAAGTCCTTGACACCTTGAAGCGGAAAGGCATTGTAAAGACTGGCTCTCATGCCGCCTACGCTGCGGTGTCCCTTGATATTCTTGAAGCCTGCTGCTGCAGCCTCTTTGTTAAACTTGGCATCCAGCTCTGGACTTGGAGACACAAAGGGAATATTGGCTACTGAGCGTTGCTCCTTGTAACGGACTGGACTGCTGTAAAAGTCTGACTGCTCAATGAAGTCGTACAAAAGGCCTGATTTTTCACGATTGCGCTGTTCCATTTCTGTTACGCCACCCAGCTCCTTGACCCACTCAAAGACCAGCTTGGCCATATAGATGGCGAAAGTCGGTGGTGTATTGTAGAGAGAGTCATTGTCCGCCTGAATGCGGTAATCCAACATGCTAGACAGAACGGACTCATCATTGAGCAGATCTTCACGAATGATGACTACCGTTACACCAGCAGGTCCGATATTCTTCTGAGCCCCAGCATAAATCAAACCAAAATCCTCTACTCGGTACTGAGCAGCAAGGATATTAGAAGACATGTCCGCCACAATCGGCACGCCATTCGTTGCAGGCAGATCATAAATAGCCGTTCCTTCGATGGTATTATTGGTGGTCAGATGCACATAAGCCGCCTGCGGATCAATCTCCTTTTCATCAAAAGAAGGAATTTCTGTGTAATTTAAATCCTCTGATGAAGCCAAGAGAATAGGCTCAAAAGGAATGAACTTAGACAGTTTGACTGCTTCAGTGTAGGCCTTCTTGCCCCAAGATCCAGCCACTAGGTAATAGGCCTTGCCGCCTTGTGCTAGATTAAGCGGAAGCATAGAAAACTGGGTAGATGCCCCTCCCTGCAGGAAGAGTACGCGGTAATTGTCCGGAATAGCCATGAGCTCACGCAGCAAGCTCTCCGCTTCTTTGATAATGTCGTCAAATTCCTTGGATCGGTGGGACAGCTCCATCACACTCATGCCACTTTGGGCATAGTCTAAAAACTCAGCCTGAGCTTTTTTCAAGACTTCCTTGGGCAATACTGCCGGTCCAGCAGAAAAATTGTAAATGGTCATATCCTACCTCCAAAAATGTATTTTGTCTATCATATCACAATGTTCAGAAAATTTCTATAATTCTTTCAAAGATATTTTTCTTTTGGGGGAATTCCCGAACAAAAGGAGGATTTTGCACAAAAAAACTAGCCGAATAGGACTAGTTTCTGTCTTCTTCATGATAAAGGGCATAGAGCTGACTCTTATTGCGCCCATATTTTTTGGCCACTTCTTTAATAGCCTGATTTTTCTTGCTACCGGATTGGACCAAGCTGTCAATTTCAGCCAAGAGATCCGCATCTGCTTTGTCTTCCTTCTCTAGACTTGCACCAGCCACAATCAGGAGGCACTCGCCCTTGAGAGAATTTTCCGCCAGATAGTCTATCAACTCAGAAATACTTCCTCTTTGGTATTCTTCATATATCTTGGTGAGCTCGCGAACCAAGACCACCGAGCGGTCGCCATAAATTTCCAGCATATTTTCCAGCGTAGCCTTGACCCTGTGAGGAGATTCGTAAAAGATCTGTGTCTCTGGATAAGATTTTTTACTCTCGAAAAATTCCTTCTGCTGTCCAGACTTGCGAGGCAAGAAACCATAAAAAATATGAGGCTGAGGTGCTAAACCACTAGCAATCAGAGCGGAAATCCCAGCACTGGGACCCGGAACCGTCACTACAGCAATGTCCTCAGCAATAGCTGCCTTGACCAAATCATGTCCCGGATCCGAAATGCTTGGCAAGCCTGCATCGGATACCTGAGCCAGATTTTGTCCTGACTTGAGCAAGTCCAGCAAGACCGGTATTTTTTCCTGAGCATTGTGCTCATGAAAGCTGATTTGCCGAGTCTCAATCCCAAAGTGTTTGAGCAAAAGTCCTGTATTTCTGGTATCTTCGGCCGCAATGACATCCACTTCCTTGAGGGTATTGACCATGCGAATGCTCATGTCATCCATATTTCCAATGGGAGTCGCCACCAAATACAGCTTGCCGTAGGGCGACTGTCCCTTAAAACTCTTTTGAATCTGCATCTCTACTCCCTGAATAACAACTCGTCGCAGAACATGCACTCCGCATCGTTTTCTCGGCGTTGACCATAAAAATCCGTACACACATGAAAACCATCGTAGTACAATTTGCGGAGGTTGTCCCGATTTTTATTGATTTTAACCGGTGCTGCTTGCTCTACCTCACCTAGTCGCTCTCTCAGCTTGTCATTTTCTAGCTGGAGGACGATATTTTCCTCCACGACACTCTTAAGATGTTTCTTGATGGCCTCTACCTCGGCAAGGGTCACTAAAAGCGTCTGAGAAAAATCATCCAAGGCATCAAATAGTTCTTTTTTATTCATTGTCTGCTCCTATCTTTCTTGGGCACTGGCTTTTAAAATCATGTATTCCAGAGCATTTTGAAAAGACACATTGGCTCGCCACATCTTCTTTGCTTCTAAGAGATCTTCCAATTTCTTGCGACCTGCCTCGCTTCCAAGTTCCTTGGCCAGCAAGACCTCCAAGATTTTAAAGACTTGCTCCTGTTTATCCTTGTCCTCAGCTAGTTTAGCCAGCTTAGCCACTTGGAGATAAGCCTGATTCTCATTGGTCAGGGCAGCCTTAACAAAACGCTGACTCTCACTGACCAACTCAAAGAAAGACTTGTTGGAAACCAACTGATCGGCCTCTTCCTGGGTCTGGCTATATGCAGCCAGCAACTCAGCCTGACTTTTGATTAAGCCAGCCTCTTCCAGCTGGTGCTGGAGAACAGCCTGATTCTTCCGAAAGTGAAAAATCTGCGTCCGGCTCTTGATAGTGGGCAGGATCAGATGCTCATCGGCCGTCAAAAGAAAGATATAAATCTCACTCTGGGGCTCTTCGATGACTTTGAGAAGGGAATTAGCGGCATTGACGTGCATCTTACCTGCATCACAGATGATAAAGACCTGTCTGCTGCCTTCCATACCGCTCTGGGAAAAACTTCTCACCAGCTCACGAATGCGCTCCGTTTTAATAATGCCATTCACCGGCTGCACAATCGTCACATCTGAGAAATCCTCACTCTCAATCAAGCGACAAGCCCGGCAAGTACCACAAGGCCAAACTCCCTGACGATTCTCACAAAAGAGACTCTGGGACAAGGTCAAAGCCATGGTAAAACTAGAAAAATTCCCCGAAAATAAATAAGCATGATTGAGCCGCCCTGCTTCCAATATTTGCTGAAAAGTTTCTGTAAGCTGAGGCTGGGCCTGACGTAATTCTTCTACTGTCATTTTTCTTTGATAAAACGCTCTTTGATAACTGCCAAACTGTCGGCCACTACTTGCTCTAGCGGCTGACTAGCATCTATCTTAACGACACGTTCTGGTTCCTTTTCTAAAATAGTCAGATAGCCTTGACGCACGCGCTCATGCAGGTCGAGACCTTCCAAATCCAAACGATTGACTTCACGCTCCTTATTTCGAGCAATGCGAGCCAGCCCTTCCTTGACATCAATATCGAAATAAAGAGTCAAATCCGGCTTGAGACCATCTGTCGCAAACTGATTGAGCCATTCCACATCGTCAACCGCCAAGCCCCGACCGTAGCCTTGGTAGGCTACCGAGCTATCAATAAAACGATCTTGTAAGACCCATATCCCTTGCTCCAAGGCGGGCAGAACCTTCTCCGCCAAATGTTGACGTCGGCTGGCAATATAAAGCAGCAGCTCGGTCTTAGCATCCATGGCTGTGTGCCCCTTATCCAAAATCACCTCGCGGATTTTTTCAGAAATAGCAACACCGCCAGGCTCTCTAGTCTTCAGCAACTCATAGCCCATCTCTTTCAGCTGAGGAAGCAAAGCCTCTAAAACACTGGTTTTCCCAGCACCTTCTGGGCCTTCTAGCGATATAAAAACACCTTTTTTCATTGTTTTCCTTTTACATTCATTCTGCCAATGGCTGCAGAAATTCCTATTTTGGTCTATGCTTTATTGTACCAAAAATTATCCCAAAAGCCCATAGAAGAATTTCTCGAAAAATATTTCATATTATTTTCAAAAATGAAAACTTTTGATAAAATAGAGTCAGAAAATTCTTAGGAGAGTCTGATGTTTAAATTTAAAAATGTACTGGCCATCATTCTGGGGGCTGGAATTTTTTCTTTTGGGATTCATTATTTGGTGATTCCTTTTCACTTGTATGAAGGCGGAGCAACGGGGATCACCTTGATTGTCTACTACCTGTTCAAGATTCCTGTATCAACCACCAACTTGGTCATCAATATTCCACTCTTTATTCTCGCTTGGAAATTACTGGGAAATCGCACCCTTTACCTCAGCATTTTAGGAACTTTCTCTGTATCAGCTTGGCTCAAAGTATTCGAGTTGCTACCTGCCTCCAAACATTTACAAGACTATTTCTTTTCTTCCTTAGATGGCGACGTCTTACTAGCCTGCCTTGGAACGGGGATTATTCTGGGAGTCGGATTAGGCATTATTTTCAACGCTGGAGGAACGACTGGTGGTACCGATATTGTAGCTCGTATTTTCAATAAATATACCAGCATCTCCATGGGCCGCCTCATGCTGACAGTGGACTTTATCGTGATCTCTCTGGTTCTTTTAGTCTTCAAAGATCTGCGCATGGTTTCTTATACGCTCATGTTTGTCTTTATCACTTCCCGTGTTATTGACTTGATTGCTGAAGGTGGCTTCGCGGGCAAAGGCTTCCTGATTGTCACCAGCAAACCAATAGAACTAGCTGAAGCTATCAACGAAAAACTTGGAAGAGGGGTCACCTATCTGCAAGGACAGGGCTTCTATAGCAAGCAAGATTTGCAAATCGTTTATTGCGTCGTTTCTCGTAACGAAATGCAGCAAATGAAGAAACTCATCAATGATATCGATCCATTTGCCTTTACAACCATTACAGAGGCCCATGAAATCTTAGGAGAAGGCTTTACCTTAGACTCTAACAAACAGCCTATCGTCAAATAGAGTTATCCTACACAAAAAGACTTCAGAATGATTGGTCATTCTAAAGTCTTTTTTAGTCTAAGTTATTCAATAATTGAATGAGGGTTTCAGCTGAGCGCTTACCTGCTTCTAGGATAAATTCATCAAAAGTGATATTGGCATCATGGCTGGCTGTATCGCTCATTGCGCGAATGACCATAAAAGGCAATCCAAGAGAATGCGCGGCTTGAGCAATGGCTGCTCCCTCCATCTCTACTGCCAAAACATCAGGAAAATGTTGTTTAATTTGGTCAATCTTGTCCTGTCCAGCGATAAAGCTATCTCCCGTCGCAATCAAGCCAACTCGGCTCGTCTGCTGGGTCTTTTCCAGCACTGCTTTCATCTCCTCAACCAAGTAGCGACTGGCTTCATAGTAGAGGGGTTGCCGTGCCATTTGACCGTAGTCATAGCCAAAAGCTGTCACATCCACATCATGGTAGACCAAACGATCTGCCACCACTACATCTCCAATTTCTAGACCTGGAGCCACTGCTCCGGCGGAACCCGTATTGATGACCGCCGTCACCTCAAAGTCATTGACTAAGACAGCTACACTCATGGCCGACATGACTTTGCCGATTCCACTTTCCACCAAGACAACCTCATGATGGCCAATCCGACCAGTATAATAAACATGCCCTAGGCGCTGGTGTTTCTCAGCCATCTCCAGATACTCTACCAGCAGCTTCAACTCCTCAGGCATAGCCGCGATAATTCCGATTTTCATGATTTATTCTTTCCTTTTTTACATTAAAAAGAGGGAGAGGAAGTAGAGTTTCATTTTCTCGTTTCCGTCACTCCCCTTCTTTATCATAGCCAAATAATGGCCGCAATTAATCCAATCAAAAGAAGCACAATCCAGAACAGGATTTTGTTTAACTTAGCCTGAAAAATACTTCGTTTTTGATTTTCGATTCGACGACTTTTGATAACTGTCGGTTCAACTTCAATCTGCAGAGTATCCTGATTGACAGCTTGCCGTGGAGCAGCATAACCGAAAGCTCCTTTTCTAGCAATAGAAATGACCTTAGTTTCTTCATCGTCCATCAGCAAGGGACCATCAATATGTTCTCCACGATTGGCCCGCTCAATGATTTCATCTGTTAATAAAGCTTTTCCCATTGATCTACGTTCCTATTTATTCAGATTTTTTTGTTGCCAGTACTGAAGGGCCACGATGGTCTTGGCATCGCAGATGTCACCGTTTTGCAGCAACTGATGTGCCTCCTCTAGACTGACTTCAAAAAGTTCTAATGTTTCATCCTCGTCTTGAGGACGAGGGTTTTCGACCTTTGTTAAATGGCTGGCGCTGTAGAGCTTGATTTTTTCATTGCAAAAACCGATGGCAGAGTAGAAATCATAGACCAACTCCAGCTGACCAGTGTAGCCGGTCTCTTCTTCTAATTCTCGGAGGGCAGCCGCTTGGGGATCTGCATTCTCTCCTAGCTCCAACTTCCCAGCTGGAATCTCATATGAAGTCGCTTCGATCGCCTTGCGGTACTGCTTGACCAAAATCATCTTATTTTCCGGAGTGATGGCAATCACAGCCACCGCTCCGTTATGAAAAATCAAATCCCGTTGGGCTTCACCCTTACCCTCTGGCAGTTCCACCTGATCCTGAACCACTTTAAAAATCGGTCCCTGATAAATTTCCGTCCGTTTGACGGTTTTTTCTTCAAATTCCATGGCTACACCTACTTATTTTGAGGGTGATGAGGAAGACGCTTAGCATAATCTTCCTTGTTAATCTGACGGCCACGTCCCAGAGCAATAGCATCTGCTGGCACGTCCTTGGTAATGGTAGAACCCGCACCGACCAGTGAGTTGTCACCCAGCTCAACTGGAGCAATAATAGTCGAGTTTGAACCAACAAAGACATTGTCGCCAATGATAGTCTTGTACTTCTTCTGACCATCATAATTGACCGTAATCGTTCCCGCACCAAAGTTGACATTAGTGCCAACCTCAGCATTCCCAATGTAGGTCAAATGACCAGCCTTGGTATTTTCGCCGATAGAAGAACCCTTAACTTCAACAAAGTTGCCGACATGGACGTCCTTAGCCAGACTAGAACCTGGACGAATGTGAGCGTAAGGCCCGACCGTCACTCCATCTGCAACGATAGATTCTTCAATCATAGAGCTGGTGATAACAGCTCGCTGACCAATTTCTGAATCTACAATATAAGTCCCATTGGTCAGGATCGTCTCTGCCCCAATCTTGGTCTGACCTTTCAGGGTAACATTTGCTTCAACTTGAACCTCAGGCGCAATTTCCACATCCACATCGATATAGGTCGCATCTGGATTGACAAAGCTGACACCGTTAATCATGTGCTGCTGGTTAATCCGGCGGCGCATAATGCTTTCAGCTGTCGCCAAAGCCACGCGGTCGTTGACACCGAGACTTTCGTCAAAGTCTTTCAGCGTATAAGCACCGACTTTTTCGCCATTCTCGCGGAAAATACCAATCACATCTGTGATATAGTATTCGCCTTGCGCATTGTTGGTATTGATATTTTTGAGGGCCTCAAAGAGACGGGCATTGTCAAAGACATAAGTCCCTGTATTGATTTCCTTGATTTGCTGCTCAAAGTCAGAAGCATCCTTCTGCTCGACAATTTTCAAAACTTCTCCGTGTTGGTTGCGCACGATCCGGCCATAGCCAAAAGGATTGTCTGCTTCTGCCGTCAAAATCGTCGCTACATTCTTGTGGTTGATATGAAAATCGATCAGGTTTTTCAGGCTTTCTCCCGTAATCAGGGGAGTATCGCCAGCAATGACCAAGGTTTGACCAGTCAGATTTTCCAAAACAGGCTCAGCCATCATAACCGCGTGACCCGTTCCCAGCTGCTCGGTCTGACGAACAAACTCTGTCTGACCTGCCAAGACTTGCTCGACCAGCTCCGCCTTATGCCCGATAACAGTGACAGTCTTCTCAGGCTCAATCGCACTAACACTACGGAAAACGTGCTCCAACATGGAAATCCCTGCCACCTTGTGCAATACTTTTGGTAAATCTGATTTCATGCGAGTACCCTTACCCGCAGCCAAAATAACGGCATAATTTGTCATAAATGAACTCTTTTCTCTAAGATATTACCCTTATTATACCACTAAAAGAGAATTTTTTAAAATGCTAATTGCAGAAGCAGGGAATCGCACTTAAAGAAAAAGGTTTATGGACCAAATCACTGTCCTCAATCTACAACCCGCTCCATCCAGACCAATTCTTTAAAGCTCTTTTAGCGGGGCTAAAAACATTTTTCCTTCGTTTATACTAGCTTTTGATAGTAGCGAATGGCTGGCAGCTTGTTTTCCTTAAACACTATAGTTCTATTCCTCCTATTGTCAAAATTTTGACAGCGATTATACATTTAAAATTGATATGCAAAGAGATATTTGCTATAATGACATAAAATCAAATGTTCACCCCCTGCCTTATAAAGTTCAGGAAAGTCTCAAATCTGCTAGGACAATGCTATTATTATGTGATCCACTGTGGAATGATACGATCCAAGGATTGTAAGCTCCACTTTCTAGTTTTCTTGTTTTTACCCGACCAATTATATATTTAGAGTTGTGAGGAGATGTTAGTTATGATGTTTACTAAAAATCGCAAGAAGAGAGATGAATACTACCAACAGATTGATAGGATCTATAATAACGATAGTATCATCATTAGCTCAAAGTTACGGGAAGAGCTCTTAAGTAGTGCCAAAGGGCTACAGAAAGGGGACCAAATTAGTTATTTAGCATTTAAGTTGTATCCTTTTGTATGTGATGAGGTGCTGAAGAATAAGTCCGATGAATTGATCGCATTCAAAAAATACCTTGAAAAAACAAGATGGAAATATTATTGGGGAAGTGTGGTTAGGGCATAAGTTGCAACTGGCACTTTTGAAAGTATCAAGATGAGGACGCAAATCATCTTCCAATGTGATAAGACGATAAAAACTCATAGAATCTCCTAGTGGAGCTGGTGGTCTAGCGACTTACAGTTCACACTAGTTGAGGCTCTATGAGTTTTTTTCTTGTACGATATTTACAATATAGCCATAAACAAGAGGCTGGGACTCTTTTGTCCCAACCTCCTGAATGTAGGTACTGTTAGTTCACTAAAGTGGGCTAGAGCCCCATATAAAGTATTTTGTGATCAGCTACAATCTAAGCTCTCACAGAGATAAATGGTGAACCTTCTGTATTATCTTCAGGCGCTCCGCTCTTTGAACCAAAGATATAATCCACTGAATACCAACCGTTATTATTAGCATTATAAGGATCATAGACCTGGGTTTGGCCATTTTGATAACCTCTCAAGACTATCTCATGGGTAACAGGATAGCTAGCAAAGACGCTATTACCAACAGCCGCCATGACATGATGGCCTGCTGCCAAAGCTTCTTTAAGGGCTGCTGATGAATGCAAGACATCTGTGGTCAGTCCCCAGTTCTGTGCCCCTTGGACAATCCCCTTGCTTGACGTTCCAAATAGACCATTTTTATTAAAGGAGTCTGTATGATTATAAAGGAAGTCCGCTACGGTTGTTGGTAAAACAGTTTGGCCTGTAATACCAGAAATAGTCATTGCTAATGTGGTAGGAACACAGCCAGTAGCTGCTAAATTATATTTTCCATAATATAGTCCAGCCCATCTAGGATCACGTTGTGAATAATATGGCGTATCATAAACTCTTCTGCTGACTGTTGTAGTCGTTCCACCAACGCCTACCAAACTACCATCATTCTGAACATAATAGAGGTGAATATTGTATTCTCCCGTAGAATACTTATGGCTAGAGGTGCGTACTAGGGCCTTATAACTACCATCCGCTTGCCTTTGAGCCCGATACCAAACAATGTCATCCTGACCATTGACACTTGACCAAGTTGGCAATTTGACTTCCTTGACTCCTTTTGGACTATAAACATTGGTCACTACAACTTCGAACGTGCCTAATCGAGGATTATTATTTTTAATGGTGATTTGACCCGTTGGCTTAATGTGCTCTGAAGCTACATTCGCTGTTGTCTTCGTGCCTCCAACGCCGACCATACGGCCATCATTCTGAACATAATAGAGGTGGATATTGTATTCGCCTGTAGAATACTTGTGGTCACGTAGATTGACCTGTGCCTTGTAAGTACCATCGGCTTGCTTGACTGCTGTGTACCAAATAATGTCGTCCTGACCATTAGCACTTGACCAAGTTGGCAATTTGACTTCCTTGACACCATAAGCATTCTCAACTTCAGAAACCACCACTTCAAAGGTACCTGTCTGTTGATTATTATTCTGGATAGTCAGCTTACCTTTGGGAGTTCCTAGAGATACGGTCGTCTTGGTTCCTCCAACTCCGACCAACTGGCCATTATTCCCTACATAATAGAGATGGACATTATACTCACCTGTAGAATATTTATGGTCGCTCGCCTTAATATTCATCTTGTAGGTACCATCAGACTGCTTGACAGCTCGATACCAGATAATATCATCTCCACCATTGACGCTAGACCAAGTTGGCAGAAGCACTTCACGAACTCCCTCTGGACTGCTCACTCCGCTCACGACAACATCAAAACTACCTGTTGTTGGATTATTATTGGCAATCGTGAGGGTTCCCTTTGGTTTAGCGACAGAAACAGTGGTTGTTGTGCCACTAACCCCAATCATCTGGCCATTATCTTGAAGGTAGTAAAGGTGGATATGATACTCACCAGTGGACATCTTATGGTTGCTGGCTTGAATGCTAGCCCTGTAGGTACCATCGGACTGCTTGGTCGCTGTGTACCAAATAAGGTCATCTCCACCCTTATCACTAGACCAAATCGGCAGATGCACGCTCTTGACGCCAAAAGGACTGACAACACCAGACACAACAACATCGAAGCTGCCCGTATCCGGGTTATTGTTCTCGATTTTCAAGATTCCTTTAGGCTTAGCTGCTAAACTGAACTGGGTGCCTGCTACACCAACTAATTGACCGTCATCTTGAATATAATAAAGGTGAACAGTGTAGTCTCCCAAAGAATATTTGTGATCGCGAGCCTGGATGCGAGCCCGATAGGTGCCATCGGACTGCTTGATTGCTGTGTGCCAGACTAGATCATCTTGACCTTTATCGTTAGACCAAGTCGGCAGTTTGACTTCCTTAACACCAAAAGGATTGGAAACGTTAGAGACAACGACATCAAAGCTACCAGTAGCTAGATCGTTGTTCTCAATTTTCAAGGTTCCTTTAGGTTGAGATAGGCTAACTGTTGTTCGAGTGCCACCTACACCAACCAGCTGACCGTCATCTTGAATATAGTAGAGATGGACATTGTATTCGCCTGTTGATTTCTTATGATTCACTGCTTTGACGGTTGCCCGATAAGTACCATCCGCCTGTTTGACTGCTGTGTACCATATCAGGTCATCACCACCTTTGTCGCTGGACCAGGTCGGTAACTTGACTTCCTTGACGCCATAAGGACTAGAAACACCAGAAACAACAACATCGAAACTACCTGTATCTGGATTATTGTTTTCAATTTTCAGCGTTCCTTTAGGTTGAGCCTTAGAAACTGTAGTCCTTGTACCACCTACACCGACCAACTGGCCATTATCCTGAACATAATAGAGATGGATATTGTACTCACCTAGAGAGTTCTTGTGGTGGGAAGCTTTGACTGTGACAGTGTAGTTGCCATTGGTCTGGCGCTGCGCCTCATACCAGACTAGATCATCTTGACCATTGACACTAGACCAAACAGGAACAACAACCTTTTTCACACCATAAGGATTAGAAACTCCTGAGACAACAACATCGAAACTGCCTGTGTCTGGATTATTATTGACAATATCAATTTTTCCTTGTGGTTTGCCAATGGTAACAGTTGTTTTTGTGCCGCCTACACCGACCAACTGATTATCTTCCAAGAGATAATAGAGATGAACATTGTACTCACCTGTAGAATACTTGTGGTCACGAGCTGTAACGCTAATTTTATAGGTGCCATCCACTTGTCGTTTAGCATCGTACCAGATAATATCATCCTGACCATTCACGCTGGACCAAGTTGGTAGGGCGACTTTTTTAATAGGCTTAGGGGATGAGATATTGGTTACATGCACATCGAAAGTACCAGCATTTGGATCCACATTTGTAATATTGATAGTGCCTTGAGGCTTGTCATCAACTGCACGAGAAACTCTCGCTTTTGGCTCAGATTCTGCCCTTGTTTCTGCTTCTTGTGGCTTATCAGAAGAAGCTGTCACAGATCTAAATGAAGCTCTCCCTGAAGAAATGTTTTCAGAAGGGACTGTTGCCAAATCGTTCTTAGGCTGTTCAATCGACGAGTTTCCGTCTTTTTCAGAGGTAGTTGAAGCAACTTTTTCGTCTTTGCCTAAAGAAGTTTCCTGTGTACTACTATCTTTCTTTGTCTCAGAATCTACTTCTAAAGGCTTGCTAGCTAGATCCGCCTGTTTGCCAGCATCTCGATTAGTCACAGCAACCGAAGGCTCCGTCTGCTGTCTATCATTTGCTGCTTGATTTGTTTCGTCAGCAAAAACGCTATTAGCACTGGCTGCTAATAAAATAGCTGTACTAGCTAAATAAACTAATCCTTTTGTTTTCATACGCTTTCTCCATCCTTTTTAGAGTTGCACACCTTTATTGTAGCATAATAGGATAATTATTACAAATTGGTAACAAATTTGTTTCGCTTAATCCAAAACTGAATCGAAACCTATTCTTTCTATTATGTAATTCGGAAACAAAAATAAAAAAGAGCTGGGAAAGACCAAAAAATAATTCATTTTTTGATCTTATTCCCATCTCTTCCTCTTTAATGCTCTGTGATGTATTTATAAACTTCTTGGCCTGCTACTGCTCCGTCTCCAACGGCTGTGGTGATTTGGCGTAGGTCTTTCTGACGGACATCACCAATAGCATAAATGCCGTCAATAGCTGTTTTCATATGTTGATCCGTCACAATCCAACCAGCTTCATCGCAAATACCCAGATCTTTGACAAAGTCGCTAACAGGATCTAGGCCGACATAAACAAAGACGCCGCCAAAGTCTGACTCGCTGATTTGTCCCGTTTTTACATTTTCAAAAACCACACTGGTTACCCTACGGTCGTCCCCTTTGATCTCTTTTACGACGGAATCCCAGATAAAGCTGATTTTTTCATTGGCAAAGGCCCGCTCCTGCAAGAGCTGCTGCGCCCGCAGTTGGTCACGACGGTGAACAATAGTCACAGACTTTGCAAAGCGCGTGAGGAAAATCGCTTCTTCAACGGCAGAATCGCCACCTCCGACCACTAAGAGATCCTCATCACGGAAAAAAGCACCATCGCAGACCGCACAGTAGGAAACGCCGCGGCTATTGTATTCTTCCTCGCCAGGAACTCCTAGATGACGATGGTTGGCGCCAGAAGCCAAAATCACTGTCTTGGTCTCAAAGGCTTCATCCTCAGTAATGATTTTCTTATAGTCGCCATGGTCTTCAATCTTTTCAACCTGACCAAATAGATGCTCTACACCCAGATTTTCTAAGGGCTCAAACATTTTCTCAGCCAGCTCTGGTCCACTGATACGAGCATAACCGGGATAGTTCTCAATCTCCGCTGTATTATTCATCTGGCCGCCGTAAATACCGCGTTCAAGCAGGGCCACTTTTAAGTTGCTTCTAGCTGCATAGAGGGCTGCTGTCATTCCCGCAGGACCAGCTCCAATAATCATTGTATCGTACATCATCTTTTCCCTTTCTTTTTGTTGTAACTACTGTTATTCTAACAAACTAGCGCATCTTTTACAAGTATTTAAGCTTTAAGAACAACCAGTAAACCAAAAATCGCAAAAGACAAGATTGGAATCGTCATAATTGTAATCAAAAGAAGATCGTAAATTTGGCTTTGGCCTACCGCAAGAGTTCGATCCTTGCGACCAAGTCTCTGCAATAGAAGCCAGAAGCCATCGGCAAGTCCTACCAGAATCGTCGTATAGATGAGACTTTGGATATAGAGAGAAAAAATCTTAATTAACATGTCAGCTCCTCAATAATCAGTTGCCTTAAAAAGGTTTTAGTCGAAAACAAACCCAGCTGGTCTAGCCAACTGAGCTTTCACTTTCTCTATTATATCAAATATAAGTCCGTTTGTAACTAGCAAAGAATTCTTTGGTTCTCGCTTCCTTGGGATGATTGATAATCTCCTCTGGACTGCCTGACTCGATAATATGGCCCTTATCCAAGAAAAGCACCCGATCTGCTACCTGAGAAACAAAAGATATATCGTGGCTGACTAGAATCATGGTTTGGCCTGCTTTAGCAGCGTCGGCAATGGATTTCTCTACCTCACCGACTAGCTCTGGGTCAAGGGCTGAGGTCGGCTCATCTAGCAAGAGAACATCTGGCTTCATGGCCAAGGCTCGCGCTAAAGCCACCCGCTGTTTTTGACCGCCTGATAAATGCTTGGGATAATGATTCTCACGATCAGACAGACCCACCTTTGCCAACTCTTCCTTGGCGATTTTAGTCGCTTCTTGGTCAGACAAGTTTTTAACTACCAGCAGACCTTCCTTGACATTTTCCAGAGCCGTCCGACGGGAAAATAAATTGAACTGTTGGAAAACCATGGCCAATTTTCGACGTAGCGTCAAAATCTCATCTGGTGAAATAGTTGAAAAATCCACCTTGAAGTTATCAATTTCAATCCTTCCGCTGTCTGGCTGTTCCAGATAATTAAGACTGCGCAGGAAGGTTGATTTACCAGCACCTGAGGAGCCTATTAGAGCAATGACTTCTCCTTTTTGAATTTCCAAACTCAGATTATCCAAGACCTTTTGTCCAGAAAATTCCTTACTTAACTGGGAAATTTTAATCATCAAATCCTACCTCCTTGCGCTTGCTCCATTTTTTCCAGCTTGGCTGGCGCCTTGATATCCATAGCTTTTTCAATCGCACGACCGATTTGCTCAATCACGATATTGACAATCCAGTAAATAATCGAAACGGAAATGAAGCGCTCAAAATAACGATAATCCGACCCACCGATAGCCTGAGCCTTGGCAAAGACTTCTACGACGCCCGCACTAAAGGCCAGAGATGTTCCCTTGGTTAAACCGATGAGGGAGTTGATCAAAGTCGGTGTTGCCACAACTGCTGCATTTGGAATGATGACCCGCAGATAAACTTGGCGATTGGTCATTCCCAGACTGCGAGCTGCTTCAATCTCACCCGGATCCACCGAAAGAATGGCTGCCCGAATCGTCTCGCTGGCATAAGCCGCTTCATTAAAAGCAAAGGCAATAATGGCAAAGACTGAGGCAGGAATGGCATTGATATTAAAAGCCGTCCCATACTTTTGATTGATGGCTTTCAACAGGAGCGGAATCCCAAAATAAGTCAGCATGAGCTGAACTAAAAGGGGCGTCCCTCGGAGGAAGCTCACAAAGAGAGACTGAATAGGATATAGAATTCTCGTGCGGTTAATCTTGACCACTGCGAAAATCATGGCCAAGATGATGCCGAAAAATGCCCCACCCAGCGTCAACAAAAGTGTGACAGGCAAGGTTTTCAGGATCGCTGGAATGGCATCAAAAACAGCACGTAAACTAAATAATTTGCCGTCTGGGAGGAGCTTCAAAAGCTCTTCATACCAGTTTGCAGCTAGGATATAAGTTGTAAACATTTTAATTACTTCTCTTTCTCGATAATGCATTATTCTATCATAATTTGCCCCAGATGCAAACTATTTGGCATCAAGAATAGATAATCTTTAAACCTTTAATAGCTAAGTGGGAAATGACAATAAAATAGACCAGTAATCCTAGTCTATCATAGTTTCACTGGTCTTTAAAATATAATTTTTCTATATCGTCCATAGAAAGAATTTATGGCTAAAAAGTCTGGCGCTTAGCCTTGCGTTCTGCCCGACCACGTGCGCGGTTCTCGGCCCGCTTGGTCTTGCGGCGTTTTTCATTAACTGCCCACTGAATTTTCTTCTTATAGCCTGGTTTGATTTTTTTCTTTTTCTTCTTGACCAGACCAATCATTTCTGTGTCCAGCTTTTCCTTGGTCTTCTCCCGATTGGCACGGCGATCTCGGTCGTAGGTATCTTGAAATTCGCCGTTTTTGATCATCTTAGGAGTAAATTTGATGCCCAATTTTTCCAACTCACGAATATCGGAGTCGTCACTTGGTTGATAGAGAGTAATGGCTGTGCCGGGAAGACCATTTCGTCCAGTCCGACCAACGCGATGGACAAAGAAAGACAAATCCTGCGGAATAGCATCATTGATGACATGGCTGATGCCCTCGATGTCAATCCCCCGAGCCGCCAAGTCCGTCGCTACGATGTATTCAAAGTCTAGATTCTTAACCTGATTCATGATACGTTTGCGCTCCCGCGGCGGGATGTCACCGTGAATCTTAGCTACTTTTAGCCCTTGCGCAGTCAGATAGTCCTGCAATTCATCCGCCCGAGTCTTGGTATTGACGAAAATCATAGCCAGATAAGGCTGGAGGATCTGACTAATCTCATAAATCTGGGCATTCTTATCCCGCCCCTTGGTTGACAGGAGCCAATTATCAATAGTATCCGCAATCACTGTCTTGGTCTTAATCTGCTCCATGACTGGATTGGACAGGTATTTTTTCAAGAAAGGTTGGAGCTTTTGCGGAATGGTAGCCGAGAAGACTAAAAACTGCAGGTCTTTAGGCAAGCGAGCCGCAATCCGGTCGACCGTCTCCAAAAAGCCCATGTCAAGCGTCATATCAGCCTCGTCCACAACAAAGGTGTGGGCCTTGTGGATAGCCAAATCGCCTGACTCAACCAAGTCATAAATCCGCCCCGGCGTTCCAATAACGATATGGGGCTGGCTGGACTCTAGCTTGCCAATCTGACGGGCCTTGTCAGTTCCGCCGACATAGTTGGCCACTCGAATTTCTTGCTCTGAAAAGCTAGCCAGCTGACGGGCAGCCTGATAGATCTGGGTTGCTAATTCTCGGCTGGGTGCTGTAATCACCGCTTGGACACTGTCCGCCTCTTCATCTAATTGCTGGAAAATAGGCAGCAAGAAGGTATGGGTTTTACCTGATCCTGTTTTGGACTCTCCAACCAAGTCTCGGCCAGATAATACCACCGGAATCAGCTTTTCTTGAACCTCTGTTGCTTCCACAAAATTCAGGTCCTTGAGAGCTTCCTGAATATAATCTTTAAAGTTAAATTCTGTAAATTTCATTTTTTCCTCTGTTTACTCTTAATCTTATCCATTATACCAAAAAAATATCTTTTCTGCTCGGCTCAGGACAAGAAAAGGCGGGCTTACACCCACCTCATATCACAAATATAGAATGGCCAAAGTCAGCAAGCTAGCTAAGAGGCCTACACCCCAGAAGAAGAAGTCTACCTTCCATTCGCTCCAAGGCTGGCCATGACCAGAAAAGCCACCAAGCTCAAAGTGGTGATGGACTGGCGTCATACGGAAAATCCGCTTGCCCCCCGTCAGCTTGAAGTAAGTTACTTGCATCATAACAGAAGTCGTTTCAAAGACATAGACGATTCCGATGAGAAGCAAGGTCCACTCTTGGTGCAAGGCAATGGAGAGGGCTGCGAGCATACCACCCAAGGCAAGACTTCCCACGTCCCCCATAAAGATTTTAGCTGGCTTATGGTTAAAGACAAAGAAGCCTAGCAAACCACCAATCATGCTGATAATGACAATCAGAAGGTCAAAGCGCTTCTGCTCCAGAGCAATGACTCCGTAAGCCACCAAGCTGATTGCAACGGAGATACTAGCCAAGCCATCAATTCCATCGGTCAGATTGACAGCGTTGGAGAAACCAACCAGCCAAAAGAGGACGAAGAAGATATAGAGGAAGCCCAGCTGCACTGGAATCGTAAAGACATTGAGAGAGTCACCTGCCCCGTGCTGATTGTAGAAGAAGTAAAAGATAACTCCCCCTACCAGCTGCAGAGCTAGTTTCTGTTTAGGATTCAGGCCTTCATTGATCTTACGGAAAACCTTGAGGAAATCATCCAAAAAGCCAACAATTCCGTAGAGAACCAAGATAAAGAGAATCATAATCAAACCGTTGGATAGTTGTTGGGAAAGCAAAGCTGTCACAAAACTAGCCAAAACAGAAGCAACCAGAAAGACGGTTCCCCCCATCGTCGGCGTTCCAGCCTTAGCCTTATGCTGCTTGACATCCTCGTGCATTTGCTGGCCTGAAATATGAGCCTTGTGATAAAAACGGATAAAGGCAGGAATCCCAACAAGCGTTAGGATAAAGGTTAGAATTCCTGCAATAATTGCTGTTAACATGCTAGTCTCCCAATGTAACGGTTATTTTTTTCAGTTTTTTCAGGTCTGTATTGACCTTTTCCTTCTGTTTGACAACTTTTGAGCCTTTGCCTTTAAAATTGACTTCCAGCCCTTGCCATTCAGCAAATTGCTCCACATTTTCCTTGGTCCAGCCATACATATCTGGCAAATCTTCAAAGTTATCACTTAAAATCAAAATCTGTTGATTGGCTTTCAGTTCTTGTCCTTCTTTTACAGAAACCTTCTTGATTTCACTGCCTGTTCCTAGGATGACTGGCTGTACCAGATTGCGGCGAAGTTCATCAGCCAAGCCTCCTGGGCTGATTTGATTTTTCAGCTTCAGTTGCTTGGTCAAACCATCGATAGATGGCATTTTGTAGGTTGTTTCTTTTTCAACTAGTTCCAAAGCAGGACTATCACCAGTCAGATTCAAACTGTCTTTAAGCGCCACAGCTTCTTCCAAGACTGGATTGACAACTTCCTGCCAGAAAAGAGGGGAGAATTTCTCTTCGGGTTGCTGAACAGTGACATACATGATGAAATCTGGACTTTCTGCCGGCGTCATGGCTACCACGGAGTAAATGTTATTATTCTCCCCTTCCAAATAGCCCTTATCTGTCGCAATTTGGGCTGTTCCGGATTTCACGGCCACATCTTGCCCAGCAACTTGGATAACCGGCTCACCACCGATATTCAGGGTTCCATAGTAAGGAACGGTTCCGACCTGAATCATATAATTTCGAGTCGTTCGAGCTGCTTTTTCTGAAACTGGATGACCGACAATTTCTGGCTGAGATTTACGAGCGCTACCCGTTTTTGAGTCATAGATGGCAGAGATAAATTTCGGCTCTAACATGACACCATCATTTGACACAGCTGAAAAGGCACGTAGCATCTGTACTTGGGTTACCCCAATCCCTTGTCCGAAGGAACTCATGGCAATGGTTACAGCATTATCTGCCGGCAGGGCACCATATTCTTCATAGCCCATCCCAAAACGAGTCGGTAAGCCAAATTTGAACTTCGATAGATAATCGATCCACTTGGCATTGCCCATATCCTGCTCAATGCGTGTCATACCAACGTTACTTGAGAAAATAAAGCCTTGAGCATAGGTCAGGACTTGTCCTGTTGCTAACCCCATGTTCACATCCCAGTCGCGGATGGTAGCATCTGCAATCTTATATTCTGAGCTATCGAATGTTCCGGTTGGATTAAAGGACCCATTATCAATCGCTGAGGCTAGAGTCATAACTTTCATCGTTGATCCAGGCTCATACTGCGTCTGGTAAAGGAAGCTATTCCAAGTTTTCAAATGATCTACATTCAGGCCCTCTTTGGTATCCGCATTATAAGTCGGACGCTGAGTTGTTGCTAGAATCTCGCCTGTCTTGGCACTAACCAAAGTCGCACTGACAAATTTTCCTTTAGCTGTTTCTTGGAAGGCATCCATCCGCGTTTCCAAGTATGTCTGTAGCTGGGCAGAGAGGGTTGTATACACATCTTTTCCGTCTTCTGTCTTAACAGAAATTTCCTCTGAACCTGGGATGATGTTCCCTTTGCTGTCTTTTTCATAGGTAACCAGACCATTCTGACCACCCAAGATACGGTCTAGCGACTGCTCCATCCCTGAGGTTCCCACAAGAGTTTTATTACCTTCTTTATCCTCTTGCATCTGAGCCTGACCGATAAATTGCGAAGCAAAGATACCGTTACTATAGCTACGGTTAGGGCTGGTTGTGAAATCAATCCCCTCTATCTTTTCCTTCTCCATCGCTTGTCGGATAGAGCTCATAGTACCATAGGTGATCCCATTTCCTTGAGAACCAAAAGAAACCTGCTTTAAATCCTTTTGCGCAAGTTGCTGCTTAACATAGTCCTTATCTATTCCTAGATGTTGATTAAGAATCTCAGCAACCTTTTCATACTGGGATTCCTCTACATAGAGGACCTTGCCAGCGGCAGATTTGTAATTTTTATCAATAACAGCATAAATGTTATAGGTCGTTGCATCTTCAGCGATCGGGACACCGTTGCGGTCATAGATCGTTCCTCGCTTGGCAGCGACCACGACTGTCTTTTGGTGCACTTGCTTGGCACCTTTTGACAAATTAACACCGAATTTCTGATCTGTTCCGATAATGGTCGCAAAATTAATCAAGAAAATGAAAAAAAGAAAGACGGCTAAGGCACTCATGCTTTTTCCCACTCTTCTTCGATTGTATTCGGGTGTCTGTCTGTTTTTTAAAGCATATCGCTGAATGTTTTTTAAAAATCTATTACTCATTGGTTGTACTCACTGTCTTACGATTTCCCTTTTGGAGTTTCATATCCTGAGAGCTGGCCAACTGGGACAGCCTTTCATAACGTGTCAATTCATTCACTTCTTGCTTAATATTATCCAATTCAGCCTGCTCTGACTCAATCTGAGCATTTACTTCAGTCAAATCATGATTGACCTGCAGCAGCTTGGTCTGCATAAACACAATACTAACTGCAAGGATAATCGCTGTTAAAATAATGGAGCCATAGAAGGCTTTTTCGACTCGAGAAAATTTCCGAATCCGTTTTTGAATAGGGTGTTGCTTTCTTTCTGCCATGAAACTTACTCATGCACCTTCCTAGCCACGCGCAACTTCGCAGAATGGGCGCGATTATTGGCTTCTAATTCTTCTTTGCTTGGTAAAATGGGTTTGCGTGAAACTAACTCCAGCTTGGGCTGCAAATCATCTGGAATGAAAGGCAGTCCCTTGGGAACATCTACGGTTGAGGCCTCTTTAAACAGTTGCTTGGTCAGACGATCCTCCAGCGAATGAAAAGTAATCACTGAAATACGACCACCTACAGCCAGCAAGTCAATGGCCTGTTGAATGGATTCATCAGCCGCTCCCAACTCGTCATTGACTTCAATCCGAATAGCCTGAAAAATCTGCTTAGCTGGATGACCTTTTTTCTTCAGTTCCTTAGCAGGTTTGGCCGATTTGATAATCTCCGCCAGCTCTGTCGTCGTTTCGATGGGCTTGATTTCTCTCGCCTGCTCGATCTTACGGGCAATCTGCTTGGAAAACTTATCTTCACCATATTTGAAAAAAATACGGACTAGGTCGTTATAAGGATATTGATTCACAACTTGGTAAGCTGTCAAGCTAGCTTCTTGATTCATCCGCATATCCAACGGAGCGTCCTGTTTATAAGAAAAACCACGCTCCCGCTCATCCAGCTGCGGACTAGATACCCCCAAGTCGTAACAAATTCCATCAATCTTCTCGACCCCTACTTCATTCAAACGAGTCTTGAGATTGCGGAAATTATCCTTGATAAAGGTCACCATGCCCCGCTCAATATAGGGAGCCAGACGTTTTTTGGCATTATCAATCGCAGTTTGATCCTGATCAAAGGCATACAAATGTCCCTTGTCTCCCAGCTTACTCAAAAGATACTCGCTATGCCCAGCTCCGCCCAAGGTCGCATCAACATAGATACCATCTGGCTGAACATCAAGCTGGTCAATCGTTTCGTGAAGAAGTACAGTAATGTGATGAAATTCTTTTGTCATATCCTATCTATTATATCACATTCATGTATAAAAAAAAATCTAAAAGAATATATCACCTTTTGATAGGCTACCTTATAGCTTTTGCAAGTCACTTTCAGATATTTACCACTTGGCCTACGAGCTTCTACCAGTCAGCGAAAAGGCCTTGCGGGCATGCCACATTTTGCTATAATCATAACTACCAATGCATTGCGAGTTGGAATTCTTTCACATTCCGAAATTGATTCGTCCCAAAAGGAGATTTATTATGAAACTTGCTTTAAAAAATAGACTATTTGCCTTTATCAGCCTGTCACGGATCTTTAATATCCTAGGCTCTTCTATCTATAATATCGTTTTTATCGTATTTGCTTCTAGCATGCCCCAACCTAAGTTTGCGGTCGGTATTGCCAATTTTATCATTCTTGTTCCTACCTTTTTCACAGTCTTTGTCGGGATGAAAGCTGACAAAACCCTTCAAAAGGCTCGTTGGCTTATTCATCTAGGTTACCTGCAGGCCTTCCTCTTCACCCTAGTCGCCCTCCTGACTAAGTCTGCCTCCTACCTAGCCTTTGCTACCGTCTGCTTTCTCAATATCTTTTCTGACATTATCAGCGACTATCGCAGTGGCTTACAGATGCCCATCTTACAGAAAAATATAGAAGAGAAAGATTTGATGGAAGCTTACTCTTTCACTCAACTTCTCACTTTTTTGGGAAATTTTGCTGGGCAAGCCTTGGGTGTCTGGTTACTTAGTATCAGCCAGCAGAATTTCGCTATGGTCGCCCTCATCAACGCCCTCTGCTTCCTACTCTCCTCAAGCACTCTCTATCTGATTCGCCAAAAACTCACCCATGATGTTCCTGCTGTTGCAGAGCAAAAACTTCCTTTCAAGACTCAAATGAAAGACCTTTACCAGAATGTCCAAATGATTTTTGAACAAGAAAAAATCGGAAACTTCCTGCTAGTGCTGCTTCAAGTCCTCCTCTTAAACGCACTGGCTGGCTCTATCATGGGACTCTACAATCTCTATTTATTGGATCACCCATTTTGGGGACTAAACCTGAGCCAGTCTCTGCTCATTATCGAGTCCTGCACAGTGGTTGGGATTATCTCTGCCAGTGCCTTCTCAAATGATTATTTTTCTAAGCTCTCCCTGATGCAACTCGTCGTTTGGTGCTCGCTAGCTCTCCTCCTCTTAGGCATCAGCAATTTACTCCAAGCTCCTGCTCTCTTAGGAATTTTCTTTCTTACATTTCTCATGTACATTTCTGGAAAAATCAATCCTAAAATCAACAGCATGCTGCTGAGTAAACTTCCTCCAGAAGTATTAGCCCAAACCTCCAACTTTCTTACCATGCTCTTTACCTTTTCCATTCCGCTAGGAAGCATGCTTTTCACTAGTCTCGGCCTTTGGAATATGGGAAGCGCTTGGTTGGTCTTCTCTCTACTTAGCGGTGTCTGCTTTCTGCTCAGCCTCAAAAACAACTAGAGTAAAAATCGTCGAAATTTCATACAAAAAATAAGGAAGCCTAGGCTTCCTTATTACATATTTTTCAATCTTTCTATCCGATCAGAAATTGGTGGGTGAGTGTAAAAGAGCTTTTGCAAGCCACCCTTCTTCTTAGGATCATTGATATAGAGGGCTGCACTAGCGTCATCTACATGGTGCTCCATGGGCTGGCTATTGTCTAACTTCAGCAGGGCATTGATCATGCCCTTAGGATTGCGGGTCAGCTCAACACTTGAAGCGTCTGCCAGATACTCACGTTGACGAGAGATGGCCAACTGTACCAATGTTGCAGCAAGCGGCGCCAAAAGAAGAGCTAGCAGAGAGACAATCATCAAAACAATTCCTAAGCCATTGTCATTGTCCCGATCGTTTCTTCGACGGCCACCACCGCCAAACCACATCATGCGCCCAGCCATGCTAGACAGCATCGTGACAGCACTTGTAAGCGCCACTGCAATCGTCGAAATGCGAATATCATAATTGCGAATGTGACTGACTTCATGCCCCATTACACCTTCAAGCTCTTCACGATTCATGAGGGCAAGCAATCCAGTTGTAGCAGCCACAGCCGCATTCTCAGGCTTTGAGCCAGTCGCAAAGGCATTGGGCGAGGCATCTTCTACGATGAAGACCCGAGGCATAGGAATCTGAGCCACCATGGCCATATCCTGCACAACGTGATAAAGTTCAGGCGCTTCCTGCTCAGAAACTTCCCTCGCACCGTTCATCGACATGACAATCTCGGTGGACTGAAAAATCATACTGACAGCATAAATACCACCGATGATAAAGGCGATGGCCATCCCGCCAAAGGGAGAATCGAGCCAAAGATAGCCGACAGCCGCCCCAATCAAAGCTAAAAGAGCAAAGAAGGCGACGAGGAGAACCCAAGTACGCCTTTTATTGCTGGCAATTTGGTCAAACAACATAGTGGCCACCTACCCCAAATCGCTAAAATCCACTTTAGGAACAGCCTTTTCTTCCTCTGGTGTCTCCAAGAAGTCTGCTGCTTTAAAGCCAAACATACCTGCAATCACATTGCTTGGGAAAGTTTCCATTTTGACATTGTAGTTGCTGGTTACTGAATTGTAAAGCTGACGAGAATAAGCAATCTTATTTTCTGTATTTGTCAACTCTTCCTGAAGTTTCAAGTAGTTTGTATTTGCCTTAAGGTCTGGGTAATTTTCAGCAACCGCAAAGATACCAGAAATTGAACGAGTCAGGGCATCACTAGCCTCCATAGCTTGGGCAGGTGATGAGGCAGCAGCTACTTGGTTACGCAATCGAGTAACATTTTCCAAGGTTGATTTCTCATATTTTCCATAACCTTTAACCGTCTCTAACAGGTTAGGAATCAGGTCATTTCGGCGCTTGAGCTGGACATCAATCTGACTCCAAGCTTCTTGAGTTTGCATACGGCTCTTAACAAGACCATTGTAAACAGAAATCACGAAAATAGCTACAACTGCCACAACGGCAATAATAATTAAAAACATGGACATAATAAAGATACTCCTTATGATTTGATTGCACCTATTATAACAAAAAAAGCTCAACCTGTCTTTCTTGACATGTCATCTAGTAAAATAGGTTTATCTTAAATAATATCCAAACGCTAAAATAGTCAGAAATCTAGAAAAAGCTTCTTCACTTTTCTAGAAATCAGGGCAAGTCAGTATCTAATCCTTGGGTACCCAAGAAGCCAATCGTCAGAAGCACCTTGCCCCGTTTTATGATATAATAGAGTGAATACTGACAAACAAGGATGAAACTATGACACCGCAAGAATTTTACCAGCTATTGAGCCAGCAGGGAATTGAGCTGACTGATCGCCAGAAAGACCAGTTTGAGCGTTATTTTGAACTCTTGGTCGACTGGAACGAAAAAATCAATCTGACAGCTATCACTGAGAAAAATGAGGTCTATCTCAAGCATTTCTATGATTCAATTGCCCCCGTTTTGCAAGGCCTGATTGACAATCAAGAGCTTAAGCTTCTGGACATCGGAGCAGGTGCAGGCTTTCCCAGCCTCCCTATGAAAATCATCTGTCCCCAGCTGGATGTGACTATCATTGACTCCCTTAACAAACGCATTAATTTCCTCAAACTACTGGCTGAAGAGCTCGGGCTGGACAAGGTGCACTTCTACCACGGCCGCGCAGAAGACTTTGCTCAGGACAAGGCCTTTCGGGCACAATTTGACCTCGTCACTGCCCGTGCAGTCGCTCGGATGCAAGTCCTATCTGAACTGACTATCCCTTACCTAAAAGTGGGGGGCAAGCTGCTGGCACTCAAGGCTTCTAATGCTCCTGAAGAACTGGAAGAATCAAAAAATGCCTTGAACCTGCTCTTTAGCAAGGTCCAAGACAACCTCAGTTATGCCCTACCAAACGGCGATCCCCGCTTTATCACAGTGGTTGAAAAGAAGAAAGAAACTCCCAACAAATACCCCCGCAAGGCCGGTATGCCAAACAAAAGACCACTATAATAAGAAAACATTCGTCAGTCTTGTCAATAACTTCCAAGACATCAATTTGGGCAACACCATCTGTGATAATCGAGTATTTAAAATTTTATACACCAACTATTGTCGAAAAGCTTTCATGCTTTTCAAGCCTCTCACAATCACTTTGCTATAAATCAACTCTATCTTTTGGTATAATAAACTCAGGAAATTTCTACTAGAAAAGGACATTTTATGAAACTCATCTCTTGGAACATTGACTCTCTCAACGCTGCCCTGACCAGTGATTCTGCCCGTGCTCAGCTCTCTCAGGCTGTCCTTCGGACCTTGCAAGCAGAAAATGCGGATATCATCGCTATTCAGGAAACAAAGCTATCTGCTAAAGGCCCGACTAAAAAACACCTTGAGATTTTAGAAGAGCTCTTCCCAGGCTATGAAAACACTTGGCGCTCCTCCCAAGAGCCTGCCCGCAAAGGCTATGCAGGGACCATGTTCCTTTACAAAAAAGAGCTGACACCCATCGTGACCTTCCCAGAAATCGGCGCTCCTTCAACCATGGATGTAGAAGGTCGCATCATTACACTGGAGTTTGATGACTTCTTCGTCACTCAGGTCTACACGCCCAATGCTGGCGATGGTCTTAAACGCTTGGAAGAGCGTCAGGCCTGGGATGTCAAATACGCCGAATACTTGGCATCACTGGATGAACAAAAACCGGTCCTCGCAGCTGGCGACTACAATGTAGCCCACAAGGAAATCGACCTTGCAAATCCTGCCAGCAACCGCCGTTCACCAGGCTTTACTGATGAAGAGCGTGCCGGCTTCACCAACCTGCTGGATAAAGGCTTTACCGATACCTTCCGCCACTTGCACGGCGATATCCCTAACCAATACACATGGTGGGCGCAACGCAGCAAGACTTCTAAAATCAACAACACAGGCTGGAGAATCGACTACTGGCTGACCAGCAATCGCGTGGCTGACAAGGTAACCAAGTCTGCTATGATTGACTCCGGTGCGCGCCAAGACCACACACCCATTGTCATGGAGATTGAACTCTAAGGAGAAAACGAATGGACTATCAGGCTGTCATTCCCGAATTTGTGGTATCCAACATCGAAAAGTCGCGCCACTTCTACTGCGACTTGCTGGGATTCTCTGTCGAATACGAGCGTCCCGAGGAGAAATTTCTCTTCCTCTCGCTTGAAGACTGCCAGCTTATGCTAGAAGAAGGCAGCGCAGAAGAATTAGCCCAACTGACCTATCCTTTCGGGCGCGGTGTCAATATTTCCTTTGGCATCGAGAATGTCCCCCAGCTCTACCAAAAACTGCTGGAGGCTGACTATCCCATCCATCGTCCCCTAACGAAAAGAGAATTTCGCGTGGGAGATAGCTTTATTTATCCTCATGAATTTGCGATTTTGGATCCAGATGGTTATTTTCTACGATTTAGTGAATAAGAAGAGGCTGGGACAAAAGTCCGACCTCAAATATAGAAAGCGAACAAAACTAGTTTTCTGGTAATCAGAATTCTGCTTTGTTCGCTTTTCGCATTTTATTATAGATTTGAAGGGCTTAATAATTAAGATTTTTAAAAATTGAAATCTTTTTGTCCCAAACTCTCTCAATTGTCTTTGGATTGTCGAGCAAGACGCAGGGGTTGAGTGGGCTCTACTAGGCTGATTTCATCAGCCTTTACAGCCCTACTCAACTGTGCGGAGGTGGGACGACGAAATCGAATTCTAACGAATTACCGATTTCTGTCCCACTCTCTATTTACAAGTAAATTTCTCAAATCTATCTATACTATCAGAGGGTATTTTGTAGTGGAAAGCGTCCAAAATTCTGCTCCGTCAGTGCAGGATTGCCCAGCTGATAAACCTTGTCAGCTTGCTGGGTCATACTATCCCATGGCTCTTTTCCAATTCGGCTGACCAATTCAACTTTTCCCTTTAGCTTGGACAAATGCTGACGTCCCTGCTCAGAAAATCCTAAGATATGGATTCCTGATGGAAGCTCTTCTTGTCTAGCTCCGACTAGGATATAGGTCAGCAGACGCCGGACCCGAGCCTTGGTGTAGCGCTTGGTCGCCACTTGCACAACTAGCTCCTCTATGCTTTCACTGCTTTTCAAGGCCACTCTAATCCGAACAGCCAACTCCTGATTGACCTGATAAAAGTCCGTCAAATCCGGACAGGTCACTATCTGGTAACGGAGATAGGGAAAGAGGTCCGACCAGGTCACCTTGGGCGCCGTTTCAAGCAAGTGATGGGCTGGAGTGAATTTTTTGAGAAAGTCTGGCTGATCCAGATTCTGACGAAGGGCTGTGGCTGAGGCAAATTCCTCATTAGCTGATAAGGAATGATAACCGGCACCCTGACGTTGAATCGGACGCAGCTTTATAGTTTTTCCCGCCACGGCCCTGGCATAAGCCAAGCCCAAAATATGGTTGGGCGTAGAGCCTGAGAAATTGAGCCCTGCAAACTCCTGCCACATGGCCTGAGTCTTCTGAGGATAAGATAGGGAATCAGGCAAGCCAGCCAGATAAGCCTCCATCTGCTCTGCCTTTTGACCATAGACCTTAGAAATACTCTCGTAGTCCAGCACTTCCTCAGTCCCAAAAGTCAGCTGTTCGACTCCTAGCCTCTCTAAGATGTCCACTGCCCCCTTAGCGAAAAAGTCTGCCGCCTGAACGCTAACCAAGAAAGGCAGCTCAAGGACCAAATCCGCCCCAGCTTCCAAAGCCATCTGTGCCCGAGTCCACTTGTCCACGATAGCTGGCTCCCCCCGCTGAACAAAATTGCCACTCATAGCGATAATTTTTAGACCAGAAGCCTGCTCCAGCAGATATTTGTGCCCATTATGAAAAGGATTGAACTCTGCGATAATACCGGTGACTGTCATCTCATTTCTCCGCCACAAAGAACCAGCGAGCGCTCCTATCGGTAGGTTCCTTGTCCTCAAAGTCCGCGTACACCTTGACATTCTTAAAGCCAGCCTGCTCCAGCAAGATATCATAGGTCAGAATCTCATAAGTCCGCTCCTCATGCACCTCGTCATGGCGCGTGAAGCGACCATCCTCGTCTTGAACAAAGAAGGTCAACTCATGCACGATGGAATGAGGCGGTTCGTCCGCATAAGAATCCCAGACCATGGCAAAGGTTTCAGCATTTTCATGATAAGAATAGCCCGGAAAAACCTCGTCAATCTGGTAAATCGAGTGCACGTCAAAGATAAAGCGGCCGCCCTCATTTAGATGCTGGTAAACTTCTGCGAAGACCTGGCCAACATCGACTTCGTCCTCCATATAGCAAATCGAGTCCGAATAGCAAGTCACCAAATCAAATTGACCGATGCCACTCAAATCCAGCATATTGCCCTGGATAAAGGGAATGTCCAAACCTGCCTCTCTGCTACGCTTCTCTGCCAAATCCAGCATTTCCTGACTCAGGTCCAACCCCGTCACATCAAAACCGGCCTGCTTAAAATAAATGGACTGGATGCCCGTACCACAGGCCAGCTCCAGCAGCTTTTTCTTATCCTTGGGAAAATGCCGCAGGCTGAAATCCGTCCATTTCTCATACAAAGAATCATCCATAATCGCATCGTAAACCGACGCGAAGGTTTCATAAGTTGCCATACTTTTCCTTTCAAAAATAGCCCAGCCAGCAGGCTGACTGAGCCGAATTCTGCTTTCTTGCCTAAGGGCAAAAAATCACTTGTTTTTTTCTTCCAATAAGGCCGCAACATCTACACCAGTTGCTTCGTGCCAGAGTTTTTCCAGATTGTAATGCGCCCGCATTTCCTCAGAAAAGACATGGACAACGATGCCACCCAAGTCTAAAAGCACCCAGCCGCCAGCTGCGTCACCCTCAACATGGCCAGCAGAAACACCAGCCGCAGCAGCTTTCTCACGGATATTTTCAGCGACTGCATCCAGCTGACGACTATTCATCGAGCTGACGATAACAAAGTAATCTGTCACAGTAGTCAGACCTTGCAAGTCCAAAGCCACAATATCTTCTGCACGTTTTTCATCGGCCGCCTTCACGACCAGTTCCAATAATTCTTGTTCTTTCATAGTTCCTCTTTAATTTCTTCTATTTCCTTCAGATATTCTACAAAGGCATTGTAGGTCTCCAAGGTCTGCGGATAGATGGGCATCCCCTTATGGGCTAGATGCTCCACCGTCCTTGCTGTTTCATAGGCCACAGCTTGATTGAGTGATCGCTGAGCCAGCTCTCTGGCCTTTTCCACTCCCGGAAAGTCTCGGTTGTGCTCAATGTAGTCGGCGACATAGACGACCTTGTCCAGCTCAGACATGGTGCTACTCCCCACTGTATGGATTTCAATGGCCCGCAGTATCTCAGCATCTTCGATGCCTAAATCTTCCTGAATCTTGTAAATACCCACCATGCCATGCCAGACATTATTGCCCCAGTTTTTCAAGTCCGGATCCAGCCGGTATTTGTCAATCAAAGATAGAAAATCCTCGTCCGAGACCTTCTTAGCATAGTCGTGTAGGAGACCTGCCAGACCTGCTTTTTCGACGTCAAGACCGAAGCGCTCCGCCAATTCACGGGAAGCCTTTTCCACACCTAGACAATGCCGCAGGCGTTTCTCAGGCATGACTGTTTCCATCTTAGCCAGCAAGGCCTCACGGCTTATACTGATATAGCTTTCATAGGTCATAGATAAAGCCCTTCTTTCTCAATATAGTCTAAGACTGGCTGAGGCAGCAGGAAATTAGGAGTCCGTCCCTGAGCCAGAAAATCCCGCACCATGCTGGAGGAAATATCCATAAGGGGTACATCTACCCAGATGACAGGGTAAGAAGTCCCCGCCTTGTAGCGCGGCCGCTGAACACCGACAAACTGAACTAGCTCAACCAGCTCATCAATCCGGTACCACTTGGGAAGATAGTCCACCATATCTGCACCGATGATAAAGTAATAGTCCGTATCTGGATGCTGCTCCGTCAGCAGCTTCATGGTGTTGTAGGTATAAGAAATTCCCTTGCGCTCCAGCTCAATGGTTTCAATTCCTAGGCCTTCAATACCCTCAATAGCTAGCTCCAACATTTTCAGCCGATGCTGCTCATCAATAGTTTCTTTCTTGTCCACATGGGGCGGCTCGTACTCTGGCATAAGCAGAACCTGATCCAAGCCTAACTGTTGCCGGACCTGATCCGCCACGATCAAATGAGCATGGTGGACAGGATTGAAATTCCCGCCTAATATGCCAATCTGCTTGCGTTTTTTATCTTTAACTTCTGGTTCTAATTCCACCTTGGTAAAGGGGGTCAGTAATTCAATAGCCATAGGCTGACATCTCCACAGAAATTTGTTCTTAAATTTGCTTGACTTTGACAGAGAGTTTGCGATTTTCCTTTTTGCTGGACTGCTTGTAGAGAATCAAGATTCGGCCAATCTTCTGCACCGTATCCACTCCTATTTCCTCTTCCAAAATCTCAGCAACCTCGTGGATATTTTCATCCGTATTTTGCAAGAGCGTAACCTTAATCAACTCTCGCGCATCCAGTGCCTGACGGACGCTGGTTTTGATTTGGTCATTGAGTCCATTTTTCCCAATCTGAATGATTGGTTTGAGACTATGTGCCTGACTGTTGAGAAAGGCCCGTTGTTTTGATGTTAGTGTCATGTTCTTCTATAAGGCTTGATACAGCTAGGATTCGCTTTACTCCCTACTATTCATAGCCTTTTCCTTCCTTATTTTAAGGGAATTTATTCCCCTTGGTTTTTTGAGTATTATATAATAGCTTTCCGAGTGACAACCGCCACACCCTCTGGCGCCCAGCCAGCTACGCGAGCAGGACCACTGACACGAATCCAACCCAGACCAGAGAAGACGATATCCGTCTTGTCCTTGATGCTAAATTCATGCTTGACCAAGGTTGGAAATTCTTCCTTTTCCTTGCCAACTGGCGGCACTAAGAGACCGCCGACATGCTTGTCATAAAAATCGCTAGCACCTTCCAACTTGGTCCGGTGGAGCTTAAGCTCATTGTCAAAATAAGCCGTGAATCCCTGCTTGTCACCTGCCACAAAGTCAAAGCGACCTAAACCACCCAAGAAGAGGGTTTGCTCAGGATTGAGCTGATAGGTTTTTGGCTTGATTTCCTTTTTAGGACTGACGTATTTGAGATTCTTAGCAGAAAGATAGTGAGCCATCTGGTGACGATGGATGATACCCGGTGTATCATAGATATGACTGCCATCTGCCAAAGGAATCTCGATTTTGTCCAGAGTTGTACCCGGGAAGCGCGAAGTCGTGATAATATCCTTATCGCCCGTGATTTCCTGAATAATGGCGTTAATCAAAGTAGACTTTCCGACATTGGTCACACCAACCACATACACATCACGTCCCTTGCGGCAATGCTCAATTTTGTCAATCAAGTCCTTAATGGCCTGCTTGTTTTGAGCAGAGGTCAGAATGACATCAACTGGACGCAGGCCTTCTTCGTGAGCCCGCTCCGTCAGCCATTGAGTCACCTTACCATCCTTGACCGACTTAGGCAGAACGTCCTTTTTATTCCCGACCAAGAGAACATCATTTCCTGCTACAAAGCGAGGCAGGCCAGGGATGACCGAGCCATTAAAGTCAAAAATATCGACAACATTGACGACCAAAGCGTCGCTATCTCCAACCTCATGCAGAAGCCGCAGAAAGTCATCATCCGTCAGCTGGACGTCGCTGATTTCATTATAATGGCGCAGGCGGAAACAGCGCTGGCAATAGAGTTCGCCTGTCTCCAAGCCTTTTTCTAGAGCTGACTGGGGCGTGTAGCCTAACTGGCTCTTATCTTCTGTCTGAATAGTGGCTCCGCAGCCGATACAGAGAAGTTCTTCCATTCTTTCTTAAATTCCTTTTTTATATTGAATTGGGCCGTATTTTTCAGTGATTTTCTTGAGCACACGGCGTTCACGCGCTCGATTGATCTGGGTCTTGATAGAGTCGTGCTCGACCAGCGGTTTGACCAAAATCGAACGAATCCCAGCCCGATGCGCTGCCCGAATATCCGTCATGAGCTGGTCGCCCACCATGACCACTTCCTTTTTTTCAAAATGAAAAAGCTTAAGCGCTCGGTCAATTCCCCAAGTGAAGGGTTTCATGGCCCAGTAGACATAGTCAATGTCAAACTTTTCAACAGCTCGCTTGACCCGTTTTTGGTTATTATTGGACACCACGATAATCCGAATACCCGCGTCCCGCAAATCATGGAGCCACTTCTTCATCTCTGGGGTCCCGTCAGGATTATTCCAAGCGATCAAGGTGTTATCCAAATCCACCAAAACCGCCTTGATGCCCTGTCTTTTCAAACTCTCTACTGTCAAATCGTAAACCGCCTCAACCGCAAAGTCCGGCATGTAATCTTCAATCGCCACATCTCTCTCCAAAAATCGTATTCGCACTATTATAGCATAAAATAGGCTTTTTGGCACCTATAACCCCATTTCTTCCAAGAGCCATTGGGAGATTCCCACTTCCTATTTCCCAAACAAATGAAAACAGCTCCCCAAGCGGGAAGCTTCATTTTAAAATGGGCAAAATTCATGCTCATAAGACCACTATCTATTTTTTTCACTCTCTAACTTTTTTTCATAAAGTTTTTGAAGTTTAGAAATAATACCGGTAGCACCCTCTGCTTCATCTTTTTTTATGTGAAGAACCTTAGAAAATTTCTGAAAATCCTTCTCCTTAATACCTGGTGCAATGCGAATGTCAACAGATTCCCATTCACTATCTTTCTCTTCGTAACCTACTAAAGCAACTAAAAATGATTTCCCCTCTATATGACCACCTGAAAAAAAATACGCTGTAGCACTAAAAAGACCATCGTGATATTGAGGATTAGCTTCTGCAAACAGTATAACATCTTCTTTCTTAAGTTCTCCATCAACACTAGATAAGGGTTGCTCATCTTCAATCTGTAAGCTCATTTCTACTGGAAATAACCAAAAGGATTGGTTATAACTTGAATCTGGACTCATAATTTTGCCATAGCTATTCACAAACTCTGCGACTCCTCCCAAAAGGAACAAGGAGAAATAACTAACTATAAATAGTAAAGTACATTTTTTTTCGAAATATACGTTACAAATTAAGGAAGAAATAATTAAAAATAATACAAAGAAAATAATTGTATGAGGGTGAAAAAATGTTCTTATGAGATTCTCATATGCAATCTCCCACAGTTTTTGATGATATAAGTTTAGAAATTCTTCCACTATAACTCTCCTAACTCTTAGAATTTTTAGTGCAAGCACAATCGCTCTCCCTGATTTTTGAATGCTCATAGATTATTGCTAACCAGTCATACCATTATATCATCTTTTATACTTTTTAGCACCTACAGCTTCAAAGCTTACAAAAATGGCAAAAGATGCTATAGTAGATATAAGAATAATTCTCTTGGAGGTGCCTATGGCAAGCAAGGATCGAGAAATGAAAGCTGTTTCTCCCTTTTTGCAAAAGATCATCAACTGGTCGTCCATCATCGGGGCTGTGGGGACAGTGGCCTTTTGTATCTGGGCCTACTATGCAGGAATCCTCCAGTCCAAGGAAACCTTGTCTGCCTTTATCAAACAAGCAGGCGTCTGGGGACCACCTCTGTTTATCTTCCTACAAATCTTGCAGACTGTCGTACCCATTATCCCTGGTGCCTTGACCTCTGTAGCAGGCATCTTTATCTACGGGCATATCGTTGGCACCATCTACAACTATGTCGGCATCGTCATCGGCTGTGCCATCATCTTCTATCTAGCTCGCACCTACGGACCAGCCTTTGTCCAGTCCGTCGTCAGCAAGCGGACCTATGACAAGTATGTGGGCTGGCTGGATGAGGGCAATCGCTTTGAGCGTTTCTTTATCTTTATGATGATTTGGCCTATCAGCCCCGCTGATTTCCTCTGTATGCTGGCCGCCCTGACCAAGATGACCTTCAAAAAGTACATGCTGATTATCGTGCTCTGCAAACCCATCACCCTCATCATCTACACTTACGGACTGACCTATATTATTGATTTCTTCTGGAAATTACTAACAAAATAAAATTCAAAAACATTAAAAAACGAGAGTGGGACAGAAACCGGTAATTCGTTAGAATTCGATTTCGTCGTCCCACCTCCGCACAGTTGAGTAGGGCTGTAAAAACTGATGAAATCAGCCTAGTAGAGCCCACTCAACCACTGCGTCTTGCTCGAAAATCCAAAAACAATTAAGAGGCTAGGACTTTTGTCCCAGCCTCGATTTATTTATTCTGAAGATGCTGATGTTGTGGGGTGATCGGCAGATGATGCTGACGGTGTCGGAGCTGGAGTAGATGCAGGCGCAGAACTTGCTGGCGGTTCACTGCTAGCGCTCGGCTCAGGAGTATAGGAACTATAGTTGCTATAACTACTATAACTACTATAACTGCTATAGCTACTACCATAAGTGCTCTCACTAGGTTGGCTATAAATAGTTCGATCATTCTGGACTGAACTTGAACTCTCTGAACTAGAAGCACGCAAGCTCCTGCCTCCCATCAAATCTTCATACAGTACGGCATTGGTTTTCAGAGTCTTAACTGAAGACAAGCCCAACGTTTTCCGAATCAAATTTTGCATTTCTAGCAAATGATCAGACGTAACCAGCTGATAGCTACCGCCATCAGCCAAGGTAGCATCTTCCCCGCGCAACTGTTCAGACTGAATGCTTCTAAAGGCGTCTTTGTAGCCCAATAACTGAGGGATACTTCCCGCATCCAGTGCTACATTGGTCTGCATATTCTTGCTGACTGCTCGCAAAATAGCTTGATAATGACTGATACTATTAAGACTGAGCACCTTCTCAACGACCTTTCGGATCACCTCACGCTGACGTTTCTGACGACCGTAATCCCCCTCTGGATCCTGGTAACGCATGCGAGCATAAACCAGAGCCTGGTCTCCGTTGATCAAATGCTTGCCTGGCTCGACAGTTGCAGTATATTCCGGTTCATTTTCTTCAATGGAAATTGGGAAATCAAAAGTATTGTTGACTTCAATACCGCCAACTGCATCGACTAGCTGAACCAGTCCTTGCATATTGATCATCACATAGCGGTCAATATGGATATTCATCAATTTCTCAATGGTAGCAATAGCCAATTCTGCGCCGCCATAAGCATAGGCAGCATTGAGTTTGGCTTCTGTCGTTTCGCCATTTTCATCGATTTGAGTCAGAATATCCCGCTCCAAACTCATCATGACCGTCTTTTTAGTCTGAGGATTGACAGATAGGAGGAGCATGGAGTCGCTATTTCCCTTCCAGGTATCAGACCGCGAGCCGCTTCCTGTATCTACCCCCATCAGTAAAACCGTCAAGGGTTTGGTTTCCGCAATAACGTTCGTCTCATTCCCAAAACCCTTGTAAGTATGGGACAAAGCGTCCGTTGACTGATTGTAAATAGTCCAAGCATAGCCTCCTACTCCAATAGCTGTGACAAGCAAAAGGCTCAAAAACATTCGTACAATTTTTTTAAACATATTTCATCAATCTATCAGTTTTCCCATCAGGTAAACATCTAGAAATATCCCTTCTCTTAAATAGGCCCCTCTTTTTTGCAGGCCTTCGATTTCAAATCCTAATTCTTTATAGAGATGAACAGCTCGCTCATTTCGAACCTGAACAGTTAGTTCCAAACGGCGAAGACTACTTCCATTTTCTGCCCAGTCCACAGCTTCTTCTAACAAGATACGACCGAGACCTTGATTCCAAAAAGCTTTTTTGACAACGATAAAGACTTGCCCAATGTGGCGAATCCGCTCATGAAAATCCGCTGTGATACTGACAATCCCAGCGATTTCATTATCAAGCAAGGCCAAGAGATAAAGCTGATTATCCGACTCAGCTTGACGCTGAATGAACTGAGCCATCTGCTCTTCATCCATCAAAATCCCAGCCTCATCCAAGGTCATGTAGTCTGACTCGGCTCCGACTTGATTTAAGAAGCGAATCAAGTCAGTAGCATCTGTCTTTTCCGCCTCCCGCAAGGCCAATTCAAACTCAGCCATGCAGCAATTCCTCCAGTAGTTCCTGAGAACGGCGTCCCTGACTTTCAAAGACTAGCTCGCGACCGTCGTCTTTCTTTAAAAGAGTCAGCTTCAGATAATCATCTGGTAAACTCTCACCTAGCAATTCTCCCCACTCGATGACCGTAACTCCCTCACCAAAGAGAAAATCATCCAAGTCAATCGAGTCCGGATCCTCACCAATCCGATAGACATCTAAGTGGTACAGTGGCAAACGTCCTTCATACTCGCGAACAATGGTATAGGTCGGACTTTTGATCATCTGCTTGATGCCCAGACCTTGGGCCAAGCCCTTGGTAAAAGTCGTCTTACCCGCACCCAAGTCTCCTGTCAAAACTAAAACATCTTGCTCCTGAAGCAAGCTCCCGAGACGCTGACCCCATTTGATTAATTCTTCTTCATTATGACTAAACATTCTTTTATTATACCAGAAGATTTGCGTTTGCGCTCAATTTTCTAATAGAGGAAGCAAAATGTTTGAAAAAAATTAGATAGACCTCCAAATCTTTTATTGAGAACAAGCCACTCACTTCTATCAAAAAGAAACTAAGATCATCCACAAATATTTTTCTCGCATAAAAAAGAAGCTGGAAGATTTCCAACTTCTTAATACTGATTCTTAAGAAAGAGCTAGGCTGATAAAGTTAAGGATGAAGAGCAAGTTTAAAATCCAAATCATTGGATGCACATCCTTAGCTTGACCTTTGATGACTTTCACAAGAGCATACATGATAAATCCTGCTGCAATCCCGTTCGTGATACTGTAAGTGAAGCCCATGAAGATAGAGGTAAAGAAAGCTGGAACAGCTTCTGCCATATCATCCCACTGGATATTTTTCAAACTGCCAAGCATCATGATCCCAACGACAATCAAGATTGGTGCAGTTGCTGCTGTTGGAACGATTGCCAACAACGGGCTAAAGAAGCTAGATACTGCAAAGCAGACCGCTACAACCAAGGCTGTCAAACCAGTCCGTCCGCCAGCTCCGATACCAGCTGCTGACTCCACATAAGTAGTAACGTTAGACGTTCCGGCGATTGCACCGATAGTCGTTCCGATCAAGTCTGAGTACAAAGCCTTGTCCAAACCTTCTGACTCATGGTTTTCACCAGAGCTTGCGACGATACCAACTTTTTCACCAGTTCCGATCAGGGTACCAATGGTATCAAAGATATCCGTCAGAGAGAAGGCTAGGATGGCCATAAATGTCTGAGGCAGGCGTGCCGTATCAGCAAAGAGAGCTCCCAAGCCTTCTGGACCAACCGCAACTCCGAACACTTGTCCAAGTTCTTTTAGAGCTGTTGACAGATTGTGCTGACCGAAGTCAATCGCAGACAGGTTTACCAAGCCAACAGCAATCGCTACAACTGTCGTTGTAAAGATAGACAAGATAATGCCACCTTTGATGCCCTTGATAACAAAGAAAACTGTAATCGCTAGACCAAGTAAAGCGAGCAAAACTGCTGGATTATTAAAATCAACTAATCCTGGAGTCGCAGCTGAGTTTGCTGTAAGAGCAGCCTTCGCTTGATCAGCTCCTTTACCAGCTACTACATAGTTGCCTGGATCGATCGAAAACTTCAACAGTCCGGCATTTTTAATCCCTACATAAGCTAGGAAGACACCAATACCAGCTGAAATAGCTGAACGCAAAGCTGATGGAATAGACTCGATAATAGCCTTCCGAATCTTAGTCAGGGTAATAAAGAGCGAGATCAGACCACAGATGAAGACCATGCCCAGAGCTTCTTGCCAAGTATAGCCCAGACTAAAGACAACCGTGAAGGTAAAGAAAGCATTGAGACCCATACCCGGCGCCTGTGCGTAAGGGAGGTTGGCATAAAAGGCCATCATGAGCGTTCCAGCAACAGAACCGATGATCGTAGCCAGAAAGACACCTTGAGCTGGCATACCCGTTTGTGACAGCATGGCTGGATTGACAAAGAGGATGTAGCTCATAGCAAAGAAAGTTGTTAACCCAGCGAGAACTTCCGTACGAACATCCGTACCGTGCTCTTTGAGTTTAAATAATTTATCCATTATAGATAATCTCCTAAATTGTTTTATGGCAACTGATTAAAAGAGAACTCCTGATTTCTTTTAAAATAGTGCTGCTTATTCGTTATTTACGAACAATACTATGATTATACTCAAAAACATTCACTTTTTCAAGTCCATTGCTCCAAAAAATACTTTAAAGTGTCTTATTTTTTATTTTCTCTGCTTAAAAAGAGTAAAGTCATGATTTGGATAAAGGTAAATCCAAGGATAAATACCAGACGATCCTTCTGAAAGGTCTCCAGTAGCTTTTGGACAACTAGCTGGGGCCGCGTCACCAGATCCCAGGAGTTGAGGCGATCATAACGACCGATATAAATGGCTAGACTCGACAGATAAGACAGAGCCGCAACCACAAGCATATCCAACCACCAAGTCCACTTCCAGCGCTCGCGCAAAATATTCCAGCTCTCAATCCCACAGTAAACGCCAAATAAAATGCTCGGCACAAAAGCCATGAATAAGCGCATGCTGACAGGGTTCCACAGGGTATCTCCCACCCAAGTCATGTGCACCAAGTCCGTCAACATATAAAAAGTATTAGGATAAAAGGCCAGCCAAACCACTAACAAAAGTGGATAAAGCCATTTCTGCTTCTTAGATATCGTCGTTAAGACCGCAGCGTCATAGGCAATTAAGGCCAGAATCATATTCCAGATCAGGTCTGGCCCCTGAACCGTAATCCCCTGAATATACACGACAAATGCAATCAGTAGGAAAAAAATGTGAATCAAAATTGGTTTACGCATACAAGATCCTCCCCTTACTTTAACTCTCTTCGCTCATAGACTATCAACAGACATCTTTCGTCTTAGCTATTGAGGAAACATTATACCACAACTTGTGTCATTTATTCTTAATTCTGTTATAATAGATTTACTATACTGATTGATACTGTACGAGGAAAAAGAATGACGAATAAAGTAATTGCTGTAGATTTGGACGGAACCTTGCTCAACTCTGAGAGTAAACTGTCTGATTTTACCAAAGAAACTATCAAAAAAATATCGGCTAAAGGACACAAGGTCATCATCACAACTGGCCGTCCTTACCGCATGGCTCTAGATTTCTATAAAGAGTTAGAGCTGAATACTCCCATGATAAATTTCAACGGCTCTTTGACCCATATTCCTGAGAAAAAGTGGGAATTTGAGCAATCCTTGACCGTAGACAAAGCCTTTTTGCTAGACATGGTCCAACGAAAAGAGGAGATCGAAGCCGACTTCATCGCTGGTGAATACCGTAAGAAATTCTACATCACCAATACAAACGAAGAAATCGCAGATCCCAAGCTCTTTGGAATTGATAATTTCAAGCCAGAAAATCAATTTCAGGCCCAGCTAGTGACCAAAAATCCAAATGCTATTTTGCTACAAACCCATGCCACAGATAAATACGCTCTAGCTGAAGAGATGAATGCCTTTTACCAGCATGAACTCTCCATCAATACCTGGGGCGGTCCGCTTAATATCCTTGAGTGCGGTCCTAAAGGTGTTAACAAGGCCTTCGCCCTCCAATACCTGCTCAATATCCTCAATGTCGATCGCAAGGACCTGATTGCTTTTGGTGACGAGCACAATGATACCGAAATGCTGGAATTTGCAGGAACAGGCTATGCCATGAAAAATGCCAGCGAAACCCTGCTGCCTTACGCTGACCAACAGCTTGAACTCACCAACGACCAAGACGGTGTAGCTCACAAGCTAACTGAGCTCTACTTGTAGAAATAAAATAAATCAAATGAACATAATTTGAACCGCACCTCAACTGCTAGACTCTTTCTGTCTAACTGTTGAAATGCGGTTCATTTTTTAAGGCTGATTTTTCTACTTGACCAACGCTTCTATTCTACTTTTCCACCTTCAACAACGAGGTCATCTGCTTTTGCAGCATCACCGTAGGTTGGATGAAGAGTCTTTTCATAAGCTTTGTGGAAGAAGTTTTCCTTGCCCAATTTTTCAATGTCTTTATTGATGAAATCAAGCAACTCTTTGTTTCCTTTTTGGACTGCTGGTGCGATGGTATCTGGGTCACCAAGTGAAGTAATTCCTACTTCATATCCTTTATTTTCAAGAGCCCAAGCTAGAACTTCAGTATTGTCAGTCGAGAAGGCATCTCCACGTCCATCCAAAAGAGCTTGGTAGGCATCACTGTATTGGTCGTATTTTTGAAGCTTAACTTCTGGATGATTTTTCTCAAAGTATGTTTCAGCGGTGGTTCCTTTGGTTACAATCAAGGTCTTGCCTTCAAGCTGTTTAACATCTGTGATGACACCTTTCTTAGGAGACACAACACCCAGTGAAACCTTCATGTATGGAAGGGCAAAGTCAACTTGTTTCTTACGTTCGTCTGTGACGGTAAAGTTAGCAAGGGTGATGTCCACCTTGTTAGAAATCAAGTATTCCGCACGGTTGGCAGCATCAACAGAGACGTATTTTACTTTGACGCCGAGGTCTTTAGCCAGCTGATTTCCCAGTTCGATGTCATAACCTTGGTAAGAACCGTCGTTGTCTACATAACCAAAAGGTTTCTTATCTCCAAATACAGCAATTCGAAGTTCACCACTTTTTTTGATTTCCTCAATAGTGCGAGCTTTGGCAGTAGTTTTGCCAGATGAGGAAGTAGCATTTCCGCCTGAGCCACAAGCTGTGACAAAGATAAGGGCAAAGGCAAGTGCAAAAAGAGTTAAGAGGGGTTTGAGTAGTTTCATAAGAATCTCCTTTATAAATATGAGCCAAATTGGCTGAAGTCAAAAACGTTTAAAAATTCTTGTGCTCGTTTGGTTTGTGGATTGGTAAAGAAAGAATGAGCCGTTCCTTCTTCAGCAATCTTCCCTTGGTCGAGGAAGATGATCCGGTCTGCAATGGCTTGGGCAAACTGCATTTCGTGGGTCACCAAGATCATGGTGCGACCTTCTTGAGCTAGATCATTGATGAGTTCGAGGACCTCACGCACCATTTCAGGATCCAGTGAGGCCGTCACCTCGTCAAAAAGGATAATTTCTGGATGCATGAGCAGGGCACGAACAATGGCAACCCGTTGCTTTTGTCCACCAGACAATTGGCGAGCGAAACTGTGTTTTTTATCGAGCAGTCCGACGCGTTCCAATAACTGCAGGGCTTCTTCCGTCACCTCTTTCTTATCTCGCCCTTGTGCTTTGATAGGACCTAAAATAAGGTTCTGCAAAACGTCCAGATGGGGAAAGAGTTCATAACTTTGAAAGACCATGCCAATCTTTTGACGAACCAAGTGAAAGTCTTTCTGGTTTCCAATAATGGACTGGCCATCCAGAAGAATATCTCCACCCTGAATGGTTTCCAAGCCATTAAGGCAGCGAAGCAGGGTACTTTTCCCACAACCAGATGGCCCTAGAATGACGACAACTTCCCCTTTTTTGATTTCTAGGGAAAGACCTTGGAGGATGGGATTGTCTCCGAAGGATTTTTTCAGATCCTTGATTTCTAATATGGTATCAGACATTTAGTTCCTCCAGTGTTTTTCTAAGTGAGTGGATAGTTTAGAGATAGGGAAGCAAACTGCGAAGTACAAAACCAGTATGGTTCCATAAATCCAAAAGGATGCGGTTGGAATGGTCAAGCGATTGCTATCGATGATTTGCTGTCCCACCTTGGTAACTTCAACGACCCCAATCAAAACAACCAAGGAAGTCGTTTTAATCATCCGAGTAACGAGATTGATGGCCTGCGGAAGCAGTCTTCTCAAGACCTGCGGGATGATGATGTGATAGTAAAGTTGGAAGGTCGTTAAGCCCAGCGCCTGTCCGCTTTCAAACTGATGTTTAGGAAGGGAAGTGATAGCTCCACGCACCAAATCTCCCATCTCAGCCGTTCCCCAGAGGGTAAAAACGATAACAGCAGAAGTCTCTCCAGAAATGTTGATATTAAAATTTCGAGCCAAACCAAAGTAAACAATGAAGAGCAGAACCAGCTGGGGCATGATGCGGATAAATTCTAGATAAAAACGTGTCAAGAAACGAACGACTCTAGAATGAGAGGTCATGATGATTCCCATGATCGTACCGAAAATCATAGACAAGAGGACAGAGAGAATGGAAATGCCAATCGTGACTCCCAATCCCTGTAAAATCCGCAGGAGATTATTTCCCTGAAAGAGTACTTGTAGTCCCGAATCCTGCATGGCGGAGCCTCCTTTCTATCCAACTAAAGAGCAATGATATAGGCAGAAGCATAATAAGATAGGCCACTACCAACATAGCCAGTGCAATATCTGTCTCATAGTAAAGCCCAATCAAGTCCTTGGCAACGTACATGAGGTCGGCTAGAGCAACCGCAGAGAAGACAGAGGTTTCCTTTATCAAGAAAATTACGTTGGCACTGAAGGACGGCAGAGCCACTGCTGTGGCTTGCGGCAAGACTACGTAGCGAAAAACTTGAACGGGTGTCAGACCGATTGCTAAGCCAATCTCATGCTGGGTTTGACTAACTGCTTCTAGCCCGCTTCGGAAGGATTCTGCCATATAAGAGCCTCCCAAAAAGATGAGGCCTAGAGTTGCGCAGACTTCTGAGGAAAGGACAATCCCAATCCGAGGCAGCCCGAAGTAGAGAAAGAAGAGTTGAATCAAAAGGGGCGTATTTCGCGACAATTCAATATAAGCTGTGGCTAGCTGTGTCAAAGCAGGGATACGATAATGCCGGATGATACTAACAAGTAAACCAACTAGAAAAGCTCCCAAAATGCCCCAAACTGCGATATGCAGGGTTAGAAAAAATGCCTTTTGATATAATGGTAGATATTGTTCAACAATGGACCAATCCAAAAGAGAACCTCCCATCTAGGAATAATACAGCTATTGTAGCACTAAAAGACATGTTTGGATAATATGTATTTTCTATTACAATGATAAAAAATATTTATCGTCTCTATTGCAATCTGAAACTTCCAGACAAAATTTTTGAAAATGACATGAAAAAGAGTTAAGATGTTCCTGTAAATCAAAAAGTAAACGTTTACTTTTATCAAGGAGGACATTTTATGTCATACAAAACAAGCAATGCCGAAGGCCCTGTAGATTTTATCAACACCTATGATCTGGAGCCCATGGCGCAGCAAGTCATTCCTAAAGCTGCTTTTGGCTACATCGCGAGTGGAGCTGAGGACACGTTCACTTTACGCGAGAACATTCGAGCTTTTAATCATAAACTCATTGTTCCTCATACACTCTGTGATGTGGAAAATCCAAGCACTGAGATTGAATTTGCTGGAGAAAAACTGTCTTCACCAATCATCATGGCGCCTGTTGCAGCCCATAAATTAGCAAATGAACAGGGGGAAGTTGCTACTGCGCGTGGTGTACATGAGTTTGGCTCTCTTTATACAACCAGCTCCTACTCCACTGTTGACCTTCCAGAAATTTCCCAAGCCCTCCAAGGGACACCTCATTGGTTCCAATTTTACTTCAGTAAAGATGATGGCATTAACCGCCATATCATGGATCGTGTCAAGGCAGAAGGCTACACAGCCATTGTCTTAACTGCGGATGCGACTGTAGGAGGCAATCGTGAGGTCGATAAGCGCAATGGTTTTGTTTTCCCAGTTGGCATGCCTATCGTTGAAGAATATTTACCAGAAGGTGCTGGTAAGTCCATGGACTTTGTTTACAAATCAGCTAAACAACGCTTGTCCCCACGAGATGTAGAATTTATCGCTGAATACTCCGGACTTCCTGTCTATGTCAAAGGTCCTCAATGCCGTGAAGACGTTGAACGTTCACTTGCCGCAGGTGCTTCTGGAATCTGGGTAACCAACCACGGTGGCCGCCAAATCGACGGTGGACCAGCTGCCTTTGACTCGCTTCAAGAAGTCGCTGAAGCAGTTGATAAACGTGTTCCGATTGTTTTTGACTCTGGTATTCGCCGTGGCCAACACGTCTTTAAAGCCTTGGCTTCAGGAGCAGACTTGGTAGCCATTGGACGACCTGTCATTTATGGATTAGCCCTTGGTGGTAGCGTCGGTGTACGCCAAGTCTTTGAACACCTAAATGCCGAATTAAAAACCGTCATGCAACTATCTGGAACTCAGACCATCGAAGATGTCAAACACTTCAAACTACGCCACAATCCATACAACCCAACCTTCCCAGTTGACCCTCGTGATTTGAAATTGTATTGATAAATAAAACAGATTGCAATAAAAAAAGCACACCTCAAAAGTTAGACATTAAATCTAACGATTGGGGTGTGGTTATTCATCAAAGTATACTTTTAAGCTAAGCTCTTTTACTGTCAATCTTAATATCAGTACGATTGACAGTAACAATTATCTCTTCAAATCTAGCTAGATTTATATAAGTTATCCAATAGTCTACAACACTGATACAACATATTGTTTTATCTACTTGTATGTGATAGTATAAAATAAAATGGAACTAAATCATAAAGTTTCTAACTATATCAAGTATACATCTAGAAAGGATCATTATGCCACCTAAACTTGAACCTGAACTACAATTTCCTTCTAATGTAAAAATTATTAAAGCTAAAGATAAAATTACCCCAAAAGAATGGAATAATTTTTTTAATTGTGCTTGCCACAAAAGAATTGGAAAGTATAAATTAAGGGATCAAAAGATTGAATCCGACTATTCTTACTACTCAAGAATTTTCAAAATTCAAGCTGAACCTTCATTTATTACCAACTCTAGATTATTAGAAACTAAATATGGATACTGCACTGTTGTAAAATATAAAAATTATATCTTAATAAATTCTAAATTCTGTTCTCTTAATAAAGAGGTATTAAAAATAGTAGGTACTGAAATTTCTTTTGAAGAATTCACAAAATACTTCACTAAAGATACAGCAGAATTTGAAAAAATTACACTTTCAAACTCGTCTATAATGTCAGGTATCAGAAGCAGAATCATTGAGGGGCAAAAACTCCAAGAAAATTTTCGACCAATTTATTCGTCTAAACATGTACTTAAATCTTTTAGAGTTCTTCAGGATGGAGTTGTATTTTCCCAATCCCCATCAACATCCAAGTTAAACTATCGGAATGGTAAGCTAAAGATTGAAGAATATATAAACTGGTGTAAAACTATTATTGATAGTATTAATACTAATAACAGTTCCAAATATTTTGATAATTTTGCAAAACCTGTAGATATTTCAAAAATGGACGACTTAACTCCTAAAACAATTTTTATTGATTTAAATTTCTTAAAAGACTATGAGGAGGTGAAGTTTATAACTCGTCAAGAACAAGTTGAGATAAAAACTAATTATATCGTTAAATATTATAATGGTCTGTTTGAATTACAAAATTTAGGAAACGATAAATACATAATTGTATACAGCTATAATATACTAAACAATAGAATAGATAATAGTAAAATAAAACTCAATAAGCAAAATTCCAGCACTTTGTCAAAAATTTCATATAAAGCTGAAAATAGTATAGAGGATATAATTAAGAGTAGTAAAAATAAGCAATTAAAAATTAATAAGAACAAAAAAACAATTACATATCATATTGAAGATATTGATGTTTTTTATAAGTATGAGGA
>NZ_RJPR01000012.1 GCF_003943465.1 Streptococcus cristatus | reverse complement strand
GTATAAGATTTGATTCCATTTTAGCTAAGGTCTTACCTAATATTTTGCTGATACTTATTGTTTTAACCACGTTTCAGAGTGATTGGAATATACTTATACCTGTAACTTACTATTATACAGCAATTCAGTCAACTACAAGCTTAGGTATTAAATTATTAGTTTGTATCTGGATTATGGGATTTGAATTTTCCCTTCTTCCTAAACTAATCAAATTAAAAGGACAAAATCTAGTTTAAATGTTGCTCGAAAATTAAATAATTGAATACGATTAACAATGAAACAATACAACGTGAGTCATGATTTCAAGGTAATTGATTTTACGATTCTGGTTTCTTACGCTTAAGTAAGCAAGTTGTATTGTAAGCGTCCCATAACTAAGTATCTAGAAAAAATCCAGAATTGTTCCCTGTTATCTAGGGGGCGTTCTGGATTTTTTTAGCGACAATTTTTTGTATGGTTTGTGACTATGGTAAATAAGCTTCTAGCGTCTCTCTTTTTGCGAGACTCTCCTCATTAGGAATATGTTCTAGAAGATAGCTTATATTTTTTTGGTATTCAAGTGATGTCGTTTAGTGGTCTGAAATAGGCTCATGAAGACAACTGTCGCCTTGGATCCCTCGTAACTTTGGGAGAATAGACAATTTTTACGTCCCATAACCAAAGACTTGATAGCTATCTCTGCTAAATTATTGGAAAGAACTAAGCAGCCATCTATTAAAACTATATTGAAAGTTTCTTCATACTTGAGATGGTATGCAAAGGCTTTTCCGATTTTAGAACCAGACAAGACAACTTGCTGGCGATACCAATCAAAGAATTCCTTCATTAGAGGTTTCAGTTATTCTTGCTGTTTTTGAAGCTGCTCATCTGGTGTTAAGACTTCCCAAAGCTTCTCAATGCGAAACATCGCATCACACTTAACCCCAGTGACGATAGATCAGCTTCCTTTGGAGTAGCTTCAAAAAACTTCTGGCTACCATGAGCCCAGCAATTGAACAATTTGACATTGGGTAATTGTCTATAGGCGCTCCACATATCATAATAGACAAACCTATTATAATCACCGAGGAATTCTTGGACAACCACACAGCTACGACGTTGATCGTGATAGTGCCAGTTTGACAAGTTTCTAGCCAGCTGTTTGTACGCTTTCTTCTGTTCCTTATCAAACATGGCATACTTAATCAAATAGTTCACATTGCTCTCATCCAAACGAAGAAGGTTCTCTTCACTTCCGTATCTTGCATCTGCAACAACAATCTTTAAGTCATGTGGGTAAGTTTCGAGAAATGGCAAAAGGGTTTTAGTATCCGCCTGATTTGGAAAAATATCATAATGAAGAACAAATGGGTTTTCCGTTGCGATTTAAAGATTATACCCAGGATTGCATTTGGTACAACATACCCCATGAGATCTCATAAACGATATCGTTAAAGATGTAGTAAGAACGAATCATAAGAAGTCAGCAGACAGCATAGTAGTGAAGAAATTTCTGTAGTCGAAGTGAGGCTAAGGATTGAAGAATTAAATGATAATCTACCTACAACATTCTATTCGCAATAATTCTTGTATGTAAAGATGCTTCTCACAGAATGTATGCTGAAATATGCTCTTCACAAATATTGGACGGCATAAGAGAAATGAAATCATACATAGGTAGATGTGGAAATTCGAACTGTTCTAACGAAACTTTAGTTGAACTGTTGTATTTCGAACGGTACATAAGGTGGTGTTAGTGACCAAAAATAGTTTCTACTCGATTATTAAAAATAGTGTTTCTGTACTGTTAGTGTTATGGTAAATATGCCTATAGTCCTCCCTGTTTTACCAGAGTTTGTTCATTTGGGGAACGCGTGGTAAGGTAAGCCGATAAAGTTTTCTGAATCTATTAGTTGTCATAATCAAGCTCATAATGATAGCTACAGCTCAATCTTTAACTAAACTCAGAGAGAACAACCAATTTTTTCTTGTAATAACTAATCACTCAACGATGTGCTTTACCAAATTGTTAGAGAGTTCTAACTTGACATCTAAAATAATATTACTAAAGAGCTCTTCATAGTTAAGATTGTGTGCTATGTCATGTCCTAATTTATATTTGGGAATAATGTGCTGTTCCAGGCACTACCTAAAGGAATCTTCTAACAAAGGATGAAAAAATACATTAAAAATTTTATTGTAAGCTAGACTAGAGAATCCAAGATTATTTTGAACAACTTTGTGACGAGTTGTCACAAAAAACGAAACTCCCTTCAAATATGATTATACTCAGGATAATTAGGAGGAGTACAATGTTTGTTCGTATCCGTAATTTGAGGGAAGATGCAGATTTAACACAAGAAAATATTGCCCAATTATTAAATTGTAGCCGTTCTACATATTCTAGATATGAGGAAGGAAACAGAAGGATAGATATTTTTGATTTGATCAAGTTAGCTGAATAATATGATGTCAGTTTAGATTATATAGTTGGTAGAGTAGATTTTAAATACAGCCATAGACTTCAGTACTATAAAAAGTGAATTTAATATTAGCCTTACTTTTTTTAGTGACATGTTGTCACTAAAATAATATTTTAGAAAAGAGTTAGATAAACTAAATTTAAGGTATTTTTACTTTAAGATACTTGATTTGTTCATTGACAACTGAATAGACCGAGGTGGAACTTTCTTATTTGTCGAGCAATTTAGTGCGATACGCCATGATAGGAGCGATTATTTGTCAACTATAAAATAGAGTGGTTCTCTATCTGCCATGACTACAAATAATTATAATGATACTTCTGAACGTTCAGGCTGCCAACGTAAAAGGACAGCGGGTGAGATGCCCATGAATGATCTAACCAGTCATACCCACGGAGGAAATGATAAAGTAACACGTTATCAGGAGGAAAATTTTTGGAACAAACAGTCGTAAAATATAGTCTTCAGTTATCAATGCTTAATTTTTTATACTCTAAAGAATTGTTGTCTAAAAGTGAATATGAAAAAATCAGAAACAGACTGCGTATTAAGTACACAAAATAGCTGACCTTTTTATTTGAATGCGGTAATATAGAATCAAAAGGAGGAATTTCAGTATGAAAAAAAATAATGTTGAAATAATAAAAGCTGATTCTTTAGTTCGACGTAGAGGTGTCAATGTAGAAAGACATTTAAAAAGGGTTGCTGCTTATTGCCGAGTTAGTTCTGATAGCGATGATCAGAAGAACAGTTATGAATCTCAAGTAAGACACTACAAAGAATATATTTCTCAGCGTTCAGATTGGGAACTTGCAGATATTTATGCAGATGAAGGTATATCCGGAACACAAGTAGGAAAGAGACAAGATTTTCAACGATTAATAAATGATTGTGTAAATGGAGAAATAGATTACATTGTCACAAAAGCAATTGCCAGATTTGCAAGAAACACCTTAGATACTTTGAAGTATGTCAGAATGTTAAAGGATATGCAAATTGGAGTTTATTTTGAAGAAGAGAACATAGATACCCTTACTATGGATGGAGAACTACTTCTAACCATTCTTAGCTCTGTTGCACAGCAAGAAGTAGAAAATACATCTGCACATGTGAAAAAGGGATTAAAAATGAAGATGCAACGTGGTGAACTGATAGGGTTTCAAGGGTGCTTGGGGTATGACTATGATGTAGAAACCAAGCAACTTTCTATCAATAAAAAAGAAGCAAAAATAGTTCGTTATATCTTTGCAAGGTACTTAGAAGGTTTTGGGGGGAAAGTTATAGCAAGGGAACTTGATGAACTAGGTTACAAATCTCCGAGAGGATTAGATCATTGGAATGATACAACAGTCTTAGGAATCATAAAGAATGAAAAATATAAGGGCGATATTCTAATGGGCAAAACTTTTACAGTTGACCCAATAAGCAAGAGGCGTTTGAGTAATTTTGGTGAAGAAGATAAGTACTATATCAAAGATAATCATGAACCTATAGTATCTAAAGAGGACTTTGAGAAAGCTCAGGAGATTAGGTTGCGTAGGGCAGGAAATAAAAAGACAGCTGCAAATGTAAATGGAAAACGTGAACGCTATTCAAAAATGTATGCTTTCAGTAGTATGTTGGAATGTGGCTTTTGTGATTCAATATTATCTAGAAGAAGTTGGCACTGCCGTTCAGATTATCGCAAAGTTGTGTGGCACTGTGTTACATCGATAAAGAAAGGAAAGAAATTTTGTAAGCATAGTAAAGGATTAGAAGAGCTCGCTATTGAGGGAGCTTTCATGGAAGCTTACAGACAACTCTATCATTCAAATGAAAACTTATTGACAGACTTGCTTGAAACGATAGAATCTGAATTGAATGACAATAGCCTTAACAAGGAACTAAAAAGGATTACAAACAAACTTCGAACCTTACTAAAAAAAGAGGAGAATCTTGTAAATCTAAGGCTCGAAGGGAAAGTTAGCGATTCTATTTATAATGAAAAATATAATGAGCTCTTCTCAGAAAAAGAATATCTTGAAGAAGAAAAGGTAAATGTTGAAACAACATTGAAGTCAGAAATTGATGTTAAGAAAAGACTAACTGAGTTTAAACAATTACTGTCTTCACAGAAAATGCTCACTGAGTTTGATCGTACAGTTTTTGAGAGTATCGTTGAGAAAATTATTGTAGGTGGTGTTAATAGCGATGGTGAAATTGATCCTGCAATGCTAACCATAATTTTCAAAACAGGAGAAACTCAAAATAAGGATGGCAAACAATTCAAAAGTAAACGTAAAAATGCTAAACTAGAATCAAATAAATTGTGTCCTCAAAACAGTGACGAGGATAAAAAAATGTATTCTCAAGTAACAGACAACACACGTCGAGTGTGTGAGTTTGTTAGTGAAACGTAGTTAATCCTCAAAAGGTTCACCCAAACCTTTTGAGTCCCGCAGACGCATCCATGATGGACGGATACCTTGTGTATTTTGACGGTAAGCTGATAGGTGGCATTTGTAATAATGAACTATTTTTAAAGAGAGAGCCGTTCCAGCATCCAAAGCAAAAATGAAGGCTGGATGGGAAAATCTCAAACTATTTATATCTGCGATAAAAGACTCGGATAAGCCTATAAAAGCTACTCAAATCATCGCTGAGCAGAAAAACACCTATAAGGCAAGTGAGATTGAAGTTGTTAACAAGGTTGAAAATCAGGAAGATAAGAAATATGCGCTCTCCCCAGAGGAAGTATAACTATTATTAGATACAGCAAGGCGAAGCACATTAATGATAGCGGCAAGTTTAAGTATTCTCAATAATTCAGTTGTAATGGATGATGGAACGGACCCGGAGAGAATTGCGATGATTCAAAGAGGAATAGAACAGTTGTCCTCTAAAGATATTACGACACAGATTGATCTGCTTCTTGAAGACAAAAATAGTGGTCTTATAGATAATGCGTCGATTTCGATGCTGAGAGCCTTCAGAGAGGGAATGTTTATTGGAAATGGTACACCGATACCTGTCAGTCGTTACATTGATGCTAAATAAAGAAACAAAGAGGAGTGATACTTTTGAATTATGACTTAAGAACCTGTGACTCAGCATATTATTTTCTTTTGAATTTCATGGATATGACCCCAGATGAATATATAACAGAATTGGTAATTGAATGTGATAATCGTTTTGAGCGATTCTGAGAAAGAAATATTGATAGAATTCCAGATGTAGATATCTCTGATTTGCGTATAATGGCTTTTCACGTGGTTGGAGCATTGGATGAATGTAAAGAAATTCGAGAGAATGGTTTGATGAATTTACAGGAGGTACTAAAACGTGATACGGTAATCTCTAAGGCATTGGGCTATTACGGGATTTTCTTCGATATAGAAAATAGAATTTTGCATTGTAATGGTGAGAAGTACGATATTGATTATGATGAAGTGCAAGACCAAATACATGCTATGTATAAAAAATTAAAGAAAGCAAAGAAGTCGAAGGTCGATATTTTTAATGAAATCGCACAGATAATCCATAAGGTTAGTCTGATGGATGAGATTTTGTGCCAGATTGTAGTATCGTACTTTGTTCAGAGCTGTGAGGTATTCGATGCAATTACCTAATAAATTATATTCATATAAAAAGAGTACGTTAGCACAGATTCCAATTGTACTTGACGCAATTAAGAATGGACCAGTACCGGTTGTTGATTTGTACAAGCAAATCAGACAGTTACTGGATGATGCAACAGATTTTATGTCTGTTATGGATTGTCTGTATGCTTTAGGAGCTACAGACATAAATGATGAGGGAGAGATGTTCATCTGCTTATAGAAATGAAGTCTCTAGCGTTTAAGGAAAAGGGTAAGGAATGGTATACTATAAAATATATGTAATACTTGAATATAATTCTGGGTAAGAGCGATGGAGCTATGTCAATAGGTAAGTCCTCAGCGTTACTGGCAATTGATTTTGTATTCGGTGGAGATACTTATGTTAAAAGTGATGGCGTTAAACAGGAAGGTAATCACCCAATATTCTTTGCATTTGAGTTTAATGGTATCAGATATTATTTTGAGAGAAATACCGGTGATAGTGATACTTTCTATATTTGTGATAATCATTATCGTAGAACTGATAAGACTTATGCGAAAACAGAGTTTGCGAACTGGTTAAAGGTTAACTACAACATGGATTTTGCCGGAATATCATTTAGGAAAACTCTTAGTAGTTTCTTCAGAATCTATGGAAAGAAGAACCATGATGAACTTAATCCGCTACAAGGAATTCCGGGTCAAAATATGGAAAAATCTATCAATGTTATTTTGACGCTTTTTGATAAGTATAAGGATATCGAAGTGTTCAAACAGAGCGTTGATGAACATAAAAATAGACTTGCTGCCTACAATACTGCAAGAAAATATGTGTTTATTTCCAATTTAGTCGGTGGAAAAAAGAAGTATGAAGAAAATCTTCAGGAAATTCGCGCGTTAGAACAGGAATTGGGAACTTTAATGGAGATTGCAGAAAAAGGTCATACGGATGAAGAAATTGAGAAAAATAAACGCAAAGCGGAATTAACAACAATAAAGCTTAATTTAGAGACACTGCTACAATCAAAAGAAATGCGACTCAGACTTGTTAATATGAGCTTGGAATATGGGTTGTATCCGACAGAGGCAGATATAGCTGCATTACAACAATACTTTCCGACAGTGAATCTTCGAAAGATATATGAAGTGGAGCAGTACTATCGGAAATTAGCAAAAATATTAGACGGACAGTTTAAAAGTGAACAGAATGCTATAAAGGGTGAAATTGATATCATAAAAGAACAATTTGAAATAGTAAACACCCGAAGAACTTGGATTTGTCGGTAATATTTCTAAAGAATTTTTTGATAAACATTCTGCTATCACAGGAGAAATAAATGCATTGAGAACCCAGAATCAGGCGTTCTTAAAGCAAAAAGAATTGCAGGAAGTAAAGGCCAATGCGGATGAAGTTTTAAGACGTAGCATTGAAGATATCTTGAGAGAAATTGAAGTAACTCTGAACGGTAAAATGAAAGAGTTTAATGATTCCTTGTTTTCGAATCAGCGTAAGCCACCGTATATCCACTTCAATCGTTATGATAGTTATAAATTTGAAACGCCTATGGATACGGGAACAGTATCAAATTATAAAGGAATGATAGTTTATGATCTGGCGATGCTTTTTTCTACAGCACTTCCGGCGTTGGCGCATGATTCGTTATTGTTTAAAAATCTCGAAAAGAATGTCGAGGATGGAATTATAAAAATCTATAATAGCACAAAGAAACAAGTGCCTATTGCTTATGACAAGCAGGATGATTGCAGACCGGAGACTAGGGATATTCTAGAGAGGAATTGTGTTCTTCGTCTTTCAAATGATAATTGTGAACTGTATGGAAGGTCATGGAATATAGAGGAGTAAAACCAGTATGAAGATGAGTTATAACAAATTATGGAAGTTACTGATTGATAAAAATATGAAAAAATCAGATTTGAGAAAGAATGCAGGAATCAGTTCATCTCCACTTGCAAAACTAGGTAAATATGAAAATGTTACTACAGAAGTACTAGCAAAAATCTGTAACGAACTCAAATGTGATGTCGGGGATATTATGGAATTCATACGGGATGAAAATGAATAAACGCTCGTTTAGCTAAGGAAGGGATCTGCAAATGAAAACAAAAAGCTTGCCACCCTATGCGCCTACTTTAATTGAGTCAACAAGGGCTATTGGATATTCTCTTGAGGCTGCAGTGGCAGATATTATTGATAACAGTATCGCAGCAAATGCAAAGAATGTTGATATCTATTTTTTTCCGGTAGACAGTGCATATATTGCAATTCTCGATAATGGAAAAGGAATGACCGAAGAAGAAATTGATGTTGCGATGCAATATGGAAGTAAGAATCCAACTGAAGAAAGGGATAAAAAAGATTTAGGACGCTTTGGCTTAGGACTAAAAACTGCATCTTTATCTCAGTGTAGATGTCTGACTGTCATTTCTAAGCAAGGAGATAATTTGGAAGGACGTCAATGGGATATAGATCATGTTACAGAAGTAGGAGATTGGTCCTTAAATGTTCTTGATGAGGAAGATATCCAACAAATACCTCAGTTTGATGAATTGATAAAATACGAATCAGGCACATTAGTAGTCTGGCAAAAATTAGATCGTCTCAAGGCTGGCGAGATCAATTTTGAACTATCGTTAGGACGTAAAATTGATAGAGTCAGAGATCAACTTTCTCTTGTTTACCACAGATATTTAGCGGGTGAATCAGGGATCACAAAACTTAAACTGTCAATTAACGGAGAAAAAATTAAAGGAATTGACCCATTTTTGACGGAGAAAAGTGTTCAAGCCATGGATGATGAAAAATTAGTTATTCAGGGCAATAAGATATTAGTGAGACCGTATATTCTTCCTCACATATCTAAGCTGACATCAGATGAAATTAAAATGCTTGGTGGGAAGGATGGACTTCGAAAACAACAAGGGTTTTATGTATACAGGAACAAAAGATTGTTGGTTTGGGGTACTTGGTTCAGAATGATGAGGCAAGGAGACTTATCAAAACTTGCCAGAATCCGTGTTGATATCCCAAACACATTAGATGATCTGTGGACTCTAGACATAAAGAAATCGTCCGCATTGCCTCCAGCAGAAGTTAGAAAGAATTTGGAGATAATTATTAATCAAATTGCTGAACGGAGCAAAAGAACGTGGACTTTCAGAGGTAAAAAGGAAATAAGTGATACAGAAACTCACGTTTGGAACCGTATGAAAAATAAGCAAGGCGGATTTTATTATGAAGTTAATCGCGAGCATCCACTTGTGCAACAAATGATTAAAGCACATCCCGATATAGAAGTGTCATTAAATGTATTGTTGCAACAGATTGAAATGGGATTGCCTCTTAATCAATTATATGTGGATTTGAATAATGATGAGCAAATTACCAATGATAATGAGCAGTCAGATGTAGAAATAGTAAAATCACTACAGGAAATGATTACGATGTGTGCTGACAAGCAAGAAAAATGTAATCTACTGGATGCTATTGATTGTATTGAACCTTATTCGGCACATCATGATATAGTAGAAAAAATTAAGGAGGATATTTTGAAGAATGATTAATCCATATGTTGAACAATTAGAAAATATAATTTCCGCATTTGTTAACAATATTTATAAGGAAGTTCCACCTACAGAAGAAGAATTTCTAAAGGAAGCCACTAAGATTAGAAATGCAAATTCATCTATTATGCCGGTTTCTGATGATGAATTTGCAGAGATAATTTCTAGACTCAAGCAATCGTTAGTAATCCAGATGGATATTGGGGTATATATTAATGATCGGAACAATGGGCATCAATCATGGTTACCTTCAAAGAGAGCCGACCTCGATTTCTTCTTTTGGAACAGGTATAAGAAATATCTGGAACAAATGAAACATTGGAATCCGAGAGTTACAACAAATCTTGGTAAAGTTTCAGATGAAATATTAGATTTATGTGGTGATCCTTCAGAAGATCATTTTTCAATAAAAGGTCTGGTTCTAGGAGATGTACAGTCAGGGAAAACTGCTAACTACACAGCTATTTGTAACAAAGCAGCGGATACGGGGTATCGAATTATTATTGTTTTAGCAGGTATGCAGGAGAATTTGCGTAAGCAAACACAAGAAAGATTGGATGCAGAATGTACTGGAAGAAAAAGCGAATATTATCTGGATCCTAAAGCTGAACAGGGTATAAAGAATCAGCCGGTCGGAGTAGGAAGATATGGAACAGATAAAAAAATCGTTGCGTTTACTTCTGTAACTAAAGATTTTGATAGCGGTATTCTGAGAAACAATAATTTGGGCATCGAAAATGTTAATTGTCCTGTTATTTTAGTGGTGAAGAAGAATAAAAGGATTTTGAATAACTTAATCAAGTGGCTGTCAGATAATAATACGCAAAATGCCGCCGGACAGATTGATCTTCCGCTTATGCTAATTGATGATGAGGCTGACAACGCATCAGTTAATACGAAAGACGAAGATTCTCAGCCTGCTGCAATTAATGACTGTATCAGACGTTTATTGAATTTATTCAGTAAAACTACTTATTTAGGTATTACAGCAACGCCTTTTGCAAATATTTTTATTGATCCGGAAAAAGACGATGATCTCTTTCCAGCTGATTTTATTTATGCGCTGTCTGCTCCTACTAATTATATTGGCGCGGATAGGATATTTGGTGAAAATTCTGATAGCGATCACATGCTCCAAGAGATTGATATAGAAGAGTTAGAAGCGTGCTTCCCTCCGAAACATAAAAAAGACTTTGTGGTAGAAGATTTACCAGAGGATCTATATGAAGCCGCATATTATTTCTTGTTGCTAAATGCAATTCGTGATTATAGAGGTGATCTTACAGAACATAGATCTATGATGGTACATATAAGCCTTTATACCAATGTTCAAAATCAGATACAAGAAATGCTGAATGTATGGTTAGATCAGGTAAAATCGGATGTTAGAAACTGTGCTAAATTACCACTTTCTCAAAGTGAAAAAATCAGAAACATAAAAGCAATGCATGTTGTTTGGGACAAGTATCATTTGAGCGGAATTGTGGGAATAGAATGGGAAAACTTGCTTAAAAATTATTTGCATAAGGCAATTTCCCCTATTGAAGTTCGTGCGGTAAATATGAAAACTGGTGCTGCAAGCTTAGACTATTTTAATCATAAGAATGATGGTTTACGAGTGATTGCAGTAGGTGGAAATAGTATGTCTAGAGGTTTGACATTAGAGGGCCTTGGCGTAACATATTTCCATCGTAATACAAAGATGTATGATACTTTGTTGCAGATGGGGCGTTGGTTCGGATATAGACCAAACTATGGGGATGTTGCAAAGGTATGGATGACACCAGAAGCAATCGATTGGTACGGACAAATTACTAGAGCAACAGCTGAACTTAAGGAAGAAATCTCGAAAATGAGAAACGCGAATCAAACTCCTAGAGACTTTGGCCTTAAAGTTCGACAAGATCCTGGCGCATTAATCGTGACCGCGCGAAACAAAATGCGTACAGCAACTGATTTGACGTGTCCTGTTACAGTCTCTGGTAATTTACTTGAGACACCTAGATTAAAAACATCAAAAAACATTTTGGCTTCAAATGAGACAGCATTCAAGAATTTTGTAAATTCATTGAGTAGTATTGGAGATAGATTTTTTGATGAAGAGCGTACGAGAGGACATTATTACTGGAAAAATGTTCCTGGGGATAATATTGCTCAATTATTGCTAGATTTCGAGACAAATCCATGGCATTTGAGTTTCAATGGTAGGGCACTTGCGGAATTTATAGAGAGTCATCATTGGAGCAATGGATGGGATGTAGTATTGATAAAATCTGGAACTGGTATTCCATACAATGAGCCGTTGCAGTGTGGTGAAGAAATATTAGAGATCGAAGGGACAGAAAAAAGAAAAATTTTAGCTGATAAGAAAATGATCAGTGTGAGTGGTACTAAGTTACGTGTTGGAGCTGGTGGATGCACACGAATTGGATTAACGAAAAAAGAGATTCAAGATGCGGAAGAAGCATATAGAAACATACCAGGAAATGAGAATAAGAAAAATATTCCGGACAAGGCGTATTTGATAGCCAACAGAGATCCTATTTTAATGCTACATATAATACAAGCCGATTATTCAAAGAATGAGAATAAAGATTTACCTGAATTTTTATTCGCGTTAGGAGTGGGATTCCCTAAAACTAGTGGCTCCACTGAAACTGCAAATTATAAGGTTAACTTAATTGAGTTGCGAAATTGGGTGGACGTTTATGACAATTATGATGACGATGAGGATATGTAATGAGTGGTAAAGAAAATGAATTAAGAGAAAGGTGGAATACTATTAATTACTATTCTGGTGGAGCATTGAAATTATCTGTAAAGCATCCGCTTGAGTGGTATGTTCGATATGCAACACCGGAGCATAAGTCTGTCGTAATAGTGAGCCAAAAGGCAATTAAAAAAATAGATTCGTCAAAATGTATCGATGCTTCATGTAATCAGAGGAAGGATGGGAAATATGCAATTTCCTTTACATTGATGGATCGAAAACAGGAAGATGTTTTCATAACAATGGTAGGAGATATTATCGAGTATTCCAATGTAGAAACTGATGATATTGCATTGCTTAAAGTATTGCGCAGATATAACGCATGGTTAAAACTATTAGACCATAAAAGCAATGCGGTATTAGGTAGTAATACACAGAAAGGTCTCATTGGAGAGTTGTTGTTCCTGAAGGAAAAAATAGAAAATGGAATGCTACCGTCTGTTGCTTTAGCAGGCTGGGTGGGTTCAGAAGGAGCAGATCAAGATTTTGTATATGCAGATTGTTGGCATGAGATTAAATCTACAGGTGCTTCATCTTCAGAAATATCAATTTCTTCTGTTGAGCAATTAGATAGAAATGATGAAGGAGAATTGGTTATTTATCGTATCGATAAATGTGCACCGGATCAACCAAAATCATTCACGTTATATGGATTGGTTCATGAGGTAATAGAGTTGATTTCACGACACGGCGAAAATCCAGATGAGCTAATATTAAAACTTGGCGCCGCAGGTTATATTGACATGAAAGAATATGATAGACAGCATTTTAGTGTGTCCTCAAAGCAAGTATACACTGTAAATGAATCATTTCCGAGAATACGGAGAGTTAATGTTCCGACAGAAATAACGAATGCTGTTTATCAGATAGATATCCCTAGCATAAAAAGCTGGGAAAAGTAACGAAAATGAGAGGATGTTAGCATGGATTCTACCGAATTTAAAAAAGATTTTGTAGAGAGTATAAAAACTGCTGCAGCAGTTACAGGAGAAGGGTCATGTGCATCCTTTGTAGATAATATGGCGCAGTATCTAATTGATGCTGAGGCGTTATCAGATTTCACACCGTCTTTTTATAAAGGCAAAAGTGGGCGTAGTAATTATAGAGTAGACGGTTATGTATACGATGAATTCGATAATACGATGAATCTTATTATTGCGGATTTTGATGGTAATGATTTGGAACGCCGACTTACCGGAACAGCTGCGAATAAGGATTTTGGCTTGCTTATGAAATTTCTTGATGTAGCATTGACAACTAATTTATATCAAGAAATAGAGATGAGTACACCATGTGCAGACTTAGTAGATCTTTTAAGGTATAACAAAAAGGCGATTCGTAAATATCGTTTTCTTGTATTTACCGATGCAGATATGAGTGCTGCTATAAAGACCGTAGAAATTGATGACTATAATTCTATTCCGGTAGAAGGTCAGATATGGGATATTGATCGTTTGTTCAGAGTCTGTTGTTCAGAGCAAGGCCGTCAGATTATTGAGATTGACTTTAAGAAGTATTGTGGTGAAGGTATTCCGTGTATAGAAGCTAGCTCAGCGTCTACAGAACAGTACAGTAGCTATCTGGGAGTAATTCCTGGAACTGTTTTGGCTGATATATATGACAAGTATGGAAGTAAACTTTTGGAGGGAAATGTCAGATCATTCTTATCTACTAAAGTGGCGGTCAATAAGAAAATAAGAGGGACTATCTTGAACAATCCGCAGATGTTTTTTGCGTTTAATAACGGTATATCAGCAACTGCAATGGATGTTGAGATAGAGGATACAAACCATGGAAGATTTATCACCTTTGTTAGAGATTTTCAGATTATTAATGGTGGACAGACAACGGCCTCTATTTCAAATGCAAGATATAAAGATAAAGCAGATTTGTCATCTATTTTTGTGCAAATGAAATTGACTTCAATTGATGAATCAACACCAGAAGAGTCAGACGAGTTGATCAGAAATATTTCTAGATCATCAAACAGTCAGAATAAGGTTAGTGATGCAGACTTTTTTGCATCTCATCCATTTCATCGTCGTATGGAACAAATATCAAGACACTTATTTGCACCGGCATCTGAAGGCACACAGTATGAAACGAAATGGTTTTATGAAAGAGCAAGAGGACAATATCTGCAAGAACAAATGCGCTTGACACCTGCAAAGAAAAAACAATTTGAGTTGCAACATCCTAAAAATAAGGTAATTAAGAAAACAGATCTTGCAAAGGTTCAGAATACATGGAGAGGATTCCCTCAGGTTGTAAGTAAGGGTGCGCAGACCAATTTTAATTCGTTTGCAGAGTACATTGATGAGCAATGGAATGCAAATGAGGAGCAGTTTAATGAGAGATATTTCCAAACTACTGCAGCCTTGATTCTTTTGTTCCAATATTTAGAGAAGACTATACCAAAACAGCCTTGGTACGAGGGTGGATACCGTGCAAATATCATATATTACACATTGGCACAATTTAGAAGATTGTTACATAGCCAATATCAAGGACAAGAACTTGATTTGATGTTGATATGGAATAGGCAGAGTGTGCCCGAACAAGTGGGTACAGTTTTAATAGCATTGGCAGAGTTGGTCCTTCTGCGAATAACTGATCCGTCAAGAAAAGTCGCAAACGTTACTCAGTGGTGTAAGAGAAATGATTGTTGGGAAGATGTAAAGAAGATACATATTGATATTCCTGAAGATATTGAGAATTGTTTAATTACTATCGATGAACAGAAGGCTGCACAGAAATCCGCTAAGAAAGAGCAAAAGGTTGTAAATGAAATTCAGGCACAGACAATGGTTGTTAATTGTCCTGTAGAAATGTGGATGCGATTATCGGAGTTTGTTGTTAGAAATCATATGGTTACACCTACAGATGTGTCTGCATTAGCGATTGCATGTAAAATGCCTGCTAAAATACCAAATACATATCAATGCAAACGCCTACTTGCATTGTTGCGCAAAGCCTCCGAAGAAGGCTTTAATACTGAAGCGTAAGATGGAGGAACTATGTTTAATACAATAGATTTGTTTGCAGGTGCCGGGGGATTGAGCCTGGGATTTATGCAAACAAAAAAATTCGATATAAAAGTTGCATATGAATTTAATCCTGCAATGCAGGAAACCTATAAGAAAAATCACCCGGGAGTAGCTGTATTTGGTGATGTTAGAGATGCTAACTATGCAGAAATAAAAGAAAAATATGGCGATATTGATGTTGTGATTGGAGGACCGCCTTGTCAGGGATTTTCTAATGCAAATAGGCAAAAGAATCATGCAATTAGTCAGAATAATTCCCTGGTGAAACAGTATATTAGAGCAATCTTGGAATTAAGACCAAAAGCATTCGTAATGGAAAATGTGAGTATGCTTAGATCAGATGTTCATAGATTTTATTTATGTGAAGATGATCGAGAATTAGTGGATAGCAATGTGATTGAAACTGCTAATACAGAGTTGGCTTTACTTGATACAGAGTTTATGTTTGATGGAGCAATTAATATTGTGCAGTCTGAGCAAGAACTAGAACAACATAAATGGGATGATTTCGATTATCTCGAATTGAACGTTATCTATAAAGCATCTAAGAATGTAACTAAGTTTAAAGATGTATTAGAAAAACACAGATCGCGCTTAATTAAAATATCAGAGAAGCACATAGAGGGTGATGAGGATGATTCCGTCATTGTTGCTGATAGGATTGCGTTTAATGCAATACTAGATTTTTACGCTGGGAAAATAAAAGAATCCCAGATCAAGGCATTAATTGAACCAGCAATTATGTACCAAAGAATGATAAGTAAGGCACAGGAGATATTTGAAAATGATATTGTGGTTGATAGCTATACCGACAATAAAGGGCTGATTGCCAACATACGTTCATATGCCGTTTTTGATTATTTAAAGGCAAAGCTCCAGGGGGGCAAAGATGACGACGGATATGCTATTTCGGCTGATGTTCTATCTGCTACACAATTTGGAGCTCCACAAAAAAGAATGCGTTTTGTAGTAATGGGTATTCGAAAAGATATTGCAGATGTAGTTAAACTTCCAGAAGGAAAATATAAAGACGGTCCATATAGGACAGTTGAGGACGCTATTAAAGATTTAGAGGATGTTGAGCCGGTCTATAATGTATCTGATGATAAAAGTGGCATAAAGCTACAAGCTAAAACTGGCTTGAGTGAGTTGGCGCTGACACTTCGTGACTCAGAGATGTTGCACAATCATATTATAACTAAAACGACACCAGCAGCTATGGCGCGTTTTAAAGCATTAGATCAGGGACAAAATTTTCATTCCTTATCTGAGGAAATGAAAACAAACACGTATACAGATGTTACAAGAACGCAGAATACGATCTATCTTCGCTTAAAATATGATGAGCCGTCTGGTACTGTAGTAAATGTGCGTAAATCAATGTGGGTACATCCGACAAAAGACAGAGCAGTAAGTATAAGAGAAGCAGCTCGTTTGCAAACTTTTCCGGATAGCTTCGTTTTTTGTGGGACAAAGGACAAGCAATATCAGCAGGTAGGAAATGCAGTGCCACCTATAATGGCAAAGGCTATAGCAAAGAAATTGGCTAGTCAGCTTAATAAAGCATTATCGCAGAAATAAGGAGATACATATGAGCCGAAGAGCATACTATTTTAATTCTATAAACAACTTCATATTAGAGGATGATGAGCTTGTTCTCGGCCAATTATTGATTAATGACGAGTTTGAAACTACCGATCTCCAAAAGATGGCTTGGAGATCGGAGATTCAAATTTTAAAGGAACAATTAATTGAGTTTTCTCAAGGTGATATTATTTTTGAATATAATATCCCGAGGATGGGGCATAGGGTCGATGTGATATGCATAATAGAAGGAATTATTTTTCTCTTAGAGTTTAAGGTAGGAGATAAAGAGTACAAAAAATCTACCACTGATCAGGTGATGGATTATGCGTTGGATTTGAAATACTTTCATGATAAAAGTAGGACTAGGCATCTTGTTCCTATTAATGTTTCAACTAAGGCGGCAGAGAAACAGAATGAATATTACTGTATGGAAGATAATATTCATAACACACTTTTCTGTAATAAAAATAATGTTGGAAGTACTATTCGAGAAACTATTTCGAGAATTAATGATACGTCGTTATCTGCACTGGAGTGGATAAATTCAAGATATGCTCCAACACCGACTATCATTGAAGCTGCGCAGGCTTTGTATAGAAAACATGATGTCGAGGATATTTCTAGGAATGATGCTGGTGCAAAGAATTTAACAATAACGACAGAGGCAATTTCCAATATAATTGATCAGTGTAAGAAAAATGGCAAAAAAGCTATATGCTTTGTTACAGGAGTACCTGGTGCTGGAAAAACTCTAGCAGGCTTGAATATAGCAAACGAACGTCATCATTTTAATGAAGATGAACATGCTGTTTTTCTTTCAGGAAATGGTCTACTAGTTGATGTTTTGCAAAATGCGCTTGCAATAAATCGCTCGGAGAGAGAAGGCATAACTAAGAAAAATGCTTTTCGAGAAACGAAAACCTTTATTCAAATTATTCATAAATTTAGAGATGATGCTTTAACAACATATATGGCACCAGTAGAGAAACTAGCTATTTTTGATGAGGCTCAAAGAGCATGGAACAAAGAGTCACTCGCTGATTTTATGAGGCGAAAAAAAGGGACTCCCGATTTTAATCAGTCAGAACCTGAATTTCTGATTAGCATTATGGACCGACATGAAGATTGGGCTGTTATAGTTTGTCTTGTGGGTGGTGGACAAGAAATATACAACGGAGAAGCAGGAATTCAGGATTGGTTTGAAACTTTAGCAAATAATTCTCCAGATTGGAAGATTTATCTGTCGGATAAAATTACAGATACAGAATATGTAGGGAAATCAGACATCCCAACATTATTGAATGGACGAGAGTACCATTGCATTTCAGATTTGCATTTAGGAGTTTCACTACGCTCATTCAGAAGTGAAAAATTAGCCCTTTTCGTGAAATTGCTGTTAGATGAAAGGGCAGATGATGCCAAAAGTGTTTATTATGGGCTTAAACAAACATATCCGATTTTTTTGACAAGGAATTTTGAAATTGCAAAAAAATGGGTAAAAGATAAGGCTCGTGGGACAGAAAGGTATGGGCTTTTAGCAAGCTCAGAAGGGAAAAGACTGCGAGCTGAAGGAATATGGGTTCCATCAGATATAAATCATGTAGGGTGGTTTTTGAATGGAAAGGATAATGTTGACTCATCGTATTATTTAGAAGTGGCAGCGTCTGAATTTAAAGTGCAAGGTTTAGAGGTCGATTATGCAGTATTAGCCTGGGATGCAGATTTCAGGTATACGAGAGATGGCTTTGATTATTTTAAGTTCAGGGGTACGAAATGGAACCATGTTAATCAGGAACAAAGACAGAGATATCTAAAAAATGCTTATAGAGTTTTATTAACAAGAGCAAGACAGGAATTGATTATATATGTTCCTGAAGGTTCAGATGAAGATCCGTCAAGGAACAGGGAATATTATGATAGAATTTTCCAATATTTGAAGAGTACTGGAATGGAAGTAGTCTGAGGGGTGATGTTTTGAAGGACACAAAGTATGAAGATTTAAATAAAACGTTAGCAGCAGTTGGAAAAGCTGTATTTGTAAATTTTTATTATGATTTAAAAGATTCGTCCATTTCAAAAGATGAATTGGCCCAAAAGATCCTATTGGAAAATCCGGGATCGAAGTCAGAAAGTCAAAACTTTCGTATTCCAAGAGTTCGACATATATTTGAGTTGGGACAGGAGAAGGAAGCATTACGTATTATCATAGAAAGCAAACGCGTAGACCCAAAAGCAAGAGAAAAAGCTAAAGAGATTTTATCTAAAGAGAATATTAGGGAAGACTTTCAAACGGAAAGAGCAGAGGAAAGGCAATTTATCGAACATTTGAATCAGGAAATTCAATACGATACTACTCCGAGGGAAGCCCCTTTAATTGCAGAACGTTCACAGTACATATACCCTCGAAAGCAGTATGAATCGAAAAATGCTTTGAAACGGGCGCAGTATTTGTGTGAAGTGGATAAGATGCATTTCGTTTTTAAACGAAGAAATAGTCCTACCAATTATACGGAGCCACATCATTTAATTCCTTTATCCGCTCATCGTGATTTTCCAGGAATTGATTTAGACCGTGAGCAAAATATTGTATCGCTCTGTAGTAATTGTCACAATTTATTACATTATGGTTTAGAGTATAAAGAGGTATTGTATGATCTATATCGACAAAGAAAAGCTCTATTAGAAGAAATTGGCATAAATATATCATTGGAGCAATTGTTGAGTTATTACTAAACCTTTTAATTATTGAAAGAAGAGGTATCGCAACGGTAACAGAATCAATGGGACGGTATCCTTTCTATTAAATAAATGACTAATGGAAGAGTAAATCTGTTGCAGGAAAAACATCAGAAATAACGTTATTTCAAGCCGCTTTTGAGGAATTAACTACACATTCGATTGTATCAAAGACTGCATTTTGATTGACTAGGCAAACAGTACTGGTGGATTTATCGTGTGAATTTTTGACTATTAAGGTCGAGTGCATGGGAATTGTGGATCCAGATGGACTGGAAAATAGTCGTTGACCTATCCCTTGTACTGCGAACAGGCAGGGGTGAGACGATGGTGTTTCTGCGATATTGACTTTGGCATTATAATAGGAAATATAAAGGGAATTGCAGATCAGTTCCCGAATACAGGCGAGGTTTAGGCTGTGATATTGACAACGATAGAAGCGGAGATATTTCTACTACATATTTGAGTTGATATGTTTCCATAGACAAACGGACTATCTCGGAATATCTCTATTATGTTGTTATCAATCAGGGCCTTTCGAGCCACGTAGAGGCAGTGTCACTGCTTGTACGACTTGATTTATCAGCGAAGTAGAAGAAGATGTTCCGCCTATGTGATAGCTGTCGTAGAGTGAGAAGTGTACGACGATACGATACGGTAACAGCGAACACCTAAACCTAGGAAAAAGAAATAATTAAATTAGAATTTAAGGGGGAAAAATGATTTTAGAAACGGAAAGATTGATTCTTCGCCCATGGGAAGAAAGAGATGCCAATGATTTATTCCAATATGCCAGTAATCCAGAGGTTGGTCCGATTGCAGGTTGGCCTGTACATACCAGTGTTGAAAACAGTAGGGAGATTATAAAAAGTCATTTTTCCGCACCTGAGACATACGCCATAGTTTTAAAAGAAACAATGCAGCCAGTGGGTAGCATAGGATTGATGATGGGCTCTGCAAGTAATATAGGTATTCCTGATACTGAGGGGGAGATTGGTTACTGGATAGGAGTTCCGTATTGGGGTCAGGGGCTTATACCGGAAGCAGTTCGTGAGATTATGAGACATGGATTTGATGACCTGAATCTGGAGAAAATGTGGTGAGGTTATTTTGACGGCAATACAAAGTCAAAGAGAGTTCAGGAAAAATGTAGTTTCCGTTATCATCATAAAAAAGAGAATGTTACATGTGCATTGGAAGGTGTTCTTTGCACAGAACGCATAACCTGTCTTTCAAAGGCAGAGTGGATTTCATTTAAGTAAATCCCAGTTTGTCGAGGGAATACCTTTTAACGATAACCTTTTGCTATCGTTAAAAGGTTTATAGATATGTTTCTATATGCAGACAGGTTCACTTGACATACTTAGTGTTCACTCGTTTCATGTTGAGGCGGTATCACTGCTTGTACGAGCTGATTCATCATCCAAGTTGAAGAGATATTCTTCTCAGGCGACAACAGCGAATTGTTGAGTGTGCAACTTTGCTCGTGAAAGCCCATAGACCTTTTAGCGAAAGTTTTTTTAAGTCTTGAATTGTGCACTTAATTTGATAATTCAAGATACAAAAAATTGTTATAAAGTAAGATTTGTTAATATTGATTCCGATTCGAGAATTGGATTTATATTATTCAACAAAAGAATAACCATGTCGCCCTACTAACGTTAAGGAGAAATATTTATGCTTGATTTTGCTAAAATAGATAAAAAGTCTATATATACTACAATCATTGGTTTGTTTCTAATGGCAGTATTGTCTTTGACAAAGATAATACCTGAACTTTCTTTATCAGGTCTCACCGTACTGATTGGTATTCTCTTTTTCTTTGTTCTTGAACATTTTGATAAAAAATCACATATAGAATCAGGTTTGCGCTTTAAATCATTTTTTGATGATCTGAAAAAACAAGGGGTAATTATTTTGGTTTTACTCCCGATAGGAACTGCTGTAGCAACGTTAATTATTGGCGATTTGGTATTTAAGGGTGCATTCACCAGTCATATTGTTGGAAGAACGGATTCTATGTTATCTTTCGATAAAATACCACTCCTTATGGTTCAAGTAATAATTGCGGCTTTAGGAGAAGAAATCGCATGGCGAGGTTTCTTTCTTGGTAAGTCAATGACAATTTTTCCATTTTGGCTTTGTGCTATTGTGTCGTCTTTATTGTTTGCGGTAGCCCATATTGCTAGTGGAAGTTTTGAACTTGTTAGCTATGATGTTTTGATGATTTTTGTTGATAGTATCATCTATTCCATTATTTATAAAAAGACTAAAAATTGTTTGATTACAACCTTGTCACATATTCTGGCCAATACAATAGGTATTGTTTTTCTAATGTTTCATATGTAAAATATCTATTTAACTTTGGACTTCACTATATAGGATAGAGCCGATAACTGTCGCATACATTTCTTGAGTAATATGATTCATGTAAGTATATGGTAAAAGCCTTGTTCTCAAGGCTTTTTACTATATATCCAAAAAACACCTTGCAATCGTTTTTTTAAAGTGATATACTACTACTAGGTTTTGAAATCGTTTGCATAGGGTTCCGATGAGCTTTTAATGAGAAATCTAGGAGAGAAATATGGAATTGTCAGCTATTTACCACAGGCCAGAGTCGGAGTATGCTTATCTTTATAAAGATAAGACAATGCACATTCGCATTCGGACGAAAAGGGGAGATATCGAAGGTATAGCTTTGCACTATGGAGATCCTTTTATTTTTATGGAGGACCATTATGAAGAGAGTAAGGAAATGGTCAAAGTCACCTCCGATGCTTTGTTTGATTATTGGCAGGTAGAGGTTTCAGTCAGCTATGCGCGACTTCAGTATCTCTTTGAGATTAAGGATAAGCAAGGCCAGAGTATCTTGTATGGCGATAAAGGGTGTGTTGAAAACACGCTAGAAAACCTTCATTACGAGGGGAATGGCTTTAAGCTTCCTTATATTCATGAAATTGATGCTTGTCATGTTCCTGACTGGGTTTCAAAGACGGTCTGGTATCAGATTTTTCCAGAACGCTTTGCCAATGGCAATCCTGAGATTTCACCAGAAGGCTCTCTAGCTTGGGATTCGTCAATCACTCCTAAAAGTGAGGATTTCTTTGGTGGAGATTTACAGGGAATTATTGACCATCTGGATTACTTGCAGGACTTGGGTATTACAGGCCTTTATCTCTGTCCGATCTTTGAATCCCCAAGCAATCACAAGTACAATACGACGGATTATTTTGAAATTGACCATCATTTTGGAGACAAGGAAACTTTCCGTCAACTGGTGGATGAGGCCCATCAGAGAGGCATGAAAATCATGCTGGACGCTGTTTTCAACCATATCGGAGACCAATCTCCACAGTGGCAGGATGTTCTCAAACATGGAGAAAATTCAGTTTACAAAGACTGGTTCCACATTCAGGAGTTCCCAGTGACAAAGGATAAGCTTGCAAATCCAAGAAAGCTCCCTTACCATACCTTTGCCTTTGAGAGCTATATGCCCAAGCTTAATACAGCAAATCCTCAAGTGAGGGACTATTTGTTGAGCGTTGCGGCCTACTGGATTGAGGAGTTTGACATCGATGCTTGGCGCCTGGATGTGGCCAATGAAGTGGACCATCAATTTTGGAGAGATTTCCGTAAGGCTGTCTTGGCTAAAAAGCCTGACCTTTATATTCTTGGAGAAGTCTGGCACACGTCTCAGCCTTGGCTAAATGGTGATGAGTTCCATGCGGTCATGAACTATCCTCTCTCTGATAGTATCAAGGATTATTTTTTGCGTGGGGTCAAGAAGACCAGTCAATTCATTGATGAGATTAATGGTCAGTCTATGTATTATAGAAAGCAGATTTCGGAAGTGATGTTTAATCTTCTGGATTCGCATGATACGGAGCGTATTCTAGCTACTGCCAAGGGAGATGTCCAACTCGTTAAATCTGCCCTTGCCTGCCTCTTTTTACAAAGAGGAACACCGTGTTTCTACTATGGAACTGAGCTAGAATTAGACGGAGGACCAGATCCAGATTGTCGTCGCGTTATGCCTTGGGAACGTGTTTCCGAAAGCAATGACATGCTTAATTTCATGAAGAAGTTGATTCATCTTCGTAAGGATGCTTCAGGCATTATCCAGCATGGGAAATATGGTCTAGAAGAAATCAAGCCTGATGTGCTATCTCTGGAATGGAATTACGATGGACAAAAGGTCCAAGCTATTTTTAACCAATCAACTGAAAACTATCTTGTAGAAGACAGTGATGCTGTAGCTCTAGCAAGTCATTGCCAAATCTTGTCTGGGCAGCTTCATATCTTACCAAAAGGCTTTGTGATCTTTGCGGAAGATTTGGAATCTGCTACAAATTAATTTTTGGAAATCTAACTTAAAGACTTGTCAGAGTTACTCAAATTTCAAAAACCCAATCTAAGAGCAGTCTATTTAAGAAGAGCAAGTAACTTAGTAGAAAAGAGGAGTTCAGTATGGAATTAAAAGATTTTACCGAAAAAGAGCAGGAGCAGATCAAAGAGGGGCTTAGTACAGCCGTCATTAGCGATAAGGAAGCAGCTAAAAAGATTTTGGCGCTGGTACCACAAGAATGGCTTAAGCAAATTCCTTTCCTTGTGAGAGGGCATGCAACGACCAAGACGGTTGAGCGAGTTGCCAAGCAATACCCAGAACTTTACGCTGTGGCCAAGCAAGCAGGAGAGCTTCCTGAAAAGGAGCGTGAAGAATTGCGCGCCATCATGACGGCTATCTTCGAAGAAAAGATGAACAAGCACAAGATTAAGTAAACTTACCAGTGTATAGTGATTCATTTTCTTTAAGTTGGCATTTGGAGTTAGCTACTCTATCTTGTTCATTAATTCATAAATCAAAGTGACTGCCGTTGATAAAAGTGCAGTCATTTTTTGCTTAGGGGAAATAGCTCCATTGACTCTTGTGTTTGTTTTATAATGTTGCTCTTTCAGTTCAAATGTGATTTCAAGAACAAGGAAGTTTCTAATCAAATTAGATCTTTTCTTTCTGTTTTTCAGTATTTCTTGATATAATAACAAGAGGAACCTTTGAAATCACCTTAGTAAAAATGCAAACAGGACGAAAGAATGAAGAAAGTAAAACAGATTATGTTGATGAGTGCCTGCACTTTGGCAGTTCTTGCTTTAGCCGCATGTGGGAAGGCACAAAAGCAATCAAGCGGGAGTCAAGAGAATCCAGCAGTTGGTCAGACTAGCTCGGAAACATATCCATGGAAGGCCACTTATTCAAATATAAATAGTAAAAAAAGTGTCGAAGAAGTTAAGAGTTTACTGGCTGCCGACTTGGATAAAGACAGTGTCGATAGCTTTGTCAATCTAGTCAATGACTACAACGGTCTTGTTGGCTCGACTGGTTTAACAGGCGATTTCACTAAATTTACCAAAACCGAATATGACGTAGAAAAAATCAATCCTCTATGGCAGGCAAAGAAGGGCGATTTTATCGGGACAAATTGTCGGATTAATACCTATACTTTGCTGAAAAATAGCATCGAAATTCCTCAAATGGCAAAGGACGACGAACTCTTGTTCATCGATAATGATTCGATTGACAAGGGGAAACTCTTTGATGCCAAGGATAAGGAAGAATTTAATATCCTATTCTCAAGAGTCAAGACTGAAGCGACTCAAGATGTAAAAGTCCATGCTAAGAAGATGGAGGAATACTTCAAACAGTTCAAGTTTAATGAAAAGGCTCGGATGCTTTCTGTCATAGTTCACGACAATCTTGACGGAGATTCTCTCTTTGTAGGGCATGTCGGCGTCTTGGTTCCAGATAAAGACGGCTATCTGTTTGTCGAAAAGCTGACCTTTGAAGAGCCGTATCAGGCCATCAAGTTTGCGACCAAGGAAGATGTCTACAAATACTTGCAGACAAAATATAAAGACTACACAGGAGAAGGATTGGCCAAGCCCTTTATCATGGACAATGATAAGTGGGTAGAGGGGAAATAGAGGAAAGTTGCAACCAATCATTTTCTGCTACTTTTATTATTTTAGTGCTGATTTTAAAAAAGGAAATACTTGCTAATGGAGTTTAGTAAAGACGATTTAGAAATTATTTTATGGGAATTTATTGCTCATCAATTAGAGGAATTGTCCGTCTTCAAAGCATTATCTGAGAATTTGCCCTATCTTAATAGAGAAAAGCTAGATATGGTTGATTCATCCGAAATTCATGATAGCGACGGTCTTACTATTGTAGACTTGCAGCAGAATGATAGAGAATTGTTCATTCGCTTTGAAATGGACGTTCAACTAATGGGCTGGACATCTGCTAGCAATGACTATGCAGCCTATATCCAAGCGACTCTTGTTGGAAGTTGTCAAGTTGACTTGAAAGCAGAGCTTGCTTTTTCTGACAAGAATGTAAATTCTCTCACTAAAGCTCAATTATTGGAATATGGCGAAAAATTGATTTCAGATTTAGAATTCCACTACCGAGATGTTGAAGGTTCTGAACACTATGGATGATGAAACATTCTTAAACGAATAAGCGATAATTCCCTAAACGATCAATCCCGTGACTAAGATTAGTCGGGATTATAGATAAAATTCTTTTCAATAACGTTAAAAATATGTCCTTATGGACAAGAAAGGAGTCAGTTATGACAAATGAACTGAACAAAGAAATTTTTATGAGCATGGTTGAACTGCTTACAGAGGACACCTCTGTCCGTTCGGCTATAGAAGCTTGTCTTGCCTCACCGTGGGACTACTTTGATGAAAATCTTGAAAGGTATGACGATCGTGGGATAGAGGACGATGAATCAGAAGATACCATCGTTTGGATCGGGATTGCGGATGAGTTAATTGAGAGTGGTGATGCCATTGAGCTAGATTGGAATGCTGAGTTAGAGGATTTCACCTATTTCACGAAAGAATTGGCAGGTCAAAGGAATCTCCCGCTGCAAGATGAGTGGCTAGATGAAGATGGAGACATTCCATCATGGTGCAAGGTCTTGGATGAAAAATGGGAGGAAGCAGGCTACTGCGTCGGAGCAATGGACATTGATAGCGACAGCTATGTCATGTTTGTCTGTCGCAGGGGGACTTTGACTGAACTGACTCAATTAGGTCAAAAGGTTGGGTTCCGTTTGGATTTTGCAAAGAATATGTAAATACCATGCTTAAAAAGGTGAACTAATCCTGATGATACATAAGGAAGCCTGAGACAGCTGGGAAAAGTATCCCGCTGGTTCAGGTTTCCTTTTTTCGCTTATGCTTAAAAGGATGTGGCAGATGAAGCAGATTGCTTCGTCTTTTTTTCTTTTTGTGTTAAGCTAAGATTAGCAAACTGAAAGGGTTTTCGAATGTATCTAGCAGACTTAATGGAAAAGAGTGAAGCGGGGCAGTTTATTGTCCTGTCTTATTTACAGCAGCATTCTACATCCAGTTTGAGGGACGTTATGACTGAAACCGGCTTCTCGAAAGCAACCTTGACCAAGTACATTAGCTTGATTAACGACAAGGCTATAGAACATCATGCAGCCTTATCCATCCAGCTTCAGGACGAAACGCTCAGTCTATTTGTCGGACCTGATACCAAGGGACGAGATATTCGCAGACTCTTTTTAGGCAATGCCGTCAAATACGAGATTTTAAACTACCTGCTCTATCATCAGCAGTTTTTAGCTCATCAATTGGCCCAAGAGCTGATGATTAGCGAAGCGACCCTCGGCCGCCATATAGCTGGTCTAAATCAGATTTTATCAGAGTTTGAGCTATCTATCCAAAATGGTCGTTTGAAAGGGCCTGAGCACCAGATCCGCTATTTTTATTTCTGCCTCTTTCGCAAGGTTTGGTCCAGTCAAGATTGGGAAAGAGAACTTCAAAAATCGGAAAGAAGGCAGGAAGTTGCCGTCTTAGAAGAACTCTGTGGAGCCCAGCTCTCGCAAGGACAGCGATTGGACTTGACTCTTTGGGCGCATATTACTCAGCAGCGCCTGCGCGTCAATGCCTGTCAATTTCAAAACATTGAGCAGAAGATGCGGGGTTATTTTGAAAATATCTTTTATCAGCGTCTGCATCGCCGGACAAATGATTTCTTTGCCGGACAGCACATCACCCTGAGTCAGGAAGACGGGGAAATGATGATTTTCTTTTCATTTCTCATTTCCCATCGGATTCTGCCCTTGCACACCATGGAATATATTCTGGGATTCGGCGGTGAAATTGCCAGTCTGATTACGCAAATCATTCAAGAGATGAAGTCTCAGGACTTACTAGGTGACTACATCGAAGATCAAGTGACCTACGAACTCAGTCAGCTCTGCGCCCTTGTCTTTCTTTTCCGAGGCTATCTCTTGCAAGACAAATACAAGCATGATTTGGAATTGCGCCATCCTTACTTATGGAGCGAAGACGATTATCGACAAGTGGCAGACACTATTTTTAGCAAACTGCCTATTTTCCAGCAGGGAACATCTCTGGATAAAAAGGTGTTGTGGGAATGGCTCCAGCTGATGGAATACATTGCTGAAAATGACGGTCAAGTCATCAAGATAGGCATGGACTTGATAGATAGCTTTATAGTTGTTTCCAGGATGACAGCCATTTTAAGGCGGTACTTAGAGTACAATCGCTTTATTACGATTGAATCCTACGACCTTACCAGAAATTATGACCTCATCATCACCAACAATCCCATTCATCAGACCCAGCAGGTTCCCGTCTATTATTTAAAAAATGACTTAGATTTGGAAGATTTGGCTCAAATCCGTCACATGATATTTCATTAAGAAACTTGGAGAAATCCAGGTTTCTTTGTGATTTTCGCACAATCTCCTCAGATTTTTTTAAAATTTAAAAAAAGTTGATAAAAAAGAAAGCGTTTTATTTTATATACTAGTTACTGTAGAGGAAACATCCTCAAGATTTTTACTAGGAGGACAGTTCATGTCACAAGAAAAATACATCATGGCCATTGACCAAGGAACAACTAGTTCCCGCGCCATCATCTTTAACAAAAAAGGAGAAAAAGTTAGCTCCAGTCAAAAAGAATTTACTCAGATTTTCCCTCAAGCTGGATGGGTTGAGCACAATGCCAATGAAATTTGGAACTCAGTGCAGTCCGTTATCGCCGGTGCCTTCATCGAAAGTGGAGTCAAACCCAACCAAATCGAAGCCATCGGTATCACCAACCAGCGTGAAACAACTGTCGTCTGGGATAAGAATACAGGTCTTCCTATCTACAATGCTATCGTTTGGCAATCTCGCCAGACTGCTCCTCTGGCTGAGCAACTGAAAAGCCAAGGCTATGTGGAAAAATTCCACGAAAAGACTGGTTTGATTATTGACGCTTACTTCTCTGCTACCAAAGTTCGCTGGATTTTGGACCATGTAGAGGGAGCACAAGAAAGAGCTGAAAAGGGCGAATTGCTCTTTGGTACTATTGATACCTGGCTGGTTTGGAAATTAACTGACGGAGCGGCTCACGTGACTGACTACTCAAATGCTGCCCGTACCATGCTCTATAACATCAAGGAACTCAAATGGGACGACGAGATTTTGGAAATCCTTAACATTCCAAAGGCTATGCTTCCTGAAGTTCGCTCTAACTCAGAAATCTATGGAAAAACAGCTGCCTTCCATTTCTATGGTGGAGAAGTTCCAATCTCTGGTATGGCTGGTGACCAGCAGGCGGCTCTCTTTGGACAGCTAGCTTTTGAGCCTGGCATGGTCAAGAATACTTACGGAACTGGTTCATTCATCATCATGAACACTGGCGAAGAGATGCAGCTGTCTGAAAACAACCTCTTAACAACCATCGGCTACGGTATCAATGGAAAAGTTTACTATGCTTTAGAAGGTTCTATCTTCATTGCCGGAAGTGCCATTCAATGGCTGCGCGACGGTCTTCGGATGGTTGAAAATTCACCAGAATCTGAAAAATATGCCCTCAATTCTCACAACAATGACGAAGTATATGTCGTACCTGCCTTTACAGGTCTGGGCGCTCCCTACTGGGATCAAAATGCACGTGGATCTGTCTTTGGCTTGACCCGCGGAACCAGCAAGGAAGACTTTATCAAGGCTACTCTGCAATCCATCGCTTACCAAGTACGCGACATCATCGACACCATGCAGGTGGATGCCAAGACTGCTATTCAAGTCCTCAAAGTCGATGGCGGTGCTGCTATGAACAACTTCCTCATGCAGTTCCAGGCTGACATATTGGGAATCGATATTGCCCGCGCTAAAAACTTAGAAACAACTGCTCTCGGTGCAGCCTTCTTGGCAGGACTGTCAGTAGGCTACTGGAAAGACTTAGACGAACTCCGCACTCTCAATGAAACTGGAGAACTCTTTGAGCCGTCTATGAATGAATCCCGCAAGGAACAACTCTACAAAGGATGGAAAAAAGCTGTCAAAGCAACTCAAGTCTTTGCGGAAATCGATGACTAATACTGAAAGAATAAAGCGACTCAGTTAGAAAGTGTGTAAATATGGAATTTTCAAAGAAAACACGTGAATTATCAATTAAAAAAATGCAGGAACGCACCTTGGACCTCTTGATTATCGGTGGTGGGATTACAGGTGCTGGGGTAGCCTTGCAAGCGGCAGCTAGTGGACTGGAGACCGGTCTGATTGAAATGCAGGACTTTGCTGAAGGGACTTCTAGCCGTTCTACCAAACTGGTCCATGGTGGCCTTCGTTACCTCAAGCAATTCGACGTAGAGGTGGTCTCAGATACAGTTTCAGAGCGTGCTGTGGTTCAGCAAATTGCCCCTCACATTCCAAAGCCAGATCCAATGCTCTTGCCAGTTTACGATGAGGATGGAGCGACATTTAGCCTCTTCCGTCTCAAAGTGGCTATGGATCTCTATGACCTCTTGGCTGGTGTTAACAACACTCCTGCTGCCAACAAGGTCTTGAGCAAGGAAGAAGTGCTAGAACGGGAACCTGAACTCAAGGAGGAAGGCCTGGTCGGCGGCGGTGTCTATCTTGACTTCCGCAACAACGACGCACGCCTCGTGATTGAAAATATCAAACGCGCCAACCAAGACGGTGCCCTCATTTCCAACCACGTCAAGGCAGAAGGCTTCCTCTTTGATGAAGCTGGAAAGATTACTGGTGTTGTTGCGCGTGACCTCTTGACTGATGAAGTCTTTGAAATCAAGGCTCGCCTAGTCATCAACACAACTGGACCTTGGAGTGACAAGGTGCGCAATCTTTCAAATGATGGTGAGCAATACTCACAAATGCGTCCAACCAAGGGTGTTCACTTGGTTGTTGACTCTAGCAAGATCAAGGTTTCTCAGCCAGTCTACTTTGATACAGGCTTGGGAGACGGCCGGATGGTCTTTGTTCTTCCACGTGAAAATAAAACCTACTTTGGTACGACAGACACTGACTACACTGGTGACCTGGAGCATCCAAAAGTAACACAAGAAGATGTGGATTACCTCTTGGGAATTGTCAATAATCGCTTCCCAGAAGCAAAGATCACAATTGACGACATCGAAAGCAGCTGGGCAGGTTTGCGTCCTCTGATTGCAGGCAATAGCGCTTCTGACTACAATGGCGGAAACAACGGTACCATTAGCGACGAAAGTTTCAATGCACTGATTGCGACTGTTGAGAGCTATTTGGCTAAAGAAAAATCTCGTGAGGATGTCGAAGCGGCTGTTACTAAGCTTGAAAGCAGCACTTCTGAAAAACACTTGGATCCATCTGCCGTGTCACGCGGTTCCAGTCTGGAACGTGATAACAATGGCCTCTTGACCCTTGCTGGTGGTAAGATTACGGACTATCGTAAGATGGCAGAAGGCGCTATGGAGCGCGTGGTTGACATCCTCAAAGCGGAATTCGACCGCAGCTTCAAGCTCATCAACTCCAAGACCTACCCTGTTTCAGGCGGAGAACTCAACCCAGCTAATGTGGATTCCGAAATCGAAGCTTTTGCGCAACTTGGTGTATCACGCGGCTTAGACAGCAAAGAAGCCTTCTACCTTGCCAACCTTTATGGTTCAAATGCTCCTAAAGTCTTTGCTCTCGCTCACAGCATCGAGCAAGCGCCAGGACTTAGCCTAGCGGATACCTTGTCACTCCACTATGCGATGCGTAATGAATTAGCACTCAGCCCAGTAGACTTCCTTCTTCGCCGGACAAATCATATGCTCTTTATGCGCGATAGTTTAGATGCGATTGTAGAGCCTGTTCTGGATGAAATGGGACGATTCTACGACTGGATAGAAGAAGAAAAAGCAGCTTATCGCAATGACCTAGAAGCTGCCCTTGCAAATAATGATTTAGCAGAATTGAAAAAATAGAAAATAGAAGAAGAGGTGGCGGACCAGTTCTCCTGTCTAGCCTCCCCTTCTTTTAAATGGAGTAATATAGATGATGAAAGAAATATTTGGTGAATTTTTAGGGACCCTGCTCTTGCTCCTTTTGGGAAATGGCGTCGTTGCAGGCGTGGTGCTTCCCAAAACTAAGAGTCACAATTCTGGCTGGATTGTGATTACCATGGGATGGGGGATTGCCGTTGCCATCGCTGCTTTTGTATCTGGCAATCTTGGTCCAGCCCATCTGAATCCTGCCCTAACCATCGGAGTAGCTCTCAAAGGTGATTTGCCTTGGGCATCTGTTCTTCCGTACATCCTTGCGCAGTTTGCAGGGGCTATGGTCGGACAGTTCCTCGTCTTCCTGCAGTTCAAGCCTCACTATTTGGCTGAAGAAAATCCAGCTAATATCCTTGGCACATTCAGCACTGGCCCAGCTATTAAAGATACCTTCTCGAACCTGATTAGCGAAATCCTTGGAACTTTTGTTCTAGTGCTGACTATCTTCGCTCTTGGACTTTATAAGCTGCAAGCAGGCATTGGCACTTTTGCAGTCGGAACCTTGATTGTCGGAATTGGTCTCTCACTTGGTGGAACGACTGGTTATGCCCTCAACCCCGCTCGTGACTTAGGACCTCGCATCATGCACAGCCTCCTTCCGATTCCAAACAAAGGAAATGGTGATTGGAGCTATGCTTGGATTCCAGTTGTCGGTCCAATCATTGGTGCCGTCCTTGCAGTAGTAGTCTTCTCCCTATTTTAGAATAAAATAAACCAATCCTCTTCTCTAAGATTGATACATGCTTGGAGAAGAGTATTTTTGTATAGATTTTCAAATTTCATCGAAGACTTTGCTAAATCAATCTAAAATCAGGAGAAAAGAGCCAGTCAGGACGATATTTGACAGCGGATTTATGCTATAATTGACAGTATAAATGATCTAAAGGAGTTATGATGAATCAAACTGTTCAATATTTACAAGAATTAACGGCTATCCCTTCTCCAACAGGCTTTACGGCTGAGGTGGCGGATTATCTGGTGAAGACATTAGAAGTCTTGGGCTATGAGCCTGTTCGGACCAATAAAGGCGGCGTTCATGTTGTGGTTAAGGGTGCAAATGATGCCCAGCATCGGGTAGTGACTGCCCATGTGGATACTCTGGGTGCTATCGTGCGTGCGGTTAAGCCAGATGGTCGTCTCAAGCTGGATCGAATTGGCGGTTTCCCTTGGAACATGATTGAAGGAGAAAACTGTCTAGTCCATGTGGCAAGTAGCGGTAAGACTATCAGTGGGACTATTTTGGTTCACCAGACATCCTGCCATGTCTATAAGGATGCAGGGACGGTTGAACGTACTCAGGACAATATGGAAGTCCGTTTGGATGAAAAGGTGACAAGTGAGAAAGAAACTCGCGATTTAGGAATCGAAGTCGGTGATTTTATTTCCTTTGACCCCCGTACCACAGTTACCGAGTCAGGCTTTATCAAGTCCCGCTTTCTGGATGACAAGGTCAGCGCAGCTATTTTGCTCAATCTTTTGCGCGTCTACAAAGAGGAAAATGTTCAGCTACCAGTGACGACTCACTTTGCTTTCAGTGTCTTTGAAGAGGTTGGTCATGGGGCTAATTCCAGCCTGCCTGAGCAAGCGGTAGAGTATTTGGCGGTTGATATGGGTGCTATGGGTGACGACCAGCAGACAGATGAGTATACGGTTTCCATCTGTGTTAAGGACGCTTCAGGCCCTTATCACTATGGCTTCCGCCAGCATTTGGTAAATTTAGCCAAGAAGCAGGACATTCCTTACAAACTGGACATCTATCCATTTTACGGGTCAGACGCCTCTGCAGCTATGAGCGCAGGAGCAGAAGTCAAGCATGCCCTGTTAGGCGCTGGCATCGAATCCAGCCACTCTTATGAGCGTACCCATATTGATTCAGTTGTCGCTACGGAGCGTATGGTGGATGCTTATCTAAGAAGTGGCTTGGTGGAGTAGGAGTAGGGCATCTAGCCTTGAATAAGAGGCAGAAATCTGAGTATCCTATGGGAATCAGAATGGCTGTTCTTGTTCAATTGGTTAAATTTTCGTAGATGCCTAAAGATATTTGGAAAGTTATGATGTTCAGGTATTTGAAGAAATTCTTTCTGTGTTTGCTTTTTACAATCATAAGTGCTCTGGTCTTAATGTTTACATATCATCAAATCTGCCTGACTAAAGAGCAAAAATTGCTTGATAATCCCTCAGGTCGCCCGATTCAAGTAGACGGCAAGAATATGAATGTCTATGTAACTGGTCAAGGAAATAAGACGCTGGTCTTTTTGGCGGGTGGTGGCACAACGTCCCCTATTCTTGACTTTAAGACCCTCTATTCAAGATTGGAAAAAGATTATCGCATAGTTGTGGTCGAACGCTTAGGCTATGGCTTTAGCGATGACAGCCAAGGAGATAGTAGAGACATTGATACGGTACTTGCCCAGACGAGGCAGGCTTTACAAAAGGCTGAAATCACAGGCCCATATACTTTGGTAGCACACTCTATGGCCGGACTAGAAGCGCTTCATTGGGTTGCAAAATATCCAGAAGAAGTCCAAGGCATTATCGGACTGGATATGGCTTTGCCGAGTTCTTACACTGATCTGAGGCTCTATCCTTTAGCTTATAAAGGCTTACAAATGGCTGCTCATTTAGGATTAAGTCGGGTATTTTATGATGTTGACAAGCAAGTTCCCGCTCTTGCGGCTGGTGATTTGACAGCAGAAGAAAAGCAGATATACAAGGCTCTTTTCTATCGTCGTCCATTGTCAAATGCTGTTTATGAAGAGGTCATGCAGGTTAAGCAAAATGCTGAGCTAGTTTCGAAGGAAAAGCTTCCTGAACGACCAATCTTGCTCTTTTATTCAAATGGCCAAGGGACTGGCTATAGTCAGGGAAAATGGCAGAGCTTCCAGAAGGATTTTGCAGAGCAGTATTCACAGACAGAGCTAATTCTACTAGACTGTCCTCACTATGTGCATGATTATGCTAGTGATGAGTTGGCAGAAAAAATAAAGCAGTTTTTAAAATAGCAAGTTTTATAGAAGCTTGAAATACTAAAAAAAGGAGAGGGAAAAATTCCCTCTCCTTTTTGAATATACAGATTATTTGACAGACCAGACACTGACTGACTTTTCCTCCACTGGAAATTCTCCCCAGCCTTCTTCGTCAATGGTCACGATTTGAGAGCTCTTGCCCAGATAATCGCTGAATTCTCTACCAGCCCATTCTGAGCCGACCAGCATACGTTTGCTACTGGCTTGGTCATTGCTGACAACAACAGCGATTGGCTGACCACCGTCCTTGCCTTGACGAGTCCAGCCAATACAGTTGGCATCGTCAAAGTAGTCAGTCTGCTCACCGTAAGCTAGGTTGAGACGAATATCCAACAGTTTATCCAGTACGTCTTGGAAGCTCTCTTGGGCAAATTCCCCACTAATACCATAGTAGTCGCCGTAAAAGACGCAAGGCAGTCCTTCTTCTCGAAGCAGGATGAGAGCATAGGCTGCTGGCTTGAACCATTCTTCGACGGTGGACTCCAGAGCTTGTCCTCGCTGGGTGTCGTGATTGTCCACGAAGGTCACGGCTGATTCAGGATGATTCTTGGCAAGCGTCTGATCAAAAATCGTCCGTAGGTCAAAGTCTGCCCCAGCTATGCTAGCGTCAAAGAAATTATGGTGGAGCTTGACGTCAACAAGATCAAAGCGGTATTCAATATTTTTGAGATAATCGTTATTAGCCGTCTCATCGCTATTCCAAAATTCTCCAAAAACATAGAAATCCTCACCGTATTTTGCAGTTATATCTCGGATAAAATTTCTCATAAAGAAGGAGTCAATATGCTTGACAGCATCTAAACGAAATCCTTGAACGCCCGTTGTTTCGATAAACCAGTAAACCCAGTCGTAGAGGTTTTGAATAACCTCTGGATGCTTGAAGTCAATATCGGCATACATGAGATAGTCATAGTTGCCGTTTTCATTGTCCACAAGCTCATCATCTGCCCAGCCTTTATTGTCTCCTTGGATAAGGAAAATGCCTGACTTGTTGTTTTTGGCATCATAGTCTGTACCGGTAAAGTGGTACCAATGCCATTCAAAGTCATTGTAGGTTTTATTGCGGCCTGGGAAAGTAAAATGCATCCACGCTTCTATTTCAAATGGTTTTGAGATTTCTATGTTTCGGTCGTTGGGATCTACTTCAACGACAGTAAAACGCTCTTTGTAGTCCGCAGCTGCTTTGTGATTGAGGACTACATCAGCCATGGGTTCAATGCCATTGGCTTTGAGAGTTTGGATAGCATTTAGGTAGTCTTCTTTAAACCCATATTTGGTGCGGACAGTTCCTTTTTGGTCAAACTCGCCTAGGTCGAAGAGATCATAAACTCCATAGCCGACATCATTTGAGCCTGTTGCTTTGAAAGCTGGCGGCATCCAAATTTTGCGGATGCCTTTTGATGCTAGATGAGAAGCATCCTCCGCCAAGCGATTCCAATGTTGTCCATCATTTGGTAAGTACCATTCAAAATATTGCATTAATGTTTGATTTTCCATACGAGATACCTCACATTCTTGGGATGGGTCTATTTTACCAAAAGAAGAATGATGACACAAACGTTTATATAAGTTAATTTTATATTTTTTGCTCATAAGATAAAACTAGCATTGAAATTGAAACGCTTACATAGTATAATGGACAAGTAATATACTTTATAAAAAGAAAGGGGCTCTTTATGAAAAAGAGAGGACTAGTGAGGTTACTCTTATCAGTCTCGATATTTGCACCTTTTGCCTTAGGCCAGGTTGTTCAAGCCGATGAGGCAAGTCAGGCGAATGTCGAAAGCAAGGAAATTCTTCAAACAGAAGCTGTCGCAAAGCCGTCTGAACCGGTATCTTCAGTCCATCAGCCAGCAGTTTTAGAGGTTGAAAGCAAGGAATCGTCGGATTCTGCAAGGCCAGAAAAGCAAGAAGGGGAGTTGGTCACTGTTGAAAGACCAGATGCGAGTCCTGAAATAGCTGCTTCGTCACTGGAGTCTCCGCCTTTAGCTTGGGCTCAAGATGCTAGCTTAGTACCTTCTGCTGTGCCTGCCACTGCTAAAGGACAAGACCTGTCTGCTTATACGGGGAGTCTTTCAAATCCAGCCTTGGCTGATAAGGAATTGACCTTGCAAGAAGCAGTCGATGAACTACTGAAATGGGCAGCCGTCAATGAATCTCAGCTAGGCACCAGTGCTCAAGATAGAGTGAATCTAGCCAAGAGCATGGGAATGATTGACAAAGAGGCTGATTTGACAGCTCGCGTACAGGGAAGCAATCTGCAGACTATGTATGCAGTTGCCAAGCGCCTGCATGATGCCTATCGTGCTGAAAAGAAAGCACCGCTCTTTTTGAATGGTCGGGCACAGCCAATTTTCCCATACAGCAGTGGGGCTAAGGAAGATAAAGACTATTCGTATGAGAAAAGCGATATCGTCCGTTTTCCTGTCTATGTTGAGACGGATCATGACACGGATGGAGACGGAAAGCGTGACCTCGTCAAGGCTATCGTACAACTTCCTAAAGCAGTAGCCCAAGGTGATTTTAAGGCTTCTACAATTTTAGAAGCTCGTCCTTATGTCGCAGGGACTTTGGATGAAAACTATGTGACCTTGGAAAGTCTCAATCTGCCGACAAACGGTTCTTATGATATGAAGAGTTTGCACAATAAGCCTGCTAAGCGCCAACCGGTTTCTAGCATGGGCAGTATTGATGCGGCGAAGAAGGCCAAAGCTTCAGATTGGTACTATTATAGCCCTTATGAAGGGATTCATGATTACGAGAATTTGAACTGGTATGATTACTTCCTAGTGCGCGGCTATGCTTTTGTTTCCAGCGCTGGTCTGGGAACTAAAGGCTCAGAAGGCTTCAATACAACTGGATCTGATTTAGAAGTAGAAGCCTTTAAAAATATTGTTGAATGGGTTAACGGTAAACGGACAGCCTACACAGACAGAACTAGCAATATTGAAATCAAGGCTGACTGGGCCAATGGCAAAGTCGGCATGACTGGCCTATCTTGGGCCGGTACGACAACTTTCGGTGTGGCAACAACGGGTGTAGAAGGCCTGAGAACTATCGTTCCAGCCGCAGGAATTGCTAGCTGGTATGATTATTTCAATAGTCAAGGAACAGCCTACAGCAATCCGCCATACAGTGATCTGTCTTGGCTATCACTCTATGTTTCTACTCGGATGCTTGATCAAGACGATTGGGCTTCAATCTGGAACAAGTATGCTGATTACATTAATCAGCTAAACAAGGACCAAAAAGCTCACGGTCGCAATTATAGCCAAGTTTGGCGGGAACGCGATTATACCCTAAATTCAGGAAAGATAAAGACTAGCGCCCTGCTGGTACATGGCTTAAATGATGACAACGTCAAAACAAAACAATTTGAGCTTATGTATGATGTCTTGAAAAAAGCGGGACAAAATGTAAAACTCTATCTCCACCAAGGAGACCATGTCCATCCGGCAGCTATCTCTCGAGGGTATGGCATCAAGGCCAACAATCAAGATTTCTACGACTTGCTCAATATTTGGTTCTCTCATTATCTTTACGATGTCAAGAACGATGTTAGCAAGCTTCCTGCTGTCTTGGCACAAAATAACTACGATCCAAATAAATGGACGAGCTATGATAACTGGAAAAGTAATAATCGTTTGATTTTGACAGCTAAGTCCAAACGTCTAGAAGAAACCATCTCCAGTGACTATGCGGGGGCTGGGATTGACACTAGCAAGCGAGATGAGGCAGTCAGTCAAGGATCTTCTAAGGCTAACATGACCTTTATGACAGAAGTCAAAGAAGACACGACTATCAAGGGCCATATTCCAGTTCACTTCAAGGCAGCTTTAGCCAAGGGAAGTGGCAAAAACTTGCAGGTCAATGCACTCTTGGTAGATGTATCAGACCAAGAGTTTGATGTTGTTGGAAATGGTGCTGCTAGTGATGACAGCAAGGCTGGTGACTTCTGGATGGGTAGCAATCTCAGCAATCTGGATGTTAAAAACTTTGCGACAACCAAAACCAAATACAAGGTCATTGCTAAGGGCTGGCTAAACTTAGCCAATCCAGAATCAGGCTATACACCGTCTAGTTCAGAAAAGAGCATTAAGCCAAAAGTCGGTCAATTCCATGATTACACCATGTATTTGCAGCCGAATCTTTACACGGTGAAAAAAGGCCACAAGCTGGCTCTGGTCTTCAATACCTATGACCCTAGTGACTTGACGATTAAGCGTCAGTATGAGGTGACTTTCAAGACGGATTCTATTAGTGCGCTAGTACCGACTGTAGAAGCTAGTCGTTCTCAAAAAGCTGATTATGTAGCAAGTGCACTTGATACGGAATATGCCAACTTACCTGAAATTCTTGGGGAAAAACTAGTTGCACCAGAAATCAGAGAAGTCCCAGAATATATCTTTGATAGACAGGATCCGAAACAAGAAGCTCCGTCAGTCGATTCGAGGGTTAGAAGTAAAGAAGAGCAGCAAGGAACGACTGACCATGTGCAGCAATTAGGCAGTCAGAAAGTGGTGCCTCAGGTGCAGCAATTGGCTAGTCAACCAGAAGCGTCTCAAGTGGAGCAGGCAGCTGTTCAACAAGCTCCAGCTTCCTTGCCAAAAACTGGTAGCCATTCAGAAAAAGGAATGTTCTATCTAGGATTGGTGCTTTTTGTCAGCACATTCGGCATGTCTGGCCTCGTTAAGAAATATTCTCATCGTTAGTCATTACAAGAAAAAAGCAGCCAAACATTTCTTCCTAGGTAAAGATTGGCTGCTTTTGCCTTATCGTCTTTCAGCTGGCCTTGGCTTGCAAGTCAGAAGTGCCAGCAAACAGAGAGGTAGAAAGAATGAAAAATCATATTCAAGATATTTTTGACCAAAGTATGGTGATTGAAAGTTTTACCCATACTAGTTCTGAACGGAAGATTGAAGCCTTTCTTCAGGAACGGATAGGGGAGATTCCTTATTTTCAGGAGCATCCAGAACAGTTTGGCTGCTATCAGATTCCAAATGATTTTTATAACCGCAGTGTCAACTGGGCTCTGGTCAAGCGAGATACAGCTGATACCGTGATTCTTTTTCATCATCATGATACAGTGGATATTGAGGACTTTGGCAGTCTCAAAGACTGGGCTTTTGATAATCAGACTCTTAAAGAAAAACTGCCCTCCATTTCTTCAGATTCAGATCTTTTAGCAGATATTGCGTCGGACAAATGGCAGTTCGGTCGAGGCTCTTGCGATATGAAAGCTGCTCTGGCCTTGCAGCTGGGAGTGGTGGAAAGATACAGTAAGATACAGTCTGGTCAGGTCAATTTGCTTTATCTTTCGGTCGGGGATGAGGAGTCCTATTCCCAAGGCATGCGGGCAGCAACAGCCTTGCTTGCTGAACTGAAGGAGCGTTTCCAGCTTCATTACCTTCTGGCCGTGGATTCTGAGCCTTTTGAGAGTCAGTCAGCGGAGGAAAAGGTGCTTCATATAGGAACAGTCGGCAAGTTGATGCCAGTTGTCGTGACTCAGGGCATCCTTTCGCACATGAAAGAGCCGCTCAAGGGGATCAATGCCCTGTCCTTGCTAGCCAAGGTTGCTGAAAAAATTGACCTCAATCCAGCTCTGTCTGACATGGCCTATGGAGAACGTTCGTCTCTGCCATCATGGTCCTATCTGCGTGATTTGAAGGACAATTACGATGTATCAACAGTGCTGCGTGCTGCAGGCTATTTCAGCGTCCTTTATTTAGAAAAGAGTCCAACAGAGCTGCTGGCGACCATAAAGAATCTCAGTCAGGAAGCAGTGGAGGACTTTTATCAAAACTACTGTCAGTTGCAGAAGGTTTATGAAGAAAGCAAGCATGTACCGAAACCGCGCGTGCTGACCTATCAGGAATTACTGCAAGAATGCCAAGAAAAAATCGGTTTTAAAGCCACTTTGCAGCAAATTTATGAAGAAGCGCAGCAGGCTCTGCAAGAGGGTGCCTCCTATCAGGAAATCAGCATTCAAAATATCCAGAAGGTTTTAGATTTCTACGACCGTAAGGAAGCTTTGGTTGTCCTAGCAATCGCGCCGCCTTACTATCCATCAATGAATTGTCGTCGTCTGTCGGACAGTCCGATTAGTATTGAAAAGGTCGTTCAACTTTATGGGGATTTTCTGGACAAGGAAGCTGGTTGTCAGCTCCAAGTGGACGAATTTTTCATGGGAATCTGTGACCTTAGTTACTGTGCCTTAGAGAAGCCTGCCGCTGAATACCAAGACCTGATTGCCAGTATGCCTGTACCTGAGAATCTCTATCATCTGGATTTCCCAGAAATTGTGGCTAATCATATCCCCGGTATCAATCTCGGTCCATGGGGCAAGGACTTGCATCAGCTTACTGAGCGTGTCTATGAGCAGGATATGCTGGAAACCATTCCTAATTTCTTGCTCTATCTGCTGGAGAATGCTCAATCTTTCGAAGTTTAAAGGATGGTTCTGCCTTGTTTTAAAGCAAAATCCGAACTTTTTCGCTAGTTTCTAGACAAATGATTTTTAGGATAGTATAATAACCTTAAAACATAGCAAAGGAGATTCCCATGATTGAATTTAGAGATGTTACAAAAGACTATGATGGCAAGCTGGCGCTTAACCATCTGAATCTGACCTTGGAAAGCGGTGAGATTGTTGGTCTGATCGGTCACAATGGAGCGGGTAAGTCAACGACCATTAAATCCCTGGTCAGCGTCATTAATCCGACACAGGGACAAATTTTTGTGGACGGCAAGGAGCTATCCAGTAATCGTCTAGAAATCAAGAAAAAAATCGGCTATGTAGCTGATTCTCCTGACCTTTTCTTGCGTCTGACAGCCAATGAATTTTGGGAGCTAGTAGCGACTTCCTATGATATGACCACGGCAGAAGTAGAGGCTCGTTTGGGTGAGTTGCTGGCTATCTTTGACTTTGCTAGCCATCGTTATGAAGTAATTGAGTCGTTTTCACACGGTATGCGGCAGAAGGTCTTTGTCATTGGTGCCCTTTTGTCCGATCCAGATATCTGGGTCTTGGATGAGCCTTTGACAGGCTTGGATCCTCAGGCAGCTTTTGATCTCAAGCAGATGATGCGCGAGCATGCTAACAAGGGAAATACAGTTCTGTTTTCAACCCACGTGTTAGAAGTGGCTGAGCAGCTATGCGACAAGATTGCCATTCTCAAAAAAGGAGAGCTGATATTCTACGGAACGGTTGAAGACCTAAAAGCCCAGCATCCAGACCAATCCCTCGAAACCATCTATCTAGGTCTGGCTGGCCACAGAGAAGAGGTGAGTTCAGATGCGTCTTAAAGCGATTAAAAAATTAGTTGATATCAATATTCTCTATGCTATCCAAGCTTCGCAGTTGCAGCAATACCGCAAGAAGCAGGAAAAAAATCCAGAGGTAAAAGTCAATGTCTCCCTGCAGGCTATTCGAATGTACTTGATTTTGGGGTTGGTCTACCTGTTCTTCTTTGGTATCATGAGTGCCTTCAATCACATGGTGGGCAATCCGGGACATTTTGCCAATATGGTCTCCGTATTTGCTATATTTTCCATGTCACAGGGCTTCTTGGTTTTCTATAATGTCTTTTATGAAAGCAAGGATTTGCAGTCCTATCGGCCCTATGCCTTTAGTGAATCAGAAATCATTGTCGGAAAGAGCATCTCTGTTGTCCTGACTCTCTTGATTGCGATTCTGCCCATGTATAGCTATTTCATCGTGCTAGCTCTTCAAGGCGGAAATCCCTTAGTCGGCTTGCCTATGGCCTTGATTTCGATTGTCATTTTAAGCTCTGTTATAACCTTTATCATTTTGATTTTGGTGCATTTTATCACCAAGACAGCTTTCTTTAGAAAGTATAAGACTATTCTATCCAATGTGATTCTAGGGCTGGTTTCCCTTGGTTCGGTAGGACTCTATATCTTTATCAATCAAATGAACAGTCGTAGTATCGCCAGCAATACAGTAGCCACACCTTATTTCCCGCCCGTTGTAGCCTTTTACGACTTTATCATCAATCCTTTTAGCTTGTCTGCAATTTTAGGAATTCTAGCTTGGCTTGCCGTGGCGGCTCTGCTCTTCTTGGTGGTTAAGTTCAAGGTCATACCAGAATTTTATGAAGCAGCCTTGATGACGGGTGCAGCAAGTGGCAAACGTGAGCGGGTGCACGATATCAATATGGACGAGGCCAAGAATTTTAAGAAGTTCGTCTGGCGCTATCACATTCGGCTGCTGAGTGAAGGTTCGGTTATCTTGCAGGCTCTCTTCATGTCAGCACTGATTCCTTACATCATCATTTTTAGTATGGCCATGGGGGCAGTCAAAGCAGATCTAGATGTTAGCCCGTTCTTGATTCCGCGATTTTTACTTCCGCTTAGCTTCCTATCTATGTTTATCGCTACCCTCAATTCGGGTGGGAATAATCTGACCTCTATAGGTTTATCCTTGGAGCGGGAAAATTTTGATTATCTGAAGGTTTTGCCTTTCGAGCTCAGAAAATACGTTCGTCTCAAATTTTGGTATCTCTTTGCTATTCAGTCCATTCTACCAGTGATTCTTCTTTTGGTGACCAGTCTTATCTTCCATGTTCATCTGGTGACTTTTCTGGTTATGCTGCTGGTTTGGTTTATGGCTAGCCTAGCTTGGAGTGCTTGGGGCTATCATCGAGATTATAAGCATTTGGTGACCAACTGGTCCAATGTCAACGAGCTAATGACTCGAGATAATAGTATGGGTAAGACCCTATTGGCACTAGCCTTTACCATTGGAGTGATGATCGTGATTGGCGTTCTCTATGCGATTTCATACTTCCTGACTCTCGCAGTTCTCTATCTCCTTTCAGTTCTGCTGATTTTGATTTCTGGACTTGTTTCTTATCTAATCTATCGCTACTATATGAAAAAACTTGATAGTGAGATTGCTAGTTTTAATTGCTAATTGACCATAATAAAAAGCTTAGCAGCGAGGTTACTTGATACCTTGTTTCTAAGCTTTTTAGTTTCGATTTATTTTATAGTTTTCCGACATAAACTGTATGTCAGCTGATTTTTATCCGTTTAGGAACGCCAGTTAATCAGTACATACATCAAGCTGGAGCCAAACATATCCGCCAGGGCGTGCATGAGAAAGAAAGGCAGGAGGTTCTTGACCTTGTACTTGTAAAGGAAATAGTAAAAGAGTCCATAGACCACTCCGATAACCAGGGCCCAGAGCATTCCTTGATAAGTATGGAAAGAAATCCGAATGATAGTAGAGTAGGCCAGTGCCCACCACTTATACTTATCCTTGACAGAGGTCATAAGACCCAGAAAGAAGAATTCTTCATAGAAGCCATTGAGCAGTCCATAGAGAATAGCCATTGGTGTCAGATCAGCAAATTTCCGGAAGATTTCTAGCACATCTACATAAGACCAGAGGGTTGAATCAAAGTAATTATACCCGCCACTCAGTGTCGTCACAATGTCACCAAAGAACCCTACCACTACAAAAATAAGAGGAGTCCAGAGCAGAACCGACCAGCTCAGGCGGATAGGGAGCTGCTTAAAGTCAAAGCGCCGAAGCAATAGGTAAAGAATGGTCAAGACCAGCATCAGGAGCTGAAGATTGAAATTACTTGAGAATGCTGCGCCTTCGCTAGCTGTATTGCTGACTGTTTCAGTTGCTGCCGTCGTCGCTGTTGTTGAAAAACTAGCCAGGTAAAGCTCAGTTGATCGGTAGATGAACTGACCAAACATGAACAGAGTAATCACAAGAATGTCAAACCATTTCAGTTCTTTCAGAGGCTGTGATGGGCGGATTTTTGATAAAATAGCCATTCGTTTCCCTTCCATAACTGGCAGATTTAATTGCCAGAGATCATCTTTTCTATCTTTATCTTAGCAGAGAAAGCTTAAATTTATATTATTTCAAAGTTCCTACTTTTGAGAAGTGGTTAGTGCAGACTTGATGTAGGCTTGGTTGAAGAGCTGCCTTATGCTATAGAAAAAAACTGCTTTGAAAAGCAGTTTTACATGAAATAGACAATTGCTAGATACTGAAGAGCAGAAGCGGCTAGGATGAAGAGATGCCAAATCATGTGGAAGTAGGGCTTCTTTTTGGCATAAAAACCAGCGCCGACTGTGTAGCAAAGACCGCCTGCTAGCATGAGTCCCCAAAACACTGCTCCAGTTTGTCCGATAATTTGCGGGATGATAAAGATAACCAGCCAGCCCATAATTAGATAGAGAGCCAGGCTGAATTTCTCATTGACCTTCTTGGCAAAGATTTTGTAGAGAATACCAAAGATGGTCGTGCCCCACTGAATCGCGATAATCAGATAGCCCCGCCAGTCATTCATGAGTGAAAGGACGACGGGAGTATAGCTGCCCGCGATAGCGATATAAATCATGGAGTGGTCAATAATCCGTAGGATGTATTTGTGGGTAGAGCCATAGGACATGGAGTGGTAAATGGTAGAAGAGAGAAACATGAGGAAAAGGCTAATGACAAAGATAGAAGTGCCAACAGCAGAAACGAGGCCATGCCCTTCATAACTGTAAATAGCTGAGATAGGCAGAAGAATCAGCATCAAAACAGCTCCGACGGCATGGGTGACAGCGTTGGCAATTTCCTCTCCAAAAGAGAGTTGTTTACTGAGTTTAAGCGCGTAGTTCATCGTTATCGTCCTCCTTTTCGGGTACTTGGATAAAAGCAAGGGTTTGCTGGTAGAGTTTTAAGGTCTGACAGGCACTGGCAATAATGGGAGTCACTTCAAGTTTCCGTCCGTTCATATAATCCACAAAGTCATTGTAGAGCTCTTCAGACTGGGTCTCAGCATTGAGCATATCTAAAGTAGCAGCAATATCTTGAATAGAAAAAACAGTTTTCAAACTTGTAATGGCAATCAAGCGGGCAACTTGCTGGCGATTGTATTTTTTCTTTAGAGGTTTTTCAAGGTAGCCATGCTTGACATAATTATTGATCATGGATGCCGTCAAGCCTTTGTCGGATGCAGTAAAAGCTGGCTTACAGACCTTGTTGACGTAGAGCAGGACTTGGTCCAGATATAGGTCAAGAACAGGCAATTCATCCCATCTCGGGAACAGATTTTTCGTTTCCAAATTTCAAACTTTCTAATATCTAGTTTTGATAACTAGATATTATCATTTTTGAAAATTAAAGTCAAGAATAAATCCGATTTGTCCAAAATTTGCTATAATCATGAGTAGGGAAAACAGGAAAATGGACTCAGAATCTAAGATAAGAGAGGGAAACTATGAAGATTTTAATTCCGACTGCCAAAGAAATGAATGAAGAACAGAACTCGCTGGGGCGCTCCCAGTTGACGCCTAAAAGCAAAATCATAATAGAAGAGTTGTTGCAATTCTCAGCCGGAGAGTTGGAAAACTTATATAAAATCAGTCCGCAGATGGCTGAAATAGAACACCAAAGAGTTCAAAATTTGAGCAAGAATGAAGCGGAGACCTACCCAGCATTGCACTTATTTGATGGCCTCATGTATCGCAATATCAAGCGAAAAGATTGGACATCAGAGGAGAGTTCCTACATTCAGGAGCATTTGCTTTTAACTTCTAGTCTATATGGGGTCATTCCTGCTCTGAGTCCGATTGCCCCTCATCGATTGGATTTTTTGGTGGGACTGAAGCCCAATGGTCAAATGCTGAAAAAATTTTGGCGGGAAGAGTATACAAAAGCGGTAGCGGATGAAGATATGCTGCTTTCTCTCTTGTCTAGTGAATTTGAGGATGTTTTTGAAAAATCGGTCAGAGAGAAGATGCTTCGGTTCAAGTTTTTAGAAGAAAAATCTGGGAAACTTAAAAGTCATTCTACTATTTCTAAAAAAGCGCGTGGGCAGTTTTTGACTGCTTTGATGGAAGCCCAGGTCGATCATCTTGACCAAATCAAACAGCTCTCTTTTGCAGGTTTTGCTTATCGAGCAGATCTTTCAGATGCTAAAGAATTGGTTTTTGTAAAAGAAGAATAAGAAAAGGAGGCTGGGACAAAAGTCCGACCTCAAATATAGAAAGCGAACAAAACTAGTTTTCTGGTAATCAGAATTCTGCTTTGTTCGCTTTTCGCATTTAATTGTAGATTTGAAGGGCTTAATAATTAAGATTTTTAAAAATTGAAATATTTTTGTCCCAAACTCTTTTTTGTAGCAAAGAGACTATTGTTCCAGACTCTTTTACTCTATTATTTAGACTTATCAAAAGAAAAATTAACTTAACAGGTATTCTACTGCAACTTTTAATACATTCATTAACTACATTAGAAATAAGAGAAAGGCAATTCGAAACAGAGACAAGGCGAGCAAATGAAGGGGATAAAACCAGTAAAATACTTTTCCAATATTGGCCCCTTTTTGACCGTTGTAGAAAGAGGTCACGAGGAGAAACAGAAGACAGGTGGCAGCCAGATCAGCCAGACCATCATAGGAGAAATTGAAGGCCAAAATTAGGATTTGCACACTGTTCAGTGCCAAGACACCGCCAATTTTTCGGAAGATTGGGTCTTTAATCTTTGCAAAGGAATAGATACCAAAAACTCCTCCCGTCAGTCCGCCGTCAGCGATAATGGACAGAGTAAAACAGAGTAGAATAATTAGAACTTTTCTCCAGGTTGCTGTTTGCTGATCACTGTAATAAAGAGCACAGAGCCCCAAAAAGAGAGTAACAACCGTATTTTGCATGATAAAGCCAAGACCAGTAACCCAGCCCATCAGAGAGAAAGGGATGATACTGATAAGAGCCAGCAGCCCCAATCGTCTCATATACTTGCTCACATCATGACTGTGCCGATAGCCTTCCGCAATACAAAAGGCAAAGACTGGAAAAGCCAGGCGGCCTATTATGTGCATACTATTGGCCAGCCAGTTAGGAGAGAGAATATTCATATTGGTAGCAAGTGGAAAAGATACCCAGGCGATATGGTCAATCAGCATTGCAAGCATAGCAAGCAGTTTCAAACTGCTATTGTCAATCATTTTTTTCATAGGATTCTCCTTTTTCCTTTCCTATGATACAAGAAAGAGTTTCTTCTTTCCATTTCTTTAGCTTACATTTCTCTCATTTTTCTTACAATTTTGTAAGTTGGAATTTCACCTTTTTACCTCATCGATGAATACTTCTGATTTTTCTTGACAAATAAGACTGAACGAGGCTGGGACAAAAAGATTTTGATTTTAGGAATTCTTTATTATAAATTTTTAAAATTGATAGATTAGACAAAAAAGTGAACAAGACAGAATTCTGAGTGTCAGATAACTCCTTTTTGTTCGCTTTTTATATTTAAGGTTAGACTTTTGTCCCAGATTCTTTTACATAGTCTGATAATTGCTTTTGATTCTGCAATTCGATAAATTTTTCAGGATAGGTCTGACGAACTTTTTCATAGAGACTCTTAGTCTCTCTTGTCCTGCCATCCCAAAGGATCCAGCGGATGAATTCCCAATCCAGTTTTTCAGTACAGCCAGAAGCCATACTCTCTCGCACTTGATTTCGGTATTTGAGGTAGCGTTTGAAGGCGCGATAGAGGCAGTTCCAGCGAGAAAAGTTCATAAAGATAATCTGATCAGCCTGCGCCATGCGCTCCTCAAAGCAGGCGAAGGAGTAGTTGCCATCGATGACCCAGGATTGTTCTCGCTTGAGGAAATTCGCTAAATCAGCCTTGACTTGGTCTTGACTACGAGTCTGCCAGTTTTCTTCAAACCGAATCGTGTCCAGATGAAGCACAGGAATATGGTGAAAGTGGCCTAACTGCTGGGCCAAGGTTGACTTGCCAGAGCCGGAGTAGCCGATGATAGCAATCTTCATATACATTCTCCTAATTACAGTGAGCAACAAAAAAAGCTCCGTGGAGCTCCTTTGTATGCGCGATGCATTATTTAGCAAGTTTAGCTGAAAGACGTGCTTTATCGCGGCTTGCTTTGTTTTTGTGGATCAAACCTTTTGTTTCTGCTTTATCGATAGCTGAGCTAGCAGCACGGAAAAGTTCTTCAGACGGGTTTGCTTCAAATGCTTTGATTGCAGTACGCATAGCTGATTTTTGAGCTGAGTTTTTTTCGTTTTGTTTAACGTTCAATTCAGCGCGTTTGATAGCTGACTTAATGTTTGCCAAGTTATTCACCTCCATTGAAAATACTAACTATCTAATTATATATGAAAAGTTGTGATTTGACAAGCCTAAATTATTTTTTTAGATAGATTTCGTCAATTTCATGATTTTTAGCCTTATGCAAAATCACTTCGGCCCTATTACGCGTTGGCTCAATATAGTCTAATAGGTTCACCAGATTGATTGTTTCCCAGATATTATGGGCCAGCGCCATGACTTCTTCTTCAGGCTGGGTCGTAAAGCGATGGTAATAATTATGCGTATCATGCTTGGCTAGTGCCAATAATTTTTTAAAGCGATCCAGATACCAAGACTCGATATTTTCGACTTCGGCATCTACATAGATTGAGAAGTCGAAGAAGTCAGTCATATAAAGGCGTTCATTTTGCGGATTTTGGAAAACATTGATACCTTCTACGATGACAAAGTCAGCTGCCTTGATTTCCTGTTTTTCATTTGGGACAATATCATAAATTTCGTGCGAGTAGACGGGAATTTCATAGTTTTGACCATTTTTAATGCGGTCTAAAAAGTCTAGCAAGAGTTCCATATTATAGCTTTCAGGGAAGCCTTTGCGATTTAAAATCCCCGTTTCAATCAAAGTTTGATTAGGATAGAGAAAGCCATCTGTCGTCACTAATTCAACGGTGGCATTTGTAAAAGTCCGTGATAGGAGGATTTGCAATAGGCGGCTAATCGTTGATTTTCCAACGGCAACACTGCCAGATACTCCGATGATAAAGGGCTGTCTTTTACTCTCCTTTTGTAGAAAAATACCTTTTGAAAAGGCGAGATCTTCTTTGGAACGTTTATAAATCTGAATGAGATTTGTCAGAGGCAGATAAACATCTGTCACATCCTGTAGACTGATTTTGTCATTGAAACTCTTGATAGAATTGAGTTCGGACTCAGTGAGCGGTGGATTTTTCTTTCGATGCAGATTTTGCCAAGTTTGGCGGCTGATTTTTTCAAAATGAAGAAATTCGTTAGTCATAAGTTACTCCTATATGATGGATTTTAGTATAACATACTTTTGGAGAAATGAAAACGATTTACAAATCTAGAAAAATTATGATAAAATGGTTTTATGACTAAAATGTATTTTGCAGAAAATCCGGATGCCAAACATGACATTCATGAATTAAAAGTGGAATTATTAGGACAACAGATGACCTTTTTAACGGATGCTGGTGTCTTTAGCAAAAAAATGATCGACTATGGCAGTCGAGTTTTGTTGTCTGCCTTGGAATTTAACAAAGAAGAAACGTTGCTGGATGTCGGGTGCGGTTATGGAACATTGGGCTTGACTCTGGCTAAAGCGCAAGGGCTGGAGGTCACTCTCGTGGATATCAATCAGCGGGCGCTCGATTTGGCTAGAAAAAATGCGGATGCGAACCAAGTATCTGCAGATATTTTCCAGTCCAATGTTTACGAACAGGTGACCGGACAATTTCACCATATTATCAGCAATCCACCGATTCGGGCTGGTAAGCAGGTGGTGCACGAGGTTATTTCAGGTAGCTATGATCACTTACTAGCGGATGGGGATTTGACGATTGTTATCCAAAAGAAACAAGGAGCTCCTAGTGCTAAAGCCAAAATGGAAGAAGTGTTTGGCAACTGCGAGACTCTCAAGAAGGACAAAGGTTATTATATCCTAAGGAGTGTGAAGTAAAAATGCGGGCAGTTGATATTATTCAAAAGAAACGAGATGGACTAGAGTTGTCCAGTCAAGAGATTGAATGGCTGATTGAGGGCTATGTAGCTGGAACAGTACCAGATTACCAGATGTCAGCTTTTGCTATGGCTGTTTACTTTAAAGGAATGACTACTCGGGAAATTTCAGATTTGACCATGGCCATGGTAGGTACAGGCCAGCAGTTTGACCTGTCAGCTATTTCAGGGATTAAGGTCGACAAGCATTCGACTGGTGGAGTGGGAGATAAGGTTACCTTAATCTTGGCTCCTCTCGTAGCTAGCTTTGGAGTACCCGTTGCTAAGATGAGCGGTCGAGGCTTGGGGCATACGGGTGGTACCATAGACAAGCTCGAGTCTGTCAAGGGCTACCAAGTAGAGCGCAGTCAGGAAGATTTCATCAAGCAGGTTCAGGAAATTGGTGTATCCGTCATCGGTCAGTCAGACCAGCTGGTCAAGGCAGACAAGCTTCTCTATGCTTTGCGTGATGTGACTGCTACAGTTGATACCATTCCTTTGATTGCCAGCTCTGTTATGAGCAAGAAAATCGCCGCTGGTGCAGACAGCATTTTGCTGGATGTAACCGTCGGTGAAGGTGCCTTTATGAAAAATCTAGAGGATGCCCGTGTCCTAGCCCGTACCATGGTAGATTTAGGTAAGGCTGTCGGACGCAGAACAGTTGCAGTTATTACGGATATGAGTCAGCCTTTAGGTACCAGCATTGGCAATCGTTTGGAAATCCTAGAAGCGCTGGAAATCCTTCAAGGACAAGGACGCGAGGATATTACGGAGTTTATCTGCGAGCTCGCTCGGATTATGCTTGATTTGGCTAATGTTGAGAAGTCAGTTTCTGAAATTAGAGAGCATTTGACAAATGGAGCGGCTTTGAAAAAATTTGAAGAGATGATTGCGGCTCAAGGTGGTGATCTGGAGGACTTGTATCGGCCATCCCAGGCGGCTTATGTGGCTGAAGTGAGAGCAGAGCAATCTGGCTTTATCACAGAGCTTCCAGCTATAGAATTTGGCTTGTTTGCGATGAGATTAGGAGCAGGTCGAGCCGTCAAATCTGACGAACTAGATTATGAAACTGGTATCGTGTTTGAAAAAAAGGTTGGCGAAACAGTCGAAATTGGGGAAATTGTTGCAAAAATTTACGCAAATGAAAAAATTTCTCAAGAACTAGTTACAGAATTCCAAAAAAATGTTAGAATAGGTAGTGAAAGCCTTGCAGTAAGCGAGATTGTCGAAGTAATCGCTTAATTCTAGGAGAATCCAACATGAAATTAAACAAATACATTGACCATACGCTTTTGAAACCTGATGCAAGTCAGGAGCAGATTGAAACCTTAATTGAGGAAGCAAAGAAATACGACTTTGCGAGCGTCTGTGTCAATCCGACTTGGGTGAATTTTGCTGCGCAAGCACTAAAAGCTACGGATGTAAAAGTCTGTACGGTCATTGGTTTTCCTCTGGGAGCAAATACTCCGGAGCTCAAAGCTTTTGAAACGAGTGATGCCATCCAAAACGGAGCGAATGAAGTTGATATGGTCATCAATATCGGTGCTCTAAAGTCTCGAAACTTTGACTTAGTTGAAAGAGACATTCGAGCTGTTGTGGAAGCTGCTAAAGGAACCTTGGTCAAGGTCATTATTGAGACCTGCCTCTTGACAGATGATGAGAAAGTGAGAGCTTGTCAAATTGCTCAGAAAGCTGGGGCGGATTTTGTCAAGACATCTACTGGTTTCTCAACTGGTGGTGCAACCGTTGCGGATGTAGCTTTGATGCGTAAGACCGTTGGGCCAGATATGGGAGTCAAGGCTTCTGGCGGTGCCCGTTCTTACGAAGATGCACTTGCCTTTATCAAAGCTGGTGCGACTCGCATTGGAGCATCCTCTGGTGTAGCGATTATGGAGGGAGACGTGGCTAATGGCGACTACTAATTTGATTGATTTAGTTGTAGAAACCACGAAGAATGCCTATGTTCCATACTCTCATTTCCCTGTCGGAGCCATTTTAGTAGCTAAAAATGGACAAGTTTTCACAGGTGTCAATATCGAAAATGCTAGTTTCGGCTTAACCAATTGTGCAGAGCGAACAGCCATTTTTAAAGCTGTTTCTGAAGGTTTCTTGGACTTTGAGGAATTAATTGTTTACGGAGAAACGGAAAAACCGATCTCTCCGTGTGGTGCCTGCCGCCAAGTAATGGCAGAGTTTTTTAATCAGGATTTACCAGTGACCTTGGTCGCTAAAGATAAATCGACGGTCGTGATGACGGTCAAGGAGTTACTTCCATACTCTTTTACAGACTTAACTTGAGTCTGTTGCTGGTCAACTGACCAAAATTAAACTTGCAACTAAGTTGCACATCTTATATAGGAGGTTCAGAAATGAACAAGAAACAATGGCTAGGTCTTGGTCTAGTGTCTGTCGCAGCAATCGGACTTGCTGCATGTGGGAATCGTGCGTCTAAATCAGATAGCTCTAACGCTAAAACTGATTTAAAAGCTGCTATCGTAACCGATACAGGTGGTGTTGATGATAAGTCATTTAACCAATCTGCATGGGAAGGTTTGCAAGCTTGGGGGAAAGAAAATGGCCTTTCAAAAGATAACGGCTATACTTACTTCCAATCAACAGACGAGTCACAATACGCGAACAACCTAAACCAAGCTGCTACGGATGGTTACAACTTAGTATTTGGTATCGGTTTTGCCCTTCGTGATGCCGTTGAATCTGCTGCAAAAGATAATTCAAGTATTAACTACGTTATTATTGACGATGTAATTGAAGGTCAAAAGAATGTTGCTTCAGCAGTCTTTGCAGATAATGAAGCAGCTTACCTTGCTGGTGTTGCAGCTGCAAAAACTACTAAGACAAAACAAGTTGGTTTCATAGGTGGTATAGAAGGTGCAGTTATCACACGTTTTGAAAAAGGTTTCGAAGCTGGTGTGAAATCAGTTGACCCATCTATCAAGATTAAAGTGGACTATGCTGGTTCATTCGGCGATGCAGCTAAAGGTAAAACAATTGCAGCTGCTCACTATGCTGGTGGTGCGGATGTTGTTTACCAAGTAGCTGGTGGTACTGGTGCTGGAGTATTTAACGAAGCTAAGTCAATCAACGAAACAAGAAATGAAAATGAAAAAGTTTGGGTACTTGGTGTTGACCGTGACCAAACTGAAGAAGGTAAATACAAATCTAAAGATGGTAAAGAGTCTAACTTTGTTTTGGCATCAAGCTTGAAACAAGTTGGTAAGACTGTCCAAGACATTGCTAATCAAACTGCTAAAGGTAAATTCCCAGGTGGTAAAACTACAACCTTTGGTTTGAAAGACGGCGGTGTTGATTTGACAACAACCAACCTTTCTGAGGATGCTAAAAAAGCTGTTGAAGAAGCGAAAGCTAAAATCCTTGATGGTAGCATCACAGTTCCTGATAAATAATTGAATGTTGAGCGATCCGACCTACTAGGGTCGCTCATTTTTAAATTCTGACGCCTTTGCATCGATTAAGCCTACTAGGATAGGAGTCCGAGGAGGTTGTATCGACATAAAATGAAATTCTGGAAAGGAAAGAGCCATGACACATGAAAATGTCATTGAAATGCGAGAAATTACCAAGATTTTTGGTGAATTTGTGGCCAATGATAAAATCAATTTGGAACTCCGAAAAGGTGAAATTCACGCTCTTTTAGGAGAAAATGGTGCCGGGAAGTCAACCTTGATGAATATGTTGGCCGGCCTACTTGAGCCGACTAGTGGTGAGATTGTAGTAAACGGAAAGCCAGTTAAGCTGGACTCTCCATCAAAGGCGGCCTCACTTGGTATCGGGATGGTGCATCAGCACTTTATGCTTGTGGAAGCCTTCACTGTTGCTGAAAATATTATTCTTGGAAGTGAGATTACAAAAAATGGTATCTTAGACTTGAAACGCGCTACGCAAGAAATTAAGCGTTTGTCTAAGAAATATGGTTTGTCGGTTGATCCATCTGCCAAGATTGAAGACATTTCCGTCGGAGCACAACAACGGGTTGAAATTCTGAAGACCCTTTACCGTGGTGCAGATATCCTCATCTTTGACGAACCAACAGCTGTTTTGACACCATCTGAGATTGATGAATTGATGAAAATCATGAAAAACTTGGTCAAGGAAGGTAAGTCTATCATTCTTATTACTCATAAGTTGGATGAAATTCGTGCAGTTTCTGATCGAGTGACCGTTATTCGTCGAGGAAAATCAATCGAAACAGTTGAAATTGCTGGTGCAACCAACCAAGATTTGGCGGAAATGATGGTGGGACGGGCTGTTTCCTTCAAGACTGAGAAGAAACCTTCTAATCCGCAAGAGACGGTTCTTTCAATCAAGAATCTTGTCGTTGAAGAAAATCGCGGCGTTCCAGCTGTTAAGGGACTTTCACTGGATGTTCGTGCTGGTGAGATTGTTGGGATTGCAGGAATTGACGGCAATGGTCAGACTGAGTTGATTCAAGCTATCACAGGACTTAGAAAAGCGAGCTCGGGTGAAATTTTGATCAAGAATCAGTCCGTGCTTGGTAAGAAACCACGTCAGATTACTGAGATGAAGGTCAGCCACGTTCCTGAAGATCGTCATCGCGATGGTTTGGTGCTGCAGATGTCCATTTCTGAAAATATTGCTTTGCAGACTTACTACAAGGAGCCACTCAGCAAACACGGCATCTTGAATTACAATAATATTTACTCTTATGCGTGCAATCTGATGAAAGAGTTTGATGTGCGGGCAGCTAGCGAGTATGTACCTGCTTCAGCCCTCTCAGGAGGAAACCAACAGAAGGCTATCATTGCTCGGGAAGTGGATCGTGATCCAGACTTGCTGATTGTCAGTCAGCCAACCCGCGGTCTTGATGTCGGAGCAATTGAGTATATCCATAAACGTTTGATTGAGGAGCGTACTCAAGGTAAGGCAGTTCTTGTTGTCAGCTTTGAGCTAGATGAAATACTCAATCTTTCTGACAGAATCGCCGTTATCCATGATGGCAAGATTCAAGGAATTGTGACACCAGAGAAGACCAATAAGCAAGAACTTGGTATTCTCATGGCTGGTGGTAAGATTTAGAAGGGAGATTCAAATGTCTAAAAAAACACAGCAGATCGCAGTTCCCTTAATCTCAGTTCTTTTAGGGATTTTATTGGGAGCGATTGTCATGGCTATCTTTGGCTATGATGCCATCTGGGGATATGAATCCCTCTTTAAAACGGCATTCGGTTCTTTGAGAAGTTTGGGTGAAATTTCTCGGGCGATGGGACCTCTAGTTCTCATTGGTCTGGGTTTTGCCGTTGCTAGTCGGGCTGGATTTTTCAATGTCGGACTTCCAGGCCAAGCCTTGGCTGGTTGGATTCTAGCTGGTTGGTTTGCCCTTTCCTTCCCTGACCTACCTCGCCCATTGATGTTGCTAGCAACTGTAGTGATTGCAACAGTAGCTGGTGGGATTATTGGTGCTATTCCAGGGGTTCTGCGTGCCTATTTAGGAACGAGCGAAGTCATCGTTACGATTATGATGAACTATATCGTCCTCTTTGTTGGAAATGCCTTTATCCGCAGCTTCCCAAAATCTGTGATGCAGAGTGTTGACTCTAGTAAGCGTGTTGGTGCCAATGCTATTTATCAAACAGAATGGCTGAGAAGTTTGACAGCTAACTCTCGGATGAATATTGGTATTTTCTTTGCTTTGATTGCAGTTGTGCTGATCTGGTATATGCTGAAGAAAACAACACTTGGCTTTGAAATCCGCGCTGTAGGGCTGAACCCGAATGCATCTGAATACGCAGGGATGTCTTCTAAACGGACCATTATTTTGTCTATGATTATTTCTGGAGCCCTTGCAGGACTTGGAGGAGTAGTAGAAGGACTAGGTACTTATCAGAATGTCTTTGTACAAGGAAGTTCATTGAGCGTTGGTTTCAATGGTATGGCAGTTAGTCTTTTAGCAGCAAACTCCCCAGTTGGTATCCTTTTTGCGGCTTTCCTCTTTGCAGTTCTAAGTGTTGGTGCGCCGGGTATGAACGTGGCTCAGATTCCGACAGAATTAGTCAATATCGTGACAGCTTCGATTATCTTCTTTGTTAGCGCCCATTACTTGATTGAGCGTCTGACTGGTAAGACAGTTTTTGAATTATTTAAAAACCGTAAGCAAGAAGCTGGTAAAGTGAAAGGGGAAAACTAGGATGAGTATTGTAACGATATTAGGTTTATTAGTATCATCTATGCTGATTTATGCGGCTCCCTTGATTTTCACAAGTATCGGTGGAGCTTATTCGGAGCATGCTGGAGTCGTCAATGTCGGCTTGGAAGGGATCATGGTAATGGGAGCATTTACAGGCGTTCTCTTTAACTTGACTTTCGAAAGTAGTTTTGGCAGCTTGACTCCGTGGCTCTCCTTGATTGCTGCTGGCTTAGTCGGAGTGCTCTTCTCCCTTATCCATGCTGTAGCAACCATTAATTTCCGCGCAGACCACGTCGTTAGTGGTACGGTTCTAAACTTACTAGCACCAGCCTTGGCGGTTTTCCTTGTGAAAGCTATCTACAACAAGGGGCAAACAGACAACATTCAGCGTTCATTTGGTAAATTTAATTTTCCTATTTTGTCTGATATTCCCGTCATAGGAGATATATTCTTCAAACATACAAGTCTGATGGGATATTTGGCCATCGCCTTCTCTTTCCTTGCTTGGTTTATCATGTTTAAGACAAAGTTCGGATTGCGTCTTCGCTCAGTTGGAGAACATCCGCAGGCAGCAGATACATTAGGAATCAATGTTTACCTCATGCGCTATTGCGGTGTTATGATTTCTGGTTTGCTCGGCGGTATTGGTGGAGCTATCTATGCTCAGTCAATCTCCGTTAACTTTGCTGTGACAACTATCATAGGTCCAGGTTTTATCGCCTTGGCAGCTATGATTTTTGGTAAATGGAGCCCTATTGGTGCCATGTTGGCAAGTCTCTTCTTTGGAGCTTCTCAAAGTTTGGCCGTTATCGGAAACCAGTTGCCTCTTCTTTCAAAAGTACCAACAGTTTATCTGCAGATTGCACCATACGTTTTGACGATTGTGGTTCTTGCAGCCTTCTTCGGTAAAGCTGTTGCTCCGAAAGCAGACGGTATCAACTACATCAAGTCTAAATAAACCTTTACACCAGTTCTTTGGAGCTGGTGTTTTTTGTGATTGGCAAAAGCTGCTATCGGAAATAGAAAAAGCCTGCTTCGTCTGAAGCAAGCTTTCTAAGATTAATTTGTAGCGATTTCGTTTAATAAATCTTCTGCAGTAGTGGTTGGGTTCACTCGAACACGATTGAGCGAGAGTAATCCGTTAGACAGTGAAGCCAGGCCGTTATTGGTCGTCAATCCCATCTTATAGCCCAGACTTTCAGCGATCTGCAAGGTCGTATCACTATAGCGGCCAGATGGATAGGCAACAGTCGTCGTCTTCTGTGATAGATTGTCATCTAAAAAGGCTTTAGAATCACGTAGTTCAAGGGTTTGTTGATCAGCAGTAGCAGTTGATAGATCAGGGTGGTTGACGGTATGGTCTTCAAAGGACATTCCCTTTTCCTTCATTTCTTTGATCTCATCTAGCGTCAGTATATCTTCACGGCCAGCTTGGACAAATCCAGTAATGACATTGTTGGTTGCCTTCATCTGGTATTTTTGAAGTAGTGGAAAGGCATTGGTATAAAAGTCTTTCAAACTATCGTCAAAGGTCAGCCAGACTACTTTTTTATTTTCAGGTAGGACATTTTCTGTCAAAGCTTTGTAAGCTTCATCTGGGGTTAAAGTATAATAACCAGCTTCTTTCAGGGCCTGCAAATGACTTTCAAAAGTAGTTGGATCTACAATCAAACCAGCATTGGCTGCCTCAGAGGGATCCATTACATGGATCGCATGGTACATCAAGATTGGGATCTTAACAGGCTCGTCTTGTTTTACCCATTTGATTTTTGAAGCTTCTTCATTTGTTGAGGTAGAGTCTGGCTTGGAGGTGGATTGCACAGTTTGGTTGCCTGCAGAGGATTGTTTGCTAGGGGAGAACTGAGTCTTCCAAAGATAAATCCCGCCTACGATTAGGGCAAGGAGCAGGAAAAGATTGATAATAGAAAAAAGGAATGCTTTTTTCTTAGCTTTATGTCTTTGCATGCGTCTTCCAATGTGTTTATCTGTCATGGTATCTNCTTCTAATCTCATGAGTTTAAAATTTTTACTTACATTATAACAAATATACAAATAGATTTGTAGGCATTTCTATATATTTTTGTTATAATGTTTTTTATATAAGAAATATTCAAGGAGTTCCTCATGTCTATTAAAATTGCTTTACTTGGTTTTGGAACAGTTGCTAGTGGTGTTCCTTTCTTGTTGAAAGAAAATGGAGAAAAGATTGTTCAGGCTGCTCATTCTGAGATTGAAGTTGCTAAAGTCTTGGTCAAGGATGATGCTGAAAAAGAGCGTCTTTTGGCAGCTGGAAATGATTACAACTTTGTGACCAATGTGGATGAAATCTTAAATGACAGTGAAATTGCGATCGTAGTGGAGCTGATGGGACGGATTGAACCAGCAAAAACCTTTATCACGCGCGCACTTGAAGCAGGTAAACATGTGGTGACAGCCAATAAAGACTTGCTGGCAGTTCATGGTTCTGAATTGTTAGACATTGCTCAGAAAAATGGCGTTGCCCTTTACTATGAAGCTGCTGTTGCAGGTGGTATCCCAATTTTGCGCACCTTGGTTAATTCATTGGCGTCTGACAAGATTACCCGCGTTTTGGGCGTGGTCAATGGAACATCTAACTTCATGATGACCAAGATGGTAGAAGAAGGTTGGTCTTACGAGGATGCTCTTTCAGAAGCGCAACGTTTAGGATTTGCCGAGAGCGATCCAACTAACGACGTTGATGGGATTGACGCAGCCTATAAAATGGTTATCCTCAGCCAATTTGCTTTTGGTATGAACATCAAGTTTGAAGATGTCAGCCACCAAGGCATTCGCAACATCACGCCTGAAGACGTTGCTGTTGCTCAAGATTTGGGCTATGTAGTGAAATTAGTTGGTTCGATTGAGGAAACGCCATCAGGAATCGCTGCGGAAGTGACACCGACTTTCTTGCCAAAAGCGCATCCGCTGGCTAGCGTAAACGGCGTAATGAATGCGGTCTTTGTCGAATCAATTGGTATTGGAGAATCCATGTATTATGGCCCAGGTGCAGGTCAAAAACCAACTGCGACCAGTGTCGTTGCAGATATCGTCCGTATCGTCCGTCGCCTAAATGAAGGCACGATTGGCAAAGCCTTCAATGAATTTAGTCGCGAGCTTGTCTTGGCTAAACCTGAGGATGTTAAGAGCAACTATTATTTCTCTATCTTGGCTCCAGATGCCAAGGGTCAAGTCTTGCATTTGGCTGAAATCTTCAATGCTGAAGAAGTTTCCTTCAAGCAAATTCTGCAAGAAGGTACAGATGGTGAAACAGCACGTGTGGTCATCATCACGCACGCTGTCAGCAAGACTCAGCTAGAAAATGTAGTGGCCAAGCTCCGTGAGGTACCAGAGTTTGAATTACTCAATACCTTTAAAGTATTAGGAGAATAAGATGAAAATTATTGTACCAGCAACCAGTGCCAATATCGGGCCTGGTTTTGACTCAGTTGGTGTCGCAGTCTCCAAATATCTAGAAATCGAAGTCTTGGAAGAAAGTCAGGAGTGGGTCATTGAGCATGACCTCAATCCTCGAATTCCAACGGATAAACGGAATTTACTAATCAAGATTGCCCTGCAATTGGCCCCGGACCTTCAGCCTCATCGCTTAAAAATGACTAGCGATGTTCCTTTGGCGCGCGGTCTTGGCTCTTCTAGCTCTGTTATCGTTGCAGGGATTGAACTGGCTAATCAGTTAGCAAATCTGAACTTATCAGATCATGAAAAGTTGAAAATTGCGACAAAAATCGAAGGGCATCCCGACAATGTCGCACCAGCGATTTATGGAAATCTAGTGATTGCAAGCTCTTTCCAAAATCAAGTTTCAGCTGTTGTATCAGATTTCCCAGAGGTCAGCTTTATCGCTTTTATTCCAGATTATGAGTTGAGAACAGTTGAAAGCCGCCGTGTCTTGCCTAATCGCCTCTCATACAAGGAAGCTGTTGCAGCAAGCTCTGTAGCCAATGTCGCAGTTGCAGCGCTCTTAAAGGGCGATATGAAAACAGCTGGTCGTGCTATCGAATCCGATCGTTTCCATGAGAGATATCGCCAACCGCTTATCAAAGAATTTTCTGACATTAAATTCTTAGCCAGAAAACAGGGCGCTTTTGCGACTTACATCTCTGGAGCTGGTCCGACTGTTATGGTTTTATCTTCAAAAGACAAAGCTGAGCAGATTTATCAGCAAATCAAGGAACAAGGCTTTGATGGACAAGTCTTTCAGTTGCAAGTCGATACTCAGGGTGTACGTGTAGAAAAATAGAAGAGAGTTTGAGGATGACGAACTTGTGGACGCAGTGTTGGTCTACAATCTTCGTTCTCCTCTTTCTTTTTGCTTTGAAAAAGAATCTTTATTTCCCTTAGTCTATCGTAAATATCATTTAATTTTGATATAATAGAGTGTAATTTGTAAAGAAGAGAGTAAGTCATGCAAAACCTAGAAAAATTTTCTGCGGAATTAGAAGGAATCGACATCCGTTTTAATGAACCTTTGAGTCAATACACTTATACGAAGGTAGGCGGAGCTGCCGATTTCTTAGTTTTTCCACGCAACCGTTATGAATTGGCTCGGATTGTCAAGTTGGCCAATCGTGAAAATATTCCTTGGTTGGTGCTTGGGAATTCAAGCAATATTATCGTTCGAGATGGCGGTATTCGAGGCTTTGTCATCATGTTTGACAGTCTAAATAACGTAGCAGTAGATGGCTATACGATTGAGGCAGAGGCTGGTGCTAATCTAACTCAGACTACTCGTATTGCCCTTCATCATAGTTTAACTGGCTTTGAATTTGCCTGTGGCATCCCGGGTAGTGTCGGCGGTGCTGTCTTTATGAATGCTGGCGCTTATGGCGGAGAAATTGCTCATGTGCTTGTTTCTTGCAAGGTCTTGACCCCTGAAGGAGAAATTAAGACCTTGGATGCACGTGATATGCGCTTTGGTTATCGCCATTCACTTATTCAAGAAACTGGCGACATTGTGATTTCAGCTAAGTTTGGTCTGGCACCAGGTGTTCACCAAAACATTCGTCAGGAAATGGAACGTCTGACCTATCTGCGTGAGCTTAAGCAGCCTCTGGAATACCCATCTTGCGGGTCGGTCTTTAAGCGTCCTCTGGGACATTTTGCTGGCCAGCTAATCAGTGAGGCTGGTCTAAAAGGCTACCGAATCGGTGGTGTAGAGGTTTCAGAAAAGCATGCTGGTTTCATGATTAACGTCGATCATGGTACAGCTAGCGATTATGAAAAGTTGATTGCTCATGTCATTAAAACCGTCGAGGAGCATTCAGGTGTCACTCTGGAACGAGAAGTTCGAATTATTGGAGAAGCATAAGAGTCCAATATGTAATTATCTGATTGCTTTTCTAAGATTTGTCTAAGTCTTTGGGATAGCCCATATCCATGTGTCATTAGTAAAGGGGGTGAAAGCCTATCGATATCGCAAGTATGCAGGGCCATAGTAGCCCTCGAGAGGTTTTTTTGGTCTGACAGAGCCAAAAATCTGTTAATACATGGAAAAGAAGGAATTTATGCCAATTGAAAAAACCAATTATTGAGTTCAAAAACGTTTCAAAGGTTTTTGAAGACAGTAACACCGTCGTTCTCAAAGATATCAACTTTGAATTAGAAGAAGGAAAATTTTATACGCTTCTAGGAGCTTCTGGCTCTGGGAAGTCAACCATCCTTAATATTATTGCAGGACTGCTAGATGCGACAACGGGAGACATCTTTTTGGATGGTGTCCGCATCAATGACATTCCTACCAATAGGCGGGATGTTCACACCGTATTTCAGTCCTACGCTCTTTTCCCGCATATGAATGTTTTTGAGAATGTGGCCTTTCCTTTGCGGTTGCGGAAGGTGGACAAAAAAGAAATTGAAGAACGGGTTGCTGAAGTTCTGAAAATGGTTCAACTGGAAGGATATGAGCGTCGTTCAATTCGGAGACTTTCAGGCGGTCAACGTCAGCGGGTAGCCATTGCCCGTGCCATCATCAATCGGCCGCGGGTTGTCCTACTTGACGAGCCTCTTTCTGCGCTGGATTTGAAGTTGCGGACGGATATGCAATATGAGCTCCGTGAACTCCAACAGCGTCTGGGGATCACTTTCGTCTTTGTCACCCACGACCAGGAAGAAGCCCTGGCTATGAGTGACTGGATTTTTGTCATGAATGAAGGGGAGATTGTCCAGTCAGGAACGCCAGTGGATATCTATGATGAACCGATTAACCACTTTGTTGCGACCTTTATCGGAGAATCTAATATCCTGCCAGGTAAGATGATCGAAGACTACTTGGTCGAGTTCAATGGCAAGCGCTTTGAAGCAGTTGACGGAGGCATGCGACCAAACGAATCCGTTGAAGTGGTGATCCGTCCAGAGGATTTGCGCATTACCTTGCCTGAAGAAGGAAAACTGCAGGTTAAAGTGGATACCCAGCTTTTCCGCGGGGTTCATTATGAGATTATTGCCTACGATGAGCTTGGCAATGAATGGATGATCCACTCGACCCGTAAGGCCATCGTCGGAGAAGAAATCGGTCTGGACTTTGAACCAGAGGATATCCATATCATGCGCCTCAATGAAACCGAAGAAGAATTCGATGCTCGGATTGAAGAATACGTAGAAATCGAAGAGCAAGAAGCAGGGCTAATCAACGCCATTGAGGAGGAAAGAGATGAAGAAAACAACCTCTAACCTTTTTATGCTTCCATATTTTCTTTGGATTCTGCTTTTTGTCCTAGCTCCAGTGATAATGATTGTCTGGAAATCATTCTTTAATATCGAAGGGCAGTTCACGCTGGAAAACTATCGGATTTATTTCACTTCGCAGAATTTGACCTATCTGAAAATGAGCTTTAACTCAGTATTTTACGCAGGCATCATCACCTTGGTGACCTTGCTCATATCCTATCCAACCGCTTATTTTCTGACCCAGCTCAAGCATCGCCAGCTCTGGCTGATGCTGATTGTCCTGCCGACTTGGATCAATCTTTTGCTTAAGGCTTACGCCTTTATCGGTATTTTTGGACAAAACGGTTCGGTAAATGAATTTTTGACCTTTATCGGTATCGGTCCCAAGCAGATTCTTTTCACTGACTTTTCTTTTATTTTTGTTGCTAGCTACATTGAGCTGCCCTTTATGATTCTGCCGATTTTCAACGTCTTGGATGATTTGGATCCCAATCTCATCAATGCTAGCTATGACTTGGGTGCCAATCGTTGGCAGACTTTCCGCAATGTCGTCTTTCCACTTTCAATGAATGGCGTGAGAAGTGGCGTGCAGTCTGTCTTTATTCCTAGTCTCAGTCTCTTCATGCTGACGCGTTTGATCGGTGGGAACCGTGTTATTACACTGGGTACAGCCATTGAACAGCATTTCTTGACGACGCAAAACTGGGGAATGGGCTCAACCATCGGAGTGGTTCTGATTATTGCCATGCTCTTCACTATGTGGGCAACCAAGGAAAGGAGAGAACGATGAAAAAATTTGCTAATCTCTATTTAGCGATTGTGTTTCTAATCCTTTATCTTCCGATCTTTTATTTGATTGCCTATGCCTTCAATGCTGGCGATGATATGAACAAATTTACAGGCTTTGATCTGGTTCATTTTCAAAAGTTATTTGAAGATTCGCGCTTGATTTTAATTTTGGCGCAGACTTTCTTCTTAGCCTTTCTTTCTTCCCTCATTGCTACCATTATCGGAACTTTCGGTGCTATTTATATTTACCAAGCCCGCAAAAAATATCAGGATGCTTTCTTATCCATCAATAATATTTTGATGGTGGCTCCTGACGTTATGATTGGGGCTAGCTTCCTGATTCTCTTTACCACGGCTAAATTCCAGCTGGGCTTTGTGTCCGTTTTAGCCAGCCACGTTGCCTTTTCAATTCCAATCGTTGTGCTAATGATTTTGCCACGGCTAAAAGAAATGAATGACGACATGATTAAGGCTGCTTATGATTTGGGAGCTAGTCAAGTCCAGATGCTCAAGGAAATCATGCTTCCTTATCTGACACCAGCGATCATTGCCGGCTACTTTATGGCTTTCACCTACTCACTAGATGACTTTGCTGTGACCTTCTTTGTAACAGGAAATGGCTTCTCGACACTCTCGGTTGAAATTTATTCCCGTGCACGGCAAGGAATTTCCTTGGAAATCAATGCCCTGTCTGCTCTGGTCTTTCTCTTTAGTATCGTTTTAGTCATTGGCTATTACTTTATCACGCGTGAGAAGGAGGAAGCAGCATGAAAAAACTCTATTCGTTTTTAGCAGGGATTCTTGCGATTATCCTGATCTTGTGGGGAATTAGCTATCGGATTGAGAGTAAAGCCAATAGCAAGGGCAGTGATAAATTGGTTGTTTATAACTGGGGAGATTACATTGATCCGGAATTGCTGACAGAGTTTACCAAGGAAACAGGCGTGCAGGTGCAGTACGAAACCTTCGACTCTAACGAAGCCATGTACACGAAAATCAAACAAGGTGGTACAACCTACGATATCGCAATCCCAAGTGAGTATATGATCGCCAAGATGATGAAGGAAAACTTGGTGGAGAAATTGGACCATAGCCAGATCAAAGGCTTGGAAAATATTGGTTCAGACTTTTTGGATCAGCCATTTGATCCAGGAAATCAGTATTCTATTCCTTATTTCTGGGGAACCCTGGGCATTGTTTACAATACTAAAATGGTCGAGCACGCGCCTGAACACTGGAACGATCTCTGGAAGCCAGAATACAGAAACTCCATCATGATGATTGACGGAGCCCGTGAAGTCATGGGGATTGGTCTGAACTCGAATGGTCATAGTCTTAACTCCAAAGATGCTGACCAGCTGCAGGAGGCTGTCGATAAACTTTACACTCTGACGCCCAATATCAAGGCCATCGTCGCTGATGAGATGAAGGGCTACATGATTCAGAATAACGCGGCTATCGGTGTGACTTTCTCTGGTGAAGCTCGTCAAATGCTGGAGGCCAATGAAGATCTGCGCTATGTTGTGCCTACAGAAGCTAGCAACCTTTGGTTTGACAATATTGTTATTCCAAAGACGGTCAAAAATAAAAAAGCTGCCTATCAGTTTATCAATTTCATGCTGAGACCAGAAAATGCTTATAAAAACGCCCTTTATGTTGGCTACTCAACGCCAAACCTTCCTGCCAAGGCCATGCTGCCAGAAGAGGTACAGGAAGATGAGGCCTTTTATCCAACAGAAGAGACTATGAAGCATCTGGAAGTCTATCAGCAATTAGGATCAAAATGGCTCGGAACATACAATGACCTCTATCTTCAAGTCAAAATGTATCGCAAGTAGCCAAAGAAGAGGCTGGGACAAAAGTCCTAGCCTCTCAATTGTCTTTGGATTATCGAGCAAGGCGCAGTGGTTGAGTGGGCTCTACTAGGCTGATTTCATCAGCTTTTACAGCCCTACTCAACTGTGCGGAGGTGGGACGACGAAATCGAATTCTAACGAATTACCGATTTCTGTCCCACTCTCTTTTTTCTATTTTGACTTGTATAATTATTTGAAAAGCAGTAGAGAAAGTAGTAAAATTATGTTAACATATTCAATAGGGCTTTGTGCTCAATTAAGGAGGAAATCATTATGTCAGTTTTCTACGTTCCATCAGTCAATTTGATTGGTAAAGGTGTCATCAATGAATTTGGCGGTCATGTCAAAGAGCTGGGTTTCAAGAAAGCTCTCATCGTTACAGACCACTACATTGCCTCCAGTGACATTTTACCAAAAGTCATCAAGTCGCTAGAAGCAGAAGGCATTGAATACGTGGTTTTTGAAGATGTAGACCCAAATCCTTCTTGTAAGAATGTCTACGATGGCTTAGCTACTCTTCAAGAAAATGACTGTGATTTTATCATCAGTGTAGGTGGTGGCTCTCCTCAGGATGCTGCTAGCTGTATTTCCATTATGGCGACAAATGGAGGCAAGCCGCAGGATTATGAAGGTCTCCACAAGTCTAAAGAAAAGGGCCTACCAGTCGTAGCCATCAACACTACGGCAGGGACTTCTGCCGAAATCACTATCAACTATGTTATCACGGACGAAGAGCGTAAGGTTAAGATGGTGATGGTTGATAAAAATAGCTTGGCTCTCATCTCTGTCAACGACCCAGAGCTCATGGTTTCCAAACCAGCTAATTTAACAGCAGCGACTGGGATGGATGCTTTGACCCATGCTGTGGAAGCCTTGGTAACTCCTGGTGCTTATGGCGTGACCAAGAAACTGTCTATCGGTGCCATTGAGTTGATTAAGGAATATTTGCCGCGAGCAGTTGCTAATGGTCATGATATAGAAGCCCGTGAAGCTATGGTTAATGCTATTTTCCTTGGCGGCATGTCCTTTAACAATGCAGGTCTGGGCTACGTGCATTCGATGGCTCACCAGCTAGGTGCGGTCTATCATTTGCCTCATGGCGTTTGCTGTGCTATGCTCCTGCCAGTAGTTGAGCGTGAAAATGCCAAACGTGTACCAGCAGCCTTTAGAAATGTAGCTAAAGCTTTAGGCTTGCATACCGAAGGCAAGACTGATGAAGAGTGTGCAGCATATACCATTTCGGAAATCGAAACCTTGTCTGAAACGGTCGGTATTCCTAAGAAACTGACCGAGCTTGGCATTGAAGAAAAGGACTTTGACTTTGAATACCTTTCTAAGAATGCCTTGATTGATGCTTGCGCACCGGGCAATCCTTTCATGCCGACTTTGGAAGAAACCATTGCTTTATACAAGGAATTATTTTAAGCCAAAGGAAAAAGGCTCTCCTTCTAAACTTAGTTGATTTATATCAAAAAAAGACAGTTGCTCTCTCTCCTACAGCTGTCTTTTTAATTTATGGAAATATGTTGAGTACAGGATTAGTGCTCTAGAATAAACTTATCAATAGCTGTGGCGACGCCATTTTCTTCATTGCTATCTGTTACATAGTCGGCCAAGTCTTTGACATGCTGGCTAGCATTTCCCATGGCAACGCCCAAGCCAGCAAACTGTAGCATTTCAATATCGTTATTCGCATCGCCCAGTGCCATGATTTCCTCAGGATTGATCTCTAAGCGTTGTGCTAGACGCTCTAGGGCAAAGGCTTTGGTAACACCTTTTGGCATCGCCTCGTAGATGACAGGCTGGGAACGGACGCCACTGAATCGTTGGCAGAGCTCTTGAGCGAACTTGGTCTCAAAATCGTCTACCTGTTCTGGATTTCCTAGAAACATAGCTTGAAACATTCGATGCTGGCCGCTGCAAGCTTCTTCAAGGCTGATTTCAGTAGGAGTCGTAAAGACGAGGGCAGCATCATCTGTCACAATTTTGCTGGCCTTTTCCCCTACGACGAAGTAATGCTCTTCATTAAACAAGGTTAACTGTACTTGGCTCTGCTCGGCTAAACTGTAGAGGTAGCGAATATCATCTGGATTTAATTCTTGCCAGTCAACGACCTGCCAATCGCTAGTCTGATGGATGGCGCAGCCATTGTCTACGATGACATATTCATTTTCATTCTCCAAGCCCAACTCCTGATAGTAGGGCTTGACACCCACGAGCGGTCTACCTGTACAGAGGACCAGCTTGACTCCAGCTTGGATAGCATGGTGAATGGCATCAATATGAGCTTGAGGAATCTTTTTTTCCTCAGTCAGCAGGGTTCCGTCCATATCAAGGGCAATTAGTTTAATCATAGTTTTTCTCCAATAGTATTTGTGAATATTATAGCATATTTTCTATTGCTAGGAGAGTAGAAATAGGGAGGATTGTTTTTTTTAATTTTCCTGTCCTTATGGTATAATAAGAAAATCTAGTAAGGAAAAGAGAAGCTATGAAAGCAAAGCGTATTGTATTTAAAGTTGGAACGAGCTCGTTGACAAATCCTGATGGTAGCCTGTCGCGGGCAAAGGTGCGGGAAATCACGCATCAATTATCGGTCTTACACGAAGCCGGACATGAGTTGATTTTGGTATCGTCTGGAGCCATTGCGGCAGGTTTTTCGTCTCTGGGCTTTAAAAAACGCCCAACTAAAGTAGCCGATAAACAGGCTTCGGCAGCTGTTGGTCAGGGCCTTCTCCTAGAGGAGTATACTACCAATCTGCTTCTGAAGAAGATTGTATCTGCCCAGATTTTGCTGACGCAGGATGATTTTGCGGATAAACGGCGTTACAAAAATGCCCACCAAGCTCTGTCAGTCCTCCTTAATCGGGGTGCCATTCCCATTATCAATGAAAATGACACAGTTTCTATCGAGGAGCTAAAGGTGGGAGACAATGATACGCTCAGTGCTCAGGTGGCAGCCATGGTTCAGGCGGATCTTTTGGTACTTTTGACAGATGTTGATGGGCTTTACACTGCTAACCCAGCTTCAGATCCAACCGCCCAACGTCTTGAAAGAATTGAGACAATCTCTAGCGATTTGATTGACATGGCAGGCGGGGCAGGCTCCAGCAATGGTACCGGTGGCATGCTGACTAAGATCAAAGCAGCAACTTTGGCGACCATGTCGGGTGTACCAGTTTATATTTGTTCGTCGCTAAAAAGCAATGCTTTATTGGAGGCGGCGAGCCAGACTCGAGACGGGAGCCTTTTCTCAGCGCAGGATAAGGGCTTGAAGACACAAAAGCAATGGCTAGCCTTCTATTCTAAGAGCCAAGGCGCTATCTATGTGGATCAAGGTGCGGCACAGGCACTCCGCTACGATGGTAAAAGCCTTCTGGCATCAGGAATTGTTAGGTTAGAGGGGCATTTTTCTTACCAAGATACGGTAACGGTGTACGAAGAAGAGACTGGTGCGATTTTAGGAAAGGGGCGCGTGCGCTTTGGTAAACCTGCCCTCAAAGACATGTTGCGATCTAGCAAGCCAAAGGGAGTCGTGATTCATCGTGACGATTGGATTTCTATTACTCCAGAGCTCCAATTGCTCTTTTCTGAATTTTAAGAGGAAATAGGAGTTTACTTATTTCCTTTACCCGAACTCTACGAGATCTTTATCAATTGTAAAAAGAAATTATTGTATCTTACGAAAGGAGGCGCCATGACCTCAACACAAGAATTATTTGAAATTGTAAAAAAGTCAAAAAAATCAATCAACACAGCTACAACTGCTGAGAAAAATCAAGGATTAGAGGAAATGGCAAAGCAGCTCTGGCTTTCGCGTGCGGACATTTTGGCAGCTAATGAACTGGATATGGCAGCGGCTAAAGGTAAGATTTCAGATGTCATGCTGGACCGCCTTTATCTAGATGAGAAGCGGATTGCTGCCATGGCAGAGGGTATTCGCCAGCTGATTGCCTTGGAGGATCCTGTAGGGCAAATCTTGGAAAGGACTGAGCTTGAGAACGGCCTCGTCATCAGTAAAAAGCGAGTAGCAATGGGTGTGATTGGAATTATCTATGAAAGCCGGCCTAATGTCACTTCAGACGCTGCGGCTCTGGCTCTAAAGAGTGGTAGTGCAGTCGTTCTCAGAAGCGGCAAGGATGCCTATCAGACAGCGCAAGCTATTGTCACAGCTTTGAAAAAAGGTTTGACTCAGACGGAGATTTCGCCGGATTGTATCCAATTGGTTTCTGATACCAGTCGGGCTTCAGCTCAGGCAATGATGAAGGCCAAGGGCTATCTGGATTTGCTCATTCCTCGTGGTGGCGCGGGATTGATTCAGGCAGTCGTGGAGAATGCGACTGTGCCGGTTATTGAGACAGGTACTGGAATTGTCCATGTCTATGTAGATAAGGATGCTGATCAGGACAAGGCTTTGGCGATTATTGAGAATGCTAAGACCAGTCGCCCTTCTGTCTGCAATGCCATGGAAGTACTGCTGGTTCAAGAAGAAATTGCAGCTGAATTTTTGCCACGTTTGCAGAAGATCTTGGTGACTGATCGTGATGCTGTACAAGAGAAGTCTGTTGAATTACGTTTGGATGAGAAAGCGGCTCAGTATATCTCGGGAATACAAGCTAAATCGGAAGATTTTGATACCGAATTCTTGGACTATATCTTAGCAGTCAAGCTGGTTTCCTCGCTGGAAGAAGCGGTGGAGCATATTGAAGCTCACAGCACCCATCACTCGGATGCCATTGTGACGGAGAAGGCTGCAGCGGCGGCTTACTTCACAGAGCAGGTGGATAGCGCAGCAGTTTATGTCAATGCCTCAACCCGCTTTACAGATGGCGGTCAATTTGGCCTTGGCTGCGAAATGGGGATTTCTACTCAGAAATTGCACGCCAGAGGCCCTATGGGGCTGAAAGAGCTGACCAGCTATAAATACGTCATCCAAGGGACGGGTCAAGTGAGGAAATAAAGATGAAAATTGGATTTATCGGTCTGGGAAATATGGGTGGTAATCTCGCTCGTCTAGTTGCCCAAGATGAAAGATACAGAAGCGAATTGCTACTGGCCAATCGCAGTCGTGACAAGGCTGAAAAGATTGCTGCAGAACTTGGTGGTCAGCCGGCCAGTAATGCAGAAGTTTTTTCTGAGGCAGAAGTGATTTTTCTGGGAATCAAACCAGCTCAATTTGCTGACTTGCTGGCTGATTATCGGAAAATTCTAGAAAAACGAGATTCTCTTCTCCTAGTTTCAATGGCTGCTGGTTTGTCCTTGGAAACGTTAGAAAAATTGACACCTCGCCACCATCGTTGGATTCGGATCATGCCTAATACACCAGTAGCTGTTGGCGAGGGTGTTATTAGCTATGCTTTATCCCCAGAAGCGAATCAAACGGACGAAGACTTGTTGCGTGAGCTTCTGTCTTCGGCTGGCCTTTTGGTCAAACTAGAGGAAAAGCAGTTGGATGCGGCGACAGCTCTTGCTGGCTGTGGACCAGCCTTCGTTTATCTCTTTATAGAAGCTTTAGCGGATGCAGGTGTCCGAGCTGGACTTAGTCGCGACATATCGCTTGAACTGGCCAATCAAACCCTTTTAGGCGCTGCTAAACTAAGTCAGATCAGTGGCCAACATCTGGCTCAGCTCAAAGACCAGGTCTGCAGTCCAGCCGGTTCGACCATCGCTGGGGTAGCCAGTCTGGAAGAAAATGCCTTTCGAGGAACGGTCATGGCTGCCGTTCAAGCCGCCTACAAGAGGACGCAAGAACTTGGTAAGTAGGGTAATTGACATTTTGCTTCTTTTGAAGAAAAAATAGAATCGTAAAGCGATATGATACATCATCATATAAGTAGTACATAGAGACACTCGTAGATGGCTTGTTTAAAGTCAGTACGAGTGTGTCTTTTTGTTTTTCAAAAAATTATCCATGCTAGGTCGAGTGAAAGTAAACCTGTGGATGGCATGGATGGAGACTTTGCTCTAAGAAGAAGTGGATGTTAAAATCAACAGCTTATCCCATTTTTCTTTTGTTTTTCCTTGACAGTTAAATTGTCAGAATTTATAATAAAAGAAGAAAGGTGATAACAGTGTTATCTAGTTGAAAGCATGAAAAAAGAAACAGATGAGTTAAACGAAAAAATCTTGGAAAGCGCAAGGAGTGAATTCTTGGCTTATGGCTATCAGGATGCTTCACTGCGGAGAATTTGTCGCGCGGCTGGCTTGACGACTGGGGCTCTTTATAAGCGCTATGAGGGTAAGGACAGTCTCTTTGTTGCCCTGCTTGAGCCTACTCTGACAGCTTTAGACCAGTATGGGCAAGAGCAGAAGCGACGTGATTATGCTTTCCTAGAAGAGGGACACCTGTCTGACATGTGGGCCCATCGCTTAGAGGATCTCCAGTCCCTGATGCGGATTCTCTATGAGCATAAGGATATTATGCAACTCTTGCTCTTTAAATCTCAGGGGTCTTCGCAAGCGGACTTTAGGATGCGTCTGCCTTATTTGGCTGCAGACGAGACTTATCGCTATTTGGAGCTGGCTTACAAAGAGGGGAAGATCAATCATTTGGTCAAACACGAGTTTCTGCGATCGTGCATGACAGCTTATTACACAGCTGTATTTGAGCCCTTGGCTCAAGACTGGCCCCAAGAGCAGGCGCTGGAATTTTGCCATTCCATCATGGACTTGTTTGACTGGGGAGGTTTGCTAGGTTTTTGATAGAAAGAAGGAAATTCTATGAAGAAAAAATCTGTTCTTGCTTGGATCTGGGACTTTGTTTCCCTTCATAAGATATATTTTGTGCTCAGTCTGATCTTTGCCTTTGCCTCTGTGATTTCAGGATTTCTGCCTTATTTCTTTATTGGCGGAATGATTAATCAGCTCTTGGCGGGCAATAAAAACTGGGATTTCTACCTGCTGCAGTCAGCGTGGGCAGGTCTGGCCTGGATTGGCTACTGGGGATTTCACGGTATTTCCACCATGCTGTCGCATACGGCTACTTTTAAGATCTTAGCGGAAATGCGGCACCGCCTGACAGACAAGCTGGCCAGGCTGCCTCTTGGTACAGTACTCAGCCAGTCATCAGGCAGTTATAAAAACATCATTGTCGAGCGGGTGGATGCGACCGAAACGACCTTGGCTCACTTGATTCCAGAGTTCACCGCTGGGATTTTTGGTCCGATTATTGTTCTCATTGCTATGCTGGTTATCGATTGGCGGCTGACCTTACTGTCTCTCCTGACTATTCCCATCGTGGCGCTGGCCTATATGCGGATGGCTGTCAATAGCGAAGCGGACTATCAAAATACTCTGGTCAAGACCAAAAAACTCAATGATACAGCGGTGGAATACATCAATGGGATTGAAGTCATCAAGGTTTTTGGTAAGGAAAAGTTCTCTTACGATAAGTTTGTGACGGCTGCTAGAGAAGGAGCAGACTGCTTTATTGAGTGGATGCGCAAGTTCAATCTGGAGATGGGCATTGTGACTGCATTTTTGCCATCAGGCTTACTCTTTCTGCTGCCGGCTGGCTGTTATTTTTATCTGCAAGGTAGTTTGACTGATGGCAATTTCATTCTGATGATTATTCTTTCGCTCAGTCTTCTGACTCCTCTGATTTTAGTGGCTAGTTACATGGACGATTTACGGAAAATCGGGACTATTTTTGGCCAAGTCATTGATATTTTGGAAAAGCTTGATTTGGAAAGGCCTAAGGAGCTGCGAGAACTTCCAAAAGGAAGGGATCTGGTCATGACGAATGTCAGCTTTGGCTATACAGATGAAGAGGAGGTACTGCATGGTATTTCGCTAGATATTAAAGCTGGCAGCATCAATGCTTTAGTTGGGCCATCAGGCTCAGGTAAGTCTACAATTGCCAAGCTTCTAGCTTCTTTCTGGGATGTCAGTTCTGGTCAGATTACCTATGGTGGTTTGGATATTCGCCAGCTTCCGCTAGACTATTACAGTCGGCAGATTGCTTACGTGACTCAGGATAACTATCTCTTTGATGAGACGATTATGGAAAATATCCGGATGGGAAATCCAGCAGCTTCTGATGAAGAGGTTATCGAAATTGCCCGTCGCTGTGGCTGTTATGACTTTATCATGAACTTAGAAGATGGTTTTGAAACTCAGGTAGGCTCTGGCGGCGGTCATCTATCTGGTGGGGAGCGTCAGAGGATTGCCATCGCCCGTGCCATGCTTAAGGATGCGCCGATTCTTATCTTGGATGAAGCGACTGCTTATACAGATCCGGAAAATGAAGCACGGATCCAGTCCAGTCTAGCTCGTTTGATTGAGGGACGGACCTTGATTGTCATTGCTCATAGGCTGTCTACGATTATGAGTGCAGATCAGATAGTCCTGGTCAATGATGGTCGGATTGAAGCTAGAGGCCGGCATGAAGAATTGCTGACAGCAAGTCCGCTTTATGCTTCCATGTGGCGGGCCCATATTGCTACCAAGGATAATAGTGAGATGGAAGGAGGGCTGACTCATGCTTAATATACTGAAGAAATTCTTTGATTTCTGTACGGCAGAGGACCGTAGGAAATTTTATCAATCCATTTATCTGGGCATCATCAAGTCCTTTATCATCGCTCTGCGTATTCCAGCGATCGGCTTAGTCGTTATGGGACTGATTGAGAAGAATCTCTCTATGCAGACTTTCTGGCTGGCTCTGGCTATCATGTTGGTATCCACTGTGCTAAACGTCTGTATTACCCTGAAAATCACTATGCTCCAGACGGAAGCAGGCTATCATACCTGTGCTCAGAAGCGGATTGAAATTGCCGAGCACATGTGCTATCTGCCCATGGGTTACTTTAATCAAAATAGCCTAGGCAAGATTACCAGTGTTACGACAAATACGCTGGAAGGCCTGTCTGATGTGGCTACGCGAGTGGTTATGATGACTGTGCAGGGTTTTCTGACGACTGGTCTCATCACCGTTTTGGTCTTTCTCTATGACTGGCGGGTTGGACTGGTTCTCTTGGTGGGTCTCGTCCTCTTTCTCCTGCCCAATACCCTCATGCGTTGGCAAGTTGGCAAGGTTTCTTATGACAAGTATCAGGCGGATATGGACCTAGTAGCCGTTGTTTTAGAGTACAGCCAAGGGATTGCAGAAGTTAAGAACTACAATCTGGTCAACCGTTCTGCCAAGAAGCTGTCCAAGGCAATTGAAGGCAAGAGTCAGCTAGATACCAAAATGACACTTGTGACCTCACCTTACATTGCCCTCCAAGGCATAGTGACCAAGCTGACCGGTCTCTTTATGGGTCTTTTCTCTATCTATTTTTATCTCAATGGCAGTATGGAGCTGCTGGTAACCATTATGATGATTGTCAGTGGTTTTATGATTTATGAAAATCTAGACGGCGTTGGCTCTTTCTCTTCTCTCCTGCGCATTGTTGATTTGTCGGTTGATATGGTCAATCAAGTCTTAGCCATCCAGCCGATGGACATCAGTGGTCAGGATATTGAGCCTAAGAGCAGCCGGATTGAGCTGAGAGATGTTAGCTTTTCTTATGGAAATAAGAAAATCATTGACCGGGTTTCCCTCACTATTCCCGAAAAAACGACAACTGCCCTGGTTGGACCTTCTGGATCAGGCAAAACAACGCTCTGCAACCTCATCGCCCGCTTCTGGGATGTGGACCAAGGAAGTATCAGTCTGGACGGACATGGTGTTAGAGATTACAGTTATGACAGCCTAATTCGTAATTTCAGCTTTGTCTTCCAAAGCGTCTATCTCTTTGAGGATACTATTGCTAATAACATTCGTTTTGGCAAGCCGGAGGCCAATCAGGAAGAAGTGATAGGGGCTGCCAAGAAAGCTGCTTGTCATGACTTTATTCTCTCGCTACCTGATGGCTATGATACCAAGATTGGTGAAGGAGGTGCCAGTCTTTCTGGAGGTGAGCGCCAGCGTATTTCCATCGCGCGGGCTATTATCAAGGATGCGCCTATTATCATTTTGGACGAAGCGACAGCCAATGTTGACCCCGAAAACGAAGAAGCCCTCATGCAGGCTATTCAGGCTCTGACTCGCGATAAGACCATTATCATGATTGCCCACCGACTCAAGACGGTTGAGCATGCAGACCAGATTTTGGTGCTGGATCAAGGCCGCATTGTTGAGCAAGGCAAACACCAAGACTTACTAGCCAAACAAGGCATCTATAGTAAGTTTATCCAAGAAAGAAAAACAGCCGCCAGCTGGCGGATTGAGATGGGGAATTAACAGTTTATACAGTGAGCTTCTGTGGCTTGCTGTTTTTGCTTGCAGGAGCTGTATTTTGTTGCTATGACAGACCAGCCAAGTGTGCTATAATGATTTAGAAGAATAGGAAGGGCAGATGTTAAAAATGGAGAAGATTTTTCTTAATGATTTTGAGAAAAATCTATTGCAAGAACTGAAAGAACAATTGGAAAGAGCTCGATATCGGAGGAAGCGAAAGCTCGTTAGTGAGGGAATTATGAGTAAAAATAGAGAGATTAATTCAATAGAGGAAGATAGGTTTGGTTTAGAAAATCATGTTAAAGATTTTTATGAACAATATATTGATTCAGACTATACAGGTACAGTTCTTTTAAGTGGTAATTGGGGCGTCGGAAAGTCTAGCTATATTAATTTAGTAGAAAATTATTCAATTAAGAACAAAGAAATTAAATTTATTAGATTAAATTTTTGGTCGTTTTCAGGTGAACAAACGATATATCGTTATATCTTTACTAATCTATACCCTAGAATTAATATTATTCTGAATTGGCTAGCTCCGATTATGGTTGCTCTATTTTTTCTGTTAAACAATATTATAAATTTGATTTTTTCTAATCCAGTCAATTGGAATTTATTAGCTCCGCTATTGATCTTAACTTCGATAGTAACTGTTTTTCAAGATAAAGCCATAAAAGAAGGATGGTATGAATCTTCTGTAACTAAAAAATTTAAAACTAAAACACAGAAATTAATAATAGTTGTTGATGATTTCGATCGTATTCCTTCCAATATCAGAGATGACATATATGCCGTTTTGTCTAATTTAAACGCATTTAACAATCATTTAATCATTATTATTGGGGAATATGAGAGATTGAAGGGAAAAAGTGAGGAGTCTCTTTTTATTCAGAAAATCATCGATAAAATTATTATAATGCCACATAGCATGTCATCTCGAAATGTGTGGTATCATTTCCGTGAGACACTTGAATCAATGAGTGGTTTTGCAGATATCTCTGAAACAGATATTATTCTGTTAGGAGATATTCAGAATGCATTTATTGTAGAACAGCGTAATATGAGAGATTCGATTCATCTTTTAGAAGTTTTTAAAAAAGAATACGCTAATAAAAAAGAAAAAGTAAATTTTAGCGAATTACTTTTAATTTGTTATGTATATGAATTTCATCATGGATTTTATAATGAGATTGTTCATGATAAAACGAAGTTTTATGAAATGAATAACACAAATTATTCTGAGATTATAACGGATTTAATTAATAAAGCGCTCAAAAATAAAGAGAGAAATGTTTTCAGGTATTCTAGTTTTACTGAAGTACAATATTTTGAAAGGTACTTAATAGGAAATGATGTAGATAAAATT
>NZ_RJPR01000011.1 GCF_003943465.1 Streptococcus cristatus | reverse complement strand
TGCTTACCAAGCGACTGTTAAAGTCTATGGTGCTAAAGATGGAAAAGCAGATTTAACCAATCTCGTAGCTACAAAAAATGTAACTGTTAACCTGAACGGCCTTGTTTCAAAAGAAGCAGTCAAAGACTCAGTCACTAAAAATATCAAAGACCATATTGATGTCCCAGCCAGCTACCTAGAAAAAGCAAATGTTCCTGGTCCATTCTTGGCGGGTGTTAACCAAGTCATCCCGTATGAAGCTTTCGGTGGAGATGGTATGTTGACGCGTCTCTTGCTCAAATCTTCTGATAAGGCACCTTGGTCAGATAATGGTTCAGCTAACAATCCAGCCCTCTTGCCACTTGAAGGCTTAGCGAAAGGTCAATACTTCTACGAAGTGGATTTGAACGGCAATACTACAGGTAAAGACGGGCAAGCCCTTCTCGACCAACTTCGCACTAATGGCACATATGCTTACCAAGCGACTGTCAAAGTCTATGGTGCCAAAGATGGAAAAGCAGATTTAACCAATCTCGTAGCTACAAAAAATGTAACTGTTAACTTGAACGGCCTTGTTTCAAAAGAAGCAGTCAAAGACTCAGTCACTAAAAATATTAAAGACCATATTGACGTCCCAGCCAGCTATTTAGAAAAAGCGAACGTTCCCGGTCCATTCTTGGCGGGTGTTAATCAAGTCATTCCGTATGAAGCTTTCGGTGGAGATGGTATGTTGACTCGTCTCTTGCTCAAATCTTCTGACAAGGCTCCTTGGTCAGACAACGGCACAGCGAACAATCCAGCCCTCTTGCCACTTGAAGGCTTGGCCAAAGGTCAATACTTCTACGAAGTGGATTTGAATGGCAATACTACAGGTAAAGACGGACAAGCCCTTCTTGACCAACTTCGCATTAATGGCACTCATGCTTACCAAGCGACTGTCAAGGTCTATGGTGCCAAAGATGGTAAAGCAGATTTAACCAATCTCGTAGCTACAAAAAATGTAACTGTTAACTTGAACGGCCTTGTTTCAAAAGAATCAGTCAAAGACTCAGTCACTAAAAATATCAAAGAGCATATTGACGTCCCAGCCAGCTATTTAGAAAAAGCGAACGTTCCCGGTCCATTCTTGGCAGGTGTTAATCAAGTCATTCCGTATGAAGCTTTCGGTGGAGATGGTATGTTGACGCGTCTCTTGCTCAAATCTTCTGACAAGGCTCCTTGGTCAGACAACGGCACAGCGAACAATCCAGCCCTCTTGCCACTTGAAGGCTTAGCGAAGGGTCAATACTTCTACGAAGTGGATTTGAATGGCAATACTACAGGTAAAGATGGACAAGCCCTTCTCGACCAACTTCGTGCTAACGGAACTCACACTTACCAGGCTACTGTCAAGGTCTATGGTGCCAAAGATGGCAAACCAGATTTGACAAATCTTATCGCGACTCGTCAAGTAACGATTCAGCTTCGTGGAAAAGGAATGGCTACAATACCATCTCAAGAAGGTCAAATGAATATGAAACCTTCTACAACACCATCTCAAGAAGGTCAGATGAATAAGAAGCCTTCTACAACACCATCTCAAGAAGGTCAGATGAATAAGAAGCCTTCTGCAACAGATTCTATGAGTACAGCTGAGGGTACGAAGGAAGTAGATCATCGCATGACTGATGTGAAGGGGGAACACCCAACTTCTAAGCCGATGGCAGATACGATGAAAAAAAATGATAAGCCTACTTTACCAAAAACTGGTGAGGCTCAAACAGCTACAGCTACCATTGGTTTCTTAGGACTAGCTTTGGCAGGAATTCTTAGCCTTCTAGGTTTGAAAGAAAAACAAAAAGATTAAGGTTCAAATCATTTAAAAATTACTAAAAATAGTGTTATACTAAAGCCAGTATAACACTGTTTTTATCAGGAGATTGGCAAATGGGAAAGACAATTTTACTCGTTGATGATGAGATGGATATTCTAGATATTCAAAAGCGCTATCTTATGCAGGAAGGCTACCATGTTTTAGTGGCTCGAGATGGCGTGGAGGGGTTAGATCTTTTCAGAAAGAAATCTGTTGACCTGATCATAACGGACATCATGATGCCGAATATGGACGGTTATGACTTTATCAGTGAGGTTCAGTATATAGCACCTGATCAGCCTTTTCTTTTTACAACGGCTAAGACTAGCGATCAAGACAAAATTTACGGTTTGAGCTTAGGAGCAGATGATTTTATAGCCAAACCTTTTAGTCCGCGTGAGCTAGTTCTAAGAGTCAATAACATTTTGCGCCGACTGCATCGTGGAGGCGAGATCGAACAAATTGAGCTCGGTGATTTGGTGATGAATCATGCGGTTCATGAGGCTCGCATCGGAGAGCATTTTTTGGAATTAACAGTGAAATCCTTTGAACTGCTCTGGATTTTAGCTAGTAATCCTGAGAGAGTTTTTTCAAAGACGGAGCTTTACGAAAAGGTGTGGCAGGAAGACTTCGTAGATGATACCAATACCCTTAATGTTCATATACATGCTCTGAGACAGGAATTGACCAAGTATGCCAGTTCAGACACTCCTGCCGTCAAAACTGTCTGGGGTCTGGGGTATAAAATGGAAGGAGCACGAGGTATAAAATGAAATTAAAAAGTTACATTCTGGTGGGGTATCTGATTTCTAGCCTATTAACGATTTTGCTTGTTTTCTGGGCAGTCCAGCGAATGTTGATTGTAAAAAGTGAGATTTATTTCCTAGTTGGAATGACCTTGATTGCTAGTTTTATAGGAGCGGCAGTCAGTCTCTTTCTTTTATCGCCAGTATTTTCTTCCCTTCGGCATCTGAAAAAACAGGCTCAGAATATTGCTGACAAGGATTTTAGTACAGAGATTGACGCCAAGGGCCCTATCGAATTTCAAGAGTTGGGTCAGGCTTTTAACGATATGTCGCATAATTTGCAAGAAACGTTTGAATCGCTTGATGAAAGTGAGCGAGAAAAGGGAATGATGATTGCCCAGCTTTCTCACGATATTAAAACTCCCATTACCTCTATTCAGGCGACTGTGGAGGGGATTTTAGATGGAGTGATCGAAGAAGAGGAGCAGATTCATTACTTGACCACGATTAGCCGTCAGACAGAGCGTTTGAATAAATTGGTGGAAGAATTGGATGTTTTGACTCTTAATGCCCAGCCTCGAATAGAATCAGATGGTGAAGCTGAAATAGTCTTTCTAGACCAGCTATTGATTGAGGCTATGAGTGAATTTCAACTATTGATTGAGCAAGAGGAGCGAGACATCTACATTCAAGTGTCTCCTGAGTCAGCGAAAATTAAGAGCCATTATGACAAACTTTCCCGTATCTTGGTCAACTTGCTAAATAATGCTTTTAAGTATTCAGACCCAGGAACTAAAATCGAGGTTACGGCTCAATTAACTGAGCAAGTCTTGACAATCAGTGTAAAAGATGAAGGACAGGGCATTGCTCCCGAAGAGTTGGATAAGATTTTTAAACGCCTCTACCGTGTGGAAACTTCACGTAATATGAAGACAGGTGGCCATGGTCTGGGCCTTGCGATTGCGCGTGAGTTGGCACATCAGCTGGGTGGAGAAATTACGGTCGAAAGCCAGTGTGGCCTAGGAAGCACCTTTACATTTGCTCTCAACTTAACATAAATCCTCAGTAAGTAGTGAACGCTTTTAACTCATGGTGTAGAAAAGATAAAATCAAATTCAAGTTTTTTCAAATCGATCTCCCTATTTTTAGGGGGATTTTTATTTTATACTATAGTCAGAAAATGATCGAGAGGTTTTTGAAATGGCTACAAGTTTTTTGTTCTTTATTTCAGTTTTTCTGGCGGGGATTCTTTCCTTTTTCTCCCCTTGTATCTTACCACTGATGCCAGTCTATGTGGGAATTCTGATGGATTCGGATCAGCCGAAAACGGTTCGGTTTATGGGAAGAGACATTTCCTGGTATGGTCTAGCTAAGACGCTCTGCTTTATAGCAGGTCTATCTACTGTATTTTTGGTTTTGGGCTATGGAGCTGGCGCTCTAGGGCAAGTCCTCTATGCACCTTGGTTTCGCTATCTTTTGGGTGGTATTGTCATTCTACTGGGAATCCATCAGATGGGACTTATCAATATCCAGCAACTGCAAAAGCAAAAGAGCATCCAACTTAAAAAGAATAGTAAAAGAAGTGATTTTCTTAACGCTTTTCTCTTAGGCATCACCTTTAGCTTTGGTTGGACGCCCTGTGTGGGACCTGTTCTGAGTTCTGTTTTAGCGATTGCTGCTTCTGGTGGAAACGGCGCTCTTCAGGGAGGCTTGCTTATGTTGGTTTATACACTTGGATTAGCACTTCCATTTCTAGCCATGGCTTTGGCTTCTGGCTGGGTGTTACAGCGCTTTGCCAAACTCAAACCTCATATGGGAACACTTAAAAAAATCGGTGGAGCACTCATCATCCTCATGGGAATCTTGCTTATGCTCGGAAATCTAAACGCTTTAGCATCGCTATTTGGATAAATATTATATAATTAAAGGAGAAATATCATGAAAAAAATCGCTACCCTTACAATGGCTACTCTTAGTATCTTTGCCTTGGCTGCTTGCTCCAGTCAAAAGTCAAATTCAGATATGAAAAAGATGGATGACAGCAGTATGATGAAGAAAGAGGATATGAAAAAAGACGACATGAAGAAGGAGGATATGAAAGACTCCAGCATGTCTGATGATAAAATGAAAAAGGATGATATGAAGGACTCTTCTATGATGTCCGACAGCAAGTCTGACATGAAAGATGATATGAAATCAAGCGACTCAAGCATGAAGGATGACATGAAAGATTCATCCGAAATGTCATCTGATAAATAAAATTATCAATGAGGGTGGAAGTCGTCAGTTTTGTCGGCTTTCTCCTTATTTTGAAAGGAAAGAAAATGATGAAGAAACTATCGATTTTGACTGCCAGTCTGCTTTGTGTCGGCTTATTGGGAGCTTGCTCAAATCAGCAAATGAATTCGGAAGCTTCTAAAAATGATAAAAGTTCCATGACTAGTAAGGCAAATTCTAATCAATCTACAAAGATGGCCAAGGACTTTAGTCTGCAAGGAGTGGACGGCAAGACCTACAAGTTGTCTGATTTCAAAGGCAAGAAAGTCTATCTAAAATTTTGGGCTTCTTGGTGCTCTATCTGTCTATCCACTCTTGGAGATACCAATGACTTGGCTAAGGAGCAGTCTGGAAAAGATTATGTTGTCCTGTCGGTAGTGTCTCCGACTTTTAACGGAGAAAAGTCTGCTGATGATTTTAAGAAATGGTACAAGTCTTTGGACTACAAAGACTTCCCAGTTCTCATGGATACTAAGGGAGAATTACTGAAAGAATACGGTATTCGCTCGTATCCATCTGCTCTCTTTATCAATAGTGATGGCTCACTTGCTAAAACTCATGTGGGCTACATGAGTAAGGAAGATATTGAGAAAACACTAAAGGAAATCAAGTAGAAAGGAGTAATGAACATGGAAGGCAAATGGAAGATTTTTCTGATTCTGGTTGGCTTGCTTGCCTGTTTTGGTCTATTTTTCTTAATCAAGGGCTCCATGTCTATTAACCCAGCTCAGGCCAATATTGAGCAAATCAAGAAAGCCTCTATGAGCAAGACAGAAGTGACCAAACAAAAGAAAGAAGATGTCAAGGAAGAGGACAAGCGGGAGATTTATCTGGCTGGCGGCTGTTTCTGGGGAGTAGAAGAGTACTTTTCTCGTGTGCCAGGTGTAATTGATGCTGAGTCGGGCTATGCAAATGGTAGGAGCGACACGACCAAGTATGAATTGGTCTCTCAAACTGGTCACGCTGAGACGGTAAAAATCACCTATAACGTTAAAAAGATATCTCTCAAAGAAATATTACTTCACTATTTCCGCATTATTGATCCAACTTCTAAAAACAAGCAGGGAAATGATCAGGGTACCCAGTATCGGACAGGTGTTTATTATAAGGACGAAGCAGATTTGAATACCATCAATCAAGTTTTTGATGAAGTTGCTAAGAAATATGATAAGCCTTTGGCTGTTGAAAAAGAACCTCTAAAAAACTTTATCAAAGCAGAAGATTACCATCAGGATTACCTAAAAAAGAATCCTAATGGATATTGCCATATCGATGTCAATCAAGCTGCTTACCCTGTTATCGAAGCTAGTCGCTATCCTAAGCCTAGCGATGAAGAGATTAAGGACAAGCTCACGCCAGAAGAATACGCAGTTACACAAAAGAATGACACAGAGCGGGCTTTTTCTAATCGCTATTGGGATAAGTTTGATGCTGGTATCTATGTGGATGTGGTGACAGGAGAGCCTCTCTTTTCATCAAAGGATAAGTTTGACTCAGGCTGCGGTTGGCCGAGTTTCACACGCCCTATCAGTCCTGATGTTGCGACTTACAAAGAAGACAAGAGTTTCAACATGACTCGAACGGAAGTTCGCAGTCGGGTTGGAAATTCACATCTGGGCCATGTTTTCACAGACGGTCCAAAGGACAAGGGCGGCTTGCGCTATTGTATCAATAGTTTGTCAATCAAGTTCATTCCAAAAGCTGAGATGGAGGAGAAGGGCTACGGTTATCTGTTGGATTATGTTTAAGAGCATTTTGATTGAAAATTTGCTATAATAAATCCATCTAAAATAAGGAGTTGAATCTTGTGTATTCAATTATAATTGTAGAGGATGAATATCTGGTAAGACAGGGAATTGCGTCCTTAGTAAACTATGAGCAGTTTGGTATGCAAGTCATTGCCCAGGCTGAAAATGGAATAGAAGCTTGGAAGAAAGTTCAGGAAAATCCTGCTGACATCCTGCTGACCGATATCAATATGCCACAGATGAACGGCCTCGAACTGGCCAAGCTAGTCAGAGACCAGGCTCCTAAGTGCCATATCGTTTTTCTGACGGGCTATGATGATTTTGACTATGCTCGGACGGCCATTAAGCTAGGTGCAGATGACTATCTTCTCAAGCCATTTTCCAAGGATGATGTTGAGGAGATGTTGGCCAAGGTGCAGACCAAGCTTGATAAGGAACGTAAAAAAGCCCAGATTCAAAACTTGGTCGATCAGGGACAGCGCTCTGAGTTGGAAGAGGCTATTCAAGCGCGTCTAGCCGATTCAGAATTAAGTCTGAAAAGTTTGGCTTTCCAATTGGGGTTTAGTCCGTCCTACCTAAGTGTTCTTATCAAAAAAGAATTAGGCTTGCCCTTTCAAGATTATCTGATCCAAGAGCGGATGAAAAAAGCAAAGCTCTTACTCCTGACCACAGATTTGAAGATTTATGAAATAGCAGAGCAGGTTGGTTTTGACGACATGAACTATTTTTCTCAGCGCTTCAAGCAGGTGGTTGGGCTGACACCTCGGCAGTTTAAAAAAGGAGAGGAGAAATGAAACGATATCCGCTTCTTATCCAATTGATTGTCTATATTTTTCTGCTGGTCCTTTTACTCTTGGGGTTTGTTGGAAGCCTCTACTATCAGACTAGCTCGGGGACTATTCGGCAGCTGACAGAGCGGACGACGCGCAATAGTATGGAGCAAAGCGGGCAGTTCATTGCTTCTTATTTGCAAAAATTAAAACAAACCACCTCTACACTGAGCAAGGAAGAAACGATTCGTAAGTTTGCTCAGAATCAAGAAAGCAGCGAAACGTCAGTGCAAGCTTTGATGAAAACCATCATTGAGACTGATCCAGATTTGGTGTCGGCAGTATTGGTTACCAAGGACGGGCGCGTGGTCTCGACAGATTCTCGAATCAGCATGCAGACATCTTCTGATATGATGAATGAAAAATGGTATCAGGAAGCTATCCATACCCGGGCCATGCCTGTCTTGACTCCTGCTCGCAAGGAGTCTCTGTCATCAGAGAAAGAGAAGTGGGTTGTTTCCGTCACTCAGGAAGTAGTGGATGAAGCAGGGCAGAATCTCGGTGTGTTACGTCTGGATATCGGCTATAAGAGTCTCAAAGCCTATCTGGATCGGCTTCAGCTAGGGAAGAAAGGCTTTAGTTTTATTGTCAATAGCCAGCATGAATTTGTTTATCATCCCAAGAAAAGTGTTTATTCATCCAGCCAGGAAATGAAAGCTATGCAGCCCTATATCTCGGTCAAGGATGGTTACGCAGACCAGAAGCAGGCTTTTGTCTACCAGATTGACATTCTAGATAGTGATTGGACTTTAATTGGCGTTGCCTCATTGGAGCAATTACAGATGCTTCAGTCGCAAATGCTTTATTCTTTTGTAGGAATGGGCCTTTTAGCACTCCTGCTATGCTTGATTGGTATTTGGTTTGTCCTGCGTTTGTGGATTAAGCCTCTGCAGAACTTACAGGCAGTCATTCTGAAGATTGGCTCGGGCGACTCAAATCTGCGTGCAGAAGCTAAGGGTTCTCCAGAGTTGGTTGACTTAGCTCAGCAGTTCAATAAAATGCTGGACCAAATTGAACAACTGATGGAAGCTGTCAAGGCTGAAGAACAAAATGTCCGCCGCTATGAGCTCCGAGCTCTCTCGGCTCAAATCAACCCTCATTTCCTTTATAATACCTTAGATACGATTGTCTGGATGGCTGAGTTTAATGACAGCAAGCGTGTTGTTGAGGTAACAAAATCACTCGCTCAGTATTTCCGCTTGGCACTCAATCAAGGACACGAACAGATTGCTCTTAAAGATGAGATTGATCACGTTCGTCAGTATCTTTTTATCCAGAAGCAACGCTATGGTGACAAGCTCCAATATGAGATTGAAGAGGATGAATCCATAGCTGATTATAAACTGCCCAAGCTGGTACTCCAGCCCTTGGTTGAAAATGCCATCTACCATGGTATCAAGGAAATTGACCGACAAGGCATGATTCGGGTGACGTCGAAAGCAGAAGAGGGGCGGCTGATACTGTCTATCTATGACAACGGCCGAGGCTTTGATGTCAACGCCTCTATGGATGCGACTCTCCTTCGCTTAGGTGGTGTCGGTCTGAAAAATGTCGATCAACGTTTGAGGTTGCAGTTCGGAGAAGACTACCATATGGAAATCCAGTCCGAACCAGGTAAATTCACCCAGATTAGCCTTTATTTGCCACTAGATTCAGATGATTAAGTTCGCTATCCTTCAGTACTCCAGCCGGAAAATTTCCGGCTTTTTTGCTGTTTAGGAACGAAATAGTGTTTTGACAGACGGCTTCTCCGATAAATGATACAAGAATGAGGATAGTGTAGCAAAATGTGGAAAAATTTAAATCGTTTGTTATAATAATATTGAAAACACATCTTAAAGGAGGTTGGGATGGAGTCTGGTTTATTTTTTGTTTCGGTCTTTTTGGCTGGAATTCTCTCGTTTTTCTCACCATGTATCTTTCCCTTGCTACCAGTCTACATAGGGATATTGCTGGATGAAGAAGAGCCTAGAGAAGTCAAGTTTCTGGGCAGAAAGATCGCTTGGACTGGTCTAATCAAGACCCTTTGCTTCATTGCTGGAATTTCTTTAGTTTTCTTTCTACTAGGCTTCGGTGCAGGATTCCTAGGCAGAGTGATTTACGATGAGAAATTCCGTTATCTGATGGGGATCATCATCATTTTGCTCGGAATTCACCAGATGGAGCTGATTAATATCAGGCAGTTACAATTCCAGAAAAATGTGGAATTTAAGAAGAACAGTCGTCGGAATGATTTTCTTTCAGCCTTTTTGCTTGGTATTAGTTTCAGTTTTGGTTGGACACCTTGCATTGGACCTGTCCTTAGTTCGGTTCTGGCTCTAGCTGCCTCTGGAGGAAATGGAGCTATCCAAGGAGCGCTCCTAACACTGGTTTATACTTTGGGAATGGCTTTGCCATTTCTCATCTTAGCTCTAGCTTCTAGCTTCGTTATGCGGTATTTTTCAAAAATCAAACCCTATATGGGGCTAATGAAAAAAATTGGAGGAGCCTTAATCATTTTTATGGGAATCCTTCTCATGCTCGGGCAGTTAAATGCTTTATCAGGAATTTTTGGATAAAAGGAGAAAAAGATGAAAAAAATTCTTTCGCTAGTTGTTGCTTCGATAGCTTTTCTGACACTATCAGCTTGTTCATCTGACGAAAAGGGGATGGATAGTCAAAGCCAGTCCAATACAAGTGTCCAATCGCAGGTTGCAGTTGGTCAGGAGGCACCGGACTTCACTCTCCAGTCAATGGATGGAAAAACTGTCAAGCTTTCTGATTACCGTGGGAAAAAAGTCTATCTGAAGTTCTGGGCTTCTTGGTGCGGACCTTGTAAGCGAAGCATGCCAGAATTGGTTGAATTAGCTGGTAAAAAAGACCGTGATTTTGAAATATTGTCTATTGTAGCACCGGGTCTCCAAGGAGAGAAGTCTGTTGAGGACTTCCCAAAATGGTATCAAGAACAAGGATATAAGGATGTGCCCGTTCTATTTGACACGTCTGGTGCAATCTTCCAAGCCTATCAGGTTCGCAGTATTCCAACTGAAATCCTCATTGATAGCCAAGGAAAAATTGGGAAGATTCAATTTGGAGCAATCAGCAACGAAGAAGCAGAAAAGGCCTTCAAGGAAATGAAATAAAATAAAAAAGAATGGATGTAAAAATCCATTCTTTTCATTCTGTTCTGATTAAGCACTAGCGCCAGATGTTGCATCGGCATCTCCACCGCCGTGACCACCACCGGTATCTGAAGCACCAGAAGTGGCATCGGCTGCTGCAGCTGCAGGAGCAAAGGGACCACTTCCTCCAACCAAGCGTTGACCAGTTGTTTTTAGATACCAATCTAGCCAAGGCTGGAAGTTGAAGACGATTTCGTTGATACCAGCGTAAGATCCATCAGGATAGTACATTGCTTGGTAGTTGTGGGTATTGATAACACCTGCTGGTGAACCCGGCACGATTGTACGAACGTACTCTTGATCACCATTACGAAGAACACCAACCACCCATTCCACGTTCTTCATGCGAGCAGCAGGAAGAGAGTTGTGTAGAGTTGAGAGACGACCACCTGATTGGGATGGTACACGTTTGGCAAACATAGTGTCTGGATCTTGATGAGCGTTGTTATAGTAAAGGAACTGGTTATTATCATCTGCGTAAGTCAACTCAAACGGCATGGCCTTTAAGAACATGTCGATTTGGTTAACAGTCAGGATACCATGGTCAAGCTTGACATAGGTATCGCCAGAAACAGCACCAACAGCTTTTGCAGCTTTTTCTACCCATTCTGGATCGTCAGGGTCAACTTCTGTGATGGTTGTTGCGATTGGGTTCGTGACATCTAAGTCTTCAGGAGCAATTGGTTTAGGTTTTTTCAATTTTGAGACTACCTCAACATATTTAACAAAGTTATCTAAGCAAGATTCAAGGAATTTAACAGTTCCTTCGTTTGTGATGTTGCCTTTATTATCAAAAGCTTCTTTCGCTTTACCAAGAAGGAATTCATTTCCTGGTAAAGTATAAGCATTGACACCTGGAGCATCCAATATCTTACGCAAATGTACTTGGGCACGAGACGTTCCTTGGTCGTAGTAGGAAGCTCCCACAATCATGACAGGCTTGCTTTCAAATGGGTGAACCTCATAAGAGAGCCATTCGAGGACGCTCTTGAGAGCTGCTGTGATGGTGTGGTTGTGCTCAGGAGTGGCAATGATGACACCGTCAGCGCGCGTGATGCGGTTGTACAAAAGGCGCAGCTGGAAGGATTCGTCCCATTTTTCATCTTGGTTAAAGAGTGGAACTTCATCAATTTCCAAGACTTCTAATTCAAATTTCAGTTTAAATTGTTTTCTGATGAATTCTAGTAATTTACGGTTGTATGATTGGTCTGCATTTGAGCCGACAAGTCCAACAAATTTCATGTGATTCTTTCCCTTCTAGTTCTTACAATTTTTCCCAGTCAAAGTTTTCAGCTTCTTGATGAAGAAGTGCTTGGGCGCTTGATAGCTTTTCTGTAATTTTAACAAACAAACGGAAGTCATCAAAAAGAGCGTCTAATTTTTGAATGGTTTCGAGGTCAATCAAGTCTCCATTTTTATCAAAGGCTTGAAGTGAGTGAGAAAGTAGGAATTCAGAACCTGGCATAACAGAAGCCTTGAGTTCTGGCGAATCCAAAATTTGACGGAGTTGTAGTTGGGCACGAGACGATCCTAGTGTTCCATAAGAGGCTCCTGTAATCATCACTGGTTTACCAAGTAGTGGATAGATACCGTAAGACAACCAAGCCAAGGCACTCATAAGAACAGCGGGAATAGAGTGGTCATATTCAGGCGTTCCGATGATAACACCATCAGCAGCTTCGATTTTCGCAGCGATTTCTTTAACGATCTCTGGAACTTGCATATCAGACGGTTTGTTGAAAATAGGAATATCTTTGATTTCAATCAACTCGATTTCTGCTTTATCAGCGAAATGCTTTTGCATGTACTGAAGGAGTTGGCGGTTGGTTGATTTCTTTGAGTTTGTACCAACTAGACCGATAAATTTTAACATAGTAGGTTCCTTTCTGGATTTAGGATAAGATTTCTGGGCTGAGACCAGATGAATAAAAAATTTGATGATTTTCTGTAATAACGAAGGCTTCGATTCCATTTTCTTGTTCGACTTTCTCTAAGATGGAAGTAGGGATCTCCCCGAATAAACGGGTCGTCCATATTTCACCATCGACGGATTTTGATGAAACAATCGTGAGACTAGCTAGTTGATTGTCAATAGGGTAGCCTGTGGTGCGGTCAAAAATATGATGATAAACCCTGCCATCTACCTGCAGTTTTCTTTCATATATCCCTGAAGTCACGACAGACTGATTCTGAACGGATAGAAGAGCTAGGTTGTTTCCACGTGGCAAGATTGGATTTTGAATGCCAATACGCCAGCAACGATTATTCTTTTCATTTAGACCGATAGTTAAGATATTTCCACCAAGATTGATGAGGGCAGAAGTGACACCTTGTCCCCGTAGGAATGCAGCGATTTTATCCGCAATATAACCTTTGGCAAGGGCGCCTAAGTCGATTTTCATGCCTTCCATTGTCAGAAAAACACTGGAGGCAATTGCATCTAACTCGATACACTCAGGGTCAGTGAGTGACAGCACTTGCTTGATTTCTTTGGGACTGGGAACTTTCGCATCCGCAAAGCCAATTCGCCAAGTTTGAATCAAGGGTCCCAAGGTAATATTGAGATGACTGTCCGGAGCGAGACTATGTTTTTTTCCCAACTCAATCAACTCAAACAAATCAGGATGGACACAAACGGGATGTTTACCGGCAGCGTGATTGATTTGCATGAGCTCAGAGCTGTCATCATTTGCACTAAAGCGCTTTTCATACAATCTTAGGAGAGAAAATACCTGGTCTAAAAGACTGTCGGCCTTTTCATGGAGAATCGAAATAGTGATAGTCGATCCCATTAAATGGATGGATCTAGAAATAAGATCCACTTTTATCACAACCTTCCCTATTAAATTTCTTAATCTTCACTATTAGTATAACAGAAAGATACCGTTTTCACAATTGTAAATATATAATATTTTCAGAAAGATTGAAATTTTTTGTTTAAAATAAAAGTTATTTGCCAAATTTAAAAAAATTCTGAGCATATATCTTGTAAACGCTAACAGATACATGGTATACTAGTTTGGTAAATTAAATTTAAAGGTGGATTATTCTATGAGTAAAATTATTGTAGTTGGTGCTAACCACGCTGGTACAGCTTGTATTAATACGATGTTGGATAACTTTGGTCATGAGAACGAAATCGTAGTATTTGACCAAAACTCAAATATTTCATTCCTTGGTTGTGGAATGGCGCTTTGGATCGGGAAACAAATTGATGGCCCAGAAGGTCTCTTCTACTCTGATAAAGAAAAATTGGAAGCAAAAGGTGCTAAAATTTACATGAACTCACCAGTTCTTTCAATTGACTACGATAACAAAGTTGTGACTGCTGAAGTTGAAGGTAAAGAGCACAAAGAGTCTTATGACAAATTAATCTTTGCAACTGGTTCAACTCCAATCTTGCCTCCAATCGAAGGTGTAGAAATCGTTAAGGGCAACCGCGAATTCAAAGCGACTCTTGAAAATGTACAATTTGTTAAGTTGTACCAAAATGCAGAAGAAGTCATCGAAAAACTTGCTGACAAGAGCAAATACCTTGAGCGCATTGCTGTTGTTGGTGGTGGTTACATCGGTGTAGAACTTGCCGAAGCCTTCGAGCGTCTTGGAAAAGAAGTGGTGCTTGTGGATATCGTAGACACTGTTTTGAACGGCTACTATGACAAAGACTTTACCCAAATGATGGCGAAAAACTTGGAAGACCACAACATCCGCTTGGCACTTGGTCAAACAGTTAAAGCAATCCAAGGTGATGGTAAAGTGGAACGCTTGGTAACAGACAAAGAAACATTTGATGTGGATATGGTAGTTCTTGCTGTTGGTTTCCGTCCAAACACAGCTCTTGCTGATGGTAAGATTGAACTCTTCCGTAACGGTGCCTTCCTTGTAGATAAGAAACAAGAAACATCTATCCCAGGTGTCTACGCTGTTGGTGACTGTGCGACTGTTTATGACAATGCTCGTAAAGACACTAGCTATATCGCTCTTGCATCTAACGCTGTACGTACTGGTATCGTTGGTGCTTACAATGCTTGTGGACATGAATTGGAAGGAATCGGTGTGCAAGGATCAAACGGTATTTCAATCTATGGTCTTCACATGGTTTCAACTGGTTTGACTCTTGAAAAAGCAAAAGCAGCAGGTTACAATGCAACTGAAACAGGCTTTAACGATCTTCAAAAACCAGAATTTATGAAGCATGATAACCACGAAGTTGCGATTAAGATTGTTTTTGACAAAGACAGTCGCGAAATCCTTGGTGCGCAGATGGTGTCTCGTGACTCTGCAATTAGCATGGGAATCCACATGTTCTCACTTGCCATCCAAGAGCATGTGACAATTGATAAATTGGCCTTGACAGATCTCTTCTTTTTGCCACACTTCAACAAACCATACAACTATATCACAATGGCTGCACTTACAGCAGAAAAATAATGCATGAAAAGTCCCGATGAGGGGCTTTTTTGTTGCTTGCTTTATCAAGTCCAATTGTCAAGACAATATAGAAGAGAAGAAAAACTGAAGAGATGAGCATGGAAATACGACAAGTATATTATAGGCCTGTCAACTAATAGACTCATTAAAAATGATTTTAATGAGTCTTAAAATTAGTTCTATTTTTGATTTTTTTGTTATACTAAGATGTAAATAAAATTTTAGAAAGTTGCTATATGAAGAAAAATATTGTTCTTTTCACTTTTCTCCTTCTGAGCGCGATTGGCTTGGAATACGAGACACAAGCTTATACCACTGGCAGTATGTCAGGTACTGGTTATGGAATTGTCGGACTGTCAGCCCTCTTGGCGCTGCTTTATATCATCCCAGCTCTGCTTTTGATTCGCAGTTTGGGTAAAAAATGGCAGACGCCTGTATTTAGCCTAGGTGTAGCTCTGCTGGGTGGTCTTTTCATTTCTGGCTGGACTTCTGGCTTGGCCAATACCTATATCCACGAGTGGGTCAGCACGAGCTTTCCAAATACTGTGATTAGTTATCTGGAGAATGCCCTCGCTGCTCCGCTGGTTGAAGAACCGCTCAAGCTCTTGGCAGTTGCTTTCGCTGTCTATCTAGTGCCAGTCAAGAAACTGAAAGCCTTCTTACTGCTAGGAATTACAGCTGGCATAGGTTTTCAGATTAGTGAGGACTTTTCTTACATCCTTTCCGACCTTCCTGAAGGATTTTCCTTTACTATCTCTGGTATTTTAGGCCGTATCACTGGTGGGGTAGCTTCTCACTGGCTCTATACTGCTTTGACCACTATCGGATTAGCTTTGATGTTCCGATTTGCTAAGACTCAAAAAGCTTATTTTAAAGCTGGTCTATTTTACTTCTTATCAGCTTTTGTTCTCCACTTCTTCTGGAACTCTCCATTGACTTCTATTGAAACGGATATCCCAGTTATCGTTCCCATCATGACTGCTGTGGCTGTCTTCATTTTCTACCAAGCTTATCGAACAGCTGGCAAGATTGATCGAGAAGATTTGTCAATCTAAACACGAAACGACCTTCAAGGTCGTTTTTTGATGTCCAAACTGCATTTTTGGCATTTTTTAACTCTAAGGGAGTTGATTTTAAAAGTTTTACATTCAAAGGTAAAATGTTCATGGCTATTGCCTTGTTTCTTGTCCCCATGTTGTGCTAAAATGTTGCTATAAGATCTTTTGGAGAGAAATGATGATCAAACAAAAAGAACAGATTTCTGATACGAGAAAAGAATTTAATTTTATGTCCAGCTCCATCATTTCCCAAGTATATAGGGGGATTCTGGTGGGTATTTTTGCTGGACTAGTAGTGGGGGCATTTCGTTTTTTGATTGAGAAAAGTTTTCACTTAATTCAGGTGGCTTATGTGAGGGGCAGAAGTGAGTGGTTTTGGATGGTAGCTTTGCTTTTCTTCTATGCTTTTATTGTCTTTATAAATGCTAGATTGGTAGCTACAGAAAAGGACATAAAGGGTTCAGGGATTCCACAAGTTGAGGCCGAGTTGAAAGGCTTGATGTCACTTTCTTGGTGGAGCATTCTCTGGAAAAAATTCTTAGTTGGTATTTTAGCAATTTCCAGTGGCTTGATGCTGGGACGTGAGGGACCGAGTATTCAACTAGGAGCGATGAGTGGGAAAGGCATATCTAAGTGGCTGAACTTGAGTCCGGTAGAGGAGCGGACCTTGATTGCCAGTGGTGCAGCTGCGGGCTTGGCTGCGGCTTTTAATGCGCCAATTGCAGGTTTGCTATTTGTTGTTGAGGAAGTGTACCATCATTTTTCCCGATTCTTTTGGGTTTCAACCTTGGCTGCAAGTTTGGTGGCAAATTTTATTTCGCTGTCTATATTTGGCCTGACTCCTGTTTTGGATATGCCGGATAATATTCCTTTCATGGGGCTGAATCAGTACTGGATTTATATCTTGATGGGCCTGTTTTTAGGATTGGCAGGTTTTCTCTATGAAAAAGCAGTCCTTAATATTCATCTGGTTTATGAAGCCCTAGGCAAATTTTTTAGAATACCAAAAGCTTACTATCCGATTTTTGCCTTTGTTTTAATCATTCCGATTGGCTATTTGCTGCCTCATTTGCTGGGCGGTGGGAATCAGCTGATTTTGTCTTTGACGAGTGCTCATTACACAGTTGGAACCTTGCTTCTCTTTTTCTTACTCCGTTTTGTATGGAGCATGATTAGTTATGGCAGCGGACTTCCTGGTGGTATTTTTCTGCCCATCCTGGCTTTGGGTTCTTTACTAGGTGCAGCAATTGGAGCCCTTTGTGTGAAGGCTGGCTTTATCACGCAGGAACAATTTCCAATCTTTATCATCTTGGGAATGAGTGGGTATTTTGGCGCTATTTCCAAAGCTCCGCTAACAGCTATGATTCTCGTGACGGAGATGGTGGGAGATATTCGAAACCTCATGCCACTGGGTTTGGTCACTCTGATGGCCTATATTGCTATGGATCTGCTAAAGGGAGCGCCTGTCTATGAAGCCATGCTTGAAAAAATGCTGCCAGATCGGATTGAAGATGACGGAGAGACAACCTTGATTGAAATTCCTGTTTCAGAAAAGATCGCAGGTCGGCAGGTGCATGAATTGGAGCTACCGCATGGCGTTTTAATCACCATGAATATCCATAAGGGTAAGACTCAGACGGTCAACGGGGCCAGTCGTCTCTATCTAGGAGATACGATTTATGTAGTCGTTAAGAAAACGGAAATTGGCAAAATTAAAGATATTTTGCTTTAAAATACTTGTTTCTTGACTCAGAAAGGAAAGTTTTATTATAATTATCTGACAATTTATTGAAATATGAGAAATAAATTGTTATAATTTATATGAATTCGCCCCTTTTAGGGAAAATAAAGGAGTCAAGATGAAAAAACTTGGAATTGTCTTATTGTCAACAGCTATTTTACTGACTGGCTGTGCTGCTAATCAAAAATCGAATACAAGTGCCAGCAGTTCGGAAGCTAAAACAAGTCTATCGGCCTCTGACCAGAAAGCTTTGGATAAGGCAACAGCAGAGTATAAAGCCTTTGTACAGAAAGAAATTGATCAATTATTGACGGATACGGAGAAATTCAGAGATACGCTCAAAGAAGGCAAGCTTGATGAAGCCAAGAAAATGTATCCGCTAATTCGCATGAGCTACGAGCGTTCAGAGCCGATTGCCGAAAGCTTCGGAGAGTCTGATGTGAAGATTGACTTCCGCTTAGCTGACTATGTGGATGAAAACAAGACCGAAGAAGGCTGGTCAGGCTTCCACCGGATTGAAAAAATTCTGTGGGAAAGTAATACAACGAATGGTACAGAGAAATATGCAGACCAGTTGGTCAATGACATCAAAGAATTAAAGGCTAAAATCGCGACTGTTGAGGTTACACCAGACATTATGCTGACTGGTGCAGTTGACCTCCTTAATGAAGTGGCGACCAGCAAGATTACCGGTGAAGAAGAAATCTTTTCACATACGGATTTGTATGACTTCCGTGCCAATATTCAAGGGGCAGAAAAGATTTTCGAACTCTTTAAACCTTTGATTGAGAAGAAAGATGAAAAACTGGTGAAAAGTATAGAAACTGAGTTCAAGAATGTCAATAGTTTGCTAGACAAGCACATGACTGATTCTAAGAATTATAAACTTTATACCGAATTGAGCAAGGAAGATACTAAAGAGCTAGGAGAAGCTGTCACAAAACTGGGCGAGCCTCTCTCTCAAATGGGTATCATCCTAGATGGGAAGTAAGAAGATGACCAAGGACGAAAAATGGTTTAATAAAAAAATGGATCGTCGGGAATTTCTTAAAAAAGCAGGGATTGGAGGCGTAGGCTTAGCACTTGGTGTCTCCAGTGCATCTGCTTTTTTCGCTAATCAAGCAAAAGAAGACAAAAAATTAGCTGACGGTGAAGAAGAAATCAGTTTTTACGGTGAGCATCAAGCTGGCATCACAACAGCCATGCAAAAGAATATCTATTTTGTCATTCTGGACCTGCATACGACGGATAAAGAGACCGTTATCCAGATGTTCAAGGACTGGACCGCTTACAGTGAAAAGTTGGTCAATGGGGAGCTAGTCAAAAAAGATGGTTCTAATGCCCTCTTGCCACCTACGGATACTGGAGAAACGGTCGGACTCAACCCTTACCGACTGACCTTGACCTTTGGCGTCTCCGCCTCTTTCCTGAAAAAAATGGGCTTGGAGGATAAAAAGCCTAAGGAATTCCGCGACTTGCCTCCTTTCCCTAAGGAACAACTAAAAGAGAAATATACTGGTGGGGATATTGTCATTCAAGCTTGTGCTGATGATGAGCAGGTGGCTTTTCATGCTGTTCGCAATCTGGTTCGTAAAGCGCGAAATGCTATCACTATGAAATGGAGTCAGGCTGGCTTTGCTGCCATTGGCGATCGTATGTCTACTCCCCGCAATCTATTTGGTTTTAAAGACGGCACGGCCAATGTCACCAAGGAAAAAGACTTTGATAAGGTGGTTTGGTGTGATAGCAAGGACTGGATGAAGGGTGGCTCTTACATGGCTGTCCGTCGGATCCAGATGTTTCTTGAGACTTGGGATCGGACCAATTTGCAAGAGCAAGAAAACACCTTTGGTCGTTATAAGGAGAGCGGGGCGCCCTTTGGCAAGAAGAATGAATTTGACGAGGTAGACCTGGACCTGCTTCCAGTTGATGCTCATGTAAGGCTGGCCAAAGAGGTCGACAAGCCTCTCTATCGTCGTTCCTATTCTTATTCAGATGGTATTGATGAAACAACGGGTCAATTTGATACAGGCCTCCTTTTTATCTCTTTCCAAAAGGATCCTGACAGCTTTATCAAAGTGCAGACTAATCTTGGAGCACAGGATAAGATGAATGAATATGTCACCCATGTGGGCAGTGGCTTGTTTGCTTGCTTCGGCGGTGTCAAAGAAGGAGAATATCTTGGCCAGAAATTATTTGAATAAGATCCTGTTTTTACTTTTGGCGCTCGTACTCCTAGCTCAGCCTGTATCAGCTGAGGCTTCTTATAGTAGTCTCTTTATCAAGATTACGGATGCCAGCACCGCCGTTCAAGAAGGCGACCAAGCCAGTGCCAAAGAGTTGCTGGAGGAAATCCAGACTGAATTTGCGGCTTTAAGCAACCATGACTCAGCTGCAGGGAAAGAAGTCAGCAAGGCCTTGACTATCTCGGGCGATGTGACGGAGGACAAGCTGACCAAGGTTTCAGCTGCTCTTTTGGCTTTTGAAAAGGAGCAGAATCCTGTTGATCTTGAAGCGGAAAAAACCAAGCTGGTCAATAAACTAGAATCAAAATTTCAAGCTCTTCAGGCAGCGATTAAGAGCAAGGATCTTGAAAAGATTCGTGAAGCCTATAAAAAAATGAATTCGACTTGGACTGCTAATGAAGGAGTGGTGCGGGATCATAGTACGGCTCATTATGGCAAAGTGGAGACGGCCATTTCATTTTTACGTAGTGCTATTGAGACGGAGCCAACGGATTTTGAAGCCATTCAAACTTCCTACGATGATCTGAGAGCAGCGATTGATAGCTTTGTTAAGGGAGAAGAGGCGTCTGCTAGCAGTGAGAATCTTACACTGGCAGATGGTATCGGCCTTCTGAAAAAAGCTCTGCTTGCTTTCCAAAAAGGAGACGAGAAGCAGGGCAAGGCTGTGATGAAGAAATTTATCACGATTTGGCCAAGCGTTGAAGGAGATGTCAGCACTAAAAATCCCTCCCTCTATACCAAAGTAGAAAGCCAGTCGCCTGTCATCATGGTGAAGGGTAAGGATAAGGAGTATCAAGACCAGCTCGAGTCCTTAATCAGTGAGCTAGAACAGATTGACACCAGCGGATCTTATACTTTCTTTGATGCCATGCTGATTTTGTTGCGTGAGGGCGTTGAGGCTCTCTTGATCGTGATGGCACTTGTCACGACACTCAAGGCCTCCAAGATGAAAAAAGGTCTCAAATGGGTCTATACTGGTGCTGGCTTGGGCGTACTAGCCAGTGTGGCCATTGCCATTTTGCTGCAAACTCTTTTTCCAGCCGTTGCCTCTGGCTTCAATCGTGAAATCATTGAGGGAGCAGTGGGGATCTTTGCAGTTGTCATGATGATTTTGGTCGGTATTTGGCTCCACAGTAAGTCCTCTGTCAAGAAATGGAATGACTTCATGGAAAGTCAGATGCAGGCAGTGACAGCCAGTGGTAGTTTTATTTCCATGTTTGCTCTGAGTTTCCTTGCTGTCTTCCGTGAGGGAGCAGAAACCATCTTGTTCTACGCAGGAATTTTACCGCGTATTACTGCTCTAGATTTCTTTTTAGGACTGGGACTTGCTATCTTGGTTTTAGTTTTGCTTGCAATTCTAATGACCAAGGCCAGCAGTCTCATTCGGCCTCATCGGATTTTCTTTGGTCTGACCTGGCTGATTTATGCCTTGGCTTTTAAGATGTTAGGTGTCAGCATTCATGCCCTGCAATTAACAGCTATTTTTCCTAGTCACTTGCTGTCTCATCTTCCAACCATTGATTGGCTGGGAATTTATCCGAGCTTAGAAGTGCTGCTAAGTCAAGCCATCTTTCTTGTCGTTGTCCTTTATGTGACCTTTAGAAATCGGCAAAAGGAGCGAGCAGATGCCTAATAAGGAACAGACTGTTGTTGAGCATTTGACGGAATTTAGATGGCGCTTCCTTGCTGTCTTAGTCTGGTTCGGTTTGATTTTTCTGCTCAGTCTACTTTTTGCAGCGGATATTTACAAATGGCTGACCGCTTCCTTTGAGCAGAAGCTGATTGTATTGGGACCAGACGACATCCTTTGGATTTATATTAGCTTGGCTAGTCTTGTGGCTTTCTCATTGACTCTGCCTTTTATGGTCTATCAGATTTGGGAATTTATCCGACCTGCTCTGAGAAATAGTGAGGCAAAGGCAATTTTTGCTTACATACCAGCTACATTTTTCAGTTTTGTCTTGGGCTTGGCCTTTGGTTTTTACTTTGTCAGCCCTGCTATTTTGCAAGTTTTGCTTTCTTTAGGTGATGGATTGTTTGCCGTTCAGATGACAGCGCAGAACTATCTGGCCTTTCTGTTTCACACGACCATTCCGATTGCTTGCTTGTTTGAATTGCCTGTCATTGTGGCCTTTCTCACATCAATCGGTTTGCTCAAACCGCAATTTTTGATAAAATATAGACGCTATGCCTATTTCGTTTTATTGGTATTAGCAGTTGTCTTGACACCAGCTGATTTCATCAGTGACCTGTCAATGACAGTGCCGTTGATTTTGCTGTATGAAGTTAGTATCCTACTGAGTAAAATGATTGAGAAAAGGAGAACATCGTAATGGGAATTTTAAAAGACATCGGACTACCAGGGCTTATCGTTATCGTTCTAGGAGCTTTGCTGATTTTTGGGCCAAAACGTCTGCCAGAGCTAGGGCAGTCTATTGGAAAAATGTTTTCAGAGTTTAAAAAGGCAGTCGATGGAGGAGCAGAAGACTCCAACTCAGAAAAAGATAAGAAAGATTAAAACACGGTCGACCGTGTTTTTCTTAATCTCCGAACATTATCAATAATATACTTGAAATATTTTACAAAATCTGTACCTTATGATATACTTTCTTTGGAAACGTCTGGATAGATGTAGCGATGCTGAAGAGCATAGGTAGGTCATTTTTAAGTATTGATAAGGAGTTTTCCATGCTCAATGATTTTCAGGTTTTTGACTATGAAGATATTCAACTAATTCCAGCGAAATGTATTGTGAAAAGTCGCTCAGAGGCTGATACCAGTGTGAAATTTGGTAAACATAGGTTTCGGATGCCAGTCGTACCGTCCAATATGCAGACGATTATTGACGAATCTGTCGCTGAAGAGCTTGCTCGAGGAGGCTATTTCTACATTATGCACCGTTTCGATGAGGAAGGTCGTAAACCATTCGTTAAACGAATGCATGAGCAAGGCCTGATTGCATCGATCTCCGTCGGTGTAAAAGACTATGAGTATGACTTCGTTAGTAGCCTCAAAGATGATGCACCTGAATACATTACCATTGATATTGCACACGGGCACTCAGACAGTGTGATTCAAATGATCCAACACATCAAGAAAGAATTGCCCGAGACCTTTGTCATTGCTGGAAATGTCGGAACTCCAGAAGCTGTGCGGGAACTGGAAAATGCTGGCGCAGATGCGACTAAAGTTGGCATCGGCCCAGGCAAGGTCTGCATTACCAAAGTCAAGACAGGTTTTGGTACAGGCGGCTGGCAATTGTCTGCTCTTCGTTGGTGTTCAAAGGTTGCCCGCAAGCCTATTATCGCGGATGGAGGGATTCGGACGCATGGTGATATTGCCAAATCGATCCGCTTTGGAGCCAGCATGGTCATGATTGGTTCGCTCTTTGCCGGCCACATTGAAAGCCCAGGTGAAACCATTGAGGTAGACGGCGATAAGTTTAAAGAATATTATGGTTCTGCATCCGAGTATCAAAAAGGTGCTTATAAAAATGTCGAAGGTAAGAAGATTTTGCTACCGGCTAAGGGCCACTTGCAAGATACATTAACTGAAATGGAGCAGGATTTGCAGAGCTCGATTTCCTATGCGGGGGGGCGTGATTTGCATAGCCTGACTCGCGTGGACTATGTCATCGTCAAAAACTCCATCTGGAATGGCGATGCTCATTAATGAAATAGAATAACTTATTTATCTTGCTAATGATTGGGGCAAGGTCTCTACAAGATGCCAAACATCTAACAATAAGTGAGCCTAATGACTTTCTGGTACTTTTAGTATCAGCCTATTTGTCATTAAAAGAAAGGACTTGCTTATCGTGGCAGGTCCTTTCATCGTTGAAGAAAGATATGTTAAGAGGAGATACATGAAAACATTAGAAGAGAGAATTCTGCAAGACGGCAACGTTTTAGGAGAAAATATTCTCAAAGTTGACTCTTTCCTGACTCATCAGGTCGATTTTTCGCTTATGAAAGAAATCGGGCAAGTATTTGCTGAGCATTTCAGGAATGCAGGCATTACAAAAGTTGTGACGATTGAGGCTTCAGGTATTGTACCGGCTGTCTACACGGCAGAAGCTTTGGGTGTTCCAATGATTTTTGCTAAAAAGTCTAAGAATATCACGATGACTGAAGGGATTTTAACGGCAGAAGTATATTCCTTTACCAAGCAGGTCACTTCAACCGTCTCCATCGCTGGCAAATTTTTGGAGTCAAGTGACAAGGTTTTGGTTATCGATGATTTCTTGGCAAATGGTCAAGCAGCCAAGGGCCTGATTAAAATCATTGAAGAAGCGGGCGCTGAAGTAGCAGCTGTTGGAATCGTGATTGAGAAATCCTTCCAAGACGGTCGAAACTTGCTAGAGGCTCAAGGACAAACAGTTCTTTCTTTGGCTCGAATTGACAGATTTGAAAATGGAAAAGTTGTATTTAGAGAGGCAGATCTATAAGATGAACTATAATGAAGAAAAACATTCACAGGCAGCCATTTTGGGTTTGCAGCATTTGTTGGCTATGTATTCCGGATCCATTCTGGTTCCAATTATGATTGCTGGGGCTTTGGGATACTCGGCTGAGCAGTTAACCTATCTGATTTCGACTGATATTTTTATGTGTGGTGTTGCCACTCTCTTGCAACTCCAGCTAAATAAATATTTTGGGATTGGTCTGCCGGTCGTGCTGGGAGTGGCCTTCCAATCCGTTGCTCCTCTGATTATCATTGGGCAGAGCCATGGTAGTGGCGCCATGTTTGGTGCCTTGATTGCATCAGGGATTTATGTTGTTCTGATCGCTGGGATTTTCTCAAAAATCGCTAATCTATTTCCTTCAGTTGTTACTGGTTCGGTCATTACGACCATTGGGTTGACCTTGATTCCAGTGGCCATTGGCAATATGGGAAATAACGTAGACAAGCCGACCGCCCAAAGTCTGATTCTAGCAGCTGTGACGGTTCTGATTATTCTTTTGATTAACATTTTTACCAAAGGTTTTATCAAATCCATCTCTATTTTGATTGGTTTGATTGTCGGTACGGGCATTGCTGGAGCCATGGGATTGGTGGATTTGACGCCAGTCGCACAGGCTCCGCTGGTCCATGTGCCAACCCCTTTCTATTTCGGAGCACCAAAGTTTGAATTTTCTTCTATCGTAATGATGTGTATCATCGCAACGGTTTCTCTAGTGGAGTCAACGGGTGTATACTTAGCTCTTTCTGACATTACCAAAGATAAAATTGATAGCACCCGCTTGCGAAATGGTTACCGAGCAGAAGGACTTGCGGTGCTGCTGGGTGGTGTCTTCAATACCTTCCCTTACACAGGGTTTTCTCAAAATGTTGGCTTGGTCAAATTATCTGGTATCAAGACGCGGTTGCCGATTTACTATGCGGCTGGTTTCTTGATTCTTCTCGGTCTTCTGCCAAAATTCGGAGCCTTGGCACAAATTATCCCAAGTCCAGTTCTTGGCGGTGCTATGCTGGTTATGTTTGGTTTTGTGTCTGTTCAGGGGATGCAAATCTTAGCGCGTGTTGACTTTGAGCACAGTGAGCATAATTTCCTCATTGCAGCGATTTCTATCTCAGCAGGTGTCGGACTCAATGGTAGCAGCCTTTTCAACAGCCTACCGACCAGCCTTCAGATGTTCTTCTCAAACGGAATTGTCATGGCCAGTCTGATTGCTATTGTCCTAAACGCTATCTTAAATCGCAAAAATAAATAAGAAAGAGAATGGGACAGAAATCGGTAATTCGTTAAAATTCGATTTCGTCGTCCCACCTCCGCACAGTTGAGTAGGGCTGTAAAAGCTGATGAAATCAGTGTAGTAGAGCCCACTCAACCCTTGCGTCTTGCTCGACAATCCAAAGACAATTGAGAGGCTAGGACTTTTGTCCCAGCCTTTTTTGACTATTGAGCTGGCTTGTAGTATAGTAAAAGAAGATTAAAAAAGGAATTCAACATGTATCAAACGTATCATTTGAAACAACGCCTAAGCTTGTTTGTTTCAATTTTTCTTCCCATCTTGATTTACCAGCTGGCAAATTTCTCGGCTTCCTTTGTTGACACGACCATGACGGGCCAATACGATACCTTGCATCTGGCGGGCGTCTCTATGGCGACCAGTCTGTGGGGGTCATTTTTCTCCTTTCTGACGGGGATTGTGTCTGCCTTGGTTCCGATTATCGGTCATCATTTGGGACAGGGGAAAGATGAAAAAATTGCCTCAGATTTTTATCAGTTCATCTATCTTTCTTTGGCATTATCGCTGATTTTATTTGCGCTGGTATTTTTGGGTGCCCCTTTGGTTTTGCAGCGTTTGGGATTAGACCCTCTGGTAAAAGATGTGGCCCAGCAATACCTTCGCTACTTGTCCATCGGTATCATTCCCTTCTTGCTTTTTAGCGTTATTCGCTCTCTCTTGGATGCTTTGGGGTTGACTCGGCTTTCTATGTATTTGATGCTCTTGCTCTTACCTTTGAATGCCAGCTTTAATTATGTTTTGATTTATGGAGCTTTTGGTTTTCCGGAAATGGGCGGAGCTGGTGCGGGACTGGGCACTTCTTTGGCTTATTGGGTTTTATTAATCATATCACTATTACTGGCCAGCAAACATCCTAAAGTCCGCCAGTATCAACTCTGGAAATTTCGTTCCTTGAACAAAGCTGGTTTGGCTGAAGGTTTTCGCTTAGGTTTGCCAATAGGAGGGACAGTCTTTGCCGAAGTTGTCATCTTTTCAATCGTCGGACTAGTGATGTCAAAATTTTCTTCTTTGATTATTGCTAGCCATCAGGCTGCCATGAATTTTTCAAACCTAATGTACGCTTTCCCTATGAGTATCTCTACAGCTATGGCCATTATCGTCTCTTATGAGCTGGGGGCTGAAAGACTTGACGATGTGAAAAAGTATTGCACTTTGGGGAGAATTGTAGCATCTGGGTTTGCGGTCTTTACCTTGATTTTTCTCTATATTTTCCGAGATAAAGTTGCCAGCCTTTATGGCTCAGATCCGGATTTTATACGTCTGACCTCAATCTTTCTGACTTTTAGCCTCTTTTTCCAATTGGCTGATACGATAGCAGCTCCTTTGCAAGGAATTTTGCGAGGCTACAAGGATACGAAAGCTCCATTTTACTTAGGCTTGCTAGCTTACTGGGGCGTTTCCTTGCCTCTGGGCTTGTTTTTAGATCAGGCTATGGACTTGGGACCGTATGGTTACTGGATTGGACTGATTGCAAGCTTGGTCATGAGTGCAATCCTTTACCAGCTGCGATTGAATTATATCCAAAAGAAGCGACGCTGAGCGTTTTCATCATAAAATTAAAAGGCTGGGACAAAAGTCCTAGCCTCTCAATTGTCTGTGGATTGTCGAGCAAGACGCAGTGGTTGAGTGGGCTCTACTAGGCTGATTTCATCAGCTTTTACAGCCCTACTCAACTGTGCGGAGGTGGGACGACGAAATCGAATTCTAACGAATTACCGATTTCTGTCCCACTCTCTTTGGTTTTATTTTGTTCGCATTTCACCTTGAGGGAAGTAAGTGCCTTCTGGCATGTCGTTGATGATGACATGGACAGCAGACTGAGGTGCGCCAGTATTTCTGACAACGGCTTCGGTGACTTCCTTAGCCAAAGCTTTCTTTTGTTCCAAGCTGCGGCCTTCAAATAAATCAATTCTGACAAATGGCATATGATTTCTCCTTTTCTTTTGCTAATCTTATTTTATCACAAATTAGGTTTTAAAGAATAGTGAATTGTGGTAAAATAATAGGAAGTACGGTCGGTCTTTCCAGCAGAGTTTATGGACAGTGCTGAAAGTCCTAGAAAGACAATACTTAGAGAGAATGTAAGAATAAAATGGCTCAGTTATATTATAAATATGGCACAATGAATTCGGGCAAGACGATTGAAATTTTGAAAGTGGCCCACAACTACGAGGAGCAGGGGAAAAGCGTGGTCATCATGACCTCAGCTGTCGATACACGTGATGGCTTTGGAGTTGTTTCCAGCCGCATCGGCATGAAGCGAGCTGCGATGGCAATCGAGGACCAGACGGATATTTTTGGCTATATCCAGCAGCTTCCTGAAAAGCCTTACTGTGTTTTGATTGATGAGGCTCAGTTTCTGAAACGCCATCATGTCTATGATTTGGCTAGGGTGGTGGATGAGCTAGATGTTCCAGTCATGGCTTTTGGTCTGAAAAATGACTTTCGTAATGAACTCTTTGAAGGCTCCAAGCACCTCTTGCTCTTGGCTGATAAGATTGACGAAATCAAAACCATTTGCCAATATTGTTCAAAAAAAGCAACCATGGTTTTGCGGACGGATAACGGGAAACCTGTCTATGATGGCGAACAGATCAAAATCGGTGGCCATGAGACCTATATTTCTGTTTGCCGCAAGCATTATTTCAATCCACCCATTAAGTAGAATGAATTAGAAAATCAAGGAGATAGATTACAAAGATGAATATTTATGACCAGTTACGGGCAGTGGAAGACCGCTATGAAGAGCTTGGAGAATTACTTAGTGACCCAGATGTGGTCTCAGACACCAAGCGTTTCATGGAGCTTTCAAAAGAAGAGGCTTCTACTCGTGATACAGTGACAGCTTATCGTGAGTATAAAAAAGTCCTGCAAAACATCACAGACGCTGAAGAAATGATAAAAGACGCTTCTGGTGATGCTGATTTGGAAGAAATGGCCAAGCAAGAGCTCAAAGATGCCAAGGCTGAAAAAGAAGCATACGAAGAAAAGCTCAAAATCTTGCTCCTTCCAAAGGATCCAAACGATGATAAGAACATCATCCTTGAAATCCGTGGAGCCGCTGGTGGAGACGAAGCAGCCCTCTTCGCTGGTGATCTTCTAACTATGTACCAAAAGTATGCGGAAGCCCAAGGCTGGCGCTTTGAAGTCATGGAAGCCTCTATGAATGGTGTCGGTGGTTTCAAAGAAGTAGTGGCTATGGTTTCAGGGCAATCCGTTTACTCTAAACTTAAGTATGAATCTGGTGCCCATCGTGTACAACGTGTTCCTGTGACAGAAAGTCAAGGCCGTGTTCATACATCGACAGCGACAGTTCTCGTCATGCCAGAAATCGAAGAAGTAGAATACGATATTGATCCAAAAGACCTTCGTGTGGACATCTACCACGCATCAGGTGCTGGTGGACAGAACGTCAACAAGGTTGCGACAGCCGTTCGTATTGTTCACTTGCCAACCAATATCAAGGTTGAGATGCAAGAAGAACGGACCCAACAGAAGAACCGTGAAAAGGCCATGAAGATTATCCGTGCGCGTGTGGCTGACCACTTTGCGCAGATTGCTCAGGATGAGCAAGACGCTGAACGTAAGTCAACGATTGGTACTGGTGACCGTTCAGAGCGGATCCGTACTTATAATTTCCCGCAAAACCGTGTCACAGACCACCGTATCGGCTTGACTCTTCAAAAGCTAGATACGATCTTGTCTGGTAAATTGGATGAAGTTGTAGATGCCTTGGTACTCTATGACCAAACGCAAAAACTAGAAGAGCTGAATAAATAATGACCCTAGCTCAATATTTAGCTGAGTTAGAGCAGGAGCTGGTAGCAGCGGGAGAAGAAGCAGAAAGCCTGTCTTTCGTTTATCGAGCTCTCAATGACCTCTCTTTTACCGACTTTGTTCTCAAGCTTCAGGCAGAGGTTAGTCAGGAAGATCGTGACCAGCTGAAAGCAATTCATGAGCAGCTGCTCGCTCATAAGCCAGCCCAGTATATCATTGGGAGCAGTGACTTTCACGGCTTGACTCTCAAGGTGGACGAGCGAGTTCTGATTCCAAGGCCTGAGACAGAGGAACTGGTGGAACTGATTTTGTCAGAAAATCTCGAAGGTTCTCTGTCTGTCTTGGATATCGGAACGGGTAGTGGGGCCATCGCTCTGGCACTGGCAAGCAGTCGTCCAGACTGGCAGATTACTGCTTCTGACCTCTCAGAAGATGCACTTGCCTTGGCGGCGGAAAACGCCCAATCCTGCGGACTTAACCTTACTTTTGTCCAATCCGATTGCATGGAAGCGTTTAGCGGGACATTTGACATCATCGTTTCCAATCCGCCCTATATTTCAGAAGCGGATAAGAATGAAGTTGGACTTAATGTTTTGACCTCAGAACCTCACATGGCCCTCTTTGCTGAGGAGGATGGCTATGCCGTCTATCGGAAAATAGCCGAGCAGGCAGGAGACTATCTGACAGAAAAAGGAAAAATATATCTGGAAATTGGTTACAAGCAAGGAGATGGCGTCAGGGAATTGCTAAAAAAATCCTTCCCTCAAAAACGAATCCGAGTCTTGAAAGATCAATTTGGAAAAGATAGAATGGTGGCGGTTGACAATGGATAAGATAGAAAAGACTCTGGCAGCAGGCGGAGCGGTTGTCCTGCCGACGGAAACGGTGTATGGCCTCTTTGCCCAAGCCTTGAACGAAGAGGCGGTTGAGCGAGTCTACGAATTAAAAAGACGACCGCGTGACAAAGCACTCAATCTCAATGTGGCTAGCTTGGAAGATATTTATGCCTTTTCCAAGAACCAGCCCAGCTATCTGGAACAAGTCTATCAAGCCTTTCTACCTGGACCACTGACTATTATCCTCCAAGCTAATGACCGAGTTCCTGCTTGGATAAACTCAGGTATGGAAACTGTGGGCTTTCGGATCCCTAAGCATCCGGTTACGCTGGACTTGATTCGCAAGTACGGTCCCTTGATTGGTCCATCCGCCAATCTTTCTGGAAAAGCCAGTGGAACTGATTTCCAGCAGATTATGATGGATTTTCAAGAGCAAGTCTCGGGAGTAGAAGATGACGCTTCCTTGACTGGTCAGGATTCAACCATTCTGGACTTGTCTGGAGAAAAGGCACGTATTTTGCGCCAAGGAGCCATTACCCGCGAGGACATTCTCGCCCAAGTAAATGATATAACATTTTAACTATTAGGAGCCTAGCGCCCTATTTTCTCAAAAAAAGGAGACACCTTATGATTTTTGACCAAGAAGACTACAAAGCATTTGACAAAGAACTCTGGGATGCCATTGCCAATGAGGAAGAGCGTCAGCAACATAATATTGAGCTGATTGCTTCAGAAAACGTCGTTTCTAAAGCTGTTATGGCGGCTCAAGGTTCTATTTTGACCAATAAATACGCTGAGGGCTACCCAGGTCGCCGCTATTATGGTGGAACAGACGTAGTGGATGTAGTGGAGAGCTTGGCAATTGAGCGCGCTAAGGAAATTTTTGGTGCCAAGTTTGCCAATGTGCAACCTCACTCAGGAAGTCAGGCCAATTGCGCAGCTTATATGGCTTTGATTGAGCCGGGCGACACTGTTATGGGCATGGATTTGTCTGCTGGCGGTCACTTGACTCACGGGGCTTCAGTCAGCTTCTCTGGCCAAACCTACAATTTTGTATCCTATAGTGTTGATCCAGAAACAGAATTACTGGACTTTGATGCCATCCTCAAGCAAGCCAAAGAGGTTCAGCCTAAGCTGATTGTGGCGGGTGCTTCAGCCTACTCTCATATCATTGACTTTTCAAAATTTCGTGAAATCGCTGATGCAGTGGGTGCCAAGCTTATGGTAGATATGGCTCACATCGCTGGCTTGGTCGCTGCTGGCCTCCATCCGAGCCCAGTGCCTTATGCGGACATCACAACTACGACGACCCACAAGACCTTGCGCGGCCCTCGCGGTGGTTTGATCTTGACAAATGATGAAGACTTAGCTAAGAAAATTAATTCAGCTATTTTCCCAGGCATTCAAGGCGGACCATTGGAGCATGTCATTGCAGCTAAGGCTGTGGCTTTTAAAGAAGTGCTTGATCCAGCTTTCAAGGTTTATGCCCAGCAGATTTTGGACAATGCCCAAGCTATGGCGCAAGTCTTCCGTCAGCATGATAAGTTCCGCGTGATTTCTGACGGTACTGAAAATCACCTGTTCTTGGTTGATGTCACTAAGGTTGTAGAAAATGGGAAAGTAGCACAAAATCTCTTGGATGAGGTCAATATCACGCTTAATAAAAACTCCATCCCTTATGAGACTTTGTCACCATTTAAGACTAGCGGTATTCGTATCGGTACAGCAGCTATTGCAGCTCGGGGTTTTGGTGTCGCAGAAAGTATCAAGGTGGCTGAGCTTATTATCAAGGCTCTGGAAAACGCTGAAAACGAAGCGGTGCTGAACCAAGTGCGGGCGGAAGTTCGTGAACTGACGGATGCTTTTCCGCTCTATGAAGGTTTGAACTAAGATGGACATTTACGTAAAAAAGGCCATCATTCATCAATTCAGTCCAGCTGATACCGAACTGCTGCTGTCGGATAAGTTTCTCAACATTACTCCAAAGATTGAGGAATACTTGCGTAAGAAAATCGAACAGGTCTATTCAGACGAGGCTAAAACAGGCATTTTCGAACCTGATAATGTCTTTTTAGCCCAGCTTTCAGACGACTTACTGGAAACATCCGTGACAGTGGCCAAACTTTGGCAGGAAGAGTTTTCGGTCAGTGAAAACCAGAAAACCAACGATCTGATTTTCGTTCAGTTTGACAAGGAAGGCGTGGAGCATTTTGCTTTTCTGCGGATTGCGCTGCGGGAAACCCTGACCCACTTGGGTGGTGAGACGGACAATCCAATCAAGCTGACGCAGAACAATCTGCCTGGCTTTGGTACAGGTGCGGACGAGGCTCTGGTCATCAATCTCCAGTCTCGCAAGTACCATCTGATTGAAAAGCGCATCAAGTACAATGGTGCCTTTCTCAACTATTTTTCGGATAATCTCTTGCAGGTCAGTCCCAAGATTTCACCAAAAAAATCTATCAAAGCTCTGGAAAAAACAGCTCAAAAGATTGCTGAAAGCTTTAACACAGACGACTTTCAGTTCCAGTCTAAGGTCAAATCCAGCATTTTCAAAAATCTGGAAGAAAATGATGAATTGTCTCCTGAAAAGTTGGCAGACGAGCTGTTTGACAGCAATCTGACAGCTCGACTTACCTTTATTGACCAAGTTAAGGAAACTGTGCCAGAGCCAATCAAGTTTGATGAGATTGACAGCAGTCGCCAGAAAAAGAAGTTCGAAAATCAAAAATTATCCCTCTCTAATGGAATAGAGCTAATCGTTCCCAATAATGTTTATCAGGATGCTGAATCCGTGGAATTTATCCAGAACGACAACGGGACCTATTCTATTCTCATCAAAAATATCGAGGATATACAAAGTAAATAATGTTTAAATTTATCAGAAGATTGATTTTGCTCATCATTCTGGCTGCCATCGCGATAAAAGGCTATCAAGTCCATCGTGATGTTAAGCAGGTTATGACCTATCAAAGCTTGGTTAGAGAAGTGCTGGACGAGCAGGACACAGCGGCTAATGAAGAGCTAGTCCTAGCCATGATCTACACAGAAACCAAGGGAAGAAACAACGACCTCATGCAGTCTAGTGAGAGTGCAACAGGCGAAATCAATTCGATTACAGACAATAAAGAAAGTGTTCGGCAAGGTATTCAGACTTTATCGGACAATCTAGAGCTGGCCAGCGAGAAAAAGGTGGATGTCTGGACGGCAGTTCAGGCCTACAATTTCGGCCAGGCTTATATCGACTATGTTGCGCAAAATGGCGGCGAGAATACGCTCGAGCTTGCAAAAAAATACTCAAAAGAAGTGGTTGCACCGAGTCTTGGCAATGTGACTGGAAAAACCTATTCATACTATAATATACTTTCTATTTTTTACGGCCCCAAGCTTTATATTAATGGTGGAAATTACTACTATTCGCGTCAGGTACGACTAAATATGTACCTTATCCGCTTTATGGGGTGGCTGTAAACAGATGAGTTGAGCATAGATCGCCTTTCTATAGGAATAAGAGGCTGGGATGGATAATCTCAGTTTCTTATTTTTGAATAAAGAAAAATAAGGATTAGGTCTCTCTTTTGTAGCGGTCAGAATAAGAAAATGTTTTTCAAATTGAAGCTCGGACTAGAAAAGAAGCTAAAAAGTTTTGATTTTTTCTTCTGTAGGACGTGCTTTTTGATATAATAGAAAGTATGAATAAAAGGGAAAAAATTTCAAATTATCAACTATTACTGGCTCAGCTGGAAGCCTTGTTGGAGGGTGAGACCAACGCTTTGGCCAATCTTTCTAATGCTAGCGCCCTGCTCAATCAAGCCCTGCCCAATTCGGTTTTTACTGGTTTCTATCTTTTTGATGGGAACGAGCTGATTCTGGGGCCTTTTCAAGGCGGTGTTTCCTGTGTCCATATTGCCTTAGGTAAGGGAGTCTGTGGGGAATCTGCTGAGAAAGAGCAGACGATTATCGTAGATGATGTGACCCAGCATGCCAACTATATCTCTTGTGATAGCCGTGCTAAGAGCGAGATTGTGGTGCCCATGGTAAAAGATGGCCACCTTTTGGGAGTGCTAGATTTGGACTCAGCCTTGACGGGTGATTATGATAAGGTAGATCAGGAATATCTAGAAAAGTTTGTTCAGATTTTGCTTGAAAAAACGACTTGGAATTTTGAAATGTTTGGAGAAAAAGCCTAATGTATCAAGCTTTATATCGAAAGTACCGCAGTCAGACCTTTGGTCAGCTAGTGGGGCAGCAGGTAGTAGCCACCACCCTGCGTCAGGCTGTGGAGCAAGGCAAAATCAGCCATGCCTATCTCTTTTCTGGTCCGCGTGGAACAGGGAAGACTAGTGTTGCCAAGATTTTTGCCAAGGCTATGAACTGTCCGAATCAAAAGGACGGTGAGCCCTGCAATGACTGCTATATCTGTCAGGCTATCACTGAGGGAAGCCTTGAAGACGTCATCGAAATCGACGCTGCTTCAAATAATGGGGTAGATGAGATTCGTGACATTCGGGACAAGTCAACCTATGCACCCAGTCTTGCCAAGCACAAGGTCTATATCATTGACGAGGTCCACATGCTCTCGACTGGGGCCTTTAACGCCTTGCTCAAGACCTTGGAAGAGCCAACCGAAAATGTGGTCTTTATCCTAGCGACGACAGAGCTGCATAAGATTCCAGCGACCATTCTTTCTCGTGTTCAGCGATTTGAGTTTAAGTCTATCAAGACGCAGGACATCATTGGTCATATTGAGTGGATTCTGGAGCAGGAAGGCATTGATTTTGAGCAAGAAGGTGTGCAGATTATTGCCCGTCGAGCTGAGGGCGGTATGCGAGATGCCTTGTCTATCCTCGATCAGGCTCTTAGCTTGACCCAAGAAAATCGTTTGACTACTGATATTGCTGAAGAGATCACAGGCTCTATCAGCTTAGGTGCCTTGGATGCCTATGTAGCAGCCTTGATTGCTCATGATGCAGTAGCAGCCTTGGATAATCTCAATTTGATTTTTGATAGCGGCAAAAACATGGCCCGTTTTGTGACGGACCTCCTGCAATATCTGCGTGACTTGATTATTGTCAAAACTGGCGGGGAAAATCATCATGCCAGCGAGCTCTTTCTGGAAAATCTCAAGACACCGCAGGACACTCTCTTTGCCATGATCGAAATGGCGACCAAGAGTTTGGCAGACATCAAGAACAGCCTGCAGCCCAAGATTTATACAGAAATGATGACCATTCGACTGGCTGAGGAAAAAGCAAGCTCGGATCAGATTCCTGACAACTTGGTAGAGGAACTGTCTAATCTCAAGCAGGAAATTCAAGAGCTTAAGCAACAATTAGCCAACTTTGGCAGTCAGCCAACTCCAGCAGCTAAGAAATCGGAGGCACGACCTCAGAAGGCTAAGACCTATCGCGTAGACCGCAATAAGGTCAATGCCATCTTGGAAGAAGCGGTGGAAAATCCTGACTTGGCTCGCAGCAATTTGACCAAGCTGCAAAATGCTTGGGGTGAAATCATCGAGAGTCTGGCAGGAGCGGACAAGGCGCTGCTTATTGGTTCGCAGCCAGTTGCAGCCAATGAAAACCATGCTATTTTAGCTTTTGAGTCTCATTTCAACGCTGAGCAGACCATGAAAAGAGAAAATCTCAATACCATGTTTGGAAATCTGCTGAGCAATGCTGCTGGCTTTTCACCAGATATTCTGGCTATTTCTCTCGAGGACTGGACTCAGATTCGGGCAGAATTTTCAGCTAGAAGTCGTAGCAATAAAGCAGAAGCAGCTGAAAAGCAGGAAGAAAGTTTGATACCGGAAGGCTTTGATTTTCTAGCGGAAAAAATCACCGTTCAGGATGATTGAATTTAGATTTTTATGATTTTTCATGCTATAATGGAAGAATGAATAGACGACAATTTATTGTAATGGCGGCTTTTACAGCCTTAGAAACGTACTTTTTTAATAAATCAATCATGTCTGAAGACTATCTGATGGCTATTTTCTGGGCTATCTTGATTGGTCGCAATTTGCAGATTAGCTATGTGATGGGGCGGATTATGGATGAGATTGATAAGCATTTAGGACACAAATAATGGCTAAATCAGAGAATGACTAGAGTAAGAGTCTGGCATTCTCGTGGTTTTGACAAGGAATAAAGGGAGGCTGATAGACGAGTGTCGCAGCCTCTTTTATCATGTAGAAAAGTAGAAAGAAGGAAGAAGTCGGAATGAATACAAGAATTTTTTAGAAAATTGCTATTTTTATGATAAAATAGAAGTTAGTAGCAATTGAAAGGGGCATCTATGAAGTTAAGAACAAAGGCAAAAGGTCTGAATGGTCGCATCCGTGTGCCAGGCGACAAATCTATTAGTCACCGTTCGATTATGTTCGGGAGCTTGGCCAAGGGCCTTACAGTGGTTCACGATATTTTGAGAGGTGAGGATGTCCTTTCTACGATGCAGGTCTTTCGCGATTTAGGCATCAAGATAGAGGATGATGGAAAGACTGTCAAGATCCACGGTGTTGGGTTTGATGGTCTCAAGGCGCCGCACAATAAATTAGACATGGGAAATTCAGGAACCTCTATCCGCTTGATTTCGGGTGTTTTGGCAGGTCAGGATTTTGCAGCAGAGATGTTTGGGGATGATAGTTTGTCCAAGCGTCCGATGGATCGGGTGACCCTGCCTCTTAGTCAGATGGGTGTGGATATTTGGGGTCAGACAGAACGAGATTTACCGCCACTTCACATCCATGGAAGAAAAGATTTAAAGCCTATCCATTATCAGCTGCCAGTGGCTTCCGCTCAGGTCAAATCAGCCTTGATTTTTGCGGCTTTACAGGCTCAAGGCGAGTCAATCATTATTGAAAAGGAAATTACCCGTAACCATACAGAAGATATGATTGTCCAATTTGGCGGTCAAATTGAGGTCAAGGGTAAGGAAATCCGTGTGCAGGGTGGTCAGACCTTTACAGGACAAGAAGTGAGAGTGCCTGGTGATATTTCCAGCGCAGCCTTCTGGCTGGTTGCAGGTTTGATTCTGCCCCAGTCCAAAATCGTCCTTGAAAATGTAGGAATCAATGAAACTCGGACAGGGATTCTTGATGTTATCAAGGCAATGGGCGGTAAGATGACCCTTTCTAATATAGATGAGGTGGCCAAATCCGCTACGATTACAGTTGAGACTTCTGAGCTGAAGGGAACGGAGATTGGCGGAGAAATTATTCCGCGCTTGATAGACGAGCTTCCGATAATTGCCCTTTTAGCGACCCAAGCTGAGGGCAGAACGGTAATCCGAGATGCAGAGGAGTTAAAAGTCAAAGAAACCGATCGGATTCAGGTTGTTGCAGATGCTTTAAATAGCATGGGAGCAACCATTACTCCCACAGCAGATGGCATGATTATCGATGGAAAAACGCCTCTTCATGGTGCAACCATCAATACATTCGGCGATCATCGTATTGGAATGATGGCAGCCATTGCGGCTCTATTAGTTTCGGATGGAGAGGTGGAGCTGGAGCGGGCAGAGGCTATCAATACCAGCTATCCAAGCTTCTTTTCAGACTTGGAGGGCTTGGTGAATGGCTAAGATTTTACTTGGCTTCATGGGAGCGGGAAAATCAACGATTGCGAGATCCTTGTCAGCAGATTTTCTGGATATGGACGAGCTGATTGTTCAAAAAATCGGCATGTCCATCCAAGAGTATTTTGCCCAATATGGTGAGCCAGCCTTTCGAAAAATTGAAGCTGAAGTCCTGGCTGAGTGTATCCAGCAGGATATCGTGCTTTCTACAGGCGGCGGTGTCGTCTTGAGCCCCCAAAACCGTGACTTATTAGCTAAAAATCCCCAAAATATTTATCTGAAAGCTGACTTTGAGACCCTTTTTCGCCGGATTGAGCAAGATCAGGAAAATCAGCGCCCCTTGTATCTGACCAAGAGCAAAGCAGATTTGCAAGAGATTTTTGAACAACGGCAGGCTCTCTATGAGGCGGTCGCGACACAAACAATTGACGTGGTAGGAAAAACGCCACAAGAAATTATTGAGGAAATTCAATGAAAGTAGCTTTTTTAGGACCCAAGGGATCTTTTTCCCACCATGTTGCCCGAGAAGCCTTTCCCCAAGCAGACTTGGTGCCCTACCAAAATATCACAGAAGTGATGAAGGCCTATGAAGGGAAAGAGGTGGATTATTCAGTTGTTCCCGTGGAAAATTCGATTGAAGGAAGTGTCCATGAGACCTTGGATTATCTTTTCCATCAGGCTGATATTCAAGCGGTAGCAGAGATTGTTCAGCCCATTAAGCAGCAGCTATTGGCGACCAGCTTAGATAAGCCTATTGAAAAAGTCTTTTCCCATCCTCAGGCGCTTGCTCAGGGGAAGGGCTATATTCGCCAGCATTATCCAGAAGCAGCAATAGAAATCACAGCTAGTACAGCCTATGCGGCTCGCTTTGTAGCAGAGCATCCTGACCAACCTTTTGCCGCTATCGCACCGCGGACTGCGGCAGTCGAGTATGGTTTGCAAGTGGTGGCTCAGGATATTCAGGAAATGGAGGAAAATTTCACTCGTTTCTGGATTTTGGGACAAACCACCCCTGCTCTTAAGCTTGTAAAGCAAGAGGAAAAGCAGAGTTTGGCTCTGACTTTACCGGATAATCTGCCCGGTGCATTGTATAAGGCACTATCAACCTTTGCCTGGCGCGGTATTGACTTGACAAAGATTGAAAGTCGCCCTCTTAAAACAGCCCTAGGGGAATATTTCTTTATTATTGATATTGATAATGAACGGAAAGAATTAGTGGATTTCGCTTACCAAGAGCTTGCTACACTTGGTATCACCTTTAAAATTATAGGAAGTTATCCCGTTTTTCAAATTCAGGATTATAGATTGGAGCAGAGATGAGAGAAACAGAAAATCTTAGTCGACACGAGCAGTTAAGGCTGGATTATCTCCATACAAACTATTACTATCTTAACGAACATGAAAAAGAGGAGTATAATTACCTCCGCCAAAAGTCGAAAGGACGGCCAGATGCTGCGCAAAAGGCGTCTACTAGGGAGAATGTGCAGGCTTCATCGGAAGATCCGAAGACGGACTCATCCGGTTTGTTACCCAAATACCCGGGTAAAGGTTCTCTTAGCAGAAGTCAAAAGAATTCTCGCACTTCTTCAAAGCAAGAAGCGAAAAAATCAACTCAGAAGACTCCGAGAACCTACAAAAAAATTCGTCCTAAGCGCGTGCTGATGTGGCTCCTGATTTTTGTGCTTTTGGTTGTTTCTGGCATGCTCTTTATGTTTTTTAAAGGCTTAAATACAGCGAGACCAGGAAATCTCAAAGCAGCTGATGTTGAGTACTTTGATGGTCATGATGCTCGAGATGGGATCAATATTCTTGTTTTAGGGACGGATGGCCGAATTGGAGAAAATTCAACGGAGACTCGGACCGACTCAATTATGGTCTTGAACGTTGGCAATAAAGACCATAAAATGAAGTTAGTCAGCTTTATGCGTGATACCTTGATTCATATTGACGGTGTCAGCAATTCCTATACGGAGCCAACGGATGATGATTATTATGATCAAAAATTGAACTCCGCCTATACTTTTGGTGAACAAGACAATCATCGTGGAGCTGAGGCAGTTCGTCAAGCTTTGAAAGATAACTTCGATATTGACATTAAATACTATGCTCTAGTGGACTTTAACACCTTTGCGACTGCAATTGACACCCTCTTTCCAAATGGTGTATTCATGGATGCTAAATTTTCGACGATTGATGGCGAAAAAGTCACAGAAGTGGAAGTTCCAGATGATTTAAACATGAAGGATGGAGTGGTTCCTACTCAAACCATCAAGGTTGGTCGTCAGCACATGGACGGGCGAACGCTCTTAAACTATGCCCGTTTCCGTAAGGACGATGAGGGTGACTTTGGACGTACACGCCGTCAGCAAGAAGTTTTAACTGCTATCATGCAGCAGATAAAAGACCCTACGAAGCTTTTTACAGGATCTGAAGCATTAGGAAAAGTTTTTGCCTTGACCTCGACCAATGTACCTCAGAGTTTTATTTGGTCACAAGGCTTATCTTTGGTGCTTGATTCACGCAATGGGATAGAGCGCCTTACTATACCAGAACTAGGTGACTGGACGGATACCTATGATATGTATGGTGGTCAAGGGCTCCTGATTGATTTTGAAGCCTATAAAGAAAGATTGAAACAAATGGGATTAAGATAGGGCTCTTATGATATAATGGGAAGTGGCAGATTTTGTCTCTTCCCTTTCTTTTTGGAAAATAGCAGAGCAGAAATATGTGCATCTTTTCCAGTAGGAAGAAAGAAATAAACAGTAGAAAATCCTGTGATTCCCTGCTTTAGTATCATTGCAGTTGAACGTAGGATTGATTAGAAAGTAAAGAAATGTTAAAAAAGAACGATATTATTGAAGTAGAAATTGTAGATCTGAGTCATGAGGGAGCGGGTGTGGCCAAGGTAGACGGCCGCGTCTTTTTCATTGAAAATGCCCTGCCGAGTGAAGTGATTCGCATGCGCGTCCTCAAGGTCAATAAAAAAATCGGCTTTGGCCGAGTTGAGGAATTTGTGAAAAAGTCTGACCAGCGCAATGAGCATGTTGATTTGGCCTATCTGCGGACTGGGATTGCTGATTTAGGACACTTGGCTTACCCAGCCCAGCTAGCTTTTAAAGGCAAGCAAGTGCAGGACTGTCTCTATAAAATTGCTGGCATTTTGGACGTAGAAGTGATGGAGACACTGGGCATGGATCAGCCACTGGCCTACCGTAATAAAGCCCAAGTGCCAGTCCGTCGTGTCAATGGCCAGCTGGAAACTGGCTTTTTCCGGAAAAATTCCCATGACCTCCTACCGATTGAGGACTTTTATATTCAGGATCCAGTTATTGACCAAGTCATCGTTTTTGCGCGCGACTTGCTGCGTCGCTTCGACCTCAAGCCCTACGATGAGAAGGAGGGCACTGGTTTGATCCGCAATTTGGTTGTCCGCCGTGGCCATTATTCGGGTGAAATCATGGTCATTTTGGTGACCAGTCGGCCTAAGATTTTCCGAGTGGAGCAGTTAATTGAGCGCTTGACAGAGGCTTTCCCAGCTATCAAGTCCATCATGCAAAATATCAACGACCAGCCGGGCAATGCGATCTTTGGTCGGGAATTCCGAACACTCTACGGCCAAGACTTTATCACTGACAGCATGCTGGGCAAGCAGTTCCAGATTGCTGCGCCAGCCTTTTACCAAGTCAATACCGAGATGGCAGAGAAGCTTTATCAGACGGCCTTTGACTTTGCTGATTTTAAAAAAGAGGATATTGTGCTCGATGCCTACTCGGGTATCGGCACCATTGGTCTGTCGCTGGCTGACCGAGTCCAGCAGGTCTATGGAGTCGAGGTCATTCCTGAGGCCGTGGAAAATAGTCAGCGCAACGCAGAACTCAACGGCATCACCAATGCCAGCTATGTTTGCGCCCCTGCAGAACAAGCCATCCAAACTTGGCTGAATCAGGGAATCAAGGCGGATGTCATCCTAGTCGATCCGCCGCGCAAGGGCTTGACAGAAAGCTTTATCACTTCCAGTGTCAGCATGGAGCCCCAGCGGATAGTCTATATCTCCTGCAATCCTGCCACCATGGCGCGTGATATCAAACTCTATCAAGAGCTGGGCTACGAACTGAAGAAAGTCCAGCCAGTGGATCTGTTTCCTCAAACGCACCACGTGGAGTGCGTAGTGTTGCTACAACGAAGAAAAGGGTAAGAATCCTTTATTTTAAGCACTTTTTCAAGCATTTTGTCTTTATTGAAAAGAGTGATTTTGACATAAAAAAGGTGCAAAAAAAGTATATTGATGTGAACGTCTGTTTGGATGTCGACTGCGTAGACAAAAAAGAGATACGTCAGTAATAAATTAACTCAACGAGAACATTTTAATAAGTGTTCTCGCTTTTTTATTTTCAGGAGGAAAAGCATGCAAAAGGAAGAACAGTCATCGCGGCAAATCGTGATGTGCCATCTCATGGCTATCATGGGAATAAATATTGAGAAAGCAACTCAGTTAATTGCTGAAATGGAAGAGTCAGGGCTAATTCAATTTGATGAGTTAGGAAATGTTGGTTTATTAGTGTTGGAGGGACAATCATGAAACGTATCACCGCAAATCATTACCAAACATCAGAGCGTTACTATAAGCTCCCAAAACTCTTATTTGAAAGTGACCGATATAAGGACATGAAACTTGAAGTTAAAGTAGCTTATGCTGTCTTAAAAGACCGTTTGGAGTTATCTTTGAGTAGAGGTTGGATAGATGAGGATGGGGCCATCTATTTGGTTTATTCCAACTCAAAACTTATGACACTTCTTGGTTGTTCCAAGTCAAAGTTGCTGACGATAAAGAAAACATTACGTGAGTATGGCTTGATAGATGAAGTCCAACAGTCTTCCAGTGAAAAAGGACGCTTGGCCAATAAGATTTACTTAGGGGAGCTAGAACATGAACCTACCCCCGTCTTAAATTCAGACGGGGGTAGTGTTCAAAAAACACTAGGGGGGTGTCAAAATCAGCCGGGGCCGGTCTTAAATTCAGCCACTAGTGAGACTGAAGTTAGTGAGACTAATAATAGTGAAACTAAAGGGAGTGAGTCTGTCATTGAGGACGAGGAGGAGACAGAAAATCTAACAAGTAAGAAAAGCGAAAATGAACATTTTCATAGTAAGGTGGAGCAAGTCACAAGATATGACAGAGATTACATTTGGGGACAGGTTCATGACCAGTTGAGACAAGTTGGATTATCACAGGCAGCTAGTGACTATGCCATGATTCATTTTGACCACCGCTACAAATATGCTTTGGAACACATGAGGTTTGCGGCTAAGGCAGAAACGATAGCGGAATACGTTTTTAATGGCATATTAGCCGAATGGACCAAGGGACAACGCTTAAACGAACTAAAAGGAGGTGAGTAGATGTTTTGGTGGATTTTATTAGGGATTTTGGGACTAGGAATGATTTGGCTCATTATTGAGGTCATCACTGCCCCAGAAATGGAAGATCATTATTAAGCAAGGGCGTTACGGAAGAAGTAATGTCCTTTTATTTTTGCCAGAAAGGAATGAGAGACATGAAGTTTTTAGATTTGTTTGCAGGAATTGGAGGCTTTCGATTGGGTTTAACTAATCAGGGCCATGAGTGTATTGGCTTTTGTGAAATTGACAAGTTTGCGAGGAAATCTTACAAGGCCATCTATAAGACCGAAGGAGAAATAGAATTTCATGATATTAGACAAGTTACAGACCAAGACTTTAGACAACTTAGAGGGCAAGTGGACATCATCTGTGGGGGCTTCCCTTGCCAAGCATTTTCACTCGCAGGAAGACGATTGGGATTTGAGGATACTAGAGGAACTCTGTTCTTTGAGATTGCTCGAGCGGCCAAACAGATCCAACCACGTTTTCTATTCTTGGAAAACGTCAAAGGCTTACTCAGTCACGACAAGGGAGAGACATTTCGAACAATCCTCACCACATTGGATGAGTTGGGGTATGATGTCGAATGGCAGGTGCTTAACAGTAAAGATTTCCAAGTGCCACAAAACCGTGAAAGAATTTTTATTATCGGACATTCTAGAAGATACCGTTCCCGATTCTTATTTCCTCTCAGAAGAGAAAGTAGCTCAACTTGTCTTGAGCGATTAGGTAATATCAATCCGTCAGTAAAAGGCATGAATGGGGAGGTTTATCTAACCAGCGGTTTAGCACCAACCCTAACAAGAGGAAAAGGAGAAGGGACAAAAATTGCCATTCCAGTATTAACCCCAGATAGGTTAGAAAAACGCCAACATGGCAGACGCTTTAAGGACAATCAAGAGCCTATGTTTACCTTAACTAGCCAAGATAGACATGGAGTGGTCGTCGCAGGAACCTTACCAACGTCTTTTTTGCAAACTGGACGAGTCTATGACCTTTCAGGTATTTCTCCAACACTGACTACCATGCAGGGAGGTGATAAAGTTCCTAAGATTCTTTATCGTGAAGAAGCACCGAATTTAAAAATTAGGGAAGCCACCAAACTAGGCTATGCCAAGGCAACTATTGAAGATTCTGTCAACCTTGCTTACCTAGAGTCTACCAAACGTAGAGGGCGAGTAGGAAAGGGAATATCAAATACCTTGACCACCTCTGATAACATGGGAGTGGTCGTAGCTGCTTTAGAGTACCGTAAGGACAAGTGGTATGAAGTGACTGGGCTTGTCTTAGACGGAAAACTTTATCGTTTGATTATCAGACGCTTAACACCTAGAGAGTGTTTTAGACTTCAAGGATTTCCTGATTGGGCTTATGAAAGGGCAGAGACTGTATCCAGTAAAAGTCAGTTATACAAACAGGCCGGAAATAGCGTGACCGTCACCGTTATTGAAGCTATTGCTAGAGAATTTAGAAAGATTGAAGAGGAAGAAGAACATGAAATTATTACACACGAAGAGTATTAGGGAGTGCACAGAACTGGAAGAAGCCATTCATCAAGCAGAAGTGGATAACATCATGAATTTAGTTTTTGCGTTACCAGATTATGACTGTGAGCTTTCAATAACCTATATTGACGACTATCATAAAAATCATTGGTCGCCTTACTTTTTAGAGTCTAACTTGCATCGTGTAGAAGAGTTACTCCAAAATGAAGACCTTAAAAATGGAGTGGATGTCTTTGTAACTGAAGAGAACGACCTTGCCTTTAAAGCCTATGGTCAAAGCTACACCTATCAGGAGAGTGGTGGTGTCTTAACGGCTCTAGTGACTGTGACATGTTTTGGTGAAGGTAGGGCAGCCATTGATATGAGTAAGGTCTTTATCCCACCAACTCAAGCATTACAGAAGAATTTATCCATGTAGGAGGGGAGCGATGCTAGAGATTTATTTAAGCCGAAACACCAGTCGGAATCAGAAGCTCCAGTCTTTCTGTGACTCACATGGTATCTCCTACACATGTAAAGCAGTAAGTCATATGTCACGTGAAGAATTATTGGGGTTGTTTACTAAAAGCAGTGATTGTTTTGAGTTACTAGTTCCGTCCTTTCAACGCTTTAAGCGCCACAGGGAAATGACATTGAGTGAATTGATCACGTTGGTTCTACGGAAACCAGACCAGAACTTGCGATTACCTCTCGTAGTTTCTCAACAGAAAGTCTACCCTGATCTCACACTAGACGAAGCGAGAACCTTTCTACCAAGAACGCATAAGGTAGTGTCGTTCCGAGAATGCCTCTATAAGCAGCTGACAGATTAAGGAGGAGCTATGAACGAACGCTTTTGGGAAAATTTAGAAAGCCTTGTTTTGGAAAAGGGTATGACATGGGCTGACCTTGCTCGAAAGATGTTTAAGGGACAATACGTATACCCTAGTGAGTTTAACCGTCTCTACCAAACCTTTCGTCACTACAAATCTCATCGCCTGATGCCACAAGTGAAATGGGTGGAGAAAATAGTGAGTGTTTTAGAGATTGACTATGAAGATTTGTTTAGGAGGTAGAGATGAAACGTTTAGTAGTCATGTACGGGGCCATTCATGTCAATGTACTCCTAGTGAGTTTGTACCTAGTTGGTTGGCTAAATGGGGCATGGTTAACGGTTTTACAAGTGATGTTTTTAGCCTTGTTATTGTGGAGTTGGAAAAGGTTTAAGATACCTGAAAGAAACCTATCCTTGAAAGAGCGGGTGCTTTGGATTATTGGAGGTCTTGCTGTGATGGTAAGTATTGCTCTTGTCATGAGTGCTATATTTTCAGAGAGTGAGACGAATCAGGAAATGGTAGTGACTGTTCAAAATCAAGTACCAATGTTACCTTTTATCCTCTTTCTCCTTAACGCCAGTGTGGTGGAAGAGGTTTTCTATCGTGAACTTTTGTGGGGAGTCTTGTCTAAACCAATAACTCAAGTTGTGTTAACGAGTTTCCTCTTTGCTTTGGCTCATCACCCATCTAGCCTATTCACTTGGGGGCTTTATGGGAGTTTAGGCTTGGTATTAGGCTTGGTTAGATGGCAAACAGATTGTGTAACGTCTACTCTTGTTCATCTATTCTGGAATGGCATTGTCTTTATCTTGTCTTTGGTGTGATACTAAAATCAAGGGTTCTTTCGTATCATGAAAGCACCCTATTGTTTTTATGGGGAATCACATAAAGGAGGGAATTATGTCATCCGAACAACAGGAACGCCAGGCCGTTCAATACGCTGAGCGTAGTACCATGTTTACGGTAAAGGTTCTTCTCAAACTCTTAGAGTGGTCTGCTAGACATGCTCTAGCACAAGACTCAGCTTATAAGATTGGGGTTCAAAAGTTAGAAGAACTCCTTCAAAGTCCCTATGCTATTGAGTCGCTTAATATTGCTAAAGACATCTTGGATAGACCCGTTGATGTGGCGAAATTTAAGGAGTTAGTGGAATCAGAAAACCTTCCGATTGCTATTAGTTGGCAGGGCGATTACCTCCATTTCTATGCCAAGGATAAATCCTTGTTAGACAAGCACTTAGAGGTGTTGCTTCAGAATTTGGTTTCCAATCCAGAAAAACTGCAAGGCTTAACCCTTGATAAAACGCTTGATGAGGAAATCGCTAAAGCCAAGGAACAGATTGTGATGCTAGAGGCGTCTGCCGTTAAGGCCAAGGAGGTGACCCTCTAATGTACTCTGGGAAAAAAGCCATTAGCTTTGGCGTCCTAGGGCTTGCTTTAGGCTATTTCTGTCATCGTCTAGTCTTGCTTTATGACAGTCTCCCCAATCAACCGCCCTTAGAACGCTTTACCTATCTCTTAGGAGAAGGGCAGAATCAGGTCTTAAATCCCCTGTGGAATGGTAACTTCACTGGAAGATCGGTTTTGGGCTTTTGTTTTGGGTTTGTGACTATGGGGTTTGTTTATCTTTACGTTTCAACTGGTCAAAAGGTTTACCGGGAGGGAACTGAGTATGGCTCTGCTCGCTTTGGCAATAGCCATGAGCGTAAAGCCTTTATCAGTAAGAATCCTTTTAACGATACCATCTTGTCACGAAACGTTAGGCTAACCCTGTTAGAAAAGAAAGCCCCACAATTTGACCGAAACAAGAACCTTGTGGTTATTGGTGGGTCAGGGGCAGGAAAGACTTTTCGTTTTGTAAAACCCAACCTGATTCAGCTCAACTGTTCCAATATTGTTGTTGACCCTAAAGACCATTTAGCAGAAAAGACAGGGAAGCTCTTTTTAGAGAATGGCTATCAGGTTAAGGTCTTAGACCTTGTAAACATGACTAACTCTGATGGCTTTAACCCCTTTCGCTATGTGGAAACGGAGAATGATTTGAACCGTATGCTTACGGTCTTTTTCAATAACACTAGGGGCAACGGTAGCCGCAGTGACCCTTTTTGGGATGAAGCTTCTATGACCTTAGTCAGAGCGATTTCCTCTTACTTGGTGGACTTTTATAATCCTCCAGGTAGCACCAAGGAAGAAACAGACAGACGCCGCAAGCGTGGCCGTTACCCAGCTTTTTCAGAAATTGGAAAACTGATCAAGCTTTTATCCAAAGGGGATGATCAAGATAAGAGTGTCTTAGAGGTTATGTTTGAGAACTATGCTAAGACATATGGGACAGAAAATTTTACCATGCGTAACTGGGCAGATTTTCAGAACTACAAGGACAAGACTTTAGATTCGGTCATTGCTGTGACGACTGCTAAATTCACCCTCTTTAATATCCAATCTGTCATTGATTTAACCAAACGTGACACTTTGGACTTGAAAACATGGGGGACGCAGAAAACCATGGTATATCTCGTTATTCCAGATAATGACACTACCTTTAGGTTTCTCTCAGCCCTCTTTTTCTCTACGGTCTTTTCAACCTTAACCAGACAAGCTGACGTGGACTTTAAGGGACAACTGCCTATCCATGTCAGAAGTTACCTAGATGAGTTTGCGAATGTCGGTGAAATCCCAGACTTTGCGGAACAAACCTCAACAGTTCGTTCACGGAACATGAGCCTCGTTCCTATTCTTCAAAATATCGCCCAACTTCAAGGGCTCTATAAGGAGAAGGACGCATGGAAAACTATTCTTGGGAACTGTGACAGTTTGCTTTATCTTGGTGGCAACGATGAAGAGACCTTCAAGTTCATGAGTGGTCTCCTAGGCAAACAAACCATTGATGTGAGAAACACGAGTCGGTCGTATGGCCAGACAGGGTCTGGCTCAACCTCCCATCAAAAAATCGCAAGGGATCTCATGACCCCTGACGAAGTGGGAAACATGAAACGAGATGAGTGCTTGGTGAGAATTGCAGGTGTTCCAGTCTTTAAGGAGAAGAAGTATTTCCCATTGAAACATGAGAACTGGAAATACCTTGCGGACAAGGAAACAGATGAGCGTTGGTGGAATTATCAGATTGACCCACTAGAAACACAAGAGCCTCCGTTTGAACCATCAGAACATAAGGTTAGGGATTTAAACACAGAAAGCACACTATACTAATAGAAATGAGGAATCATATGAATCAAAAACTAACAGGCTTTGTTTATGGCGTGGACGCTAGTTCCATGTTTGCCCAAGCCATGGCACTTTTACAAAAAGGAATGATCGCGACAGGAGCATTTCTTGTTGTGATGGGCATTATTAACTTGTCGACCAATATCAAAGATGGTGGACCAGGTGTCCGCAATGCCATCTTAGAAATTGTGGGTGGTGTCATGGTAGGTGCCGCGGGTGCCTTCATCACCCAGATTACCATTTAGGAGGGCTAGGTATGACATGATCAACACATTACCTTCAGCTCTTGTCTTTCTAGCCTCGGAGAAAATTTCAAGCGATAGTCTTTTTGAAGGCTTTAACGTGGACTTGGAATCGACCGCTAACTTGGTTAAATCCCTTGCGGATTATAACCCTACGGTGTGGTCTTATATGTCAGCCATCACAAAGGGTATCATGGAGCCCTTGGGAGTGGCTATTTTAGCAGTCGTTCTCATTCTTGAGTTTTCTAAGATGTCTAAGAAAATCGCCAACTCAGGTGGAGCCATGACTTTTGAAGCCATTGCCCCTATGATCGTCTCTTATATTATGGTGGCTGTGGTGATTACCAACACCACCGTGATTGTGGAAGCCATCTTAGCTGTTGCTTCTCATATCATTGAAGGGGTAGCAGGAGTCGTTTCCAAAGGGGGAACGGCTTATGAGACAATTTCAGGACTAAAAGGCTCAGGAATTATTGGAAAACTCATTGTCGGCTTCTTTGCCATTTTGATATGGCTGGTGCGATTGATGAGTGTCATGGTAGTGAATCTCCTCATTACCATTCGGTTTATCCAACTCTACCTCATGATTCCTTTTGCGCCCCTAACGATTCCGACCTTCCTCAGCGATGACTGGCGAAGTGTTGGGATTGGCTACCTGAAAAATATCATGGTCTATGCCCTCCAAGGGGTCTTGATTTTCTTAATCATCTCTCTTGTTCCCCTCTTTGAATCAGCAGGGAAGCTAGCTCTCTCAAATGGAGCAGGGGTGATGGAGACTGTAGCGACCGCCTTTGGTGGCTTAGTTCAGGCTATTTTGTTAATCATTGCCTTGGTGGGCAGTCAACGGACTGCAAGAAGCATTCTAGGCATGTAAGGAGGATTGGGAAGGACGTTCCTCCCAATCTTTTTTCATACTCATATTAGATTGGAGTCTTATGAATACACGTGTTTTTAAGGACATCACAAAAGTCCAACACAGGGCTTGGTTGGGCTTTACCACCCGACAAGTCATCTTTGTTTTGCCAGCTATTGCTATGACCATACTTATCCTAGGATTAAACCTCTTTTACTGGCAATTTGGGGATTGGTTTGTCTATGGGCTTATCTTTACCTTTACCATTCCCCTCATGTTATTTGGGGTCTATCGTCCCAATGACCTCCCCTTTGAAACGTATCTTAACTACCGATGGCATTATGAAATGACCATCCCAGACCGTACACTAACAGGACAGAAAGGAATGTACCGTGAGAAAAACAAACCGCTCAATGAAACCAAAGACCTCTTCTAAGGATAAGAAGTCAAGTAAACCAAAAGCAGAGGTCTTGCCAACAACCGCCAATACCCTTCGCTACCAAGGGCTTTTTCCCAATGGTCTCATGCAAGTCACTCCTGATTATTTTTCCCAATCTTATCTTTTAGGAGATGTCAATTACCAAACAGTGGGACTTGAAGATAAGGGTGCTATTATGGAAACTTATTCGGACTTGATTAACAGTTTGGATGATAAGACCAATTTCCAACTCACCATTTTTAACCAAAGGGTCAACTTGGATAAATTTAGAAAAAGTGTCTTATATCCCTTACATGAAGATGGATACGATACCTACCGAGAGGATCTGAACTGTATCATGGAGAATAACTTAGAAGCCGGTGAAAATAACTTTTCAGCCATTAAGCTAATTTCTTTTGGGAAGTCAGAGCAAAATCCTAAACTGGCTTATCGCTCTCTTTCTCAAATTGGCGAATACTTCAAGAGTGGGTTTTCAGAAATAGACGCAGGATTTAGCTTGTTAAGTGGTGAGCACCGTGTGAACCATTTGGCAGATATGTTGCGAGGGGAAAATCATCTGCCCTTTAGCTATCAAGACCTGGTGCGTTCAGGACAAACGACCAAGCACTTCATAGCCCCAACCAGTCTATCCTTCAAACACAAAAATCATATCAAAATCGATGATCACTTATTACAGATTGTTTATGTTCGTGATTATGGGATGGAGTTGGGAGATAAATTCCTTCGTGAACTCATGCAGTCGGATTTGGAAGTGATGATTAGCCTCCATGCTAAAGGCTCAGCCAAGTCAGAAGCCATGAGCAAGCTCCGTACCAAGAAGACCTTAATGGAATCGCAAAAAATTGGGGAGCAACAAAAGATGGCACGATCTGGTGTTTATCTTGAAAAGGTTAGTCAGGTTATAGAAAGCAACATTGATGAAGCCGATGAGCTGATTAAAACCATGACCCAAACAGGGGACAAGCTCTTTGATACCCTCTTTTTAATTGGGGTCTTTGCGGATAACAAAGACCAGTTGAAGCACTCGCTTGACATCATCAAACAGGTGGCAGGTTCTAATGACCTCGTTATTGACAATCTTTCCTACATGCAAGAAGCGGCCTTTAATAGCTTGTTGCCACTTGGAAAGAACTATCTTGAGGGGGTATCTCGGTCTCTCTTGACCTCAAACATTGCCGTGAATTCCCCATGGACCTCTGTTGACCTGCAAGATAAGGGTGGGAAGTTTTATGGCATTAACCAAATTTCAAGTAATATTATCACGATTGATCGAGGAAAACTCAATACCCCATCAGGTCTTATTTTAGGGACATCAGGTGCTGGTAAGGGGATGGCGACGAAGCATGAAATCATCTCAACCAAGTTAAAAGAAGCAGAGAGTGATACTGAAATCATCATTGTCGATCCTGAAAATGAATACAGCATTATTGGCCAAGCCTTTGGTGGGGAAAGCATTGACATTGCGCCTGACTCTACCACCTTCTTAAATGTCTTAGATTTATCCGATGACAACATGGATGAAGACCCTATTAAGGTCAAATCTGAATTTCTTCTCTCTTGGATTGGGAAGCTCTTGGACCGAAAAATGGATGGTCGAGAGAAATCGCTGATTGACCGTGTAACACGGCTCACCTATAAGCATTTTGACACACCGTCCTTGGTGGAATGGGTCTTTGTCCTTTCTAAACAACCTGAACAGGAAGCCAAGGATTTGGCTCTTGATATGGAACTCTATGTGGAAGGGTCACTAGACATCTTTTCACACCGCACCAACATCAAAGCCGATAGCCATTTTCTCATTTACAATGTCAAAAAATTGGGAGATGAATTAAAGCAAATTGCCCTTATGGTCATCTTTGACCAGATTTGGAATCGTGTAGTTAAAAACCAAAAACGTGGCAAGAAAACTTGGATTTACTTTGATGAAATGCAGCTTCTGTTGTTGGATAAGTACGCTTCTGACTTCTTCTTTAAGCTCTGGAGCCGTGTCCGTAAGTATGGGGCAACCCCAACAGGGATTACTCAGAACGTGGAAACCTTACTTCTTGATGCCAATGGTAGACGCATTATCGCTAATAGCGAGTTCATGATTCTTCTAAAACAAGCTAAAAGTGACCGAGAAGAATTGGTTCATCTTTTGGGCTTATCTAAAGAGCTTGAGAAATACTTGGTCAATCCTGAAAAGGGTGCTGGGCTGATTAAGGCAGGATCAACCGTTGTTCCGTTTAGGAACAAAATCCCACATCACACCAAACTCTTTGACATCATGAGTACAGATCCAGAAAAAATGAGGGTTGAACAATGACACGAGAACAACAGAATGTCAAGGAAGCCCGTAAAACCTTTCAGAGTAGTTTAAAAGTTAGCCGTATCCATTACCGTAGGGAGAAGAAGGGGTTGAAACGCTTCCTTCCTAAACGACGCTTTATCATGCGCCGAGCTGAAAAAGCTGAAACTAGAGAGCAACGACAGGCCTTAAAACAGACCTACCAAGAGGAGAAAGACCTAGCGACAGATACCTTTAAGGAAGACATTTCCTATGTGTCTCCCAGATGGCTAAAACGTAAGGAAATCAAGAAGCATCGACTTCCTCAAGCCAGACAGCGTCTAGCAGTCGCGAGAAAACACTTGGCTGAAGTCAAGGTGGCAGAAAAAGAGGAGAAAGCCACTTCTAAGTTTACCTATCAGAAAGAGCCAGGAGAACCAAAAACATCACGTTTCCAATTTCAGAAAGAGAAATCTCTTGAAGACCTTCAGGCAGAAAAAGAGGTTAGATCAGCTAAACGTGACGTGAAGCAACTGAAAAGAGCCTATCAGGCCAAGAAACCCTCAACCAAGGTCAAACGAGGGTTACACTATGTTGCTTCGGAATCACTGGATTTAGTTGCTCAAGATGATGACTTAGAGGGTATCCGAACTGTCAAGGATTTGAGCATAAAAAGCAGACGTTACGGAAGATTTACTTATCAGTCAGGAAAACTGCTGGTGAATAGTGGACAGACTGGTGTGCGTTTCACAAAGGCTAAAATCTCCCATGGGAAGGAACGGTATCAAAACTTCAAAAAGGGGAAAGGCTTCACTCGTCAGAAACCCCTAAAACCAAGAAGACGTTACCACACTTTTATTAAACGAGCTAGAAAACACAGTGTGTCGGGACTAAAGGGGCTTATTCAAGCGATTAAGAGTAGCTTGAATTTCTTTTCAACGATTGTTCTTAATCCTATGACTTGGGTAGTGTCTGGTCTCTTGTTTGTCTTTCTTCTGATGATGAGTTTTGTCATAGGAATCTCAGGAACTACTCTTATTCAACAGGACGAGAGTGAGCTGACAAAAGCTTATACACACATGACGTGGGAAGATGCGGAAAATACTCGGACCAACGCCACTGGCATTACCTACTACACGAAGATTGATGAGGTCATGGCCTTTATGAACCTTAAGTATCAGGATTATGCTTTGGAAGAAGTCATGGAAGAGGGGAATAAGACCTATGAAGCCTATCTCAGTCAGCTTTGGCAGGACTTAAACGGTGGGGAGTCTTTGAAAGCCATGCTTGAGTTGACCAAAGAACCTACCTATAAACTCTCTGATGACGATAGGGAAGATTTAAAAGAATTAAGTGAAGAAGGCACCTATCTTGCCCTCCAAGAATTAGATAACCCATTTCAAGGCCAGACTGAAAATGATACGCTTACCATGACGGTTCGCTATGGCTATGAGGTGATTGATGACAAGCCCACGCTTCATCACCATATCATTTTAGAAGCTAAAGTAAATCAAGTGATTGTAGCTCCCATGGATGGCAAGGTTTCCCTAGATGGAGAGAACATTATTCTGACATCAGGTAAAGGTCTAAACAAATCTCAACTGACCTTATTTAATGTCCATACCGGTCGAGTGACAGATGGTCAGAAAGTTCAAGTAGGAGATGTTATTGGCCAAACTAAGGATGGTGCTGGTCTTAAAGTGACCTATCAAAAGGTTGACGATGATTCAGAGAAACTGGTTTACGTCAATCCAGCCTTTTACTTCCCAAAGGTCATTCAACTGCAAACGACAATTCTCCCTACTATCGGTCAATTTGGTGGAGACGAGTTTGCGAGGGCTAAAGTCATCTATGAGTATTTGAAGAGTCAAGGAGCGACCAATCAAGCTATTGCGGCTATTTTAGGGAACTGGTCGGTAGAATCGTCCATCAACCCGAAACGAGCAGAAGGCGACTATTTGACTCCTCCTGTTGGAGCGAGTGCTAGCTCTTGGGATGACGAGGGGTGGCTATCCCTTAATGGACCAGCTATCTATAATGGACGATACCCCAATATCCTAAGACGTGGCTTAGGCTTAGGGCAGTGGACAGATACAGCAGATGGGTCACGCAGACACACCTTATTATTAGTATATGCCAAACAAAAGAATCAGAAGTGGTATGACTTAGGCTTACAACTGGATTTTATGCTCCATGGGGATAATCCTTACTATACCAACTGGTTAAAAGACTTTTTCAAAAATTCAGGAAGCCCAGCCAACCTCGCTCAACTCTTTCTCATTTACTGGGAGGGCAATAGTGGGGATAAACTCTTAGAACGTCAAACAAGAGCCACCGAGTGGTATTATCAGATTGAGAAAGGCTTTAGCCACCCCAGTGGTGGAACCGCCCAAAGTGATCCAAAAGCTTTGGCAACTGTTCGAGGAGACCTTTATGACAATTCTATCCCAGGTGGTGGTGACGGAATGGGGTATGCTTATGGGCAATGTACGTGGGGAGTGGCAGCACGTATCAACCAACTGGGCTTGAAACTTAAAGGCAGAAATGGTGAGAAAATCCCAATCATCAGTACCATGGGTAATGGTCAAGACTGGGTAGCCACAGCAGCACGCCTTGGTGGTGAAACAGGCAAGGTACCAAAAGCAGGAGCGATTGTTTCCTTTGCGGGAGGTGCTCATGGAACACCTGCCGATTATGGTCACGTGTCGTTTGTCGAGAAGGTTTACCCAGATGGCTCTTTCCTTGTCTCAGAGACCAACTACAATGGCAATCCCAACTATACCTTCCGTAAATTATCAGGAGTGGATAGCACGATTAGCTTTGCTTATACGACAAAATAGAAAGAATAAGTTAACAAGTATATTTTTGTTAGCTTATTCTGTTTTATAAATATTGTGATAAAAATTCTATCTTTCAATTTTAAATATACGCTTAGCGATATGGTATAATAATTGTGAAAGGTGACTGAAGATTATCAAATGGAAACAAATGTTGAAAAAATTAAAAAAGAGTCAAAAACTGGTTTGACCTCTTCGGGTTTAGTTGACCATATTTTGAAAAATCATAAAATAGATATTCATGATGTCGACTCTATCTCACTCTTAAATATGGGCTATTATCATGGATATAAGCGATATAGATTTGTTAAGAAAGCTAATTCAGGTGGTAAGCTATCAATTACTTCATTTAAGGAAATTGTAGCAATCTATCAGTTTGATATGGAGCTAAAAGGCCTATTTTATCCTATTGTAATGCTAGTTGAAACAGCATTAAAAAATAGAACGATTGATTCATTAGTTGCAGAATCTAGTAGTGGGATAGAAGATGTATTAGATAATCAATTAGCTTGCTACATAGATTATTCTGGTGACACTGAGAAATATGCTAAGAAATTCCTACAGTATAATGAAACAAAGCAAAATATACTGGATACAATTGAATATTACTCAGACAAAAATGAAGTAATAAAACATTATTTTGATAGTGACTATCAAATTCCTCTTTGGGCGTATTTTGAAGTTATTACTTTAGGACAATTTAGTAGATTTTTAGGATGTTTAGTCAAATCAAGTCGTGAAAAATTGAACCAAGATTTTACGATTATCCCTAAAAGGTCGAATTCACTTGAGTTAGTTGTTAATTCTCTGATTGAATTAAGGAATGCTACTATGCACAANAGTGCCATTTTTGATGCCAATTTCTCAAGTGGTGTGTCTAAAGCACTAAAAAGACAGATAAAACAAGATTTAGGGTTATCAACATTCACTTGTGTATTTATTGAGGATTATTTTATTTTACTTATTTGGATTTTGAACCTTCTAAAATTTGATTCAGGGATTCTTATTGAATACATCAATCAATTTAATGAGATTGTTGAAAGATTCGATAAATCCCTAGATAATCGTGATATTTTCTTTAAGATTATCAGTACAAATAGAAAAACGTCGATTCAACAATTAAGTAAATTTATTGACAAAAAATGAATTTAGTGGTAGTATGATATTATCGAATTGGGGCGTGCTAGTCATGTCTGGGAGGGTCTGATGCGTCAGTCCTCCCATTTTTTATTTATAAGCAATTTTCAGAGGTTATCGGTAGTGCTACCGATAGCTTTTTTCTTTGTCCTTTTTTTGATGTGATACCAAAATCAAGCCGTCTTTTTTATGATGGGGAGAGAGTGACAGATTGTTACTACTTATCAAAAGAAAAGAAGGACTTTTTTATGACCAAACAATGTCATCATCACTTTTTAGTCAATCAGGAAAAGGCAGAAAAGCATGTCTTCCGTAAAAGTAAGAAGTATCGGACACTTTGTTCGGTAGCTCTTGGAACCATGGTGACGGCTGTTGTCGCTTGGGGTGGCCAAGTAGCACAAGCTGACGAAGTGGTAACACCTTCGCTAGATAAAACCGTTCAGTTAACGGAAAATCCTGCGACTAATTTACCCGAAGCTCAACCCACACCAGTTGCTGAACAGACCGCTAGTCTTGCCTCAACTGGTCAATCAGATGGCGCTATCACAGTTACTGTTCCTCATGATGTTGTGACAAAGACGGTCAATCAAGCTACTGCTGAAGGGGGTACGACCATTCAGGATAAGCCTATGGATTTGGGAAACACAACTTCTGCGAGTGAGACCAGTAAACAATTGGATAAGGCAGAAGCAGACGCTGCGAAACAGGCTGAGGACATCACTCGGGTGACAAATACCTATAAAGCTGACAAAGCCGCTTATGAACAAGATAAAACTCGTGTCGAAAAAGGAAATGCTGCGTTGGTTGCTAGTCATAAAGAAGCTACTAAAGCAGGAAAGGCCTTGAATAGTTCAGTAGATACCACGGCTTCAGAAGTGAAGACTCAGGACAAGTCTGCGAACGTGACTATTACAACTCAAACCGTTCCGTCAGGAGAGGGATCAACTGTTTCAGGTTATCAGGACTACATATCTGCGGTAGCTGCTATTGATAAACAAAACAAGGCTAGTCTTGCGGACTATATCACGAAAAAACAAGCCGCAGATGCCATTACCGCAAAGAACTTAGCTGTTCAAAAGGAAAATGAAGCAGGTCTTGCGAATGCAAAGGCAGAGAATGAAGCGATTACTAAACGCAATCAAGCTGGACAAAAAGCGATTGATGATGAAAATAAAGCAGGTCAAGCTGCTGTGGATACCTACAATAATAACCAACAAAAATTGGTGACAGACCGTGAAGCTGAGATTGCTGCTATTATAAAACGCAATAAGGAGAAAGAAGAAGCTGCTAAGAAAGAAAATGAAGCCATTGATGCCTACAATGCCAAAGAAATGAACCGATACAAACGTGACTTAGCTGACATCTCAAAAGGAGAGGAAGGTTACATCTCACAAGCTCTTGCTCAGGCTCTCAACTTGAACAATGGGGAACCGCAAGCCCGCCATTCAGCTGACACGAGAAACCCTAATCGCATCATTGCTAAGGGTGACGCCATGCTTGGTGGGTATTCTAAAATCCTAGATTCTACTGGTTTCTTCGTCTATGATACCTTTAAAACTGGAGAAACCCTTTCATTCACTTATCAAAACCTTCAAAATGCGAGTTTTGATGGTAAAAAGATTACCAAAGTCGCTTATGACATCACAAACCTAGTGTCTCCAACTGGGACGGATTCTGTACAATTAGTTGTGCCTAATGACCCAACAGAAGGCTTTATTGCCTATCGTAATGATGGGACAGGGAATTGGCGAACCGATAAAATGGAGTTTCGTGTCAAAGCCAAGTATTTCTTAGAGGATGGCTCGCAAGTCAGCTTTACCAAGGAAAAACCAGGTGTCTTTACCCATTCCTCACTTAATCACAATGACATTGGCTTATAGTATGTCAAAGACACATCAGGCAAGTTTGTACCTATCAATGGCTCAACCATTCAAGTGACAGATGAAGGCCTAGCACGTTCACTTTCTTCAAACCGTGCTAGTGATTTGAACCTCCCAGAAGAATGGGACACCTCTTTTAGCAAGTATGCTTACAAGGGAGCGATTGTCTCAACCGTCACATCAGGCAATACCTACACCGTGACTTTTGGACAAGGCGATATGCCCCAAAATGCAGGACTGACCTATTGGTTTGCCTTAAACACCTTACCTGTTGCACGAACCGTCAAACCTTATAGTCCGCAACCACATGTGACCCCAAAACTAGACCCAGTCCCAGAGCCGATTAAGGTTGTGCCGAAAACCTTTACGCCAAAGACTTTTACCCCAGAGCCACCTGTGAGCTTTAAGGAAAAACCATTAGAGAAAGTCACTCAGCCTAGCCTAACACTTACCAAGGTCACCTTGCCTAAAGACCCTACGCCAGAACCGTTACCAAAAGCACCACAAGTGCCAACGGTTCATTATCACGACTATCGTCTGACAACGACCCCTGAAATCATGAAAAAAGTGGTCAATACCGACCAAGACAATCTTCATGACAAAACTATCGCCAAGTATTCGACAGTTATTTATCCTTTAATAGTTGACGTTTTTTCTTCAAATCGTGCCAAAACAACTACCCTTACGTTTGAAGATTACCTTCCAGCAGGCTATGCCTTTGATAAAGAAAAAACACAAGCAGAAAATGAGAATTATACGCTTACCTTTGATGAAGCTAAGAACTTTGTGACCCTGACTGCCAAAGAAGCCTTGCTTCAAGAGGTCAATCAAGATCTCACTAAGTCTTATCAACTGGTGGCTCCTAAACTTTATGGCAGCCTTCAAAATGATGGGGCTACCTATTCCAATAGTTATAAGCTCCTCATCAATAAGGGAACGTCAAATGCCTATACAGTGACCTCTAACGTGGTGACCGTTCGTACACCTGGTGATGGGAAAATCACTAGCCGTATTACTCCTCAAAAACGCAATGAGAATGAAGACGGTGTGGTCATTAACGATACGGTGGTGGCTTTAGGAACGACTAACCATTACCGTTTGACCTGGGATTTAGATCAATATAAAGGTGATACCTCTTCTAAAGAAACGATTGCTCGTGGTTTCTTCTTTGTGGATGATTACCCAGAAGAAGTCTTGGATTTGGTGGATAAAGGAACAAGTATCACCACTCTTGATGGTAAAGCCGTATCAGGGATCACTGTTAAGGCCTATGCGTCGCTGTCAGAAGCTCCTAAAGACCTTCAAGATAAACTCGCTCATGCCAAGATTTCTCCTAAAGGAGCTTTCCAAATCTTCCAACCTAACGACAATCAGGCTTTCTATGACCAGTACGTTAAAACAGGAACCTCTTTGAACCTTCTCACCAAAATGACAGTCAAAGACAGACTTTATGGTCAAACTAAGACTTATCGAAACAAAGCCTACCAAGTTGATTTTGGGAATGGCTATAAAACAAATGAGGTGACCAATACCCTTGTCAGCCCCACACCTAAGAAACAAAACCTTAATAAGGATAAAGTGGACATCAATGGAAAACCGATGGTAGTGGGTTCACAAAACTACTATACCTTGTCATGGGATTTAGACCAATACCGTGGCATTAAAGCTGATAAAGCTCAAATCGCAAAAGGCTTCTACTTTGTGGATGACTATCCTGAAGAAGCTGTGCTACCAGATGACACAGCTATTCAACTAACGACATCTAACGGCAAGGCTGTCATAGGTGTTACGGTAAAAAACTACACGAGTTTATCAGAAGCCCCTAAACCCCTACAAGCAGCCTTTGAGAAACGCAAGATTGCGCCTAAAGGAGCTTTCCAAGTCTTTGTGGCAGAAGATCCACAAGCCTTTTATGATTCTTATGTGACCAAAGGCCAAAACATTACCATCGTTACACCGATGACAGTTCGTGAGGAGATGCTTAATTCAGGGAAGTCTTATGATAACGTGGCTTACCAAGTAGACTTTGGGCAAGCCTATGAAACCAATACGGTGACCAATCACGTGCCAAAGGTAAATCCTCATAAGACCAATACCAATAAAGAGGGAGTGTCAATTGATGGCAAAACCGTTCTTCCTAATACCGTAAATTACTATAAGATTGTTCTGGATTATAGTCAGTACAAGGACTTGGTAGTGACGGAGGATACCCTTTCCAAAGGTTTTTACATGGTAGATGACTATCCTGAAGAGGCACTTAGCCTAAATGCAGATGGTGTTCAAGTGATGGATAAGGCAGGAACTCTTGTCAAAGGGATTTCGGTGAAAGCCTATGCCTCATTGTCAGAAGCGCCTAAAGTGGTTCAAGATGCTATGGCCAAACGTCAGTTCATACCAAAAGGAGCCATTCAAGTTCTAAGCGTTGATGATCCACAAGCCTTTTACGAAACCTATGTTAAAACTGGTCAAACCTTAGTGGTGACCCTTCCAATGACGATTAAGAATGAGCTGACAAAGACTGGTGGGAAGTATGAAAACACCGCTTATCAGATTGACTTTGGTTTGGCTTATGTGACAGAAACAGTGGTCAATAATGTGCCAAAACTAGACCCACAAAAAGATGTGGTGATTGATTTGTCACAAAAGGAGAACAGTCTTGATGGAAAAGAAGTTGCCTTGAATCAGGTCTTTAACTACCGCTTGGTGGGAGCACTTATTCCTGGTAATCGTGCGACACCACTCATCGAATACCGCTTTGACGATGATTACGATGAAAGCCATGACGACTATAATGGTGTTTACAAGGCTTATACTGTGGTAGATGTCAGTCTAAAAGATGGGACGGTTTTACCAAAAGGGACAGAAGTGACTAAGTACACGCTACAACATGTCGACACGTCAAAAGGAACGGTTACCATCAGTTTTGACAAGGAATTCCTAGAAAAACTAGCAGAAGAATCCGAGTTTCAGGCAGATGTTTACTTGCAGATGAAACGAATCGCTTCAGGTGAAGTAGAAAATACGGTACTACATACCGTCAATGGCTACACCATCAGTTCAAACACGGTTAAAACAACTACTCCTGAACCAGAGCCACCAACTCCGAATCAACCAACACCACCCCAACCACCTATTCCAACACAAGAACCACCAGTTCCAACACAAGAACCACCAGTTCCAGCAAGTGTCTTACCAAATACAGGAGAGAGTCAATCTCTTTTGGCGCTTGTCGGTGGAGGCCTTCTTTTAGGCTTAGCTTACGGCCTTGCTAAACGCAAAATGGAGGACAACTAGATGGAACCAAAAAGCATATATACGAGAGACTCAGACCAGGATGGTTTAACGGATGCTCAAGAGTTAGCACTAGGGATTAACCCTTTTAGTAGCGATAGTGATAGCGATGGACTAACAGACCTTGAAGAAGTCCAACGAGGCTTGGAACCCTGTCAACATCAACGGAAGGAAAGCAGTTATGACTTGGACCTATGAGACCATCTCAAACCTACTGTCTGAGATGTCACGAGAAAACTATGAAGACATGGTCAAAGCCTTTCTATCCATGGAATTAAGTATTAAAAATAAGTCACTCCTTGATACGCTCTATCAAGACTTTATGGCCATTGATGACTTGTCTTTAGTCAGTGATGACTTACGCCTAAGAGCAGATGGTTATCAGGAACAGCTTCAAGAAGAACTGACAGACTTGTTAGATAAACTCTACCGAACAGGGGAGGGAACTAGTTTCATCATGGAAGTGATAGCGTCCAACAACATTTTGGACACCCTTACTCAATATGAGGTGTTGGATGAGGACGACTATTCGTCTCTCACCTTAGAAACCATGCAAGACATTATTCAAAAGGATCTGTCTTTAACGAGTCAAGATTATTTTGGAGATGTGACCTACCTTGCCTTGCAGAAAGATTTGTTAGACCAGAAAAGCCATTTCTTACAACAGTATGTGACGACTTTAATGGATAAGTTGCCACAAGGAAAAGACCAAAGTACCTTGGTCCTAGACTAAAGCAGTGGGCTGAGAACTTTTCTCAGCCCTTTTTTGTTTGGAGGAAACAATGAATCAAGAATACTTATTACAGATGTTGCGAGCGACCATTCCTCGTGACAACAATCTATTAGAAACATTCTTACGCTATCAGTCGGAACACTTTGATGAACCATGGGATAATTTACTCCTTAACTTTATGACTCAAAAGGACAAGCGACAATCGCCTGTTCAGGTGGTAATTTTTGAAACTGAAGTTTCTGCTTTTGTACAAGCCAGTACCTCTGAGGAAATGAGTGATTTAATAACGTACACCCAGACCTTTGGACAAGCTGGTCTCAAAAAACTTACTCAATTAACGGATGAGGAAAAAGCCTTGGTGATTGAAGTCGCCCTCTTTAACCTAGCCACTCGCTTTCAGCTCTTAGACCAAGAAGGAGCCTATCAGTCCATTTCAGTAGCTTCTCTTTTGGATAAAGGCAATGCTGCTAACTTAGTCAATGTCTACCGAGTCGCCAATAATTTGTCTGACCGTATTAGCCGTGACATTGAACAATTTCTCCTCACCTATGACCCTGAAATAATAAGCACTCAGGACCATGTTGAGGAAAAAGAGGAGTCTATTGAAGAAATAGTCATTCCAGAACCTTATCAGGACATCGCCTTTCGTGAAGAAGAGGGTATCATCATTGCAAATCTTGAGGAAGAGTTATCACAACTAGATTTGCGGACAGGGCAAACCAAACATCTACCAGCCTATCAGAATTTGAACTTAGCTCAGAAGTTTGAGATACTGAATCATTTTGACCAAGTGCGAAATAGTCGTCCAAAACTGCCAAACCTGAGACGTGGGGAATTTGACCATGAAATGGAAATGACCCCAATCTATGAGAACGATGAACTATTAACCTATTTAGAATCAGATGGGACGGTCTATGACCTACAACGTCCCCTAACACCTCAAGAAGAAGTGTTCTTAACTGAAATGGGTCAAGCGATTTTAGTAGAAAATACTGAAAAATTGACCAGTTTAGGGATAGATTTTGCTGATTTTGAAGAACATCAACGTAGGGTGCTGATAGATGCAGCAGGGCGTTTCCATTTGAAGAATGCAGACCTCGCCTTATTGGGTGGCTATCCCAAAGCAACCGTCACTCAATTAGCCCTTGTGACAGAATTGCTTCAAATGGGACTACCGCATGATAAGGCAGAGTTTTTCTTGACCAGTCAACTAGACTTAGAAGAAGCAAGACCCATTGCCTACGCCTTCTTACATGAAGAACTCACTCTTGAAGAAGCTAGAACCTTTGAAAGGGACAAACAGTCCCAACCAGACGTATCCTTTAGAGACTGGAGAGAGCGGTTAACAAAAACAGAATCTGAAATCATCATGCCTCAAGAAACACCTCAAAATCCTATTGTAGAAGAAGTCCTTAAACGCTATCCAATTGACTCCATGGTGACTTACAAAGGACAGGACTTTAAGGTGATTGCCATAGAAGAGTCAGGTGTTAATAACCTGATTCGGATTGAACTACGAAATGATTTCACGAATCTGATTGAACAAAATCCAGTTCTTTTCCTACGGACATTAGAGGAGATCACTCAGGCTCTCCATCTTCCTTCTGTCGAAGAAAAAGAAGAAGTGGAACAACCTAGCCAAGAATTAGACCTCTTTTCCTTTAAGGAAGATGATGAGAACCAAGAAGACGTTTTTCAAGAACCAGTCATAGAAAGGGAAGTAGAAAAATCTGAAACTCTTGAAGAAGAGATTGATTCAGAGCTTTCTGAAGTCATTGAGATAACACCAACCACTGATTTTCACTTTCCAGAAGATCTGACAAACTTTTACCCTAAGACAACTAGAGATAAGGTTGAAACGAACGTGGCTGCCATTCGTTTGGTAAAAGCTCTTGAAGTTGAACAACGCAAAGCAACCCCAAGTGAACAAGAACTCCTTGCCAAATACGTGGGCTGGGGAGGACTAGCCAATGAGGTCTTTAATGAGTATAATCCTAAGTTTTCTAAGGAACGTGAGGAATTAAAGACGCTAGTTACAGATAAAGAATACTCAGACATGAAACAGTCCTCTTTAACTGCCTACTACACAGACCCACTCTTAATTCGTGAGATGTGGAATAAACTAGAGTGTGATGGCTTTACAGGTGGAAGAGTGCTAGACCCTTCTATGGGGACTGGGAATTTTTTTGCGGCAATGCCCGAACACTTGAGAAAAAATAGTGAGTTGTATGGAGTTGAATTAGACACGATTACAGGAGCTATTGCCAAACACCTTCATCCGAATAGCCACATTGAGGTGAGAGGCTTTGAAGCAGTCAATTTTAATGAGAATAGTTTTGACTTGGTTCTTTCAAATGTACCCTTTGCCAATATCCGTATTGCGGATAATCGCTATGATAAACCCTATATGATTCATGATTACTTTGTCAAAAAATCATTAGATTTGGTGCATGATGGTGGGCAAGTCGCTATAATTTCCTCCACAGGAACCATGGACAAACGGACAGAAAACATTCTCCAAGATATTCGTGAAACAACTGATTTTCTTGGTGGCGTCCGTTTACCAGATACTGCCTTTAAGGCTATTGCAGGAACGAGTGTCACAACGGATATGTTGTTCTTCCAGAAACATATGGACAAGGGCTATCAAGCAGATGACATTGCTTTTTCAGGTGCCATTCGTTATGACAAGGATGACCGTATTTGGCTCAATCCTTACTTTGATGGGGAGTATAATCCTCAGGTTCTTGGAAGCTATGAGGTTAGAAACTTTAACGGTGGGACACTTTCTGTGAAAGGCAATTCTGATAGCTTAATAGGAGATGTTCAAACTGCTCTTGAACAGGTTAAACCTTCTAGGGAAGTTGACCTTTCTGACATCTTCATCAATCCAGATGTACTGGCAAGACAAAACATTGATACCTCGATTCCGTCTGATATCAGAGAAACCTTAGACCGTTATAGCTTTGGCTATAAGGATTCGACGATTTACTACCGAGATAGTAAGGGAATCCGTGTTGGGACTAAGACAGAGGAGATCAGCTATTATGTGGATGAAGAAGGGAACTTTCAGGCTTGGGATACCAAGCATTCGCAAAAGCAGATTGACCGCTTTAATGACCTCAAAGTCACAGATAGCACCGCTCTTGATGTTTATGTGACTGAGGAAGCCACCAAACGTGGGCAGTTTAAGGGCTATTTCAAAAAGACGGTTTTCTATGAAGCTCCCTTATCTGAGAAAGAAGTGGCACGGATTAAAGGCATGGTCGATATTCGTAATGCTTACCAAGATGTTATTGCCATTCAGCGCTACTATGATTACGACAGAGATGACTTTAATCACTTGCTAGGAAAACTCAACCGTACCTATGATAGCTTTGTCAAACGCTTTGGATATGTGAATAGTGCTGTGAACCGTAACCTCTTTGATAGTGATGATAAGTATTCACTGCTTGCAAGTTTAGAGGATGAAAGTCTTGACCCAGCTGGTAAAACAGTTATCTATACTAAGTCCCTTGCCTTTGAAAAAGCCCTAGTTCGTCCTGAAAAGGAAGTGACGGCAGTAGCATCTGCTCTTGATGCACTCAATTCTAGTCTTGCGGATGGGCGTGGAGTAGATTTAGATTACATGATGTCTGTTTATCAGATAGACTCAAAAGCGACTTTGATTGAAGAATTAGGAGATACCATTATTCCAGACCCAGAACGCTATTTAAAAGATAGAGAAGTGGTTTATGTTTCTCGTCAGGATTTCTTATCAGGTGATGTAATCACCAAGTTAGAGGTTGTGGATTTGCTTATCAAAGAAAATAATTCAGATTTTCCATGGCAGCACTATCAAAACTTCTTAGAAGACGTGAAGCCACCACGTGTCACCCTAGCTGATATTGATTATCGGATTGGCTCACGTTGGATTCCTCTAGCCGTTTATGGGAAATTTGCCCAAGAAACCTTTATGGGACAAACTTTTGACCTGACTGACCAAGAAGTATCAACTGTTCTTGAAGTCAGTCCAATTGATGGCACTCTTTCCTACCAGTCCAAGTTTGCCTTCAGGTATTCTATCGCAACGGATAGAAGTCTAGGTGTGTCTGGTTCACGCTATGATAGTGGCCGAAAAATCTTTGAAAACCTTCTTAATTCCAATCAACCAACTATCACGAAACAAGTGGAAGATGGGGATAAGAAAAAGAATGTGACGGATGTCGAGAAGACAACTGTTCTTCGTGCTAAGGAAACGCAACTTCAAGACCTCTTTCAAGATTTTGTGGCCAGTTACCCAGACGTGCAACAGATGATTGAAGAAACCTATAATAGCCTCTATAACCGTACGGTCTCAAAAGTCTATGATGGTGGTCATTTAACCATTGATGGCCTTTCTCAGAACATTTCCTTACGCCCTCACCAAAAGAACGCTATTCAACGGATTGTGGAAGAAAAACGAGCCCTACTTGCCCATGAAGTCGGTTCAGGTAAGACCTTAACCATGCTTGGGGCAGGCTTCAAGCTGAAAGAACTCGGTATGGTACATAAACCTCTATATGTGGTGCCGTCTAGTTTAACCGCTCAGTTTGGTCAAGAAATCATGAAGTTCTTCCCAACCAAGAAGGTTTACGTAACGACCAAGAAAGATTTTGCGAAAGCCAAACGCAAACAATTTGTGTCACGCATTATCACAGGGGACTACGATGCCATTGTCATTGGGGATTCCCAATTTGAAAAAATCCCCATGAGTCAGGAAAAACAGGTCACCTATATCCAAGATAAGCTAGACCAATTGCGAGAAATCAAACAAGGCAGTGATAGTGATTATACGGTTAAAGAAGCAGAGCGTTCTATTAAGGGATTGGAGCATCAACTAGAAGAACTCCAAAAGTTGGAACGTGATACCTTTATTGAATTTGAAAATCTAGGCATTGACTTTCTCTTTGTGGACGAGGCTCACCATTTTAAGAATATCAGACCCATTACAGGCCTTGGGAATGTGGCGGGAATTACCAACACAACTTCTAAAAAGAACGTGGATATGGAAATGAAGGTCAGACAGGTTCAAGGAGAACATGATTATCGTAACGTGGTTTTTGCGACAGGAACTCCTGTTTCAAACTCTATTAGCGAACTCTATACCATGATGAGCTATATTCAACCAGATGTCTTAGAACGGTATCAAGTCTCAAACTTTGACTCGTGGGTGGGAGCTTTTGGGAATATTGAGAATTCTATGGAACTTGCCCCTACAGGGGATAAATACCAACCCAAGAAACGCTTTAAGAAGTTTGTGAACCTTCCTGAACTCATGCGGATTTATAAGGAAACAACAGATATTCAAACGTCAGATATGTTGGATTTACCTATACCTGAATCCAAAGTCATTGCGGTGGAGAGCGAACTCACTAAAGCTCAGAAATACTACCTTGAAGAGTTGGTTGACCGTTCAGACGCCATCAAGTCAAGCAACGTTGACCCTAGTGAGGATAACATGTTAAAGATTACTGGGGAAGCTAGAAAATTAGCCATTGATATGCGTCTCATTGACCCAGCCTATACCTTATCTGACAATCAGAAGATTATGCAAGTGGTGGATAACGTGGAACGGATTTACCGTGAGGGTAATGGAGATAAGGCTACACAGATGATTTTCTCAGATATTGGAACCCCTAAAAGTAAGGAAGAAGGGTTTGACGTTTACAATGAACTGAAGAACCTCTTAGTGGATAGAGGGATTCCCAAAGAAGAAATTGCCTTTGTCCATGACGCTAATACCGATGAGAAGAAAAACTCTCTGTCTCGTAAGGTCAATAGTGGAGAGGTGCGAATTCTCATGGCCTCTACGGAAAAAGGTGGAACAGGCTTAAACGTCCAATCACGTATGAAGGCTGTCCATCATTTGGACGTTCCCTGGAGACCAAGCGATATTGTCCAACGCAACGGTAGGTTGATTCGTCAGGGTAATATGCACCAAGAGGTAGATATTTACCATTACATTACCAAAGGGAGCTTCGACAACTACCTCTGGCAAACTCAGGAGAATAAGCTCAAATACATCACGCAAATCATGACCTCTAAAGACCCCGTACGGTCGGCAGAAGACATTGATGAACAGACCATGACTGCTTCAGACTTTAAGGCTTTGGCAACAGGTAATCCTTATCTCAAACTGAAAATGGAGCTAGAAAATGAGTTGACCGTTTTAGGCAATCAAAAGCGTGCCTTTCATCGCACCAAAGACGAGTATCGTCATACCATTGCTTACTGTGAACAGAACCTCCCTATCTTAGAGAAACGTCTCAGTCAGTATGACCGTGATATTGCTCAATCCTTGGCAACTAAATCCCTGGATTTTGTCATGGGATTTGACAATCAGACAATTAATAACCGTGCAGAAGCCGGAGACTATTTACGCAAACTCATTACCTATAACCGTTCTGAAACCAAAGAAGTCAGAACACTTGCGACCTTTAGAGGATTTGAGCTTAAAATGGCAACCAGAAGCCCTAGTGAGCCTTTGCCTGATATAGTGTCCTTAACCATTTCAGGCAGCAACCAGTATTCTGTCTCTTTAGACTTGAAATCAGATGTGGGAACCATCCAACGCATTACTAATGCCATTGACCATATCCTAGAGGATCAAGAAAAGACAGAAGAAATGGCCAATAACCTCAAAGATAAATTAACAGTTGCAAGGGTTGAAGTGGAAAAGGTCTTTCCTAAAGAAGAGGATTATCAGATGGTTAAAGCCAAATATGACATCCTTGTCCCATTGGTAGAACAAGAAGCAGAGGTTGAGGAAATAGATGTAGCACTAGCTAAGTTCAATGAAACGATCCAACCGCAACACGACCAACAACTTTCTCTTGATTTTTAAGAAAAAGGCTGACAAAAAATAGTGAACGCGGTAAAATGAAGTCAAGAAATCACCAAAGGAGAACAAACTCATGACCCAAACAGTAGAAGCGATGCGTTATCAACTAGAAGAATGGCTAGCACAAGGCTTTACAACACCTGAAGACCGAGCTAACTACCAAGCCTTAAAGGAACAATACGAAGATGAAACCCTTGATTACAGCTTTTCAAAGCGAGAAATCATTGGTCAATTAGACATTATCATTACCACTCGTGAGAATGATTTTCCAGATTTAGATGAGGTGACAAAAGAAGGCTATCTTGATCTGGTTGCTCAACTTGATAACCTAGACAAGGGACAGGCTGACTACTATCGCAAGCAATTAGTGTAGAAAGAGGTGTAAGACATGATAGAACAAATCATTCAAAGTCTTTTGATTATCGCAGCGATCGGACTGATTTTACTTGTCCTTTATCGGATTACGAAGATGCTTGGAAGCTTATTTATCATTGGATTAATCGGATTTTTAGCCTTTACAGAAGTCTATGGGATTTACCTCTTTTTTACAGAAAGATACCTCTATGTCAAAGATTTAGCAACCAATGGTATGTTGAGTTTTACGACTTTCTATATTGGTTTCAATATCTTACTTGTTTTAGGGCTTGTGATCAAAGTGGTTAGAAGTTGGATGGCATAGAGTAATGGGATTACCTAAGTTAGGTAGTCCTTTTTCTATAGATTCTTTTTGAAACGAACTTGTAATAGTGATTGTGTGCCTTCTATATATCTGGTATAATCATTATTGATTAGAAAAAAGAAGAGGTGTTTTGCTTGCTTGAAAAATTAATCCTATATTTCCCAATAATTATTTTTGTACTGTCCTATATAATGAAGTTTTTTTGGCTTAGATTTTCAATTTTTATGGATGAATTAATTTCAGGTGTTAAAATCAAAATTTTTTCCCATATATTATTTTGGTCAATTGTGAGTTATATTTATTGGGTATGCAATCAATATGAGATTTTATTATTTCAAACTAGCGATAACAATTTAGGTTTATTACCACTATTTTCTCTAGTCTTGACAATATGGGCAAGTTTTGGAGTTTATGTAGGTTTTCTACAATTCATGGCTGGGTATGATAATAAAGAGAATGGAACCTACTTAGGCTATCAAAAAATGGATTTCTTGACAAAAAGCAATGTTTGGTACCATGTAACAAATAGTTGGGAATTTTTTGGCTCTTTATTACTTTCAATTGTTATTCCTATTATAGTTAAATTTAACACATCAGTTGATATTCGTTATCAATATATTTGGCAAGCTATAGTTGGATTCCTATTAATTTTGTTTATTTTTCTTTTGAAATTTAGCTTAAAAGTGGCTAAAATAACTATATTTATTAACAAAGAGACTGATGGAGGATTGAAAGACGTTATACAGTCGGATATTAAAAACAGATATAACAGATATTTTAATAGATTGGTCAAACAAAAATTTTCCTACGGAGCAAGGGAGAGTTATTTTAGACAAGTCAAGATGGATTTGTCTAATATTGACAATAACACAGACAAGATTATATTTTTAAAAGTTATTTACTTAAAAATTATAGATACTGAACTTCTTGACAAATTTGAAGATAGAGATATCGTCAATTATAAGTACTTTATAAAAGAGAAATACGATTTAATATCTAATATTGATTTTAAAGATAACAAATTGATTTCTTTTGCTATTACTTTATTTAAATTAGATGCTCAAATATTTGATAAATTGATTAAAAAGGATACACTCTGGATAGAGAGTGACTGTATCTTTGAATCCATGGGTGGTATTTTTAATAAGAAACCTATTCTAGATGTAGAGTGTAACCATAAAATCAAACGATTATCACTTAATTCGTATGAATATAGTGAGATTAATAATATACATATTTACATGTTTAAAAAAATAGCGAAAATGGCTAAAAATAAACAATCAATTTCTCAGATGGTACACCTAATTCAGGAAAAGATTTCTCAAAATAATATTAGGGAAAATTATTGGGAAACGGATAACTCAGGCGGTGCATTTATTTTTGAAAAGACAATCTCTACTTCTAATCTCCGAATTGCTAAAAGTTATTATGAGGAAATCGAAAAGATAGATGTATTTTATTCATCATACTATCCCGAAATTAAATATGAATCTGATAGTAATAATATATATATTTCTTTGTATCCAAATATACTTAAAATTGAATTCCATTTTAAAGACGGAAGACAGTATTATATTAAACGTAATGAGATTAGAGATTATTATGATGAATATGAAGAAAATGTTTGGAATATTCTTTTTGATAAATATAGAGATTCGGATAATCTATCAGATGTATTTCTTCCTAATTTAAGAGAACCTGAAATTATATTAGATTCTTTTGGAGATAGTAATGAAGTAATCATACGAGACTATGATAATAAGATTGGTTATTCCAAAACTTGCTTCAAGTACCTAACTGATCACTTTGAATATATCGATAACAATAACTCACAATTTACGAATTTGTTAGAAATGGTAAAAACCATGTCTGCTGATTATCGTGGAGCATTTGCTTTGTACCAATTGCTTTATCCAGAAAATTCGAATTGGGATTCGAGTGTTGAAAGTTACATAGAGATTCTATCAGAAGTTTTACCACCAAGAAAAGAAGAGAGAGAAAAAATCTATAATGATATGGTTTCAATAATCAATGAGATTAAATATGGTAAGAGTCTTGGTTCTGAAGTTCTTGGAAAGGTATTTAAGACAAGAGATATCGAACTGTTTGATGATGAGTTTTTGAAAGATTTCAAAGGGATTCCTAAATTAAAACTCATAGTAGTTCAAAGTATATTGTCTACCAATACATATGGTTTTAGAAGAGTGGAGTTGCAAGACGGATGGGAAAAACAAGATTTAGTTGAACAATACATAAGAGGGCTTTCTATAACCCCTAAATTATTTCCTAGCTACACTGATAATAAGACTTTGAATTCATCTATGAGTGAGTTTTTATTGAAGAATATGGAGTTACTAAACTCTTATGATTTTGGACAGTTACCTTTAAGTTCAATTTTGTTGTTTGAAAAACTTTTACATTGGAAGTGGAGGGGAGATAATAAGCACGATGAACAAGAATTTATGGTTAATCTTATAAAAGAAGAAGTTGAACATAGATTGATTGGTTATAAGTATAGCCTCGATGGGTCTTTATTGAAATTTTTCACTTTAAAATTGACAGAAGGTCAAGGGAATCAATATTTAAGAATTGTTAATGATAAAGATTTTAAAAAAGAATTTAAGTTTGCTTTACTTAATCATCTTAATAGAAATCAATTGACACTAGATACGTATTTAGATGGAATTGCTGATGAACTTAAAAAATATGATAGTGTAACGATTGGTATTTATGAAAAAGAATTAATTAAAAAAGAGGTAGAAAAAATAATTTTTGAAAATTATTTATCACTTGAATAGTTGCTATTATAAAATATAGACTTCATAATAATTATTATTGGATTACCTAAGTTAGGTAGTCCTTTTTATTTGTGATAACTTTTTCAAGTCCATCTTGTTATGATGGTGCTATCTTATGAAAAAAGGAGGTAGCGCTAGTGATGTTAAACAAAATGAAGGCTCGGTTACTCATTGGCTTCGGTGGTCTAGCAGTCACCAGCTTTATGGTGATGATGGGTTACACCATTGGTTCTCAGTCTGTAACCAATCATACACAGAAACAAATTCAGACTGAGGCTCATAAACTGTTGACCAAAGAGAAAGAAAAGGAAAAAGGAAATGTCCTTTCTGATGAATTGGTCAAGGAATTTCTCACGCAATACTATACCAAGGAAAAGCTGGGCGAGAACAACAACCGTATCAAGCCCTATATGATAGATTCTGCTTATAAGGAAGAAGTTGCTCGTCAAGAAGAATCAATCAATCAAGTCTATAAGGATTATATGTTGGATTATCGCTTCGAATCTGCTCAAATCTATGTCAATACAGAAGACAATGAAGCCCTTGCAGAGGTTACTTATCAAGTTGTTTATGTGTCAGATGTCAGCGATAAGGCTCAGAAAAGTATACAGACAGAAACAAGAACTCTTAAACTCTCTTATGCCAAAATGTCAGATAAACTCCTTGTCAATCAGGTAACCATTTGGAATGGGAAACTAGAGGATTTAAAAGAAACTTCTGATGGAGTTAACTCAAGCATTCCAAAGATTCAAGGCACTACTACAAGTGAGACCAACTAGCAGGAGTTACTCTTCTGCTTTTTTTGATAGGGAGATGAGATGACAAGAATTGAAGCAGTGAAACACAAGGCGATTTTAGACGTGGCAGGAAGTCTAGGCTATTCTTTTAGAAGATTATCAGGACAAGTCTATGAACATCCAGAACACGATTCCTTTAAAATTTTTGCGGATACCAATACCTTTAAATGGTTTTCACGTGATATACAAGGAGATGTGATTGATTTCGTTCAGTTAATGGCAGGGGTGTCTTTTAAAGAAGCCCTGTCTTACCTTGAAACTGGAGACTTTGAACAGGCTAAGGTGGTCGAAGAGACCTATCAACCCTTTCGTTATTATCTAAGAGAAGAACCATTTGACCAAGCACGAACTTATTTGAAGCAGATCCGTGGCTTTAGTGATGAGACCATCAATGCTTTTGGCAGACAAGGGCTGTTAGCACAGGCTCATTATCAGACAAAGGCCTTTCAGGAATCTGTACTTGTCTTTAAGAGTTATAATCATCAGGGTCAGTTAGAAGGGGCAAGCCTGCAAGGGCTTGTCAAAAATAATGAGAGACATGATCGAGGATACCTCAAGAAAATCATGAAAGGCTCTCATGGTTATATAGGGATAAGCTTTGACATTGGAAACCCTAAGCGTCTTATTTTTTGTGAATCAGTGATTGATATGATGAGCTATTATCAACTTCATCAGAAGCAGTTATCAGATGTTCGTTTGGTTTCTATGGAAGGCTTAAAACTGTCTGTGATTGCTTATCAGACTCTACGACTAGCCGCTGAGGAACAAGGTAAACTTGAGTTTTTAGATACTGTCAAACCAAGTCGCTTAACGCATTACCTTCAGACCATTCAGGAGACGACTACTTTTTTTCAGACACACTCAGGTTTATTGACTTTGGCTGTTGATTATGACGAAGCAGGGCGTGATTTTTGTCAGAAGTTATCTGAGAAAGGACTTCCCATTGAAACAGACCTACCGCCATTACAGGAACTGGAAACTAAAGCTGATTGGAACGATGTCGTGAAATTTCAGAGAGATCTTTCTCTAAAGGATGTGATCCAATCGGCTAAGTTACAGGTTGTCAGAAGTAACCCTTCACCTAAGCGAAATATGGTTTTAGACTTGTGATAACAAAATCAAGTTTCTTATCATAAGCTAGAAAGGAATAAGGAGGACACCCTATGAGTGTGATTGAACGCTTAGCTGAAAGAGTAGCTAGGCAAGAGGACAAAGTTGCGAAGGAGACGGAGAAACTAGAGACCTATCGCAATCAATTACAAACAGCGATGTATCAAGCCTTTATCAAACGCCAACAAAATAGTCCCTGGACTTTTGATGAAGCATTGACGCAGGCCTTTGGCCAAGAAGAACAATCAACACTATCCGATAATAGAAACGAGGAATAACACATGACAAAAAATTGGACCTTTGACCAACCCCTAGATGATAAAATACCAACGTCTTCATCAGAAGAACGTGCGAAGATTGCGGCACTATTTCATCAGGAAAAACATCAAGAAATTGAAGATGTGGATTATGTGGCGGCCTTTGAGATGGAACAACAAAAGGCTAAAGATCAGTCTGTTTCACAACAAAAATCACAAGAGAAAATAGAGCCAAGACAAGTTCCATCACCTACCATTACCAGCGACTACAAGCAACATTTAGCCAATGTCATGGCTCAAAATAATGAGGACATTCTTCAAAGTCAGAAGAAAATCGAAGAGTTGCACCAGTTGATTGATGATAAGAATAAGCACAATAAAAAACTACAAGCCATTTCAGAAGCTATTGATGACTTGTAAGTACGAGCAGCCCTTACAAGGGCTGCTTTTTAAAAGGAGAGAAGATGAGGTTATTCAAAAAGCAAAGACACAACCAAGATAGTTTTAAACGGCTCATTCATCGCTTATCAGGAATGTCTGAAGCTGACTTATATAAGGTCAACCAATTATTAGATGTTGTTTTTGATTCGACCAGTCAATCGACCAGTGACGTAAAAAAAGCTCCTCAAGATGTACAAAAGGAGCCGACCCTAGATGAGACCATTACTGAAGCTAAGAATATGCTGAAGACTGAGCAACTTGAAAAACGGATAGAGCAGTTTAGGCAGGCGAAGAAACCTAAAAATGAGTAAAAAAATTAGGCGTTAATGTTGGCCTAATCTTTTTGTCTAATACTTGTTGTTCGCTGATAAACATACTTTCTTGTCAATTTACTATCATTTAGATTTTCTATGTCAAAGATAAAATAATGATCACGATTGTCTTTGGCATTTTCTTTATTGAGTTTGAAATAGTTTTTAGCTGATTTCGCCATTGCCAACATAATATCATCAGTTAGAAAAGTCAGTGGAGTATCTAGTGCTGAGTAGCGATAGAAGTCACTTTCAAATTTTCGGTAATGTTCGCTGAAGTAGTCCATCTGTAATTCATTTTTATAAAAATCAAGCTGATTCATGGTAGACCTCCTCAACTAATGTGATAGTTATAATATCTTCTAAAGCGATAGTGATATGTCCGTCACTGGTTTTTAGAATGACCTCATCCGTTGATAGTGTCGGAACGGTTCCGATAATAGTTTGATAGTCATTTTTCTGTATTCTAGTCACCTGTATCGTTAATTGATTGGCGTAACTTTGACTGAGTAACAACAACTTTTGATTTAGCGATAGGTCAGAAAGATAGTTGATTTGCTTATCGTCATCTGATAAAGCAGAGGTGTGTTCAGATAAAAAGAACCCCATCCACTTTTGCATTTTAACATCTTGATAGTCTCTTGCAGATTGAAATGGTAAGTATGATCGGTCAATCATTGTAATCCCTCCAAGCCACCTGCTGAGTGGCCTCCTATTAGTTTACTTCTTGCAATGTTCCTGGAACTGTCTAAGAGGGCAGTTCCTTTTTGAACCGCTAAAAAACCGAATTGGTCTCTAATATGATCAATAGTTCGCTGTAAGTTTTCTTCTTTCTCTGTTGCTTCGACATCATCAAATAAGGAGATTAAGGCATAGCTTTCATCAACAAACCCTGAGTAATTGACTGCAATCCCCCGAACAGCTCCTGAAGTGTACTTTTTACGAAAAAGCGTTAGCACGGTATCTGTAAGCAGACGTGTTTGGTTAGTAGGTTCTATCTTCATTTGAGTGTTGATTGGCTGTTTCATTTCCGTTTTAGAATAGGTCACAACAACGGAAACAATAGTCGCTTTCTGATGTTCTCGTCTCATTCGGATAGCCACCTGTTCAGCCATTTCACTCAGGACAACCTCAATATCACGCTGCTTAACGTAGTCACGAGGTAGCACCTGAGAGTTTCCAAGTCCGTGTGATTTTGGTTTATAGGGTTGATGAACATTACTTTCATCAACCCCGTTAGCATGAAACCATAACTGAACCCCAACCTTTCCAAATTCTTTTTTCAATAAATCAGGGTTGCTATTGGCTAGTTCCTTGATAGAGGTAATTCCTAGTTTGTGAAGGCGTTTCTTGGTTCTAGAACCAATTCCCCAAAAATCAGTTAGGTTAGGAATTGACCAGACTTTTGTTTCTACATCTTCGTAGGACCAATTGGCACGCATAGTAGGTGTACGCTTGGCTTCATTGTCTAAAGCGAGTTTGGCCAATAATGGGTTAGCATTACTCATACCAATGGTAGAATAGATACCAGTCTTTTGCCAGATGTCATGTTGTAGTTTGGCAGAGACCACATCTAATTTTGCTTTTCTATCCATCTGTTTATCACTTACAAAGTAATTGAGTGAGGAGGTTAATTCAATAAACCCTTCATCAATGGAGTAGGGGAGAATATCTTCAGGAGCTGCATAATCTTGGAAAATATGTTGAATGTCAATATTTTTTTCGATGTAGCGATCCATACGTGGTGGAACAATAAGCGTTCGCTTAGCCCAATGTTCAATATAGGAAATATAGCGCGGTGATATGTCTAAGCCTTGACGTTTAGCATTATAGTAGTCAAATTTTCTTGTGCTGATGTCAAAAGGTAAATCGTAGGCACGTCCAACATTATTTTTTCCAAAAACTTTTTTGAACATGGGAGAAGAGGCCAAAATCAATCCACCAGCGTTGTCAGCTCGGCTCATAACACAGAGAGAAGTATGTAAAGGGTTTAATCCTCTGTCTACACACTCTACAGAAGCATAAAAGGATTTCATGTCAATGAAAGCTATATCTGAACGCGACTCTTTTGTGTAATCAATATAGCCCATGTCTTTAGTTCCTTTTTAGATTTTCTAACTGTTCTATCAGTTCTTGAATATGATCAGTAATATCATACTCTTTGAGATAGGGTGTAAAATAGATACGGTTGTCTCTGAGATAAATCATTTCTTTAATATTGACTGACATATTTAAGCTCCTATAACAGGCATAAAGTGACTTACGACAAGTCCCACGATACGAGGATTATCTTCATAAGGAATCCATTTATCCGGGTAGTTATCGTTGAGTGATACCATTCTAAATCCATTTTCTTCTCTATATAGTTTTTTGATATAGACAGAGTCATTCCAGGATAGGGCGTAGACGGCACCATCATAATCAAAACCACTAGCACGGATCAGAGCTACTTCACCATCAAGATAGATAGGTTCCATGGAATCTCCTGTAATCCAAGCAGCAATATCATAACCATATTGTTCTTCTTCGGCATAGACGGTTTCTGTTTCATATTCATCAAATAGTGATTCCCCAAGACCAGCAGAAAGAGAAACATCAGATAACACTTCCACCGCAAATAGTGGCACAATCTTATCAATTGATTGTTGTGTTTGAAGCAATCCTTCGGCATACTCATCCACCTTATCTTGATTTTCCGAGGAGAGTTGGAGGTAGGTGTTCACAATCTTGTATTCTGATTCAAAATAGGTTGTTGGAACATCAAGTATTCTTGCAAGAGTAGCAAGGTTCTTTTGATTAGGAACGGATTTACCAGTCTCCCATTTATTATATGAAGCTCTATTGATTTTTAACAGATTAGCTAGCTCAGATTGAGAATATTGCTTTTCCATTCTACATTCTTTAAGACGGCTACCAGAAAACATAAATCAAAACTCCTGTTGCTTTATTATGCAACAATTATATCAAAAATTTTTTAAGATGCAAGTGGGAACTATATTTAAGGGATTATTGGGCGTTAAATGGTGGTGATTAAGTGCTATTTATCACTAGTATGATATAATTTTGTTGAGTAGTTTGTACTAATTGATGTTAGGGGGCATATATGATTTCTAGGATAATTTTACAAAATTTTAAACGTTATAAAAAAGTTGATTTTACTTGTAATTCAGAGGTTAACATTTTCGTTGGAGAGAATGGTGCAGGAAAGTCGACGTTATTGTATGCAATTGGATTAGTGCTGAGTGGAAGCCATAGTCAGATTGAAAGAAGTAGTTTAGCTAGTATCTTTAATCAAGAAGCTATTTTAGAATTTATGAGTACAAAGGATATCACACAACTCCCGAAAGTACTTATTGAAATTTTTTTTGATGAATTAAATACTGAAATTTCATCTAATTTCAATCTTGAAGGGAAACATAATTCTCAAAAAATAAAAACTTTTGGACTTTCATTAAAAATAACTCCGAATCAAGATTATATTGCTGAAATTAATTCTGTCTTAAATGATAGTAATTGGACGGTATTTCCATTTGAATTCTATAGAGTTGAATTTTTGACATTTGCAGGAAAAACCTACTCTTCATACAATAAACCTTATAAGTTTATGCATTCAATGGTGAATACAAGTCTAATTGATACACAACAAGAAATTAAAAAACGGATCCATGAGGTATACTTAGAAAATATAGCAGCAGCAAATAGAGCAAAGGTTAATCATCAGTACAGGATAAATTCACTTAATTTTTTAGATACTTTAAGGGAGGGCGAATTACTGAAGGAGAATGCTTCAGAATTCCAACTTCATTTTGATGAATCAGAAAATTCATTTAGAGATTCAATATCAGCTGTAAAAAATGGTGTAGATATAAAAAATTTAGGGCAGGGTGAAAAGGTATTATTAGGGGTAGAGAATGCATATAGCCATCTCAAGGAAACAGTTAAAATACTACTTATTGAAGAGCCTGAAAATCATTTGAGTTTCCAGAATCTCCAGAAATTAGTTAATATGCTGAGCTCAAATACTGGAGTTCAAGTTTTTATTGGAACACATTCAAATATGATTGCTTCAAGATTAGGAGTTGATAATTTGCATTTTTTAGACAATGGTCAGATATCTAAACTTGAAGGACTGAATAGAGATACGATACGATTTTTTCAAAAATCTACTAATCAGAATTTATTAAATTTTTCTCTTGGTAAGAAGATTATGCTTGTTGAAGGGAATGCGGAATATATTTTAATGGAAAAATTTTTTGAAATGATTTATTCCAAAAAGCCTGAGGATCTTAATGTATCAATTATCTCTGTAGATGGATTAAGTTTTGAAAGGTATTTAGAAATTGCCACTTGTTTTGTAGATAAGAAGGTGGTAGTAATTACGGATAACGATAGTGATTATGCAGGAAATGTACGGTCAAAGTATAGTTCATATCAGCAATTCCAGAATATAAAAGTTTCTTCTGATTTAGATAATGATAATCGAACATTTGAAATATGCATTTATAATAATAACAAGGCTTTGTTAGACTCTTCAAGTTTAACTAAATCCAAAAATTTACCAGGATACATGCTCAGGGAAAAGGCTGAATTTGCACTACGATTACTAGAACAATTGGAAACTGATAATATAAGTAAAAAATTTATTATACCAAATTATATTAAAGAGGCGATTGAATGGATAATAAAAGATTGATTCATGCGGTTGCTGGAAGTGGCAAAACAACTAAAATAATTGAAAGTATTGATCCTCAAAAAAGCAATCTTATTCTTACGTACACAGAGACGAACCAGAATACAATCAGAGGAAAGCTGATTGACAAATTTGGCTACATTCCTGAGTCTACTTTTATTTTTGGTGTGTTTGAGTTTCTATATAGTTTTTGCTTAGTGCCTTATTTAGGAAAACGACCAAAAGGAATAAACTTTGAATATCAACCTCAAGGGAAATTTGATAAGACTGCTATAGATACCACTGGAAGAATTGTTCAGAATCAACTTTCTAAATCTCTATTAAGGGGTTCATTAGTCTATAAGAGGAAAGAGATTAAATTTGATAATTCATATTTGGATAGAATTGATAAATTTTTTGATTGTATTTATGTAGATGAGTGTCAGGATTTTGAATCAGATGATTTTGATTGGCTCCTAAGTTTAAGTAATCTTAATGCAGAAGTGTCTTTACTTGGAGATTTTTATCAAAAAACCTTTAGTACTTCAAGGCGAGGTAATAAAGGAAAAGGAATCCATTCGAGTTTTGAGAATTGGATAAAAGTTATTTCTGATTCAGGGTTTGAAATTGATTTGTCAAGTTTGTCAAAAAGTTATCGTTGCCCAAAAATAGTTTGTGACTTTATTGTTGATAATTTAGCTATTGAAATTTTATCACAGCGAGAAGAAAAGCTTCCTGCCGAAATTATTCTCATAGATTCAAAGGATAAAATAGAATCAATAATGACAGATGATAACGTTATGAAACTTTTTTATCAAAAATCTTATGAATATGATTGTAAAAGTCAGAACTGGGGTGATAGTAAAGGCTCTGAATATGAAAATGTTTGTATAGTATTAAATCCAACAACATATAAATTATTCGCAGCCAATCATTTGAATGAACTTTCTTCACAAACCAAAAGTAAATTTTATGTTGCGTGTACTCGTACGAGAGGGAATCTCTATTTTGTAAATCAAAAAGATATCATAGATTATAAGAAGATAAAGTAAAGGAAATATTATGACAGAACAGTTTTTAAACATACCATTTGTAAGTTATTTTTTAACTACAAATAATCATGATAATCCAAATTTTATTGAGAGAGACACATTCTCCTATCGTTTTAATAGGAACATTGTGACTCATACTCAATCAAGATATTTAGTTGCTCATATACCTAAAAGTTTTGAAGAGTTAGTTCTTCCTTGGCCTCTGTCTTCATTTGTTGAAGAACAAAATTATATTACAGAATATATAAATATAGAGTTATTAAAAAATACAGAGGATATTGTTGAATCAATCAAACAAACTCCTTCAGGCTGTGTTTTTATTCCTGAGGAATTAAAAGACCATCCTATAATTCAAAAAATACAAGGGACACAATTACCGATAATTTTTTTAGAAGAAGGTATTGATATTCCTTCTAGTCAATTACAGTTAATTGTAGATAAAAATAATATCAATGCTAGCCAATTACTTGGTATAGATATTACAATTTCAGATAAAACAAAAATGGAACCAATCAGTATTCCTCATAAAAACTATCTGAGACCACTAGAGGTTGCAATCAATCGTAATAGAGGTTTGTACTTGTCTGTTTTTGCAAATAGGCAGGAACCTCAACATTGGAACATAAATAATGAAAGTAAAGAAGTAGTCGAAGAGAACGCTATAAAGGATATAAAATATTATTTGAAGCGACTAATTGCAGAAAAATATATTATATATCTTAGAAAATATGAAAAGGGAATAGACTCTCTTATTGATGTAATAAATAAATGGGATGATTCAATTAACACAGACGACTTGTATTCAGATGTTTTAGAAGAATACTTTCTGCAATTATCGGATTATTTTTTTGAAAAATTTGACGAAATAGTTTATCGTACAGATATGGTATTTGTGTTGCCGATGGTAAATAAAACAAGTGTTGATTTACTAAATAGAGAGTTTCAGTTAAGGCTGTCTAAATCTGTTCTTCGACAGATATATGATTTTTCAGGATATTATGGAATAGGGAGCGGAAAAGATTTTGAAAAGATATTACCAATAATTTCTGATAGGGCACAAGAAAACTCTATTTTAGATTCCTTATTTCTGAATTTTACACTAGATACAAAATCTCCGTATGTGCGTTTGCCTAACTTACCCTCCAAAGATATTGCTTTGTGGTATTCGCATATGTTTAAAAATATAATGAAGAATTCCAATTTATCAGAAATTGAAAAATTCAATAATAATTTCCATAAAATATCTGAGAAGTTAAAGTTATCATTAGATGATGACTTTATTGATATAATTGTTAAACATGGGAGGTATATAAACTTCATTACAGATGCACCACTTGAATGGGTTAAATATAAAGATACTCCTCTGGGCTTAATAAAATCAATCAGCAGATTGCCAATTATTCCTGGTAATACGCTAGTAAACTCAGCAAAACATAATTTTATAACTAAAATTCCAAAAGCTAATGTATCATTTTTAGTAATTAATAGTCTTAATGTATCTGACGGACTATATAATAATGGGAAAAAATTAGGGGAATTATTGAAAGAATATTTTCCTAACTATTGTGTTAATTACTATGAAGTTAGAAATAAAACTGACTTTATTCGTACGATGAATGAAAATCCTTCAACTTTTTTTATTTACTATGGGCACGGTAGTATGCCTGAAATTAGTAGAAATCAACCAGATCAGATTGGTAAGCTTCATATTGGTGATGATGAAATTGATATGATCGAGTTAGAAAAGAATATAAAAGTTGCACCTGTTGTCACTATACTGGGCGCCTGTCAAACTCAGGTGTTGGATTCGCATTATTTAAATATTGGAAATATGTTCCTCGGGCTAGGAAGTCAATCCGTAATAGCAACATATTTCCCAGTTGACGGTGATTATACTTTTAGTTTGATTGAATCAATTTTCAGACACTTGAAGAATTATTTTGAAGGAACCACTCCTTTGTATATAAAAAACTGGGCTGATATTATTTTACAAGCTAGACGAACACATTATATTACTGAGCCGATTAATACCATTATAGAGTATTTAGGTAAAAAAGGTGTTCAGTGTCATATTGACTCTATTGATTTGAGGAAATTTATAATGGAATACTGTATCAAATCCAGCTCAAAAGATAATACCGAATATCTCTCTGTAATGGAACAAAGTGTTATATATAGAAATAGAGCATATAAAGAATATTTTGAAAATTATCCAGAACCAACAAGAATGTTAATTGATTATATTTTTAAACATAACTATGTCTTTCCAGAGAGTATAATATTTACATCTCTTGGTTCTCCAGAGAAAATCAAATTTGTATAGAGTTTTTTGAGAGCGTCAGCTCTCTTTTTTCTTACTCCCATTTTCAATTCTGTGATAACTTTTCCAAATCATCCTTGTTATCCTTATATCATTCCTAAGAAAATCAAGTCTTGATTTTCTACTGGGGGTTTGGGGGCGCAGCCACCAAGTTATCTTATCGTTGGCTGTCAAAATTGAAAAGTTTTGGCCGGCTGGCGATATGATTTTTTGGGTATTGTGACCACAATGCCTGAGCTCGCAAAGACCGAACAAGGGCTTTAGGAAATTTCCCGTATGACACACGGGGTCGGGTCTTACCCGAGAAAGGATGAAAGTGAGGAAAAGAGATGTCTGAACAGTACCGTGACATTCGAAAAGAGATAAATTTAACTGCAGATGAACTAAAACAGATTGAAAAGATGATGGAGACTGGCAAACATCGTCACTTTTCACCATTTGTCAGAGATAAAATTTTGATGACAGATGATAAAAAGTCAGCCACTGAAGAATGGTTTTCCCTTTGGCAGTCTCAAAAGTTTGAACAGATTAGTCGAGATGTATATGAAGTTTTGATTGTCGCAAGAGAAAATCACCAAGTGACTCAAGAGCACGTTTCAATCTTATTGACCTGCGTTCAAGAATTGATTGCGGAAGTCAATCAAGTGCAGCCACTCAGTCGTGAGTTTCGTGAAAAATACATGAGATAGGAGGCTAGTATGGTTTATCGTTATCGTACCAATCTCAAAAAAGTATTTTTAACAGATTCAGAGTTACATCAATTGAATGAACGAATTGCTAAGAGTCACTGTCAAAATTTCTCGGTCTATGCCAGAAAAGTTTTGCTTAATCCCAATATGTCTTTTGTCACAATTAACACTGAAACTTATGACCAGTTAGTTTTTGAATTGAGACGGATTGGAAATAACATCAATCAAATTGCGCGTGCGATCAATCAAAGCCATCTGATTTCCCAGGAACAGTTACAAGAATTAAGTAAAGGAGTTAGTGAATTAATTACTGGAGTAGAGAAAGAATTTCAAGTGGAATTGAAAAGATTGAAGGAGTTTCATGGTAGTCACTAAACATTTTGCGACGCACGGAAAAAAATATCGCAGGCGTTTGATTAAGTATATCCTCAATCCCGATAAAACGGACAATTTGAAATTGGTATCTGATTTTGGTATGAGTAATTACTTAGATTTTCCTAGCTATGAAGAAATGGTTGAGATGTACAATGTCAATTTCACCAACAATGATAAGCTGTACGAATCCAGAAATGACCGACAAGAAAAACATCAACAAAATATCCATGCCCATCACCTCATTCAATCATTTTCTCCTGAAGATAATCTGACACCTGAAGAAATTAACCGCATTGGTTACGAGACTATGATGGAACTAACAGGAGGCCATTTTCGTTTTATCGTGGCAACTCATACAGATAAAAATCATGTTCATAATCACATCCTAATCAACGCCATTGACCGTAATTCAGATAAAAAGTTGATATGGAATTATGCCTTGGAACGAAACCTTCGTATGATTTCAGACCGCATTTCTAAGATTGCTGGAGCAAAAATTATTAAAAAACGTTTCTCCTACCGTGACTATCAAAAATATAGGAAAATTAGTCATAAATTTGAATTGAAGCAACGTCTTTATTTTTTGATGCAGCAGTCAAAGTCCTTTGATGATTTTTTAGAAAAAGCAGAGCAATTACATGTTCATATTGATTTTAATCAGAAGCATAGTCGATTCATGATGACGGATCGGGCAATGACAAAACCAATTCGAGGACGTCAGCTCAGTAAAAGAGATTTATATGATGAAGATTTTTTTAGAACGCATTTTGCCAAGCAAGAGATTGAAAGTCGATTAGATTTTCTGTTGAACCGTGTCAATTCTTTAGAAGAGTTACTAACAAAATCGAAAGTGTTAAATCTAACCATTGACTTAAAACAAAAAAATGTGATTTTTACCATAGAGGATAATGGTGAAAAGATAAGTTTAGGTCATAAAAAAATTAGCGATAAGAAATTGTATGATGTTCAATTTTTTAATCGTTATTTTAAAGATAGAGAGGTTAGAGATATTCAAACATTAGAAAATCTTCAGGAAGATTATCAGACTTTTCGAGAGGAACAGGATAAGAAGAAAGTCTCCGAAGAAGAAATTNAGGAAGCCTTCAAAAAATATAAGGAAAAATGCGATGCTGTCCATGAGTTTGAAGTTGAACTTACGGATAATCAGATTGAGAAGTTGGTTGATGATGGTATCTATATCCGGGTTTCGTTTGGTATCAAACAAAGTGGACTCATCCTTATTCCCAACTATCAGTTGGATACCCTTGAAGAAGAAAATCAGAAAAAATATAAAGTTTATATTCGAGAAACGTCCTCCTACTTTGTCTATAATAAAGAAAATTCGGATAATAATTGTTTTGTTAAAGGGAGAACGTTAATCAGGCAATTGACTACCGATAGCCAAAAACTCCCATACAGACGACCAACTTTAAAAAGCCTTCAAGAGAAGATTTCTGAAATTAATCTCATGATTGAACTGTCTAACACAAACAAACACTACCAAGAAATTAAAGATGAGTTCGTATTAGAAATTGCAGAGCTTGATATGAAACTGGAAAAAACACAAGAAAAAATCGCCACCTTAAACAAGATGGCGGAAGTGCTTATAAATCTGAAGAGTAGTGATCATGAGACTAGAAAATTAGCTAAGTATGATTTTGCTCAAATGAATATGACGGAATCAATAACGTTAGATCGACTCAATACAGATATTTTAAAATTACAACAGGAACTTGGTAATGAAATTAACGAATATGAGGAGGTAGCTAGAAGACTGGAGTCGTTTGTCAAAATTATTAATACCAATAAACTTACAGGCCTAAAATTCCAAGATAATGTCTCACTAGAATAATATTACTTATGACGAATTCGTTAAAAGATAGAGAATGATTTCATTTATTTTTTGTTTACTAGTTTATTAAAATGGTCAGTATAGTGTAATTTTAACTTGTCTTCTCTTAAAATATCGAATACTTGTATGGCCTGTTTCATTTTTTCAATTCCACTACTTAATTGGCGTTTAAATTCATAGTAGCCAGTTGCATAGAGAAAAACTGTCTGTTCATAGAAGTTCAATTCATTATCTAATAATGTTTTTATCTCACTAATTAAATAGCAACAATTAGAAAATTTTTCCTCATCTATACTAAGAATTAAACAATTTATAGCAAGTTGAGCGACCATTCG
>NZ_RJPR01000010.1 GCF_003943465.1 Streptococcus cristatus | reverse complement strand
ATAAGATATTGCAAGTTAATTCAGCAAGTTAAGTGACGATAGCCTAGGAGATACACCTGTACCCATGCCGAACACAGAAGTTAAGCCCTAGAACGCCGGAAGTAGTTGGGGGTTGCCCCCTGTGAGATATGGTAGTCGCTTAGCAGGATAGGAAGTCGGAGTACTTCCTTTTTGGGAGTTTAGCTCAGCTGGGAGAGCATCTGCCTTACAAGCAGAGGGTCAGCGGTTCGATCCCGTTAACTCCCATATAGGTCCCGTAGTGTAGCGGTTATCACGTCGCCCTGTCACGGCGAAGATCGCGGGTTCGATTCCCGTCGGGACCGTTGGAATTGTTAGACAGTTTCAAGAAGAAAGACTCGTTAGCTCAGTTGGTAGAGCATTTGACTTTTAATCATAGTTCAGTGGTAGAACACCACCTTGCCAAGGTGGGGGTCGCGGGTTCGAATCCCGTCGTTCGCTTTGAGGCCGGGGTGGCGGAACTGGCAGACGCACAGGACTTAAAATCCTGCGATTGGTAACGATCGTACCGGTTCGATTCCGGTCCTCGGCATAGCGGATATGCGACAGGGCACCCTTAGCTCAACTGGATAGAGTACCTGACTACGAATCAGGCGGTTAGAGGTTCGACTCCTCTAGGGTGCATAAGAAAGTCTTGACTTTTTTATGTGTCTTTGTTATAATTGATTATCGTGATATAGAGCACCCTTAGCTCAACTGGATAGAGTACCTGACTACGAATCAGGCGGTTAGAGGTTCGACTCCTCTAGGGTGCATGAAGGGAAACGAGGTCATATGACTCCGTTTTTGCTTATGATCGGGAAGTAGCTCAGCTTGGTAGAGTACTTGGTTTGGGACCAAGGTGTCGCAGGTTCGAATCCTGTCTTCCCGATATCTGGCGGTGTAGCTCAGCTGGCTAGAGCGTCCGGTTCATACCCGGGAGGTCGGGGGTTCGATCCCCTTCGCCGCTATAACGATCTTGTTGGACCTTTAGCTCAGCTGGTTAGAGCTCTCGGCTCATAACCGAGTGGTCGTAGGTTCAAGTCCTACAAGGTCCATATGAATATCTTGGAGGATTACCCAAGTCCGGCTGAAGGGAACGGTCTTGAAAACCGTCAGGCGTGTAAAAGCGTGCGTGGGTTCGAATCCCACATCCTCCTTAGATTAGAATATCGCGGGATGGAGCAGCTAGGTAGCTCGTCGGGCTCATAACCCGAAGGTCGTAGGTTCAAATCCTGCTCCCGCAATTTGGCTCGGTAGCTCAGTTGGTAGAGCAATGGATTGAAGCTCCATGTGTCGGCGGTTCGATTCCGTCTCGCGCCATACCATTATCTAAGATGCGGGTGTAGTTTAGTGGTAAAACTACAGCCTTCCAAGCTGTTGTCGCGAGTTCGATTCTCGTCACCCGCTTTGAACGGAAGTTCATACCAAGTTTTTTATAACTTGGGCGCGTAGCTCAGGTGGTTAGAGCGCACGCCTGATAAGCGTGAGGTCGGTGGTTCGAGTCCACTCGTGCCCATTTAGTATATTGGAGAATTACTCAAGAGGCTGAAGAGGACGGTTTGCTAAATCGTTAGGTCGGGTAACTGGCGCGGGGGTTCGAATCCCCCATTCTCCGTAAATAAGGGAGTTTAGCATTTGCTATCTCCTTTTCTTGTTTTATAATGTTTTTATTTTGTAGAATTGTTTCTTATTGTTTATTTGAACTCTGTTGGTTGAATTGCTATAGTCTGTTCTGGATTCATATAAGCATTTTTTAGGGATTTATTGGTTTTGGGTGCGGAGATTGGAATGAATAAATTAAAGATGTCTAAATTTTTGATTTCTATTTTGCTATTGGGAATTGTTATGATAAGCTTGATGCTTTCCCCTCTTTCACCATGGATTGTTTCTGTGACTGGTGATTTTTTGTCCAGTGTTGATCGGGTAGTTGCTATTCCTTTTAACTATTTTGCTAAGGAAAAGAAAAAGGTTGTTCAGTTAATAGAGACCTATCAAGAAAATGAGACACTAAAAGGAACAATTTACAATCTTGAAGATAAGGCAAATATTTCTGATGCCTTAAAATTGGAGAATGAACAGTTGCGTTCTCTCTTAGAGTTACGAAATAATGATCAAAGTGCTGTCAAGATTGCTGCAGAGGTTATTTCTCGCTCTCCATCTACTTGGAAGAATGAATTAACTCTTGATAAGGGGCAGTCAAGCGATGTGTCAACCTCTATGCTGGCTATTTCTAACGGTGGTTTGATCGGAGCGGTTACTAGTGTTTCTGATTCTTCCAGTGTCGTTAGTCTACTTACAAATGAAAAGAATGATAGTTCTATTGCCATTAAAATTCAGACAAAGACTGGCTTTGCCTATGGCATCATTGTTGGTTTTGACACTGAAAAGTCAGCTTTTATCGTCAGCCAGCTAAATACGCTGGACGGAATTGAAGAAGGGGCAACTGTGACGACAAGTGGTCTCGGATCTTATAATGCTGAGAATGTCTTGGTTGGTCAAGTTTTATCAATGTCAGCTGATAAGGACCAATTAAACAAAGAAGTTTTGGTGAAGCCTGCTGCTGATTTATCTGATATTCAAGCGGTTCTGTTGGTGAGAAATTAGTATGAAAATTCTAAGAGGAACTTTTTTTACAGCTTTGTTTCTATTTCTGATCTTCTTCATTGATGGTCAATTATCAAGAAGTCTTGTAGATCTTTTTGCTGAGAAGTGGCATCCGGCAAGTCATATTTTATTGTTCTTTACTGTTTTCTTATTTTTAAACTTTTCAAAGGAATATATTTTTTTCCTCTTCTTTACTTTAGGGCTTTTTTACGATGTTTATTATCTACATGTGATTGGGCTTTTTACTTTTATCTTGCCTCTACTGACAGTTGCCATCTATCATTTTCTTTCTGTATTTTTGCTAAATCGTTGGACACGCGTTTTAGCAATCATTACGATTGTCTTCTTTTTTGAAATGATTAACTTTGCTTCTGCATCATTCTTGCACCTAGCGAGCTTTACATTCCCTGATTTTATTATCTATGCTTTGGTGCCGACTTTAGTATTTAATGCCTTTCTTTTCCTATTGTTACAGCCTTTGTTTGAAAAAGTCTATTTATGATGATTTAGAAATAGAAATGTAACGAATGCGTAATATATAGCCAGAATTTTTTTGATATACTATATAATGTCTTAGTAAGAAGGAGTGTTAATATTTTTATGAAGAAAAAACTACTTACATCGGTTTTATTGAGTGCGGTGATCCTTTCTCAAGGTGCTGCGCTAGTAAATGTTAAGGCTGATAGTACAGATGATAAAATTGCAGCTCAAAATAGTAAAATTGATAGTTTAACAAATCAACAAAAAGCGGCACAAGCACAAGTTGATGAAATTCAAAAACAAGTTTCAGCTATTCAAAAGCAACAAGAAGTGCTTCAAGCAGAAAATGAAAAATTGAATGCTGAATCTGCGAAACTTACTGCTGAAATTGAAGAGTTATCAAAGAATATTGTTGCTCGTAATGAGTCTCTTGCAAACCAAGCGCGTAGTACTCAAACAAGTGGCACAGCAACAAGCTATATCAACACAATCATTAACTCTGCTTCAATCACTGAAGCTATCTCTCGTGTAGCAGCGATGAGCGAAATCGTTTCGGCTAACAACAAAATGCTGGAACAACAAAAAGAAGATAAAGAAAAGATTGCTGAAAAACAAGTTGCTAACAATGAATCTATCAATACAGTCATTGCAAACCAACAAAAACTTGCAGACGATGCTCAAACGTTGACAACTAAGCAGGCTGAACTCAAGGTTGCTCAACTGAACCTTGCAGCTGAAAAAGCATCTGCTGAAAATGAGAAAAATAGTCTCTTAGAGCAAAAAGCGGCAGCTGAAAAAGCGGCAGCTGAGGCAGCGGCGGCAGAAGCAGCATATAAGAACCAGCAACAAGCGCAACAACAAGCAATCCTTGCTTCAGGAAATACAAGCTTCGCAGCACAAGTTCAAGCTGTAAATAATACAGGTGGAGCTCCTGCAGCAGAAGCAGCGGTTGCTACATCAGGAGTTGTTGCAACTCCATCATATAGCCTTTCAGCATCAACTTATCCTGTAGGTCAATGTACTTGGGGTGCTAAGACTTTGGCACCATGGGCTGGCGACTACTGGGGTAATGGTGGCCAATGGGCAGCTAGTGCAGCAGCAGCGGGCTTCCGTACAGGATCACAACCACAAGTTGGAGCGATCGCATGTTGGAACGACGGTGGCTACGGACACGTTGCAGTTGTAACAGCAGTTCAATCTGCTAACAACATTCAAGTATCAGAAGCAAACTATGCTGGTAACCAATCACTCGGTAATCACCGTGGATGGTTTGACCCAACAAATGCACAAGGATACGTAACATACATCTATCCAAACTAATGAAATATGAAGGAGAACGACTTTTCGTTCTCCCTTTTATTTTTTATTGAAAAATTGCTGGAAAAGCGTTACAATGGTAGGTAGGAAAAATGTAATTGGTTACAATAAAAGACGATTTAGAATCTGGAGGGAATCATGTCTTTTTCTGATTTAAAGCTCTTTGCTCTTTCTTCTAATCAAGAATTAGCGCAGCGTGTTGCAAAGGAGATTGGGATGCCGCTTGGGAAATCAACGGTTCGTCAATTTTCTGACGGGGAAATTCAAGTAAATATCGAAGAATCGATCCGTGGAAAGCACGTTTTTATCTTGCAGTCAACTAGCTCACCTGTCAATGACAATCTAATGGAAATTTTGATCATGGTGGATGCCTTGAAGCGGGCTAGTGCGGAGTCTATCAACGTAGTGATGCCTTACTATGGCTATGCTAGACAGGACCGAAAAGCTCGTGCTCGTGAGCCAATTACATCTAAATTAGTGGCTAACCTAATGGAGATTGCTGGGGTAGATCGCCTATTGACCATTGATTTGCATGCTGCTCAGATCCAAGGTTTCTTTGATATTCCTGTCGACCATTTGATGGGAGCGCCTTTGATTGCTGATTATTTTGAGCGTCGGGGCATGGTTGGTAGCGACTATGTGGTTGTCAGCCCAGACCACGGTGGTGTCAGCCGCGCTCGTAAGTTGGCGGAATTTCTCAAAACTTCGATTGCGATTATCGACAAACGTCGCAGCGTTGACAAGATGAATACCAGTGAAGTCATGAATATCATTGGTAAGGTGGAAGGTAAGACCTGTATTCTGATAGATGATATGATTGATACGGCGGGCACTATTTGTCATGCGGCAGACGCTTTAGCAGCGTCCGGTGCTGTGGAAGTCTATGCGAGCTGTACTCACCCAGTCTTGTCAGGGCCAGCTATGGAAAATATCCAGAAATCCGCTATCAAAAAACTAGTGGTTTTAGATACCATCTACCTTTCAGAGGACAGATTAATCGATAAGATTGAGCAGATTTCTATCGCTCATCTCTTGGCAGAAGCCATCGTTCGAATCCATGAAAAACGTCCACTTTCCCCCCTTTTTGAAAGACATAATATATAAGGATTGTGGAGTATTAGAGATTTAGCAACTTGCTAAATCTCTTTCTTATTCCTATTTGTAATAAAATTTTGCTGTAGTACTGCATTTATAGTATAATAGTTCTATTAGATTATCGGAGGCGGCTATGGATTTGACTAAGAAGTTTAACAAGAATTTAGATAAAATTGAAGTGTCTCTGATTCGTCAGTTTGACCAGTCCATTTCTACGATTCCAGGTGTTCTGCGGCTGACCTTGGGGGAGCCAGACTTTCCGACACCGGATCATATCAAGGAGGCGGCCAAGGCAGCTATTGATGCCAACCAGAGTCACTATACAGGGATGAGCGGGCTTTTGGAGCTGCGGCAGGCTGCGGCTGATTTTGTCAAGGAGAAGTACAATCTGAACTATCGTCCAGAAGATGAAGTCTTAGTCACTATTGGGGCAACTGAGGCCCTGTCTGCGACTCTGACTGCTATTCTGGAGGAGGGCGACAAGGTCTTGCTACCAGCGCCGGCTTATCCAGGCTATGAGCCGATTGTCAATTTGGTCGGGGCGGAGATTGTCGAGATTGATACGACAGAAAACGACTTTGTCTTGACCCCTGAAATGCTGGAGCAGGCTATCTTGGAGCAAGGGGATAAGCTCAAGGCGGTTATTCTCAACTATCCGGCTAATCCGACTGGTGTGACCTATTCGCGGGCGCAGATGGAGGCTTTGGCAGCAGTATTGAGCAAGTATGAAGTTTTTGTCGTCTGCGATGAGGTATACTCTGAGTTGACTTATACGGAGCAGGGGCACGTTTCACTGGCGGAATATTTGCCCGAGCAGACCATCGTCATCAATGGCTTGTCCAAGTCTCATGCTATGACGGGCTGGCGACTAGGTTTTATCTTTGCTCCTGCTGCTTTTACGGCTCAATTGATCAAGAGCCATCAGTATCTGGTGACGGCAGCCAATACCATGGCTCAATATGCAGCTATTGAGGCTTTGACAGCTGGTAGGGATGATGCCCAACCCATGAAGGCGGAATACGTTCAGCGGCGGGATTACATTATCGAAAAGATGACAGAGCTGGGTTATCAGATTATCAAGCCAGACGGTGCTTTCTATATTTTTGCCAAGATTCCAGCAGGCTACAATCAAGATTCTTTTGCCTTTTTGCGAGATTTTGCTGAGAAGAAGGCTGTGGCCTTTATTCCAGGAGCGGCTTTCGGTCAGTATGGAGAGGGCTATATCCGCCTGTCTTATGCAGCTAGTATGGAAACCATCAAGGAAGCTCTGAAACGGCTCAAGGAGTACATGGAAGACCATGCTTAGACCGTTAACGAGCAAGAGTTTGATTCTCTATAATCGGAATTTCCGGGAAGATGATAAGCTGGTCAAGATCTTTACGGAGCAGGCTGGCAAGCGAATGTTTTTCGTGAAACATGCTGGAAAATCTAAGCTGGCTCCAGTCATCCAGCCTCTGACGGCGGCAGAACTCTTGATGAAAATCAATGACGACGGACTCAGCTATATCGAAGATTACCAAGCTGTGGAAAGTTACGGGCAAATCAAGGGCGACCTCTTTGTCATGGCCTATGCCAGCTATGTGGCAGCCCTAGCAGATGCTAGTATTCAGGACAATCAGCCAGATCCAGCCCTCTTTGCTTTTTTGCAAAAGACACTGGATTTAATGAATCAAGGGCTGGATTATGAGGTTTTGACAAATATTTTTGAAATTCAGATTTTATCTCGCTTTGGGGTTTCTCTGAATTTCCATGACTGTGTTTTTTGTCATCGGAAAGGTCTGCCTTTTGATTTTTCCTTTCAATATGGCGGGGTACTCTGCCCAGAGCATTATCACAAGGATGCTCATCGTAGTCATCTTAATCCCAATATTCCTTTTTTGCTCAATCAGTTTCAGGCGGTTCAGTTTAGTGAGCTGGAGACGATTTCGCTCAAGCCGGAAATCAAGCGACAGATCAGGGACTTTATAGATCAACTTTATGATGAATACGTGGGTATTCATCTCAAATCAAAGAAATTTATCGACTCTCTGGGCGACTGGGGCAGTATTTTACAAGACAAACATGAGGAAGAACAGCATGAAAAAAATAGCTATTGATGCCATGGGCGGAGACAATGCCCCTCAGGCTTTGGTCGAAGGTGCTAATCAGGCTCTGAGAGACTTCTCGGATATTGAGCTTGTGCTCTATGGGGATGAGGCCAAGATTAAACCTCTATTGACAGCGACAGAGCGCGTCAGCATCGTCCATACGGATGAAAAGATTGATTCGGATGATGAGCCGACCAAGGCTATTCGCAAGAAGAAGCAGGCTAGCATGGTTTTGGCAGCTAAGGCAGTCAAGGATGGAGAAGCAGATGCGGTCTTGTCTGCCGGTAATACAGGAGCGCTTTTGGCGGCGGGCTTCTTTATAGTCGGACGGATCAAAAATATTGATCGACCGGGTCTTTTATCCACTTTACCGACTGTGGATGGCCGAGGCTTTGATATGCTGGATCTGGGGGCAAATGCTGAAAACACCCCTCACCATCTGCACCAATATGCTATCCTAGGTTCTTTTTATGCGGAAAATGTTCGTGGCATTAAGCAGCCACGTGTTGGCTTGCTCAATAATGGCACTGAAGCCAGCAAGGGAGACCCTCTGCGTAAGGAAACCTATGCATTGCTAGCAGCGGATGACAAGCTGAACTTCATCGGCAATGTGGAGGCGCGTGACCTTATGGATGGAGTGGCAGATGTTGTCGTAGCAGATGGCTTTACGGGCAATGCTGTGCTCAAATCCATCGAAGGAACGGCCATTAGCATCCTAGGCCAGCTCAAAAAGGCTGTGCTAGGCGGTGGTCTCAAGGCTAAGCTAGGAGCTTTATTGCTCAAAGATAGCCTACAGGAAATGCGCAAGAGTCTGGACTATTCCAGTGCCGGTGGGGCCGTTCTCTTTGGACTAAAGGCGCCAGTGGTCAAGACACACGGTTCAAGCGATGCCAAGGCCGTTTATAGCACCATTCGTCAGATCCGAACCATGCTGGAGACAGATGTTGTCGGAAAATCTGTGGTGGAATTTTCAAAAGAGGTGGAGACAGAATGAATCAAGAACAAATTTTTCAAAAAGTAACAGAAATTATCCAAGAACGTCAAGGAAAGGACTTTGTTGTCCAGCCAACTTTGGGCTTAAAAGATGATTTAGGCGCTGACTCTGTTGACTTAATGGAATTCATCCTGACTTTAGAGGATGAGTTTGCGATTGAAATTTCAGATGAGGATGTTGATCACTTTGAAAATGTCGCAGATATTGTTGCCTATTTGGAAAAGAAACTAGCGAAGTAAGAAATGGCTTCGATTTGAACAGATGAAAAACCTTGGTTGATAAAACCAAGGTTTTTTTGGTAAATTTATTTTGGATAAATATAGCTGACAGCTCCTTGACCGGCGGCGTAAGGATTGAACCAGCCACGGAAGTTGCCAATATACTGTTTACCTGCATAGTTGGATTCTTTGATTTGGATGCGGGTATTGGATTCGACATGAGTGACAACACCAACATGCCCATAGCCGCCATCGGTCCAGCAGATGATGGCTCCGACTTGTGGAGTGCTTCCTATTCGGAAACCAGCTGCGCGTGCGCTAGCTGCCCATTGGCCGCCGTTGCCCCAGTAAGGACCAGCCCAAGGAGCCAGTACTTTTGCTCCCCAAGTACACTGTCCATGAGGATAAGAGGATGCTCCTGCATAATCAGGTGTGTAGAGGGTTGGCTCAGGCGTGGTTGGTTTATCAACCTGATAGCTGGTGCCTGTAAGTCCAGTCATCTGACCATTGAGATTGCGATAAACATGGGTATGGAAGAGTCCGTTTCCAGCATGCTGTTGCGTATTGATGGTAAATTTATACAAGCCATTGCCCACTTTGTTAGCAGTGTACCATTTGATGTCATCTTGTCCGTTGACCTCTGACCAAGTTGGTAGAGAAATGGTTCCTGGTCCGAAAGCATCGGAAACGGTCACTTCGTAATTGTAGGTAGAAATTTTATTGACAGAAACCTTAGCTTTGATATTTTCAGCAGAGAGGGTGACGCTGTCTGTCGCATAGCTATGCTCGCTTCCATCTTTGTACTTAACGTAGATATGATTGGTGTAGCTTCCAGATAAGGCTTGGTGGTTGCGGATATTGAATTGTGCAGTAAAAGTCCCATCTCCATTATTACTCGCGTCATACCACTTGATGGCACTTGGATTTTGAGCGTTCCAGATAGGCACACGGACGGATTGAATTGGCTTAGATGCTGCAGTTTCAGAGACTTTTACAGTGTAGGTTCCCTCTTCCTGATTGATATTTCCAACAGAGAAAAGCGGTTTTTGGTCTTTTTGAGAAGGCATCTTGCCAGCATCCAGTGTAACACTTGTTCCTGCTAATCCTGTTAACTCAGGCTTAACATAGCTTTCTCCATAGAGATGGATATGGTAGGTTCCTGTATCGTAATTGTGTTTCTTCAGCTCGACTCTAACGCTATAACTGCCGTCAGGATTTTTCTTTGCTTGATACCATTGTAAATCATCTTGCCCCTTATTTTCAGACCAGGTTGGGACAGTGATCTTATACATGGATTCAGGAAGATTTTTGATAAGGATTTCCATAATGCCGGGTTCAGGGAAGCTTGTCTGAATGATCGGATTAGGCTTTTCTAGATGGAAAGTGGTGCCCGATTGGTAAATCATTTTGCCATTTTTATTTTCATAAGTATCTACGAAATATTTTCCATAACCTTTGTGATTAGAAAGTGTAAATTCGGTGATATCTTGTCCGGCATTATACCATTTTAAGTCATCTTGTCCATTTTCATCAGACCAGACCGCATGTAAAATACGAGAGTTTATCTGGTCTTTGTTACGCTTAAAGTGAATTTGACCAGTTTGTCCGACAATATTAGTAGAGACCTTAACCGCAGGTTTATTAACAGTGAAGGTCGTACCATTCAAGCCTATCATTTTCCCGTTGATATTAATGTAAGTGTGCACATGGAAGGTGCCATAGCCAGCGTGCTGCCGAAGGTCAACGGATGTGCTGGATGTTTGAGGCGTGGTGTACCATTTCAAATCATCCTGTCCGTTTTCGTCGGACCAGACTGCGTGGGAAATGGTATAGGGAACCTGAGCCTTGGAGCGGGCATAATGAATCTGCGCCGTATCTCCAGTGACATTGACGGTTACATTGCTGGCACGATCAGTGGGGCCTAGGACTTTGTTTCCAGTTTCAGTCGATGTAACAGCTTGAGCCGTGGAATGACTTGCAAACAGCCCAAGGACTGCTCCGGATAATAAAAACAGCTTCTGATATTTTTTCATAAATCTCCTTTGAATAAGTAATTTGGATGATTCCATTTAGATTATTCGGGAAAAAAATATGAAAATAGAAAAAATTTTAAAAGATGATGATAGTTGAATTTCTAATTTATTTTGATTTCATCAAATCTTTGCTGCTTGAAATACAGGGATGAAATAGTAAAAATACCAAAAAATAATATAGGTAGACTTTATTTGTCAGAGATGGATACTCCTAACAAAAGTAGATTATTTCTCTTCTTTTCCTGCTTATCATGGAATAAAACGAACGATTGTGATATAATTTAGATAAATAATTCGTAAAAATACGGTAGTTTTTACGTGATGTGTTAGCTTGGTGCGTAAGCACCTATGATATTGGACATTGAGGTATCTTAGCTATGAAGCTTTTAGTTGTTGGTTCGGGTGGTCGTGAGCATGCGATTGCCAAGAAGTTGTTGGAGTCTCAGGATGTGGAGCAAGTCTTTGTCGCACCTGGAAATGACGGTATGACCTTGGATGGGCTAGACTTGGTGAATATTGGAATTTCCGAACATTCTAAATTGATTGAGTTTGTAAAGGCCAACGATATTGCTTGGTCCTTTATCGGTCCGGATGATGCCCTGGCAGCTGGGATTGTAGATGATTTTAACCAAGCTGGGCTCAAGGCTTTTGGTCCGACCAAGGCTGCGGCTGAGCTGGAATGGTCCAAGGATTTTGCCAAGGAAATCATGGTCAAATACGGCGTTCCGACAGCAGCCTATGGCACATTTTCAGATTTCGAGGAAGCCAAGGCCTACATAGAAGAAAAAGGTGCTCCAATCGTAGTTAAAGCGGATGGCTTGGCGCTTGGAAAGGGCGTCGTCGTTGCTGAGACGGTTGAGCAAGCGGTCGAAGCTGCTCACGAGATGCTTTTGGACAATAAATTTGGTGATTCTGGTGCGCGCGTGGTTATCGAGGAATTCCTTGACGGAGAAGAGTTCTCTCTCTTTGCCTTTGTCAATGGGGACAAGTTCTATATCATGCCAACGGCTCAGGACCACAAACGTGCCTACGACGGGGACAAAGGCCCTAATACTGGTGGGATGGGTGCCTATGCGCCAGTTCCTCACTTGCCACAGAGCGTGGTTGATACAGCGGTTGACACCATTGTCAAGCCAGTTCTTGAAGGGATGATCAAAGAAGGTCGTCCGTATCTTGGTGTCCTCTACGCGGGGCTTATTTTGACTGCTGGCGGTCCGAAGGTTATCGAGTTCAACGCTCGTTTTGGTGATCCCGAAACTCAGATTATCCTGCCTCGCTTGACATCTGACTTTGCGCAAAATATCACGGATATTCTCGATAGCAAGGAGCCGAACATCACATGGACGGACAAGGGTGTGACTCTGGGTGTGGTTGTCGCGTCCAATGGTTACCCGCTAGACTATGAAAAAGGTGTCAAGTTGCCAGCCAAGACCGAAGGCGACACCATCACCTACTATGCAGGAGCTAAGTTCGCGGAAAATAGCAGAGCATTGCTATCCAACGGCGGACGAGTCTATATGCTCGTCACCACAGCCGATACCGTCAAAGAAGCCCAAGATACCATCTACCAAGAACTCGCCCAACAAAAAACAGAAGGTCTCTTTTACCGAACAGATATCGGAAGCAAGGCTATTAAGTAAAGATATAAGAATAACGCGACGAAGTCGCCAAATACGATAATGGTCGTTTGATTTGCGAGCGTTAGCGAGCTAATATAGAACAATCACCGCCGTTGTGAAAGAACGATTGGATGATAAGCTAATCGTTCAGGGAAATTGGAAGACCCTGGGCTTCCGATTTAGGCATGAGACACCTTTGGTGGCTGCTGTCGTCCCTCACAACCTAAGGTGATTGTTGAAAGGAAAGAAAAGAAAAATCATGACTAAACCAATTATTTCCATCATCATGGGCTCCAAATCTGATTGGACCACCATGCAAAAAACAGCTGAAGTTTTAGACCGTTTCGGTGTTGCCTATGAAAAGAAAGTCGTCTCTGCCCACCGCACGCCGGATCTCATGTTTCAGCATGCCGAAGAAGCCCGAAGTCGTGGCATAAAGGTCATCATTGCAGGTGCTGGTGGCGCAGCACACCTACCAGGTATGGTCGCGGCTAAAACGACTCTGCCTGTCATCGGTGTACCGGTCAAATCACGCGCGCTCAGCGGTCTGGACTCTCTTTATTCGATTGTGCAGATGCCGGGTGGCGTGCCTGTGGCAACTATGGCAATCGGGGAAGCTGGAGCGACCAACGCTGCCCTGACTGCCCTTCGGATCTTGGCCATTGAAGATCAAGACCTAGCAGCAGCGCTAGCTAATTTTGCAGAAGAACAAGGAAGAATCGCAGAGGAGTCTACAAATGAGCTCATCTAAAACAATCGGAATCATTGGTGGCGGTCAGCTGGGTCAGATGATGGCCATTTCTGCTATCTACATGGGGCACAAGGTCATCGCGCTGGATCCTGCGGCGGATTGCCCAGCCTCTCGCGTGGCAGAAATCATCGTGGCGCCTTATAATGATGTGGACGCCCTTCGTCAGTTGGCTGAGCGATGCGATGTCTTGACTTATGAGTTTGAAAATGTTGATGCTGATGGTTTGGATGCTGTCATTAAGGATGGTCAGCTCCCTCAAGGAACGGACCTGCTCCGCATTTCTCAAAATCGGATTTTTGAAAAGGACTTTCTCGCAAACAAGGCCCAAGTCACCGTGGCACCCTACAAGGTCGTGACTTCTAGCCAAGACTTGGCAGATATCGACTTGTCCAACAACTATGTCCTCAAGACTGCTACAGGCGGTTACGATGGACATGGGCAAAAGGTCATTCGCTCAGAAGCAGACTTGGAAGAGGCCTATACACTAGCTGACTCAGCAGACTGCGTTTTGGAAAAATTTGTCAACTTTGACCTTGAAATTTCCGTCATTGTGTCCGGAAATGGCAAGGATGTGACGGTTTTCCCAGTTCAGGAAAATATCCACCGCAACAACATCCTGTCTAAGACCATCGTGCCAGCCCGCATTTCGGAAAGGCTAGCAGATAAAGCCAAAACCATGGCAGTGCGAATCGCAGAACAGCTTAACTTGTCTGGAACCCTCTGCGTGGAAATGTTTGCGACGGCTGACGACATCATCGTCAATGAAATTGCCCCACGGCCACACAACTCTGGCCACTACTCTATCGAAGCCTGCGATTTTTCACAGTTTGACACCCACATTCTCGGTGTTCTGGGAGCACCATTGCCAGCTATCCACCTGCATGCGCCAGCCGTTATGCTCAATGTTCTCGGCCAGCATGTCGAGGCCGCTGAGAAATATGTCACAGAAAATCCAAGCGCCCACCTCCACCTGTATGGTAAAATAGAAGCGAAGCACAACCGCAAAATGGGACATGTGACTTTGTTTAGAGATGCGCCGGATAGCGTGGTTGAGTTTGGGGAGGGGATTGATTTTTGAAATGACAGAAGAATTTGATGAATTGCTAGATGATGAAATAACGACCGTAACACTGACTTATACGGACGATTTGATTGTTCCAGAGATTGCGGATAGAGAGGGGATTCATATTTTAGAGAGAGCTGGCAATCAGCTAGTCTTAGAATATTCTTGTTCCGTGAAGGAAGTTAAGGATTATCTGAGTGGTTACGGCCTGCCTAGACATCCTGAGAGAATTTCATTTGAATTTTCTATACATGAAGACTTAGAAAATGATAATCTTTAAAGCTAAATGGAGACCAGTTTATGATTCAAATCATTGTCAATGCTTTTGTGGAAGAAGGCAAAGAAATTGCTGTTGTAGAAGTGCTCTTTGCCAGCGCCGACCCTGAAAAAGTAAAAGCCAAATATCAGGAATTAAAGATTCAATATCCAGACAATTATCTGGCTATCTATGATTTGCCATTGGATACAGATCTGAGTAGCTTGCCGCACTATCCGTCGGTGGCGATAAGCAAGGAGGAGTTTGATTAGCCTATGAAAACTATCGGTCTGATTGGTGGCATGAGTTGGGAAAGCACCACATCTTACTACCAAATCATTAACGAAACCATCAAAAAAGAGCTGGGTGGCTTGCATTCAGCTAAGATTCTGCTTTACAGTGTTGATTTTGCAGAGGTTGAGCATTATCAGGCAGTAGGAGACTGGGAGAAAAGCGGTCAACTTTTGGCAGATGTTGCTAAGCGCTTGGAGCAAGCAGGTGCAGATTTCATTGTTATTTGCACCAACACCATGCACAAGGTTGCTCCGCAGATACAAGAAAAGATTACGATTCCAATCTTGCATATTGCGCAGGCAACCGCGCAGGCCTTGTTGGCTGATGGTATTCAAAAAGTTGGTCTCCTAGGGACCAAGTACACCATGACTCAAGATTTTTACAAGGAGAAATTAATAGAGTATGGGTTAGAAGTGCTGATTCCAGACCAAGCTGGTATTACAGAGGTCAATCGGATCATTTATGACGAGCTATGTCTAGGGGATATCAAAGAAAGCTCAAAGCAGACTTATCTTACCATTATAGATGATTTGAAAAAAGCTGGCGCAGAAGCTGTTATCTTGGGCTGTACCGAGATAGGCCTTCTCATCAAACAATTTGATACTGACCTGCCTCTCTACGACACCACGGTGATCCATGCAGAGAAAGCAGCGGAGTGGGCGGTAAATAAATGATTATAGAAGTTCAGTACAATCGAAAGATGGGCATATGATAGTGTTTAGTGATGTGCCAAATAGTGTGGTTGAGTTTGGGGAAAGGATTGATTTTTAAAATGATAGAAGAATTCGATGATGTATTTGAAGACGATATTACTACTCTAACATTTACTTATGCGGATGATGTAGTCATTCCAGAAATTCCAGATGCAGAAGGGATTCATATTGTAGAGAGAACAAATAATCAACTAATAATAGAGCATACGCGCGATGATGATGAGGTCTATGATTATATAAAGAGTTTTGGATTAACGAGCCGTCCTATAAAACTTTCGATTGAATTTTTTGCATACGAAGATCCTGAGGAAGAAGAAAATGATTAGAATTTAATGGAGAGAATCTATGATTCAAATCATCGTTAACGCTGTTGTTGAAAAAGAGAAGACTGGAGCAGTGGTCGAAGTCTTGAATGCTAGTGGTGATCATGAAAAAGTGAGAGCTAAGTATGAAGAGTTGGTTGCTCAATATCCTGAAAATTATTTAGCTATCTATGATCTCCCGCTAGATACGGATTTGAATACACCGGCCCATTATCCATCTGTTTGGATTGAGAAAGAAGAATTTGAGTAGTTAAATAAGACATAAATGGAAGGTTTAATGATTTGCGTTTAGGATTGCATTCATAAAATGAAAGGACAATGCCAGGTGAAAGAATCGGAATTATATATTAGGCTTGGGATTTCAGGGGAAGACGAGCTGGGTAAAATACTTGGGTTCGAAGCTAAGTACTGTGAGCAGAATACTTACTTTAAAATATTGAGAAAAAAGCCTATTGTGAGTAGGTTGGTAGGTGCTAAGTCTCAAGGATGGCGTACTATGTTAGATGGAGGAATCCCGAACAGTAAGTCTCCAAATTTAAATTTAACAATGAAACTTCCGAAGGGAAATCCTCAAAAAATAAACGGGCAGAATTTTTTTCATCAAGGACACATTCTAGCAAAAGAATTTTATAATTTCATTCCTAATAAAGACGAGGCCTATAGAAAAATTAAAAATAATTCTAAAAATGGATTTATTCAATTTAGTGTAGCTAACATGCAACAAAGTAAAAAGAATGAAGTCTTTAGATATAGTCAAGCGTACTATGAAAATAGAGTTGCGAAATATCTTACAGATACAGGAAATAAAGTTATTTATGAAGTGAGAATTTATTTTTACAATAAGAATGATAAAATTCCAATAGGAACTAGAATATTGTTCGAAGCAGAAGATAAAAGTTTAGAAAATGAATTATGTAATGATATTTTTATTCCAAATTTTGATGAAGATTTTGACCTATCAAGGATTCAGGGATATTTAGGTAGGAAGTCTTATAGAGAATTTTATGCTTATGGGTATGATGAAAGATATAAGAAATGTTTTAAAAATNTTGCTATGATAGATAATGGCGATTCATTTAGTCGAACATTTGATGAAAATCATAACCAAATTTTTTATTGTGTACAAGAGAATAAAAAAATTAAACCAGGTTTATTTTTAACATGTAAAGATGTGTATGAGACATATCCTTTAGAACCAGAGGATATGATAATTGAAAGTTATACGAAAGAAGAGCTATTCAGTAAATATGAGCACCGAAAGTATTGTTATTATCCTGCCAAAAAGGAAAAAAGTAATTTTTCAGCAATATTCTTTGATTGGCCTACTGTAGATAGATTGTCAGGATTTTCAATGAGAGGTTTAAAAAAACAAGGCACTTTGGAAGGAGCTTTTAAACAGTTGAGTTGGTAGCCTGAAAAAATGAGATAGATTTGTTAGGCAACTATACTTACTCTAACACATCTCTTCTTTTATAAAAGGATATATTTAAAACTATAAAAATAAAGGAACAAGAGCTCACATATTCACCAAAACTGAATACGGGCTACGGACTTCCTAACTGTAAATAAAGAAAGGGAATGGGCATCTAGTTTGCAGAACTGAACCCGGGCGGAAAGCTCGGAATTTAGATTGGTTTCCTAAAATTCAGTCGCTTTCTAGTCGCCCTTGGTATCTTAATCATGATCAACCGTTACTCTCGCCCTGAGATGGCGAATATTTGGAGTGAAGAAAACAAATACCGTGCTTGGCTTGAGGTGGAAATCTTGGCTGACGAGGCATGGGCTGAGTTGGGGGAAATTCCTAAGGAAGATGTGGCTTTGATTCGCGAGAAGGCGGACTTTGACATCGACCGTATTTTGGAGATTGAGCAGGAGACTCGCCACGATGTGGTAGCTTTCACGCGTGCGGTTTCTGAGACGCTCGGTGAAGAGCGCAAGTGGGTCCACTATGGTTTGACTTCTACCGACGTGGTGGATACTGCCTACGGTTACCTTTACAAACAGGCTAACGACATCATCCGTCGTGATCTTGAAAACTTCACCAACATCATTGCTGACAAGGCTAAGGAGCACAAGTTTACCATCATGATGGGGCGTACCCACGGGGTGCACGCTGAGCCGACAACCTTTGGTCTTAAATTGGCCACTTGGTACAGCGAAATGAAGCGCAACATCGAGCGTTTTGAGCATGCGGCTGCTGGTGTAGAAGTTGGTAAAATCTCTGGTGCGGTTGGAAACTTTGCCAACATTCCGCCATTTGTAGAAAGCTATGTCTGTGAGAAATTAGGCATCCGTCCACAAGAGATTTCGACTCAAGTCCTGCCACGTGACCTCCACGCTGAATATTTCTCTGCTTTAGCCTTGATTGCGACGTCTATTGAGCGCATGGCGACTGAAATCCGCGGTCTGCAAAAGTCTGAGCAACGCGAGGTTGAAGAGTTCTTTGCCAAGGGTCAAAAGGGCAGCTCTGCCATGCCGCACAAGCGCAATCCAATCGGCTCTGAAAATATGACTGGTCTGGCACGTGTCATTCGTGGCCACATGGTGACAGCCTTTGAGAACGTCTCTCTCTGGCATGAGCGTGACATTTCCCACTCATCAGCTGAGCGGATTATCGCTCCGGACACGACCATTCTTATCGACTACATGCTCAACCGCTTTGGTAATATCGTCAAGAACTTGACCGTCTTCCCAGAAAACATGAAGCGGAACATGAACTCGACCTTTGGTCTTATCTTCAGCCAGCGGGCTATGTTGACCTTGATTGAAAAAGGTATGACACGGGAGCAGGCTTATGACTTGGTGCAGCCAAAGACTGCTCAGTCTTGGGACAATCAAGTGGACTTCAAACCTCTGCTCGAAGCGGACCCAGAAGTCACTTCCCGTCTGACTCAAGAAGAGATCGATGAAATCTTCAATCCAACTTATTACACCAAGCGCGTGGATGAAATCTTCAAGCGCGTGGGCTTAGATTAAATATAGAAATAGGCGCTTCTTACGAAGTGCCTATTTGCTTGTTCTTAAATTTGACTGGCCAGTTGCCCGATTTTCTTGAGCATTTCTTGGCGTTGTTGGTCTGTTTTGCGTTCTACCCCGCTGAGCTCTGTCAGTTTGACTGGAGAAATACCGCAAGGTTTCAGGATTTGATTTTTAAGTACCTTGCCATAGTCTTGGACGAAAGGCAAGGCAAAACCTGGAGTATTGTGGCTGACGATAATCCAGCCGGTCTTGCCTTGTAGGTGGCCTTGGAGTCCGACTTTCTTATAAGAGTAGGCGAAATCAGCCACAAAGACACAATCAATAAAGCCTTTGAGAATAGCAGGCATACCGCTCCACCAGATAGGGAAAATGAAAATCAGATGCTCTGCCCAAGTAATCAAATCGCGGTATTTTGCCATTTCAGGGTCTTTGTGCAAGTCACGACGTCTATGTTCTTGGTCAAAGCGTAAGATAGGATCAAAATTTTCAGCATACAAGTCCAAGGTTTTCACTTCGTGCTTCTTAGAAAGATTGCTTTGAACCTCTTTAAGAATAGCTGCATTGAAGCCAGTTGGGCTGGGGTAGGTGTAAATAATCAAGGTTTTCATGATCGTTCTCCTTTGATATAAATGTCGAGCATGTGCTCAATCGTGCTTTGGATGGCTTGAGGATCAAGGTCTTGTCCGATAGGACTGTTGGTCAGAACGGCCAGACCTGTGATAAAGCTCCAAAAGTGAAAAAGGCTTTCTGCTTCGCTATTGCTAAAATTTTCCTCCTTGCGAAGCTTTAAAACAAGTTCCTTAAATTTATCAAATCCAGGCAAGTCAGACTCCAAGAGAATGGTGTTCTGCGTCACCTTCATATATTTAAAAGGAAATTTGATAAAGAGAGCTTCGAAAAAATGAGGATAGGTCTTGGCAAAAATAATGAAATTAAGTCCAAGCTGGGTCAGTTGCTCACGCGCAGAAGTTGTCGCATCAATGCTCTGATTGATTTCCTGATTTAGAAACTGCGAAAGCTGACCTAAAACCACCTTGAGGTAGCCTTCCTTGCTCTCAAAATGGCGGTATGGAGTGCCGTGAGTTACACCGCAGGCCTTGGCAACAGTCCTGAGCGAGAGCTGCTCAATCCCATGTTTTCCGATTTCGTCAATCCCCGTTTGAATGAGCTGTTCTTTCAGCTGGGCACTATTGCGTTTCATTCATCTCCTCCAAAAGTATACACTGTCTACTTATCTATCTTTAGTATACGCTGTCTACTTTTTCTTGTCAACTAATTTGATGCTTTCTTCTATTCTAGGATGTGGCAGAATTTGCTTTCGATAAGATAAAATGTTAAAATAATATTAAAATGATAGCGCTTTCTTTTAGGGCGAATTGCACATCGTAAAGAAACGCTGAGAAACGGAGGACACCTATGAAGAAAATTATCAACGATCCAACAGCGGTTGTGGACGAGATGCTGGACGGCTTGGCCTATATTCACAGCGATTTGGTTTATCGGGTGGAGGGCTTCGATATCATTGCCCGCAAGAGTGAGAAGACAGGCAAGGTCGGCTTGATTTCTGGCGGTGGCAGTGGTCATGAGCCTTCCCATGCTGGCTTTGTCGGTGAGGGCATGCTGTCGGCCGCTATCTGCGGAGCGGTCTTTACTTCACCAACACCTGACCAGGTCTTGCAGGCTATCAAGGAAGCAGATGAGGGTGCTGGGGTCTTCATGGTTATTAAGAATTACTCCGGTGACATCATGAACTTTGAAATGGCTCAGGAAATGGCTGAGATGGAAGGGATTGAGGTAGCTAGTGTCGTCGTGGATGATGATATCGCAGTGGAAGACAGCCTTTATACGCAAGGTCGCCGCGGAGTGGCTGGCACTATTCTTGTCCATAAGATTCTAGGAGATGCGGCGCGTGCAGGCAAATCTCTGACTGAAATCAAGGCTCTGGCTGATGAGCTGGTCAAACATATTCACACGGTTGGCTTGGCTCTGAGCGGGGCAACCGTACCGGAAGTCGGCAAGCCTGGTTTTGTTTTGGCTGATGATGAGATAGAGTTCGGTATTGGCATCCACGGTGAGCCCGGCTATCGCAAGGAAAAGATGCAGCCGTCTAAGGCCTTAGCCAAGGAATTAGTCGAAAAGCTCAGTCAGTCTGCTGAGCTCAAATCTGGCAAAAAAATTGGTATCCTCATCAATGGTATGGGGGCAACACCGCTCATGGAGCAGTATGTCTTTGCGGCCGATGTAGCAAATCTCCTGGCAGATGCTGGAGTCGAAGTTGTCTATAAAAAGCTGGGTAATTACATGACCTCCATTGATATGGTGGGGATTTCTCTGACCTTTATCCAGCTAGACCGGCCAGACTGGCTGACAGCTCTCAACAGTCTTGTCACGACAGCCGCTTGGTAAGGAGGTGCTTATGGACGCAGCAAGAGCAAAAAAATGGATGCAGTTGTTCAACGAAAAGATCCAGAGTCAGAAAGACTATCTGTCTGACCTTGATACCCCCATCGGCGATGGTGATCATGGCGCCAATATGGCTAGGGGAATGGCAGCAGCAGTAGAGAATCTAGCTGCTAAGGACTTTGCTAGTGCGGCTGAGGTTTTTCAGGCTGTTTCTATGCAGCTGATTAGCAAGGTCGGCGGTGCTTCAGGCCCTCTATATGGCTCAGCTTTCATGGGCATGGCCAAAGCTGAAAAAGACGGCAAAGACTTGCTAGAAGTCATCCAAGCTGGGCTGGACATGATTCAGAAGCGGGGCAAGGCTGTGCCTAGTGAGAAGACTATGATGGATGTCTGGTCGGAGATTCCTCTTTCTCTGCAGTCTGGAGACTTGACGCATGAAAAAATTGGCTCCCTAGTGGAAGCGACCAAAGATCTGAAAGCGACCAAGGGGCGGGCTTCCTATGTCGGTGAGCGCTCTATTGGTCATATCGATCCCGGTTCGGCTTCATCTGGTCTCCTCTTTGAGGCTCTTCTAGAAACGGAGACAGGCTGATGGCAGATACTGGCATTCTTATCGTTTCCCATTCCAAAAACCTGGCCCAAGGCTTGTTTGATCTCATTTCGCAGGTGGCGGCAGATGTGGCCATCAGCTATGTGGGCGGGTTGGACGATGGCAGCATCGGGACGAGCTTTGAAGGGATTCAGGCAGCTTTAGATGTTAATGACAAGGACACTATTTTGGCCTTTTTCGATCTGGGTTCGGCTCGGATGAATCTGGAAATGGTCGCAGACTTCTCTGACAAGGAAATCATTATCAATAATGTTCCTTTGGTAGAAGGCGCTTATACGGCTGCTGCTCTTCTTCAGGCCGGGGCAGATTTGCCTAATGTTTTGCTTCAGGTTCGTGAATTAGAAATAAAGAAATAGCAGGTTTTCTAAAGACTTGATAAACGATTTCATTTGAAAAATAAAGAACATTTTATATCAAAAAACTGGGATTGAATCCCAGCTTTTTTGCTTTATCATTATACCAATTTTCAGGGGAATAGCCAGTGTTTCTTATTTTTTCTTCCTTAGGATAATTGAAAAACAGGACAAATTAATAGGCCCTGTTTACTTTTTGACACAATTCACTTTTTAATGAACAAAAGTTCTTAGAATATCTTGCAAATTGGTATAGATAGGTTTATAATAATGATAGGCTAGTTGGTCAGGAAATGAAAAACGACAGCTCATGAGAACCATCGTTTTTCAGATTAATGATCGCGACTAGAAGAAATAAATTTGATTTTGAAGAAATCACCACGCTTGTATGTTTCGCTGTACTCTAGGATTTGTCCAGTATTTTCCAGTTTTGTAATCTTGACTTGATGTACAGTTGGAAAGTTTGGATCAATTTCTAAGGTCTTGGCAATGTCTTTTGGCGTTGGAAAGACGATTTCGTTGGTTTCTTCGAAATACTCATCATTCATGTGGATGTGATAATCCGTCTTGAAGCGATTGTAGATCGAGCTGTAGTAGTCCAAATCTGGATAGTTTGGATTGATGTACTGTTCAGGAATGTAGGTTTGGTGATAGATATAGACTTTATCGCCTGTCCTTCTGATACGGTCAATCTTGTAGTAGAACTGGGACGGAGTTAGTTCTAGTTTTTCCAAGATCCTCAATTCATTTCCGCGTTTGATAGACAGAACAGTCACCTTATCCTTTTGGATAGGGAAAGTTTCGATATCAGAGAATTCCACACGCTTGTGTTTTCTTGCGCGTGAAACAAACGTTCCCTTTCCTTGCTGACGGATGATGTAGCCATCATTCGCAAGTTCGTTCAAAGCGCGGACAACGGTGATGGAACTAACGTTGAACATCTTGATTAATTCAGCTTCTGTGTAGAATCTATCACCGTTTTCAAAGTTACCAGAAATGATTTGTTGTTTTAAATCATCTTTGATTTGTTGATATTTAGGAATAGCCATTGTGCTCACCTCTCTTTTTTTATCCCTCTCTATATTGATTTTAACATATTTTAAAAAAAAATGTTGACATTTATGCAAAAGTTTATTATATTAATATTAATAAGAAATGAAAGCGTTTTAAATCTAGGAGGAATAGGGAGATGAAGAGATTTGAAATAGGCTCTTCTTTCTACTTGGATGGTCAGGAGTTTAAGATTTTATCAGGAGCGATTCACTATTTTCGGATTCAGCCGGAAGATTGGTATCACTCGCTTTACAACCTTAAAGCCCTAGGCTTCAATACAGTTGAGACCTATGTTCCTTGGAACATGCACGAGCCAAAGAAAGGCCAGTTTGACTTTCAGGGAATTTTAGATATTGAGAAGTTTCTTCAGATTGCTCAAGATTTAGGATTATATGCCATCGTTCGCCCTTCGCCCTTTATCTGTGCGGAGTGGGAATTTGGCGGCATGCCAGCCTGGCTTTTGACTGAGGATATGAGAATCCGTTCTTCTGATGCTTCCTATCTTCAGGCTGTTGCAGACTACTATGATGAGTTGCTTCCTCGCTTGGTTCCAAGGCTCTTGGACAAGGGTGGGAATATCCTCATGATGCAAGTGGAAAATGAATATGGCTCTTACGGGGAGGATAAAGACTACCTGAGAGCGATTCGGCAGATGATGTTGGACCGAGGCCTTGATTGTCCGCTCTTTACATCGGATGGTCCTTGGCGGGCAACGCTGAGAGCCGGCACGCTGATTGAGGAAGATTTATTTGTTACAGGAAATTTCGGCTCCAAGGCAGGTTATAATTTTGCCCAGATGCAGGAATTCTTTGATGAGCATGGCAAAAAATGGCCGCTCATGTGTATGGAGTTTTGGGATGGTTGGTTCAATCGTTGGAAAGAGCCAATTATCAAAAGGGATCCTGAGGAACTGGCTCAAGCTGTCCATGAGGTTATGAAACAAGGTTCTATCAACCTCTATATGTTTCATGGCGGTACCAATTTTGGATTCATGAATGGCTGCTCGGCCAGAGGTGTGACGGATTTACCACAGGTGACTTCGTATGATTACGATGCCCTGCTCGATGAACAGGGAAATCCAACTCCGAAATATTTTGCAGTGCAAAAAATGATGGAGGCCTACTATCCTGAGTACCCACAAATGAAACCGCTCACAAAAGAATCTTTTGAACTGAGAGATATTGCTCTGAGTGAGAAAGTGAGTTTGTTTGAAACATTAGCTGATTTGGCTCAGCCAGTGGAGAGTCTCTATCCTGTCAAAATGGAGGATTTGGGGCAGAGCTATGGCTACTTGCTTTACCGTACCGAAGCCAGCTGGGATGCGGATGAGGAAAAAATTCGGGTGATTGATGGGCGAGACCGGATGCAGCTTTTTGTGGACGGTAAGCTTATGGCAACCCAGTATCAAGCAGAGATTGGTCAAGATATCTTTGTTGCTGGAGAAAAGAAAACCACCCACCGTATTGACGTCCTGATGGAAAACATGGGGCGGGTCAATTACGGGCATAAGTTCTTAGCAGATACCCAGCGAAAAGGAATTCGGACGGGCGTTTGTAAGGATTTGCACTTCTTGCTGAATTGGCAGCAGTATCCACTTTCTTTTGAAAACACAGAAAACATCGATTTTTCAAAAGGATGGCAGCCAGAGCAACCAGCTTTCTACGCTTTTGACTTTGAAATGAAAGCGCTTAAAGATACTTATTTAGACTTGTCTGGTTTTGGAAAGGGCCTTGCCTTTGTAAATGGCGTCAACATCGGTCGTTTCTGGAATATCGGACCAACCTTATCGCTCTATATTCCGCATAGCCTTCTGAAAGAAGGACATAACCGTATCATCATTTTTGAAACGGAAGGGGAATATGAAGAATCAATTAACTTAGTTAACCAACCTACATTTAAAACAATAAAGGGGGAAAATTTATGACAATCGTAGGTGCACGTATCGATGGACGTTTGATCCATGGACAGGTAGCCAATCTCTGGACTACCAAGCTCAATATTTCACGCATTATGGTGATTGACGATGAGGTAGCTGAAAATGCTATCGAAAAGAGCGGACTCAAGTTGGCAACGCCGCCAGGAGTGAAGCTCAGCATTTTGCCAATTGCTAAAGCAGCAGAAAACATCTTGGCTGGTAAATATGACTCACAACGACTCTTTATCGTTGCTCGTAAACCAGACCGTTTCCTTCGTTTGGTAGAGGCTGGTGTTCCACTGGAAACACTGAACGTCGGCAATATGTCTCAGTCAGACGAAACTCGTCCCATCACTCGCTCTATCAATGTGGTAGATGCAGATGTGGAAGCTTTCCACAAGCTGCATGAAAAAGGAGTGAAGCTGACAGCTCAGATGGTTCCAAATGATCCGGTCGCGGATTTTATGAATTTGTTAAAATAAGGAAAAATTTTTAGGAGGTCATTGTCATGATACAATGGTGGCAAATTTTACTACTCACTCTGTACTCAGCTTATCAAATCTGCGATGAGTTGACGATCGTTTCTTCAGCGGGTTCACCTGTATTTGCTGGATTTATCACGGGTCTCATCATGGGAGATTTACCTACAGGTTTATTGATTGGTGCCAACCTTCAATTGGTGGTACTTGGTGTTGGTACCTTCGGTGGTGCTTCTCGTATTGATGCTACCTCTGGTGCGGTTCTTGCGACTGCTTTCTCAGTAGCACAAGGGCTTGATCCTGAGCTTGCTATTGCTACAATCGCTGTGCCGGTAGCAACTTTGTTAACATACTTTGATATTCTTGGTCGTATGACGACAACTTACTTCGCTCACCGTGTGGATGCTGCGATTGAACGCTTTGACTACAAAGGCATCGAACGCAACTACCTCCTTGGTGCGATTCCTTGGGCTCTTTCTCGTGCCCTCCCAGTCTTCTTTGCCCTTGCCTTTGGTGGAGCTTTTGTAGAAACTGTTGTTACAGGTCTCGGTAATGTACAATGGTTGGCAAACGGTTTGAAACTTGCAGGTCAAATGCTTCCAGGTCTTGGATTTGCAATCTTGCTTCGTTATCTCCCAGTTAAACGCAACCTTCACTACTTGGCACTTGGATTTGGCTTGACAGCTATGTTGACAGTGCTTTACAGTAATGTTCAAAGCCTTGGTGCTGCAGTGTCTAGCATTGTTGGTTCTGAAGTGTTCTCTAAACTTCCAAAAGAACAAGCTATTACTTTTGTTAACAACTTCAAGAGTGTATCTATGATTGGTATCGCCATCATCGGTGTCTTCCTTGCAGTACAACACTTCAAAAACAGCCAACGTACAGTCGTAGCTGCTCCAGTAACTGAATCAGAAAGCGGGGAAATTGAAGATGACGAATTCTAATTACAAACTAACAAAAGAAGATTTTAAACAGATTAACAAACGTAGCTTGTTTACCTTCCAATTGGGTTGGAACTATGAGCGTATGCAGGCTTCTGGTTACCTTTACATGATTTTGCCACAATTGCGCAAAATGTATGGAGACGGTACACCTGAACTGAAAGAAATGATGAAATTGCATACGCAATTCTTCAATACTTCACCATTCTTCCACACCATTATTACTGGTTTTGACCTTGCTTTGGAAGAAAAAGATGGTGTGAAATCAAAAGATGCGGTCAATGGTATCAAGACAGGTCTCATGGGGCCATTCGCTCCTCTTGGAGACTCAATCTTTGGATCATTGGTACCAGCTATTATGGGTTCAATCGCAGCAACTTTAGCTGTTGCAGGAAACCCAGCCGGTATCTTCCTATGGATTGCTGTAGCAGTTGCTTACGATATTTTCCGTTGGAAACAATTGGAATTTGCCTATAAAGAAGGGGTTAACCTTGTCAACAATATGCAAAGTACTTTGACAGCTTTGATTGATGCTGCATCCGTACTTGGTGTCTTCATGGTTGGTGCCTTGATTGCCAGCATGATTGGTGTTGAAGTTTCTTGGGCTCCACACATCGGGAAAAAAGCTATCGATATCCAAGACATGCTTAACTTGGTCTTCCCACGCTTGGTACCAGCTATCATCACAGGTGTAATCTTCTGGTTGCTTGGACGTAAGGGTATGAACTCTACAAAAGCTATCTTGCTCATCATTCTTGCAGCGATTGCGTTCTCAGCGTTTGGTCACTTCTTCTTTGGAATGGCATAATGGTGTAAATTATGAGTAAACAATTAATTTTGATTAGTCATGGTCGCTTTTGTGAAGAGCTGAAAACAACCACTGAGATGATTATGGGACCTCAAGCGGATATCCATGCCGTTGCCTTGTTACCAGAGGAGGGACCAGATGATTTCACAGCTAAGTTCTTAGACACAGTCAAGGATTTTGATGACTATATTGTCTTTGCAGATCTCTTGGGAGGCACACCATGTAATGTAGTCAGCCGCCTTATTTTAGAGGGTAAGGATATTGACTTGTACGCCGGCATGAATCTGCCGATGGTGATTGAGTTTCTCAATGCTTCTCTGACAGGAGCTGATGTTGACTATCCGAAAAAAGCAGTCGAAAATATCGTTAAGGTTAATGATATCTTAGCAGGCTTATCAGATGATGAGGATGAGTAGGACTGTTTTGTAAGGAAAAAAATGAAGGGGAGTGGGGAATTTTCCCATTCCCTCTTTTAAAAGCAAATAACTAATATATCAATGTTTATTTTTGAAAGGACTACCATGCTAGATTATTCAAAAGAGAAACTGGTTGAATTGGGCGCGGAAATCACCACGCGTGAAATCTACCAACAGCCAGATGTTTGGCAGACAGCTTTTAATCATTACAAGGCTCAAGCTGACCAAGTCGTTGCTTTTCTGAAAGGTATCGAAGAAAAGCATGATTATGTAAAAGTGATCTTTACAGGTGCAGGAACTTCGGCCTATGTAGGCGATACGCTATTGCCGTATTTTAGAAAGCTTTATGATGAGCGCAAATGGAATTTTAATTCGGTTGCGACGACTGATATTGTGGCTGGTCCTGAGGTGCATCTGCACAAGGAGATTCCAACGGTTCTCGTTTCTTTTGCCCGCAGTGGCAATTCGCCAGAAAGTGTTGCGACAGTGGACTTAGCCAAGCAGTTGGTTGATGAGCTTTATCAAGTGACCATTACCTGTGCTGCAGAAGGAAGACTAGCTCAGCAGGCACATGGTGATGAGCGGAATCTCCTCTTATTGCAACCAGCTCCATCAAATGATGCTGGCTTTGCCATGACTTCTAGCTTCACCTCTATGATGTTGACAGCTCTTATGGTTTTTGATCCAGTAGATTTGGCTCAAAAAGAAGCAAGAGTAGCTGAGTTGATTGCCTTGAGCCAAAAGGTTTTGGCAGATGTAGCTGATGTTCAGGCTTTGACAGAATTAGACTTTAACCGGGTCATCTACCTTGGAGCAGGACCTTTCTTTGGTTTGGCGCACGAAGCTCAGCTGAAAATTTTGGAGTTGACCGCTGGGAGGGTTGCGACCATGTATGAAAGCCCAGTTGGCTTCCGCCATGGACCAAAATCTTTGATCAACGAAGAGACGCTTGTGCTGGTATTTGGCTCAAAAGACGAGTACACCAAACGTTACGACTTGGATTTGGTGCGTGAAGTGGCAGGAGATCAGATTGCTCGCAAGGTGGTCTTCTTTACAGAGCGCAGAGAAGACTTGGAGAATGTTGAGCAGGTGGTTCTTGAAAGTGACATCTTGGAAGATAGCTATCGAGCCTTCCCTTATATTGTGTATGCTCAGCTCTTCTCTCTCTTGACTTCTTTGAAAGTGAAAAATCGACCAGATACACCGTCTCCGACAGGAACGGTCAATCGGGTCGTTCAGGGAGTTATCATCCACCCTTTCCAGCAGTAGAAAGCTAAATATGGAAAAGTCAAACATTAGTCATGGGAAAGCTAGTTATTAAAAAGACTTTTAGATAAAAGGGATGGTGCTCCATTATTGTCCCTTGACTAAGTCAAGAAAGAGAGTTGGACAGAAATCGGTAATTCGTTAGAATTCGATTTCGTCGTCCCACCTCCGCACAGTTGAGTAGGGCTGTAAAAGCTGATGAAATCAGCGTAGTAGAGCCCACTCAACCACTGCGTCTTGCTCGACAATCCAAAGACAATTGAGAGGCTAGGACTTTTGTCCCAGACTCGAGACAGAGGGAGATTGTATGAAATCTTATCAAGAATCTATTTTTGGTACTTTTAAAGGACAGGATGTCTTAGCCTACACCTTTGAAAATAAGCTAGGCTATCGCTTCAAGGTCATGAACTATGGCGCAACGATTTTAGAATATCGGACGCCGGATAAAAATGGTGATTTTGCCAATATTATTTTAGGCTTTGATCGTTTTGAGGATTATGTTGGCAATAGCCCCAAGCATGGTGCCAGCGTGGGACCGGTTGCGGGACGGATTGAGAAGGCTAGCTTTGAGCTGAATGGGCAGTCCTACCAGCTGGAAGTCAATAATGGCGAGAATTGCAACCACAGTGGTTCTACTGGCTGGGACGGTGTGATTTTCCAGACAGAGGAAGTCACAAACGAGGGCGTCACATTTTACACAGAGCGCCCAGACGGGACGGGCGGCTTTCCTGGAAATTTGAAAATCTGGATTTCCTATTCCTTATCGGAAAAAGGGGAGATTGAGATTTCCTATCAAGTCCAGACAGATCAGGATAGTCTGGTTAATCCGACCAACCACAGCTATTTCAATCTGTCAGGTAATTTTAGTCAGCCGATTGATCAGCATGTCCTCCAGCTGCATACCAAAGGGGTGTATCCGATTGCTCCTGACGGCGTGCCAGCAAAAGAAGTGGATGCGAATCGCGGCTTTGTCAAAGGCCTACAAAAAGGTCTGGTGCTGAAAGAAATTTTTGCTGATCCAGACGAGCAGATTCAGGTCGTATCAGGGCTGGATCATCCCTTTGCTCTAGATAAAGAGCAGGAAGAGGCAGGATGTCTTTATGATGCGGCCTCAGGTCGCTACCTGACTTTCCGTACGGATGCTCCTTGTGTCGTGACTTATTCGGCAAATTTTGTCGATGAGTCAGTCATCATCAATGGACAGCCAATGATTCAGCATAATGGTATAGCGCTGGAAGCACAGGCCTTGCCTGATGCGATTCATAGTGACTTGAAAGATCAGGTCATTCTCAAGGCAGGAAGCCTCTTTACCAGCACCACCGTTTATTTCGCAGGTGTGAAATAAACAGCAAACTTGCTTCATTTGAAGTGTATCTCACATGGCGATATTAGCCTCAGATACAAGAAAACGGCAGAATCCCCCTCTGCCGTTTTTACTATTATTTTATTGGTTATCTAAGTCTTGTGGTTGGAAAATTTGATTGTAACGTTCTTCGTCTTCTTGGTTATCACGGATAACTTTTGCAAGAGTAAATGAAGAAGAAATCAGTCCGACAGAACCCATGAGATAGTATCCTTTAACCATCAAAGGCTCTTTCAAAGTATAGAGGCCGATGAGAACAAGAGTCACAAAGAAGGCGAATGAGCCCCAAGCCATAAACATAAAGGCTGGTGTATTCCGATAAGTTTTCTTTTTAAGGTTGTTCATATCTAAAATCTCCTTTTCGATTTTTTTCATTGTATCATGAGTTTTTGAGACAGTCAATGAAATAGCGGCTATTTTAATCAGACTGAACAATTCATATTAGTTTGTATCATCTTACTAAGATATCTAAAAGTATTTTATTTTTAAAAAATATTTTTTCTTTAAGCAAATTTTAAGATAAGAACGTTATACTAATACCATCAAATGAAGATCTCCTAACTTTATTTGATAGAAATCCTAAAACTTTTTCATAATAATCTCCCATAAGAGCCACCAAATTCGGTGGCTTTTTTTGTATTCAGAAGCGGGTTGGATTGCTTCCTCTGCCCTATTTTTTGCTATAATAGTCCTATGAGTAGAATTTTAGATAATGAATTAATGGGGGATGAGGAGCTGGTAGAACGTACCCTCCGTCCTCAGTATTTACGAGAATATATCGGTCAGGATAAGGTCAAGGATCAGCTGAAGATTTTTATTGAAGCGGCTAAATTGCGGGATGAGGCGTTGGATCATACTCTCCTTTTTGGTCCTCCAGGTCTGGGAAAGACGACTATGGCCTTTGTCATCGCCAACGAAATCGGTGTGAATATTAAGCAGACTTCTGGTCCGGTTATTGAAAAGGCTGGTGATTTGGTGGCCATTCTTAATGATTTGGAGCCGGGCGATGTCCTCTTTATCGATGAGATTCACCGTTTGCCTATGGCGGTAGAGGAAGTGCTATACAGCGCCATGGAGGACTTTTACATTGACATTATGATTGGGACTGGCGAAACCAGTCGCAGCGTCCATCTGGAATTGCCGCCTTTCACGCTAATTGGGGCGACCACTCGGGCGGGCATGCTGTCCAATCCTCTGCGGGCTCGCTTTGGGATTACCGGTCATATGGAGTATTATGAAGCTGGCGACCTGACTGAAATCGTTGAGCGGACGGCAGAGATTTTTGAGATGGATATTACTCACGAGGCTGCGAAGGAGCTGGCTCTGCGTAGCCGAGGCACGCCGCGGATTGCCAATCGTCTGCTCAAGCGGGTGCGGGACTATGCGCAGATTATGGGCAATGGCTTGATTGATGATAAGATAACCGACCAAGCTCTCTCCATGCTGGATGTGGACCAGGAAGGGCTGGACTATGTGGATCAGAAAATCCTACGAACCATGATTGAAGTTTATGGTGGTGGTCCAGTGGGGCTGGGAACACTTTCAGTCAATATTGCTGAGGAGCGCGAAACGGTGGAGGACATGTATGAGCCTTACCTGATTCAGAAAGGCTTTGTCATGCGGACACGGACTGGGCGCGTGGCGACTCGCAAAGCCTATGAGCATCTAGGATATGAGTATATGAAGGAATGATGACCGATCAAGAGATTTTAGAGAGGCTGAGTCAGGATCAGGATATCCGAGCGATTTTGGAGATGATCCGCAGCCTAGAATTGAAAGATTCTTGGCTGGCTGCGGGTAGTGTCAGAAATTTTATCTGGAATATCTTGTCTGGCAAGTCGGGCTTTGATGCCGAAACGGATGTGGATGTTATATTCTTTGATCAAACTGTGTCTTATGAGGAAACTTTGCAGCTGGAGATGGAGTTGAGAAAAGCATTTCCCGCTTATTCTTGGGAGCTGAAAAATCAAGTTTATATGCATATTCATAGTCCCAACACCCAGCCCTATACCGGCTCGAAAGATGCCATGAGCAAGTATCCTGAGTGCTGCACAGCTATCGGTCTTCGATTGCTGGAAAATGATAAGTTAGAGCTTTTTGCACCCTATGGCTTGGCAGATATTCGAGCATTTCAGGTTCGACCGACACCGCATTTTTTAGCGGATGCGGATCGAAAGAAGCTTTATATGGAAAGAATTCATAAGAAAAACTGGCAGGCTAAATGGCCACAATTAAGTTTTGAATATCTTTCTGAAGAAAAGTAAAGTTGAATCTGGTGCAAGCTAGATTGAGTAGGTTACTGCCTCAATGATTTGCACTTTTATGTAAGTCGGCATAATTAGCGGTTTTTCAGAGCCCGCTTCCGCTGTCACAGAATAATCGAGAAAGCTCCGCAGTTTTCTTTTTATTCTGGTATAATAGATCTATGAAGAAAATTGTATTTGTTTGTTTAGGAAATATCTGTCGCAGTCCGATGGCAGAGTTTATTATGAAAAGTCTGACCGATGACCTACATATTGAGAGTCGTGCGACGTCCAGCTGGGAGCATGGCAACCCTATACATCAGGGGACTCAGGCTATTTTTAAGAAACATGCGATTTCTTATGACAAAGGAAAGACTTCTCAGCAGATTTCAGCGCAAGATTTTGCAGAATTTGACTACATTATCGGCATGGATGAAGCCAATATTCGAGATTTGAAGAAAATGGCGCCAGTGGATTGTCAGGATAAAATCTACCAGTTTGCTGATCTCGGTGTGCCAGATCCTTGGTACACAGGAGATTTCGATGAAACTTATGAACTGGTTTTGGCTGGTTGCCACAAGTGGCTAGAACGCTTAAATGGATGAAAAATGGATAAAATAAAGGAATTTTACGATAAATATAAAATCTATCTGACCCGTCAGAATCTAGAAATCCTAGCGGTGACTGTGATTGCCTTGTCAGCAATTTTAGTGTTTACCTCCAATATCCCTAGTAAGGGTGCGCTAACGCTGGATCAAGGTAAGATAAAATATGAAGGCAGTCTAGTTCACGGAAAGATGAACGGCGAAGGTACCCTTACTTTTAAAAATGGGGATAGCTATAAAGGGCATTTCAAAAATGGCACTTTTGATGGTAAGGGTACTTTTACATCGAAGGCTGGTTGGAAATATGAAGGTGAATTTGCCAACGGTCAGGCCAATGGTAAAGGAAAACTGACGACAGAAAGTAATGTCGTCTATGAAGGAAGGTTCAAGCAAGGAATTTATCAAAATGCGCATTAGATGGTTTTCACTGGTTCGGATTACTGGACTGGTCTTGGTGTTACTCTATCATTACTTTCAGGGAGTTTTTCCTGGAGGTTTTATTGGAGTGGACATCTTTTTCACTTTTTCAGGATTTTTGATTACTTCATTATTGATTGATGAGTTTACAAGAAGTCGGACGATTGATATTATGGGCTTTCTGAAACGGCGCTTTTATCGTATCGTTCCTCCGCTCGTTTTTATGATTTTGATCATCATGCCCTTTACTTTATTGATCCGTCGGGACTTTGTAGCAGGTATCGGGACGCAGATTGCAGCCGCTTTTGGCTTTGTGACCAATTTTTATGAAATGATGTCGGGAGGCAGTTATGAAAGCCAGTTTGTGCCACATTTGCTGATTCACACTTGGAGTTTGGCACTGGAAGTGCATTACTATATCCTTTGGGGCTTGGCTGCTTGGGGCATTAGCAAGATTAGCAAGTCAGTTGCTCAGTATCGGGGGCTGATTTCTCTGACTTCAATTGCTCTGTTTCTGTTCAGTTTCTTGGCTATGTTTATCGGAGCCTTTTTCAGCAAGAATTACTCCAATATTTATTTCTCAAGCCTGACCCATGTCTTTCCTTTCTTTGCTGGGACAGTGCTAGCGACTTTCTCTGGAGTCGGAAATGTGGGCGTTCAGATGAAGAAACTGGAAGAAAAGGTCGAAATCAAGCAAGTCTTGATCGCTTTAGCTGGCAGTTTTGTTCTTCTTCTTTTGCTCAGCTTTATTTTGAAATTTGACAGCTTGTGGACTTATTTATTTGGTTTCTTGATTTCAACACTTCTGGCTTGTGTCATGATAGCAGCAACCCGCATCTTGCACGATAAATTGCCAAATATTAAGGAGCCTAGTCCTCTCAACTTTATTGCAGACACTAGCTATGGAGTTTACCTCTTCCATTGGCCTTTCTATATTATTTTTACTCAGTTGATGAGCAATGGTTGGGCTGTGCTTTTGACTACAATCTTGAGTTTTGGTTTTGCGGCTCTTTCCTTCTATATCTTAGAGCCGACTTTAGCTGGACGGAAGCCTCGGATTTTTGGCAAGGAGATGAATGTAACATCCATCACCAAGCCGATTTTCTACAGTTTCATTCCGCTGACTTTTATCTTGCTTATTATCACCATCACAGCTCCGTCTGTGGGTGCCTTTGAGGAAAGCCTGATTGTCAATTCTTTGAACCAAGCCGATACGAAAATGCAGACAACCCGTAAGCACGCAGACCAAAAAACTGCGACAAATTATAACGTGGCAGAGGGAACAACTGTTATTGGTGATTCTGTCACTTTGCGCTCCGCTGAATGGATCCAAGAGGCTATACCTGACGCTCAAGTCGATGCAGTTGTTAGTCGTAATTTAGTGTCTGGTCTGGAATTTTTCAAGAACGATATTGCTAACCAAACACTGCTTCAAAACGTCGTCTTGGCATTGGGAACCAATCCGGTTGACAATTATGAAGAATTGCTGGATCAGTATATCGAGCTCTTGCCAAAAGGCCATCGCTTGATTTTAGTCACGCCATATGATGGCCGAACAGCCAATGATCCAAGTAGTATTCCTGTTAAGATGCGACAATACGAACTTGAACTTGCTAAGAAATACGATTTTGTATATGTAGCAGACTGGTATCAAGTAGCGATTAATAATCCGCAGATTTGGATTGGAACAGACTATGTCCATTATGGAGCAGATTCAGAGTCTATGGCAGAGGGAGGTAAACTCTACTCTAACATGATAAAAGAGGCTTTGGCTGCCGCTTCAAATGGCAGTGTTAAGCCATAGAACTAGCTCGGTTATTTAGCCGAGCTCATTTTATAACAAAAAAGAAAGCGCTAACACGTTTTTAGAGAAAAGTATGTGAAATTTTCGAAAATAATATAGAGACTTTTGTAAAAAAGCCTGAAATATCAGTGTTTAAAAAATAATCCCTAAAAAGTTTGTGAACTTTTGTTGAAAGTGTTTACAAATTTGTAGGAATAGAGTATAATTATATTGTGAAATAATTAACAAAGGTTAAAGTCTTCATTTAACCTTTTGGCAGAAACCATTGGAGGACTATAATGGCTGATAAGAAGAAAACTGTTGAACAAGAAGATAAAGTGCTAGCGGCTGAAAAGCATGTTGACGAGCTTGTGCAAAAAGGTCTCCTAGCTCTTGAAGAAATGAGAAAACTAAATCAAGAGCAAGTAGATTACATCGTAGCAAAAGCTTCAGTTGCAGCTCTTGATGCACACGGGATCCTTGCTCAACATGCGGTTGAAGAAACTGGTCGTGGTGTATTTGAAGACAAGGCAACGAAAAATCTCTTTGCCTGTGAACACGTTGTCAACAACATGCGTGGTGTGAAGACTGTTGGTGTTATCGAAGATGATCCTGTTACTGGATTGACAAAAATTGCGGAGCCTGTCGGAGTTATTTGTGGTATCACTCCAACAACGAACCCAACATCAACAGCAATTTTTAAAGCATTGATTGCCTTGAAGACACGTAACCCAATCGTTTTTGCCTTCCACCCATCTGCTCAAGAGTCATCTGCTCACGCAGCGCAAATCGTTCGTGACGCAGCAATCGCAGCTGGCGCACCTGAAAACTGTGTGCAATGGATTACTCAACCATCTATGGAAGCAACAGCAGCTTTGATGAACCACGATGGTATTGCAACAATTCTTGCAACAGGTGGTAACGCGATGGTTAAGGCTGCCTACTCTTGCGGAAAACCAGCTCTTGGGGTAGGTGCCGGAAACGTACCAGCTTACATCGAAAAATCTGCTGACCTTCGCCAAGCAGCTCATGATATCGTAATGTCTAAATCATTTGACAATGGTATGGTCTGCGCATCTGAGCAAGCGGTTATCATTGACAAGGAAGTTTATGACGAATTTGTAGAAGAATTCAAGTCATACCACACTTACTTTGTAAACAAAAAAGAAAAAGCCCTTCTTGAAGAATTCTGCTTTGGTGCTAAAGCAAACAGCAAGAACTGTGCTGGTGCTAAACTGAATGCAAACATCGTTGGTAAACCAGCTACATGGATTGCAGAACAAGCAGGCTTTAAAGTACCAGAAGGTACCAACATTTTGGCTGCAGAATGTGCTGAAGTAGGTCCAAATGAGCCATTGACTCGCGAAAAATTGTCACCAGTGATCGCTGTCTTGAAAGCTGAAGATAGAGAAGACGGCCTTACAAAAGCTCGTCAAATGGTTGAATTTAACGGACTTGGTCACTCAGCAGCTATCCATACAAAAGACGAAGAATTGGCTAAACGCTTTGGTACTGAAATCAAAGCGATGCGGATTATCTGGAACTCTCCATCTACTTTCGGTGGTATCGGGGACGTATATAATGCCTTCATTCCATCCTTGACACTTGGATGTGGTTCATACGGACGTAACTCAGTTGGTGATAACGTGAGCGCTATTAACCTTCTAAACATCAAGAAAGTAGGGAAACGTAGAAATAATATGCAATGGTTTAAAGTTCCTTCAAAAATTTACTTCGAGCGCAACTCTATCCAATACCTTCAAACATGTGAAGATATTGAACGCGTTATGATCGTTACTGACAAATCTATCGAAAAACTTGGCTTTGTTCAACGTGTGATCGATCAATTGAACGCCCGTAGCAACCGTGTAACGATCCAAGTCTTCTCAGGTGTTGAACCAGATCCAGACATTACAACTGTAGAACGTGGTGCGGAAGTGATGAAAGCATTTGAACCAGATACAATCATCGCTCTTGGTGGTGGTTCTCCAATGGACGCGGCCAAAGTAATGTGGCTCTTCTACGAGCAACCAGAAATCGACTTCCGTGACTTGGTTCAAAAATTCATGGATATCCGTAAACGTGCTTTCCGCTTCCCATCACTTGGTAAGAAAGCGAAGTACATCGGTATCCCAACGACTTCAGGTACAGGTTCAGAAGTAACACCATTTGCTGTTATCTCTGATAAGAAAAACAACCGCAAATACCCATTGGCTGACTACTCATTGACACCAACTATTGCCATTGTTGACCCTGCTTTGGTTGAGTCCGTTCCAGACTTTATCGCTGCTGATACAGGTATGGACGTCTTGACTCACGCGACTGAAGCCTATACTTCAAACTTCGCTAACGACTACACAGACGGTATTGCACTTCAAACGATCAAGCTTGTCTTTGAATGGTTGGAAAAATCTGTTAAGACAGCTGACCCAGAAGCTCGCGAAAAAATGCATAATGCGTCTACAATGGCTGGTATGGCCTTCGCCAATGCCTTCCTTGGTATGAGTCACTCAATGGCCCACAAGATTGGTGGTGTTCACCATACTGTTCACGGACGTACAAATGCAATCTTGCTTCCATACGTCATCCGTTACAATGGTACTCGTCCATCTAAGACAACTACATGGCCTAAGTACAATTACTGGAAAGCTGATGAGAAATTCCAAGACATCGCGAAAATGCTTGGTTTGCCTCACTCAACTCCAGAAGAAGCAGTTGAAGCATACGCTAAAGCTGTTTACGAACTTGGTGTTGCAGTAGGTATCAAGATGAACTTCAAAGACCAAGGAATCGATGAAAAAGCTTGGAAAGACAGCTTGCATGAAATCGCATTGCTTGCTTATGAAGACCAATGTTCACCTGCAAACCCACGCTTGCCAATGGTAGCTGACATGGAAGAAATCATGGCAGATGCCTACTATGGTTACGGAGAACGTCCAGGACGTCGTAAATAATATAGTTATCAACAACAGAGAGTGGGACAGAAATCGGTAATTCGTCAGAATTCGATTTCGTCGTCCCACCTCCGCACAGTTGAGTAGGGCTGTAAAAGCTGATGAAATCAGCCTAGTAGAGCCCACTCAACCACTGCGTCTTGCTCGATAATCCAAAGACAATTGAGAGGCTAGGACTTTTGTCCTAGACTCTTTTTGGGCGTGATTGGAGGAATTCTGATATAATAAAAACAGAAAACTTTGATAATTAGATTATTTTTTTCAAATAATAATGAGGGTTTTGGTTGATGAATGATGTTGGTAAAAGAATAGAGGAGTTACGCAAAAAGAAAGGTTTGAGCCGTCCGGCCTTTTGTGATGATGAGTCTGGTTTGTCTGTCCGCCAGTTGGCACGTATCGAAAAAGGAGAGTTTCATCCCACTCTGAAAACTCTGGAGCATATTGCAGAAAAATTGGAGATTCCAGCCTATATCCTCATGCCTGACTATCAAGAGTTGCCAGAGCGTTATAAGGAAATCAAGTATTTTCTGCTTCATCACCCTGACTATGGGGATAAGGAATTGCAAGAACAAAAAGATGCGTATTTTGATGAAATCTTTGAGGACTTTTATGACAATCTTCCAAGAGATGAGCAGATAATGATCGATTGCTTGCAGGCGATTGACCAGGTGCGGGCAGGCCAAAATTCATTATATGGTCAAGGTGTGTTGGAGAATAGTTTTGACAGTCTAGTCGACGTAGAACCGTTTCATACTAGTACATTATTGAAATCAAGACTTTATTTTCTCTGTGCATTAATGGATGGATTGAATTCAGGATTTATAAAAGAAACTACGCAAGAAGAAATTGTTCTTCTATTTAAAAAGCTATGTCATCAAATAGAAGAAACTGAATTAGAAGATTTATATTTATTGCGGGATGCTCTGTTTGCAGCACTGTGCTGTTTGGAGCTTGTTGGAGAGTTCTCCTATTTCAAGATGGCAGTAGATAAGTTAAATTATATTATGAATAGAACCCGAGATTTCCAAAAGAAACCATTAATTTTAATGGTTGAGTGGAAATATTATATTCAGTGTGATTTTAATGAGGCAAATCGTAAGTATCAAGAGGCGAAAATGGTTGCTCAAATATTTGGAAATGAGGAATTGATAACGAGTCTTGATATAGAATGGCAGGAAGATATAAAAAAATATATTCGATAATTTGTGAATAGTGACATCAATGTCTTGACAAAATAAAACTTTTGGCATTTTTATTAATAATTGCCAAAAGTTTTTTGTTTTGTTCGGATTTTACTATCTATTTGTTAAAAAAAGAGTGACATTTCTGTCATTGGTGATTTTTTGTTGCGCTGATATAATTATTTTTGTAAGTAAGACATCAGAGAGGAAAAACAAATGTTTAAATTTTTTAATTTGCTGGGTTTTATCGGTGGTTGGTGGGGGTAAATACAAAAAGTTACTGCACATTAATATTCGAACGATTCAATAATATACCAAATTTGTACAGAGTTGGCGTACGAGATGTATTAGTCATTCGACAGTCATATGATACCCTAATACAAGTGGAGATAAGAATCAATGGTTACTTGTTAGACTTGATTACGGTTAAAAGAAATATTCTTAGAGTTTATACTTTGAAAAATATCTCTCCTACTGCACGAATTACAGTATCAGATATCACAGAAGGACTTGATATGACTCTGAAATACAATCGTACATTTAGGGATTTTGATTTTTTTGAAAAATTAAAATAGGTTTGAAAAAGGAGAAGAGGCATGAGGCAGACAATTTATACACCAGTGTATAAAAAACGGTCATTCAAATGTAAGCATCCGTGTTTTGCATTTATCGTTAAATGATAGTAATTCACATAACATAAAGAACTTGGAGAACAAAATGCATGAAACATCAGTTAGCTAATCATTGGATTTTGGAAGACAGTGACTTCATAACGAAACAATCTTATCCAAAGCCATGGTTAAAAAGAACAAAATAGATTAAAGGAGACATAAAATGGCAAAACAAATTAAAAAAGCACCGAAACGCAATACCATTAACCTTGGTATTATCAGTTATACCTATACCCGTGGCCGTCATTCAATTTAAGGAGGAATATAAAATGGCAAAACAAATTAAAAAAGCACCGAAACGCAATACCATCAACCTTGGTATTATCAGTTATACCTATACCCGTGGCCGTCATTCAATTTAAGGAGGAATATAAAATGGCAAAACAAATTAAAAAAGTATCAAAACGTAATACCATTAACCTCGGTATTATCAGCTATACCTATACCCGTGGCCGTCATTCAATTTAAGGAGGAATATAAAATGGCAAAACAAATTAAAAAAGCACCAAAACGTAATACCATTAACCTCGGTATTATCAGCTACACCTATACCCGTGGCCGTCATTCAATTTAAGGAGGAATATAAAATGGCAAAACAAATTAAAAAAGCACCAAAACGTAATACCATTAACCTCGGTATTATCAGCTACACCTATACCCGTGGCCGTCATTCAATTTAAGGAGGAACATAAAATGGCAAAACAAATTAAAAAAGCACCAAAACGTAATACCATTAACCTCGGTATTATCAGCTACACCTATACCCGTGGCCGTCATTCAATTTAAGGAGGAATATAAAATGGCAAAACAAATTAAAAAAGTATCAAAACGTAATACCATTAACCTCGGTATTATCAGTTATACCTATACCCGTGGCCGTCATTCAATTTAAGGAGGAACATAAAATGGCAAAACAAATTAAAAAAGCATCGAAACGCAACACCATCAACCTTGGTATTATCAGTTATACCTATACCCGTGGCCGTCACGCAATTTAAGTAAGTAGCATACAATTGAAGGTCTTAGTTTTATTAATAGTTAATTTTATATTAACTATTAATAAAATGGAGCTTAATGTAAGTTATTTAAGCTCTATTTTATTAATAAGTGAATCAGGAGATGACAATGACACTATTTAAAGCAATATTTAAATCTGTTTTTAACAGAAGGGATGTTAAGATATTTTTAATTTTTATACTTCTTCCTTTATTAGTTCCACTTTTAACAGAATTTATGGACGGGACGAGCACAGGTTTGGCAGGGAATTTTTCAGAGTTTCTTGCTACAACCATTAGCACTCAATATCGTTTGATATTGCCTAACTTATTATTCTCACTCGTTATATCCTCTGTTTTTAAAGATGAAATTGATTCGGGGATTCTATTTCTATACAAAGACATCAATCGCTCACAGATTTTTAAAGCGAAGTTAGGCAGTTTATTAGTTGTATATGTTTTATTTCTACTAGGAACGGTTATGACAAGTGTGCTATCTTACTACGGTATATTATTCTCACAAGGGGCTGTTCCTGCTAATTTTATTTCTGAAAAAGTTCCAGATATTTTTTCGACAATTTTTTCATTGTTATCTACTATTAGTTTGAATCTGATTACACTACTATTAGTAGTAATGATTTCGGTGACTTCAAAAACGGTTCAAACAGTTTTAACGGGAGTGTTCTTTTCGCTAGCTGCCTCAGTTGCTCCTGTGTTGATTGGGATTAACTATTTGTTTCCAAACGGCTATGCAGACTTGTCCCAAGAGAATTTTCCACTAGCTTGCTTAGTTGCGGTAGGAATATCAGTTCTTTATATACTCTTCTTTTACATCAAAGGAAAACAGAAATTTAAACATATAGAATTTTAGGAAACATGATGAAATATAATCTTCTATCTTTAATGACACCAATCAGTTTAATTGGTATAGCATTTCTAGTCTATTCATTAGGAACTTCTATCGTATTTATAAGTTTTAGCCAACAGCTACAGTTGTCTTATCTTATTGCCCTCATTTGTTTTATGCCAATTGGATTTATGCTTATTCCTCATACTTTATCATTGAAATATGGTCTCTACTCAAAGGAAACAGATGTAGTTTTTCACTGGCAGTCCTATTTATGTCTTGCCTTGCTTATCTTTCTAGTCAATCATTATTTTTTAAAAAGCGATGAGTATTTTCATCAAATGGTGATTTCTATGTGCGAGGAGTTTCTATTTCGATTTGTCATCTATAAAGTGTTGAGAAACAATTATTCCCGCCTTTGGTCAATCATTATTGCGTCATTGTTATTCGGTATTTTACTTCATCTAAACTATCCTATGATAGACAATCTACTCATCAGAACCCCACTGGGTATTCTATTTTCAATTTTGGCGACAAAATTTGGTTTGGAGTACGCTATCGGTGGACATTGGATTTACAATCTTTATCAATCAATTATTTAATCTAAGGAGAAAAAATGTTATTACTTTTATTTGCTGTTGTGATTTATGCAGTGTTGGCACTTGCTACAAGTTACCTACTACCTTTTTTATCAGTACCTTTAGTTTTATTAGTTATTTATGCACTTCCTTTACTCTTGAATTTTATCGTTTATAAAGTTCAAAAAGGAGAATGGAAATTTTGGACAGCTCTTGTTTTACCAACTGTATCAGTGGCTGCGTATCTTTTATTTGCTTACCTGACCTCATCAAATGGTACTTGGATAGAGTTTGCTCAGATGAATATGATATCAGATGAAGATATGCAACTAGATATTGCACTGAACTTATTTGATGGTTCACAGATTTTGTTTATTAGTTTGCTATTTTACGGAGTGTCATTAGCATCGCATTTTATTTCAAATAAGGTTTCCAGTAAGGGGGTAAAACATGCTTAAAATTGAAAATCTGTCAAAAAAGTTTAAAGGAAATGATTTTTATTCTCTATCAGACGTCTCTCTTGAAATTGGGAAAGGAGAAATTGTTGGTTTAATTGGTAAGAATGGAGCCGGAAAATCGACTTTGATGAAAATGATGGCAAAATCTCAACGACCAACATCTGGGACAATAACCTATAGAGGTATTGATATTAATAGCAAAGATAATGTATTGGAAGATTTTGGGATTATGATTGATCCAGTTTTCTACCCAGAAATGTCTGTGATGGATAATTTAAAATTTTATCTCAAATTACACGGGAAGCAGGAATGGTACTCAAATATCGAAAAAACACTTCGTTTAGTAGAACTTTGGGAAGCTCGCAACCGTAAACCGAAAGGTTTCTCGTTTGGGATGAAACAACGGACAGCTTTAGCGATTGCTTTAGTAGCAGAACCTGATTTTCTGATTCTAGATGAGCCGTTTGTTGGCTTAGATCCTATTGGTGTTCAAAAATTAATTGATATTTTGAAACAGTGGTCAAGTGAACGTCAGATTTCTATGTTGATTTCAAGTCATCAGTTAGGTGAGTTAGAGGCCTTGTGTAATCGATATGTATATATTGAAGGTGGGAAATTGGTGGATTCGTTTGAAGGGAAAGAGCAGCCAAGTGTAGTTGTTCACCTACATCCTAGCGCAAATACTGCATTACTAGACAGTTACTTATCATCTGATGTGATGCTTGAGGGTAGGCTATTGGACATTTCTACAGCTAGTAGTCGCTCTACTTTAAATGAAATCTTTAAGGTTCTTGCGGAGAATGATATGATTGAATCGATTGATGTCAAAGAAAATCATCTCAAGGAAGTATTTATGAAAGGATAATGATGAAGAATATTTTTTCGGCAGTATTTGAATCGGTCTGGAAGCGAAAAGAAACGAAAATTTTTCTTGCTTTTAGTTTTTATCCACTCGTTTATTTAGCGGCTTCTTTCTTTGGAGAGTCTAATTTTATGCAAATTGCAAATGCGGATGGTAGTAAGGTTGCCTACATTGACTTTGCAGATATGATGCTTAATTCGATGGATATGATGATTTTGCCGACTTTAGCCCTATACTTTTTGACAATTTCTGTTTTCAGGAGAGAAACGGATGATCATACGATGTTTCTCTACAAGGATATTGATAGAAAATCTATTTACTTCTCAAAATATTTCAGTCTTCTCCTTATTCTTTCTATTTATTTTGCATTATTTTTTGCTTCTTCTTTGCTTGTTCATTACACACGAGTCGTACATATGGAGTTTGGGACAACTCAAATTGTATCGGATACACTTTACTATACTTTGTTAGAGATGGTTAGTATTTTCACAGTATTCTTAAAAGGAGTTTTAGCTATTTCTGTAGCATCCTTTGCCTCTTTACGTTTTGGGACTGGGACAACTATGACAATTGCCATTGTATTGACAGTAACAATGATGATTCTATCAGCGATAGGGGGCCCAATTGCAGCACTCTTGCCAACAGGTTACCAGCAGTTTATGCAGACAGTTGAAAACATCTGGATTGGATTGGTTGGGCCAGTGACGGTAACGGCAGTCTATGGTCTTGTTTTGAACACCTTAAGTATAAAAAAATTTAAAAGTCTGGAGTTTTAAGGATGGACAAAAAACTCTTAAAGTTGATTATCAAGTACCTCAATAAGCCAAAATTTCTTTTTGGCTTAGGATTGAGCTTTATTGGAACGATTATGAGTTTATTTATTCCACAATTTATGGGGAACTTACTGAATGAAGAATTTTTAATCACGCTCATATCTAACCCAATAACAATAGCGGTCTCCATCGCATCGCTCTTGCTCGTGTTTTCTGTCCAAGCTTTGTCACGCTATGTGATCGGCTTGTGTGGCAGTCAAGCTGTAAACAAGCTCCAAAAGCATATATATGCCTCCCTGTTAGTAACCTCTGTCAAGGAACTAGAAAATCATCCATCGGGTGATGTAGCTAGTCGGCTAACAAATGATATGTCTGTTATTTTGAACTTTATCACATCGGTATTGCCAAATCTTATTTTAAATGGGATTGTGATTATGGGTTCTCTCTATTTTCTAGTAAATATCAGTCTGCCCTTGACGTTACTGTCTTTCTTGCTATTTCCGATTTTATTATTTGTAATCATTCCGATAAATCATCGGCTAGAAAGTCACTACACAAACTATCAAGAAGGGCTGGGAGACATTTCTGGTCGAATTAGTCATCGTTTCACTCATATCCGTTTGATGAAATCCTTCAATGGCGAAAAGAGTGAAGAAGAATCCATGGCTCACTTTTTTAATCAATTAACCCACAACTTTAAAAAGATTATCGGCTTGTCCTCTATTCAGAATACCTTATCAAATGGGCTGACCATGACCTTTATCATTTTACTATTGGTGGTAGCTGGTTTGGAAGTCTCTAAAGACAATATGACCATGAGTACTCTGATGACTTTTGTTCTTTATCTGACACGGTTGATTGACCCCATCACAGATATCTCTGAATCTATGACGGATTGGACAGAGTTTCAGAGTGTTTCAAATCGTCTCATGGAGATGGTAGAGTTAGACAAAGAAGTAGGAGGAGAAAAAGGATTAGAACTATCTGGATCGAGTATCATCATGAAGAATGTTAATTTTTCTTATGATCAGGAAAATGTCTTAAACGATTTATCCGTCAATATTCAAGCGGGACAGCATACTGCAATTGTTGGACCAAGTGGTGCAGGGAAATCGACTATTTTTGCTCTATTGATGAAATTCTATCAAGATTATAAGGGAGAGATTCTCATTGGAAGTCAGAACTTAGCAGACTTATCTGAGGAGCAGCTGAGAAATATGGTAGCTTATATTCCTCAAGATAATACCTTGTTTCATGGAACGATCAGGGAAAATCTTCTCTATGGGAAAAATAAAATCGTCTCAGAAGAACGGATGAATGAAGTCTTAGAAGAATTGGGTTTGGTATCTTTGATAAGGGATTTAGACAAAGGTTTAGATACGGAAATTTCTGATAGTGGTACTGGGTTGTCCGAGGGGCAAAAGCAACGTTTTAATATTGCGAGGGCTTTATTGCTGGAGCATCCAATATATCTATTAGATGAAGTAACAGCCAGTTTAGACAGTGTGACAGAACAAAGAATCAGTAAAGCAATTGATAAGTTGACAGCAGGTAAAACACGCATGACGATTGCACATCGTTTGCATACAGTCAAGAAAGCAGATTCGATTCTTGTTTTGGATAAAACTGGACAGATTGTGGATCAAGGAACTCATCATCAGTTGCTACTTAGAAATCAACTCTATCAAGAATTTTTATCAAATGTACAAAGAGCAGGTTGAAAGGTGTGATTCTTTGTTCACCTCGCTTTCTTTGTTTTTAATAATGTAATCTCAAAAAAGAGGTCAGGGAACTTCTCCGACCTATTTTTGAAACTAGTTTCAAAAAGAAAAAGAATCACAGCAAAAACAGAAATTAAATTCTTAATATTGCAAAGGATTGAAAAAGGGAAGGCACTGTGCTATTATTTTTGTAAGGGTTTACAAAAATAATAGTGTTGGAGGATGAGATGCGCAATCCAGATTTATTAGCAGAAGCAAAGGCTTACAAAGGCAGAGATGAAGTTCCAGCGGATTTTGATGCTTTTTGGGATCGTCAGATTAGCAGTTTGAGTGGCTTGCCGGACTATCAGCTGATTGAAAAAGACTTTCAAATCGCTGGGGTGACCTGCCATGAGCTAGTTTTTGAGGGGACGAATCAAGGGCGAACCTATGCTCGTATAGTCCTTCCCAAATCGAGTAAAAAAGTTCCGATTATCTTTCATTTCCACGGTTATATGGGGCGTGGCTGGGATTGGTCCGATATGCTAGCTTATACGGTTGCTGGCTATGGTGTTGTATCTATGGATGTACGCGGCCAGTCAGGCTATTCTTTGGATGGAGGGGTGCCTGTAAGGGGCAATACGGTCAAGGGTCAGATTATCCGTGGGGCAGTGGATGGACCAGAGCGTCTCTTTTATAAAGATGTCTATCTAGATATTTACAGCTTGGTTGAGATTGTGGCGAGTTTGGACCTTGTGGACGAGGAGCATCTATCCAGTTATGGTGCTTCTCAGGGCGGAGCCTTGGCTTTGGTGGCAGCGGCTCTCAATCCGCGCATTAAGCAGATAGTAGCTATCTATCCTTTCTTGTCAGACTTCCGGAGGGTACTGGAGATTGGCAATACCAGCGAGGCCTATGATGAGCTCTTTCGTTATTTTAAGTTCCACGATCCTTTCCACGAAACGGAGGATGAGATTATTCAGACCTTGTCCTATATCGATGTGAAAAATATGGCTCACCGCATTCAAGGGAGCGTGCGGATGATAACAGGACTGGCTGACGATGTTTGTTATCCGATTACCCAGTTTGCGATTTACAACCGGCTGGAGTGTACTAAGGAGCACCATCTCATGCCAGAGTACGAGCATGAAGCCATGAATGTCTATGTCAATGATAGGGTCTTCAACTGGCTTTGTGGTTCAAAGATTGACCATCCTTCTTTGCTGGAAGCTTTTAAAGATTGGTAAAAATAGATAGTAGCAAGAAAGAAACCAAGCCTGAGGTTAGTATAATCTCAGGCTTTTTATGATAAATATTCAAAAATCTATAGTAACTTTTTTGTAGAAACACTTCTAATCCTGAAAGTAGTTTCAGCTTTTAAGAAAGGAAGTCGGTTTTTAGAAACTAAAATCTAAATCTCAAAACTTATTGAAAGCGCTTTATTTTTTGTATATAATGACATTATAAAAAGAACGGAGAAAACATAGAAAAAGGAGAGATTATTTATGTCACAGATTAGCAAAGATCAATTAATTGCAAAAATCAAAGATGGCATTATCGTTTCCTGTCAAGCTCTGCCTCATGAGCCCCTCTATACGGAGGCTGGCGGTGTCATTCCTCTCTTGGTCAAGGCGGCTGAAGAGGGCGGGGCAGTTGGTATTCGAGCCAACAGCGTGCGAGACATCAAGGAGATTAAGGAAGTAACCAAGCTCCCGATTATCGGGATTATCAAACGGGACTATCCACCACAGGAGCCTTTTATCACTGCGACCATGCGGGAAGTGGATGAGCTGGCTGCCCTTGATATCGAGGTCATCGCTCTGGACTGCACCCAGCGGGAACGCTATGATGGTTTGAAGATTGAGGACTTTATCCGCCAAGTCAAGAAGAAATATCCGCAGCAACTGCTGATGGCTGACATCAGTACCTTTGAGGAAGGCCTGGCAGCTGTAGCAGCTGGGGTTGACTTTGTCGGTACAACCTTATCAGGCTACACTTCCTACAGTCCTAAGGTAGACGGACCAGACTTTGAACTGGTCAAGAAGCTCTGTGATGCGGAGGTAGATGTGATTGCTGAGGGCAAGATTCATTATCCAGATCAAGCCAAGCAAATCCATGATTTAGGTGTCCGCGGTATTGTAGTAGGCGGAGCCATTACTCGACCAAAGGAAATCACCGAGCGTTTCGTTGCAGCAGTAAAATAAAGTGAGGTAAAGCAATGACGACCTTAAAGTTAAATAAGCTCTACAAAAAATATCCTAATAGTGATTTCTACTCTGTAGAAAATTTCGACTTGCAAATCAAAGACAAAGAATTTATCGTCTTTGTTGGCCCTTCTGGATGTGGGAAATCCACAACGCTGCGTATGATTGCGGGACTGGAGGACATCACTGAGGGCGAGCTCTACATTGATGAGACATTAGTCAATGATATTGCTCCCAAGGATCGTGATATTGCCATGGTTTTCCAGAACTATGCCCTCTATCCACACATGACAGTCTATGACAACATGGCGTTCGGATTGAAACTGCGCAAGTACAGCAAGGAAGATATCGACAAACGGGTGCAAGAAGCAGCTGAAATCCTTGGTTTGAAAGAGTTTCTAGACCGCAAACCAGCGGACTTGTCTGGTGGTCAACGTCAACGGGTAGCTATGGGACGGGCCATCGTCCGAGATGCCAAGGTTTTCCTGATGGATGAACCTTTGTCAAACTTGGATGCGAAACTGCGGGTGTCCATGCGTGCTGAGATTGCCAAAATCCACCGCCGTATCGGAGCAACAACCATCTACGTTACCCACGACCAAACCGAGGCAATGACCTTGGCCGACCGCATTGTTATCATGTCAGCGACGAAAAATGAAGCGGGCACGGGAACTATCGGTCGTATCGAGCAAGTCGGAACTCCGCAAGAGCTTTACAATGAACCAGCGAATAAGTTTGTTGCGGGCTTTATCGGCAGTCCAGCTATGAACTTCTTTGAAGTGATGGTATCTGGTCATCAACTGACTGATGGTGATCAACTCAATCTTACCCTGACAGGTGGTCAAGAGAAGCTTTTGACAGAAAAGGGCTACCAAGGTAAGAAAGTTATCTTGGGTATCCGACCAGAGGATATCTCAGCCGACTTGATTGTAGAAGATACTTTCCCTGGTGATGTGGTCGATGCGGAAGTTGTCGTGTCAGAGTTGCTGGGTAGTGACTCAGTGCTCTACTGTAAGGTGGGCAGCCAAGAGTTTTCAGCCAAGGTAGATGCTTCCAATTATCTGGAGCCAGGTTCGAAGCTTCGCTTCACCTTCAAACTACCTAAGAGTCATCTGTTTGATAGTGAGACTCAAAAACGAATTACTTTGTAAAACAACCTAAAATGAACTGACTGACTTTATTTTAGGATAAAAGAAAGGTCACAGAGAAGGAGTGATTGTACTTTTAAAAGTTTAGGATTTTAATCAAATATAGGTGGACGCTTGTCCAGAGGAATAACACAGGAAAAACGAGGCTGGGGCGCCTAATGAAATAGGTCCGTCCCACTCTCCAATAGGCAGGTAAAAGCTGTTTAGGTCAGCTTGGAATCTTAATTTTAAAGGAGAAAAACAAATGAAAATGAAGAAATTGCTTTGTTCATTGGTAGCGGGAGCCGCAGTTCTTACGTTAGCAGCTTGTAGCGGTGGTGGTAGCTCAAATAAAGCAGCTAGCTCTGGTGATAAATCTGGTAAGACAGAGATTACTTGGTGGGCATTCCCTGTCTTCACTCAAGAAAATGCCAGCGATGGTGTTGGAACTTATGAGAAATCCATCATTGAAGCATTTGAAAAAGCAAATCCAGACATTCATGTCAACTTGGAAACAATCGACTTCAAGTCAGGTCCAGAAAAAATTACGACAGCTATCGAAGCTGGAACAGCGCCAGACGTGCTCTTTGATGCACCAGGACGGATTATTCAATACGGTAAAAATGGTAAGTTGGCAGACTTGAACGACCTCTTCACAGATGATTTCGTCAAAGATGTTAACAACGATAACATTATCCAAGCCAGCAAGGCTGGAGACAAAGCTTATATGTATCCAATCAGCTCTGCTCCATTCTACATGGCAATGAATAAGAAAATGTTGGAAGATGCTGGTGTCCTCAACCTAGTTAAAGAAGGCTGGACAACAGATGACTTTGAAAAAGTTTTGAAAGCGCTTAAAGATAAAGGTTATACACCTGGCTCTCTCTTCAGTAACGGTCAAGGTGGTGACCAAGGAACTCGTGCCTTCATCGCTAACCTCTATGGTGGATCTGTTACAGACGAAAAAGTAACTAAATATACAACTGATGATCCGAAATTTGTCAAAGGTCTTGAAAAAGCAGTGAGCTGGATCAACAATGGCCTTATGATGAACGGTTCTCAATATGATGGTGGAGCAGACATCCAAAACTTCGCTAACGGCCAAACTTCTTATACTGTTCTTTGGGCACCAGCACAAAATGGTATCCAAGCTAAATTGTTGGAAGCAAGTAAAGTAGAAGTAGTAGAAGTACCATTCCCATCAGACTCAGGCAAACCAGCCCTTGAATACCTTGTAAATGGTTTTGCAGTCTTTAACAACAAAGACGACAAGAAAGTAGAAGCAGCTAAGAAATTTGTGAAATTCATCGCTGATGACAAAGAATGGGGACCTAAGAACGTTGTTCGTACAGGTGCTTTCCCAGTTCGTACATCATTTGGTAAACTCTATGATGACAAGCGTATGGAAACAATCAGTGGCTGGACTAAATACTACTCACCATACTACAACACCATTGATGGATTTGCAGAAATGAGAACACTCTGGTTCCCAATGTTGCAATCTGTATCTAATGGAGATGAAAAAGTTGAACCTGCTTTGAAGACATTTACTGAAAAAGCAAACGAAACGATTACTAAAAAATAAGCAAGTTTAAAATCCGCCCCTTTTTCTGTTGTCAGTCTCTAAAAATGGAAAAAGGGGTATTTTGTTAGAAAATCTTGAAAGAGGGGTACCTCATTGTGAAAGTCAATAAAATCAGAATGAAAGAAACCCTAATATCATATGCGTTTTTAGCTCCAATTCTTATATTCTTTACAGTATTTGTTTTAGCGCCTATGATAATGGGATTTATCACTAGTTTCTTTAATTATACAATGACCTCATTTACATTCGTTGGGTTTGATAACTACATTCGGATGTTCAATGATCCAGTTTTTGTTAAGTCACTCATTAATACAGTTATTATTGTAATCGGCTCTGTGCCAGTAGTTGTGCTCTTCTCTTTGTTTGTAGCTTCACAAACCTATGAGATGAATGCTGTTTCTCGCTCTTTCTACCGTTTTGTCTTCTTCCTACCGGTTGTTACAGGTAGTGTTGCCGTGACAGTCGTGTGGAAGTGGATCTACGATCCGTTGTCTGGTATTTTGAACTTTGTTTTGAAATCTGGCCATATCATCAACCAAAACATTTCTTGGTTGGGAGACAAACAGTGGGCCTTGGCTGCTATCATTGTTATTTTGCTGACAACATCTGTCGGTCAGCCGATCATTCTCTACATTGCAGCTATGGGAAATATCGATAATTCTCTAGTTGAGGCCGCGCGTGTGGATGGGGCGACAGAGATGCAAGTTTTTTGGAAAATCAAATGGCCGAGTCTCTTGCCAACGACACTTTATATCGCTATTATCACCACTATTAACTCATTCCAATGTTTCGCCTTGATTCAGCTGTTGACATCAGGTGGACCAAACTACTCAACTAGTACGCTTATGTACTATCTATATGAAAAAGCCTTCAAGCTATCTGAATATGGCTATGCAAACACTATGGGAGTCTTTCTGGCGATTATGATTGCGATTATCAGTTTCGCCCAGTTCAAGATCCTCGGTAATGATGTGGAATATTAAAGAAAGGAGCAGGAATATGAAACCAAAAAAATTTAATTCATTTAAAGTGTTCTCATCTGTTATTTTAGCACTTTTGACCGTGCTCTTTGTCTTTCCATTCTATTGGATTCTGACTGGCGCTTTTAAATCTCAGCCGGATACAATTATGATTCCGCCTCAATGGTGGCCACAAAACCCGACAACAGAGAACTTCCAGCAATTAGCCGTTCAAAACCCAGCTTTACAATGGATGTGGAACAGTGTCTTCATTTCTCTTGCGACCATGTTCTTGGTTTGTGCGACGTCATCCCTAGCTGGTTATGTTTTGGCTAAGAAACGCTTTTATGGGCAACGGATTCTCTTTGCTATCTTTATCGCGGCTATGGCCTTGCCTAAGCAGGTTGTCCTAGTACCTCTAGTGCGGATTGTCAATTTCATGGGAATCCACGATACCCTTTGGGCGGTTATTTTGCCTTTAGTTGGCTGGCCGTTCGGGGTCTTCCTCATGAAGCAGTTTAGTGAAAATATCCCGACAGAGCTTCTGGAATCAGCTAAGATCGACGGTTGTGGTGAAATCCGAACCTTCTGGAGTGTAGCCTTTCCTATCGTCAAACCCGGCTTTGCTGCTCTAGCTATCTTTACCTTTATCAATACTTGGAATGACTATTTCATGCAGCTCGTAATGTTGACCTCGCGGAACAATCTGACGATTTCGTTAGGGGTTGCGACTATGCAGGCTGAGATGGCAACCAACTATGGTTTGATTATGGCCGGTGCTGCTTTGGCGGCGGTGCCAATCGTAGCAGTCTTCCTCATCTTCCAAAAATCCTTTACCCAAGGGATTACTATGGGAGCTGTCAAAGGATAAGGCACTCAATAGAGGAAATAAAACTATGATTTTTGATGATTTAAAAAATGTGACTCGTTACAAGGGCCTTCATCCAAATCTGGATAAAGCGATTGATTATCTCTATGAGCACCGCAAAGACAGCTTTGACTTGGGACGCCATGAAGTGGATGGAGATAAGGTCTTTCTCTTGGTTCAGGAAAACACGCTCAATCAAGAGGCCAATGATCAATTTGAATATCATAAAAAATATGCAGATTTTCATCTGCTAGTAGCAGGGCATGAGTATTCTGCCTATGGTAGCCAGATAGTCGATGAGGCAGTGGCTTTTGATGAAGAGGCGGATATCGGCTTTGTTCATTGTCAAAATCGTTATCCTCTCTTGTTGGATTACCATAATTTTGCGATTTTCTTTCCAGGAGAAGCCCATCAGCCGAATGGCTATGCGGGTCTGGAAGAAAATGTCAGAAAGTATCTTTTTAAAGTGTTAATAGACTAGCCCTAGGTGAGCGAGATTTTTGAGGGTGCAAGGCTAGTAGAGAAAGGAGAAACTTATGTCAGATAAGGGAACAGGACTCATCAGAGCTATATTTGATACGGATAATTTCTTCATGCAAATCTGTGAGAAAATCCTAGATTTGATGACGGTCAATCTTCTCTTTCTCTTGTCTTGCCTGCCCTTGGTGACCATTGGGATTGCCAAGATCAGCCTCTATCAGACACTTTTTGAAATCAAGGGAAACCGTCGGGTAAAAGTAATCAGAACTTACACTCGAATCTTTCGAGAAAATTGGAAGCAAGGGCTCAAACTGGGCTTGCTGGAATTGGCTTTAGTCGGTATCAGTCTCTTTGACCTCCTGCTTTTTCGGACGCAGGAAGCTCTGCCTTTCCAAGTTTTAAAGGCGGTTTGTTTTGGAATTATTATTTTTACAATCCTGCTTTCTCTTTGCGTTTATCCCTTGGCTGGTAAGTTTCTCATGTCTTTTAGAGACCTTTTACAGACCAGCCTAGTGATTGTAAGTCTGAATTTTCCTTGGTTCTTTGTTATGATGGCGGTTATAGCCGCGATCCTTGTCATTATCTATAGTTCAGGCTTGGTGTTGCTGTTAGGATTTTCCCTCTTTGCCTTTATCGGTTTTGCAGGTCTGGCTTTTTTACAGCTTCCTATTTTGGAAAAAATCTTCGCTAAATATAGCAGTCTATAATCTACAATTAGTACATTTGGAGAAAATTTGAAAATGAAAGATTTAAAGAAATATCACGGTGTCATCCCAGCTTTTTATGCCTGTTATGACGAGGAGGGTGAAATCAGCCCGGAGCGGACTCGCGCTTTGGTGGAGTATTTCATCGACAAGGGCGTGCAAGGTCTCTATGTCAACGGCTCGTCAGGAGAATGTATCTACCAGAGCGTGGCCGACAGAAAAGTAATTTTGGAAGAAGTAATGAAAGTTGCTAAGGGCAAACTGACTATTATTGCTCACGTAGCCTGCAACAATACTAAGGACAGTATCGAGTTGGCAAAACATGCGGAAGCTCTAGGAGTTGATGCCATTGCGGCTATTCCGCCGATTTATTTCCGTCTGCCAGAATATTCTGTCGCTCAGTACTGGAATGATATCAGTGTGGCTGCCCCACATACTGATTTTGTGATTTATAATATTCCACAATTGGCTGGTGCAGCGCTGACTCCGAGTCTTTATAAGGAAATGCTGAAAAATGAGCGCGTGATTGGGGTGAAAAATTCCTCCATGCCAGTTCAGGACATCCAGACATTTGCAGCACTTGGTGGCAGTGACCATTTGGTCTTTAACGGTCCAGATGAGCAATTCTTAGGTGGCCGTCTTATGGGTGCTGCAGCTGGAATTGGTGGTACCTATGGAGCTATGCCAGAGCTCTTCCTCAAACTCAATCAACTGATTGCTGACAAGGAATTGGAAAGAGCTAAAGAGCTGCAGTTTGCCATTAACGACATTATCGGCAAGCTAACCAGTGCTCACGGCAATATGTATGCTGTTATCAAAGAAGTTCTCAAGCTCAACGAAGGACTGGCTATCGGCTCTGTCCGTGCTCCTCTGACACCAGTCGTAGAAGCAGACCGTCCAGTCGTAGAAGCAGCAGCGGCCTTGATCCAAGAAACTAAGGAGCGCTTCCTCTAAAAGAAAGAAGGATGCTTATGGGAAATTATGTTACGATTGACATTGGCGGCACCAATATCAAATACGGCCTGATCGACGACCAAGAAACGCTAGTAGAAGCCCATGAAATACCTACGGAAGCCCATAAGGGTGGTCCAGAGATTATGCAGAAAGTTGAAGGAATTGTTGCAGCCTATTTAGAAAAAGGAGCTCTGGCTGGGATTTGTATATCCTCAGCTGGCATGGTCGATCCAGACAAGGGAGAGATCTTTTATGCTGGTCCTCAGATTCCTAATTATGCTGGGACGCAATTTAAGAAGGTCTTGGAGGAGGAATTTTCTATTCCTTGCGAGATTGAGAACGACGTCAATTGTGCCGGTCTGGCTGAGGTCATGTCTGGCCATGGTAAGGGAGCAAAAATTGCGGTCTGTCTAACGATTGGGACAGGGATTGGTGGCTGTCTAGTAGCGGATGGGCAAGTTTTTCACGGCTTTAGCAACTCAGCCTGCGAAGTAGGCTATCTGCACCTGCCTGACGGAGCCTTTCAGGATGTGGCTTCGACCACAGCCTTGGTTCAATATGTCGCTGAATTGCACGGAGAAGATCCCTCTCTCTGGAATGGTCGCAGGATTTTCAAAGAAGCGACCGAAGGCAATAAACTCTGTATTGAGGGCATCGATCGCATGGTTGGCTATCTGGGTCAAGGCATTGCCAATATCTGCTATGTCGTCAATCCGGAAATCGTCGTCTTGGGCGGTGGTATTATGGGGCAAGAGGCCATTCTTCGACCGCGTATCCAAGCGGCTCTCAAGGATGCTCTGGTGCCGAGCATGGCTGAGAAGACCAAACTAGCCTTTGCCTATCACCAAAATACGGCAGGCATGTTCGGAGCCTACTACCACTTTAAAAATAAACATCAGTAATCTAAGAAAACCTGGGGAGTGACCTCAGGTTTCTTGCTTTTAGACAAACTGCTTCTGTAGACGGCTAGACGATATTTTAGAAGGAATTGAAATGACAGGAAAAATTCGGTGGATAGAGCTAAATTTTCAAAAAATTTAACTTTGCCCACTTGTCTTTAGGAGTAGATTTAAAAGGTTGCCCAAGCCTTTTAAGAAGTACCAGCCCTTTGAGGTTGAGCAATCAGTAACCCATCAAGGAGTTAAAAATAAGGCCAGGATTTTTGTCCTAGCCTTTTATTGATGCCTACGGTAATAGCCGTTAAGTTTGTGATTTTCCCAGTAACTATTGAAGATTTTTTCCTTTCTCTCTCGGTCAATTTCTAGGAAAAAGGCATAAAGTATGTCAATCATCAGCAACATTGGGAACTGAGCTGAGATTCGTTGGATGAACTGAGGTTTACTTTGCATTGCAACTGGGATGATTTCTGAAAAGTCTTCTTTAATCAAATCAGGCTGGCCAGTGATTAATACGGTCTTGGCTCCCATGCCCTTAGCATCAATCAGGCTGTCAATAATGGATGGGGTTTGGCCTGAAAGAGAAAAGCCGATAACTAGGCAGTTTTTGTCTAAAATGCTCGTTGTCCAAGCAAAGCCATCCGCATCTGTCAGAGCTTCACAAATAACCCCTAAGCGCATGAAGCGCAGTTTCATATCGCGAGCGACGAGCCCCGAGCTTCCCGTGCCAAAAAAATAGACACGATCCGCTTTTTCAATCAGCTGAGCAACGCGCTCCAATCTTTTTTCGTCAATCAAGTCCTCGGTTTGTTGCCGAATTTGAATATAGTTGCGTAGCACCTGGCGGGACGAATCATTTTTAAGATTTGTATGCTCCGTTTTGCTGATTTTCAGCTGTTGGAGATATTGGAAGTTGAACTCCCTATAGCCCTTAAAGCCACATTTTTTTGCAAAACGGGTCAAGGCCGCCTGTGAGATGTGTAAAGTTTGGGCTACTTCAAGGGAGGACAGATCACCTTCTATCTCTGTCGGAGTCAAAAAATAGTCGGCAATCTGTTTTTCGACATCGGTCATAATGTCGTAACAGCTTTCGATGATGGCCAAGATATTTTGCTGGTGTCTCATGATGGGTCACTTTCTTTGGTCAAAATAATAAAACATAATTTCATTATAACATAGTTTAGAGGGAATAAAGTGTTTTCACAGTCAAGAATTATCAGACCTCACTTTCCATTGGAGTATGAGCGATCAGTAGTCTCAATATTTCTAGATAATATGACCTCCTTTTTCTGAAGAGGTATTTCCTAAAGTTTGCGCCGAATGAAAAAAAAGTGCTATAATTTACACAAGTAATGTTCCAAGTCTTATTTTGGAGATCAGTAAAGTTATATTGTGAGGTTTTTTATGCGAATCAATGAACTAGGCCAGCCTATTGGAGAGGCTCTGTCGGACTTTAAGCCGGGGGATCTGCCCAAGCTGGAGCGAAAAGAAGGTCAGTATGTTGTCATTGAGCGGTTGTCCAAAGACAAGCATGGAGCAGATTTATACGAAGTATATGGTCCGGATTCACCCGCTGACATGTGGACCTATCTCTTTCAAAATGCTGCTCAGAGTCAGGAGGAGTGGGATAGTTTGCTAGATCGGATGCTGGCGGCTCAGGATCGTTTCCACTATGCCATTGTGGACAAGGAGAGCGGCAAGGCGCTGGGAACTTTCGCATTAATGAGAATTGACCGAGGCAATCGTGTGATTGAAGTAGGTGCTGTGACCTATTCGCCCAAGTTGAAGCGAACTAGACTGGCTACAGAAGCCCAGTACTTACTGGCACGCTATGTCTTTGAAGAGCTGGAGTATCGCCGTTACGAATGGAAATGCGATGCACTCAATCAGCCCTCAAGGCGGGCAGCAGAGAGACTTGGTTTCACCTATGAAGGCAGGTTTCGCAAGGCGGTCGTCTATAAGGGGCGCAACCGAGACACGGACTGGCTCTCCATGATTGACAGCGATTGGCCTGCCGTTAAGAATCGTTTGGAGAAATGGCTGAGCTCAGACAATTTCGACGAAAAGGGCCAGCAAATAAAAGCCTTGTCTGAGTTTTGATATTTGATTGAGTCTGGGACAAAAGTCCTAGCCTCTCAATTGTCTTTGGATTGTCGAGCAAGACGCAGTGGTTGAGTGGGCTCTACTACGCTGATTTCATCAGCTTTTACAGCCCTACTCAACTGTGCGGAGGTGGGACGACGAAATCGAATTCTAACGAATTACCGATTTCTGTCCCACTCTCTTTTTGTTTTTTAATTTTGATGAAAATGAAGAATTTTCTGATAAATTTTGATATAATAAAACGAACTACAGATAAAGGATGAGAGAGAATGACTTTAGTTTATCAATCAACGCGTGACGAAAAGAATAGAGTAACAGCCAGCCAGGCGATTCTGCAAGGTTTGGCAACAGACGGCGGGCTCTTTACGCCCATTACCTATCCGCAGGTCGATTTGGACTTTGCCAAGCTTAAAGACGCTTCTTATCAGGAAGTAGCCAAGCTGGTGTTGTCTGCTTTTTTGGATGATTTTTCTGAAGCAGAGCTGGATCATTGTATTACCAATGCTTACGACAGCAAGTTTGATGATGCGGCGATTGCTCCCTTGGTCAAGCTGGATGGTCAGTACAATCTAGAACTTTTCCACGGAGCGACCATTGCCTTCAAGGATATGGCTTTGTCTATCCTGCCTCATCTGATGACAACCGCAGCCAAAAAGCACGGCTTGGAAAACAAAATTGTCATTTTGACGGCGACTTCTGGTGACACGGGCAAGGCGGCTATGGCAGGCTTTGCGGATGTTCCGGGGACTGAAATCATCGTCTTTTATCCCAAAGATGGTGTCAGCAAGGTCCAAGAGCTGCAAATGACGACCCAGACAGGTGCCAATACGCATGTCGTTGCCATTGATGGCAACTTTGACGATGCCCAGACTAATGTCAAGCACATGTTCAATGACACAGATCTACGAGCTCGTCTCTTGGAGCACAAACTCCAGTTTTCATCAGCTAATTCCATGAATATCGGCCGTTTAGTGCCTCAGATTGTCTACTATGTCTATGCTTATGCTCAGCTGGTGAAGACGGGAGAAATCACAGCAGGAGACAAGGTCAACTTTACCGTTCCGACTGGGAACTTTGGTAATATCCTAGCGGCCTACTATGCCAAGCAAATCGGTCTGCCGGTTGGCAAGCTAATCTGCGCTTCGAATGAGAACAATGTCCTGACAGACTTCTTCAAGACTCAGGTTTATGACAAGAAGCGGAGCTTCAAGGTGACGTCTAGTCCGTCCATGGATATTCTGGTTTCCTCTAACTTGGAGCGTTTGATTTTCCATCTGTCTGGTAACAGCGCTGAGAAAACAGCTGCCTTGATGGCGGCTCTGAATGATCATGGACAGTATGAACTGACGGACTTTGATGCTGAGATTTTAGAGCTCTTTGCGGCTGACTATGCGACAGAAGAAGAAACAGCTGCTGAAATCAAGCGAGTCTATCAAGTCTCTAACTACATCGAAGACCCTCATACGGCTGTCGCGTCTGCTGTCTATCAAAAATACTTGGCAGAAACAGGTGATCAGCGCAAGACTGTTATCGCGTCTACCGCTAGTCCCTATAAATTCCCAGTTGTGGCTGTTGAGGCTGTGACTGGTCAAACAGGACTTAGTGACTTTGAGGCTTTGGACCAACTGCACGAACTTTCTGGCGTAGCCCTTCCACCAGCTGTGGACGGCTTAGAAATTGCCCCTGTTCGTCACAAAACGACGGTTGCTGCAGACCAAATGCAGGTAGCAGTCGAGGATTACTTGGAATTGTAAAAATGGCTTAGAAAGCCTAAAATCAGCTGGATATCTGGCTGATTTTTTCTTAGGATGCCCAATGAAAGAAAGAGAAGTAGCTTATGCTTAAGAGGGAGAATTTTCTCTATGACGACTTATAAAAAAATCATGAATATCGCCTTGCCAGCTATGGCAGAGAACTTTTTGCAGATGCTCATGGGCATGGTCGACAGCTATCTGGTGGCCAGTCTTGGGCTGATTGCGATCTCTGGTGTATCGGTGGCCGGCAATATCATTACCATTTATCAGGCAATTTTTATCGCGCTGGGGGCTGCTGTTTCCAGTCTCATCTCCAAGACTCTGGCTCAGGGAGACAAGGAGCGTTTGGCCTATCACACAGCTGAGGCTATCAAGCTGACGCTCCTTCTGAGTCTTCTGCTAGGTCTCCTTTCTCTGCTTTTTGGTAGGCAGATGCTGGATCTGCTGGGGACGGAAAAAGCGGTGGCTGAAGCAGGCGGTCTGTATCTGGCTCTGGTTGGTGGAACAATTGTCCTACTAGGCTTGATGACTTCCTTTGGAGCTCTGGTGCGGGTCACGCGCAATCCTAGATTCCCCATGTATGTTAGTCTTCTGACCAATGTCCTCAATGCCCTCTTTTCTGGTCTGGGGATTTACGTCTTTCGGCTTGGTATTGTCGGCGTAGCGCTGGGGACGGTGCTGGCTCGTTTGGTCGGTGTGCTCATTCTCTGGCGGGAGCTGGATTTGTCCACGATCCGCTGGCGCTGGGGTTTAGATGGCGAGCTCTTGCGCCTGTCTCTGCCGGCTGCTGGAGAGCGGCTCATGATGCGGGCGGGCGATGTAGTGATTATCGCCATTGTGGTCGTCTTTGGAACGGATGCAGTAGCGGGGAATGCCATCGGCGAAGTCCTGACCCAGTTTAACTACATGCCGGCTTTCGGGGTCGCGACAGCAACAGTCATGTTGGTCGCCCATGCGGTTGGCGAGGGCGATATGCAAGCGGTTGGTCTGATTCGTCAGCGGGCCTTCTGGCTCTCTTTTGCTTGCATGCTGCCCTTGGCTTTAGGGATTTTCGCCCTTGGTCGACCGCTGACCTTGCTCTATACGGACAATAGCGGAGCGATCACAGCCAGTCTTTCGGTCATCCTCTTTTCTCTGCTGGGCACTCCCATGGCAGCTGGGACCGTGATTTACACAGCGGTTTGGCAGGGTCTGGGCAATGCCAGACTGCCCTTTTATGCCACGACTATTGGTATGTGGCTGATTCGCATCGTCTCAGGATATTTACTAGGTGTGACCTTTGGCTTGGGTCTGCCGGGAGTCTGGGCTGGGACTCTCTTGGACAATGGCTTCCGCTGGTTATTTTTAAAGGTTTTATTTGACAGAAAAATGAGGGAAATCACATGACAATAGCGTTTATTTGGGATTTGGACGGCACCTTGCTGGACTCCTACGATGCTATTTTGGCAGGAATTGAGGAGACCTACGCTCACTATGGTCTGGACTTTGACAGGGCGAGTATTCACAGCTATATCCTAAAGCACTCTGTCCAGAAACTTTTGGAGGAAGTAGCATCTGAGAAAGGTCTGGACGCTGCCGAGATGAATGCCTTCCGTGGAGCAAGCCTAAAGGAGAAAAATGCTCAGGTTCACCTGATGGAAGGAGCAGCGGAGATACTGGCCTGGGCTGAGGAGCAGGGCATTGCCCAGTTTGTCTATACTCACAAGGGACTCAATGCCCATCAAATCTTGCAAGACTTGGGCATTCATGATTATTTTACAGAAATCATCACAACGGCCAACGGCTTTAAGCGCAAGCCCCACCCAGAAGGTGTAGACTATCTGCTCGAGAAATATGGCCTGGATAAGCAGGAAACTTACTATATCGGCGACCGGACGCTGGATGTGGATGTTGCCGGCAACAGTGGCATCCAGAGCATTAACTTCTGTGACTACCGACCAGAAATCAATCAGAAAATAGAGAAGCTGATGGACATCAAGCAATTATTTACAAGATAAAAAGCAGACCAGAACTGATCTACTGTCAGTCTAGCCTGCTTTTTCTTTTACATATGCTCAATGTGAAGTTCTAGCAAGAACTCAAGAGCCTCGGGCGTACAGTTCTTTTTTTCAATAGGGAAACCGTCAATTGGTCCCAACATGATATAAAAATCTTCCTTAGTATGAAAAACTTTGACGATGTCATCATAGCTATAAAGAAACTCTCCTCGTTTGCTTTTCACAGAGAATTTATCTTTCTCAAATATAAGAGTTTGCTCCATATCCTTCCAGAAAGGAGTTTTTTGATAGGCTTTCTTTATCTGAAAGTCCATGCCAAAGTATATTGCTGAGAATGTAATCAAAGATGCAAATAGCACGGTAAACACAGAAAATCGCTTCAGTTGCTCAGGTATAAAGGTCAGATAGAGCGACATGATTCCTATAAAGATGAGAATATTTAGTAAAAATCCTTTTCCACGTAAGAAAACAGACCAAGCAAATCGTTGATACACTTCCTCAGTCACAAGAGTTGGAATGGTTATTGGGAACATGCTTCACCTCCTAGTTTTTATTATTATACCATAGAAGAGAGATAAGATATAGCTGGCTCTTGCTAGGCGATACCATCTTTTATAGGAGGTGAGTGATTTTTTCGTTTTTATCTAAAACCAGCACATCTGGCATGCTTAGGCTGCGCCAGAAGTCATAATCAATGCTGGAGTCAAATGCGCTCAGCAAGATGCAAATCAGATTGCCGTGGGAACTGATGATAATTTCTTCGTTTTGATGTTTGCTTTCTAGCTCATGAAGAAGAGCTAAAGCACGCTGTTGAGCTTGCTGATTGGATTCACCATCAACAAGTGAAAATGTTGGCCGTGACCAAAGTTTCATGAGGGATTTTTCAAAGTCTTGATCCGTAATTACTTGACTGCTTAGCTTTCGCTCTATTAGCCGTTTGTCGGTTTGAATAGCGAGTTTCAGACTCTGAGCCAAAGGCTCAACCGTCTGAATGGCTCTTCGGTAAGGACTGGAATAAATGGCGGTAATGGGTTTGTCTGCTAAAAAGTCAAGCTGCGCCAAGGATTCTTGCCCTTTGTCTGATAATGGTCGGTTGATTTCATCAGGTGTATAGTTAGAATGCGCATGACGGATAAAATAGTAGGTGTTCTTCATAAGATGATTATAGCAAAATTTAAATCTCCATTCATTTTCTACCTATTTTCCACGCCGCCTTTTCTGTCTTTGTCCGCCTTTCGTGTTATAATAAACCTATGGAAAAAAAGAATAAGTTATTATTAATCGACGGTTCGTCCGTTGCTTTTCGCGCTTTTTTTGCGCTTTATAATCAAATTGATCGTTTCAAGAGTCCATCAGGCCTGCATACTAATGCTATTTATGGATTCCACCTCATGCTCAATCATCTCTTGGAGCGCGTGCAGCCGACTCATGTCCTAGTCGCTTTTGATGCTGGAAAGACGACCTTCCGGACCGAGATGTATGCTGACTATAAGGCAGGTCGGGCCAAGACACCGGATGAATTTCGGGAGCAGCTGCCCTTTATCCGAGAAATGCTGGACTACTTAGGCATTCACTACTACGACTTGGCTCAGTACGAGGCGGATGACATCATCGGAACCTTGGACAAGATGGCTGAAAAGACAGCTGTGCCTTACGATGTGACCATTGTCAGTGGCGATAAAGACTTGATTCAGCTGACCGATGATAATACCGTTGTGGAGATTTCCAAGAAAGGCGTGGCCGAGTTTGAGGAATTTACCCCAGCCTACCTCATGGAAAAGATGGGCATCACGCCAGAGCAGTTCATTGACCTCAAGGCGCTGATGGGCGATCAGTCGGACAATATCCCCGGCGTGACCAAGATCGGCGAGAAGACTGGCCTCAAGCTCCTCTTGGAGTATGGTTCTTTGGAAAATCTCTATGAAAACATTGACCAGCTCAAGGCTTCTAAGATGAAGGAAAACCTGATTAATGACAAGGACAAGGCTTTCTTATCTAAAACCCTAGCTACCATCAATACTCAGGCTCCGATTGAAATCGGGCTGGATGATTTGGTTTATAAGGGTCCGCAGATAGAGGCCCTGAGCAAGTTCTACGACGAGATGGGCTTCAAGCAGCTCAAGGCTCAGCTAGGAACTGGTCAAGAGCCGGTAGAAGTCAAACCAATTGAATTTACCAAAGTGACTGAGGTGACAGCAGATATGCTGGCACCAGAGCAATTCTTCTATTTTGAAATCTTGGGTGACAACTACCACAAGGAAGAGATTGTTGGTCTTGCCTGGGGCGATAGCCGTCAGATTTATGTCGGCACCAGCGATTTACTGCAGCAGCCTCTCTTTCAGGAGTTTTTGACAAAAATAGCTCTAAAAACCTACGATCTCAAGCGGACCAAGGTACTGCTCAGTCATTACGGCATTGAACTGCCAGCAGCAGCCTTTGATGCGCGCCTAGCCAAGTATCTGCTTTCGACGGTCGAGGATAATGAGCTGGCGACTATTGCTCGCCTCTACGGCCAAACGATCCTGCCAACGGATGACGAGGTGTATGGCAAGGGAGCCAAGCGTGCTCTGCCAGAGCAAGAGCAGCTCTTTGAGCATCTAGCTCGTAAGGTCCAAGTACTGCTGGAAACGGAGGAGCCGATGCAAGAACAGCTTCGCGCCCACGATCAGCTGGATTTGTTGCTTGAAATGGAGCAGCCGCTGGCCTTTGTCCTAGCCAAGATGGAGATTGCGGGAATCAAGGTTGAGCGGGAAACACTGCAGGGCATGCAGGCGGAAAATGAAAAGACGCTGGAAAGTCTGACTCAGGAGATTTATGATCTGGCTGGTCAGGAGTTCAATATCAACTCGCCGAAACAGCTGGGAACCATTCTCTTTGAGGATATGGGGTTGCCACTGGAGTACACCAAAAAGACCAAGACAGGTTACTCAACAGCGGTGGATGTGCTGGAACGTTTAGCACCGATAGCACCGATTGTGTCTAAGATTCTGGAATACCGTCAAATCAGCAAGCTCCAGTCCACTTATATCATCGGCCTGCAGGAGGCGATAGCGTCTGACGGCAAGATTCACACTCGCTATGTTCAGGATTTGACCCAGACTGGCCGCCTGTCCTCGGTCGACCCTAACCTGCAGAATATCCCTGTTCGCCTGGAGCAAGGGCGCCTGATTCGCAAGGCTTTCGTGCCAGAGTGGGCAGACAGCGTGCTTCTCAGTTCGGATTATTCCCAGATTGAGCTGCGGGTGCTGGCTCATATTTCGCAGGACGAGCATTTGATTGCTGCCTTCCAGCATGGAGAAGACATTCACACGGCCACAGCCATGCGGGTCTTTGGTATTGAAAAGGCAGAGGATGTGACGCCTAATGACCGCCGCAATGCCAAGGCTGTCAACTTTGGAGTGGTCTATGGCATTTCCGACTTCGGACTGGCCAATAATTTGGGCATTTCCCGCAAGGCTGCCAAGGACCACATTGAGACCTATTTTGAGCGTTTCCCTGGTATCAAGAATTATATGGAAACCATCGTTCGCGAAGCGCGTGATAAAGGCTACGTAGAGACCATTTACCATCGTCGTCGCTCTTTGCCGGACATCAATTCCCGAAACTTTAACATCCGAAATTTTGCGGAGCGCACAGCTATTAACAGCCCGATCCAAGGCTCCGCCGCAGACATTCTCAAAGTCGCTATGATTAATCTGGACCGAGCACTAACAGAGAAGAATTTCAAGTCTCGCATGCTCTTGCAGGTTCACGATGAAATCGTGCTGGAAGTGCCAAATGACGAGCTAACAGCCGTCCGCCAGCTAGTCAAAGAAACCATGGAAGCCGCGATTGAGCTAGCCGTTCCACTAGTGGCTGATGAAAATGCCGGCCAAACTTGGTACGAGGCGAAGTAAGACAAGATAGAAAGAGCGTCAAAAAACGACTGAAAATCAGGAATCTGGCCGAAGGAGTCATGCTCCCAGAACGGAATATCTATTTCCAAGGTTTTAGCTCGTATTCAGTTAGGCTTGCAAGATTTTGGAGAATTTATCTATTTTCCGAAGTTTTAGCTCATGTTCAGCTAATATATCATTGTTAAAAAAGTTAAAAATTATTTATAAAACAGGAGGAGCATTATGACTTACTATTTTCAAAATCCCAGTGACGGCGTTGTCAAGCGCTATCTGGAAAACAGCAAGGTGATTGCTGTTGTCGGTCTATCAGACCGTGAGGAAACGACCAGTAACCGTGTGTCCAAGGAGATGAAGGAGCGAGGCTATCGCATTATTCCAGTCAATCCGCGGGCAGCGGGCAGTCAGATTTTTGGTGAGACTGTTTATGCCAGCCTCAAAGATATTCCTTTCCCAGTGGATATTGTCGATGTTTACCGCCGCAGTGAGTTTTTGCCCGATGTGGCGCGTGATTTTCTGGAAGCAGATGCCAAGATTTTCTGGGCTCAGTTGGGCTTGGAAAATGAAGAAGCTGAGCAGATTTTGCGGGAGGCTGGTCGTGAAGATATCATTATGGATCGCTGCATCAAACGCGAGCATACACGCTTGATTCTAAGCGAATAAATGGCCAAGTTAGTCATCATTCGAGGCAATTCCGGCTCTGGCAAATCGAGTCTGGCTAAGAAACTGCAGGCACACTATGGTCAAGGGACTCTTTTGATTGCGCAGGACACAGTTAGACGGGACATGCTCAAGGAAAAAGTAGAGCCGGGAAATTTGTCTATTGACCTGACGGAGACACTGGCTTACTTCGGCTACGAACATGATTTGCTGGTCTTGGTAGAAGGTTTCTATGAGACAGATATTTATGGCCACATGCTGGAGCGGTTGCGGACTTTGTTTGGTCCTCAGACCCTAGCCTATTACTATGATTTGACTTTTGAAGAAACCGTCCGCCGCCATCAGACCAGAGCGAGGCAAGAAGAATTTACCCCAGCCGATATGAAGCGCTGGTGGAAAGACAGAGACTTCTTAGGCTGGGAAGAGGAATCATTCTTTAGAGACGAAGATTCCTTGGAGGCAGCCTTTGAGCGGATCGTTCATGATTTAGAGAAAATTTGAAACGAAGCGAGAGTGGGACAGAAATCGGTAATTGGTTAGAATTCGATTTCGTCGTCCCACCTCCGCACAGTTGAGTAGGGCTGTAAAAGCTGATGAAATCAGCGTAGTAGAGCCCACTCAACCACTGAGTCTTGCTCGACAATCCAAAGACAATTGAGAGGCTAGGACTTTTGTCCCAGCCTCGTTTTTGCATTAAAAAAGTATTTCATAAATTGCAGATAAATTTTGAGAAAAATATCACACAAAATATTGACAAAATTATTTCACAGGATTACAATTAGATTACAAAATATTTCTTTTGTTACAAAAAGTTTTAAAGAATATATTTTAGTGGGGTAAGATGTCCCCTATGCAAGCCAACATCGCTACTATCGTTTAGCAAATTGATGATAAACTGACAAGGAGATTTCATTATGAAACGTAGTAAACTTATTTTATTGACAGCTACTGCCTTGTGCTCTGCTTTCCTGCTCGCCGCCTGTAGCTCTAAGCCTTCCACGAAGGTGAACAGCAGTTCCACTTCCCAGACTTCTCAGATATCTAAGACTAGTAGCTCAGGCGAGTCCTCCACCAAACCATCAGCTAAGCAAAGTTCTGCTTCCAACGAAGCAAAAGCATCCTCTACTACTAAGCTTTCTAGCGACCAGAGTGTTTCCAATCAAGTTGAGAAACCTGTGGACAACAAGACTTCAGCAGATTCGAATGCGTCACCAACTCCAGCTGCCCCAGTGGCTCCAACAATTTCCGGTATGGATGTCAATGCTCTAGCAAATGGTGATTTCTCTAGCATTGCAGGTACTTGGCAGGATGATTTGGGTAATCAATTAGTCTTTGATGCAAATGGTTTGGTGTCCCATACTTACAGAGGAAATGAATCAAGCGACTACACTTTGACAAATAGTCAAGTATATGAAGGTAAGTTTGGAGCGTTTTTAGCTCATAAATCAGGGAATCAAGTGGCCTCCTTCACAGCCATTCCTAAAGGAGCTCGTCTTTATGATACTGGAAGTGAAAATCCGAAAGAACGCATTTTAGTGGGGCAAGATTTCACTTACGCATCTCAACATCCCTACTATCGCGTAGCGAATTGATGTGTTGAATGATGAGAATCGTGGTGCGAGTGGCTTTCCGAGGTGCTCGCCATGCTGACAATATAAAAACAAGGAACAGAGTTGATTGCTGTTCTTTTTCTTTGCTTTATTGGGAAAGTTTGCTCGTAGGGCTTTTTTGGATTATTATTTTGTAAAATGGCTCTTTCTTCTCCAAAAATTGGTACAATAAAAGAAAGCGTTTTAATCGAATGATGAGGTAGTAACGATGAAAATATCTTTAGAAGAAATTCAAAGAGTTGCCAACCAAGGTCCTTTCTATCCAGACTGGGACTCTCTTGCGACCTATCACGTTCCCCACTGGTTCAAAAGGACTAAGTTTGGGATTTTTATCCACTGGGGACTTTACAGCCTTCCTGCCTTTGGGAGCGAGTGGTACTCTCGAAATATGTACATACAGGGCACGGCAGAGTTTGACCATCATATCAAAACTTACGGGCCTCACAAAGATTTCGGCTACAAGGATTTTATCCCACTTTTTACTGCCGAAAATTTTCATGCGGACGAATGGCTGCGCCTCTTTAAAGAAGCGGGAGCCCAATACATGTTTCCAGTGGCAGAGCATCACGACGGCTTCCAGCTTTATGCTAGCCAGCTCTCTCCTTTTAATAGTGTAGAAATGGGGCCAAAGCGTGACATCTTGGGGGAATTGAGTCAGGCAGCCCAAAGAGAGCAAGTACATTTTTGTACCTCTTCCCATCGGGCGGAGCATCATTTTTTCTTTTCGCATGGAAAGGAGTTTGCCAGTGACATTGCCAGCGAAGTCAGTCGCGAGGAACTCTACTGGCCGGCTATGCCAGAGCCGGACCACCATGATTTGTTTGGTCAGCCTTATCCGAGTCAGGAGTTTCTAGATGATTGGCTCCTGCGTACCTGTGAGCTGGTTCGAGATTACCAGCCTGAGATTTTGTATTTCGATTGGTGGATTCAGCATGCAGCTTTTAAAGAGTATATAAAGCTTTTTGCGGCCTATTATTATAATTTAGGAGCAGCTTCTGGGAAGCCGACTAGCATCTGCTACAAGCATGATGCGCTGGCTTTTGGTGCGGGGATTGTGGAAGTGGAACGCGGTGGTTTCGCAGAGATCCAGCCTTTCACTTGGCAGACGGATACAGCTATTGCGCGAAATTCTTGGGGCTACACAGAGAATCTCGACTATAAGTCAGCTAAGGAAATCATCCAGACCTTGATTGATGTCGTGTCCAAAAATGGGAATTTACTACTGAATATTGGGCCAAAAGGAGACGGGGCGATTCCAGAAAAAGATCAAGAAATCTTGAGAGAAATCGGGGCTTGGCTCCAAGTGAACGGTCAAGCGATCTATGATTCACGCGCGTGGAGGCAATTTGGAGAAGGTCCGACACAAGTAGATAGTGGGCCATTTTCGGATGGAAAAAACATCCCGTATACAAACCAGGATTTCCGTTTCACGGCCAAGGGCGGAGCGGTGTATGCCTTTTTGATGGAGCCTGCAGTAAATCAGTGGCTGACGATTCAGGCCTTGGCTGACGAAAGAAAAAATCCCGCGTCTCGCTTTCATGGCATCATAGAGGAGGTGTCCTTACTAGGCTATGAGGAACCGCTTGAATGGGAGCAAACACCTCAAGGTTTGCGTCTCTTCATGCCGAGTGTGGCAGGCGACTTACCCTTGGTACTGAAAGTCCAACTGCGTTAAATCTAGACGAAAAATGAGGCTGGGACAAAAGTCCTAGCCTCTCAATTGTCTTTAGATTGTCGAGCAAGACGCAGTGGTTGAGTGGGCTCTACTACGCTGATTTCATCAGCTTTTACAGCCCTACTCAACTGTGCGGAGGTGGGACGACGAAATCGAATTCTAACGAATTACCGATTTCTGTCCCACCCTCATTTTACTTACCTAGTGATTTTAAATTTTCATAAAAGAGCACCCGAGCTGTTGTGATGTAAGGATAGGCCACAACTCCAGCGATTCCCAGTGTGATACCAATCAGGATATACCAGCCAATAAAGCTCAGATCCAGCAAGAAACGTTTCCATTTATAGCCTTTCATCATGCGTCTACTTTGCACAAGAACTTGCCAAGGACCTTGGTAGGTGCCTGTACTCAGCTGATCATAAAGGATGAAGTCGGTCTGAGAGTAAGCATAGTTGGCCATCAGGAAGACTGCCGTACCAGCCAAGACAATGAGAGTGCCGAGAAACATCATGGGCGCATAGCTGACGATTTGCTCCACCTCAGGACTAGCAGCTGTCAATTGGGACACATCGGATATTTTCCTATAAATAGCTAGCACCTTGTAACTGCTGAAAATAAGGAAAAATGAACCGACAAGGCTGATAGAATTCCACAACAAGAGGAGAATACTTTTAGTCAGTTGTGTGATAAAAATCGGTGAGAAAAGCTCGGCAGAAAAGATTCGGCCAATATCTGCAAAGCCAACCGTATCGCGTTTTTTCCGAACGACTTCTATCATGCTGAAGCTAGCAGATAAAAAGAGCAGGGCGATGATAAATTCTACGATTTGTGGAAAAATTTGACGGCCAAAAATCAAAACAAAGGCCTGATTGATCTCCAACTGGGGAACAATCTCCTCCAGATGACGGTTAGGTGACAGATAGGTAGATAAGATAGTTACTAGAGTTGGAATGGCAAAGAGCGAGAAAATGCCGTTGGTTTGATTTCGAATGGTTCGTGCTTGTGCACGGATTTCGCTTAAATTCATACAGACCTCCATTTCATGATTTTTATTATACCACATATCGTGACAGACAAGACTTTTTTTGGTAAAATCATACGGTATCTTATGAGCGCTTGGCGCTTGTTTTATAGAAGAAAATAGCTGGGACTGTCTTTCCCAGCAGGAGGAAACATGTCAGATTCACCGATTCAGTATCGTTTGATCAAAAAAGAAAAGCACACAGGTGCTCGTCTAGGAGAAATCATCACCCCGCATGGCACCTTTCCAACGCCTATGTTTATGCCGGTCGGCACTCAGGCTACGGTCAAGACCCAGTCACCAGAAGAGCTCAAGCAAATGGGTTCGGGTATCATCTTGGCCAATACCTACCACCTCTGGTTGCGGCCGGGAGATGAGCTGATTGCCCGTGCAGGTGGCCTGCACAAGTTCATGAACTGGGACCAACCTATTCTGACCGATAGTGGTGGTTTTCAGGTCTATTCTCTAGCTGATAGCCGCAATATTACAGAAGAAGGAGTAACTTTCAAGAACCACCTCAATGGTTCTAAGATGTTCCTTTCGCCAGAAAAGGCTATCTCCATCCAGAACAACCTAGGTAGCGACATCATGATGTCCTTTGATGAATGCCCGCAGTTCTACCAGCCTTATGACTATGTCAAGAAGTCTATCGAGCGGACTAGCCGTTGGGCAGAGCGCGGACTCAAGGCCCACACTCGTCCACACGATCAAGGTCTCTTTGGGATTGTTCAGGGAGCTGGCTTTGAAGATTTGCGCCGCCAGTCTGCTCAAGATTTGGTCAGCATGGATTTCCCAGGCTACTCTATCGGAGGACTGGCTGTTGGTGAGTCTCATGAGGAGATGAATGCGGTGCTGGACTTCACAACGCCTCTACTGCCTGAAAATAAGCCCCGCTATCTTATGGGAGTTGGGGCGCCAGATAGCTTGATTGACGGTGTTATCCGTGGGGTCGATATGTTTGACTGCGTCCTGCCGACTCGGATTGCCCGAAACGGCACCTGCATGACCAGCGAGGGACGTCTGGTTGTCAAAAATGCCCAGTTTGAGGAAGATTTCACGCCACTGGATCACGACTGTGATTGCTACACTTGTACAAACTACACGCGGGCCTATATCCGCCACCTGCTCAAGGCTGATGAAACCTTTGGCCTCCGCTTGACAAGTTACCACAATCTTTACTTCTTGGTAAACCTTATGAAGAAAGTTCGCCAAGCTATTATGGATGATAACTTGTTAGAATTCCGTGAAGATTTTATGGAACGCTACGGCTACAACCGCTCCAAGAGAAATTTCTAAGAGTCCTCATTTGAAATCGCAGGGGCTTTGTGCTATTCTACCGTGGTGCTGTAAATCACAGCGTTAGCTGTGATGCAAGAGGTTGCGACATAATCGATTACATTGCCACGAAACGCGCGTCGGTTTCCTATTTTTGCTTTGAGTTTGAATCCCTTTGTATCTTAGACTTGAGCATAAAAAACGCTCGTTAAAAACTTTCCAAACTATATCAATAAGAATTGGAAGGCTGGTCTTGGTCGAAGCCTACATGTTTTTCGTCTCTGGTTGAGACTGGTAAATTTAACGTTTTGTTTACTATGGGTGCCATTCTCTCTAGGAAAGAGGAGTTGATAGTGAACGGCGTGATATATCCTATACGCAAAGAGCGCTAATTCATTTTGTTGAGTGAAGTAGTAGCTTGGTAGTTAGAAGGTTTAGAGCTGAGGTCGATTGTTAGTCAGTCACCTTAGAAGTGAAAGTAAAAGGAGCAAAATATGTTTTTAAAAATAATCAGTAGTATCTCTACCAATAATTTTCAAGATCCAAACATGATGGAAAAAATTAACCATCTATGGCAGGAACACCAGAAAGAAGTAGAGGAGGCATTTGCCCAAGGGCTTCCGATTTATGCAGTTTATCATGATTATGCCAGCGACTACAAGGGTGATTACAGCTTGTCGCTCTGTAGTCTGTCTGATAAAGAAGACTGGGACTTTGACACTTCAGAGCAAACTTACCAAGTATTTGAGGTGGATACAAGTGATTCAAAAGGTTGCCTTCATACCTGGCAGCAAATTTGGCGGGCAGAAGAAGCAAGAGAACTGCAACGTCAGTATAGTATTGATTTTGAAAAATATGATCCAGATCAGACAGTATCTATCTTTATCGCTACCCCCAACAATGGGTAAGTTGTCAAACTGAGTTCTAGTTACATAAGAGGATCAGAACTTACTCCAAGAACTTAGGCTAGTAAAAAAGATTAAAAAAATTACTCAAATCCCTTGCAATGCTTGGTTCTTTGTGTTAAGATACTATGGTGCTGTAAAAAACAGCGTGTAGCTTTGATGCAAGAGGTTGCGACACGCTCGGTTGCATTGCCACGCAATCGCCTGTCGGTTTTCTTGTGGAGCTAGCCTATTATCTTAAATAGACGAAAAAAGGAGAAAAAGATGGCAAACAAAAAAATCCGCATCCGTTTGAAAGCTTACGAACATCGTACACTTGACACAGCGGCTGCAAAAATCGTAGAAACTGCTGCACGTACAGGTGCTGAAGTTGCGGGACCAATCCCACTTCCAACTGAACGTAGCCTCTACACAATCATTCGTGCGACTCACAAATACAAAGATTCTCGCGAACAATTTGAAATGCGTACTCACAAACGCTTGATCGACATCATCAACCCAACTCAAAAAACAGTTGACGCTTTGATGAAGTTGGACCTTCCAAGTGGTGTGAACGTAGAAATCAAACTTTAATCTAAAGCTTGGTATCTTGAGCATGAAAAACGCTCGTTAAAAACTTTTTGAAAAAAATTATAGAAAAGGAAACATTTTCTCATGACAAAAGGAATCTTAGGGAAAAAAGTGGGAATGACTCAAATCTTCACTGAAGCTGGCGAATTAATCCCTGTAACTGTTGTTGAAGCAACTCCAAACGTTGTTCTTCAAGTGAAAACAGTTGAAACAGACGGTTACAACGCAGTTCAAGTTGGTTTTGATGACCTTCGTGATGTATTGAGCAACAAACCTGCTAAAGGACATGTAGCGAAAGCTAACACGGCTCCTAAGCGCTTCATTCGTGAATTCAAAAACATTGAAGGCTTGGAAGTTGGTGCGGAAATCACAGTTGATACATTCGAAGCTGGTGATGTTGTTGATGTAACAGGAACTTCAAAAGGTAAAGGTTTCCAAGGTGTAATCAAACGCCACGGCCAATCTCGTGGTCCAATGGCTCACGGTTCACGTTACCACCGTCGTCCTGGTTCAATGGGACCAGTTGCGCCAAACCGTGTTTTCAAAAACAAACACTTGGCTGGACGTATGGGTGGCAACCGTGTAACGATTCAAAACCTTGAAATCGTACAAGTTGTTCCAGAGAAAAACGTTATCTTGATCAAAGGAAACGTACCTGGTGCTAAGAAATCTCTTATCACTATCAAATCAGCAGTTAAAGCTGGTAAATAATAAAGAAAGGGGAAATCAGTCACAATGGCAAACGTAAAATTATTTGACCAAACTGGTAAAGAAGCTGGTGAAGTAGTTCTTAACGACGCAATCTTTGGTATTGAACCAAACGAATCAGTTGTCTTCGACGTGATCATCAGCCAACGCGCTAGCCTCCGTCAAGGAACTCACGCTGTTAAAAACCGTTCTGCAGTATCAGGCGGCGGACGCAAACCATGGCGTCAAAAAGGAACTGGACGTGCTCGTCAAGGTTCTATCCGCTCTCCACAATGGCGTGGTGGTGGTATCGTCTTCGGTCCAACTCCTCGTTCATATGCCTACAAACTTCCACAAAAAGTTCGCAGATTAGCATTGAAATCAGTTTACTCTGAAAAAGTTGCTGAAAACAAATTCGTAGCTGTAGACAGCCTTTCATTTACAGCTCCAAAAACTGCTGAGTTTGCAAAAGTGCTTGCAGCATTAAGCATTGACACAAAAGTACTTGTTATTCTTGAAGAAGGAAATGAATTTGCTGCACTTTCAGCACGTAACCTTCCAAATGTTAAAGTTGCAACAGCAACAACAGCAAGTGTTCTTGACATCGCAAACAGCGACAAACTTCTTGTTACTCAAGCAGCTATCTCTAAAATTGAGGAGGTTCTTGCATAATGAATTTGTATGACGTTATCAAAAAGCCTGTCATCACTGAAAGCTCAATGGCTCAGCTTGAAGCAGGCAAATACGTATTTGAAGTAGACACTCGCGCTCACAAACTTTTGATCAAGCAAGCTGTTGAAGCTGCTTTTGAAGGAGTTAAAGTTGCTAATGTCAACACTATCAACGTAAAACCTAAAGCAAAACGCGTTGGACGTTACACTGGTTTTACTAACAAAACTAAAAAAGCTATCATCACTCTGACAGCAGATTCAAAAGCAATCGAGTTGTTCGGAGCTGCTGAAGCAGAATAATCTAAGGAGGAAATATCGTGGGAATTCGTGTTTATAAACCAACAACAAACGGTCGCCGTAATATGACTTCTTTGGATTTCGCTGAAATCACTACTAGCACTCCAGAAAAATCTTTGCTCGTTTCTCTTAAGAGCAAAGCTGGTCGTAACAACAACGGACGCATCACTGTTCGTCACCAAGGTGGCGGTCACAAACGTCACTACCGTTTGATTGACTTCAAACGTAACAAAGATGCTGTTGAAGCAGTAGTTAAAACTATCGAGTACGATCCAAACCGTTCAGCAAACATCGCTTTGGTTCACTATACTGACGGTGTGAAGGCATACATCATCGCTCCTAAAGGTCTTGAAGTAGGTCAACGTATTGTTTCAGGTCCTGAAGCAGATATCAAAGTCGGTAACGCACTTCCACTTGCTAACATCCCAGTTGGTACTTTGGTTCACAACATTGAGTTGAAACCAGGTCGTGGTGGTGAATTGGTTCGTGCCGCTGGAGCTTCTGCTCAAGTATTGGGTCAAGAAGGTAAATACACTCTTGTTCGCCTTCAATCAGGCGAAGTTCGTATGATCCTTGGCACTTGCCGTGCTACAGTTGGTGTTGTCGGAAATGAACAACATGGCTTGGTTAACCTTGGTAAAGCAGGTCGTAGCCGTTGGAAAGGTATCCGTCCAACAGTTCGCGGTTCTGTAATGAACCCTAACGATCACCCACACGGTGGTGGTGAAGGTAAAGCACCAGTTGGTCGTAAAGCGCCATCTACTCCATGGGGCAAACCTGCTCTTGGTCTTAAAACTCGTAACAAGAAAGCGAAATCTGACAAACTTATCGTTCGTCGTCGCAACGAGAAATAATCTAAAACAATCTATCCGCCAGCTCGGTAGCGCTGCCTAGCAGCGCAGGCCGCTGTGGTACTTATTTTAAAGGAGAAAACATAAAAATGGGACGCAGTCTTAAAAAAGGACCTTTCGTCGATGAGCATTTGATGAAAAAAGTTGAAGCTCAAGCTAACGACGAAAAGAAAAAAGTTATCAAAACTTGGTCACGTCGTTCAACGATTTTCCCAAGTTTCATCGGTTACACAATCGCAGTCTATGACGGACGTAAACACGTGCCTGTTTACATCCAAGAAGACATGGTAGGTCACAAACTTGGTGAATTTGCACCAACTCGTACTTACAAAGGTCACGCTGCAGACGACAAGAAAACACGTAGAAAATAAGGAGAACATAAATGGCAGAAATTACTTCAGCTAAAGCAATGGCTCGTACAGTGCGTGTTTCACCTCGTAAAACTCGTCTAGTTCTTGACAATATCCGTGGTAAAAACGTCGCTGACGCAATCGCAATCTTGAAATTCACTCCAAACAAAGCTGCTGGCATTATCGAAAAAGTATTGATCTCTGCAATCGCTAATGCTGAAAACAACTTTGGTTTGGAAAAAGCTAACTTGGTAGTATCTGAAGCTTTCGCAAACGAAGGACCAACTATGAAACGTTTCCGTCCACGCGCTAAAGGTTCAGCTTCACCAATCAACAAACGCACAAGCCACATCACTGTGGTTGTTGCAGAAAAATAAGGAGGTAACATCGTGGGTCAAAAAGTACATCCAATTGGTATGCGTGTCGGCATCATCCGTGATTGGGATGCCAAATGGTATGCTGAAAAAGAATACGCGGATTACCTTCATGAAGATCTTGCAATCCGTAAATTCGTTCAAAAAGAATTGGCTGACGCAGCTGTTTCAACTATTGAAATCGAACGCGCAGTAAACAAAGTTAACGTTTCACTTCACACTGCTAAACCAGGTATGGTTATCGGTAAAGGTGGAGCAAACGTTGATGCACTTCGTGCAAAACTCAACAAATTAACTGGAAAACAAGTACACATCAACATCATCGAGATCAAATCTCCAGATTTGGATGCTCACCTTGTTGGTGAAGGAATTGCTCGTCAATTGGAGCAACGTGTTGCTTTCCGTCGTGCTCAAAAACAAGCAATCCAACGTGCAATGCGTGCAGGAGCTAAAGGAATCAAAACTCAAGTATCAGGTCGTTTGAACGGTGCAGATATCGCTCGTAGCGAAGGATACTCTGAAGGAACTGTTCCACTTCACACCCTTCGTGCGGATATCGATTACGCTTGGGAAGAAGCTGATACTACTTACGGTAAACTTGGTGTTAAAGTATGGATCTACCGTGGTGAAGTTCTTCCAGCTCGTAAAAACACTAAAGGAGGTAAATAACCAATGTTAGTACCTAAACGTGTTAAACACCGTCGCGAATTCCGCGGAAAAATGCGTGGTGAAGCTAAAGGTGGTAAAGAAGTAACTTTTGGAGAATATGGTCTTCAAGCAACTACTAGCCACTGGATCACTAACCGTCAAATCGAAGCTGCCCGTATCGCTATGACTCGTTACATGAAACGTGGTGGTAAAGTTTGGATCAAAATCTTCCCACACAAATCATACACTGCAAAAGCAATCGGTGTACGGATGGGATCTGGTAAAGGGGCTCCAGAAGGTTGGGTAGCACCAGTTAAACGTGGTAAAGTGATGTTTGAAATCGCTGGCGTATCAGAAGAAATCGCTCGTGAAGCTCTTCGTCTTGCAAGCCACAAATTGCCAGTTAAATGTAAATTCGTAAAGCGTGAAGCAGAATAAGGAGAAAGCATGAAACTTAAAGAAATTCAAGATTTTGTTAAAGAACTTCGTGGTCTTTCTCAAGAAGAACTCGCGAAGCGTGAAAATGAATTGAAGAAAGAATTGTTTGACCTTCGTTTCCAAGCCGCTACTGGTCAATTGGAGCAGACAGCGCGTTTGAAAGAAGTGAAAAAACAAATCGCACGTATCAAAACTGTTCAATCAGAAGTTAAATAATAGACTTGGGAAAGGAGAAATTCTAAAATGGAACGTAATCAACGTAAAACCCTCGTCGGACGCGTCGTTTCTGACAAGATGGATAAGACAATCACAGTTGTAGTTGAAACAAAACGTAACCACCCAGTCTATGGTAAGCGTATTAACTACTCTAAGAAGTACAAAGCACATGATGAAAACAATGTTGCCAAAGAAGGCGATATCGTTCGTATCATGGAAACTCGTCCGCTTTCAGCTACAAAACGCTTCCGTCTTGTAGAAGTTGTTGAAGAAGCGGTTATCATCTAATCAAACCAGAAAGGAGAAAACTTAAATGATTCAAACAGAAACTCGTTTGAAAGTTGCTGACAACAGCGGTGCTCGCGAAATCCTGACAATCAAAGTTCTTGGTGGTTCAGGACGTAAGTTCGCCAACATCGGTGATGTCATCGTTGCATCTGTAAAACAAGCTACTCCTGGTGGTGCGGTTAAAAAAGGTGACGTTGTAAAAGCGGTTATCGTTCGTACTAAATCAGGTGCTCGTCGTAAAGATGGTTCATACATCAAATTCGACGAAAACGCTGCAGTCATCATCCGTGAAGACAAAACTCCTCGCGGAACTCGTATCTTCGGCCCAGTTGCTCGCGAATTGCGTGACGGCGGCTTCATGAAGATCGTATCATTGGCTCCAGAAGTACTTTAATCTAAAATCAAACAAGTCCCCTGGAAGTTTTCCAGGGTGCCCTCATGGGCGTAAGAAATTAAAGGAGAAACCTAATAATGTTTGTAAAAAAAGGCGACAAAGTTCGCGTAATTGCTGGTAAGGACAAGGGTGTTGAAGCACTTGTTGTTGCAGCTCTTCCAAAAGTAAACAAAGTTGTTGTTGAAGGTGTTAACCTTGTTAAGAAGCACCAAAAACCAAATAGCGAAAACCCTCAAGGTGCTATCGTAGAAAAAGAAGCACCAATCCATGCGTCAAACGTTCAAGTTCTTGACAAGAATGGTGTTGCAGGACGCGTTGGTTACAAGTTTGTAGACGGCAAAAAAGTTCGTTACAACAAAAAATCAGGCGAAGTGCTTGACTAATCACGAAGGAAAGGAGAAGTATAATGGCAAATCGTTTAAAAGAAAAATATCTTAATGAAGTAGTACCTGCTTTGACTGAAAAGTTCAACTACTCATCTGTTATGGCTGTGCCAAAAGTGGATAAAATCGTTTTGAACATGGGTGTCGGTGATGCTGTATCAAACGCTAAAAACCTTGAAAAAGCTGCTGAAGAATTGGCTCTTATCTCAGGTCAAAAACCACTTATCACTAAAGCTAAAAAATCAATCGCCGGCTTCCGTCTTCGTGAAGGTGTAGCGATCGGTGCTAAAGTAACCCTTCGTGGCGAACGTATGTATGAGTTCTTGGATAAATTGGTTACTGTATCACTTCCACGTGTGCGTGACTTCCATGGTGTTCCAACAAAATCATTTGATGGACGCGGAAACTACACACTTGGTGTGAAAGAACAACTGATCTTCCCAGAAATCAACTTTGATGACGTTGATAAGACTCGCGGTCTTGATATCGTTATCGTAACAACTGCTAACACTGACGAAGAGTCACGTGCATTGCTTACAGGCCTTGGAATGCCTTTTGCAAAATAATATAGGAGGTAAAACAAATGGCTAAAAAATCAATGATTGCTAAGAACAAACGCCCAGCGAAGTTCTCTACGCAAGCTTATACTCGTTGTGAAAAATGTGGCCGTCCACATTCAGTTTACCGCAAGTTTAAACTTTGCCGTGTTTGCTTCCGTGAATTAGCATACAAAGGACAAATCCCAGGCGTTACCAAAGCATCTTGGTAATTCCAGCTTCCAATTCCGTCATGATTCTTCGTTATCGGCTTTTTCCTAACTTTAGTTATGCCTACTATGCCTACAAGCCGATGCCTAGACTCACTTAGGAATTGAAACCTAGGAACATATTCTGAGCCTAGCTCAATCATTAACTAGCAAGTGCAGCTTGCAAACTACTAGTAAGAGGAGAAATATAAAATGGTTATGACTGACCCAATTGCAGACTTTTTGACTCGTATCCGTAACGCTAATCAAGCGAACCACGAAGTACTTGAAGTACCTGCATCAAACATCAAAAAAGGGATTGCTGAAATCCTGAAGCGTGAAGGTTTTGTAAAAAACGTTGAAATCATCGAAGATGACAAACAAGGCATCATCCGTGTATTCCTTAAGTACGGACAAAATGGTGAAAAAGTTATCACTGGTTTGAAACGTGTTTCAAAACCAGGTCTACGTGTTTACAAGAAACGCGAAGACCTTCCAAAAGTCTTGAACGGACTTGGAATTGCTATCCTTTCAACATCTGAAGGTTTGCTGACTGATAAAGAAGCACGCCAAAAGAACGTTGGTGGGGAAGTTATCGCTTACGTTTGGTAATATTTAGCTCCCAATTTCTTTGTGACTCTTCGTTATCGTCTCTTGCCTAACTCAAAAGTTATGCTTGCGAGACGAAGCATAGATTCACTTTGAAATTGAAACCTAAATGTTCCTTTAAATCGAGAAATCGATTTAAGCCCCGTGAAAACTGGTCGCTTGCGGCCTGACAATTTAACAGGAGAAAATAAACATGTCACGTATTGGTAATAAGGTTATCGTGTTGCCTGCTGGTGTTGAAATCACTAACAATGACAACGTTGTAACTGTAAAAGGACCTAAAGGAGAACTGACTCGTGAGTTCTCAAAAGATATTGAAATCCGTGTGGAAGGAACTGAAGTAACTCTTCACCGTCCAAACGATTCAAAAGAAATGAAAACAATCCACGGAACTACTCGTGCCCTTTTGAACAACATGGTTGTTGGAGTATCAGAAGGATTCAAGAAAGAACTTGAAATGCGTGGGGTCGGTTACCGTGCACAACTTCAAGGATCAAAACTTGTCTTGGCTGTAGGTAAATCTCACCCAGACGAAGTTGAAGCTCCAGAAGGAATTACTTTTGAACTTCCAAACCCAACAACAATCGTTGTTAGCGGAATTTCAAAAGAAGCAGTTGGACAAACAGCTGCTTATGTACGTAGCCTTCGTGCACCAGAACCATATAAAGGTAAAGGTATCCGTTACGTTGGTGAATTCGTTCGCCGCAAAGAAGGTAAAACTGGTAAATAATATTGATTGGCTGATCTTTTCAGCCAGCCAATTTATTTTCCGATTTTGTGCTAAGGCACGTCAATAAAAATAAGAGGTGAAAATTGTGATTACGAAACCAGATAAAAATAAAATCCGCCAAAAACGCCACCGTCGCGTTCGCGGAAAACTCTCTGGAACTGCTGATCGCCCACGTTTGAACGTATTCCGTTCTAATACAGGCATCTACGCTCAAGTGATTGATGACGTAGCGGGTGTAACGCTCGCAAGCGCTTCAACTCTTGACAAAGAAGTTTCAAAAGGAACTAAAACTGAACAAGCCGTTGTTGTAGGTAAACTCGTTGCAGAACGTGCAGTTGCTAAAGGTATTTCTGAAGTGGTGTTTGACCGCGGTGGATATCTCTATCACGGACGTGTAAAAGCTTTGGCTGATGCAGCTCGTGAAAACGGATTGAAATTCTAATAGGGAGGACACTAGAAAATGGCATTTAAAGACAATGCAGTTGAACTTGAAGAACGCTTAGTTGCAGTCAACCGTGTTACTAAAGTTGTTAAAGGTGGACGTCGTCTTCGTTTTGCAGCTCTTGTAGTAGTTGGTGACCGCAACGGTCGTGTTGGTTTCGGTACTGGTAAAGCTCAAGAAGTACCAGAAGCTATCCGTAAAGCAGTTGAAGATGCGAAGAAAAACTTGATCGAAGTTCCAATGGTTGGTACAACTATTCCTCACGAAGTTCTTTCAGAATTTGGTGGAGCGAAAGTATTGCTTAAGCCAGCTGTTGAAGGTTCTGGAGTTGCTGCTGGTGGTGCTGTCCGTGCCGTCATCGAATTGGCAGGTGTGGCAGATGTTACATCTAAATCACTTGGTTCAAACACTCCAATCAACATCGTTCGCGCAACTGTTGAAGGCTTGAAACAATTGAAACGCGCTGAAGAAGTTGCTGCCCTTCGTGGTATTTCAGTTTCTGACTTGGCTTAAGAAAGGGGAACTCATGGCTCAAATTAAAATTACTTTGACTAAGTCTCCAATCGGACGCATCCCGTCACAACGTAAAACTGTTGTAGCACTTGGACTTGGCAAATTGAACAGCTCAGTTATCAAAGAAGACAATCCAGCGGTACGCGGTATGATCACTGCTGTATCTCACTTGGTAACTGTTGAAGAAGTTAAGTAAGCCTTAGCTGAAAGACTTTTATTAAGATACATTAGGGGATTTGAGAATTTTCTCAGCCCCTAAAACTAAATATATGTATAGGCGAGTTTGTATCAGAGACACCTTTTCTCTGGTACGAGCGCTAGCATTTTACAAAAGAGGAGAAAAAATAATGAAACTTCATGAATTACAACCTGCTGCAGGTTCACGTAAAGTTCGCAACCGTGTTGGTCGCGGTACTTCATCAGGTAACGGTAAAACTTCTGGTCGCGGTCAAAAAGGTCAAAAAGCACGTAGCGGTGGCGGTGTTCGTCTTGGTTTTGAAGGTGGACAAACTCCATTGTTCCGTCGTGTACCAAAACGTGGTTTCTTGAATGTAAACCGTAAAGAATACGCGATTGTTAACCTTGACCAATTAAATGTCTTTGAAGATGGTGCAGAAGTAACTCCAGTGGTTCTCATCGAAGCAGGTATTGTAAAAGCTGAAAAATCTGGTGTTAAGATTCTTGGTAACGGAGAATTGACTAAGAAGTTGACTGTTAAAGCAGCTAAATTCTCTAAATCAGCTGAAGAAGCTATCACTGCTAAAGGTGGTTCAGTCGAAGTCATCTAAGAGAGGTGACCTATGTTTTTCAAGCTATTAAAAGACGCACTTAAAATAAAACAAGTACGGTCTAAGATTTTGTTCACACTATTCATCATCTTAGTTTTCCGTATTGGTACAACTATAACCGTTCCAGGAATTAATGCGAAAGCATTGAATAGTTTAAGCGATTTACCTTTCTTAAACATGCTTAGCTTGGTTTCAGGGAATGCCATGCGTAACTTCTCTGTTTTTGCTCTCGGAGTTAGCCCTTACATCACGGCTTCGATCGTGGTTCAGCTCTTGCAAATGGATTTGCTTCCAAAATTTGTAGAGTGGGGCAAGCAAGGGGAAGTCGGACGGAGAAAGCTGAATCAGGCAACTCGCTATATTTCTCTGGTATTGGCCTTTGTCCAATCCATCGGGATTACAGCTGGGTTTGCGACTTTGTCGAGAACCAAACTAGTAGCGAATCCAAATTGGCAAACCTATCTTTTGATTGGTGCCCTCCTCACGACAGGTTCAGTTATTGTGACCTGGTTAGGAGAGCAAATTACAGATAAGGGTTATGGTAATGGTGTATCCATGATTATCTTTGCAGGGATTGTATCTGGTATTCCTGGTATGATCAAAGGAATCTATGAAGATTACTTTGTTAATATCCCGAGCGATCGACTCAATTCGTCTTTGATTTTCGTTGGAATTTTAATTGTTGCGGTTTTGGTGATTATCTATTTCACAACCTTTGTGCAACAAGCTGAGTACAAAATTCCAATTCAATATACGAAGATTGCTCAAGGTGCCCCTTCAAGTTCCTACCTACCGTTAAAAGTGAATCCTGCTGGTGTTATCCCAGTTATCTTTGCAAGTTCGATTACAGCTGCTCCAGCAGCTATCTTCCAATTTGTAAGTGCTATGGGCTATAACGCATCATGGGTTCGGACGGCGCAGGCGCTTCTGGCGACTACAACCATCAGTGGTATGTTTACCTATGCTCTCTTGATTATTCTCTTTACTTTCTTTTATACATTTGTACAAATTAATCCTGAAAAGACAGCAGAGAATTTACAAAAGAGTGGAGCCTATATCCCAGGTGTTCGTCCAGGTAAGGGAACGGAAGAATATATGTCTAAATTGCTTCGCCGTTTGGCGACAGTTGGCTCACTATTCCTAGGAATTATCACAATCATTCCGATCCTAGCCAAAGATCTTTTCGGTCTGACCGATGCAGTTGCTCTTGGAGGAACTAGTCTTCTTATCATCATTTCAACAGGAATTGAAGGAATGAAACAGTTGGAAGGTTATCTTCTGAAGCGTAAGTATGTCGGATTTATGGATACTACAACAGAATAGAAATAGGTTGACTTAGTCAACCTTCTATTTTGTTTTTAAAAAAGTTTATTAAGTGTTTTAATAGATTGCTTTAAAAACAAAAAAGGAGACAAAACATGAATCTTTTGATTATGGGCTTGCCAGGTGCAGGCAAGGGAACACAAGCAGCCAAAATTGTGGAACAATTCCACGTGGCACATATTTCAACTGGGGATATGTTCCGTGCTGCTATGGCCAATGAAACAGAAATGGGTATTTTAGCGAACTCCTACATTTCTAAAGGCGAGTTGGTGCCAGATGAAGTGACAAACGGAATCGTGAAAGAGCGCTTGGCACAGGATGATATTAAAGAGACTGGTTTCTTGTTGGACGGTTATCCACGGACAATTGATCAAGCCCATGCTTTGGATCAAATCCTTGCGGATCTAGGCATCCAACTTGACGCAGTTATCAATATCGAAGTAAATCCAGATAGTTTGTTAGAACGTTTGAGTGGACGGATTATCCACCGTGAAACAGGGGAAACCTTCCACAAAGTTTTCAACCCACCAGTGGATTACAAAGAAGAAGATTACTATCAACGTGAAGACGACAAGCCTGAAACAGTAAAACGTCGTTTGGATGTTAATATCGCTCAAGGCCAACCAATTATTGATCATTACCGCGCTAAAGGACTCGTTCACGACATTCAGGGCAATCAAGAGATTGAGGCAGTCTTCTCAGATATCGAAAAAGTCTTGTCAAATTTAAAATAAAAGCGTTTTTCTCGCTTGCAATATTTGACAAGTAGTGATACAATGAGTTAGTCTGACTTATAATTGTTACCTCTGTGCTCAGAGGAATCTATCGAAATTTAGGGAGGTGCTTTTGCGTGGCAAAAGACGATGTGATTGAAGTCGAAGGCAAAGTAGTTGATACGATGCCGAACGCAATGTTTACGGTTGAACTTGAAAATGGACATCAGATTTTAGCAACAGTTTCTGGTAAAATTCGTAAAAACTATATTCGTATTTTAGCGGGAGATCGTGTTACTGTCGAGATGAGTCCTTATGATTTGACACGTGGACGGATCACTTACCGCTTTAAATAATCGAAAAACTTGGAGGGATAAGAAATGAAAGTAAGACCATCGGTCAAACCAATTTGCGAATACTGTAAAGTTATTCGTCGTAATGGCCGTGTTATGGTAATTTGCCCAGCAAATCCAAAACACAAACAACGTCAAGGATAAGATAGAAAGGAGAAAACATGGCTCGTATTGCTGGAGTTGACATTCCAAATGACAAACGTGTAGTCGTTTCACTTACTTACGTGTATGGTATCGGACTTCCAACTTCTAAGAAAATTTTGGCTGCGGCTGGAATCTCAGAAGATATCCGTGTCAAAGATTTGACATCAGATCAAGAAGACGCAATCCGTCGCGAAGTAGATGCAATCAAGGTTGAAGGTGACCTTCGTCGTGAAGTAAACCTTAACATCAAACGTTTGATGGAAATCGGTTCATACCGTGGTATCCGTCACCGTCGTGGACTTCCTGTCCGTGGACAAAACACTAAGAACAATGCTCGTACTCGTAAAGGTAAAGCCGTTGCGATTGCAGGTAAGAAAAAATAATATAGGAGGTAAAAGTCTTGGCTAAACCAACACGTAAACGTCGTGTGAAGAAAAATATCGAATCTGGTATTGCACATATTCACGCTACATTTAATAACACTATTGTTATGATTACTGATGTGCATGGTAACGCGATTGCTTGGTCATCTGCTGGTGCTCTTGGTTTCAAAGGTTCTCGTAAATCTACACCATTTGCTGCCCAAATGGCATCTGAAGCAGCTGCTAAGTCTGCACAAGAACACGGTCTTAAATCAGTTGAAGTTACAGTTAAAGGTCCAGGTTCTGGTCGTGAGTCAGCTATTCGTGCACTTGCTGCAGCTGGTCTGGAAGTAACTGCTATTCGTGATGTGACTCCTGTGCCACACAATGGTGCTCGTCCTCCAAAACGTCGCCGTGTATAATCATAAACAATTACACTGCTTTTCGTTTAAGAGGGAGTTAACTAAATGATTGAGTTTGAAAAACCAAATATAACAAAAATTGATGAAAATAAAAATTATGGCAAGTTTGTAGTTGAGCCGCTAGAACGCGGTTACGGTACAACACTTGGAAATTCGCTTCGTCGTGTACTTCTCGCCTCACTTCCAGGTGCAGCAGTGACTTCTATAAACATTGAAGGAGTATTGCACGAATTTGATACGATTTCTGGGGTCCGTGAAGATGTTATGCAGATCATTCTGAACATCAAGGGGATTGCTGTAAAATCTTACGTCCAAGACGAAAAGATGATTGAACTGGATGTTGAAGGTCCTGCAGAAGTAACTGCTGGAGATATTTTGACAGACAGTGATATCGAAATTGTAAACCCTGATCATTATCTCTTTACAATCAGTGAAGGTGCTCGCTTCAAAGCGAAAATGGCTGTGAATAGCGGTCGTGGATATGTACCAGCTGATGAAAATAAAAAAGATGATGCACCAGTGGGCACACTTGCGGTAGATTCTATCTATACGCCTGTGACAAAAGTAAATTACCAGGTTGAACCAGCTCGTGTTGGTAGCAACGATGGTTTTGATAAACTTACCCTTGAAATTTTAACGAATGGAACAATTATTCCCGAAGACGCTTTGGGACTATCAGCTCGTATCCTGACAGAGCATCTGAACCTCTTTACAGATTTAACAGAAGTTGCTATTTCAACTGATGTGATGAAGGAAACAGAGAAATCTTCAGATGATCGCATTTTGGAACGTACTATTGAAGAATTGGATCTATCAGTTCGTTCATATAACTGTCTGAAACGTGCAGGAATTAATACTGTCTTTGATTTGACAGAAAAATCTGAGCCTGAAATGATGAAAGTTCGTAACTTGGGCCGCAAGAGTCTTGAAGAAGTTAAAGTTAAACTTGCTGACCTTGGTCTTGGGTTAAGAAATGATAAATAAAGGAGGAATACATGGCTTACCGTAAACTAGGACGCACTAGCTCACAACGTAAAGCAATGCTTCGCGATTTGACTACTGACTTGATTATCAATGAATCAATCGTAACAACTGAAGCTCGTGCTAAAGAAATCCGTAAAACAGTTGAAAAAATGATTACTCTTGGTAAACGTGGTGACTTGCATGCTCGTCGTCAAGCAGCAGCTTTTGTACGTAACGAAATTGCATCAGAAAACTACAATGAAGAGACTAACAAGTACACTACAACTACAGCTCTTCAAAAATTATTCTCTGAATTGGCACCTCGCTATGCTGAGCGCAATGGTGGATACACTCGTATTCTTAAGACTGAACCACGCCGTGGGGATGCTGCGCCAATGGCAATTATTGAATTAGTATAATTTTTATCAATTTTGTTGAGTGTTATGATGATGGAGTTCTTATACTCTTAGTCTAGCTCTGGTCTACCGCTAGGAATTTTCCTAGCGGGAACACTCATCATCATGATGAAAGGGTAGACGCTTGTTTACGAAATTGCTTTTAGTGAAAAACAATTTCGTAAGCAGGCGTTTTTGATTTTTGAATGGGAAAAGAAAAACTTTCTTGAGGGAAGGAGAAGAAATGCAAGATTCGATTGCTATTTTGAAAGAACGATATTTGGCAAATATAAAAGAAAATCCAGACTTATATATTGGGATTGAGTTAGAATTTCCAATTGTGAATCTTCAGGGAGGAGCAACAGATACTCGTGTAACAAGGGAGCTGTTAGTAAGGCTAAATTCAGACTATGGCTTTATCGTAGAAAGAAGGGATTCAGAGGGCAATCCTATCCAGTTAAAAGCTTCAGATAGCGAAGATCGGATACTTTTTGAAGTGTCTTATAATATTTTGGAATTTGCATTTGAAAAAGCGAAAACGATTCAGGAAGTCGAAAGACGCTTTAATCATTACCTAGACACCATTCAAAAGATTTTGCGCAAAAGTCATCATGAGCTTCAGGGACATGGTTTACATCCATTCTGGAAGGAGAATGATAATGGTCCTGTTAAATATCCCCGCTATCAAATGTTAATGCAATATCTAGCTTTGAGTGAGAAAATTGGAGGAGATTTCTTCCATCGCCATCCTGATTATGGTAGCTATATTTGTGGGAGCCAGGTACAGTTAGATGTTTCACGGGCAAATTTCATACAGGTAATTAACACCTTTAATCAAATCGAGGCTGCCAAAGCTTATCTTTTTGCCAATTCAGAGTTGATGACAGAGGATTTCTTTACTAAAATATCTAGAGATCGTTTTTGGGAAGAATCGATGCATGGCCTGTTAGTAGAAAATGTCGGTGTTAATCCCCATGATTTCAAAGATGAGGAAGATTTTTTCAATTATTTAAATCATACAGCCATTTTCAATGTTGAGCGAGAGGGTGACACTTATTATTTTCCTCCTATCGTAGCCGGAGAGTATCTAAAGCAGGAGCAAATCAAGGGATACAATTTAAGTGGCAAGGAAAGTCTAGTAATCCCCCATGCAGATGATTTTTGTAATCACAGAAGCTACCAGTACCAAGATTTGACAACACGGGGAACGATCGAATTTAGGAGCACTTGTGCTCAGCCTCTCGATAGGACCTTTGCACCAGCAGCTTTTCATTTGGGATTGTTGGCTAATCTTGAGGAAGTGACCGCTTATCTTAAAGATTGTGATTTCTTCAAATTAGAGGGGCGTAACTATAAAAGGCTACGCAGAAAGTATTCGCAAATCGAATTAACACAAGCGGATCAAGACTCTATTCAATTATTTGCAGCTGATCTCCTTCAATTAGCAATTAAAGGTTTGGAAAAACGAAAAGAAGGGGAAGAGTGCTACTTGTTTCCGCTCATGAATGAGGGATAAAGTAATTTCTTTTTAACCTCTAATAGCAAGCCGTAGTAAATTTCTTCAAGTAATTAATTGGATTGTGTATTATATTAGTTTGAGTATGTTTGAATGAATTTAATTGTATTTGGAATATTTAATAGACTTTAGCAGCACGGTGATATAGTGGATAGGGGAGAGGTAAGAAGAGTTAACCTTTCCCTTTTAGTTATTGATTTATAGGTGATTTTAGAGGGGGTTGGAAGAAAAGATGAAAAAAAGATAAAAAAATTTCAAAAAGGTGTTGACAAGGGAGTGGATAGGTGATATACTGATATAGTTGTCGCTTGAGAGAGCGGTAAAGACCTTTGAAAACTGAACAAGACGAACCAATGTGCA
>NZ_RJPR01000009.1 GCF_003943465.1 Streptococcus cristatus | reverse complement strand
CCCTCCATTTATAAAGTCAGAGAGCTTGTCTACCGATAACGTTGTCGTATTTTTATACTCATGCTCAAGGCGATATTTTGGGGTACTCGTCGGTAGAGTGGATTAGTTTGTCCCGCGAAAGTGATATTCAAGAAATTATCAACCACAAAGCCCTCACTTAGATTATACTTCTAAATGAGGGCTGTTGTCTTTATTTTCATGTTTCTGTGGGTGACGGCTATGTCGTCATGGCTGTCTGTCCCACTCTCTAATCATCTATTTCCAATTCATAAAGGCCTCGCAGTGCGTTGCAGGCGTAGATTTTTTCTGCTGATTTTAAGTCGTCTAGGCTGAGGATTCTTTCTGTGGCCTGCCCTGTTTCTAAGAGATGCTGGCGGTAAATGCCATTTAAAAGGCCTAGCTCGACTGGTGGCGTGTAGAGGTGACCCTCCAGCTGGAGGACTAGGTTTCCGATGGAGCTTTCTAGCAGCTGGCCTTGGGCATTGTAGTAAATCTGCTCTTGTTGGTCTAGGTCTAAATGTGGCCGATAGTTGGTTTTGAAGTAGGTGAAAGGCTGCTGCAAGTCGGCATTTTGCGGAACGAGAATAGTCTTGCAGAAAGCTTCTGGGAGTGCTTGTAGCTTTTCTAGCTGGCAGATCACTTTTCCAGATTTGGCAATGGAGATCCGTAGGCGGTAGTCCGTACTTGGATCCAGTTCTGCTAGGGTTTGGTTCAACTCTGCCTTCAGTTGTTCTTCATCAAATGGATAAGCAAAGTAACGAGCGGATTCCCGCAGTCGCTTCAGATGTTGGTCTTGGAAGGTCAGTTGACCTTGCTCAATCTTCCCTGTCGTAATCAGGTCAAATTGCGGATTTTTCCGATAAAGAACAGCGGATTTTTGCTGGGTTTCGATGTACTCGGATTCCCATGTGCTATCCCAAGTGATGCCACCGCCAACACCGTAAATCGCCTTGCCAGCAGCAAGCTGAATGGTGCGGATGGCCACATTGAAAATCCGTCTTTGGTCTGGTAGGCAGATACCAACCGTACCGCAGTAGACACCGCGGGCGGCTTTTTCTGTTGCTTTGATGATAGCCATGGTCGAAATCTTTGGAGCGCCTGTGATAGAGCCGCAAGGAAAGAGAGCATCAAAAATTTCTCCGAGGCCAATCTCGGGCCGCAGTTGGCTCTTGATGGTGGAGGTCATTTGCCAGACAGTGGAATACTGCTCGACCTGACACAGCTGCTCGACTCGCTCGCTGCCAATCTCTGAAATGCGGTTCATGTCGTTGCGTAGCAGATCAACGATCATCATATTTTCCGCTCGATTTTTAGGATCCTGGCGGAGCCAGTCCGCCTGTTCCAAGTCAGTAGCGACTGTCAGACCGCGATTGGTAGTACCTTTCATCGGCCGCGTTGTCAGCTCGCCTCGATGCTCCTTGAAAAAGAGCTCAGGACTGATGGATAAGACTGCCTGATGATCGTGCTCTACATAGGCATTATAGGCGGCGTTTTGCTCGACGACCAGACGGTTGTAGATAGCCCAGCTGTCCTGTGGATTGAGCTCTGCGCCTAGCTGCACCGTGTAGTTGACCTGATAGGTATCGCCCTGACGGATATGGTGGTGAATGGTTCCGATGGCCTTTTCATACTCTTGCTCAGTCGTTAGGCTCTGCCATTGCGCTGGCATATCTACCTCGTCGTAAGCCAAAGGGAATGGGGCTTCATCAGCTCTGTCATGAATGGTAAAGTAAATCAGGTACTCGCCCAGCAGAGGGGCTTTGTGGACCTGGAGTTTTTTCTCAAAAGCAGGAGCCGCTTCGTAGCTGACATAGCCGACTGCATAAAATCCCTTTTTCTGCCAGTCCTCAACTTCTTGCAGAATCGCTCTGACTTCGGCCAACTCGCGTGTTTTGAGCTCTTTGATGGGCTGGCTGAAAATCAAGCGCCGACCCAGTTCTTTAAAATCAATAACTGTTTTCTTGTGCATGAATTTATTGTATCATAAGATAATTTGAATGAAAACGGATTTATCAGATGAGACACTGTTTATTTTATAATAGTTGACAGATTAGTAAGTGTGTCGGTATACTAATTTAAAAAAGAAAGAGTGAGGTGCTTATGAAATCAAACAAATTGCTATGGATAAATGGAATTGTTGGCATTTTAGGGGGTCTGATAATCCTTTACGCTTCTTTAAATAGATGGCACTGGGAAATTATTAATTTAGTTCCTAAACTAATAGAAAACCCAGGCTGGGGCGATATGGTTATATTGACCAGCTGGCTGCTTTTGGGACTTTCTATCGTCGGAATGTATCACTATAGCAACGACCCAAGAGTCAATAAGACGAGTCATGAGCTTCTATTCTGTGGATCTGTCATGGGATTTATTCCTTTTCTAGCTATATTTGCAGGCCTTCTATCCATAGGAGCTGGGGTTCTCTATCTTCAAGATTTTTAAAAATTTAAGAGTGATGGCAAAGTTGACTGACCCATGTTTCCTCCTGCTCGAAAGGCCTTGAAATTTATGATAAAATAGGGAAATGACAAAACTGTAAAGGAAGTCTTATGAAAAAAATCAATGAATCCTATAAACTCATCGTCTTTGCGGCGCTTGCTCTGGCTCTGGTTCTCTATATCGGAAACATCTGGTCTGGCCTGCAAAGCCTGACGTCGGTATTTTCACCTATTATACTGGGCGGAGTATTGGCCTTTATCTTTAATGTCCCGATGAAAAAGCTGGAAGACCTCCTAGACAAATGCCGAGTTCCGCAAAAGTTGCAGCGCAGTCTGGCCTTGGTTTTGGAGGTGCTGATTTTAGCTCTCATCATGACGGGGATTGTTTCTATCGTCGTACCGACTCTGACCACAGCGGTCAATCAGCTAAGCGCGACCATCGGCAAAGTAGCGCCACAGCTAGCCAAGTGGCTACAGCAGTCTGGCTTGCTTTCCTCTAGCCAGCTGCAAGATTTGACCAAGCAACTGCAAAACAGTGGTATTGTCAATCGAGCCATCTCTCTTCTGGGTAGTCTGACAGGCAATATCTCTGCCATTTTTGGAAATTTCTTCTCTGTCATTATGTCTATCTTTCTCATGTTTGCCTTCTTGAGCAGCAAGGAGCATTTGCAGACAATTACTAGTCGTCTCTTGCAAGTCCTGCTTCCTGAGAAAGCTGTGAAACGCCTATCCTATGTGGGGTCTGTCATTGTTGAGACCTATGATAAGTTTCTGATGGGGCAGATGATAGAGGCCGTCATTGTTGGTGTTTTAGTCTTTATCGCCTATTCTCTGACAGGCCTACCTTATGCTGCCTTGACAGGAGTTCTGGCTGGAGTGCTCTCTTTCATTCCCTACATCGGTCCTTTCTCAGCTTGTGCCCTGGGAGCTATCTTTATCTTCACCGATAGCCCTTGGAAAGCCCTCCTTTCAATCGCAGTCTTTCAGGGAGTGCAGCTGATTGAGGGCAATGTCATCTATCCGCGCGTGGTCGGCCAGTCCGTTGGTCTCCCAACTCTCTTTACCCTAGCCGCAGCCCTGATTGGAGGCAACCTCTTTGGCTTGGTCGGCATGATTTTCTTCACGCCTATCTTTGCAGTTATCTACCGCTTAGTCAGAGAGTTTGTTGTGGAGAAGGAAGTCGAAGGGGAGACAAGTAGATGAAGAAAGTACTAAAGCTTATCGGTTCCATTCTTCTAGCTATTTCTGTTCTTGCTCTGCCTATATAATAGCTACCTTTTAAAATATTCCTAAAGGAAGTTGCCATAATCATATGGTAGTGGTAAATGCTTAAGAGGAGTATGATCAAGTGGAAAGTCAGGCGTGTACTTATAAGTCTACACTGAACTAACAATAGTCTACGACCTCTTTATGCGCTATATCGCAGCCAGTGCAGAAGCCTATCTTGAAAAAAAACACCTAAGTAAATTTCTCAAAGACCTGAATACAATCCGAGATGGCAAGCGACGCTTGACTGGCTCAAGTAAGAAGGATAAGAAAGTCAAAATAGAAGAAGCAGAATGAGTGGCAGGATAAAAAAGGTCTTTAGATATGTTATTATCTAAAGACCTTTTTTGGTGGATTCGTGGTATAATTTTAGAAAAGAGATTGAAATTGATATTTAGAGTCTTTATCAATAAAAAGTAGGTGATTAGAATATGAAGTTAGAATTTAAGAATTTAAGCTATAATGATGTTCAAAAAAAAATTTAACTATATTCAAGAAGTTTATGATAAGGGCGATAATGATGCACAGTTAGAGATAGATTTTTGTAATTTGAAATGGACAGAACCTATCGGAATGTTATTTTTTGGAGCTAAATTACGAGAGTTTTCAAGAAATAATCCTGAAGTCGAAATTACATTAGGAAATATTGGACAAGATTCTGGTTATTTTGAATGGATGGGCTTATATGACTATTTTATCCCAGATTCTAATATTGGTAAAAAAGTTGGACATGTTTTTGGAAATGCCAACTATATTCCTATTACTAAAATTAATGTAAAAGCAGAGTATGGTGAAAGTTTCAAGAATGGTAATATATATGCTGATAGAGGAGAGTTTATTGAAGTAAGGGCAAATCAATTAGCTCAAATTGTTGCTAGTGATGGACAATTGGAAAAAATATTGACCTATATTATCAGAGAAATCATAAGGAATGTTCCAGAACATTCAGGTATCGATGAATTTTGGATTTGTGGACAAGCATGGCATGGTAAATTAAATAAAGCGCAAATTGCAATATTAGATGAAGGTCAAGGAATCTTTAATAGTCTTACATCTAATATTTTCCATAGGAGAGAAATTGAGTCAAATACTGAGGCGTTACAATCAGCAGTACAACCTGGAATTTCTAAGGCATTTAAAAGAGGTGCTACCAATCGTAAGTCTAATGATGTTTGGGCTAATTCAGGATACGGATTATACGTAGTTAGCGAAATATGCAGGGATTGTAATGGGAAATTTGGTTTAATTAGTGGTGAAAATATCCTTATTAAAAATCATGACGCCTCCTGTCCTCCTAATGGTATTGTCAGAAATAATTGTTTTAACGGAACAGCAATTATTATAGAGCTACCATTTATTAGTGATTACAGTAGTATTAACATTTCGGATTATGTTACACGAGGAGAAAAATTAGCAAAGCAAGAAATTAATTCTATTCATCAAGCATCTATTCCTTCAAGGGGATTATTAGAATGATAATTATAGTTTATAAGGAAAATAAACATGAAAGATCTACGATTACAATTTAAAAATGTTGGGACTAGCTGGAAACAATTAATATTAAGCAATATTGCTAATTACTTTTAAAGTGGTGGCTCGCCCAATGCAAAAGAATTTGGGGATTGGAACGGTAATATTCCTTGGATACAGTCCTCTGGTTTGGAGATAGATACATTATTTGATGTTGAACAACAGCTCCTATCAGGCTTTAAAGGATGATAGGGGTAATTGATTCGCTCATTTTAAGTTATAACTTTGTTTTCATATTTCCTGGAAACTGATAGAAAACAAGGAGAAACATGGAACAAACTAATCAAAAATCCCAGTGCCAGCAACTCTGGGCTAGAAACAAATACCTCGTTTTGAGCCATTCCAGCAATATTTACAATGAGATTCGCCAGTATCTCAAGCAAGCAGTGGTGGAGCTGAGTCAGGTTCAAGAGATGATTGACTGTGCCTGTCAAATCCCAGAACACAGGGGTCAGGTTTGCAATGCCTTTCAGTATATTTGGGGCTATTTCAAAAAGAAAGCGACAGATGCTGAGCGTAAGGACTATATGCTCTTGCTGGATCGCTACCGCTTTGGTCAGGTTTCCAAGGAAGACTTGATCGCTAAAACTCGAGAGTTACTTGATTGCTATCCAAATAGCTACTTGCAACATTCTACTTTACTGAAAGGAGACTCCCATGAGACTTTGGCATGAGGATTTGGTTTCACAACTTCCGCGTCCGCAACTCTTGGGGCAACATCGAGAGTGTTGCGCCCTGCGTGGCAATGGTTGGGGCAGAAAACATGCGACGGTGGACTATGTTTTTACCCACTCGCCCTATCGTCTCTATGCCTATTATCGCTTGATCATGGAGGAGATGTCTGGCCGTGGCTACAATGTCAGTCCAGAATGGCTGGACAAGAACTACCGTGGCAAAACCTGCCCTCCTTATGAGAACTTGCCTGAGGAGAAGTTGGACAATCCTATCTATTGTGAGCATGATGCGGCCTACTACGAGGAGTGTCTGGCTAAACTCCGTGAGAAGGGGATTGAGCTGGAGTATAAAATTTAATTAATAGTGTATTGAGAATTTTAAATCATAAATATCTGTGTGATGAAAATCAATAAATTAGAATGTTTATTGAAGTGGTTTAAATTCGATAATATAGAATATAAGGAAAATTCAATTATGGAATTGACAATATTTGTTGATGAATCAGGTAATACTGGTAATCATTTTTTCGANTCTAATCAAAATTTTTTTACATTGGGATTTGTTATCGTACCAAATAGTAAAATTGAGATGCAGTACAATCTCATTAAGGAGTATAAGGAAAAATTATGTTTATCAGATGAGTTGAAATCTTCAAATTCAAATTTTAATTCTGAACTAAATATTAAGAATAGATTAGAGTTTTTTTATAATTTAATTAGTAACGGAATTTACTTTGACTTTATGTGCTATGAAAAAAATATGGTATTAGCTGAAAAAATAACTGAATGGCTATTTGATACAAATAATAATTACTTTATGAATAATAAAATCACAGAAGCTAACTTAGGAAGGTCGTTTCGAAAAAATATTGCTGAATTATTATTTATGAGTCTATCTGAAGAACAATGGGCTGAACTTGGTGATAAATTTAGAAGAACAAATAAAAGAACTAAAGTGAGATATCTTACAGCTGATGATATTAGGAATTTGATAATGTGTTTAAAATCAGCTATAGAAAAATATAATAAAGATTTTGCCCAGTACATAGTGATTGAAGAGTTTAAAATTTATTCTATTCTAGAAGAAATTAACGATGAGAAAGAATACTTATTGTATGAGCCATCATTGTTTTCTACATTAAATGATATTCAAAGTTGTTTTGAAGAAAAATTAATGATTGAATCTGATTTCCAACTTAAAATCCAAGTTATTCATGACAAGAATTCAAATGATAAACTACAGAATTCTTTATACTCGAATTTGGAAGATTTATTAGATGATTATCTGACCTTAGGTATTCATTTTGTAGATTCTAAAGATGAGGAGTTAATACAAGTTGCTGATTTATTTGCGGGGCATATAACAAGAATGATTAAGAATATAGATTGTTATTTGTCAATTGAAGAGTCACGAAATTTTATTTTACAGTGCATACATGAAAAATATTCGAGATTTGCTTTTTCTTTTCAAACATGGGAGAGTATTCTCAAAAAAGCAAAAGTTAAATATCAAAGTAATGATTTGGCATTAGAATTAGGTAAATGGAGAAATTTTGTTAGGAAATATAAGTAGATTAATAGCTAATTAATATTTCTAATTATTACAAGAGAGTGAACAAAGGAGTTTTATTAGTGAAAACCAACCTATAGTCTTTTCTAATAACAAGTCATAGTTGTTTATAAGAATTAGCGATAGCCTGTTTTAATCTATAAACTAGTATGTAACTTAAAAACAAGCAAAAAAAGGGATTTGAGACACGTGTCTTAAATCTTTTTCTTTTGTATATAATAGTGATATAGTTTTAAACTATATCAAACTCTGGGAAATTCCAATTATACAGAGGGCAGATTTTCTGTTAAGATAGTTTCAATAACAATTTTTGGAGGACGTTTATGTCAACGACTATCATTGGTTTCCCTCGTTTGGGTGAATTCCGCGAATTAAAATTTACAACTGAAAAATACTTTAGAAATGAAATCTCAGCAGACGAACTCTTGGCAGCGGCGAAAGACTTGCGTGCCAAGCACTGGAACATTGTCAAAGAAAAGGGCATCACTGAAATTCCATCAAATGACTTTTCTCACTATGACAACTTCCTTGATGCAGCTTTCCTCTTCAACGTGGTACCTGCTTCAGTTCAAAACTTGGACTTGACTGACTTGGAGCGCTACTTTGCCTTGGCGCGTGGTTATCAAGGAGAAAAAGGGGACGTGCGTGCTCTTCCGATGAAGAAATGGTTCAACACCAACTACCACTACATCGTTCCTAAGTTTGAAAAAGACACTCAAGTTAAACTTGCAGGTCACAAAATCTTTGATGAGTTCCAAGAAGCAAAAGAACTTGGATTGAACACTCGTCCTGTTCTTGTCGGTCCATTCACCTTCCTTCAATTGTCAGACTTTGAAGACGGCGTGAAAGCAGAAGACTTCGTAGACAGCTTTGTGGCTGCTTACCAAGAAGTTTTTGCTAAATTAGCTGAACTTGGTGCAACTCGTATTCAACTGGACGAAGCGGCTCTTGTCAAAGACTTGACTGCTGAAGAAAAAGCTCTCTTCTTGAATCTCTACAACAAACTCTTGGCTGACAAAAAAGGTCTTGAAGTTTTGCTTCAAACTTATTTTGGTGACGTTCGTGACGTTTATACTGACCTTGTGAACTTGCCAGTAGATGCGATCGGTCTTGACTTTGTAGAAGGTAAGAAAACTCTTGAACTTGTTAAAGGTGGATTCCCAGCTGACAAGACTCTCTATGCAGGTATTGTCAATGGTAAGAACATCTGGCGCAACAACTACGAAAAGAGCTTGGCTGTCCTTGAGCAAATCCCAGCTGAAAATATCGTTTTGACTAGCTCATGCTCACTTCTTCATGTACCATTTACAACGGCTAACGAAGAATTTGAGCCAGCTATCTTGAACCACTTTGCTTTTGCAGTTGAAAAATTGGAAGAACTTCGTGACTTGGATGCTATCCGCAACGGTCAAGGTGCAGAAGCTCTTGCAGCTAACAAAGAACTCTTTGCGACTGAACGTGTGGGTGAAAATGCAGAACTTCGTGCGCGTATCGCTGGATTGACAGACGCTGACTACACTCGTTTGCCAGCCTTCGCAGAACGTGAAGCGATCCAAGAAGATGCCTTCAAACTTCCAGCTCTTCCAACAACAACCATCGGTTCATTCCCTCAAACTAAGGAAGTTCGTGCCAAACGTTTGGCCTTCCGTAAGGGAGAATTGTCACAAGAAGAATACGATGCCTTTCTTGCTGAAACGATTGATGAATGGATCAAATGGCAAGAAGAAGTTGGATTTGACGTGCTGGTGCACGGTGAATTCGAGCGTAATGACATGGTTGAGTACTTCGGTCAAAACTTGTCAGGTTACCTCTTCTCTAAGAATGGTTGGGTGCAATCATACGGTATGCGTGGAGTTAAACCACCAATCATCTGGGGTGATGTAACTCGTCTTAACCCAATCACTGTGAAATGGTCTAGCTATGCTCAAAGCCGTACTGACAAACCTGTTAAAGGTATGTTGACTGGACCTGTTACAATCCTCAACTGGTCATTCCCACGTGAAGACATCTCTATCAAGGACTCAACTCTTCAAATCGCTCTTGCGATCAAGGATGAAGTGCTTGACCTTGAAGCTGCTGGCGTAAAAATCATCCAAATCGACGAAGCTGCTCTTCGTGAGAAATTACCACTCCGTCGTAGCGACTGGTACGAAGACTACCTTGACTGGGCAATCCCTGCCTTCCGCTTGGTACACTCAACAGTAGCGCCAGATACGCAAATCCACACTCATATGTGTTACTCAGAATTTACAGATATCATCCCAGCTATTGACAACATGGATGCGGACGTTATTTCCTTTGAAGCAAGCCGTTCAAACCTTGAAATCTTGGACGAACTCAAAGCGAAAAACTTCCAAACAGAAGTGGGACCTGGGGTTTACGATATCCACTCACCTCGTGTGCCAAATGAAGGTGAAATCGACCACACAATCGAAGCCATTCTTGCCAAAGTACCAAGCAAGAAAGTTTGGATTAACCCTGACTGTGGTTTGAAAACACGTGGTATCCCAGAAACAAAAGAAAGCTTGATCCGCCTTGTCGAAGCGGCTAAAGCAGCTAGACAAAAACTGAATTAATATTATTTCTACATTTAAACTCAGCTCTGATAAACCTGCAACAAAGCTGTTTGCAGGTTTGTTATAGGCTGCTAGTTAGTAGATTGAAAGGAATTTTATCTCTATGGTGAATCGCCAAACTCCTAGTCTCTCATTTGAAGTATTTCCTCCTAATCCGGCAGTAGGCAATGATAAGATTTTTCAGGCGTTGAGGGAGATGCAAGATCTGGCTCCCCACTTTATCAGTGTGACTGCCAGCAATAATAAATTTGATATTGAGGAGACAACGGTTCGTTTGGCTGAGTTCATTTCCAATGACCTTGAGATCCCAACGATTGCCCATTTGCCAGCTGTTTATCTAACCAAGGAAATGGTGTCCAATATCTTGCAGGCTTTGGATCGGGTTGGGGTCAATCAGATTTTGGCTTTGCGAGGCGATATTTTTCCAGATGTGGCTCCTAAGGATGATTTTAAATATGCGACTGACTTGATTGAGTATATCAAGACAGAAGCACCACATTTTGACATTATCGGTGCTTGCTATCCAGAGGGGCACCCAGACTCACCAAACCAGATCTCAGATATTCAGAATCTCAAGAAGAAAGTGGATGCGGGCTGCTCTAGTCTTGTCACTCAGCTCTTCTTTGACAATGAACGCTTCTATGATTTCCAAGATAAGTGTACCTTGGCTGGGATCGATGTTCCGATTCATGCAGGTATCATGCCTATTCTGAATCGAAACCAAGCGCTTCGTCTTTTGAAAACGTGTGAGAATATTCATCTTCCGCGCAAATTCAAGGCTATTCTGGATAAGTATGAACATGATCCAGAATCATTGCGGACAGCTGGTTTAGCCTATGCGGTGGATCAAATTGTTGATTTGGTGACCCATGATGTAGCAGGGATCCATCTCTATACGATGAATAATGCGGCAACAGCTTACCATATCTATAAGGCGACCCATGCGCTCTTTAACCATACCCCATCCGTTCAATCTTTTTAAGATGAATGAAGAAACCACTAATCAGATTCATTTGCTGTTTAGTGGTTTTTGTTTATAGGTTTTGAACATTTAGAAGTTGATAAATGATAGAGTCGTTTTTTCTTGCTTGCTAAAATGTCTTATTTTGTTTATATTAGTTTTATAAGCTTTCTTGGAGGCGTTTACATGACCGAAGATCGTTTGAAGTTGAAATTGTTGGGAAGTCCGAGTGCCTTTCTCAATCAAGAGGAAGTCTTTTTTCCTTTTGCCAAAATCAATGCTCTGCTCTATTATCTCCATATCAATGGAGCAGTCAATCGGGAGGAGATTGCGGGAATCCTCTGGGAAAACAAGGATAATCAGACTGCCAAAAAGAATCTGCGCAACACAATTTATCAAGCCAATAAGCTATTGGGAGGAGAATGGATTATCGCTCCCAACCGTACTGTGCTATCGCTTAATCCCGAGTGTGCGATTGAAAGCGATGTAGAAATTTTCACGGACAAGCCTGCGGAGCATCTGTCGCTCTACCAGGGGGATTTTCTGCAGGGCTTTTATCTCAAGGACAGCGAGGCTTTTGATTACTGGGTGTCCAAGATGCGGACGCGATATGAGCAAATCTATATCCAGGCTTGCTATCAAAAGTTGGAAAAAGATCCGTCGAATTTGGAAGAATCAGAGCGCAATCTGCGTCGTATGATCAGTATTGATGAGTTTGATGAGAAGAATTATCATCTGCTGATGAAGCTCTATCAGGAGAATGATCGACCTGGTAAGGTGATTGAGACTTATTATAAATTGGTCAATCTCTTGGACAAGGAATTGGGGATTAGTCCGAATGAAGCAATTCAACAGCTGTACCATGAAGTGATGGCTAAGGATCGCAGTGAGCGTAAAATCAAGCAATTTTTACGTAATACAGACCACTTCTTTGGCCGAGTGGATGAAATCAAGCGTTTGGAATCTTATTTTTCTAAGATTATAGAGAGGCAAGAACCTCGTGCGCTGCTCTTAGTCGGTGGTACTGGTATCGGTAAACGGACAGTGACTCGACAGGTACTGGCTAATCAGACCAAGTATTTCCAGATTGTTATGGCAGAGTGCTTCAAGGAAGAAATGACGGTTGGATTGCAGCCTTGGCGCAGTCTGCTAGATGGCTTGGGCGACTTAGTCATTCAGCATCAGATCCTTTCGACCAGCCAGTGGCAGGTTATTTTGGATAGTTATTTTCCGATTATGGCAGGTGAAGCTTCGGATTTTGAGCTGAATACGGATCGTCTGGTTTGGTTTGTACTGGATATTTTGCAAAAGATTTCTAAGAAAAAGGCTCTGGTGATCTTGGTTGAGGACTGTCACTGGATGGATGAGGCAAGTGTGGCTGTTTTAGAGCAGGTTATGAACCATTTGAGGGATTATCCAGTAGCCTTTGTGCTGACCAAGCATCTGAGTACGCCACCTTATCTTGGACGTTTTTTCAATCGCTTATTGCTTCGTAGTCAGTTAGATTGCATTGAACTGCAGCCGCTGGACTTTAAGTCTAGTGTGGCGTATTTGCAGGCCTAGACGGGACAGTTAGTCATATCTGAAGAACTGCTTGAGGCTATTTATCGGGTCAGTCAGGGCATTCCTTTCTTTCTATCGGAGTATGCGGAACAGCTTCTGCGAGGTGAGAAATTCCAGCCATTGACCTCAGCTATTAAAGCAAAACTATCTCTAAAATTAGGCTATTTGAGCAGCCAGGAGGAGGAATTGGTTGACTATCTGGCTTGCTTTAGTTCCCCTGCTTCGGTGGCGCTCTTAGCTCAGTTGCTAGGCCTATCTGTGGAAGAAGTGGTCGAAATCGCTGAAGGATTTGGGCAAAAACAGCTTTTAATAGAAGAGGAGCAGGAGGAATTGGTTTTACGATTCAGCCAGGAGCTTTTGCGGATTTATGCTTATGAGCGCTTGCCGCTTGCCAAGAAGCGGATGCTACATCACCAGATTGCCCAAGGCATGGAAGATCAGCTGGGAGCCTCTCTTTATCATGCCCAGCTGCTCAATGACATTGCCTATCATTATAAGATGTCCAAACAACCGATTAAGTCTTTGGAGTATGAGTTGCATTATCTCGAGGCTACCTTGCAGTTTCATCATGAGCTCTTTCCCATTTATTCGCGGGAGTTTGGCTTTATTGAAAAGACGGATGATAGCAATCAATCAGCGGTTTTAGACCAGTTTGACCGTATCCGTCGGGAAATAGAAGGCTTAGAGAGAAAACACCAGAATCACAAAGATTTTCAGCTATTGGTTCTCCGTTTTCTCTATCTGGAAGGGCGTTATGCTATCCGGACGGGGAATTACCAGCAGGGAATGGACAACATCCAGCAGGTGATTGCTTCTGCTAAAGAGCTGCAGCAGATGGAATTTCTCCTAGAAGGCTATCGGCAGATGATCTACTACTGCATCCAGACGGAGAATATTCCTGAGATGCGCTACTATACGGAGTTGGCCCTGGATGCTTCAGTTCAGGCCAATAATCACGAAGCTATTGCGATGAATCTTCGACTCAAGGGACTTTATCATCTCATGATTGGAGATGAGGAGCAATCACTCCGCCATCTTTACCAGTCTATCGATTGCTTTAGTTTGACGGCTTCGTTGCGCTCAAAGTATTCGATTCAGATTGCGGCGGCTCTAGATTATCTGGCAGAGATTGAACAGATTCGTGGGAATTTCACGACAGCGCTGGCTCATCAGAAAGAGGCGATTGAGTTGACGGAAAATAAAACAGCAGAGCCTTCGATTTTTGCTTTCTATATAGGCTTGGGACTGACTTATTATCAGCTGAAAGATTATGAACAGGCGGAGCGAATCTTGCTGAAAGCGAAAGCAGCCCTGAAGTCGCTCAGCTTTCCTTGGAAGGAGACTCAGTTGGAAGTTTATTTGGCTTTGATTGGCTGCGAGAAGGGAGATTACCAGCCGGTGCTTGATCTGCTGCGGAAAAAGGAAAGTCTTATCAGTCGCTATGGCAATCCGCGGGACAAGGGCTTGATCTACTATCTGATGGCTGTGATCAAGTATCGCCAGCTGGCTGGCAGCTTGCAGGAAGCTGGTTTTGAAAATTTACTAGATCAGAACTTTGAAACTTATTATGAAACAGCCAAAAGTCAGCTCAATCCCTACCGGGATCGTCATCAACTAAAGGAATTAGAAAACTTACGCCAAGGGCTATCTTAGGCATTAAACTCACAATAAAAGAGGATGAAAGCAATGTTCATCCTTTTTTGATGTTTGTAATGAAGTTTTTAAATCCCCATTAGTCATGTACTTGTGCCCAGACTTGGGTCAGGTAAAAGACAAAGCTGGCTGCTAGATTGGCTGTGTGGTTATCTATATCGTGAGGGGGAGAGACTTCGACGATGTCAAAGCCGATGAGCTTGCCTGAAGCAGCGATGTGCTGGAAGACCAGCACGGCCAGATTGGGGTCTACCCCCAGCGATTGGATGGCACTGACACCAGGAGCGGCGCCAGCTGCAAAGCAGTCAATATCAATGGTTAAATAAACCTGCTCTTTATCGGCTAGAAAAGCATCAACTACCTTGCAGACTTCCTTGTGACCCATTTGGTAGATATCCATTCCAGTCAGGAACTGGATAGCCTTAGACTTGGCTACAAAGTCAAAGAGAAAGAGATTGTTATTGTGCTCCTGAATCCCTAGGATGAGATAGTTAAAGATCTGTTTCTGAGCTAAGGTATCATCAAACATTTGACGAAAACCGGTACCGGAGTTGGGACCCGTCTGATCGTAGGGGCGTAGGTCAAAATGGGCATCCATATTGATCACAGCTAAGTTTTGGTCAGGATTTAGTGACGACTTGAGCCCTAGATAGTTGCCGTAGGCTGTTTCGTGGCCGCCGCCTAGAACGATGGGTCGGAGATTAAGCTCTCGTAGGCGTTTGACTGCTCGCGCCAAGCTTTGCTGCAGTTGTTCCAGAGAGCGGTTAGGTCCGTCAATATCGCCAACGTCAAAGACTCGAACGTTTCTACCTAGATGCCAAGGAAGCTTGGCCAGCTGAGTTCGAATGGCTTGAGGACCTTCAACTGCGCCCACTCGGCCGTTATTGATATAGACACCCTTGTCACTCTTGAAGCCAATCAGGGCAAAGTTCACCCCTTCAAAAGGAGTTAAGCTAGGATCATTTAAGTCCAGAAACTCAATGACCATACCCCATTTGGCAGTATATAGATTGTCCTCTGGACCTCGCTGATAGTAACGGTTGTCTAGCTGATAGTAATCTTCTAACATGATTTTGTCCTTTTTGATAACGATACTTGCGACTTTATTATAAGAGTTTCCGCTAAGCCTGTCAATGACTTTTGGCGGGAAAAGAAGCCCAGCTGCATGTGAGCGGGCTTCTTAGGTTAACTTTTTACAGAGTCATCAGCTTTAGAACTGAATGCTCAAGTCCACAGCCTTTTCAACGGCTGCTAGGAATTCATCGCTTTCAATCAGCTCAGAAGCCTTGTTGAGCTCTTCGTAGATTTCGATGTCCTTGTCAAACTCGATAAAGCGGACATGCTGACGGAAGAGGTCGTAGGCTGGCTTGGTTCCTTTGCCCAGTTCATGGTTTTCTGGTTTCAGATCCAGAGCTTGGCAGGCCGCCATGATTTCTGTTGCCACGATACGGCGAGAATTCTTGAGAATCTCAGCTGCCTTGCGTGCTGCAGTAGTTCCCATGCTGACAAAGTCTTCTTGGTTCTCACAAGATGGGATAGAGTCTACGCTGGCTGGATGAGCTAGGACTTTGTTTTCAGAAGCAAGCGAAGCACAAGCGTACTGGGTAATCATAAAGCCAGAGTTGAGTCCTGGGTGTTTGACCAAGAAGGATGGTAGCTTGCTCAGTTGGCTGTTGACCAGACGTTCTACACGCCGCTCGGATACATTGCCGATTTCAGAAATGGCAATTCCGAGGAAGTCGAATGGCTGAGCCATTGGTTCACCGTGGAAGTTACCGCCTGAGATGACATGGCCTTCCTTGGTGATGATAGGGTTGTCTGTAACAGAGTTGATTTCAATCTCAACCTTGGTCTTAACATAAGCGATAGAGTCCTTGCTGGCACCATGAATTTGCGGGATACAACGCAGGGTGTAAGGGTCTTGGACCCGCTGTTGAGTAGCTACGGTCGTATTGCCACTGCCTTCCAGAAGGTTGCGGATATTGCGTGCTGTAGCTAGCTGACCGCTCTGAGGTCGAATGGTATGTAAGTCTTCTTCGAAAGGGCTGGTAATACCATTGTGGACTTCCATGGAAAGAGCCCCAGCGACATCTGATAATTTGAGCAATTGGATGGCATCGTAGGTAGCCAAAGCTCCGATACCTGTCAGGACAGTTGTACCGTTAATCAGCGCCAGCCCTTCCTTGGCCGCTAGAGCAATTTTTTCGATGCCGGCCTTGTCCAAAGCTTCTTGTCCAGAGAGCAATTGGCCTTGATAGTAAGCGCGCCCCAGTCCTAGCATAGGCAGAACCATGTGAGCCAGCGGTGCCAAGTCGCCAGAGGCACCGAGAGAGCCCTTTTCTGGAATAAATGGCACGACGCCTTTATTGAGCAATTCCAGAAGTTTTTCGACAGTAGAGAGACGAATACCAGAATAGCCCTTGACCAGAGAATTAATCCGAATTAACATGATAGCACGAACTGCATCTTCAGGAAGAGGATCGCCAAATCCTGAAGCATGGGTGCGAATCAAGTTTTCTTGCAGCTGAGTCGTATCTTCTGGCGAGATGCTGACATTGCAGAGGGAGCCAAATCCAGTCGTAACGCCGTAGACCACCCGCTTTTCGCGGACGATGTCATCCACGATTTTGCGGGAAGCTTCTACAGCTTTCTTAGCTTCTTGGTTGATTTCGCAGATAGCTCCATGACGAGCTACTGCAATGACATCTTCTAAAGTAAGGTGTTCGCCATCCAAATTGATTACATGTGTCATAAGATTCATTCTCCTTTTTGTTCAAGAACTTTATTTTTACAAATCAGTACTATGTAGATATAGTAGACTGCGCTGGCGACAAGGACACCGATGAGACCATAGACATAGTTCATTGGGTTTTCACCCCAAATCATGATGAGGCTGACTAGAACCGCTAAAATTGGGATAACAGGACCAAATGGAACGCGGAAGACCACTTTCTTATCTGGATATTTCTTTCTCAATACCAATACGGCTAGAGCAGTTGGGATGTATTGGAAGAAGCGGAAGACTACGCTGAGAGCCGCTAATACTTCAAATGTTCCTGTAAAGAGCAGGGCGATGGCCAAAAGTCCGGAGATAATAATGGCAATTACAGGAGCGTTTTTAGCATTGGTTTCAGCGATTTTTTTAGGTAACAAGCCTTCATCTGCTATGGCTGCACCATAACGTGGGACCATGATAGATTCCCCGATGTTAAGTCCAGCAATAGAGATCAGCGCTCCGATCGAAACAATCCATGCTCCAGCAGGACCAATCATTTCGACAAAGGCATCTTGCACAGAGGCATCTGTCTGCAGGATACGGCTGCCTAACATGGCGATAGTTCCTGCGATAATTAGCATATAGAGAACAGAGACAATACTGATAGAGCCCAAAATAGCTCGAGGCACATTCTTTTCTGGGTTGCGCATTTCACCAGCAACGATAGACATGGTTTCAAATCCGATGAAACCGTAGAAAATGTAGATCGCTGTACTAGAGATGGCTTTCATGATATCTACGCCAGATTCTAGCTGAAGAAACGGAGTGAAGTTTCCTTTGTCAATTCCTCCTTTGATGAAGAAAATTGCACATAGACTGAAAGCGACAATTGGGATGAGCTTGGCTACGGTTGCGGTCAAGGTGAACATTTTGGAGGTCTTAAGACCTGATATATTCATCAGACTGAGTAGGATAATCAGGCTCACACTGAGTAGAAGTTCATAGGGGACAAAGGATTTAAAAGTAATGACAAAAAGTCTCGCAAATCCGGCTGCCATTGCTGACCAAGCGATGATGGTAACCGCCCAGCCTAGGAAGCCAACATTAAATCCGACAAAGTCCCCAAAGGCTGCTTTGGAATATTGGAAGGCTCCGCCGTTTTTATTAAAATAACCAGCAGTTTCTGCCAAGCAGACGGCTAAGAGAATAACGAGGAGGGCAGTTCCCAGCATGACAGCTAGAGAAGCAGGACCCAGTCCTTTATAAATCTTTTGAGGCAGGAGGAAAATTCCTGAACCGATAACAGCATTGATACCATAGAGAGTAGCGCCAGAAAAGCTGAATTTCGCATTTTCTCGCTCTTGTTCTTGTGCAGTGAGTTTAGTCGCATTCATAATAATGTTTCTCCTTTAGAGATGTGGGATCCTTTCCAAGTAAAGATAGAACGATGATAGGACATCCTTGTATCTTTACTTAGTAGGGATATGGGTCAAACCAGCCCATATAGCAAGGGGAGCACCCGTTGGCTGGTCACTCGAAAACATTATTTGCAGCTCAGTTTCCTGAGTCTCTTTTTCCACTATCAGAAGTTGCCCTGTCTCTAGGTTAAGTGCTGGCAGGTCTGTTCCAGTCACCGTCAGATCACCCAAGGCATAGATAAATTGAATGGCTTCATCTCGGCTAAGCTCTTGTCCATCCGATATGGCAATCATCTGTCCCTGATAATGGTCGCTGTAGATTAAGTTAAAGTCGGTACAAGTCCCACGACTTGTGATAGAATCACTCCCTTCGAAAAAATAGGAGGTAAAGGGAGCTAGAACCGTTTCCTCCTGCCGGCTGGCATTGTGGAGATGAAGTGTATGGTCCAGGCTCATGAGAATGCGGTGAAAGCCGCTGAGGTCAGAAAACTGACTTTCAGCCAACTCCACAGTCGCTGTTGAGAGTCGATAGTCAAAGTCACGCTTGCCATAGTGGCCAGTTGGCGGGGAAAGATAAAGTTGTTTTGTCTTTCCCCCCGACCAATCGGAAACTTGAAAATCGTTTGATTTTAGAAGGGTTACATTTGTCATTTTTGGTATTTATTAGAACAAACCGCTGATATTGCCGTCTTTGTCAACATCAATCTTTTCGCTGGCTGGCATTTTAGGCAACCCTGGCATGGTCATGATCGCACCAGTCAGAGCGACGATAAAGCCTGCACCAGCAGAAACTTTGAGCTGGCTGATAGTCACAACAAAGTCTTTAGGTGCGCCCAGTTTCTTAGCATCGTCTGAGAAGGAGTACTGAGTCTTAGCCATACAGATAGGATAGTTGGAGAAGCCCAGCTCTTCCAGTTGTTTGAGCTCGCGTTTAGCAGCAGGAGTCAGGCGAACGCCCTTGCCTCCATAAACCTTAGTAACAATTTTGTTCAGCTTGGTTTCAATAGAGTCCTCTTCATTATATACAAATTGGAAGTGATTGTCTCCTTCGGCCAGTTCAACGACTCTTTCAGCCAACTCTTTACCGCCGGCTCCGCCATTTGCCCAGACGTCGGAAATCACGACGTCAACCCCGCGTTTTTGGCAGGCGTCATAAACTGCTTGCAATTCTGCTTCAGTGTCCAGCGGGAATTTATTGATGGCAACGACTGCTGGCAATCCATAAACATCTTGAATGTTTTCCAGATGTTTTTCCAAGTTTGGCAGCCCATCTACAACGGCTTGGACATTTTCTTCAGCCAGGTCGCTCTTAGCAACACCACCGTGCATCTTGAGAGCGCGGATGGTAGCAACCAGAACTACAGCCGCTGGACGAAGGCCAGATGTACGACACTTGATATCAATGAATTTTTCAGCACCTAGGTCAGCACCGAAACCAGCTTCTGTGACTGCATAGTCGGCATATTTGAGAGCCAGCTTGGTAGCTAGGACACTGTTACAGCCATGGGCAATGTTGGCAAAAGGTCCACCGTGAATCAAGGCTGGTGTGTGTTCCAGGGTTTGAACCAAGTTTGGATGGATAGCATCTTTGAGCACAGCAGCCATAGCGCCACCAGCTTTCAGATCCTTGGCAGTTACTGGTTTACCTTCAAAGCTGTAGCCAATGATGATTTTTTCCAAACGGTTCTTGAGGTCAGTGATATTTTCGGACAGACAGAGAATAGCCATAACCTCAGAAGCAACTGTAATGTCAAAACCGTCTTCACGCGGAACACCGTTGACCTTGCCCTGCAAGCCATCCACAATGTGGCGCAACTGCCGGTCATTCATATCAACTGCCCGCTTCCAAGTGATGCGGCGAGAGTCGATGCCTAAGGCATTGCCATGGTGGATATGGTTGTCAATGAGGGCTGCTAGCAGGTTGTTGGCAACACCGATGGCATGAAAGTCACCAGTGAAATGGAGGTTGATGTCTTCCATGGGTACAACCTGGGCGTGACCACCGCCAGCAGCTCCGCCCTTGATACCAAAGACAGGTCCGAGTGAAGGTTCCCGTAGAGCAATAACGGCTTTTTTGCCGATAGCAGCTAGTGCATCGACCAATCCAACAGAAGTCGTGGTCTTACCTTCTCCAGCTGGTGTCGGAGAAATAGCGGTCACGAGAATCAGTTTGCCGTCTGGCTTGTCTTTTAAAGCTTCCAGTTGGCCGGCACTGATTTTTGCCTTGTAATTTCCATAAAGAGACAAGGCGTCTTCAGCAATTCCTAGCTTTTCTGCCACTTCTTTGATGGGCTTCATTTGAACCGAATTGGCAATTTCAATATCTGATAAAACCATATTGTTACCTCTTGAGAAAAGAAAGTCCATTCATGGGAAAGAGCGAACTTCTCTTCCGTTTATTTATTAGACAACTTTCAAAATTTCTTGATAAATTTCATCTGCTAGAGAGCAGCCTTTTTGTAGGAGCTCTTCACCCTTGCTGCGGTAGTCTGCGACGAATGCTTCATCCTTGACGCCTGACAAGTTGATGAGGACATTTAGCCAAGCCCCTTGCAAACCAGCCTTAAGGTTGAGAGCTGCGACTCCCAGGTCGCTGGCAGCATTGGTATTGGACTTGCCAACAGCCTTTTGAGTTGTTTGCAGGGCAGTCAAGATGTCTTCCATCATGCCATAAGGTGACTTGGTCGCTTCCTTGAGGGCTTGTTGCATCGCTTCTCGACGGGCGGCCTTGTCTTCCTCTGTTTCCTTAGGCATATCAAAGACGGCGGAGACTAGATTGAAGGCTTCAGTGTCCTTGTCAATAGCTGCGAGCAGACTTTCTTGGAGGCGAGCACTTTCTGTGTGCACTTGAGCAATTTCTGCTTCAAATTCTGCGTATTTTTTCTTGCCAAGGGTCAATTCACAGACCATCTTAGTCAGGGAAATACCGTTGGCTGCGGAAAGAGCAGCGGCAGAGCCGCCTCCTGGTGCAGGAGCATCTGAGCCTAGGACTTGGGCAAATTCTGTCAAGCTTAAATCTACTAATTTCATAGGTTTCTGTCCTCCTAGCCCAGCAAATGGTTTTCCAGAACTTGCTTGCTGTAGTCAAAGTCTTCGATTTGCAGATAGTATTCTGCTGCATCAATCAAAGCCTTAGCTGGAGCCAAACCGATGACTTCTGAGCCGAGGATTCCAACTCCGTAGCGCTTAGCTTCAAAGCGAACAGTTTCAAAGACACGATAGAGTGGGAATTTTTCCAGATTGACCATGTTGATAGAAACCTGAGCAATGTTGCGGTCTTCCAGCATAACACCGATTGCTTTACAGTACTTGTAACCACCGCTTGATCCACGGATGATTTTGGCAATGTTGTTGGCAATTTCCAGATTGTCTGTATCCAAGTTGATGTTGTAGGCGATGAGTGGCATTCTCGCTCCGACAGCAGTGACACCAGCAGTTGGGTGAATCTTTCTTTCACCATAGTCTGGAGCCCAGTCAGGTTCCAAGAGTTTTTCAGGCATGCCTTCAAACTGTCCTTTACGAACCTTAGCCAAGTTCTTACGCTCAGGACGAGTCGCTGCATCTTCATAGAGGAAGATAGGAATACCGAGCTCACGATTGATCCGCTCAGATACGGTCTTCGCAATTTCTACGCATTCCTCACTTGTGATGTCCTTGATCGGTACAAAAGGCAGGACATCAGTTGCGCCCATACGAGGGTGTTCCCCTTGGTGCTTGGTCAAGTCAATATTTTCAGAAGCGTATTTGACCAAACGAAAGGCAACTTCCTGAATGTTTTGGTCATCACCGACCAAGGTAAAGACGCTGCGGTTGTGGCTGGCATCAGAAGAGTGGTCCAGAAGTGTTACACCTGGCACGCTCTTAGCTACTTCCACTAGACCGTCAATGACCGCTTGGTTGCGGCCTTCAGAAAAGTTAGGAATACATTCAACAATTTTTGCCATAAGATATTACCTCGTGTTATATGTTATTAAAATTACAAAGTGAATAAAGTGGAACTTCCAGCTGAGCTAGATGTGAGATCTAGCTCAGTTCAGAAGTCGGGGGACAAGTTTTTCCTATTCGAACAATTTCTTAACAGATTCTTTGACCAGATCTTCGTCAGTTAAGTATGGAATAGTGATGTGATCTGTTCCTTGGTGGAGACGGTTGTACTCGATAGCTGTCTCAATAGCATGCTCATTGCGAGCCCAGTTACGACGTGCAACTCCGCCGATTGTATCCCAAGCGATAGCAGATTTGATGATTTCATCGATGCGTTCGCTGCCGTCCAGTACCAAGCCAAAACCACCGTTGATCGCTTTACCGATACCCGTTCCACCACCGTTGTGGAGAGCTACCAAACTCATACCACGAGCTGCATTACCAGCGTAACATTGCACAGCCATGTCGCAGGTAACATTGGAACCGTCCTTAATATTAGAAGTTTCACGGAATGGTGAGTCGGTACCAGATACGTCGTGGTGGTCACGGCCGATCATGACAGGACCAATCTTGCCTTCGCGGACTAATTCATTGAACTTGAGGGCGATATTGACACGACCCATGCAGTCTTGATAGAGAATCCGAGCCTGAGTTCCAACAACCAACTGGTTCTTTTCTGCATCGCGGATCCAGTTATAGTTATCGCGGTCTTGATAGCGGCGGTTAGGGTCGATCACTTCCATAGCAGCGTGGTCAGTAGCGACTAGGTCTTCGTGCTTACCGCTCAGACATACCCAACGGAAAGGACCGTAACCATAGTCAAAGAGCATAGGCCCCATGATATCTTCTACATAAGATGGCCAGATGAAGCCGTCTTTGTCGTCAAAGCCATTCTTAGAAATTTCCTTGATGCCAGAGTCATAGACTGCCTTCATAAAGGCATTACCGTAGTCAAAGAAGTAGGTGCCGTTGCTAGTCAAGGTCTTGATCGCCTTGAAGTGACGTTCCAAGGTTTGGTCAACCAACTTAACAAAGGTTTCCTTGTCTTCAGCTAGGAGGCGAGTCCGCTCTTCAAAGCTGATACCAGCCGGACAGTAGCCGCCGTCATAGACATTGTGGCAAGAAGTTTGGTCAGACAGCAAATCGACATGGATATTGTTCTCGTTGACATATTCTAAGAGATCTACAATGTTACCATGATAGGCAATAGAAGTTGATTCGCCAGCTTCCAGAGCTTTTTGAGCCAAGTCGATTGCTTCTTTTGGACTTTCAGCCAATTGGCTAATCCAGCCTTGTGAGTGACGGGTTTCAATCCGAGATTGGTCTACTTCAGCTATGATTGCTACAGCTTTAGCAATTTCAGCTGCTTTCCCTTGAGCTCCACTCATGCCACCCAGACCAGAAGAGATAAAGAGTTTGCCAGTCAGGTCGCCGTCGTCAGCCACATCCAGCTTCAAACGTCCAGCATTGAGGAGAGTGTTGAAAGTACCATGGACGATACCTTGAGGACCGATGTACATCCAACCGCCGGCTGTCATTTGACCGTAGTTGGTGACACCCATTTCTTCCGCAATTTCCCAGTCCTTCATATTGTCATATTCACCGACCAAGAGGCCATTAGTGATGATAACACGAGGTGCTTCTGGTTTGGATTTGAAGAGTCCGAGCGGGTGGCCAGATTCCACGACCAAGGTTTGATGGTCGGTCATGACTTCCAAGTATTTCTTGATCAGGTTGTACTGCATCCAGTTAGCGCAGACAGATCCAGTTTCTCCGTAGGTAACCAATTCATAAGGATAAAGGGCGATTTCAAAGCTCAGGTTGTTGTCAATCATGACCTGCATAGCTTTGGCTGCAGTACAGTTTCCTTTATATTCATCAATTGGTTTACCGTAGATGCGTTCTTTTGGACGCCAGCGGTAGCCATAAATCCGTCCACGAGTTTTCAGTTCTTCCAAGAATTCTGGAATTACTTCCTCATGGAATCTCTTTGGAATATAGCGAAGGGCATTTTTTAAAGCAATTTCGGTTTGAGCTTGAGTCAAACGGAAGCCCCGGTCAGGTGCTCGGCGGATGCCTTCTTGGAAAACCGTTTTTTCAGGTAATACATCGTCTAATTTGACGGTCATTGCTGCCGCAATATCTTGTTCGCTGTAGAATGACATGTTTATTTCCTCCTTGTAAAATAACTTAAGATTTGACCTTATTGTATAACAGCGCCGTCAGTACAAAGTCAAGAAAATATTTCTAAAGATAAAAAATATCAATATATCTAATATATATTGATTTTTGACTATAATTTGACGATAGTGTATTATGATGGAAAGCGAATAAGTTGGAAAATGAAATGGAGGAACAAGCATGACTGCTGATTTACTATTAACTCACTTTAATCAAGTCTTCTGTCCCAAGGACCTCGGACATCCCCTTTTTGGTGAGGAGATGAAGGAAGCTCAGGTCTTGGAGGACGGCTACATTGCAGTCAAAGACGGCAAAATCCTAGCAGTTGGCAGCGGAGAACCGGATACCAGTCTGGTTGGACCTGATACTAAGATTCAGTCTTATGAGGGCAAGATTGCCACACCTGGCTTAATTGACTGTCACACTCACTTGGTTTATGGCGGTAGCCGGGAGCATGAATTTGCTAAGAAATTAGCTGGTGTCCCTTATCTGGAAATTCTTGCTCAAGGCGGCGGTATTCTCAGTACGGTCCAGGCGACGCGAGAAGCTTCTTTTGATACTCTCTACGATAAGTCCAAGAGACTGCTGGACTATATGCTGCTTCATGGGGTGACGACTGTTGAGGCTAAGAGTGGCTACGGTCTGGACTGGGAAACAGAGAAGCGCCAGCTAGATGTCGTTGGGGCTCTGGACCGTGACCACGAGATTGACCTCGTTTCTACCTTTATGGCTGCCCACGCCGTTCCACCAGAATACAAGGGACGCTCTCAGGAATATCTGGAGCTTATCGTCGAGGAAATGCTGCCTCGGGTAAAAGCAGAAAATCTAGCTGAATTCTGTGATATTTTCTGTGAAAAAGGCGTCTTTACAGCTGACGAGTCACGCTACCTGCTTTCTAAGGCTAAGGAAATGGGCTTCAAGCTTCGCATCCATGCTGATGAAATCGAATCGATCGGTGGAGTAGATGTAGCAGCTGAGCTAGGAGCAACTAGCGCAGAGCACTTGATGGTAGCAACCGATGAAGGCATTCGTAAGATGGCAGAAGCCAAGGTTATCGGGAATCTCCTACCAGCGACTACCTTCAGTCTGATGGAAGATACCTATGCACCAGCCCGCAAGATGCTGGAAGCTGGTATGGCCATCACCCTGACCACCGACAGCAATCCAGGCTCCTGTCCAACAGCTAACCTGCAGTTCGTCATGCAGCTGGGCTGCTTTATGATGCGCCTGACACCAGTGGAAGTTCTCAACGCTGTAACCATCAATGCGGCCTACTCAGTTAACCGCCAAGATAAGATTGGCAGCTTTGACACTGGCAAGCAGGCGGATATTACCATCCTAGACGCTAAGAACATTGACTATCCACTTTATTTCTTTGCGACCAACCTGACCCATCAGGTTTATAAGGCAGGCAAGTTGGTTGTTGATCAGGGTAGAATCGTCTAATCTTACAAGTCAGTTTCATTTCCATGTGATAGCAAAGATTTTCTTAGAAGTTCTATTGTTGATTATAAAAAAGCAGATTTGTGTTCAAGAAAAGGTCGTGGCTTAAACACCACGACCTTTCTGTTTTTTTATGAGATTAGGACATTGAGTTGGTCTCTTTATTATCTAACCACACACTGCGCGTAAAGACCATGGAGAATAGAGCCAGAGCCGCAAAGGCTGCTCCTACATACCAGTAGGGCATATCCAGTGTCGTGGAGCGCCCAGAGAGATTGACGATGCCACGGAAGAGCATACCGGCTGTCATAGTGGCTACAGCTGAGTTCCAGAGGTTAAGGCTGAGCCGAGAGAGGTTAGGAATGGTCTTCATAAAGAGCAGGAGGAGGATGCCCCCAACGAGAGGAAGGGCAAAGAGATAGTGCATGTGGATAGATGTTTCCCCGAAGCTGAAGGATTCATAGATTCTGCTGAAAGCAAAGAAGAAAATAGTTAATAGTGCGTAGATAAGGGCTGTTTTTCTAAAACGTTTTTTGCTGGGATTAGTAACCGATGTAGACAATATCACTCACCGACCTTTCTGAGATAGTATTTCCATTGGTTGTAGGTTTGTTAATGACCTGACCGTTAAAGTAAAGTGTAGAGGAGCCACCGCCATCAAGGTTGTAGGCGGTCTTGACACCGTAAGATTTCATGATTTCTGCCATCTGGTAGAGGGAAAGTCCCTCGCTTTCTGAGGTGCGTCCGTCTGAGACGATGATGATGTAGTGGTTTTCATCAATGATACCGATAGCTGTTCGTGGATTGGAAGCCATGGACTGGCCGACTTCGGACTTGGTATTCACGACAATCTCACCATTTTCTACAAGGGCTGGGCCGAAGGCCAAGAGATTGACCACACCGTCTTTGACCAGTTGTTCGGCAGAGACTTGGTCTTCATAGATAATCTTGAAGGAGCCGTCTTTGTAAATGGCCAAGTCCCCATTGCTGGCGTCCTCTCGGACGGTATCACGGTAGACGACGCCGTTGCGGATGACGTATCCGGTAGAATTGGCACCGTAGTAGTCGCCGTTAACCGCTAGGATGGCCTTGTTATTAGCGGCCGTTTCTGAAGTCTTGGCTGTGATGTTGGTTCCGTAGGTGTTATTGGCAAGGGCTGTTTTCAAATATTCAGCGGAGCTGACGGTCACATCGGCAACGTAGACTTGGGTATTGTTGACGGTCTTTTCAGTCAGCGTGACCGAGATGTTATCGTCTGAATAGCTGGTATCTGTCACTGTTGCCGTTTCCGCAGCCTTGCTGGCAGCCTCGGCATTGGATGATGAAGCGGTGCTTGAGACTGTGGAAATGGTCTCCGCGATGACGAAGGTTTTCAGCATGGAGTAGCTGAAGGAAGCTGTCAGAAGTAGCCCGAAAATCGAGGCGTAGGCATAGCCTTTCTTTAAAAATTTCATGATGCAGTGTGTGTCCTTTCCTTAAAAATAAATCTCTTTTGTACCATCCAAGAGATGGTGAAAAGCAGCAGTCCGACGATGATCTTGACAATCAGAAGATTGAGACCGAAGACAGCGTAGAAGAGGCGAATCAGCAGTGTATCCAAGACGAAGAGCGCCAGAGCTAGGCTGAAATAGCTAGTCCCTGTCTTGAGAATGCTGTCGTCGTTCTTAAAGACCAGTTTTTTATTGGTCGAATAGTTGAAGACCGAGCTGGTCACGCGGGCAATCCCGTTGGCTAGAAGAATTCTCAGGCTGGTCGGAGCAGCAGCTAAAAATAAGAGAGCTAGTGCATAGACCATGTAGTCGACGATGAAACTGCTGAGAGAGGTCAGAGCAAATTTAAAGATATTTTTATAAATCATGAGTCCGTCTCTAACAGGCCGGAAGTGCGAACCTTCATTATCATTGATATAGACCGTCTCAATGGGCACTTCCAAAATGGGATATTCCTTGCTGGCTTCTAAGAGCATGTTCATTTCATACTCATAGCGCTGGCCCTCTACCTTCAGCATAAAGGGAATCATGTTGGTCGTAAAGGCCCGCAAACCGGTCTGAGTATCGGAGACACCTACGCCAGTCTGAAGCTTGAAGAGAGCCCGAGTCAGGCTGTTGCCGAAGCGGCTGCGCAGAGGCACCTTGCCAGTAAAGGCGCGTGCGCCCAGAATCAGCTGATTGGGATGTTCGGCAGCCTTGGTTGCCACGCGGAAAATATCCCAAACCTTGTGTTGGCCATCTGCATCTGCTGTGATAACCGTTCCGTATTGACCCAGAGACTGGATGTAGGTGAAGGCAGTTTTCAATGCTTGTCCTTTGCCTTGATTGTTTTCGTGATGGAGGACAGTCGCATATTGTTCAGCCTTGTCAAAGACTGTCTGGCGCTTAGCTGAGCTGCCGTCATCGATGACAATGATATGAAAATCGCTCTTGCTCTGAATTTTTTGAATCAGTTTAATCAAATTATAATCGGGCTCGTAAGCCGGAATCACTAGATAGTCCATATCCATACCTCTTTCTTAGATGATGTGTAGAAAGTATACAGATTGCGGCTTAAAGCTAGCTGATATCAGTTATCTTTAAGAAAAAGTTAAATCTTCTTTAAGGAAAGAGTGAGGAAAGTATCTCGTAGGACAAAATAAAAAACTGAGAGTGGGACAGAAATCGGTAATTCGTTAGAATTCGATTTCGTCGTCCCACCTCCGCACAGTTGAGTAGGGCTGTAAAAGCTGATGAAGTCAGCGTAGTGGAGCCCACTCAACCACTGCGTCTTGCTCGACAATCCAAAGACAATTGAGAGGCTGGGACTTTTGTCCCAGCCTCAGTGCTTTGTTTAATAACGTTTTTCCTTGGGCCAGGTGCTCGTTTCAGCAACAGCTGTAAAAAGCACGTCTGTGGATGAGTTGAGGGCGGTTTCGCAAGAGTCTTGGATGACACCGATGACAAAACCAACGCTGACGACTTGCATAGCCAGATCGTTTGGGATACCAAAGAGGCTACAAGCCACAGGAATCAAGAGAAGCGAGCCTCCAGCCACTCCAGAAGCCCCGCAGGCAGAAATGGCTGCAACGATGCTAAGCACCAGTGCTGTTCCAAAGTCCACCTGAATGCCCAGTGTGTTGGCTGCTGCGAGGGTAAGCGTGTTGATTGTCACCGCTGCTCCTGCCATGTTGATAGTGGAACCGAGTGGGATAGAGACCGAGTAGGCTTCAGGATTGAGACCCAAATCTCGACAAAGTTTCATATTAACAGGGATATTGGCAGCCGAACTACGAGTGAAAAGGCGGTGACGCCACTGACTTTTAAGCAGCGCCAAACCAGTGGATAAGGATTTTTTTGAAGAAGGATGGAGACAATCAAGGGATTGACGACCAGCGCAACAAGGACCATGGAACCTAGTAGTAGGAGAAGGGGCATGCCGTAGCTCTTAAGTGCCTCAAATCCTTTGCCAGAAATGGTCGTGTACACCAGTCCTAAAATACCAAAGGGAGCTAGATTGATGATCCATTCGACAATCTTCGAAGTAATATCTGCCAGTGTTTTCAAGAGTTCTTTACTTTGCTGACTTGCTTCTCGCATGGCCACTCCAAAGACGACTGCCCAAGCCAGAATACCGATATAATTAGCCTTGGTCAGGGCGTTGATTGGATTATCGACAAGGTTGAGGAGGAGATTGCTCAGAACTTGGCCGATGCCTTCTGGTGGACTGACTTCCGAGCTAGCTGCGGTCAGCTCGATGGTTACAGGAAAGACATAGTTGGCGAGGACAGCGACAAGAGCAGCCGCAAAAGTCCCGATTAGATAGAGGATAATGACGGTTTTCATATTGCTTTTCTGCCCCTTTTGGTGCTGAGAGAGGGCGTTGGCAACGAGAGTGAAAACGAGCAGTGGTGCGATAGCTTTTAGACCGCCGACAAAGATTTGGCCGAGGAGGCTAATGGCGCTGGCTTATGGGAAAATAAGAGCCAGCAGGGCGCCTGTGACAATCCCAATAGAAATCCGTTTGATAAGATTGGCGCGATTCCAAGCAGAAAGAATTCGATGAAACATAGTAGCTCCCTTTCTAAAATAAACTGTTTTCCATTATACGCTAGAGGTCGTATAAAATCAATGTTTTTTAAGTATTCGCTATGCGGAATAAGGGTGCTTTGATGCCTATCTGTCGCCCTTTGTGGTATAATGAATAAGATTTTTGTATCTCATAGGAGGAAAGAATGACAGCTAATGAGAATGTTTTTACGCGCTATTTCCAGCAATTCAACTGGTCAGCTATTCTGGATGATGTATTTTCAAAATTCGTCTCCTTGGTCTTTTTGTGCTTACTATTTTGGGTGGCTAAGAAAATTCTCCATCTTTTTGTGACTAGACTGATTGCGCCATCTTTGAAATTATCTCGGCAGGATGTCGCTCGGCAAAAGACCATTATGCGCTTAATTGAGAATTTACTCAATTATGTACTTTATTTTCTCTTGCTCTACTGGATTTTATCGATTTTGGGTATGCCGGTCTCAAGTCTTTTAGCTGGGGCAGGGATTGCTGGAGTAGCTATTGGGATGGGAGCGCAGGGCTTTCTGTCCGACCTAGTCAACGGTTTCTTTATTCTCTTAGAGCGTCAGTTGGATGTAGGGGATAATGTTCGCTTGACCAATGGTGCTATCAAGATCGCAGGAACGGTTGTCAGTGTTGGGATTCGGACTACGCAGGTACGCGATGCGGACGGAACTCTTCACTTTGTGCCCAACCGAAATATCACCGTAGTCAGCAATCTTTCTCGTGGCGATATGCGGGTTTTGATTGATATTCCTATCTATGCCGAGACGGATTTGGATGAGATTTATCGGATTATCGCTGCTGTCAATCAGGAAGCTGTGCCAGAACATCCAGAAGTTTTGAAGGAACCTGATATTCTGGGACCGCAAATGACTGCGAGCGGCCAGTTTTATTTCCGAATTAGTCTAATCGTTGCAAGCGGTATGCAAGCGAGCCTGTACCATATTTTCTATAAGCTCTACCATGAAGCCCTGCTAAAAGAGGGGGTGGCTTTGCCAACATTTGCCCCTGTCGCAGGAAATAATGGTAAAGCTTAGTAGTGGTCATGAGAATAACATCTATCGGAAATAAGGTTTCTAATTACTAAAAGAGGCTGGGACGAAAGTCCTAGCCTCTCAATTGTCTTTGGATTGTCGAGCAAGACGTAGTGGTTGAGTGGGCTCTACTACGCTGATTTCATAAGCTTTTACAGCCCTACTCAACTGTGCGGAGGTGGGACGACGAAATCGAATTCTAACGAATTACCGATTTCTGTCCCACTCTCTTTTTCATTTCAGCTTATCCTAGGTCTAACCTGCCTAAATATGACATGCTATGGCAAGTATTGTATAATAGGAAGAGGAGAAGGAGCAGGCATGCAGAATAATCGACTATTTCGGATATTGTACTACATTTTGGAGAGAGGGAAAGTGACTGCAACGGAGCTAGCAGAGAAATTTGAAGTTTCGGTTCGGACTATTTATCGAGACGTGGACTCTCTAAGCAGCGCTGGGGTTCCGATTTATACCACGCAAGGAAAGGGTGGCGGTATAGAAATCGCGGAGGATTTTATCTTGCGAAAGTCCTTGCTGACAGCGGAGGAGAAAGAGCAGATTATGGCTGCTCTGCAAGGTATGGACAGCACCAGTCAGCTTTACCAAAGTGACCTGCTTACAAAGCTTTCGGCGCTATTTCAAGTCAGAAATCCCAACTGGATCGAAATCGATTTTAACCACTGGCAAAACGATAAAGCATATGAAGCTATCTTTCATCAACTAAAAACTGCAATTCTAGGCAAGCACCTTGTTTCTTTTTCTTACTTTGCTAGTGATGAGCGGGAGACAAGCCGTCGTGTCAAGCCTGTACGCTTGTTGTTTAAAAATCAGAGTTGGTACCTCTATGCTTTCTGCCTCTTGCGACAGGAATTCAGGTATTTTAAACTATCTAGGATGAAAAATCTGGAGCGGCTGGATGAAAAGTTTGAGGACAGCTTTGAAGATGTCGTCTTGGAAAAGGAACTGACCTATGAAAATACCATTAAGTTGACAGTCAAGTTTGATCGCAAAGTGGCCTTCAGGGTTTATGATGAACTAAGCGGAGACATTCGGACAGATGCGGAAGGAAATTTATATACAGAAATCGAGATTCCCAACGATCACCGTTTGTACAGTTACATCCTGTCCTTTGGAGACTCTGTGGAGGTCTTAGATCCGCCCGAAATCCGAGTGAAAATGAAAGAAATACTTTCTAGGTTGATAGAAAAATATAAAACTTGACATAGGGTGTCAGGTATCTTCTTGTATACTAATAGATAAGAAGAGAGAAGGGGGGAGCAAGATGAAATATGAATGGAGAAAGAGCGAGAGAGGCCTTTATGGAGCTAAGCAAAAGCCAGAGCTGGTAGAGGTGCCGAGTCAACAGTTCATTGTGATCGAAGGAGAGGGCGACCCCAATGAAGCAGATTTCTATGAGCGGGTATCTGCCCTTTATTCACTGGCCTATTCCATAAAAATGCTCTTTAAATCCATGATGAAAAACGAGGCGGAGGATAAGGTGACGGATTTTACGGTTTATCCTTTGGAAGGGATTTGGGAAAAAGCTGCTGGGGAAGGCTTCGATAAAAGTCAGCTTCGCTATCAGCTCATGATTCAGCAGCCCACTATCATCACTCAGGACATGTTTGCGGCGGCGCTTGAGAATGTCCATAAGAAAAAGCCCAATCCCCTCTACGACGACATCCGTTTGCAGAGATTGCCAGAGGAGCGAGCCATTCAGGTCTTACACATAGGAAGTTATGACAGTGAGCCGGCCTCTTTTGAGAAAATGGACGAGCTGGCAATCAGCTTGGGACTGGAGAGATGCGACCAAGTCCACAGAGAGATTTACTTAAGCAACAAAAATAGGACACCAGAAGAAAAGTTGAAAACCATCTTAAGGTATTCCGTCAGATAGGAGGAATTTGTCATGCCAAGACCTACAACAAAAAACGATTTACTGGCTGCAGCTACAGAAAATTTCGAAAAACTCAATCTGCTTATTTCGAACATGACAGCAGAAGAGTTGGCGAGGCCCTTTGATTTTTCAAAGGATGAGAAAAAGAAAGAAGCTCACTGGAAGCGTGATCGGAATCTGAGGGATGTCTTAATCCATCTTTATGAGTGGCACCAACTGCTGCTAAACTGGGTGCAGGCCAATCAAAGGGGAGAAGAGAAGTCCTTCCTACCTGCTCCCTACAATTGGAGAACCTATGGTGATATGAATGTCGCATTTTGGGAAAAGCACCAGCAGACCTCTCTTGAGGAGGCAAGTTCTTTGCTGGCTAGTTCGCATAGAGCTGTCCTGGACCTAGTCGCAACCTTGACCAATGAAGAATTATTTTCTAAAGGAGTTTATAATTGGACGGGCGGAACGACCTTGGGTTCTTATTTTGTCAGTGCTACATCCAGCCACTATGATTGGGCTATGAAAAAGCTTAAAGCTCACCAAAAGAATTGTAAAATGAATCCTATCTAATTAAAGATTTCTAGGACTTGAGACTGATTTTTAGCACTCTTGCAAAAAGAGTGCTAATTTTTTGGTTTTTTGTCTTGACATTCATTTTTAAGAGTGTATAATAGAATCATAGTTTAGCACTCGATGTGTTAGAGTGCTAAATATAAAAAATAAAATCTCGCCAGTGGCTGGAAATTTTCTAAAGAGAGGTGAGGTCCTTGGTAACAGAACGCCAAAATGAGATTTTAAATCTAATTATTGATATCTTTACCAAGACGCATGAGCCTGTCGGTTCTAAAGCCTTGCAAGAGACTATCCAGTCTTCGAGTGCCACCATTCGAAATGATATGGCAGCCTTGGAAAAGGAAGGGCTGCTAGAAAAGGCTCATACATCGAGTGGGCGCAAGCCAAGTGTCGCTGGTTTCCAGTATTTTGTCCGCCATTCCTTGACCTTTGATCAGCTGGCGGAAAATGAGCTCTATGAGGTCGTCAAAGCTTTTGACCAAGAGTTCTTCAAGCTGGAGGATATCCTGCAGCGGGCAGCGGACGTTTTGGCAGAGTTGAGTGCTTGCACGGTTGTAGCTCTTGACGTCGAACCTAGTCGGCAACGGCTGACGGCTTTTGATATCGTTGTTATTAGCCAGCATGCAGCCTTAGCTGTCTTTACTCTAGATGAGTCCAATACCCTGACCAGTCAGTTCATGATTCCTAGGAATTTTCTCCAGGATGACCTACTGCGCTTGAGGGATATGATTCAGGAGCGCTTTTTGGGACAGACGGTCTTAGATATCCACTACAAGATTCGGACGGAGATTCCGCAGATTATCCAGCGTTACTTTACGACGACGGACAATGTTCTCGATCTCTTTGAGCATATTTTTGCTCAGATGTTTTCGGAGAAAGTAGCTGTAGCTGGCAAAGTCCAGTTGCTACGTTTTGCGGATCTTGAGGCTTATCAGTTCTTTGATGATCGTCAGAAGGTGGCTTTTGAGATCCGTGATAGTCTAGCTGAGGATCAGATGCAAAATGTCCGTGTCGCAGCTAGTCAAGAGGACTGTCTGGCCAATCTAACCTTGATTTCCAGCAAGTTTTTAATTCCCTATCGAGGCTTTGGTATGCTGGCAGTGGTTGGTCCAGTCAATCTGGATTACCAAAAGGTGGTTAGTCAACTCAATGTTGTCAATCGAGTCCTAACCATGAAACTCATCGATTTCTACAGATATTTGAGTAGCAATCATTATGAGGTGAGTTGAACATGAAATTACATAAATTCCTAAAAAGGAGGCGAAAAATGTCTGAGGAAATAAAAAACGAAGAAGTAAAAGAAGAGGAAGTGGTAGAAGCTACTGAAGAAAAGGTAGAAACCGCTAAAGAAGCTGATGAAACTACTCCTGAAAAATCAGAACTAGAACTTGCAAATGAGCGGGCAGAAGATTTTGAAAATAAATATCTCCGTGCTCATGCAGAAATGCAAAACATCCAACGTCGTGCCAATGAAGAGCGCCAACTCTTGCAACGCTATCGCAGTCAAGATTTGGCAAAAGCGATTCTCCCTTCTTTGGACAACCTCGAGCGTGCGCTTGCCGTTGAAGGCTTGACAGACGACGTCAAAAAAGGCTTGGAGATGGTACAAGAAAGCTTAATTCATGCCCTTAAAGAAGAAGGAATTGAAGAAATCGTAGCTGACGGAGCATTTGACCATAACTACCATATGGCCATCCAAACTCTTCCAGCAGACGATGAACACCCAGCAGATACCATTGCCCAAGTCTTCCAAAAAGGCTATAAACTCCATGATCGCATCCTAAGACCAGCTATGGTAGTGGTGTATAACTAGGCGGTAAGTCAGAAATCTGTGATTTCGTTGACGCACCCCCGCAAAGGTGATTAGGCTGGTCACGAGCGTTTGCGAAGTGAACTGCCAATCAGCTACTGCGTAAAATTTGTCCGAAACGACACTAAACTATGAATGAAGATAAGAGGCAAGCCAGAGGCTTGCAAAAACGATATTTTCCGCCGTGGTGAAAATTTCAGTAGCTTGTGCTACTGAAACAGGGGATTTTTGAGACTTTGGGCTCAAAAATAAGTGATGAAATCCCGTAGGGAGTTGCTCACGTCCCCACCACTTAAGGAAAATATCAAAAAATAGAAGAAAAAACTTAAGGAGAAAAACACATGTCTAAAATTATCGGTATTGACTTAGGAACAACAAACTCAGCAGTTGCAGTTCTTGAAGGAACTGAAAGTAAAATCATCGCAAATCCAGAAGGAAACCGCACAACTCCATCTGTAGTGTCATTCAAAAATGGTGAAATCATTGTTGGTGACGCTGCAAAACGTCAAGCAGTCACAAACCCAGATACAGTGATCTCTATCAAATCTAAGATGGGAACTTCTGAAAAAGTTTCTGCAAATGGAAAAGAATACACTCCACAAGAAATCTCAGCTATGATCCTTCAATACTTGAAAGGTTATGCGGAAGACTACCTTGGTGAAAAAGTAACTAAGGCTGTTATCACAGTTCCAGCTTACTTTAACGACGCACAACGTCAAGCAACAAAAGACGCTGGTAAAATCGCTGGTCTTGAAGTAGAACGTATCGTCAACGAACCAACTGCTGCAGCCCTTGCTTACGGTTTGGACAAGACTGACAAAGAAGAAAAAATCTTGGTATTCGACCTTGGTGGTGGTACATTTGACGTATCTATCCTTGAATTGGGTGACGGTGTCTTCGATGTATTGGCAACTGCAGGGGATAACAAACTCGGTGGTGACGACTTTGACCAAAAGATTATCGACCACTTGGTAGCAGAATTCAAGAAAGAAAACGGTATTGACTTGTCTACTGACAAGATGGCAATGCAACGTTTGAAAGATGCGGCTGAAAAAGCTAAGAAAGACCTTTCTGGTGTAACTTCAACACAAATCAGCTTGCCGTTCATCACTGCGGGAGAGGCTGGACCTCTTCACTTGGAAATGACTTTGACTCGTGCTAAATTCGATGATTTGACTCGTGATCTTGTAGAACGTACAAAAGTTCCAGTTCGTCAAGCCCTTTCAGATGCAGGTTTGAGCTTGTCAGATATCGACGAAGTGATCCTTGTCGGTGGTTCAACTCGTATCCCAGCCGTTGTAGAAGCTGTTAAGGCTGAAACTGGTAAAGAACCAAACAAATCAGTGAACCCTGATGAAGTGGTTGCCATGGGTGCTGCTATCCAAGGTGGTGTCATCACTGGTGACGTCAAAGATGTTGTCCTTCTTGACGTAACACCATTGTCACTTGGTATCGAAACAATGGGTGGCGTCTTCACAAAACTCATCGATCGTAACACAACAATTCCAACTTCTAAATCACAAGTCTTCTCAACTGCAGCAGATAACCAACCAGCCGTTGATATCCACGTTCTTCAAGGTGAACGCCCAATGGCAGCAGATAACAAGACTCTTGGACGTTTCCAATTGACAGATATCCCAGCTGCACCTCGTGGTATCCCTCAAATCGAAGTAACATTTGACATCGACAAGAACGGTATCGTATCTGTTAAGGCTAAAGACCTTGGAACTCAAAAAGAACAAACAATTGTCATCCAATCTAACTCAGGCTTGACTGATGAAGAAATCGACCGCATGATGAAAGATGCAGAAGCAAACGCTGAAGCAGATAAGAAACGTAAAGAAGAAGTTGACCTTCGTAACGAAGTAGACCAAGCAATCTTTGCGACTGAAAAGACAATCAAGGAAACTGAAGGCAAAGGCTTCGATGCAGAACGTGATGCTGCTCAAGCTGCCCTTGATGAGCTTAAGAAAGCTCAAGAAGACAACAACTTGGACGACATGAAAGCAAAACTCGAAGCTCTCAACGAAAAAGCGCAAGCTTTGGCTGTTAAACTCTACGAACAAGCCGCTGCAGCGCAACAAGCTCAAGCACAAGCAGGAGCAGAAGGCGCACAAGCAACAGGAAATGCAGGCGATGACGTCGTAGACGGAGAGTTTACGGAGAAATAGGCGGTGAGACAGAACTAAAAATTGAAAGTTTTTAGTTCGTAGTCGAACCCCCGCGAGGATGATTAGGATTTTTGGGAGTCTGAAAGACGAACCCAAAATCCAATCAGCTACCGCGTTAAAAATTTTTCGAAAAATATTGTTTTGAAAATTTCAAGTCGTAATGATAGGAAGAAATCCAGAGGTTGCAACCCAGCCTCTGTTTTTCGGTAAGAAAAGAGTGGAACGTAAATTTTTGATTCTTCTTTAAACTAAGTTAGAAAGGAACTGAACCCGACCTAAATCGAGGTTTCGTTCCGCAATATTAACAGAAAGGAACAAGGGTGTTCGTAATTGAACCCGAGCGGAAAGCTTGGAAATTAGATAAACCTCCTAAGAAATCAGGATTTCTTGTCGGTTTCCTAAAATTCAGTCGCTTTCTGTTCGCTCTTGGTATCTTAAATGAATAATACTGAATTTTATGATCGTTTAGGTGTCTCAAAGAATGCTTCTCAGGATGAGATCAAGAGAGCCTATCGGAAATTATCTAAAAAATATCACCCAGATATCAATAAGGAGCCTGGGGCGGAAGATAAATATAAGGAAGTCCAGGAGGCTTATGAAACGCTGAGCGACGAGCAAAAGCGGGCTGCCTATGACCAATATGGCGCAGCGGGTGCCAATGGTGGCTTTGGTGGTGCCGGCGGCTTCGGTGGCTTTGATGGCTCTGGTTTTGGTGGCTTCGAAGATATCTTTTCTAGCTTCTTTGGCGGTGGCGCGACTCGTAATCCAAACGCTCCGCGGCAAGGAGATGATCTCCAGTATCGGGTAAATCTCCGCTTTGAAGAGGCTATTTTCGGGGCCGAAAAAGAAGTGAAATACAATCGTGAGGCGAGTTGCCATACTTGTCACGGTTCAGGTGCTAAGCCAGGAACTAGCCCGGTAACTTGTGGTCGCTGTCACGGTTCTGGTGTCATCAATGTTGATACTCAGACACCGCTGGGCATGATGCGTCGACAAGTGACTTGTGATGTCTGTCATGGTCGCGGACAAGAAATCAAAAGTCCATGTGAAACCTGCCATGGAACAGGACATGAAAAGCAAGCGCATAGCGTTCATGTAAAAATCCCCGCTGGTGTGGAAACAGGTCAACGAGTTCGCTTGGCTGGTCAAGGTGAGGCAGGCTTTAACGGTGGTCCTTACGGAGACTTGTATGTAGTGGTGAACGTTGAGCCAAGCGATAAGTTTGAGCGAGACGGTTCTACCATTTACTACAAGCTCAACCTCAACTTTGTGCAAGCAGCATTAGGTGATAGCGTGGAAATTCCGACTGTCCATGGAAATGTTGAATTGACAATCCCAGAAGGAACCCAGACTGGCAAACGGTTCCGTCTGCGTGGTAAGGGAGCTCCGAGTCTGCGTGGTGGCAGTGTAGGCGATCAGTATGTCACGGTCAATGTCGTGACACCAACTGGCCTCAACGACCGTCAAAAAGCAGCTCTCAAGGACTTTGCGGCAGCTGGAAATATCACAGTAAACCCTAAGAAAAAAGGCTTTTTCGATAAAATGAAAGACGCCTTTGAAGGAGAATAAAGAAGGAAAAGGCAGAGTCAGTATTCTGCTTTTTCGCTAGGAGCAAGAAATGACAGAATTTCATGACTTTATCGAGCAAGTTTTCAAGGAGCAATATGAGGCTTCTTTTGGGGCAGCTAGGCTTGAAGAACTTGAGCCTCAGGATGATTATCTGACACGGGAAGAGGAAGGTCGCCTGATTGCCTTGCTCCATGCCCAGCAAGTACTGGAAAATATCCATATCAAGGCCTTAGTGGTAGATAAGGAACATCAGAAAAAGGGCTTGGGAGCTAGTCTGCTGGCAGAATTAGAAGAAAAGGCTGAGAAAGCGGGAGTCAGCAGCATCACCTTGTCCACCAAATCTTATCAGGCCAAGGATTTTTACATCAAGCAAGGCTATGAAATCTACGCCAGTCTGGAAGATGTACCTCAAAAAGGTGTGACCAAATATCATTTCATCAAGCGACTGGGCTGAATTGTTTTTAGAAATAGAAGTCAAGTTGGCTTCTGTTTTTTAATATTCATTTGCATACATTCGGTATGTATGTTAAAATAAAGTTTAAGAAAAGGAGAACAAATGATTACTAGTTTATATACAGTTTTAATGAGTGAAGATGTCCATCAATCAGCACAATTCTTTATTGATTTTTTCCAATTTCAGGAAACCTTTCGTTCAGATTGGTATATTAGTTTAAAGAACGTCGAGAGTAGTTTTGAGCTTGCTTTTATTGATAGCAAGCATGGGACAGTGCCACAAGCCTACCAGTCTAATGCGAGTGGCCTAATCATCAATATTGAAGTTGACAATGTAGATTGTCTTTATGAAAAATTGCATCAGCAAGAAGAAATGGAGTTCCTTCTTCCCATTAAGAGTGAAGATTTTGGTCAGCGCCATTTCATTGTGAAAGCGCCGGGTTCTGTTTTGGTTGATGTCATTCAAGTTATTCCACCTAGTGCTGAGTTTGCGGCAAATTATTTGGAGAGTGAAGATGAATAAAAAGCAGCAGGCTTCTCTAGAGACAAGCAAGAAAATATTAGCTATCGCTCGGAAACATTTTTCTTTAAAGGGTTATGCAGAAACTTCCTTGGAAGAAATTGTAGATGAGTTGGGAATGACAAGAGGCGCACTTTATCATCATTTCGGGAATAAGAAAACTTTATTTACCGCCGTACTAGCACAAATTCAGTCCGAACTGGGGTCTTATGTAGAAAAAAGTGCCTTGGAAGCACAGGATTCTTGGGAGCAGTTGGTGGAAGGCTGTGTTGCTTTTGTTCGTTTTGCGACCTTGACCGAAAATAAACGTATTCTCCTGCTTGATGGTCCCAATGTCGTTGAGTGGAAAGAGTGGCGTCGTCAGGACGAGGCTAATTCTTTCTTTCATTTGAGAGAACAATTAGACATTTTATCTAAAGAAGGAAGACTTATCTCTATTGATTTGGATATGGCAGCTCATATGATTTCAGGCGCCTTGAACGAGTTGTCTCTTTTTCTGGCTGAGAAAGAGGAAGAAGCAGAAATCAGAGGAGCAGTGAGAAGTCTGTTAAGGGGATTTAAAAATCATGGCGAAAAAGGTTAAAGATTATTATGATTTGGTTTATGCGGAGGATTTGAGTCGTCGCTTGCAAGAAGTAACAGATAAATTTGATGCTCAGCACTTTATGTCTCTAGTTGAAAGCGACTTAGAGTCTTTGGAATTTACTCAGCGTCAAGAGCTGCTGGCAAAGAGTATCAAAGAATGCTTGCCGCTTTCTTATGCTGCCTCTCTGAAGGTTTTTGAGCAGATACTTGGTCCGGAGTTAGAGGGCGGCTTGGGCATGTTCTCAGAGGGGTACTGGTTGTGGCCGATTGGCAAATACGTAGAACTTTACGGAGGTCAGGAATTCGAGCTGAGTGCAGCCTTCATTAAGGAATTAACCAAGCGATTTACTGGAGAATTTTCTATGCGGCCCTTACTGGCCAATTTTCCTAAAGCTACGATGGATTTACTGTTAGAGTGGAGTAAAGACGAGAATATGCGCGTCCGTAGATTAGCCAGCGAGTGTATGCGAATCCGTCTGCCTTGGGCTAAGAAGCAGACTGTGGTCTTAGATTATTTTGATGAATTTACCGCTATTTTAAGGAATCTAAAGGATGATACAGATAAATCAATCCAAAAAAGTGTCGCTAATAATCTGAATGATTTATATAAAGAAGATCCTGAAAAGTTTGAGAGGGTGATTGGATCTTGGCAAGAGGAAGAACTGAGTCTGAGCTGCGCTTGGATTATCAAGCATGCCTCTCGAACAAAAAATAAAGCAGAAAAATAAGCTTTGCTAAATCTAGCAAAGCTTATTTTTTAGTTGTCTTCATCTGGTGTAAGCACCATCGGAATAATAATAGGTTCGCGCTCAGTGCTTTCGTAGAGGAAAGGACGCAAGGCGTTGACGATAGCGCCGCTGACAGATTGGACGCTGGCATCTTTATTCTTAAGGGCAATGCGAATGGCATTGAAGAGGATGCGCTGGCTTTGGCGAATGAGATCGCCTGATTCGCGCATGTAGATAAAGCCGCGGCTGAGAATATCTGGGCCAGCCAAAATCATCTGGGACTCGAAGTCAACCGTTGCAACAGCCAGAACAACGCCGTCTTCTGACAAATCTTTACGGTCGCGCAGGACAGCGGCTCCGATTTCACCAATGCGGTTCCCATCAACATAAATATCTTGAGCGTTGAAGCTGCCGGCAATACGAGCTGAGTCAGCTGTCAGAGCCAGCACGTCACCATTGCTCATGATGAAGATATTGTCTTTTGGTACTCCAGTATCAACGGCTAGACCTGCATGGACTTTTTGCATACGGTATTCACCATGGACTGGCATGAAATATTTAGGCTTAATCAAGCGAAGCATGAGTTTCTGCTCTTGTTGGCCACCGTGTCCAGAGGTGTGGATGTTATTAATCTTACCGTGGATCACTTCTACACCAGCTTCGGAAATGATGTTGATCAGCTTGTTGACGCTAGTGGTGTTTCCAGGGATTGGGCTAGATGAGAAGATGACCGTATCTCCAGGTTGCAGTTGCACCTGACGGTGGGTACCATTAGCAATCCGAGACAGTGCTGCCATGGGCTCACCCTGACTTCCGGTACACATAATCAGCACTTCACCAGCTGGATAGTCCTTGAGTTCATTTGGTTCGATGAAGGTATCTTTGGGAACCTTGATGTAGCCTAGCTCAATCCCATTGACAATGGCTTTTTCCATAGAACGGCCAAAGACCGCAATTTTGCGCCCTGTCTTGACAGCAGCTTCTGCTGCCTGCTGGAGGCGGAAGATGTTTGAAGCAAAGGAAGCGAAAATAATCCGTCCATGAATGCCTTCGATAATCTTCATAATAGACTGTCCGACCACTTTTTCGGAATTGGTAAAGGTCGGAACTTCAGCATTGGTCGAGTCAGACAGGAGGCAGAGCACGCCTTCCTCGCCCAGAGCGGCCATGCGGTGCAAGTCTGCTGGCTCACCGACTGGTGTAAAGTCAAACTTGAAGTCACCTGTACAGACAATCTTGCCTTGTGGCGTATGAATGACAATCCCCAAAGGTTCTGGAATAGAGTGGGTTGTGCGGAAGAAGGTCGCCTTCAGATTTTTAAAGGTCAGTTCTGTATTTTGATTGATTTCATAGAGCTTAGCGTCACGCAAAAGTCCATGCTCTTCTAGCTTGCCGCGAATGAGGGCCAGGGCCAGAGGGCCAGCATAGATAGGAACATTGGCTTGCTTGAGCAGGAAAGGAATGCCGCCGATATGGTCCTCGTGCCCGTGGGTGATGAGGACAGCTTTTACGCGGTCGATATTTTCTACAATATAAGAGTAGTCAGGGATAACATAGTCGATACCCAAGAGGTCGTCTTCGGGAAATTTAATCCCAGCATCGACAATGATAATCTCATCTTGATACTCAATTCCGTAGGTGTTTTTACCGATTTCGCCCAGACCGCCGATGGCGAAAACACCAACTTCTTCTTTCTTTAAGTTATATGCCATAGGTTACAACTCCGTCAATTCGAAGGCGCCTGACTCTTTTTCGTATTCCAAATGTTTGTCAGACAAGAGTTCGATAAATTCGATATTGTAAGGAGTCTTTTCTTCAACCAATTTGCGGGCTTTGATGCGGCCTTCTAATTCATCAGTTGCTTCTATATCTAAGTAGAGGGCACGTGTTTGTTCGCGGCGTGGACTGCGTTCTTTTGTTTCTTGATAAAAAACTTTGTAAATCATTTTATTTCCTTCCATTTTTCACGATCAAGCTACAGAAAACGACAGCTAATCAGCTGTTTTCTTTTATTCAGTTTTATGAGTAGTAGATTGACCTTGATTCGATATAATTCTAACCAATTATATCATAAAACCAGCTTTTAGTAAAAGACATAGCCGAGAAAATCTTGTGGAGATTTTCAGAAAAGCTTTTGAGGACAATCTGGGTCATCAAATGACTGCCTCTCTCTATCCTTGTCGCTGCTTTTGTAGTATAATAAGAAGCAAACACTCGATTAAGGAAGAAAATGATGAACATTTTAGCGATGGATACGTCAAATAAGGCTCTATCTCTAGCGATTTTAGAGAATAAGGAGCTCTTGGGGCAGGTGACGCTCAATATCAAGAAAAATCATAGCATTACCCTTATGCCGGCTATTGATTTTCTGATGAATAGTCTGGATATGAAACCGACAGATTTGGATCGGATCGTGGTGGCGCAGGGGCCAGGCAGCTACACAGGTTTGAGAATTGCGGTGGCGACAGCCAAGACTCTGGCTCATACCCTCAAGATTGAGCTGGTCGGTGTATCTAGTCTGCTGGCTTTAGTACCAGAGCAGGTGGAAGGTTTGGTCATTCCCATCATGGATGCCCGCCGCAATAATGTCTATGCTGGCTTTTACCAGTCTGGTCAGGCTGTACGACCAGAAGCTCATCTGCCTTTGGCAGAGGTGTTGGAAATGGCTGGCGCCGCTAACCAATCAGTCACCTTTGTCGGAGAAACGACGGCTTTTGCGGAGCAGATTGAAGCGGCTCTTCCTCTGGCTGCCATTCAGCCGACCTTGCCAGACGCGGCAGCTATTGGTCGTATCGGTCTAGACTTGCCAGTCCAGTCTATTCATGACTTTGTTCCTAACTATCTCAAACGGGTAGAGGCCGAGGAAAATTGGCTCAAGCACCACCAAGAATCCAGCGATTCTTACATTCAGCGCCTATGATTGAGATGAGAAAATGGAGCGCCAACTCGGATGTGGACGCGGCACCTCTCGCAAAAGAGCTGGAACAGCTCTTACTTGCAGTCTATGAGGTTTGTCCTTGGACAGCGAGCCAAGTGGAAGAAGTTCTGCGCTCGGATGTGAATAGCTGTGCGCTAGCAGCAGATGGGAGTCAGCTTGTTGGTTTTTTAGTCTGGCAGGAGACCGATTTTGAAGCAGAAGTTCTGCAGATTGCTGTATTGCCTAGCTATCAGGGACAGAAAATCGGGACAGCCTTGTTTGACTTTTTGCCAGCTGACAAAGAAATTTTCCTTGAAGTGAGGGAGTCAAACATGCCAGCTCTGCTATTTTACAAAAAAGAAAAATTTAAAGAAATCGCGCGGCGGAAGGCCTACTACCATGCACCGGTGGAAGATGCGATTGTTATGAAAAGAGAGATTCATGAAAGATAGATATATTTTAGCTTTTGAGACGTCTTGTGACGAGACCAGTGTGGCGGTTCTGAAGAATGAGACGGAGCTTTTGAGCAATGTCATTGCCAGCCAGATTGAGAGCCACAAGCGTTTTGGCGGAGTGGTACCGGAAGTGGCCAGCCGTCACCATGTGGAGGTCATTACGGTTTGTATTGAGGAAGCCTTGGCAGAAGCAGGGATTAGCGAGGAGCAAGTCACAGCGGTGGCCGTTACCTACGGTCCTGGTCTGGTTGGGGCGCTTCTGGTCGGCTTGGCAGCGGCCAAGTCTTTTGCTTGGGCTCATGATATTCCCTTGATTCCGGTCAATCACATGGCTGGACACCTGATGGCAGCCCAGAGCGTGGGGCCCTTGGAATTTCCCTTGCTGGCTCTCTTAGTCAGCGGGGGTCATACTGAGCTGGTCTATGTCAGTCAAGCTGGTGATTATAAGATTGTGGGGGAAACCCGAGATGATGCGGTCGGTGAAGCCTATGATAAGGTCGGTCGCGTCATGGGCCTGACCTATCCAGCAGGTCGGGAGATTGATCAGCTGGCTCATAAGGGACAGGATATTTATGATTTTCCGCGGGCTATGATCAAGGAAGATAATCTGGAATTTTCTTTTTCCGGTCTCAAGTCGGCCTTTATCAACCTGCACCACAATGCCCAGCAAAAAGGAGAAGTCTTGTCTAATCAAGACCTGTCAGCAAGCTTTCAGGCGGCGGTCATGGATATTCTCATGGCCAAGACTAAGAAAGCGCTGGAAAAATATCCGGTCAAGGCTCTGGTCGTGGCGGGCGGTGTTGCGGCCAATCAAGGCTTGAGAGAGCGCTTGGCAGCTGAGATTCAGGATGTTAAGGTGATCATTCCGCCACTGCGTCTCTGCGGAGACAATGCTGGTATGATTGCCTATGCCAGTGTCAGTGAGTGGAATAAGGAAAATTTTGCCAGTTTGGACCTGAATGCTAAGCCAAGTCTGGCTTTTGAAACCATGGAGTAAAGGAGAAGAATGCGCGGACAGACATTTAAACAAGGGGCACAAGCGGCGGTGCCAACGGCTCTGGGCTATATTGGGATTGGTCTAGCCTGCGGCATCATGGCATCGCCTTATATGAATCCCTTGGAGATGGGGTTGATGAGTATTCTGGTTTATGCGGGCAGTGCTCAGTTTGCCATGATTGGTTTATTTGCCCAGCAGGCGCCAGTCTTGGCCATCGCACTGACTGTTTTTCTGATAAATATTCGGCATCTTTTGCTCTGTCTGCATGCCTCAACCCTTTTTCGTAAGTCTAGCTTGGCTCAGAATATTGTCATTGGCTCTTTTTTGACGGACGAATCTTATGGGGTCTTGATGGGGGAGCAGGTGCATACAGAAGAGATTGCGGCTAGCTGGATGATGGGTAACAATTTCATGAGTTATACTTCTTGGATTTTGGGTACTATTTTAGGAACTGCCCTCGGCGCCCTTCTGCCCAATCCTGAGAGCTTTGGCCTGGATTTTGCCCTAGTCGCCATGTTTATTGGCATTTTCTCCTCTCAATTTACAATCATGCTGCGACGGGTCAAGATAAAGAAGCTCTTTTTAGTCTTGGGCGTGGTGGGCCTTGCCTACTTAGTCCTAACTACGCTACTTCAAAATTCGCTGGCGGTGCTTTTTGCAACCTTACTAGGCTGTACGGTGGGGGTGATTCTAGATGATAAGTAAGTATATTTTGCTGGCCATTCTTTTGTCAGCCCTGGTCACTTGGATGCCGCGGGTTTTGCCCTTTATCCTAGTCAAGTACAAGGGGCTTCCGCCTATGGTAGAGCGTTTCCTCAAATATCTGCCAGTTTCCATAATCTTTGCCCTTATCCTATCCAGTGTCACCAATGCTAAAACAGGTCAGCTGCCGAGTTTTAAATGGCTGGATTTAATAGCCGTATTTCCGACTAGCTATGTGGCTTTTAAGTATAAAAACTTGATTGCAACTGTTGTGTTTGGTGTAGTCTTGGTGGCCTTGCTGCGCTATTTGGCCGGATCTCTTGGGCTGTAAAGAAGATACAAGACAGATTGAATCGGTCGATTCGGTCTGTTTTTTCTAAATTCTAAGAATTATCTGAAAATATAATATTTTGTGCTATAATGGAAGCAATCAAAATCATGGAGGTTCGGAAATGGCAGAAGCAGGTCATAAATTTTTAGCAAAATTAGGAAAGAAACGTCTTCGTCCCGGTGGCAAGCTGGCAACAGACTGGCTGATTGAGCAGGGGCAGTTTTCCAGCGATAAGAAAGTTCTAGAAGTCGCCTGCAATATGGGAACCACCACGATCGAGCTAGCTAAAAAATATGGTTGCCAAATTACTGCAGTTGATTTGGATAAGGCTGCGCTGGCTCAGGCTAAGCTTAATGGAGACAAGGCTGGTGTTGGTGAGCTCGTCACATTTGAGCAGGCTAATGCCATGAAGCTGCCTTATGATGACAATTCTTTTGATATCGTTATCAATGAAGCCATGCTGACCATGCAGACGGATAAGGGGAAGGCCAAATGTATGGATGAGTACTACCGGGTGCTGAAGCCGGGTGGAGTGCTCCTCACCCACGATGTCATGCTCAAACAAAAAGATGAGAATGTCCGGGAAGAGCTATCTCGTGCAATTAATGTCAATGTCGGTCCTCTGACAGAAGGCTCCTGGATTCAGCTGGCAAGTTCTCACGCTTTTAATCGTGTAGACACTTTTGTCGGCGAAATGACCTTGATGAGTCTTCGAGGTATGATATATGACGAAGGACTGGGTGGTACTCTGAAAATCTGCTTTAATGCCCTTAAAAAAGAGAACTATGGCCAATTTATGAAGATGTTTAAGATGTTCCAAAAGAATCAAGAAAAACTGGGCTTTATTGCTATGGTTTCTCATAAATAACTGCTAGCTACTTTTGAAAATTTAAAGTGATTAAAAAAATTTCATAAAAAGCTTGACTCTGCCCTAAGGTCAGGGCTTATACTATAAGGGCAAGGAGGTTTTTTATGTATCATATCAAAGAAGCTGCGCAGCTTTCGGGTGTCTCTGTCAAAACCCTGCACCATTATGATAAAATTGGTCTTTTGGTCCCTGCCAAATCAGAAAATGGCTACCGAACGTATAGTCAAGCTGATCTAGAGCGGCTACAGGTCATCCTTTACTATAAGTATCTGGGCTTTTCTTTGGAGAAAATAGCAGAGCTGCTGAGTCAGGACGATCAGGCCTTATTGCCGCATCTGGTGAGGCAGTTAGAGTATTTGCAGCAGGAAAGAGACCGCTTGGATACCTTGATTTCTACCTTGCGAAAAACCATCCAAGAAGAAAAAGGAGAAAGAAAGATGACAATGAAAGAAAAATTCGCAGGTTTTGCCTACGAAGACAATCAAAAATACCACCAAAAGGCTGTAGAAGAATATGGTCAAGAAGTCATGGCGGAAGCACTAGCTCGTCAAAATGGACGTGAAGAAGAGTCTGCCGCCGCCTTCAATCAAGTTTTTCAAAGTCTAGCAGAGAATATGCAGCAAGGCTTGCCAGTTGACGCAGCAGAAAATCAAGAGCAGGCAGCGCGTCTCTTACAAGCCATCCGTACTTATGGATTTGACTGCTCTATTGAAGTCTTCGGCCATATCGGTAAAGGCTATGTCTATAACCCAGAGTTTAAGGAAAATATTGACAAATTTGGGGCAGGGACAGCTCAGTACACAGCAGATGTGATTGTTCAGTATGTTAAAAGTCAGAGCAAATAAAATAATCGGCAGAGTTCTTTCTGCCGATTTTTACTAGTTCTAAGTATTAGGCTTGTTCGGCAAGTGAAAAATGTTATACTTAATTCATAGAAACAGCATACGAAAAAGCTTTAAAATTAAACTCAGAAAATTTCAAATTGTTGATTTGTGGCATTAGAAAGCAAGTAGGGGATCAAAAAATCAAGGAGGAGCTATGGGTAAACGAAAGAAAATCATAATTGTAACTTTTGCATCAATCCTAGCGCTAGTAAGCCTAGGAGGATGCGCTGTAACTCAAAAAGAAAACAATAAAGAAGATAAGAAAGTCACTTCTTCAAAAAAGGATATTGCAGATGACAAGGAAGCTATCAAGCAAAAACAGCTTGCTTATCTCAAACAGCATGAACAAGAAATTATAGATTTGGTAAAAGCCCAAAATTCAAAAGTTGAATCCGTTCAGATTGATTGGGATCAGACACAATGGAGCGATGGCGGACTTACCAATCCTGAATATTATATAAATGTTTTTGGACGTATAAATAATATTAAAGACTCTGGTTGGGGAGTAGATATACCGATTAATGATGATAATACAGTAAATATAGATGATATGTATATAGGATCCGATATTAGAATTGGAGGTAGATTATTTGCCTAATTGGAATTTGAAAAGTTTTGATAATCTATATGCTTCATTAGCAGAATCGGCCTACAGAGATAGGCCTACAAACTTTGCTTTTGGCCAATTGAATAGAGACCAGCAAAATAAGTTAAAAAAAATAAATCTGTATTATTTGACTTCTCTATAGATGGAAAAGATAACAAAGGTCAAGTTACCCAAGGTGGTGGCACTGATCTCCCCAACCAAGGGAAGGTTTATCTTCAACCTGACAATGAAGGACTGCTTGAAGACAAAAAGACAGGCTACAATGCTTACTATGTCACGGATACAGATACAATCAACCCAAATACGAAACAGACCTATTTTGCTGTTCGTGGGAGTGATGGTTTTGGAATTGATATAAATAAGGTACAAAAGGATGGGTTTAAGTACTTGAAGACTTATAACCCAAGTGATTTCAATTTTCAAGACTGGGTTTACAATGATGCAGCTTTTGCTCTGACAGACGCAATTATTCCTCAAGCCAAACACGCTACTGGAGGCATGAAGGCCAAAATTGCGGAACTAAATCAATATGCAGCACCAGATGCCAAGATGGATATAACAGCTCATTCATTGGGGACGATGACTTCGATACAAGGGGCCGCAGGTCTTAATGAGAAAGAGTTGAATAAGGTTGGTCAGATTGTTCTTTTTGATGGTCCAGATCCTACAAATAGTTTTAAAAAAGCAGGCTATAGTGATGATAAAATCAAGCAATTGAGCGATAAAACGATTTATTATGTTAATCCCTTTGATCCTGTTAGTATGCTTAACCGTGAGAAACCTTGGGAACAGCAACTTGGTGATGTCAGAGTGGTAGTTCCGATTGAATATACAAATATGATGGATAAACATTCCTCCCATGACTTTGGCGCTTATCAGATAGATAGTAAGGGAAATCTCTTGGTTGTTTCTGAGGACTACCATCCTGAGTTATGGAAAGCAGGTCATAAACTTGCGGAATTAGACAAAAAGAGCATTGAAAATTTAAAAAAATATGTTCCAGAAAAAGCGATTGAAAAACTAGTAACCATGAGTCCTGAGGAGTTTAGTAAATTAGCCAAATTGTTACTTGATGGAAAGGATCAGTCTACAATTATCAAAGCGTTCCTTACTGTAAAAGATAGATTAGGACTAAGTTATAAAGATCTTGTTGATCTTTATAACAATAAAGATGAACTCTCAAAAGTATTTCAGGATTATCAAAAAGAGTATGCGAAAATCATTAAGGATGCAAAGAAGGAGTCCTTGGCTTGGGATCGAAAGAATCTCGATCTTAATAATCCGAATAATTTACACGAGAGAATCAAGCGTGCAGGCAGTTACAACGAGCGCATTTTGCTAAGGACTCAGTTGCTGTATACAGCTGTAGAATTGGCGAGCTCAGATATTGAACAAAAGATATCTGAAGTGAAAACTGCCTTGGCTGATGCCGAATCGAATCTTAAGGAATTTATCGAATCTAAGAGAAGTGCTATTGAGACTCTAGGAAGTTTGCTGTCTGCTTCTGAGATAGAGGGACTAATGTCAGAACTGGCCTTTGAAAACTTGTGGGATTCAGGGATTAACGAATTAAATATCAGTCATTTAAAAGAATTTGAAACCAAGATAACTAATTTCTCCCAAACTATGATTCAGTGTGCACAAAATCTTGAGCAAGTAGATGCTCAAAGTGCTAGAGATATTTTGGCAGCCTTGTCTTGATTGTACTCAAGTTTAAATGATATAAGTAAAGGGTAATTATGGCAGAAAAAATAAGTGAAAATATTGTAATAGAAATATTGAAAAATCAACAAAGAGCAGCTATAAGAGCAGCTGTTACAGCCTCTGTAGTGGCTGCTAAGGCCAAAAGAGAGGCNCTTCAAAAAACGTTAAATACCAAAGCACAAGAACTGCAAGATTATGCTAAAAAAACTTATAACACGAATATCACGGATGGGCTAGAAGGTCAAGCTGCAAATGCAGCTAAAGACTATCTATCGCAAATGCCAAAACCAGAATTAACAAGTCCAATCAAAGGTTAGTTATAGGTGATACAGATGAATGCAGAAATTTATAGACTGGATGAACAGTTTGATAAAAAGATGAGGGAATTAAAGAAAAAAGAGGAATATTTAGAATATAATTTGTCTTATGTCCTTCATACGACAGAGCAATTAAAAGATGAAATATACCGAATAGCGGACGGAGATCTGCCTGTAGAGGTGTATACCGATATTTTTCAAATGGATACTAATGCAGAGTTGTTTCGAAAAGAGGTTCTTGAGCAAATCAATGATATCAGTGAGGAGCGCTCAAAACTTCGTTGGGATTATGAGGAGCAACTAGACGTTCTTTACAAGAAAAATGCTAGAAAGGAAAATAACTAAGTAAGTAGACTTGTTCGGTAATTAAAAAATCACCTTTTCAACGGATGCTTGATCGCCTCCACACCGCTTACCAAGAGCAACATCGAAAAGGTGGACGTCCGCGCCGTTTAAGTATGGAAGGCCAGCTTATAATGAACTTGTGCTACTTACCCTATTATCCCACTTAACGCTTGTTGGCATTTAATTTTGGTATAAGTCTGGCAACTGTTACTGAAACCATACATGGGTAGAGGATACCCTTCGTTCTTCTGGTCTCTTTGATTTAGATCACTTGGAAGCACTAGCTCGTCAAAATGGACGTGAAGAAGAGTCTGCCGCCGCCTTCAATCAAGTTTTTCAAAGTCTAGCAGAGAATATGCAGCAAGGCTTGCCAGTTGACGCAGCAGAAAATCAAGAGCAGGCAGCGCGTCTCTTACAAGCCATTCGCACTTACGGCTTTGACTGCTCTATTGAAGTCTTCGGTCATATCGGTAAAGGATATGTCTATAACCCAGAGTTTAAGAAGAATATCGACAAGTTTGGGGCAGGAACTGCCCAGTACACATCAGATGTCATTGCTGCTTACGTTCAGACAAATGCAGAATAAATAGGCTAGGAAATTCCTAGCCTATTTATTTACTTCAAGTCATAAAGCCAGTCGTCACCGTCTTTGTAGTAAAAGAATTCACTGAGATCTTCTTCTAGAAATACACGAAGCATATCTGACATATCCTTAGTTGCAAGTTTCAGATGAGACAGATTTTGCAAATCTTCCCACCAGACCTTCCCTTCGTCTGAGGATTGTAGCACACCAGAATAGTGCTTAGTCTTGTAGAGTAGGACGACATAGCGAAAATCTTTATCATCATACCAATCCTTGATGCCGCAAAGTTGTGGTTTGGAGATGGTTAGTCCAGTTTCTTCTTTGACTTCTCTGATAACTGCATCTGTAAAAGATTCCCCTCGCTCTACATGCCCACCGGGGAAAGTGATGCCGGGCCAGTCAGGACTAACTCGGTCTTGGACAAGAACTTTTTCTCCATCATAAATCATGCACATGTTGACGAATTCAACGGTTTCGCGTCTGTTCATTTTGTTCTCCTATTTTGTTAGTAATTTTTCTACTACGTTTAACTTTCTCATAGTTAGATCTACGCCAAAAAGTTTTTCAAGATAGTTGGTATTGAGCTTTTTTCGTTTTGCAGTTCTCGGGAGATAGAGGTAGAGACAGTGATCGCCTAGACAAATTTCTTCCTCGCCATAGTCAGCTTTCAATTTTTCTAGTGACAGACTTTGGATAAATCCCTGATAAAGAATCACATGTACACGATCATGAAGATAGCCTTCTCTAAACGGATTCTCATGAACAATCTTTTCAAAATCGTTCTTAGTCTTGATAACCATTTTTAAGTCGGCCCCAATTTTTTCCTTTATCAGAGTATGAACGTGTTCTCGTATTTCTTCTAAATCTAAGTCACTCTCAAGAATGATATTCCCACTTTGAATATAGGTTCGAACGTGTTGAAAACCAGCTTCTGTCAGAATATCTACCAAATAAGACATTTTCGGGATAGCATTTTTTCCATTAGGAGTAACGCCTCTTAGTAAAATAATATGTTCCAAAGGACTTCCTTTCTTATTTGGTACTTATTGGATTTGAGCCTGCCACCCAGCCAGTACAGAGGGCAGAGGTGATGTTGAAACCGCCCGTGTGGGCATTGATGTCTAAAACTTCACCAGCAAAGTGGAGTCCAGGTACTAGCTTACTTTCCAGAGTTTTGGGATTGATTTCTTTGAGACTGACACCACCTTTGGTAACAAAGGACTTGGCCAGGGACATTTTGCCAGTGACTGGGATGGGCAGTTCTTTGATTTGTTTGATGAGAGCCTCGTTTTCACTGAGCTTGAGTTGTTTGACTTTCTCGGGAAAGGGTTGGGCAAAAAAGTCTGCCATTCGCTCGGGCAGGAGAATTTTCAGGCAGTTCTTCAGGGATTTTTCCCGATGTTCTTCTAAAAAATCCGCCAGAGCCTGCTGACTCATCTGTGGCAAAAGGTCCAGATAGATGCTTTCACCGCCCTTGACAAAGCTAGACAAGCGCAGAGCTGCCGGACCTGATAGGCCAAAGTGGGTAAAGAGCAGGTCGTGGGTGATGACATGCTTGCCATAGCTCAGGGTCACATCGTCCAGCGAAATCCCCTGAAGCGCTTTGTGAGGAAAGTCAGTCAGAAGAGGACTTTCAGCAGCCTCCAGGTCAGTCACCGTGTGCTTGAAGTGTCGGGCAATATCGTGACCGAAGCCTGTCGAGCCAGTTGAAGGGTAGGACTTGCCACCAGTCGTCACAATCAATTTCTGGCAGGTCCAAGTCTGGTCGCTGGATCTGACAGTAAAAAGCTCGTCAGTTTTTTTGACGGAGACGATTTCAGTGTTTGTGATGACAGTGCCACCCAGCTCTGCAATTTTCTTTTCCAAAGCTTCGATAATGGTGCGGGACTTGTCCGTCGCTGGAAAAACACGGCCGTGGTCTTCCACCTTGAGTTTGACACCGTTCTCAGTAAAAAAGTTGATAATGTCATGGTTGTCAAACTGGGAAAAGACGCTGTAAAGAAAGCGCCCGTTGCCTGGTATGCCAGCCATGAGGTCATCTAGGTTTCCGTTGTTGGTCACATTGCAGCGTCCGCCGCCTGTACCGGCAAGCTTCTTGCCCAGTCGTTTATTTTTCTCAAGGAGCAGGGTCTTCTGTCCGTAGAAAGAACTGGAAATGGCAGCCATCATGCCCGCCGGTCCTCCGCCGATGATGATTGTGTCGAAATGGTTCATATATTTTTTCCTTTCGTGAAATAGGAATTTTATGTGCTAGTTCATCTTGTGCAAGATGATTTTGCCCTTTAACCTATAATATAGTGGATATGCTCTGGACAGCTTTTCTGCCAGTCCTTTAGCTAGCATTAGGTAGAAAATTGATCGGATTTTAGGATCATTTCTTAAGGAAGATCTTTTCCAGAGGCCCAATAGATTTCGTACCATTCTTTTCTAGTCAGTTCAATATCTGCTGCCATGGCTGATTCGATGATGCGGCTAGCCTTGGTCGTGCCGATGACCGCTTGCATGTGAGCTGGATAGCGTAGCACCCAAGCAATAGCCACTGCGGATGCTGATATTTGATATTTGTCGGCCAGTCGGTTTAGGACGGCATTGAGCTTGGGGTATTTATCCGAACCGACAAAAACGCCTTCAAAATAGCCATGTTGGAGGACGGACCAGGCCTGAATCACGACGTCGTTCAGGCGGCAGTATTCGAAAATACTACCATCGCGCATATTTGCGGCGGCTCCCTCCATGTTGACATGGAAGCTAGCTTCAAAAGCAGGTGAGAAAGCTGCGCTTAGTTGGAGCTGATTTGCTACCAAGGGCTGCTTGACCTCTGTTTTTAGTAGCTCCAACATCATAGGATTCTGGTTGGACACTCCAAAATCAAGAACCTTTCCTTGTGATTTAAGCAGATCAAAAGCTTCAGCGATTTCACTGGGCTCCATCAGGGCATCTGGTCGATGCAAGAGCAGAGAGTCCAGATGATCCACGTCTAAGCGCTGTAAAATACCGTTTGTTGCCTCTAGGATATAGTCTTTGGAAAAGTCGAAGTAGGTGAATTCTTCTATGCGGATCCCCACCTTGGACTGAATCCACATCTTAGCCCGCAAGTCAGGCCGATTTTTGAGCACTTGTCCCAGAATTTCTTCACACTTGCCTCCACCATAGATATCGGCGAGATCGAAAGCATTGATCCCGACTGACAAGGCTGTTTCGACCAGTTCTTCCACCTCTTTGGGAGTCATTTGGGCAATTCGCATCAGCCCTATGATAATCTGGGAAATTTCTCTCTTGCTTTCTCCAAACTCAAGATATTTCATAAGCTCTTCTCCTTGTGTCATTTTAATCTCAGTATAAGCTAAACCCGCTCCAAAGTCAAAAAGCGACTAGCTAGATTGATCCTTGGAGCAAATATGTAGAAAATCCTCGTTTGGGCCAATGAAATTCAGCTGACCTTGTCGGGAAATTAGAAGATTTGACAAAAACTTGCCTTCCTGATAAAATAAGAATGTCTTAAAGACAAATAACTTCTTCTTGGTTGCAGGAATTGCCAAGCCTGCCACTCGGATGAAGCGTAAAGAAAAGGAGCTTATCATGGCAATCTCAAAAGAGAAAAAAAATGAAATCATTGCACAATACGCACGTCACGAAGGTGACACTGGTTCAGTAGAGGTTCAAGTTGCTGTCCTTACTTGGGAAATCAACCACCTTAACGACCACATCAAACAACACAAAAAAGACCACGCTACTTACCGTGGTTTGATGAAGAAAATCGGTCGCCGTCGTAACTTGCTCGCATACTTGCGTAAAAACGACGTTAACCGTTACCGTGAGTTGATCAACTCTCTTGGACTTCGTCGTTAATCTGCTTTATTTTCCACTTACATTGCGTTGTCACCTTACCTCGATATACTCAAGTATAATCTTCGGTTACGTTTCCTAGCACTGTAAGGTAAAATAAACCAGATCATCTCCCTTCGGGGAGATTTTTTGTTTCACTAAAATTTTCGTACAATCTTCGGCTCGTCGCCTTGTCTAGAAACATTTTATCCAGCAAGAATAAAGCTCTCTGATCTCAGAGGGCTTTTTTGTTTTCACTAGAATTTTAGCCCGAGCTCAAATTAGCTCTCTGACTTTATAGGTTTTTCATTAGTCTTATTTTGTCTTCTATCGGTACAATTTTTAGCACTCCTTGAATTTTTTAGAAAATCTTGATAGACTTTAGCTACTAAGATAAAAACACAGTTCTGGTTGGTAGTCCAGACGCAAAAAATCCATTTTTTGTCAGTAACCTTCCTCCTTGGTTGTCCATTCTTAGGGATTTTTAAAGGAGGTGCTGTCATGGATAAGATTTCAATGACGCTGACAGTTTATTTTGAAGAGGGATTTTGGTACGGTCTTTTCGAGCAGGAACATGCTCAATCTTATAGAGTTTGCCGAGTCACCTTTGGTGCAGAGCCTAGTACGCAGGAATTGTTGGATTTTCTAAACCGTTATTATCATCGGTTGCAGTTTAGTCCTAGCATCAGGGTGAAGGAGAAGACTAAGTCGGTCAGTCCTAAACGCCTGCAGAGACAGGCTAAAAAAGAGCAGATGGCTTCACGTTCTTCAAAGTCTCAGGAAGCGCTGAAGCTGCAATTTGAAGAGCAAAAGCAAATCGCTCGCATCAAGCGCAAGCAACAGAAAGAACTGGCTAAGCAAAGGAAATTCGAACTCAAACAGCAAAAACGATTGGAAAAGCACAAGGGGCATTGAGCCTGGTTTTTCTGATTGCTATGAAAAGTCTTCTGTCGGGAGGCTTTTTTGTTTTTAAACAAATTTTTCTTGTCTCGAAACTATACCAATTTTATGTTGACAAATATCAAGTTGTTGTGTATAATGGTTTCGTCTCTCGATAAAAAGATAAATAAGACTATACCAATTTTCAATAAAGGAGGAACTAGCTTTTTGCCAGCAAAAGGCTAGAAATAAATCTATGTGTGGAATCGTCGGAGTTGTGGGAAACCGCAATGCAACAGATATTTTGATGCAAGGACTTGAAAAGTTAGAATACCGAGGCTATGATTCGGCTGGAATTTTTGTGACAACAGGAGAAAAATCTAGCCTAGTCAAGTCTGTTGGCCGAATTGCAGATCTTCGTGCTAAGATTGGTATGGATGTAGCAGGTTCAACAGGTATTGGGCATACGCGCTGGGCAACCCACGGAAAACCAAGTGAGAATAACGCCCATCCTCACACTTCTCAGACAGGCCGTTTTGTTTTGGTTCACAACGGTGTGATTGAAAATTACCTGGATATCAAAAATAACTATCTTTCTGGTCATGATTTTAAAGGGCAGACAGATACAGAAATTACAGTTCATTTGATTGGGAAATTCGCGGAAGAAGACGGTCTCTCTGTTCTTGACGCTTTCCGCAAGGCCCTTCACATTATCGAAGGTTCCTACGCTTTTGCTTTGGTAGATGCCCAAGATCCTTCTACAATCTACGTTGCCAAAAACAAATCTCCGCTTTTGATCGGCTTGGGCGACGGCTACAACATGGTCTGCTCCGATGCTATGGCTATGATTCGTGAGACCAGTGAATATATGGAAATTCATGATAAAGAGCTGGTTATCGTGACGGCTAATAGCGTAGAAGTGCAAGACTACGAAGGCAATGTTCTTGAACGCGGCAGCTATACTGCTGAGCTGGACTTGTCCGATATCGGCAAAGGCACTTATCCTTACTACATGCTGAAGGAAATTGACGAGCAGCCGACCGTGATGCGGAAGCTGATCAGCACCTATGCGGATGAAAATAATAAGATGCTGATTGATCCTGCCATTATCAAGACAGTCCAAGAAGCGGATCGCATTTATATCATTGCTGCTGGAACTTCTTATCATGCGGGTTATGCTTCTAAACGGATGTTGGAAGAACTGACGGATACGCCAGTTGAACTGGGTATTTCTTCTGAATGGGGCTATGCTATGCCGCTTCTGAGCAAGAAGCCACTTTTCATCTTTATCAGCCAATCTGGTGAGACAGCTGATAGCCGTCAGGTTTTAGTCAAGGCTAATGAACTGGGCATTCCTAGCTTGACAGTGACCAATGTTCCAGGTTCAACCTTGTCTCGTGAAGCCAAGCATACCCTGCTCCTCCATGCTGGACCAGAAATTGCTGTGGCTTCAACCAAAGCCTACACTGCACAAATCGCTGCCCTAGCTTTCTTGGCCAAGGCGGTCGGTGATGCCAATGGCAATGAAAAAGCCAAGAAGTTTGATTTGGTTCATGAGCTGTCTATCGTAGCTCAGTCTATCGAGTCTACCCTTTCTGAGAAAGAATTGATCGAAAGTAAGGTTCGTGACTTGTTGGCGGATACTCGCAGCGCCTTTTATATCGGTCGTGGTCAGGATTATTATGTGGCGATGGAAGCTAGTCTTAAGCTTAAGGAAATTTCCTACATTCAGTGTGAAGGCTTTGCGGCAGGAGAGCTTAAGCATGGTACTATTTCTCTGATTGAAGAGGGAACACCTGTTCTAGCCCTACTTTCAGACGAGGTCTTGGCTAGCCATACTCGCGGCAATGTTTCTGAAGTTGTGGCGCGTGGAGCTAAAGTTTTGACCATTGCGGAGGAAAATGTGGCTAAGGATGGAGATGATATTGTCCTGAGCCAAGTTCACCCTTATTTGTCACCAATCTCTATGGTGGTGCCAACTCAATTGATTGCATATTTTGCAACCTTGCATCGCGGATTGGATGTGGATAAACCACGCAATCTCGCTAAATCTGTAACGGTAGAATAACCGTCTTAATGAATCTCGATAAGAATATCAAGCCTCAGATTTTTCTGGGGCTTTTGGTATGGAGTTTTGGTGACGGTGCTCTTTGGAAGTCTCTTTCTATCATGACAAAACCATGTTATTCTATGCAGATGGACAATAGGTTGAGCATCATTTTTGCATATATCACTAATTAGTGATAAAATGCTTTTATCTTAAATATCAGGAGGACAAAAACATGGTGGAATTAGGTATTTCTACTTTTGGAGAGACAACTGCTCTGGAAGCGACTGGGCAGATTTACAGTCATGATGAACGGATTCGGCAGCTGGTAGCAGAGATTGAGCTGGCAGATAAGGTGGGGCTGGACGTGTATGGTATTGGAGAGCATCACCGAGAGGACTTTACCGTCTCTGCACCGGAGATTGTGCTGGCGGCTGGTGCGGTCAAGACAGAGAAGATTCGCTTGACTAGTGCTGTCAGTGTCTTGTCGAGCTTGGATCCTATCCGAGTCTACCAGCAGTATGCGACGATTGATGCTTTGTCAAATGGCAGAGCAGAGGTCATGGCTGGCCGCGGATCTTTTATCGAGTCCTTTCCGCTCTTTGGCTATAACTTGAAGGATTATGAAGAGCTTTTTGATGAAAAGCTGGATCTGCTCCTCTATGCCAGTGCCGAGACGCGGTTGAATTGGAAGGGAAAGCTGACGCAAACTATTGACAATCGGGAAGTCTACCCACGGGCGGTGCAAGAAACATTGCCAGTTTGGGTAGCGACAGGGGGAAATGTCGAGTCCACCATTAAGGTCGCCCAGAAAGGCCTGCCAATTGCGTATGCCATTATCGGTGGACAGCCTAAGCGCTTCAAGCCCCTGCTGGATGCGTATCGCCGGATTGGGCAGGAAAGTGGGCACTCAGATGAAAAGTTGAAAATCGCTGCCCACTCTTGGGGCTGGGTCATGGAGGACAACGAGGAGGCGGTCCGGACTTACTTCCATCCGACCAAGCAGGTAGTGGATGCTATCTCCAAGGACCGCCCTCACTGGCGGGAGATGACCTATGAGCAATACCTAGATCAGGTAGGACCAGAGGGAGCCATGTTTGTCGGCAGTCCTGAAAAGGTCGCTCAGAAATTGATCAAGATGATAGAGGAGCTGGGTTTGGACCGCTTCATGCTGCATCTACCGCTGGGATCGCTTCCGCATGAGCAGGTCCTCCAGTCTATCGAACTCTTTGGCACCAAGGTTGCACCGCTTGTGCGGGAGTATTTTGCAGCTAAGGGTAAGTAAGATCGAAGTAGAGGTCTTTTGATAAAGATTGCCTATCTCTCCCATAGAAAATATATATCTTGCCTTTCTAAAAATAGTAAGAAAAACAGTTTTTTCATCGAAAGCTGAAAAACCTTGGTAAGGCTAGTTCGAGCTAGCTTTTTTAATTTACTCTTATAAATATTTTTAATCGGGCTGATAGGAAATATATATTTGGAAAGCTTACTTTTCAGTGATATGATAATAGCAATCAAATTGAAAAGGAGCAAGATATGTCTAAAAGAGAGTTGGTTTTAAAAGCCTTTAAGGGGGAAAAAGTTGATCGAGTGCCAGTTGGTTTCTGGCATCACTTTACCAGCGAGGAGGAGTGGCTGGCTGGTTTTGGCAATCGGGCCATTATTGAGAAAAATCTGGCAGGCCATGAAGCGTTTCTAACAGAAGTCAAGCCAGACTTTGTCAAACTGATGAGTGATGGTTATTTTGCCTATCCTAACGAGAGCTTGAAGAAAGTCCAATCTATCAAGGACTTGGCAGATATCGAGCCTTTAGGCGCCGACCATCCTTGGATTAGTGAGCAGGTGGAGCTGGTTCAGAAGATTAGGGCTAGCTTCACAGAGGACTTGATCGCTATTTACAATATTTTTGCGCCGGTAACCTACTTTAAATGGCTGGTTGGCAAGGTTGCTGGAGGAGATGACATCATTGCAGATTTTCTAGTAGAGGATGCGGAAGTGACAAAGCGGGTGCTGGATGTGATTGCTCAAGATATCGCAGCTCTGACAGAGCGCATTATCAAGGAAGCTGATGCGGATGGAATTTACCTCAGCGTTCAGAGCATTCAGGATGCGCGGGTGTCGGCTGAAGACTATAAGGCTTTTATTGCTCCTAGTGAATTAGCGGTGCTGGAAGCAGCCAATGCCGCTGGCGGAGTGAATATCCTGCACATTTGTGGCTACGAAGGCGCACGAAATGACGTTCATCTTTTCACCGATTATCCAGCTCAGGTCATCAACTGGGCAGTTGGGCCAGAAGGTATCAGCCTAGCGGAGGGCCGGAAATTGTTTGGCGGCCGGACTGTCCTCGGTGGCTTTGAAAATGGCAAGGACGGCCTGCTTTACACGGGCAGCCAAGCGGCTATTCAAGATGAGACCAAGCGGTTGATAGCAGAGGCTGGCAAGGAAGCTTTGATTATCGGGGCTGACTGTACTATTCCAAGCGATATTGATCCAGAGCGGATTGAGTGGGTTCGCCAAGCGGCAAGTTTAGCATAAGAAGGAGACGAAAGAATGAGTAAGAAAAAATGGATTATCGGTGGAGTAGCTGTGATTGCTATTGTCGCTGCGACTTATTTGGGACGGACCTTGACGGGGGCTTCATCCAGCAAGGCGAGTAGTGCGACATCAGGCAGTGACAAGGTCACGACTTTAAAAGTAGCTCACACGCAAAACTACGTTCCTTACGACTTTTTGGACGAAAAAGGCCAGTCAGATGGGTATGAAGTAGCAGTACTCAAGGCCATTGATGAAAAATTGCCAGATTATCAGTTCGAATATACTGGCACCAGTGACGAAGATCTTCTGATTGGTTTGGAATCTGGGAAGTATGATATCGGAACCAAGGGAGCTTGGTACACTGAAGAGCGGGCGAAGAAGTTCATCATTCCAGAAAGTCCTATCGGAGCTAGTATCATCGGCTTCACCATTCGAAAAGCAGACGCAAATAAATTTAAAAATATTGATGATTTTGCCAAAGAAAAAGGAAAATTGGTGCCGATTTCGCCACAGAATGCTCAATGGACAGTGATTGAAGAGTACAACAAAAAGCACAGCGCTAGCCCAATTGAGTTGACCGCAGCAGAGTCTTTTCAGATAGCGGATGCCTATGCTTGGGTCTTGGAAGGACGCTATGATGCCTTCTTTGATATCAAATTGTCCTTTGAAAAAGCTGTCACAGACAAGGCAGGTTCCTATCATCAGTATGCGGACCAGTTGAGCTGGTTCCCTTATAAGGGTATCCCTACCTATCCACTCATTCATAAAGATAAAAAGAATGAAGAGTTTGCCAAAGCCTATGAAAAGGCTATTAAAGAGCTGGAAAAAGATGGGACACTCTCTAAATTATCGGAAAAATACTTTGGTGAAGATGTCTTTTCTTATGTAGATAAAGACTAAAAGCTGGAGAAAGGAGACCGTATGGTCGCTTATGATTTGTCCCGTGTTTTTGGCCTGCTGCCTGGTTTGTTACAGGCCTTGCCGACTACTTTATGGATTATGTTCGTGACGGTTTTAATTGGCTCCTTGCTAGGTGGTCTGTTGGCCTGGGCTCAGGTTGCGGAGGAGCAGGCTTTTGCTGGTCTGGCTAGAGGGTATATATTTATCCTTCGGTGTACACCGCCTATTGTCTTGCTCTTCTTGGTCTTCTATGGCATTCCAGAGTTTTTAAAATGGTGGTTGGGACTAGATATCAATAATTGGTCACGGACCGTATTTGTCATCATTACTATGATTCTGCTCTTTGCGGCAATGATTGCAGAAGTCTTTAAGGCGGCCTATCTGGCTGTTCCCAAGGGACAGACCGAGGCGGGTCTCAGTATTGGTTTGACACCCGTACAGACATTTCTGCGCATCATTCTGCCACAAGCTTTTCGTATTGCCCTGCCCAATTTGACTACCGCCTTTCTTAATCTCATGCGGGATGCTGCGCTGGCCTATACGATTGGGGCAGTGGATGTTATGGGAGCGGGGCAAAATCTCATCAGCCGGAATCTGGGCAATTATTCCCTCGAAACCTATACAGCGGTGGCCTTGATTTACTGGGGGATTGCCCTAGTGGTCTCGCTGGCTTCCCAGCTTCTGGAAAAAAGTCTGACAGTCAAGGAGAGGTAAAGCATGGATTTGAATTATATTGTAAATACCTTTCTGGTTACTTTGAAGGGCATACCGGTCACACTGATTATCATGATAGTGGCTATTCTGCTCAGCTTTATTCCAGCCCTTCTCTTAGCTCTAGGTCAGATTTATAAAGTTCGAGGTGTGCGAACCTTTTCGGTGGTTTATCTGGCCTTCATTCGGGCGACGCCGCCCATTTTACTTATCCTCTTTTTCTACAGTCTATTTCCTAGCTTGCTGAATCAATTTTTCAAAAGTCTAGGCAGTCAGGTAGACGTCTTTAAGTTCAATCCGCTTTACTATGCTTTCATCATCTATAGCTTGATGACAACAGGGAGTTTATCGGAAATCTTGCGCTCTGCTATTTTGACAGTGGATAAAGGGCAGTTGGAGGCGGCTCAAGCGATTGGTTTAACGAATTTTCAAGCTTATCGGAGAATTGTTTTTCCTCAGGCTCTGCGTTCTGCCCTGCCCAATCTCGCCAATCTGGTTATCAATTTGGTTAAGGGGACCTCACTGGTATTTGTCATGACGGTCAAGGATATTACAGCTTTGGCTAAGGTCGAAGCCTCTCATTCTTACCAGTATTCAGAGTCTTACTTAGTGATTTTTGTTATTTATCTCATTATCTGCGGCTTGATTCAGTGGATGTTTAGAAGCTTGGAAAAGCGCTACGCTCTTGCTTAGGAAGGAAAGATTATGTTAGAAGTAAAACATATCTCCAAACGATTTGGAGAGCACCAGGTGCTGGCAGATGTCAGTCTCAGGGTCAATCAAGGCGACGTTGTGGTAATTCTTGGTCCCTCAGGCTCTGGGAAAACAACATTTCTGCGCTGTCTGAATCACTTAGAAAAGGCGGATGGCGGCCAGCTGACTTTGGCTGGTAAGGACTATGATTTGGCTAAACTTAGTAAAAAGGAGATTTTGGAAATTCGTAGAAAGACGGCCTTTGTCTTCCAGCATTATAATCTCTTTGCCAATAAAACTGCCCTTGAAAATATCTTGGAGGGCTTAGTGATTGCTCGTAAGATACCAAGGGAAGAAGCACTTGAGATTGCGGAAGATGCCTTGAAGCGCGTGGGACTCTTAGCCTACAAGGACTACTATCCTTCTCAGCTATCAGGCGGCCAGCAGCAGCGGATCGGGATTGCCCGCGCCATTGCTGTTAAGCCAGACGTTATCCTGCTGGATGAGCCAACTTCGGCTCTAGATCCGGAACTGGTCGGCGAAGTGCTCAGTGTCATGAAACAGCTGGCTCAGGAGGGAGTGACCATGGTCGTTGTGACCCACGAGATGAGCTTTGCCCGCGATGTGGCCAACCATGTCATCTTTATGGACGGAGGTCACATCATCGAAGAAAATCCTCCACAGGAATTCTTCACCAGTCCCAAAGAAGAGCGAACTAAGCAGTTTCTATCTCGCATTCTGTCGGATGCCAGCTATAGTGTAGAGTATATGATTTAACTTGTATCAAAATAGAGAAGCTTTCTTCACATTTCTATGTGGGGAAGTTTTTTGACTTTTAAAAAATTATGTAAATTTTTTATTAAAACCTATTGACAAGGGATAAAAAAGGATGTATAATTACAACTGTAAACAAAAAGTTTACACAGAATTTATTCAGAAGATGAGGATATAGCCAGTAGGCGATTATTTTTGGGAGGATTAAAAATTATGTAACATCAATTCTTCTGAAATAGATCCAACTCATCCATAAAACAAGAGACTGAAGGAGTCTTAATTTTTGGAAACAGAATAAGTTATGTAAAATAATAGATAGGAGAAGCTCTCCGCTATGAACATAAACGTACAGTAGATAAGGAAGAAATTTCTTATCTGAAACTTTAGCAAATGAAAAAATGATATAAAACCTATAAAAAGTGAGGAAAAATGATGAATAACAATTACAACAATTTTAACAATATGGACGACCTTTTTAACCAACTCATGGGGCGCATGGGTGGCTACAACAGCGAACACCGTCGCTACTTGATTAATGGTAGAGAGGTCACACCGGAAGAGTTTGCTCAGTACCGTGCTACTGGCAAGCTCCCTGGTCAGGTGGTTGGCGAGCAGGATGTGCAAGCTGGAGCGCATGGACCTAAGCAAGATGGCATTCTGGCTAAGCTAGGTCGCAATTTGACTCAAGAAGCGCGTGATGGTAAGCTGGATCCAGTCATTGGACGCAATAAGGAAATCCAAGAAACAGCTGAAATCCTTTCACGCCGGACTAAGAATAATCCGGTTCTGGTCGGCGATGCCGGAGTTGGTAAGACAGCTGTCGTAGAAGGTTTGGCTCAGGCTATCGTTAATGGTGATGTGCCAGCGGCTATCAAGAACAAGGAAATTATTTCTGTTGATATTTCCGGTCTGGAAGCTGGTACCCAATATCGTGGTAGCTTTGAAGAAAATATCCAAAACTTAGTCAATGAAGTCAAGGAAGCCGGCAATGTTATCCTCTTCTTTGATGAAATCCATCAAATCTTAGGAGCAGGAAGCACAGGAGGAGATAGCGGTTCTAAGGGCTTGGCGGATATTCTTAAGCCAGCGCTTTCTCGCGGTGAGCTGACCGTTATCGGGGCTACCACTCAGGACGAGTATCGCAATACTATCCTTAAAAATGCTGCTTTGGCTCGTCGTTTCAATGAAGTCAAGGTCAACGCACCGTCTGCCGAAGATACCTATCAGATCCTTCGAGGTATTCGGGACTTGTACGAAAAGCACCACAATGTCATCCTGCCGGATGAAGTGCTGAAAGCGGCTGTGGACTACTCAGTTCAGTATATTCCACAACGAAGCCTGCCAGACAAGGCGATTGACCTAGTCGACGTGACTGCTGCCCACTTGGCAGCCCAGCATCCAGTGACTGATGTTCATGCAGTTGAAAATGAGATTGCTGAACAGAAAGACAAACAGGAAGCAGCTGTTGAAAAAGAAGACTATGAAGCAGCTTTGAATGCTAAGACCCGCATTGAAGAGCTGGAAAAGAAGATCCAAAATCACACTGAGGATATGAAGGTGACGGCGACAGTCAATGATGTGGCAGAGTCTGTTGAACGAATGACTGGTGTGCCGGTATCTCAAATGGGCGCTAGCGATATTGAGCGCCTTAAGGGCATGAATGATCGTCTTAAAGCCAAGGTGATTGGCCAAGACAAGGCTGTAGAAGCTGTGGCTCGTGCCATCCGCCGTAATCGTGCAGGCTTTGATGAAGGCAACCGTCCAATCGGAAGCTTCCTCTTTGTTGGTCCAACTGGTGTTGGTAAGACTGAGCTTGCTAAGCAACTGGCTTTGGATATGTTCGGTACCAAGGATGCTATCATCCGTCTGGATATGTCTGAATACAGTGACCGCACAGCGGTTTCCAAGCTGATTGGTACGACTGCTGGTTATGTCGGCTATGATGACAACAACAACACCCTGACCGAGCGCGTGCGCCGCAATCCTTACTCTATCATTCTCTTGGATGAGATTGAAAAGGCGGATCCACAAGTGATTACCCTTCTTCTTCAAGTTCTGGATGACGGTCGCTTGACGGATGGTCAAGGGAATACTGTTAACTTCAAAAACACGGTTATCATTGCGACTTCCAATGCTGGCTTTGGCTACGAAGCAGGCTTGGAAGAGGATGCAGAAAAGCCGGATCTGATGGAGCGACTCAAACATTATTTCCGTCCAGAGTTCCTCAATCGTTTCAATGCAGTGATCGAGTTCTCTCATCTCAAGAAAGAAGATTTGATGGAGATTGTTAATCTCATGCTGATCGAAGTAAATCAAACCTTGAGCAAGAAAGAAATTGATTTGGCTGTATCTGATGCAGCTAAGGAATTCCTGCGCGATGCTGGTTATGACCAAGTCATGGGTGTTCGTCCGCTCCGTCGTGTCATCGAGCAGCAAATTCGTGACAAGGTGACCGACTTCCACTTGGATAATCTAGATGCTAAGCACTTAACCGCAGATATGGAAGATGGAACCTTGGTGATTCGAGAAAAATCAGCAGAATAACTACCTATAACTTTCAAAATCCCGTAAAACGAACAGATATTTAGTCTGTTCGTTTTTTTATTAATCATATTCATATAAAAAATCTCCAATCAGTTGACTGGAGATTCTCTTATTTTTTTCGATATTGGCTTGGTGTTATTTGATAGTATTTTTTAAATTGTCGGTTGAAATTAGAAAGGTTATTAAAACCAGACTGGCTGGAGATTTCTAGAACTGACAGAGTGGAGTGCTGAAGGAGCTCGGCAGCCTTGCGCAGGCGGAATTGAATCAGATATTCAATGCAAGAAACGCCTAGATGTTTTTTGAAGAAATTCATGAAGTGCGTCGGACTGTAGCCGCAAATACCAGACAGCTGATCAATAGAGAGTTCTTCCTGATAATGCTCATTGATATAGTCGATGATGGAGCGGATTTTCTCTTCCTTGCGGTAGCCCTCGGCAGATAGCTCCTTGGAGACGATATAGCCGTTCTCAAAGAGTAAGTAGAATAGCTGATTGAGCTGGGCCTTGAGCTGAAATTCATAGTATTTCTTTTGGCAATAACCCGTTTCCATAGTAGCCAGCAGGCATTGACGAATTTCCTCATAGGCTTGATCAGTCGGCTTGATGACATGGACAAAGTCCAGTTGTCCGTTGTAGAGAGGCTGTAGGTAGTGGATACTAGCATGGTCCATGGCTGAATAGCCCATTAAATCCAAATGAAAGTTAATGGCATCCATGTAGTGGCGCTGCTGCTCAATCGGATGAATGGAGTGGAGGGCATTGGGACGAATCAGAACAATATCGCCTTTGTGACTGTTAAAATAATGATCGTCGATATGAAATTGGGCGCTTCCTTCGTGAACGTAAATGATTTCAACATCTGTGTGCCAGTGGAAAAGGATGTCAGGCTGGCCGTTTTCCGTAATGGTCCGCGTCAGAGAATAGGGGGTCCCTTGATTCTTATATTCAGTAGTTTTGTGCAATTGGCCCAAATCCATCATAACGCCCTCCTTCGTAGAATACTATCATTTTTTAAAGTAATTAGATTAGAAAATGTGTTTGCCAACTATTATAATATAATTAAAAAGAAAATGAAAGTAGGAAAATAAAGAGAAGAAAATTTTCTGAAAGTCTAGTTTAGGCTGGCAGCTTGAACGAACCATTTAAGAATTTGTGGCTACCATCCAGCTCCTTATAGAATAAGAAAAGTGTGGAATCCATGGCTCTTTCGAGCTCATGTTGCTTCCACACTTTTTATTGTGCTGGTTTATCTAGCGGCCTTTTGTTCTTTATTTTTGTGAAGGATAAAGGAGTTTGAAAAACTCAGGCTTGCTAGTACAAAAAGAAGAAGGGTCGTTGCTGGATAGCTAAGGGAGATATGATTGGTTTTGATGATAAAGAGAAGGGCAAAGGCAAGAATGGCAAAGAAGATGCTGAGGCTCCAAGTCATTCGGCGACTGAATAAATGCTGCTCAAAGAGCAGAGGAATGAGGAGACAGCCTAGAAGAAGGCTCGTTGGGAAAACGACATACTCGGCAGAAAAAATTGTCAAGATACTCAGAGTGATAAACAGGCAGCTAAGTACATGATGGGTATAGTTGAGCCAATTTATTTTCATTGGAAAACCTCCTTTTGATAATTATTTGGATACGGTTGATGGTGTAAACACCACACTTTTACACCTTTATTATAAGTCTTTAAAAGTAAAAAGCAAGCGTTTACAATCATATTTACTCAGTCTATCAATCTTTTTCATTACTCTGAATTATCAGATATTTTCAAGCCTTCTGGGACTTCTTTTTCTTTCAAAAAATAGATTTTTTCGGTATAATAGTCAAAGATAGTCAATGTTAGAGAAGACTTGAATGCTTATTTTTAGATATAACAGATAGAAAGGTATATCATGGGCATCAAAAACACCTCGGATAGTATAGAAGAATATATCAAAACAATTTTGGCGCAGGCGGGCATGGTCGAGCTGAAGCGCAGTGAGTTAGCCGATGTTTTTCAGGTGGTTCCGAGTCAGATCAATTATGTGATTAAGACACGCTTTACAGAGAGCCGGGGCTATATCGTCGAAAGTAAGCGCGGTGGCGGTGGCTATATCAGGATTGGTAAGATTGAATTTTCCGATCAGCACCAAATGCTGTCTGATTTGTTGACCAATGTCGGTGAGTCGCTCAGCCAGCCAGTTTTTTCAGATATTTTACAGCTGCTCTTTGATGAAAAAATTATTAGCCAGCGTGAGGGAGAACTACTCCTAGCGAGCGCCAGCGATGCTGTCTTGGGGGCAGAGGCTCCGAGGATTCGAGCTAGAATGTTACGGAAAATTTTGCAGCAATTAGATAGAAAAGGAAATTAAGAATATGAATTATTCAAAAGCTTTAGTAGAAAGCTTGGAAGCGGCTCAACTTTTAGCTGGTCATTTTGCTACTGATTATTTAGAATCGTGGCAGGTGCTGATGGCTCTGGCTAATAATCCCTACAGCGTGGCAGGCTCGGCTCTAAATGAATTCCCTATTGAAATGGATAAACTGGAAGAAGCAGCCTTTGACATTACTGGAAAAGAGTATCAAAAACAAGGCGGTTTTGACTTATTACCTTTCTCTCACCGTTTGGAGGAGCTCTTTACTCAAGCAGGGCAGATTGCGGAAGCCGTCCATGCTAAAAGCCTGGGCACAGAGCACCTGCTCCTAGCCATGCTATTTGATCGTGGGACCTTGGCAGTCCGTGTGTTAGAAGCTGCAGGTTTCGGCTATGATGATAAGAGTTCAGCCCCTCGATTCAGTGATTTACGAAAGGTTTTAGAGCAGCGTGCTGGCTGGGGCAGAGAGGAAATTAAGTCGATCCGCTCGCTAAATAAAAACACGGCCTCTGCTAAACAAACCATGGCGAATATGATGGGCATGCCTCCTTCAACTAGCGGCGGTCTGGAAGACTATACTCGGGATTTGACAGAGCTGGCTCGGGCCGGTCGTCTGGAACCAGTTATCGGTCGGGATGAGGAAATTTCTCGAATGCTTCAGATCCTCAGCCGCAAGACAAAGAATAATCCAGTACTTGTCGGTGATGCGGGGGTTGGTAAAACGGCTTTGGCACTAGGCTTGGCTCAACGCGTGGCAGCTGGTCAAGTTCCAGCTGAACTTGCCAAGATGCGCGTCTTGGAACTAGACTTGATGAATGTTGTCGCTGGGACTCGTTTCCGCGGAGACTTTGAAGAGCGGATGAACAATATCATCAATGATATTGAAGAAGACGGCCATGTCATCCTCTTTATCGATGAGCTGCATACCATCATGGGTTCTGGCAGCGGGATTGATTCGACCTTGGATGCGGCCAATATCCTGAAACCTGCTCTGGCCCGGGGAACCTTGCGGACAGTTGGTGCTACGACGCAGGAAGAGTATCAGAAACATATCGAAAAAGATGCTGCTCTGTCTCGGCGTTTTGCCAAGGTCACTATTGAAGAACCTACTGTAGCCGACAGCATTGCTATTCTGCAGGGTTTGAGAAAGAGCTATGAGGATCACCACAAGGTGCAGATTAGTGATCAGGCCATTGAAACAGCGGTCAAGTATGCACATCGCTATCTGACCAGCAAGCATCTGCCAGACTCTGCCATTGACCTTTTGGATGAAGCTAGTGCAACGGTGCAGAATAAAGGACCGCAGAATTATAAACAGTCGGATTTGACGCCTGTGGATCAGGCTTTGATGGCTGGAAAGTTGAAAAAAGTCGGCCAGCTACTGGCAAAAGAGCAGGAACCAACTGTTTACAAGCTGAAAGTGGAAGCAGAGGATATCTTAGAGACTCTCAGTCGCTTGTCTGGTATTCCTGTGCAGAAATTAACTCAGACAGATGCCAAAAAATACCTCAACTTGGAAAAAGAACTGCACAAGCGGGTTATCGGGCAGGATGCGGCAGTTTCGGCTGTTAGCCGAGCTATTCGTCGCAATCAATCGGGCATTCGCACTGGTAAACGCCCAATTGGTTCCTTTATGTTCTTAGGGCCAACGGGTGTCGGGAAGACAGAGTTGGCTAAGGCCTTGGCAGAAGTTCTCTTTGATGATGAATCAGCCCTGATTCGCTTCGACATGAGTGAATATATGGAGAAATTCGCAGCTAGTCGTCTCAATGGGGCGCCTCCGGGCTATGTAGGCTATGAAGAAGGCGGCGAGTTGACGGAGAAGGTTCGCAACCGTCCATATTCAGTTCTTCTCTTTGACGAGGTAGAAAAGGCTCATCCAGATATTTTCAATGTCCTCTTGCAGGTCTTGGATGACGGCCAGTTGACCGACAGCAAGGGTCGCAAGGTGGACTTCTCCAATACCATCATTATCATGACCAGCAATCTGGGGGCAACAGCCCTGCGGGATGATAAGACGGTTGGTTTTGGGGCGCGTGACATCCGCTTTGATCAGGCCAATATGGAAAAACGAATTCTGGAAGAATTGAAAAAGACCTACCGGCCTGAATTTATCAACCGGATTGATGAAAAGGTGGTCTTCCACAGTCTGTCTGCTGAGGATATGCAGGAAGTGGTCAAGATTATGGTGCAACCGTTGATTAGGAGTCTGGCAGAGCAAGGCATCGTGCTTAAATTCCAAGCTAGTGCCCTGAAATTGCTGGCTCAGGAAGGTTACGATCCAGAAATGGGAGCGCGGCCGCTGCGCCGTACCCTGCAGACGCAGGTGGAGGACAAGCTGTCTGAGTTGCTCCTGACCGGAGATTTAGCAGCTGGTCAAACGCTCAAAGTTGGTGTCAAAGGTGGCCAACTCAAATTTGAAATGGCTTAGGGAGGATGTGTGCAATGGAAATTCGTGTGATGACAGAAAAGGATTATGCCTCTGTTTACCAGCTGTGGCTCTCTTGCGCTGGTATGGGGCTCAATAACTTAGATGACTCTGAAGAAGGGATTGCCCGCTTTTTGAAGCGCAATCCTGAGACCTGTCTGGTTGCCTTGGAAGGGGAGAGCTTTATAGGTGCTATTCTAGTTGGCACAGATGGACGTAGAGCGTACATTTATCATACAGCTGTCCATCCATATTTTCGTAGAAAAGGAGTAGGCAGAGCTCTGGTCGAACAGGCCTTGTCAGCAGTGAAAAGACTTGGTATCCATAAAGTATCGCTGGTCGTTTTTGAAAGAAATGAACTGGGCAACCGTTTTTGGCAGGAGCTGGGATTTTCAGTTAGAAATGATCTGCTTTACCGAGATCAAGGACTAACGGAGATGATTCGACAGGATACATAAAAAGCTGATTCACTTGGCATTCTTGCTAGGCTAATCAGAACCGTGTTATCATACTGAAGAATATCGTTTAGAAAGGCAGAAACTGTGTCTCTTCGTTATCTTGCTCGAATAGCTCTTCTGGCGGCTGTCTGCGTCGTGCTTCGCTATGCCTTTGCTGGCCTGCCCAATATCAAACCGATTACAGCGCTGTATTTTCTCTTGGTGGATTTTGAGGACTTGAGGGGTTCACTTCTAGTCATGTCTATCAGTATCTTTGTATCTTCATTCCTCTTCGGAATGGGGCCGTGGGTACTTTTCCAGATCTTATCCTTTGCGGTGGTCATTTGCTTATGGTACCTGCTGTATCGGCGACTGGGCTTGTTTGGCCAGAGTATGTTGGCCTTGCTTTTAGCCTTTAGCTATGGTCTTGTGATTGATGGTATCACAGCCTTGCTTTATCAAATGCCTTGGTGGACTTATGTGGCGGCAGGAGCAGGCTTCAATCTAGCTCATGCCTGCTCAACCATGCTCTTTTATCCTATTTTGTATTTTATTTTAAGGAGACTTTATCATGAAAAAAATCTTTAGCTTACTTACGCTTGCCTTTGCTCTCTTCTTAGTGGGTTGTAGCAATAATCAAACAAAAAACGATACCAGCTCTAGTTCGGCTGCTTCTTCCGTCAAAAAGGAACTGAAAATCAGTATCAGTATTGCACCAGAAGGTCAGGAGAAGAGCGAGAAAACGGTGGCTGTTGAAGAAGGAAAAACAGCGATGGATGCTTTGAAGAAGGCCTATAAGGTCGAAGAAAAAGAAGGTTTTATCACTTCGATTGACGGTCATGCTCAGGATGAAGCAAAAGGTCTCTACTGGATGTTTAAGGTCAATGGAGAAATGGCTCCTAAGGGCGCCAATCAAATCACGCTCAAGGATGGAGACAAGCTGGAATTCTACCAAGAAGTCTATCAGCAATAAATCTTGTAGAAAAAGAATCTGATGCTAAGACATTAGATTCTTTTTTTGTGTCTTTGAAGCAGTTTTAAAGTGTCTGAAAAATATTTTTATAAATTTTTATAAAAAACTATTGACAAAAGAAAAATATAGTTTATAATAAAATCATAGAAAGAATAAATTATAAAAAACGATAAAAAGGTGAGGTCATGAAAAAGCAAATTGCAATCGTCTTTGGAACCTTTGCTCCCTTGCATCAGGGGCATATCGATTTGATTCAGAAGGCGAAGCGTTCTTACGACAAGGTGCGCGTGGTGGTTTCAGGCTATCAGGGAGACCGTGGCGAGGAAGTAGGCCTATCTTTGCAGAAGCGATTCCGCTATACGCGTGAGACTTTCGCAGATGATGAACTGACTCAGGTTTATAAACTAGACGAAACTTCTTTCCCTCGCTATCCTCTGGGTTGGGATCAATGGTTGCCCGCTTTATTGGACTTGGTGGGTTATGATTCAGAAGGTGAAGAGCTGATTTTCTTTGTTGGAGAGGCTGACTATCAGGAGGAGTTAGAAAAGCGTGGCTTCAAAACTTCTTTGCAGGAGCGGCAGTTTGGGATTTCAGCTACGATGATTCGGGAAAATCCTAGCCTTTATTGGAAATATATCGCCCAACCTTTCCGCCGTCACTTTACCAAGAAAGTGATGATTATGGGTAGCGCCAGTAATGGTAAAACGACCTTGGCTAAGGATTTGGCTCGCTACTATGATGCTCCAGTTAGTCTGGAATATGCTCGAGAATATCAGATTCAAAATAACGTGCGAGACGATGAGCTGACCCCTAAAGACTACTATTATCTGCTCTTGGGACAATATGCTCAGACTTCCCGCTTGATTGACAGCAGTGCCAATCGTGGTCTGGTCGTGGCTGATACAAATTCGCTGGTAACCAAGGCCTACTATGATTATTATCTGAAAGAAAGTCCCGTTCAAGACGAAGAGACAGATACCTTTGACAATCTCTTTGCCAGCATCTTATCCAAGGAAAAATGGGATTTGATTCTCTTTGCTGAGCCGGTCGGAGCCTATGTCAACGATGGCTTTCGCGATATGAGCATGGCAGACGAGGCTATCCGCAGTGATTTTTCAAGCTATTTGAAAAAGCTGAAAGAGCAGTGTTTAGCTCATATTCCGACGGTCTATCTGGCTAACAGTTATTTGGACAATTATCAGGCGGCTAAAGAAGCGATTAACAAGATTTATCAAGCAGATTAAAAAAGAAAGTGGTAAAATAGAATGGTAGTAAAAAATCAAAAACTCTCACCTGCAGCTCTCTCCGCAGGACTAAAACAAAAATCTCAAACCTTTGCTCGGAATTTTCAGAATGTCTGTGCAGCAGCTAAAGAACAGGGCTTTAGCGGTATTGCTAAATTGCTCTGGCAGGATTTATTTGGCGGGCGTAGCTTGTCTCAATGGCTCTACTTGATTGCTCTTTCCAGTCTGCCCTTCATTCTGGAGTTTACCAGTGGGCAGGAGCAGCATGACTGGTTGGGACTCTTTGCTTCCTGGACAGGCATCGTCTGCGTCATCTTAGTAGCTGAGGGGCGGGCCAGTAATTATCTCTTTGGAGCTGTTAATTCGGCGATTTATCTCATCTTGTCCTTTCAGGCTAGCTTTTATGGAGAAGTGCTGACTACGGTTTACTTCTTTATCATGTAGCCAATCGGTCTCTACACTTGGTTGTCCAACCGGGTCAATGAACAAGATAAGGAAGAACCCTCTCATTTTGAAGCTAAGAAGTTAGACTGGCGTGGCTGGCTTAAATATTTGGCCTTGACTGCCTTGATTTGGATTGGTATGGGCTTTGCCTATAAGAGCATTCACAGCCACCGGCCTTTCCGCGATAGTGTGACAGATGCGACCAATGGAATCGGCCAGCTTCTCATGACGGGGCTCTACCGCGAGCAGTGGATTTTCTGGATTGCGACCAATCTCTTCAGTATCTACCTCTGGTGGGGCAGCAACCTTCACATCCAGGCCATGTACTGGGTCTATACCCTCAATAGTATCGTCGGATGGTATCAGTGGACCAAGGCAGTGAAAAAAGCTTAGACTAAGATTTGAGATTTTTTGATAGAAAAAATAGCTTAGGAAAGGAAGAAAGTCATGACCAAACAGGATATCCCAGCGGGAATGTCGGAAAAAGAGTACTATGAAACTATGGCGGATGAGTCCGCCTTTTTGGCATGGTACAAGACACAGGATTTGCCCAAGTATGAGACACCTAGCGTAACAGCAGATATGGTGGCTTATTGTTTTGTGGAAGGCCAGATAAAACTCTTGGTTATTAAGCGCAAGGCCCATCCTTATCAGAATAAATATGCTCTGGTCGGAGGTTTTGTGGACAAAAATGAGGATGCCTATCAAGCCTGTATTCGGGAGGTCAAGGAAGAAGTAGACCTCGAGATACCGCTGGAAAAGGTGGAGCAGCTGATGACGGTTTCCACTCCAGGACGCGATCCGCGTGGTTGGGTTATCACCATTGCCCATCTGGTCTATCTGCCGGCAATCGCTATCAACCAAGTCAAGGCCGGTGATGATGCTAAGGAAGTCACCTTCCTTAATGTGGACTTTAAGACAAGGAGTTTTAGAGATGGCGAGCGACTTCTGACAGCAGAGGACTTTGCTTTTGACCACTACCAAATCCTGTTAGAATCTATCAAGCGGATTCAAGGGAGACTGGACTGGAATCCAACTTTTCTCCATTTACTGGAATCGCCCTTTACTGTCTATGAAGGGACAGAGCTGGTCAATCTCATCTCACCTAGACGACCTATTGTCAGCAATAATTTTCTCGTAAAATTTGGAGAATACTTGGAGGAGGCTGGTGTCAAGCGCGTGCCAAAGAAGAAACCGAGAAAGGTTTATCGGCTGAAGACAGAAAAATCGGAATAAAAGAAAATTGATGCTATATTTTACTTGAGAGTGGGACAGAAATCGGTAATTCGTTAGAATTCGATTTCGTCGTCCCACCTCCGCACAGTTGAGTAGGGCTGTAAAAGCTGATGAAATCAGCGTAGTAGAGCCCACTCAACCACTGCGCCTTGCTCGGCAATCCAAAGACAATTGAGAGGATAGGACTTTTGTCCCAGCCTCTTTTTTTATTTTCGTTACGAATATAAAAGTAGCGACATATCTGCTGAGGAAGAGAGGAGGCCTAAGTCCTGGATGTTATTTGTTTCAAAATTTTTTGAAAAATTCCATATATCTAGTTGACATACTTTATTACGAGTGTTACAATAATATTACAAAAAGATTTCCAGATGTTACAAAGGAGAAGAAAAAATGAAAACTAAGACTTATACAAAATTGATGGCTGCTACTGTTCTAGCTTCTAGCTTACTTTTAGGGGCTTGTGGTCACAAAGAAGAAACCAAGACTAGCACAAGTGCTAATAAGACAGTACAAACTTCTTCTAGCTCTAAAGTTACTTCATCTAGCAAAGCTAGCAGCGCTCCAAAAGCCAGCAGCAATGCTTCTTCAAATAAAACAGTAGGGCAAGCAGAACAAGTACAGAAAGCTGTGGAATCCGTTCAACCTTCACAAAACCAAACACAACAAGGGGTGGATCAGCAGGTTCAAGCTCAACAAGATACACAGGCTCAACCAAGCCAATCTCAACAAGCTCCTAGTCAACAAGCTACGCCGACTCAACCAACTAAACCAAATCAAGCGACTCAGCCAGCCCAACCGAGTCAACCAGCTCAAAATCCAGCCACTGATCGTCAGCTTCAAAACAAGCAGGCAGAAACAAATGCTCGCTATAAAGGCGTTTTGAATATGGTGGATGGAGATTTCTCTGCAGCGGCTGGTAGTTGGGTAGATGCAGGAGGTAGTACAGTGACTGTTTCAGCAGGCGGACAATTTAGCGTCAAGTCAGCAAATGGAACTGTCAATACTTACCATGTTGCTTCATATGCCTATACTTTGGATGATGGTCGCTATACAGCTCAGCTGGGTTCTGCTGAGCCATCTGCTCCTAGATTGGGCATCCAAATCACTACTGGCGCTGACGGTAAAGTAGCTAGTGTTCAATTGATCAAATAAATTTGCAAAAAAAGGAGGCACCTTTGTAGATGCTTCCTTTTTTATTTCTTTAATGTTGGAGTTGCAAGAGTTCTTCAATCTCTGCCAGGGTGCTAGCTTGTGAAATGGCACCGCGAAGTTTAGCTGCACCAGATGTTCCACGAAGGTAGTGGGGTGCTAGACCTCGAAACTCGCGAACAGCAATGTGTTCACCTTTGAGGTTAATCAAGCGTTTGAGGTGCTCATAAGCAATCTTCATCTTGTCTTCGAAGGTCAAGTCTGGCAGGATTTCACCCGTTTCAAAATAGTGGTTGATTTGGTTGAAGAGGTAGGGATTTCCCATGGCAGCTCGTCCAATCATAACAGCGTCAGCGCCGACTTCTTCGATGCGTTGTTTGGCTTCTTGCACGCTGCGGATATCACCGTTGGCGATGAAAGGAATCTTTGTCAAGGCTTGAGCTACGTCGTGCAAGGTCTTAAGGTCTGCGTGACCTGTGTACATTTGCTCGCGGGTGCGACCGTGCATGGCCAAGGCTGAAACGCCAGCTGCTTCGGCTGCCAGAGCATTTTCTACAGCTAGTGAGCTGTCGGACCAACCCGTCCGCATCTTGACTGTCAGAGGGATATCCAAAACGGACTGAACCTTGTTGATGATTTTATAGATTTTTTCAGGATCCTTGAGCCACATAGCGCCAGCTTCGTTTTTGACGATTTTGTTGACCGGGCAGCCCATGTTGATATCGACGATATCTGTCTTGGTGTTTTCTTGGATAAATTCCGCTGCGCGCGCCAAACTGTCCTCGTCGCTACCGAAAAGCTGGATAGAAACGGGATTTTCACCCTCATCGATATGGAGCATGTGGAGGGTTTTTTCGTTGTTGTATTGGATGCCCTTGTCAGAGACCATTTCCATCACAACGAGTCCTGCACCGAGCTCTTTTGCGATGGTCCGAAAGGCTGAGTTGGTGACACCAGCCATGGGTGCCAGAACCGTGCGGTTGGGAATTTCAACATTTCCAATCATAAAAGGGGTATTAAGATTTGTCACGAATCAGTTCCTCCAGGTCATTTTGGTCAAATTGATAGGCAGTCTGGCAGAATTGACAGATAATTTCAGCTCCGTGGTCTTGATCACGCATCTCTTCTAAGTCAGCCTTTGGCAAGGTAGCCAAGGCATTCATGAAGCGCTCTTTACTGCAATCACACTGGAAGCGAATTTCTTCTTCAGACAAGCGTTTATAAGGCTCATCACCATAGATGGCAGCCAGTAGTGCTTCGATATGGTCATCGGATTCTAACAGCTTAGAGATGGCCGGCATTTCTTGAATCCGCTTCTCAAAGCGGGCGATATCAGCTTCCTTAGCACCAGGCAGAGCTTGCACTAAGAAACCGCCAGCAACCTTGACTTTATCATGCTCATCCAAGAGAACATTGAGGCCAACGGCGGAAGGAGTTTGCTGACTTTCAGTCAGATAGAAGGCTAGGTCTTCGCCGATTTCACCAGAGATGAGTGGCGTCATAGAATTATAGGGATTGCCAGTGCCGTAGTCCGTGATAACTAAAAATTGACCAGAGCCGACAAAAGGACCAACCAGAACTTCGCCAGTGGCTGTCTTTTTAATATCGACACCGGGATTTTGCACATAGCCCTTGACATTGCCTTCGGTATCTGCCACGGTGATGATTGCGCCTAGCGAGCTAGTACCAAGAACCTTGACGGTAATCTTAGTCTGGCCTTTTTCATTTGCAGCCAGAATCTGGCTGGCAATCAGTGTGCGGCCGAGTGCCACGGTAGAACTTGCTTGAGTTTGATGTTTTTCTTGAGCGGTCCGAACCGTCTCTGTGCTATCCAGCACATAAGCTCGGAAAGAACCATTTTCTGAGATAGTTTTAATAATTTTGTCCATACCTTTTATTTTAACATAAAAATAAAAACAAACGTAGCCTTTGTGCTTGTTTTGTCAAAGATTTCTTCTTTACATTGTGCTAGAATCAAGTCAAACAAAAGGGAGAAGATGATCAATCAGGATTCAAAGGCATCCTTCTACGATCTAGCAGTGGCGGATGCGTCTGATTTGACAAATGTAACTTTTTTGGTTACAATTAAATCATGAATTACGAATGGAATCAAAAAGGAGAGCCTATGATTGAAATTACTTATCTAGATGCAGCTAAGTCAGAACGGAAGATAACTTTCGAGTCATATGAGGAGTTTGAACTATCCCAGCATGCCTGCCTGATCGGTGTCGCGGATTACTACACTGTCCAAAAATTAACTTACAATGGTCATGATTTGGACTACCATGGGACTTATGGAGATGTCTTCTTCTATCTCATGAAACAAGATTTAAGCCAATATAACTAAAAAGGAGAAATACAATGGCAAAAGCAATTACAGATGCAACATTTGAACAAGAAACAAAAGACGGTTTGGTCTTGGTAGACTTCTGGGCAACTTGGTGTGGTCCATGTCGTATGCAAGGTCCAATCTTGGATAAATTGTCTGAAGAACTTTCAGAAGATGTCCTGAAAATCGTTAAAATGGACGTAGATGAAAACCCAGATACAGCTCGTGCCTTTGGAATCATGTCCATCCCAACCCTTCTCTTCAAAAAAGACGGCCAAGTGGTGAAACAAGTTGCAGGTGTTCACACTGCAGAACAAATCAAGGCCATCGTTGCTGAATTGAGTTAAAAGAAAAGCACTCCCCATTCAAAAAGGGAGTGTTTCTTTGTTCTCATAGAAAAAGCCCTGTTCCTCAAACTGAGGACAGGACTCTTTTTCGTTTCTTATTCTTCTGTGCCAAGGCAGTTTTTCGCAACAAGAGCTGCAAGAACGCCACCTACGATTGGTGCAAGAATAAAAATCCATACTTGTTGAAGGGCTGCGCCACCTACCAAGACAGCTGGTGCCAAGCTACGAGCTGGGTTTACTGAAAGTCCAGTGATGTTCAATCCTACAAGAATCATTGCCATCAAAGACAAACCGATTACCAAACCAGCAATCGCGCCATTGCCTTTGCTTGCTGAAGTGACAGTCATGATAACCAAGACAAACAAGAAAGTTGCGATGACTTCAAACAGGAAACCACCAAAGACAGTTACACCGTTTGCCAAGGCATTTTCACCGAGACTAGCAGTTGACATGCCTGAGTTTGCCAAGAGGAAGAAGACTGCACCTGATGCAAGGAAAGCTCCAACCACTTGTCCAAGGATATAGTTGACAAGGTCTTTTGATGACAAGCGTTTGTTTACAAACATAGCGATTGAAACAGCTGGGTTCAAGTGAGCGCCTGAAACAGTTCCGATTGAGAAAGCTGCTACCACGATTGCCAAACCAAATGCCAAAGCAATTCCAAGGTGGCCAAGACCTTTAACACCATTTCCAAAAACAACAGCTCCTGTTCCAATGAACACAAGCATGAATGTACCGATTAATTCAGCGATAAATTTTTTCATTTTCTATCTCCTTTTTAAAAAATCTATGTATTAGTCTATCAAAACAGACAGGTGGATTCAAGAAAAGTGCTCTGAACATATATTTTGGCTGGAATATCCTTTGTTTATTACAGGAAAAATAGAGTAAATGGTCTATCTCCCAGTTTTTTTGTTGGAAAATATAGTTTTTAGGTTATAATAGGAAGAAGGTAAATTACAAGGTATAGAAAGGGCGCTGTTTATGCTTGAGTCATTATCGCAGTTTGGCTTTATTTTGATGGTTTTTACTCCGTTTATTGCGGTGCCGATTTTCTGTTTCTTTGTGGGCTGGATGATTCCTAGGTCGCAAATAACGGAAAAAAGCATCATGGCTGTATTAAGCTTTGTCCTTTTTTGCTTGGTTTTGATTTCATATTATGCCCCTCAACTATTGGGAATGTTTTTTTGGGGCCTTATCTGGTTCTTTATTGGCCTCCTACGAGCTAAAAATTATAGCAAGTCACAGTTCTGGATAAGGTGGCTTATATTTAGCGTCTGTTTTACAATCTATATTTTGGTTTATCTATATTTCTTCAAACTTTTTTAAAAATTTGGCTTCAAATTTCATTTTAGGAACAGATTTATTGAATCATGTAAAAACAGACTGAGACAAAAATGTCTCAGTCTTGTTTTTTATTCCCCCAACTCTTTACTGTAGGCAATAATCTGATCTACAGTATCAGATAGAAATTGAATCGTGTCGCGGAGTGGTTTGTCTGTCGAAATATCTGCTCCGATAATCATGGCTGACTCAAGCGGAGTCTTGCTGCCGCCAGATTTGAGTAGTTCAAGCCAGTCACGGGCACCATTTTCATCATTTTTTAGGTGTAGGTAGCCGGCGGTAGAGATGACCAGACCAGCTGAGTAAGTATAGCTGTAAAGTCCCATGTAGTAGTGGGCTTGGCGCATCCAAGTCAGGGCAGCGTCGTCGTCAATCTCAATGGCATCGCCCCAGAATTCTGTCAAGACTTCTTTCATGATAGCGTTGAGTTTGCTTGCACCGAAGGTTCCGCCTTCTTCAATCAAAGTATAGACCTTGCGTTGGAAGGCAGCTTCCAGCAAGTGGGTGATGAAGTTGTGGAAGTAGGTATCTGTCAGACGGTGAGCCAGGGCGAAGCGCTTCTGGCGTGGGTTATCAAATTGGCGTTCTAGATAGTCACTGAGCAAGAGCTCATTAAAGGTAGACGGTGCTTCCACATAGTAGGTGGACATGTGGGCGTTGAAGTAGCTTTGGTGATTGTCAGAGAAGATAAACTGACCAGAGTGGCCAATCTCGTGAATCAGAGTATAGACATCACTCATACGTCCAGTCCAGCTCATGAGGACATAAGGGTGAACCCGATAAGGATCCGCAGCATAGCCTCCAGAATCCTTTCCAGCATTGGCCGCAAAGTCGACCCAGCGTTCTTCCTTATAGCGGGCAACTTCTTGACAATACTCTTGTCCAAGTGGCTCGACTGACTTCATGACGAGGTCATAGGCATCGTCAATGCTGACTTCAGGATTGAGCTCGCTGTCCAAGTCCAGCTTCCAATCGGCAAAGGTCATTTTTTCAAGTCCGTTTACCTTAGCGACATGCTTGAGGTATTTCTGAGCTACTAGGGTAAATTCACTCATAATCAAGTCGATCTGCCGGTCAAACATAGAGCGATCAACTTCTTGCTCTGCCAGTAAGTAGTCAAAGACAGAGTCATAGCCTTTCATGTCAGCCAGCAGTTTTTCAGACTTAACCTGAGCCAGATAGGCAGCAGCAGCGGCGTTTTGGTGCTGACGAAGCCCTTCTGAGAAAGAGCGGAAAGCTTTTTCGCGGATTTCTGCATTTTCATGGTTTTGATAGAAATTCTCATAGGTGACAAAGGTATTTTTGTAAACTTTGCCGTCTACTTCAAAGTCAGCCATGGCAAAGTCGCCGGCCCGCATCTTGGTGTAAATATCCTGTGGACTGTAAAAGACTTCACCTAGGTTGGTCAAGGCTTTTTCGACATCCGCTCCCAGGTAGTGGGCTTTTTTGATTTTCGCTTGGCGAATGGCTGAAGTCAGATGGGGCTCTTGGCCTAGTCTTTCTAAGACAGCTTCATCTGCACTGATTAGGGCGTCGTCAAAGAAGCTGAGTGCGACATTGGCCTCAGTCTCAAACTCCATAGCTGCTTGGGCAATCTGCGCAAAGCTCTCGTCACCAAAGTCAGTGGTCTGTGGCATAAAACCGTAGTTCCCGATGTGGCTGATTTGGATATAAATCTGCTCTAACTCAGCAAATGCCCGCTCAAAATCTTCGAAAGTGTTAAGCTTGCCTTGGTAATCACGGACGAATTTTTGGATGTCCTCTCTGGCCTTTTCGATGGCCCGCAGGAAGTCCTCTTGATCTTGGTAAAGGGCCGTTAGGTCCCAGAGTTCATTTTCTGGAAATTCAGAACGATGTTTTTGTTCCATAGTGTACTCCTTTTGATTAAATAGCTATATTCAGTATAGCAAAAATTCCTTCAGAATGCCTTGCTCATAGGAAAAAATTAGGGAAATATGATTTCAGCTGTCTGCTTAGAAAAAAGAAAAATGGATTTTCAGTCATTTTATAGAAAAAAGCCATTTCCGACCTTTTTCTTTTGGCTGAAATTGTGGTAAAATAAGGTCTGTACGTGCTTGATACAAAGATGAGGATATAATAAGCTATTAAGACCATGAAATTAAATTCAAAGTGTTAACTGAACACGTCCTATGGGTTGCTTAAGGGCGTAGTATCTTGATCTTTGTAGCCAAGGCGTATGAAAAAATTTGAGCAAGTGCTCGGCAAGGAGTCTTTATGACAAAACAAGTTTTTAAAACCGTTTTTGCAGGTCGTGAGCTGGTAGTTGAAACCGGTCAGGTTGCAAAGCAGGCAAATGGCAGCGCCGTTGTTCGATATGGAGAAAGTACCGTTTTAACTGCGGCGACCATGTCCAAAAAGATGGCTACTGGTGACTTTTTCCCATTGCAGGTCAATTATGAGGAAAAAATGTATGCAGCTGGAAAATATCCTGGCGGCTTTAACAAGCGCGAAGGCCGTCCATCAACAGATGCGACTTTGACTGCCCGCTTGATTGACCGTCCGATTCGTCCTATGTTTGCAGAAGGTTTCCGCAATGAAGTTCAGGTTATCAATACTGTTCTTTCTTATGACGAAGATGCTTCGCCTCAAATGGCTGCTATGTTTGGTAGCTCTCTGGCTCTTTCTATCTCAGATATTCCTTTTAACGGCCCTATCGCAGGAGTTCAGGTCGGCTATGTAGATGGTGAATTTATCATCAACCCTAGCAAGGAACAAAAAGAAGTTTCACTTTTGGAACTGACAGTGGCTGGTACCAAAGAGGCTATCAACATGGTAGAATCTGGAGCTAAGGAACTGTCTGAAGATATCATGCTGGAAGCTCTTCTCAAAGGGCACGAAGCGGTCAAAGAATTAATTGCCTTCCAAGAAGAAATCGTTGCGGCAGTCGGCAAGGAAAAAGCAGAAGTAGAATTGCTGCATGTTGATGAAGAGCTGCAGGCAGAGATTATCGCAGCCTATAACAGCGACTTGCAAAAAGCTGTTCAGGTAGAAGAAAAGCTGGCGCGTGAAGCAGCAACTCAGGCTGTCAAAGACCAAGTCACAGCAGTCTACGAAGAAAAATATGCAGACCACGAAGAATTCGACCGTATCATGCGTGATGTGGCTGAAATCTTGGAACAAATGGAGCATGCAGAAGTGCGTCGTTTGATTACCGAAGATAAGGTCCGTCCTGATGGCCGTAAGGTCGATGAAATCCGTCCGCTAGATGCGGAAGTGGATTACCTGCCGCGCGTGCATGGATCTGGTCTCTTTACTCGCGGGCAAACCCAAGCCTTGTCTGTTCTGACTCTGGCACCAATGGGCGAAACGCAAATCGTGGACGGCTTGGATCCGGAATACAAGAAACGTTTCATGCACCACTATAATTTCCCGCAATACTCTGTCGGGGAGACAGGCCGTTATGGTGCTCCTGGTCGTCGTGAAATTGGACATGGTGCTCTTGGGGAACGTGCCTTGGAGCAAGTCTTGCCTAGCTTGGAAGAGTTTCCTTACGCAATCCGTCTGGTAGCAGAAGTCTTGGAATCAAATGGTTCTTCTTCTCAAGCCTCTATCTGTGCGGGTACGTTGGCTCTGATGGCAGGTGGTGTGCCGATTAAGGCACCGGTTGCCGGAATTGCCATGGGCTTGATTTCAGATGGCAGCAACTACACGGTTCTGACGGACATTCAAGGTTTGGAAGACCATTTTGGTGATATGGACTTTAAGGTAGCTGGTACTCGTGAAGGGATTACAGCCCTGCAGATGGATATCAAGATTGAAGGAATTACAGCAGAAATCCTGACAGAAGCTCTGGCTCAGGCTAAGAAAGCCCGCTTTGAAATTCTGGACTTGATTGAAGCGACCATTCCGGCTCCACGTCCAGAATTAGCTCCAACTGCTCCGAAAATCGATACCATCAAGATCGATGTGGACAAGATTAAAATTGTCATCGGAAAAGGCGGGGAAACCATCGATAAGATCATCGCTGAGACCGGTGTTAAGATTGACATTGACGAAGAAGGAAATGTATCCATCTACTCTAGCGATCAAGCGGCTATTAACCGTGCTAAGGAAATCATTGCTGGCTTGGTCCGTGAAGCAAAAGTGGACGAAGTTTACCATGCCAAGGTTGTTCGGATTGAGAAATTCGGTGCCTTTGTCAACCTCTTTGACAAGACCGATGCCCTCGTTCACATCTCTGAAATGGCTTGGACTCGAACCAACAATGTCGAAGACTTGGTACAAATTGGTGATTTTGTCGATGTTAAGGTCATTAAGATTGACGAAAAAGGCCGTGTAGATGCCTCTATGAAAGCTCTCTTGCCACGTCCGCCTAAGCCTGACAAGCCAAAGAGAGACCACGATAAACATCAGGAAAAAGGGCATTTTCATAAGAAACATGAAGACGCCCCTAAAACTAAATCGGAAGAATAATGAAAAGGGAGTGATCAGGCTCGATTACCTTACAAATTTCTTTGTGTAGGGCCTACTCCCTTATTTTACCTAATGAAAGGAGAAGAAGATGGGCTGGTGGAAAGAAGCCATTGAGATTGTAAAAGAAAATGATCCAGCTGCTCGTACTTCGCTGGAGGTCATCCTGACTTATCCAGGTGTCAAGGCCTTGGCAGCCCACCGTCTTTCTCATTTCCTCTGGAAGAGAGGCTTTAAGCTACTAGCACGCATGCACAGCCAATTTTGGCGCTTTTGGACTCAGATTGAGATTCATCCAGGTGCTCAGATTGAGTCAGGTGTTTTCATTGACCATGGTGGTGGATTGGTTATCGGTGAAACGGCCATCGTAGAAAAGGGTGCGCTTCTGTATCACGGCGTGACCTTAGGCGGTACTGGTAAAGATACAGGGAAACGACATCCGACTGTGCGTCGGGGTGCCTTGGTCTCTGCTCATGCTCAAGTCATTGGCCCAGTTGAAATTGGTGAAAATGCCAAAGTTGGAGCTGGAGCAGTTGTTGTGGCCGATGTGCCTAGTGATGTAACTGTAGTTGGAATCCCGGCTAAGATCGTGCGTGTTCATGGTCAGAAAGATGAGCCAACCATCCACGAGGTGGAAGAACAGCGAGAATATTATTTGGATAAGCTGGAGCATGCCCGCGAAGCCAGCCACCATTCGTCGGAGCTCTAAGAAAGGCCTATTTTGGACAGCTAACAAGATACCTTAGGAGGTCTTGCCAAGGAGTAATTTGGCAAACGGTAACCCAATGGGCTCACTATAAGTGAAGCCGAAAAGATGAGACCAAGCTGTGCCGCATAGAAAAGATGAAGCTGGATTTGCTGAAGTCTTAAAGAAAGTGAAGTTATGTTATTAGAGGAATTTGAAGATGTAGCTGGAGTTATTGAACCGACAGATAGGCAGATTATGGACAAGGGTGAGATTTGTGAAACTATCATCCTGTCCTTTAACGGAGAAATTCTGCAACGTTTGATTGAGTCAGAAAAAGTCTATCAAGGAGGCTATTTAAAAAATCTTAACGGACAATTCCCTTGGTATGTATATAATTATGATGGAAATCAAGTTGCGGTCATGACTGCGCTTATTGGAGCTCCATCAGTGATTGGCCAACTGGAGGAGTTGGCGGCCAGAGGCTTCAAGAATTTCATCATTCTAGGTTCTTGTGGCGTTTTGGATCGCTCAATTGAGGCGGACAAGATTATCCTGCCGGCTGCTGCTTTGCGAGATGAAGGCACTAGCTACCACTATGCCCCACCGGGTGATGAAGTCGCTTATGACGAGTCTCTGTTAGTTAAGCTAGAAGCCATCTTTGACAAGCACGATATTGAGCATATCCGCACCAAGACTTGGACGACTGATGCTTTTTACCGAGAAACTCCTGAGAAAGTCAAGCGTCGCTTAGCTGCTGGGGCTCAAGTGGTGGACATGGAAGCTTCGGCTATCATGGCTTGGAGTCAATTTCGCAAGACCAAGGTCTATCAGTTCTTCTACACAGCTGACTATGTGGATCATCATAACCGAACCTGGGATGCCCGCCATGAAGAGCGGACAGCTGATGCCATGACTTTTTTCACTATCGCTTTGACAATAGCAAAGGAACTAGAAAGGTAACTACAAGAATGGCAGTATATTTTTACGGCTGTATCACCATGGATGGCTACTTGGCAGACAGCCAGCATAGGATAGACTGGCTGTATCAGCTTGGTTCTGTAGAGGATACAGGCTATGATGACTTTTACAGGCAAATGGATATCACCATCATGGGCAAGCGGACCTTTGAGGAAATCCAAGATTTGCAAGATGTAGAAAGTTTTTATCAAGCTACGGAAAACTATGTCTTTACGCATGATAGGCACCTGCCTGTCAGCAATTACCAGCCAGTAGCTGGGGATGTGGTGGACTTTGTTCACCAGATTGACAAAGGCAAAAATGTCTTTGTGATTGGTGGTAATTCCTTGGTAGGACCGCTCTTGGATGCGGATCTTTTCGACCACCTCATTATTCAGATAGCGCCCCTTATCCTAGGAAAGGGGGTTCCCCTCTTTACCCAAGAGGAAGGGCAGCGCTTTTACCAACTGGATAATCTCAGACAATTTGGCCCTTTTGCAGAGCTGGTTTTCAGCCGAAAAAGTCAGAAATAGAGAAGGGAGTGGACCGCATGATTAAAATTTACGACACCATGACCCGCAGCCTACGTGAATTTGTGCCCATTGAAGAGGGCAAGGTTCGCATGTATGTCTGCGGTCCGACGGTTTATAACTATATCCATGTCGGCAATGCCCGCTCAACAGTAGCTTTTGACACGGTTCGTCGCTATTTTGAGTATCGGGGATTTGAGGTCAATTATATTTCCAATTTTACAGATGTAGATGATAAGATTATCCATCGCGCCAAGGAAGAAGGAATCACGCCTCAAGAGGTGGCTGACAAGTATATCGCTGCCTTTCGTGAGGATGTGACGGCTTTGGGTGTCAAGCCTGCGACCCGTCATCCGCGGGTGGTGGAGTTTATGGCTGACATCATCCGCTTTGTGCAGGACTTGATTGACAAGGGCTACGCTTATGAGTCAGAGGGCGACGTCTATTTCCGCGTCGAAAAGTCTAACAATTATGCCAAATTAGCCAACAAAACCTTGGCTGACTTGGAGTTAGGTGCTTCTGGTCGGACGGATGAGGAGACTGCTCGTAAGGAAAATCCGGTGGATTTTGCTCTCTGGAAGGCAGCTAAGCCGGGCGAGATTTCCTGGGACAGTCCTTGGGGAGCAGGTCGTCCAGGCTGGCACATCGAGTGTTCGGTCATGTCGACGGAGATCTTGGGTTATACTATTGATATCCACGGTGGTGGAGCAGACCTAGAGTTTCCTCACCATACCAATGAAATCGCCCAGTCAGAGGCCAAGACTGGTCAGACTTTTGCTAACTACTGGATGCATAATGGCTTTGTTAACATCGACGACGTCAAGATGTCCAAATCTCTAGGAAATTTTATCACTGTTCACGATGCTCTCAAGACCATTGATGGTCAGGTGTTGCGTTTCTTCTTTGCGACCCAGCATTACCGCAAGCCGATTAATTTCACAGAAAAAGCTGTTCATGATGCAGCGACTAATCTCAAATATTTGAAGAATACCTATGAGCAGCCATTCACTGGTCAGGCGGATTCTGCTCAGCTTCAGGCCTTTCTGGATAAGTTCACAGCTGTTATGGACGAAGATTTCAATGCGGCCAACGGTATCACAGTTGTCTTCGAGCTGGCCAAGTGGATCAATTCTGGCAACTACACTGCTGAGGTTAAGGAAGCCTTGTCCAAGCTCTTAGAAGTTTTCGGTATCGTCTTTGTAGAAGAAGTCTTGGATGCGGACATTGAGCGCTTGATTGAGGAACGCCAAGCAGCGCGGGCTAATCGGGATTTTGCGACTGCGGATCGTATTCGGGATGAATTGGCCGCTCAGGGCATCAAGCTTTTAGATACTAAGGACGGAGTGAGGTGGACCCGTGACTGATGTCAACCTGATTAACGGCATTGCCCTCGCTTTTGAGGGAGATGCTGTCTACTCCATGTATATCCGGAGGCACCTGATTTTTCAAGGTCTGACCAAGCCCAATCAGCTGCATAGGGAAGCGACCAAGTACGTTTCTGCCAAGGCTCAGGCCAATCTCATCTCTCTCATGCTAGAAGAAGGGATTCTGACGGAGAAGGAAGAGGATATCTACAAGCGTGGCCGCAATGCCAACAGCCATACCAAGGCTAAGAATACGGACATTGTCACCTACCGTATGTCGACCGGTTTTGAGGCAGTCATGGGCTACCTGCATATGACCGAATCCATTGAGCGACTGGAAGAGCTGATTGACTGGTGTATTCGGAAGATTGAGGCTTTGTTCTGATTTTGAAAGGAACTAATTTATGAGTGATTTCTTACAATTTGATAATTTTAATTTTAAATTGGCTATTATTCAGGAGTTGATGTATGAACAAAACGTGCTTGAACCACGATTTGACGTCTACAGTTTTTGTGAATCTGATAACTTATCTGTAGATCCAGAAGACTTCTATGAGGCACCAATTCCTGAAGTGCAGGCTTATTTCGAACAGTTGGAAATACCTAAAGAGTGTGCGCAGAATGTGGAAAGCCTCTTCTTTGATGGAGGAAATGAGATCTATGCACAATTGATTCCTTTGTGGGATGGGGAAGATGATCAATTTGATTTGGAATATGTGAGTGAAAAAGAACTATCGCAGTTTTCGAATTTGAAAACTATTGACGGAACAATTTTCCCATTTTCTAAAGAAGTACGTGATTTATTCGAATCCAAAGGAATTGAGATTGAAGAGTGACATAAACTAGTAATGCTTTGAAGGTTTCTATTGATTGTCATCTTGTTTATTCTGAGATAGAATTCTTTTACTAACAACCACTAGGATTTAAGAAATTTATATATCAAAGACGAGTTTTACATAAAGCTCGTTTTTTGACACTCCCATATAAACAAGCACCAGAAAAACAGGAAAATTTTATAGAAGATTGAGTTTAAAACTTTAAATATATAATTGGATGAAAAGTAGGAGATTGAAATTTATTTTCAGAAAAGTATTGACATGTTTTCTGAAAAAGAGTAGAATGGCTCATGTTTTTAAAGGAGGAACTTATGTTTTCCAAGTTAAAAGGCTTTTTTATTGGACGCCCATTAAAATCTGGAAAAGAGGGCGAAGATGGCCATTTATTGACTAAGATGCAAGCTTTAGCCATGCTCTCCAGTGACGCTTTATCTTCGATTGCTTATGGACCAGAGCAGGTTGTTTTGGTCTTGACTTCTGTTTCTGTTGGTGCCATTTGGTGGTCGCTTCCCATAGGAATAGTCGTATTGATTCTATTAGCGAGTTTAACGATTTCCTATCGTCAGGTCATTCATGCTTATCCTCAAGGAGGAGGAGCTTATATGGTGACGACAGAAAATCTATCTCCAACGGCAGGTTTGATTGCTGGCGGAAGCTTGCTGGTAGATTACATGTTGACAGTGGCTGTTTCGGTCGCTTCTGGAGCGGACGCAATTACCTCTGCAATTCCCGTCTTACATCCTTACAATTTACATATTTCCATTTTCTTAGTTCTCTTGCTGATGCTAATGAATCTCCGAGGACTAAAAGAATCGGCCACTTCCTTGATGATTCCTGTCTATCTTTTTATTGTCAGCACCTTATTGTTGATTGGTTTTGGTTTTGTGCAAATCCTGACAGGAAATTTAGACTATCACGCAACTGCGAGCATTGGTAGTCCGATTACTGGAGTCAGTTTAATCTTGCTGCTTCGTGCTTTCACCAGCGGCTCTGCTTCCTTGACAGGAGTGGAAGCTATTTCCAATTCAGTTCCCTTTTTCAAGAAGCCTAAAGCCCATAATGCCGCAGCCACCCTATCGATTATGGCCTTAATCCTAGGAATTATGTTTGCTGGTATTACCTTCTTGAATTATTGGATTGGCATCGTGCCTGTCAAAGGTGTAACGACTCTGGCTCAAATGGCGCAAGCGATTTTGGGAACTTCTGCTTTTGGTCGTATCTTGTTTTATGTTTTCCAATTGTCGACTGCTTTGATCTTAGCGGTGGCAGCCAATACAGGCTTCTCAGCCTTTCCGATGCTTTCCTACAATATGGCTAAGAATAAATACATGCCACATATGTACATGGAAAAAGGAGATCGTCTGAGCTATTCTAATGGCATTTTCACCCTGGCTTTTGGAGCTATTGCACTTTTGTTTATCTTTAAGGGAAATACAGAACGTTTGATTCCCCTGTACACGATTGGTGTATTCGTGCCCTTTGCTCTCTCCCAGACCGGTATGGTTGTCCATTGGAAGAAAAAATATGGAAATAATTTCTTGAAGCATTCGATTGCGAATATCCTTGGTGCGATCATTTGTTACGGGATTGTCCTTATTTTACTTTTATTCCGTCTCCAAGATATTTGGCCTTTCTTCCCTATTATCATCGTTTTGACTTGGCTGTTTTTGTCTATCAAGCAGCATTATAATAGAGTCGCTAAACAGTTGAGATTGCATGACCACATTGAGCGCCAGAACTACACTGGTAATACAGTAATTGTCCTGGTCGGGAATGTTACCCGAGTCAGTGTTGGTGCGATGAGCTATGCGCGCAGTATCGGAGATGAAGTCGTAGCAATGCATGTTTCTACAGCAGAGACAGCTGAAAAAGATGCTGAAGTCGCCGAGGAATTTGCTGACTACTTCCCAGATATTCGCTTTGAGACAGTCACAACTAGCTATCGCAATATCATCAGTCCGACAGTTCAGTATGTAATTAAGGTAGCCAAGCGAGCCAAAAAAGAAGGAAGAACAGTGACAGTCCTAGTACCTCAGTTTATACCTAAAAAGAGATGGCAAAATATCTTGCATAACCAGATGAGTTTAAAATTAAAATACTATTTGAAATGGTATGAGGATGTCGTGGTTGCAAGTTATTCTTATCACTTAAAAGAATGAGCGAATGCCTTTACTGAATGAGAAAAAGGAGTTGAAGATTTTTCAACTCCTTTTACTATTTATTGGAAATGGCACAGAGCTAATTTGCTTGCACCTTTTGGTAATTTTGATAAAATTCTACTTTAATCTTAATAAAAGTTTCCAAGTCTCGTAAAAGTTGCAGAAGTGTGGCACGAGTTTCAAATTCTTGCCGAGTCTTAGGAAGTGGGCGTTCGCGAAAAACATCCAAACAGGCTTCGATTTCTTCAACTAGTTCGTGAGCGGGATTTTCTTGACTAAGTTGCTGGGCTGTCTTGGAGAAAAGACGTGCTAAAATCAAGCTCTCGCTAGCTGCCAACTGACAGTTGTTGATATTTCCTGCCATGTCTTTTAGAATGCGATTCTGCGCCTGCCGCATTTCAAAATAATGAATATGGTAGTTGGTCTGATGAAAGAGATGGTTGGAATGGTCCAGATAGACCAGTGCTAAGGCTTCTTGAAGGGTAGTATCTAGTTCCTTGATTAGAGTCGCATCGTTTCGGCCGTCACCAGCTTTTAAGAAATATTCAAAACGCAGTAGAATTTTCTTCAGTTGCTCTTCAACTTGAATATGATAGTTGTCAATATCTTGCTGGTTTGAAGCCATATATAAATTAGCCAGAAGAGCGAATCCCGTTCCGATGAGGAAGACAGCCATTTCATTGGCTAAAAGAGACCAAGAAACAGAATGGGCTAGCAGCAGATGGGTAACCAAAACTGTACTAGGGGTGATGCCTATTTCCCAGCCAAAGAGATAAGCTAAGGGAACGTAGAACAGGATATAAATCCCTAAGCTCCAAAGGTTAAATCCTAGAAGGATAAAAGATAAGCTCCCGATGGCTAGTGCTAAAATAGTAGAAAAGAGGCGGTTGCGGGCCAGTTTGATCGTGCTTCTGCGGGTGTCGGAAACGCTGAGAATGGCAATGATACCGGCTGATATAGCATTGCTTAGACCTAAAAAAGCAGCTAGAGCCGCAGCAAGACATGTTGCAAGAGTTAGTTTGATGGTACGTTGGAGGAGAGGCATAAGCTTCTTTCTATTAAACAAAGTTTTTTCTATTATATCATGATTAGTCGAAGACTTGTGAGGACAAATATGCCAATGTTTATAAATTAGAGGAAGATGCTGTTCTATAGATGCTGAAAAAACATAGTAGGAAAGCTAGGCTTGAAAAGTCGGATGGCCTAGGTGAAATTTTTTTGACTAGACGGCAAATTTATCGTACAATAGAAAGTAGCGAAAAAATGCCTGGCTAAATGCCTGTGTAATCTTAAGGAGAATAACTTTGGAATTAGAAGTATTTGCAGGACAAGAAAAAAGTGAGCTTTCGATGATTGAGGTAGCACGTGCCATCTTAGAATTGCGCGGGCGTGACCATGAAATGTATTTCGATGAGCTTGTTAATGAAATTCAAAATTATCTGGAAAAATCAAATAGTGAGATCCGAGAAGCGCTGCCTCTATTTTATACAGAACTGAATGTAGATGGCAGTTTCATTCCACTTGGTGACAATAAATGGGGTCTTCGTTCTTGGTATGCGATTGACGAAGTCGATGAAGAAATCATCGCTTTGGAAGAAACGGACGAGGAAGACGAGCCTAAGAAACGCAAGAAAAAACGCGTTAATGCCTTTATGGATGGCGACGAAGATGCAATTGATTACAGCGATGATGATCCTGAAGATGAGGACTCATATGAAGAGGACCCGGCTCTTTCATACGATGAAGACAATCCAGATGATGAAAAGAGTGAGGTTGAAGCCTACGATGCTGAAATCAATGAAATAGCTCCAGATGATCTCGGCGAAGAAGTTGAGTTAAATGAAGAAGACGATGAATATTCTGACGATGATCAGGATGTTGAAGACGAAGAATAATATCCAAAAAACAACTGCTTTTGAAGCAGTTGTTTTTGCGTTCTAATATGTCTTAAAAAGTCCCTGAGATGTCATAGATATTTTTGTTAGGTACCAGTTGGGGTATAAAATAGACAGGATAGGGACAGGAGGCCTGAGGGAAGATTTTTTCTTGTAGAATCATATTATCAAAGAAAAAGGAGATAACATGAACTTCAAGGAACGCTATGAGAAAGTGCAGTGGATCGTCCGGCGCTGTGCACGAGATTATTATGTACATTTATGGGAGAGTAGTGACTGGGAACAAGAGGG
>NZ_RJPR01000008.1 GCF_003943465.1 Streptococcus cristatus | reverse complement strand
GTAAAAGAAATACAATCTGTTGTTTCTAAAGATGCTAGTATCCCTACTACTTTTGAATATATTACTGCAATTGCTTGGTATTATATTTCGGAAAAAGAAATACAACCACTAAACTCAATGAATTTAAAATTAGATGCTGACTTTTTGCCTAAAACTCATGCTTCAGGTGGACAGTCCGATTTAATTTTTAAGTATAGAGATTATAAAAAAATTCCAGATCATGATTTTATTCTTGAAGTCACCTTAAACAAAGATACTAATCAAAGAAGGGCTGAAATGGAACCTGTTAGTAGGCACCTTGGAGAATACAAAATAAAACATCCAGATAGAAAAGTCTTTTGTGCATTTTTAGCCCACAGCTTAGATAAAAATACCGAGATACACTTCAGACAACAAAAAATAACCCCATACTACTATCAAGGTCAATGGGCTGAAGACAATATGATTATACCTTTAATTATAGATAATGTTATCTTTGCCTTAAAAAACGATAAAACTTATTCAAATTTATATCAATTATTCCAAGAAGCATATATCAGTAAAACTCCGTTAAAAGAATGGTGGGAAGTAGAGATTGGTGATAAATTATCTTGATTAAATAAATTGAAAAAATTTAACTTAAAAAGGTATCTACTGTAAAAATTTAGATACCTTTTTTTATGGAATTAGTCCTTAGAACATTATCAATAAACTATTTTATAATTTTAAAATGTACAATTGAACCACCACTCCTTCTACTGTTACTAGAGTAAAAAATGTACAAATCAATTCCTTAAATCAGATGATGTGATGTACTAGAAAACATACAAAATACCACTCCATAATAATGTACAAAACAAAAATAAAGTACACTTTTTAAAGAATGTACTTTATGCTTCTAATTCAGTTGTATCAATGGTTTAGCTCTAGTTTAGTCAATTGTACATAAATTTTTGGTTTTAAGAAATCTAACTTTACTACAAAACAGATAATTAAAACAAGACAGAATTAAGAAACTAAACTCTGTCTTGTTTTACCTAAAACTTATTTCTTTAATTCAAATTTTTGAAAATAATCCAGTTGCCATTTTTGTGTTGCCCGAGCTGCTTTATTTAAATTGCTGCACCAGGACGGATAAAACCGCATGGCCATCTTTCCTTTACAATCCTTTGTAGAAAGAATTTTTTTACTGATAGCCACCTCTTTGGGAATGATAAATATACCGCAATGACGGTCGTCAATAACGACAATAACCAGTTCATCACCCAAGTCTTCATCTGTATAAGGGATATTCTTGTTGTCTTGGTCTTTTTTCCAAAATACTGTAAAGTAGCCTTCTTTTTTAGGTGTTTTCTTTGCCAAACGGCATCTTTTGTATTCTTGATTATCCTTCGGCTTAATCAAAATGCCTTCATAGTCTTCATTCCATTTTTCTTTTATCAGATCAAAGTCACCATAATACCTATGAAGAATGTCTGTCATTTTCATTGTTTTATTGTCTTTCTAAATTTTTTACCAAAATAAAATTATGTAATATAATTATTAGAACAAAAACTCCCTAATTAAACCAATGACTTGATCATTTTGCGGCAGAGAGGAATGATGGGCAGCCTTGCCTATGACGATAGCCTCTCTGTATGAAGCAATTTTGCCTTTGTAAATCAGGCTCCCAGCTTCTACACTGCTTCTATGAACGATGCCATCGCCATCTCGGAAAAATATTCCTAAAATCGATAAATGCTGCAGCTTCTTAGGCAGTTTTCCTTGGTTGGCTACAAAGTCGTCTAGCATTGGGACTCGATGATTGAGATTTTTCTTATTCAGATTGTAAGGACTACCAATAGTCAGGAGCTTTTCCACCCCCAACCCAGAATGGTCTGCTAGGTATTGCTGTAGGAATACTGTATAAATTAGACCTCCATTAGAATGCCCCAACCCTTTAAAGCTGGTAAAAGCATATTTCTCTCGTAAAACAGTTATGGCAGCGTTGAACATAGCAGCCTGCTTCTTGATATTTTTGTAACCATCGCAATTATTCTGAAAACCAACCACAAAAATGGGGGTTCTGTCCTTTCGCTTCAAATGCCCACGATAAGTCATGTGGCCGTCATTCCAGACTTTGATACGAATGAGACTATGGTGAGGATGCTGGCCGTGATTGAGCTTTCTAACCATTTTGTTAAAACGATTCTCTGTTGCTGAACTGCCCGGAATCATGATAATTGGCTGAATATCAACTTTGCTAAAGGGCAGATGGCTGATGGGATGGGAAGTGAGCTTCGCTTGTATGTCGTTATAAAGCCGAATTAGATACTTAATAAACTTTTTCATTTCTTTTTTCCTAAGTGTACAAAACAAGCTACATAAACTAAATTATGTAACTTGTTTGCGATTACTTCCGTTTTTTCTTGTTTTTCTTCATTTGCTTGGCCATTTTATTCATGCTGCGGCGCATGAGGAATTCTCCTGCTTTACCTTTGAGGCCACCGCCAAAAAGTTGACTCATATCTGGCATACCTGCTCCGCCTAAAGCAGATAAATCAGGCATACCGCCTTGGCCCATCATGCCTTCTAAAGCTGACATATCCGGCATGCCACCCGGCATATTTTTAGGCAGATTGTTAGGATTGAGCCCCATCTGTTTCATCATTTTGTTCATATCTCCAGATAGGACGCCCTGCATCATCTGTTTAGCTTGGTTAAAGTCTTTGATAAACTTATTTACTTCGACAAAGCTATTACCAGAACCAGCTGCAATCCGACGACGACGGCTTGGGTTAAGCAGATCTGGATTTTCCCGCTCTGCTGGTGTCATAGAAGATACGATAGCACGCTTACGGGCAATTTCTTTTTCATCCACTTTGATGTTTTTAAGAGCAGGATTATTGGCCATACCAGGCAGCATCTTGAGCAATTCTTCCATAGGCCCCATGTTCTGCACTTGGTCCAGCTGGTCGATGAAATCGTTGAAATCAAAGGTGTTTTCCCGCATTTTTTCAGCCATTTCAAGAGATTTCTTCTCATCGTACTCTTGAGCGGCCTTTTCAATCAGGGTCAGCATATCCCCCATACCGAGGATACGGCCAGACATACGGTCTGGGTGGAAGGTTTCGATATCAGTAATCTTTTCACCGGTACCAGTGAACTTGATGGGTTTGCCAGTAATCTGACGGACTGACAGAGCTGCACCACCACGGGTATCCCCATCAATCTTGGTCAGGATAACCCCGGTCACTTCGAGTTGATTGTTAAATTCACGGGCTACATTTGCTGCTTCCTGACCGATCATAGCATCGACAACCAGCAGAATTTCATTTGGCTGTGCTAAAGCCTTGACATCAGCCAGCTCCTGCATGAGTTTCTCGTCAATTTGTAGGCGACCAGCCGTATCAATCAAGACATAGTCATTGTGATTAGCCTTGGCTTGCTCCAAACCTTGACGGACAATCTCCACTGCTGGAAACTCGGTCCCCAAGGCAAAGACTGGCACATCAATCTGTTGGCCCAGTGTTTTCAGCTGATCAATAGCCGCTGGACGGTAGATATCCGCCGCAATCATCAAAGGACGAGCATTTTCTTCTTTCTTGAGTTTGTTGGCCAATTTACCTGCAAAGGTTGTTTTACCAGCCCCTTGCAAACCGACCATCATGATAATAGTCGGAATCTTTGGTGACTTGATAATCTCGGCAGTGTCAGAACCCAGAATTGCTGTTAGCTCTTCATCTACGATTTTGATGATTTGTTGAGCTGGATTGAGCGTGTCAATAACTTCGTGTCCAATAGCCCGCTCACGAATCTTTTTAATAAAATCTTTAACAACAGGCAGGGCAACGTCAGCCTCCAAGAGAGCAAGACGAATCTCCTTGGTCGCTTCCTGAATATCACTCTCAGAAATTTTGCCCTTTCTGCGTAGGTTCTTAAAGACGTTCTGTAAGCGTTCGGTTAAATTTTCAAAAGCCATAAAATATTTCTCCTCTTAATTATCAAATGATGAAAATGGACAGGTTTCTATCCGATCTATTCTCGGTTATCAATGCTGGACAAAACCGCAAGCTGCTCCTGCAAATAGGGATCATCAGGGTATTTCTCCATAATCTGATCGAAAATCTGACTTCGAACGATATAGTCAGAGTACATGTGCAGTTTCATTTCGTAGTCTTCCAGAATTTTCTCAGTCCGCTTGATATTGTCATAGACAGCTTGGCGGCTCACATTAAACTCCTCGGCAATCTCAGCAAGGCTGTAGTCGTCCGCATAGTAAAGCTCAATATAGTTCATCTGTTTGTCGGTCAGCAAAGCCGCATAAAACTCAAACAGAGCGTTCATTCGATTTGTTTTTTCAATTTCCATAAAGAATATTATACCAAATAATCCCTTTAAACTCCACTCTTTCGGTATGTTTGAAAATAGAGAATTATAAAAAACTGCCGATTGACAGTTTTTTTGAGCAACATAGTTTAAATTATGTAATTATTTGTTTTCTAAATAAAATTCAAAGCGTTCGCCGACATACTGGCTTTTTACGTACTCAAAGGCCGTTCCATCATCAAAATAAGAAACTTGTGTCAAGCCTAAAATGGCATGACCACGGGGGATTCCCAAGTATTTAGCAATTTTTTCCTTGGCCAAACGGGCGTAAATGGTCTGTTGGGACTTGCCAATTTTATAGCCGTGCTCTTGTAAAGTTTGAAAGAAATGGCTGGTCACTTCTTCTTTTTTGAAATTTTTTATAAATTTCTCTGGGATCGAGGCGACCTCATAGACTACGGGGATATCGTCAGCGTAGCGAACCCGTTCCATACGGATGATGTTCTCTGTCTTATGAATGCCCAGCTTTTCGACTTCTCGCTCGCTAGGCAGTGTCCGACGGTAGGAAATCAGCTGGCTGGACGGTATTTTTCCTTGAGACTTCATAATTTCTGTAAAGCTAGTCGTTCCACGCATCTTTTCCTGAACGCGTGTACTTGCGACATAAGTCCCGCTGCCGACTCGCCGCTCTAGCACCCCTTCCTCCACCAGAAGCGTAATAGCTTGGCGTAGGGTCATTCTGCTGACCTCGAAAGTTTCAGCAAGATCACGTTCACTTGGTAAACGCTCGCCAATCTCCCAAATACCCTCGTCAATATCTTTTTTTATTTGATCATGTATTTTCACATAAGCAGGTAACATCCATGGTCCTCTTTTCTGATTTTAAGCAGCTTTTTTATACATTTATTGTATTATCAATTAGTTTAAAAGTCAAACTAAATATCAATCAATGTAGGGAAATCCTATTTGATTATCATTTTTTAGAACAGATGTTTTAATTTCTCAGTTATTTTACTTGCAGCTGGTCCCATTACCTTGGAAAAATCCGATTTTTGTGATAAAATGAGGGGAAAAGATTACTTCTTTTAAGAAAGGGAAAAGATGACAACTACAACTGAATTGCAAGATGTTGAAAAAATCATCGTGCTTGATTACGGCAGCCAGTACAACCAGCTGATTTCACGTCGTATCCGTGAAATTGGTGTATTTTCTGAACTCAAGAGCCACAAGATTACAGCGGATGAAGTTCGTGCTATCCGTCCTATTGGGATTATCCTTTCCGGTGGACCTAACTCAGTTTATGAAGAAGGTTCATTTGATATTGACCCAGAGATTTTTGAGTTGGGGATTCCAATTTTGGGGATTTGCTACGGTATGCAGCTTTTGACTCATAAATTGGGTGGGAAAGTATTGCCAGCAGGTGATGCCGGCAATCGTGAATATGGTCAATCCAAACTGACACGTGCTACTTCTCCTCTTTTTGAAGGTACACCAGATGAGCAGCTTGTCCTGATGAGCCACGGTGATGCGGTGACAGAGATTCCTGCAGACTTTGTCCGTACGGGTACATCTGCAGATTGTCCTTTTGCATCTATTGAAAATCCTGACAAGAAAATCTACGGAATCCAGTTCCACCCTGAGGTTCGTCATTCAGAATTTGGTTATGATATTCTGCGCAATTTTGCTCTCAATATCTGTGGTGCTAAGGGCGACTGGTCTATGGATAACTTCATCGATATGCAGATTCAAAAAATTCGTGAAACAGTCGGCGAAAAACGTGTCCTGCTCGGCCTGTCAGGTGGTGTTGACTCTTCTGTTGTAGGTGTCCTCTTGCAGAAAGCTATCGGCGATCAATTGATCTGTATCTTTGTAGATCACGGTCTTTTGCGTAAAGGCGAAGCAGATCAGGTCATGGATATGCTGGGTGGCAAGTTCGGCCTTAATATCGTTAAAGCGGACGCAGCGAAGCGTTTCCTTGATAAACTTGCTGGTGTATCTGATCCAGAGCAAAAACGTAAAATCATCGGAAACGAGTTTGTCTATGTCTTTGACGATGAAGCCAGCAAACTGAAAGATGTGAAATTCTTGGCTCAAGGTACACTTTATACTGACGTTATCGAATCTGGTACTGACACTGCTCAAACGATCAAGTCTCACCATAATGTTGGCGGTCTGCCAGAAGATATGCAGTTTGAGCTGATTGAACCACTGAATACACTCTACAAGGATGAAGTGCGCGCTTTGGGTACAGAGCTTGGCATGCCTGATGAAATTGTCTGGCGTCAGCCATTCCCAGGTCCTGGCCTTGCTATCCGTGTCATGGGTGAAATTACAGAGGAGAAATTGGAAACCGTCCGCGAATCAGACGCTATTCTCCGTGAAGAAATTGCCAAGGCTGGTCTTGACCGCGACATCTGGCAATACTTCACTGTCAACACTGGCGTTCGTTCAGTCGGTGTTATGGGCGATGGCCGGACTTACGACTACACAATTGCCATTCGTGCCATCACTTCTATCGATGGCATGACAGCTGACTTTGCCAAGATCCCTTGGGAAGTTCTGCAAAAGATCTCTGTCCGTATCGTCAATGAAGTTGACCATGTTAACCGCATCGTCTACGATATTACCAGCAAACCACCTGCAACTGTGGAGTGGGAATAGAGTTAATAAGTTAAAAAGCCCTAGAAATCAATATTTCTAAGGCTTTTTATTTTGCTTTAACAACATTTTAACAGCAAAAAATTCTTAATCATTTTTTCAAACCGTATTCATCTATAAGTTGTTCTTGAATATGTGGTTTTAAGCGCCATATTTCATATCCTCCAGGAGTTGTTTCTACATATTCATAACTTTCAAAGTATTCTTTATCAGTCATGTACTCTCCATCATCAAATATATCTTCTAATCTACCACCATAAGTTGAATGTTTTTCTATAAGATTTTGAAATGTATCGTCTTCCATGATAGCCCCCAATATATGAATTATAACGAATAATACGCTAAACTTCAATAGTTTACCGTAGGAATCAAAAGTTTGATCAGACAGACTTCGCTAGTCAGAAAAAACTTTTGATTGAAGCTTTTTAGTATGCTGATTACCGTTAAATTTACTCTTTCTGATATTATTATCGCTAACCACCACTTTTCCAGTCATTCTAGTTGCTACTTCTTTCATTGCATTTGGACGGAGATGGGAGTAAGTGGCTAGTGTAGTCTTTATATCTGCGTGACCTAGACGATTTTGCATTTCCAAGTCATTCATACCCAGAGCAAGCATAAAACTTGCATGGGAGTGTCTCAAATCATGAATACGAATTGATTTAACTTTTGCATAATCACTGTGAGTTTTTAAAACACGCTTAAGAGTTGATTTTACCAATGGACTATCCGCAATTGAAAACACCAACTTACATTCTCCCATTTGGGATTGCGCTTTTTTCCAATATCTCAAATTTTCCAAGGTATCATCATCAAGATACAATAACCTAACACCAGAGATAGATTTGGTATCAGTAAGATACCACTCTTTCTGATTTTTATAATACATCGAGCAGTCTATTAAGGCTGTTCTTTTTTCAAAATCAATCTTCGACCACTCAATAGCTTGTAATTCGCTTGTCCTAACTCCAGTCATGAAGAAAAACCAAAAAGTAGTAAAATACAATAACTCATAGATATTAGACTTATCAAACGTACTGATAAAGAGTTGAAATTCCTCAACCGTCCAAAAATCAACTTTTGGGCGTTCTTTCTTTACGTTCCCAACTGTTTTTGCAACATTACTTGATAACATACCCAATCTGACAGCTAAATCAAAAACCTGTTGTAATATTTGATGAACAGAGCGAATATAATTATTAGATAACCCCTCAATGAACATTGCATTTTGCCACTGCTTAACATGAGGAGCAAGAATATCTGATAGCTTCATATTATCAAAATATGCAAGCCTTTTAAACTTGGATTTTACCATATCAAAAGTACGTTTTCTAACTTGACTTTTATAGTCTGGTATAAAATAATCATCAAGAAACTTTTTGAATGTCATTGTGCTATTAACAGTTATAGAACCTTTACCAAAATCAGCAAGCATACGTAAACGCCATTCTTGCGCTTCTCTTTGCGTTTTAAATCCATTTTTAAACTCTTGTATTCTTTTGCCAGTCTGAATATCAAACCCAAGTGAAACAGCTGCTCTATACGTACCATTTGGCATAGGATAAATGCTAGAAATTTTAGGCATGTTCTGCTATTTCCTTGTCAATCAAATCGGCTTCATCAATTTTTACGCCTAAAATTTCCTCAACGGTTTCTAACGGAACACGACCAAGCCCTTTGCTTTCATACCATGTTAGCCCTTGACTAGCCAATTTTGCCTTAGCTTGCTTAACTAACATCATGGCTTGCCAACTACTGAAGCCTAATTTCATCAAATCACTTTTCACTACAAACATAGCGTTTTTCTCCTTTTCATGTTATAATATAACTAGTTGTTTTTATATGTGATGCGGTTTGCCGACTGCATCATTTTTTTTATTTCATAATACCGAGCTTTATCCCTTAAAAAAACATATATATCAGGAAGATATTTCAAAACTCTAGACTTAACAATAACTTCTACAGGTTCTTCTTGGCCATAATCTCGACATTTTGTTATTACAATTATCTTTTTAGTCATTTGTCACATCCCTTATCTTTTTTGGTAAAATTCTAGGATAGATATACTCATCCAGTAATTTTGTTATAAATGCTCCTTTATCTTGAACTGAGAATAAATCCTCATAGTCAAAATTCAAGACAACACTCGTACCATCAGAACGCTGATAGTGACCATTAGCTTTGTTTTCTCTTACTTCTGATACACTATAAAAACGTTCCTCCATACCATGCTTTCTTGCAATTTCAGAAGAATAATTTACTCGACGCAAATATTGGTTGATATCTTCTGTCTCAATTTTTCCAAAAAATTGTTTGGGAGACATATAAGCTGACATAATCACTAATCGAGGAACTACTAACTTGTTACGATAACGTGCTGACATTCTTGCAGAGTTCACGGGGTCAAACAGTTTCAACCAATCCGTTGCTGATAAGCTATCTTCTCGCAAATCATCTAAAATTAAAATTTCTTCTCCAGCATAATTATCAAAGGGATTTTTGGAACTAGCTGAATAAGAGCTACCTTTCAAACCAGCATTGTCCAAAGCTGATTGCACCTCTAATGCAATATCTCGAGCAAGAGTTGATTTCCCAATACCCGGTTTCCCCTGAATATAGAGAACTGTCAAATCATATTCGCCATTTTGCAAGGCTTCTAATCGTAATACACTTTCACGTTCTCCAAAAATATCAAAACCTTCTAGGAATTTTTGACGATTATTTGCCATCAGATAATACAGATTATCGTCTTTCATAATGTCAAAATATGTCAGCTCGCCTTTATAAACCTTATCTAGCACCATATCTAGACTTTCATCCGATTTCTCACGCTTTCTTGTTGCGGCATATTTCTCAAAATCTTCTTTGTTTTGGTTGATAAAAGTCTCATAATCAAGTGTTGCAAAGGTTTCTACATTACTGATAGAATACTGGTATTTATCCTTATCTTTAGCATGGATAAGATATGCTAAAGCGTTAATACGTGTGTAAGCTCGACCTCCTTTTGATTTTGGGGTTTCAATCCGTTCACGTTCCAAGCCTAAAGCACTAGCTACTTTTGATAAATCCATCAATTTGGGAAAGTCAATATAAGCGTGTACGTGAGGTTCTACTAATTTAGTCCCATAAGATACATCTTTATCATGCACAATTATGGCAAATTCTACAAATTCATCATCCTCTACTAAAGTTCTCACCCTGTCAAATATAGTTCTAAAAATTTGTGTCTTATTATTTTCCCAGTCATCAAGTAATTGTTTATCTTGAATAGGCCAATCCCAAAATTGAGATTTGAGTTGTTGTTCAATTAAAAATCGTCTGTTTCTAATTCTTTTTGTCATCTATTCTCCATCCTGTATCAAGATATTCTGTATTTTTTTCTATTTTTTTGAATAAATATTCTCTAAATTTGGATATATACTCCCTTTTTTCGAGAATATATCCAAGTATATATCCAAGTATAAATCCAAGATTTTTTGCTGTTTTTCTTCCCTACCGCGTACGCTGGACCGTTCCGATGTCCCACGGAGAAAGGCTTCCAAATCAAGGATTTTCCTTATTTTGCACCATTCTATCGTCAAGTCCTAGAATGGTGCCCGCGCATAGGTTTTGGATATATGGAAATATACTATGCCAAAAAACTCTTGAGCAAAGAAACTATGAATATTCTTCCACTAAAATACGTAAAAATTCGGGTTGGGCGGTGTAGACGGGTTGTACGGTCGGGGCTACGCCTTTCCCGACCTAACCCTACACCTAACCCTGCTTTTTACGTATTTTTAGTTGTTACAGCAATTTCAAGCCACTGGCAACCAATTTCAAGCCCTTGTAACCTGGATTACGACCATCAACCCATTGAGCCATGACACGAGTATCTAGTAACTCTACAAAAGCTAATTGAGCACCTGCCATAGCTCCCTCAATCTCATCAAAACTACCTAATACTTCAATCGTGATTGTCTTGACGTCCTCCATATCAATTAAACCTTGTTCTACTGCTTGAGCTGTCCGTTCATCAATACCACTAAGCATATAACCCTCTACGATATCAGTTGCCTTGCCGTCTTTGTACTTGTTTTTTGGACGAGCTTGTGAAAAATCTACTTTTACTTTTTTAGGGATATAGAATTGAGAACTATCAAGAGCCATTTCTTTAAGCGAGAGTTCGCTTGTTAATTTCATTTTGTTACTTGCCATTAGTTTTTACCTTTATCTTTCTTAAAAATTGTTATATAATTTAGATGGTTATTTCTGATAAGTCTTTGAAGAGTTCTGCTTTTCAAAGACTTTTTTATACAATCATAGGCATTTCCCTCTCTTCTACTTGCCAAATATCAGAATAGTTTGGTATAATTTGATTATCGCTTTATACGATAAAATAATTTTAACGTGTTTTACGATATTTGTCAACAAAAATATCGTTTTTTACGATTGGAGGTTTTGCATGACTTTTTTTACTGATAAACTTAAAGCTCTTAGAAAAGAAAAAAAGCTAACTCAAAAAGAATTAGCAGAACAAATTGGTATAAAACAGAATTCTTATAGTGATTGGGAGACTGGAAAGAATGAGCCTAATCTAGAAAATATAGTAAAACTATCAAAAATACTTGATACTTCCACTGATGAACTATTGGGAAGACAAGTCAATTTTGGAGACAGGATTATATTTGATATATCTAAATATGACTTAAACAATTTGAAGAATTTTAGCGAACAAGAGATCTACGCTTTAAAAGCTACAATAGTTCTTGAATTGTTAGATGAGTCCACAGATACACTAGCAGTCAAAAATAGACTAACTATCAAAAACAAACTTGACAAAGATGAAGAAATCATTTTAGACGCTTTACTTACTGAAGCAAAAGTATTTGCTGATGAAGTTATAGCATTTGAAAAGTTCAGAAAGGCACAGAGAAAATTTAAATGGCCTTGGCAAAAAGATAACAACAATTTAACAACAACATACTCAAATAACAACGAATAAAACTTATTGATTGTATTATCAATCACTATCAAATCAACTATTCTAAATAGTCAGTATCTGGCTTTTAGTGAGTGGGAATAAAAATATGAATAAAAACCCAGCTATCTCAGTAGAAATTTCTAAAAAGATAGCTGGGTTTAATTTTAATAAAAATACTTTGCTTAATGTTTTGACTTAGAATCTATGAATTCCTTAACTTGTCTCTCCCAATGCTCTATTAGTTGTTTCCATTCAGCGCTGGAAAAATATTCATCTATATCCCCTGATAAATCAAATTCTGGCATAAAAATTCCTAAAACTCCTTTTTCTAGAATCCCCTCCGCAAGAACACCTTTCTCTCTAAAAATTATAATAGGCAAACCTAATTGATATCCCATCGCAGGTTCAATCTGACAATAGGGACTAGTAAGCCAAGAATTGTCTAGGTCGTAAGAATCCTGATTTAAATCACTATCAGGTTTTCCAACGCCTTCTTTAATCTTGTTTCTACGGAATGCTACAGTGACAACTCCGTTAGAATTCTCCATAATCTCCTTGATTGCTTTTAATGGTGCATCCATATTGTAATCAGTCACTCCAAGAGTACAGGGTTCAAAGTTTCTTTCTTTAAGATGCTTACGAATTTTTTCAATAAACTTTTCTTGATTACTTAAAAAAGGTTTTGGATAACTCAAAAAAACATTATGCTTCATCATTTACTCCTCAACTGACTTTATTTTTTATGAGTTTATCAGAAATAAAGTCAGTTGTCAATTTTTGGCATAAACATCTTCGTATATATATATTAAATGATATTATAATGCTTTATTGTTTTGTTTAAAGTGCTATAATATATAAATTGAAACTAGACATAAAACAAGGCTAGGACTAAAATGTCCTAGCCTTGTTTTACATAGTCTTGGAATTAACCGCCAAACAGGCCCTTAAAGAAATTGACGATTGCATTCCAGATATTACTAAAGAAATTACCGCCATCTTCAAGAAGTCCGTTTGCATCAAAGTTAAGATTGATATTATTGAATGTGTCACCGGCCTTTGAAACAATACTGTTTTTCAAGTCGGTGAGCGTCTTTGTGAAATCAGAATTTGTGATGACCCCGCTATTTGAAAGATTGACAGCAAAGTTAATAATCAGATTGATTTGATCAGCTGTGACTGAACTGCTGAGGCCGTAGTTTTTCAGTGTTTCTTCAACGATTTTACGGACATCAGCTTCTGTCAAGTTGCTGTTATTCTTTTTAGCATTGGCAACAGCTGTTTTAATATCTGTCAGAGCCACATTCAATTTATCAGCATCGTAACCTTCCTTGCCCTGGTTCTCAGCATTGATATTTGAAAGTGCGGCTAATTCTTCCTGAGCCAAATCTTTATTTTCCTGAGGAACGCTTGCTCCATTTTCCTCTAGCGAGTAATAAATACCAGCTAGAGCGCTTTCTCCAGTTACAGGGATAGGTGCTGCTACTGTGATTTCTGCATGCTGTACGCCCAAGGTGACTGCCGCATTGCGATACATATCCTCTGTAACCTTGGTGATGTTTTGCGGCGTAACAATCTTAACTTGAAGTGGTTTCTTGTTACCCAACTTCTTAATCTTAACAGAAGAATATAGCTGTAAACTAGGATCATTTGCCACATTCATAATCTTTGAATAGACATCAGGTGTCATTGTCTTCAGAGGTTTAGAATCACTCGATGCATTGTAGCCTAAGAGCTGAAGCGTTTGCTCTTTTTGACTGTCATCCAAGGAATAGCCCAAGACATACTCAGGCTGAACATAGGTTTCGTCAATGACTTTTTGGACGTTTGTGTCAGCCGTTGCTGTGGATACGGTAAAGAGCGTAGCTAGAAAAGCTCCTGCCGTTAGTAATGTTTTCTTAAATTTCATTTTACTCCTCAATCTATCTCTAAACAATAAGGTTTTAGAGAAGCTTCGATTATAATCAGCGGATTGCGCTGTCATACTAAATTAGGAAAGGAAAACTTTCCATAGAACAAAATAGTATAAAATGCTTAAAGTTTTCTTATAGACAAAGAATAGCCTACATTTCTTAAAATCATTTGGCCCAAAGAAAGTTAATCAATAACCTATCTACTTCTGGATTTTCATGCAGCTGGCTATGCTGAGCTAGAGGGCCAGTCACTCTTTTTTCCTGATAGGACTTGGCATTGTCAATTACAAGATACTTGAGGCTGCGAGAAGAAACGTTTAAGACGGAACCATCCGATTCATTTTTAAAATCTCCATAGATATTGAGAACATCCACTTGATCTTGCGGATAAATTTCGCGCAAGCCCAGAAGTTTTTGATAGCTATCACTCATGGCGCTAGGCTGCCCTGTATGGTTATCTAGAATGGTCAAATTAGCTGGCAGATCCATACCCTCCAAACCATTGACATGATTGGCGATATTTACCTGCTTTTGTAGTTGTGGAAGTTCTTCATTTTGAGCGTGCTCCAATAGGTAAAATAAAATAGACATATTTCCCATAGAATGTGCAACAAAATTCATCTTTTTAAAGCCATACCTTGCTTGCAACTCTCTAACAACTGCTGCCGCATACTCTCCATCCTGAGCATAGTTGGCATTTCGATTGTCTTTGAACTCAACCATGACAATTGGATTAACAGCATTTTTCGGAATATCACCTTTAAGAGTTACTTGAGCATGACTGTCAACTGTGGCTGTGATGATGGTTTGAGTAACTCCAGCTTGTCTGGCGGCCTCTACCATATGCTTTTCAGCATTAGCACTTGAGCCATAACCGTGGAAAAACAAGGTTGGTGTGCTTGACTGAATATAGTCTCTACTATTTAAATCTTTGGTTTGCCGATTGTAGATTAGAAATAAGCTAACAAGAGCAATGAACAGAAAAGATGATAGTGCTATGATAGACCGTTTTCTCATTTTCCACCTCCTATCCTGTATAGATTAGTATTATAACATTAAACAACTAAAGAAGACGATGTTCTATTTAAAAAGAATTAACGAGAATTTAATATGTATTAAATCGTATTAAATTTATTTTTATTCGTATTAAATTGAATAGACAATCATCGCACCGAGAACTATCATGCTATTCAATTTTATCGTCATACCTTCTCTTATAAAGCTTTTTAGCTTTTTGTGTGTACAGTCTGATGAAATCAGTTTTAGCTTCTGTGTATGCATCTCGATTGTACTCGTACTTTTTCCATAAGGTTAATTTTAACTTCTCGTAGTCCTTAGCGACATCTGGATGAGCTTTCAGATAGTCTCGGAAATAGAGTTCATCATGGTCTCCATAGTAGCGCAAATGCAAGTGAAAAACGCGTTCAGCAAAACCTTGCAGTGTATAGCCCTTATTAAAAGACATGCGGCCTTCTGACTCTGACATAAGCAGGTAGCCATACTCCAGCAATTTTCTCTGGATGCTACCCATATCTTCACTTCGAGGAATTTCTAAAAGAATATCAATAATCGGCTTAGCCCATATCCCCTCAATAGATGTGGAGCCAATATGATGCATTTTATACAACTGATTTGCTGGCAAAAAATTTACTATTCTTCTGCTTTCCTCCTTATACCAAGTTTCCCAGTCCTTATTGTGCTCCTCTAAGAAAATCGGGAATAGCTGCCATAATTCTTCTAAAGACATATCTTCTAGTTTTTTGGTCATGTGCCTTCTCCTTTCTTTATAGAAAATATGAATTAAAGTAAAGACTGGGAATGCTATCCCAGCCTCGGTTTTTATTACCAATAAAGCAAGCCATAAGTCAGTAAAACGCTGATCATGCTAAAGAGTGAGCCAATCAAATAGTATTCTGCAAAGGATTGGCTTTCAGAAATTTTATTATAGCGAGCGATAGACTTAGCTGTAAAAACTAACCCAATGGCAGTAAACTGCCCGAAAATAAGGGAGAGTCCCATAATCAAGCGCTCCAAAATCCCAATCATGGCACCAGCCCCAGCAATAGTCTCCCCACTGTCTTCTCCTGCCTGATACTTGCTGAAGAAGAGTTTAAATAGGATATTAATCGGCTTACCAGTAAGGGCGAAGAAAAAGAGAGCCTGCAGCATGAGGTAGCGGTCAGTCAGCCAATTAGGAGCTGGAATTTGCTGCTGCCCTAAGAGAAAATAAAGAGCAAAAATACTAATCAAATGCAAGATCTGATCCAGTAAAAAGGCTGACTTTTGAGCACGATGCCGGACAATCAAAGAATTCAACCTATTCTTCAAGAAGTCAATAAGCGCATGACTAAGCCATACCAAGGCGAAAAATAGCAGATATTTAGGTAAGATGAGCACAAAGAACAACAAGGGCAGTAGAACGATTCCCAAATGGAGAATCAAAAAATTCAACCGCCGGCTTTTTAGGTCGGCCATTTTCTGACTTTGAAGCTGAAAATCAGCTAGCACATGGGCCAGCAAAGTCAATACAAGAATCGGATTCTGCATGAAAAATTCTGAAAATCCCATAAAATTTGTCATTGTTCAGCCTCCTTTGCTGCCTGTAAAATCATTTTCATAGCTAAACGGCGATTTCTCAGATAAACCTTTAAACCAGATGACTTGAGCCTCTTACTAAGCGCACTGGGACTAATCTGCAGCAGCTCTGCTATTTCCCCGTGAGAAAAATTCTCATCATAGATGTATTCTGTGAGCATCCGCTCGAGCACCTCTCTCTGGCTAGCATTCCACTTGCTCTGGATAAAGGACGCAGCCGCCAACACCGTATTGACCGCCTGACTGAGCTCTTCATCTCCTAAGGATACAGCGATGCGACTGCTGCCATAATCATTTTTTTCGTGGACTGCGTTGATAGCTGCGCGTGCCCTCCAGTAGGCTGGACCGTCCGAGCCAATACTTTGCTCGCGATTGATATCCGTCACAATCTCACCCAGACCAAGACCAAAGCGAATCGGGTGAGGAAAGCCTAAGGCAATCTGATCAATGAGCCGCATGATCTCAGGATTAGGCCGCAGCAAAGCCTGAAACTCGTCTCCAGTCGTTACTGTAAAAGGCGACACCAGATAATCCCGATAATCCTGGTTCAAGACTGCCATCAATTCCTGCAACTCTTGCTGCGCCTGCTTGCGGTTTTTTAGCTGTTTGGATTCGATCAAATCTCCAATAAGAGCAATATAAAGCATAGCTGACCAAACCTCCTCTAAGTCCATTATAAAGGAAAATTTTAAAAATGTCTATTACAACGGAAAATTTTAGAAATATCCATTAGAACAGAAAGACTATTTATTCTTTTTAGCCGCTGGCAAGACAGGATAGACAGCCTCAATCAAACTACAGAGAAAGGAAGCATCTTCTACTTCTTCTATATGAACCATTGGCTCTGCACCTGGATAAGGGAGTTCATAAACTGGATTCTCTAAGAGAGTCAGAGCAGGCTGGACTGGCTTGAGCAGCAAGCGATTGTCATAAATCCCGCCGAATAAGCGACCTCGATAATAGAGCAAATACTCTCCCATCATCTTGCGAAAACTGATTTCTTGTCCTAAGCCCTGCAGCTGCTTCAGAATAAAATCCAAATATTCTTGACTAGATGCCATCGGAACACCTCCATTAATTGATACTTTATTATACCAAAAATGGATGAAGATTGCTGATGTATCTTCTTCAATCTGCAGTCTATCTATTCTAAAATAAGCAAAAAAGCTAGACCTTAGGAGTCTAACTTTTATTTCTTATTTTTTTAAAAGTCCTTCCTTGACCAGATAGTCACGCGCAACGTCTTCGGCCTTTTTACCTTCAATGCCAACTTGATAATTCATCTGACTCATCTGACTTTCCGTAATTTTACCAGCTAGTTTATTGAGAACACCTTCCAATTCAGGGTGTTTTTCTAGCAGTTCAGCCTTCATGAGAGGCGCTCCTTGATAAGGAGGGAAAAGATGTTTATCGTCTTCTAAAATCTGAAGTTGATAGCGCTCAATTTCAGGGTCAGTTGAGTAGACTTCCATAATCTGAATATCGCCTGATTGAATCGCATCATAGCGAAGGGCTGGCTCCATAGTTGACACATTGAGATTGAGTCCATAGACAGACTGCAAGCCCTTATTCCCATCTTCACGGTCGTTAAATTCCAAGGTAAACCCTGCCTTAAGCTTATCTTGGAGTGCTTTAAGATCAGAGATGGTTTTAAGATTGTATTCTTTAGCAACACTCTTAGGTACTGCAATGGCATAGGTATTTTGATAAGCCATGTGATTGAGCAAGACTAGATTGTCCTGTTTTTTGATTCCATCACGCGCTGCTTTAAAGACTTCTTCAGCATCATTGCTAACCTTTGGAGCAGGCTGCAAGAGGGTTCCAGTAATCGTACCTGTAAACTCAGGATAGATATCAATATCACCTTTTTTCAGTGCTTGATAAAGGAAGTCAGTCTTACCAAAGTTTGGTTTGACTGTCACAGTCATATCCGTATTTTCCTCGATGAGGAGTTTATACATATTCATAAGAATTTCTGGCTCTGGACCCAATTTCCCAGCAATAACCAGATGATCCTTCTCCTGTTTCGGTAGAAAACTTGGCGTATAAGAAGCGCCGAGGCCGAGGATTAAAACCGCGAAAGCTGTAAATACCGTCCGAAGCTTAGCCTTTTCCATCCATTTAAGGAGACTGTTGAAAAGAATAGCCAAAACTGCAGATGAAATAGCTCCAATCAAGATCAGACTGGCATTGCGACGATCAATTCCAAGAAGGATAAAAGAACCTAGTCCACCAGCTCCAACAAGAGCTGCCAGAGTCGCTGTTCCGATAATCATTACCGTTGCCGTCCGAATTCCTGATACGATGACGGGCATAGCTAGAGGCAGTTCAAACTTTTTGAGTCGCTCCCACTTGGTCATCCCAAAGGCGATTCCAGCTTCTTCTAAACTAGGATCAATCCCATTCAAAGCCGTGACAGTATTTTCTAAAATTGGGAAAATAGCGTAAATCACCAGGGCAGTCAGTGCCGGCAGTGTGCCAATCCCCATAAGAGGGATAAAGAGTCCCAGCAAGGCCATTGAAGGAATAGTTTGAAAGATTCCTGCAATTTGCAGTATCCAATTGGCTACTTTTTTGTGACTATTGAGATAGATAGCGAGTGGAATGGTCAAGAAGATCGCCACTAGTAAGGTCAAAAGAGATAGCTGGAGATGTTGCCCTAAGGCTGCCAACCATTCGCCAAAGCGCTCCTGAAAGGTAGAAATTAAATTAGCCATGTTGAACACCTCCAAATAAATCTGCTACGAAGCTGGTTGCAGGTGCAGATAAGATTTCCTCAGGTGTCGCCACTTGACGAATCTCCCCGTCCTGCAAAACAGCAATCCTATTCCCCAACTTTAAAGCCTCGTCCGTGTCATGGGTCACAAAGATTGTCATCATCCCAAACTGGTCATGAATACTCTTGGTCAAGCTCTGCAATTGCTTACGCGAGATGGCATCAAGAGCTGAAAAAGGCTCATCCATCAGCAGGATTTTGGGTTGGGCGATAATGGCACGGACAATGCCCACCCGCTGCTGCTCACCACCAGACAGCTCACTCGGCATACGCTGAGCATAGTCTTCAGCAGGTAAGCCGACTAAGTCTAGCAATTCATCGGTCTTCTGCTGAATATCTGCTTTGCTCCACCCCTTCATCTCAGGAATGAGAGCAATATTTTCTGCAACCGTTAGATTTGGAAAGAGAGCAATAGCCTGTAAGACATAACCAGTAGAAAGGCGGAGTTCACGCTCATCATAGTCCTTGATGCGCTTGCCATCCATGTAAACATCGCCATCTGTAGGTTCCAAGAGACGGTTAATCATCTTAATCATGGTCGTCTTACCGGACCCAGAAGGCCCAACTAAAACCATAAACTCTCCATTCTCAATCCTTAAGTTGACATCTCTCAAGACATCTTTTTCTGTATAGCGTAGCGCTACATTTTTATATTCAATCATTTCTTCTCCTTATTTATTACGATAACCTTGCCAAAAGACTGGCTACTTTCCAGATAAGCATGAGCGTCCTGGATTTGCTCAATAGAAAATACTTTTTCAGGTCGCACATCCACCTGATACCGCTCCACAAAGTCCACCAAAGCTTGTAGCTTATCTCGAGATACATTGCCAGAAGCAAAGGTAGTCAAGTAGAGATTGCGGTAAAGCATTTCAATAGGGTCAAAGTCTGGAATAGTCCACTGACCGCCCAGCAAGCCACAAGAACAGATAATACCACCATCTGCCGTACGAGCAAATGTATCGAGAATAGCACTCGGACCGACAAGATCCAAGACCTTGTCAAACTGCTCTTCCGTTTGCAAAACGCCATCCTGATCCAAAATCACCTGGTCAAATCCTGCCTCTTTTAGCTGTTTTTCCTTGCTCAGACTACGGCTACTTCCCACTAGATAGACATTTGAAAATTGCCCCTTGAGAAGTTTTGAAAAAGCAATCCCAACACCACTAGTCGCTGCTCGAACCAGAACTCTGTCTCCCTCCTCAATTTTGAGATTGAGATAAGAGCCAAATGCTGTATAGTATGTTTCAGGCAGTGCGATTAAACTTTCCAAAGCAAGCTCTGTCCTCACAGGATAAACCTGTTCGTCTGGTAGCAAAACATACTCAGCATAACCACCATCAAAAGCACGCCCCATTTCTCCCATGATGGAGATGACTTGCTGCCCGACCTGCAAATCGGGACGATTGGTCTCCTCTACAAGTCCCACACATTCAATTCCTAAAATCCGTGGAAATTGAACGGACGGCGATAGTCCTTGACGAGTAAAAATCTCGCTATGGTTGATTCCAAATCCTTGCACCTTGACCAAGGTCCAACCTTCTTTAACAGTCGGTTTTGGAACTTCCACAACCTGCAGAACTTCTGGTCCTCCAGCTTCCTTGACAAGCACAGCTTTCATCTTAGTATCTCCTTTTAAAACTTCCCTCGGTTGGTCAAGTCTTCTACCTTAGGCATGACTTCTTTATTGTCCCAATGCTCCACAATCAAGCCATTCTCCAAACGGAAGATGTCATACTGAGCATAAGCAACCCCATCGATCTGAGTCTGACCATAGCTAACCACATAGTTTCCTTGTCCCAAAAGCTGGAAAACAAAGTAAAAAGTAACCCCGTGTTCAGCCACATAGTTTTTATAAGCAGCACTTCCTTGGCCAATCTCATGATTATGCTGAATCAAATCTTCTGCCACATAATCACTCCACTGCTCTAGCTCCCCATTTTGGAAAATTTCTGTCAAGAAACGACGAACAGTTTTTTTATTTGCTACTGTCTTGTCCAAATCCGTGATTTCAAAATCTCCAAAGATCTGATCTAACTGCCCATTTTCTGGAGCGCGATAGTAGTCAATCACATCCCAATGCTCCACGATACGACCATTCTCATCAGAACGGAAAGTATCCGTCGTCACCCATTGAGCTTCCCCACCATTGAGATATTGGTGAACATGGACGAAGACTAGATTGCCGTCTTCAATGGTGCGAACAATCTTCATCTCACGCTCGGGATGGTGCTCAAAGAAATTTGCAAAGAAAGCCGCAAAACCTTCTTTCCCATCTGGCACACCTGTCGAGTGTTGAATGTAGGTATCCCCTACAGACTGAGCTTGAGCCTCGGCAACGCGCCCATCTTGAATGGCATGAATGTATAAATTTTGTGCATTTTCAACTTGTTTTGACATGATTTATGCCTCTTTTTCTTTTAAATTTGCTAAGATGCGTTCCTGATAACTTTCAAATTGGCGAATTTCTTCCTCTGAGAATCCTTTATAAAAAATCGCATCCAGTTTTTGACTAATACGATGGCCAACTTCTTTCTGAGACCACCCTTGCTCCGTCAACTTGACATATTTCTTTCGCTTGTCTGAACCACACTGACTAAAGGTCACCAAATCCTGCTCTTCCAACTTTTTCAGCATAGTCGTCAGCGTATTATTGGCAAGTCCTGTCGCCAGCGCAATGTCTGTCGCCGTCGCGCAGCCCGTTTCACTATTCCATAAAACTGTGAGAATCTTGCCCTGTTCACTACGATAAAGAGCCTCAGGATCCTGATTCAGTAACTTTTGAAAAATCCTTCCATTCAACAAACGAATATGGTGGGCAACTAAATGACTATCTTTCATACTTCCTCCCAATCTATTTCTATATCGATATTTTTCAATAATTGTAACACCAATCATTACACTTGTCAAGAATTTTGTTCTATTTAGAAATAATTTTAAACTAGGTAAAGAAAAAGCAGGTTCAACCTGCTTTAAAATCTAAAATTTATTGTTTCCGATTGATGTATCTGTTGAACAAAATGGTCATAATTTTCAGCTTCTTGAGGAATAAGAATGGACCACTTTTTCAAGAGTGCCCCGTAACCTGCTNATTTACCTATGTCGTTATCAACAACCTTCTCCATGCTTGGGAAAATAANACCGGCTGTTTTAGCTTCTAAAATGTATGAATAGGAAATCAGTTGATATAAATCCTCACGATTGATACCTTTTTCAGTAAATTCTAGCTTTTTATATTTGGCATCTAGTACGACTTTTAAATCTTTATGATAGAAGTCTGGATAAATTTTTCGAACATGACTGCTAAATACAGAAATGCCATCCGTCTTTTCTTTATTTCGTGGATGAATAAAACCTTCTGGCAATAATGTCTGGACATACTCTTCCCAAAGCCAAGCAACATCAAAGAGAACACCGTGTATTTTTTGCTCTTGAAGTCCTAAACCGTGCTTTTCTCTACTTAGAATCAACAGACAGAGTTCCTGTAATTTTCTATATCCTCGAAAATAGGCATGGCGGACGGGTTTAGTTTGATTTAGTCTGATAATCTTAACACGATTAGCTAGTTTATAAGAAGGGGTTACACGATTAATTTCAGCTATAGTTTCACGATTACTATCGAGTAGTGCTCTAAAACTTTTTTGATTCTTAATGTACTCAATCGTATGCCGAATCAACTGCATAAGTGGATTATCATAAGCAAACTCTCTAGTAGTGTAGGAAATATTTCCTATAAAAGGAACATTTTTCTTAAGATGATTTCCTACATCAATCGCTCCCTTTACATGGCTATCATTATGGAAAAACCTCTGGTATTCCTTATAAAGCCCTTTTCTCAAAGCCACTTGCAGATATTTTGGAAAGAGGTAAACCAATAGTTGATAGAGTTTATCTTCGCTAGATAAACCAACATCCAAATTAGTGAGATTGATATTGAGAACCTTTTGTAAGAGATAATGTAAAAAATGGTCGTTATTAGCATTTGAAAAACGAGAGGAAATCGTTAATCTTTCCTGACCGTAACCCAGAAAACCAATCACATTTCCTGTCTTAATGTTCTGATTTACAGTTTCAAAAATTTTATGATCCTTGTCCAAGTCAGAAGTATTTTTCAAGTCATTTGGAAAAATGAAAATACCATCCTCTTGAGAAAGACTTTCTAAAGTTCTATCTAAAAGTACTTGACTAATTTTGGGGTAGATTTCAACAAAATCCTCTTTTTTTATAAGTTGCTGATTATCAGTAATCCTCATTATCATTCTCAACGCCTTCATTGTTATCAGTTATTGACTGATTGGTTTGCTCATTGCTTGTCTTATCAAATTCCTTTTTCAAAGTTTCCAAAGTTTCAACCTCTTCATAAGAACCTCGCAAGTAGTCCTCTAGGAGCGGCTTAATATAATCAGACCAGAGCAATTCATAGTCAAAGTCTACTTCCTGCAACTTAAGGAAATAACTTGGTCCAACATGGTAATGACTATTGAGCTCTTCTACTTTTTCTATAGCAGCGTTCAAGTTTCTTAGACGTATTTTCGCTTCTTCAGCACCATCTCCAAGAAGCTTATCAAGCATTCCCAGCTGACTTTCAGCCGTGATTTCTACAAAACGGAAACGACGGCGCATGGCAAAATCAAAGGTATCTACCGAACGGTCAATATCATTCATCGTTCCGATGATATAGACATTTTCAGGGATATAAAACTTCTCATTAGTTTCATGTAAATTAGCATATTGGGTCGAAACCTCTCCATCCTTACCACGATAGCTCGGATCAATAGAGAAAAAAAGTTCGCCAAAAATCTTAGAAATCTCACCACGATTGATTTCATCGATGATGAAGACGAAGTTTTTATCCGTATCAATCTCTGTTGGAAAAATATAGTCTTTTAGACCAAATTTTTTTCTTAACGTTTCAAGAACTTTTTTCCCTGACTACGATAATAAGTCTGTTTTAAATAATTTTCATCTTTATAGNGTTCATAGACATAGGACTTAGTCAAGACTGTCGCTTGACTTTTGCTCTCATAATTGACATTAAAATTATTCCGGCTATTAACAGTAAGATAAGAAAAATCTGTCAAACGCTCTTTTTCATCTCTATTATTTACATATTCAAGATAGGCATTCCAAGCTTCATCAAAATTATCTAGTCCTCCTGTTTTTTGAGCTTCGTTAGCTTTCTGACAAAACTTCTTAAAAATTCCATCTTGTAACTCAAAACTTATCTGGCTATTATCATTAGAAACAGGTCGCAACCCCTCTACAAAATCTGTATAGTCATAAGAGGGATGGAATTGAACAAAATCGATTTGTTCTTCATTTCCTCCAGTCAATTCGCTTGCAATTTGTCTAGCAAGATAGGTTTTTCCCGTACCAGGAGCACCACGGAGGATGATATTCTTGGAAGATTTTAATACATCTGTATACCTACTCCTTTTTTTAATAAATTCATTATTAGACTCAAACAAAGTAGACTCAACAAATTTTATTAATTCGTTATTGGCCTTAAACACTGTACCATTTGTTGGAATATTTCCACTAAATTCAATTGATTCAGATTTTAACCAGTTAACTCCTCTAACCTGATCAAAAGAATCATCTAAAAAATAATCACTTATGACTTCACCAATAGCAAGAATCTGATGCCGTCCCTGCTTTAAAATGACAATGTCACCTATCTGAATTTCATTAATGAATTTATTAAATTCTACTGCTTTGATATCATTTCTACCAAATTCAATCTGCAAATCCTCTTTTGACATTCTAGACAAATTTTTATTTACACCATAATCAACTGCAATTATTTTGTTAGCTATAAATTTTTTTTCCATTGCCTCCAGCACCTATAGTCCAATATTGCTTATTATATTTCATAATCTCCTCCAACTTTTTAACCTGTCCTTTAAAATCTTATATTCATTTTCTAATCCTTTGCGTTGCTGCGAAAACAATACAGATAGCGCTCTACATTATGATATAAGAATTAAAAAATCCTAATTTTAAAAGGATAATATAGCTTTTCTTTATCATAGCATAATTACAGGAAAAATAAAAGAAATTATAAACAAAAAACTCAGTGTAAAGAGGAAATACCCCTCCCACACTGAGCTTATTTTTTATCTTAGTAATATTCACCCTGACGGTAATCCCATGAGTTAAAGTTATCAGACAGGTGCATCATGATTTTATCGATATCCAAGCCTTTGCGGATAACCACAGGCGCTGGTGAGATGGAACGTTGACCACCTTGTTCTGGAATCAGTTTTCCATCCTTGTCAACCATAGAGACCATAACACCTTGCTCGTAGCGAGTTTCAATGGTCTTATCTGGCTGGATAGAGGCTACATAGTCATCTGCTTCAATGACGAGGTCAACAGCGTTTTCGATGCGCTCGCCAATTCCTTCGACCTTACCGCGGTTTCCTTTACCGGATGGGTTGGCTGAGGAAGCATAAACCATCTTGCCTTCTTCCCAAAGCTTAGCTGCCAGCTGCTCGCCCGCCTTACCAAACTTAATAACAAAACAGCTCGTGCCACGAACATCTGTCATCAGCTCTTCCCGACCGTCGCCATAGGCTTTAAGCTTTTCAAAAGCTTCTGGCTTCCACGGAAGGATACAACCCAAGAGGATGTCTTCATCCCAATGCTTTTGATAAAAAGCTTCAATTTCCGGATTTAGCTGCGCCAAAGCACGAAGCTCATCCATACTGCCGCAGAGGACAACACCTGGCTTATTACGGTTACGAGCCTTAGCTTCGAACTTACGCTCCAAGCCAGCTTTATCGCTGGTCATGATGATGTAACCCACCTTGGTCGGGCAAACGATACAGCCGCCATCGCCTTTCAGGATGTCATAACCTTCTTGTGAAAGAGTTCCGTTCCATTGAATGTGTTTTGTCATAAGTTTCTTCCTTTTCTATTAAATTAAGATTTATTTTACCATATATTTTTATCGGAGACAAGATGTTTTCAGAATTTTCTTAATATATTGAAAACAATTTTACTGCCAATAAGATGGACGATTTTTTTCATATTCTGCAATCAAATCCTCATACTGTAGAGTAATGCCGATATCATCCAGACCGTTGAGGAGCTTGTGCTTCCATTCTCCATCAATGTCAAAGGAGAATTCTCCCACTGGTGAAAAAATCTTCTGCTGCTCCAAATCCACCGTCACTTCATCCGTCGGCTTCAGATTAGCCAAAGCTTGCCGGACTTCGAGCGGCTGAACGATAGGCAGCATACCGTTGTTAAGCTCATTATTGTAGTGAATATCTCCAAAAGATCCAGCAATGACTACCTTAAAGCCATAGTCAGCCAAGGCCCAAGCAGCGTGCTCCCGAGAGGAACCCGCTCCGAAATTGTCCCCTGTAACCAGAATAGTCGCCTTGCGGTACTCTGGTCTATTAAAGACGAAATCAGGATCTTCCGTGTACTGATTGTCCAGATAACGCCAAGCGTACATGAGGTACTTGCCAAAGCCTTTTTTATCAATCAACTTGAGAAATTGCTTGGGTAAAATTTGGTCTGTATCGATATTATCGTTCATGAGGGGAACTGTTGTCCCCGTGTAGATTGTAAATTTTTCCATAAAACTCCCTTACTGGACCTCTGGTAGCTGGCGGACGTCTACAAAGCGCCCTGCAATGGCTGCCGCTGCTGCCATGGCCGGACTGCAAAGATGAGTCTTAGCTCCAAATCCCTGCCGATCCTCAAAGTTCCGATTACTAGTAGAGGCACAGTGGACTCCGTCTGGTACCTTATCTGGATTCATTCCCAGGCACATGGAACAACCCGGATCGCGCCACTCAAAGCCTGCATCCATGAAAATTTTGTCCAGTCCCATCTTTTCAGCAGCCCGCTTGACCGGACGAGAGCCTGGTACGACGATAGCTGTTAGATTGGGAGCAATGTGTTTACCAGCGACAAACTTAGCTGCCAGCTGCAAATCGCTGAGTCTGGCATTGGTACAGGATCCGATAAAGATATAACCTAGGTCAATATCTTCTGCTTTCTTACCTGGGGCGAAATCCATATAATTGTAGGCCCGCTCATCGTTCATATCACGGATTTCAGGGAAAGCCGTGCCGAACTCTACTCCCATAGAAGGATTGGTCCCCCAAGTCACCATAGGTGCCAATTGGGAAACATCCATCTCAATGACCTTATCATAGACAGCATCAGGATCACTGACCAGAGTCTTCCAATCAGCTACCGCCGCCTCAAAGTCCTTAGGTGCTCCCGGCCGCCCTTGAACATAATCATAAGTCTTCTGGTCAGGATTCATAATACCCATCTTTGAACCAAACTCAATGGACATATTGCAGATGGTCATGCGCTCTTCCATGGTCAGATGGTCAATGGCATCACCAGCATACTCTACCACATAGCCAACACCTGCAGCCACACCATATCGGGCAATCAGAGCGAGGATATAGTCCTTGGAATAGACACCTTTAGGTGGCACTCCGGTAAATTTGACCAACATTTTCTTAGGCTTGACCTGCCAAATGGTCTGCGTTGCAAAGACGTGCTCTACCTCTGAAGTACCGATTCCAAAAGCAATAGCTCCAAAAGCTCCGTGAGTAGCCGTGTGACTGTCACCGCAGACAATGAATTTACCTGGCTGAGTCTTGCCCGTTTCCGGTCCAACCATATGGACAATCCCCTGCAGTTCCGATCCGTGAGCCGCATGCTCGATGCCAAAATCCTTGACATTCTCAGAAAGTTTATCAATCTGTGCCTTGGAAATCACATCCCGAATATCATAGATATTGACCGTAGGAACATTATGGTCAAAAGTTCCAAAAGTTAAGTCCGGTCGTCTAACCTTGCGGCCCGCATCTCGAAGTCCTTGAAAAGCCTGAGGGCTGGTTACTTCATGAATATAATGCTGATCCACATACATAAGCTGGGGTTGACCTTCTTGGCCTGTTATTACGTGTCTTTCCCAAATCTTATCAAAAATCGATTTTCCAGCCATACTAACTTCTCCATATGTAATACAAAATTCCAATTTCCACTATTATTCCGCCAAACCAAGCCAGCCAAAAATACCATTTTCTGGTCTTGTGGTGAAAGAGGCGGCCGCCTAATAAAGCGCCCAAACCTCCGGCTACAAAAGCTGACAAGAGCAAAGTTTTCTCTGGAATGCGGTAGTGATTTTTCTTAGCCTTACGCTTATCCCAGCCATAAAGCAGGAAAACGATAAGGTTCCAAAGTAGGCAAATACCTGTTAATATCCATTTCATAAATTATTAATAATTGACTCCGTCATTTGAGCTGTCCCTGCCTGACCACCCAAATCTCGGGTTAAGATACCCTGAGCCAAAGTCTTCTCCACCGCTGCTTCAATCGCTTCTGCAGCTTCAACCTCTGCAAAACAATCCCGCAGCATCATGGATACAGAAAGTATCATGCTGATAGGGTTGGCAATGCCCTGCCCCGCAATATCTGGAGCCGAACCATGGATGGGCTCGTAAAGACTTGGTCCAGATGCCGAATGACTGGCCGATGGCATAACTCCCAGCGTCCCTGACAAGACACTGGACTCGTCGGATAGAATATCTCCAAAAAGATTTTCCGTTACCACAACATCAAACTTAGCAGGATTGGTAATCATGAGCATAGCAGCGCTGTCCACCAGCTGGTGCTCCAAGGTCACATCTGGATAATCCTTGGCCACCTCATTTGCTACTCTGCGCCAGAGTTTAGATGTCGCTAGCACATTTTGCTTGTCAATACTGGTCACGCGCTTTCTGCGACCACGCGCAATGTCAAAGGCCTTACGAACGATTCGCTCCACCTCTTCATAGCTGTAGTCGTTGATATCACGCGCGGTTCTGTCCTCCAAAATATGCTCACCAAAGTAAATCCCACCAGTCAGCTCGCGCACGACCACGAAATCCACACCAGCAATTCGCTCCGCCTTCAAAGGCGACAAATGCTTCAAAGCATCGAAAATCTTAACTGGGCGGATATTGGCATAGAGTTCAAGTTCCTTGCGCAGAGCGAGCAATCCTTGCTCCGGTCGAACTGGGGCATTATCATACTGGGGACTGCCGATAGCTGCTAGGAGAATAGCATCCGCTTTCTTAGCCGCTTCTAGAGTTGACTGAGGCAGAGGATGACCTTCCGCATCAATACCAGCACCCCCAAAAGCTTTCTCCGTGACATGATAAGTCAAGCCAAACTTGTCCGCAACAGCAGCCAGTACTTGGAGACCAGCCTCCATGATTTCTGGACCGATACCGTCACCCGCCAGAGCTACAATTTCTTTTGTCATAGTCGCTTCTTTCTAATTATTTGCAGGCAGATCGTGATAGGATACCTGATGGCCGATTTCACCTGCATTTTCCTTTTGCACAAAGGTATTGGCATGGATATAGGCAATCGCGCTAGCCTTAAGAACATCAAAGTCAATACCAGAGGAGTTGAAAATCGTATCTGTGTCCGTATTTTCAACGGCTACCAAAACACGAGCCTGAGAGTCAATTCCGTCCGTCACGGCCTCAATGTTATAGGCTAAGAGCTGGACAGATTGGTTAAAGAATTGGTCAATAGCATTAAAGATGGCTTCAACACTTCCCTTTCCTTCTGCTACACAGTTGACCGTTTCGCCGTCGCCATTGACCAACTGCACATCTGCTGTGATGGTATGATCGTCATTGGTTGTCAACTGCAGATCATTAAAGTGGAAACCTTCTGGATTTTCAACTGTTGTTCCAGCAATCAGAGCCCGAATGTCAGCGTCCGTGACTTCGTTTTTCTTATCCGCCAAGACCTTAAACTTAGCAAAGAGCTCATTAATTTCAGATTCTTCAAAGTCCAGAGACAGTTCTTTGAGTTTTTCAACAAAGGCGTGGCGACCAGACAGCTTGCCAAGCGGCAGTGAATTGCTCTTGACTCCAACTAGCTCTGGTGTGATAATTTCATAAGTCAGTGGATTTTTAAGAACACCATCCTGATGGATACCAGACTCATGAGAGAAGGCATTGCCACCAACGACCGCCTTGTTCTTAGGCACTGGAATACCTGAGAAGCGGGATACCAGCTCAGAAGTGTTGATGGTTTCATTAAGGACAATGTCTGTCTCAACTTGGTAATAATCCTTGCGAATTTCCAAGGCAACCGCTACTTCTTCCAACGCTACATTTCCAGCCCGCTCACCGATTCCATTAATAGTTCCCTGAACACGACCAGCACCGTGCTTGATAGCTGTCAAACTATTAGCCGTTGCCATACCAAGGTCATCATGGCAATGAACACCAAATACCACCTTATGATCAGAAGTCACATTTGCCACTAGGTAGTCGAAAATATTTGCAAACTCTTCTGGAGTAGTAAAGCCGACTGTGTCTGGAATATTGATATAAGTTGCACCTGCATCAACTGCTGTTTGTACCACCTGAAAGAGGAAATCCAGCTCTGTTCTTGTCGCATCCTCTGGTGAAAACTCGACTATCTCAAACTTGGAGCGCGCATAGGAGACATGCTCTTTCACAGCTTCTAAAATCTCTTCCTTGGACTTTTTCAGCTTGAACTCTCTGTGAATAGGACTGGTCGCAATGAAGACATGAATCTGTGGATGCTTGGCATCCTTGAGCGCTTCATAGCAGGCGTCAATATCGGACTTGACCGAACGCGCCAGTCCAGTAACAGAAGCTTTTGTGATGACTTTAGCAATCTCCTGCACCGCCGCAAAAGAATCTGGACTCGCAGCAGGAAAACCAGCTTCAATGACTGAAATACCCCACTTCTCTAACTGCTTAGCAATAGCAACCTTTTCCTTAATAGAGAAATTCACTCCCGGTGTCTGCTCACCGTCCCGAAGGCTGGTATCAAGAAACTCAACTTTTTGCATAGACTTTCCTCTTTCTTTATCGTTTAAAATAGCTATAAAAATCAATGAGAGATACAACTATGGAATGAACTTTTAGTTCGCTTTTCTCAGTATATCCTAGCAAAGATTTTCGTGAAGAATAAAATAAAAACATCTCGCTGGAAACCAAGCGAGATGTTGATTTACTCCCGCTTGGTAAGCCAAACAGGACTAATGCTTTCGCACTAGCCCGAGTAACGCAACAACAAAGCAAAGTTTGAAAATTGAGTTGACTTCATGTTTGACTGACTCCTTTTGAAATGTTATTGATTAGTATTTTAGCACAGTATCATTCAGCTGTCAACAGATAATTCGATATTTTCTGAAAATTTTAAATATGCTGGATTATTTTGTAGCATTATTAGTATAAATGCGAGAAAGAAGAAGCAGGCCAGCTCCTCCTTCTTCTAGTATTATATTGATTACAAGGATAAAATTTTGAAAACCAGTCATTCCTCCCTATTAGAAGAGAATCATACGCGGCAAATCTGACTAAAAATTATCAAAGTTTTTTAAATTATTATTACTCAAAAGCTAATCTGCCAGTCTTATACCATTGCTGATCCCCATGCTTTCCAAATCAACTTTTCCATCTTTGATTTCTATATTACTTTTCTTTTTCTAATACTTTCAAATATTTGGTTTTTTTAAATTGCCCAGACAGGAGCAAGAGCAAGAAACAATACCATATGACAATCGTAAAAAATAAAAGTAGGAAACTACCAAATAGAAGATAAAGCCAAGAAAAAATAGCAGAAATCAAGGCAAAGAGGAAAATGAGAGCATAGGTTTTTAGACTGTTAGATTTTTGGGTGGCAAAATAGTCTATGGGCATCTCATAAGGTACTACTTCAACTACTGATTTCTCCCTTCTATTTTTAAATTGGTAAAGAGCCAGTAAAAGCATGAAGACGAAGGAAAAAAGTAAAGGGAACAAACCTCGTACAGTCAGCTTCTCCGTTAATACATATAGGCCATAAGAAAAACCAGCACTTGGTAGAAAAATCATTGGAAAAGGCACACTTTTCCCTACAAAAAGTTCATTTCTCTTAATATCATAAAACACAGTCCTTTTGACATTTCCTTGATCTGCTCCAAATTCGATAAAATCAGACAACTTCCTAGTAACTACTAATGCTGATTTTGGTTCTTCATGCAGCTCATCTTCAATGGTCTCTAACTGCCCAAAAGCGTTCAGTTTCCACGAATCTTCCTTAGGCAGAGGCTGTACTTTCCCTTCCAGATGTTCTTGAATAAACTGCTGGAATTGACGATTCTTCTGCTTACTTCCAATCAATTTCAAAGTCACTTTTTGACTTCCGCCGTTTTTAGTTAAGGCTTCCCCTACAATAAATAAGGGCCATTCATAATTCCCACGATAAGCGTGTCTATTCTTGCCGAAGTAAAATGTAACCGAAGAAAGAGGAAAGCGATAGTATTTAAAATTTCGGAAAACAAGTAAGTGTTGACCATCAAGCTCTATTCTCCCCATAAAAGCAAAGGTCATCCATCCTACTGTGAACAATAAAGCAACTGATACTAAGAAATAGAAAAGGTTTGCTGACCAATTGTCTTCTAGAAAGATATTAAAAAAACTGGTCATCGCCATTAAACTAAATAGACTAAGCAATCCTAGTTCTGATCTTTTATAGATAACAATCGATGGCTTTTTTATCAATTCTTTTCCTCCTCTACTGCCTCGGCAAAAACCACTTTCCCTTGTTCATATTTCCGTACGGCTAACAGCCAGCGGATGGGATTGTTTTGGAATAACAACAAATAAGAAACAGCTGGAAAGAGGTCTGCCAAAAGCGAGAATCAAATGCCTCTTGCTTAATAAATGAGTCAATAGTGCCTGGTATTGCAGCAGCAAATATTACTATAGTAGTCATAAAAACTAATAGCATAACAATCATAAAAGCCAACATTTTCCCAAACGTCGCTTTTTTATCGCTGAAATTGTCCCAGAACAAATTTGAATAAACTGCTTTTTCAAATTGTTGTTTTGTTGCGCCTCGGACTTGCTTCACTCCTTTATATAAGGCGACCTCCATCATCCATATAAATCCAAATATGATAAAGGAAAGACAAAGAATAAAAATAGAGACCATCGCGCTATTATAACGAAAGCCTGAGAAAATTGGTATAGCAAGAAATCCTCCAAGCAAACCTAACAAAGAGAATATTGCAATTAAAGGAGCAATCCCCCTATTCGATCTTCTTGCCCCTTCTGTATTTAAGAGAGCACTTTTGTTTGCCACTAAGGCTTCTTTTGTCCTCGTATTATAGTAGCAGCCTCGTCACCGCTCTGTCCAATAAAAATTATTTTTCTCATATTTAATCACCACATTCGTCATCAATTGCTATGATCAAAATTCTATTATTCATTTAATAATATATAACGAAAATTTACATGATGCGCTCGCATAATTAGTTCCTCAAAAGTTTTTTATACCGTTCCCTTAGCCATTTTTTATTCTTATCCAATAATTACTTGCCGGGCGCATGAAAAACATATTCCCTATAAATAACCAAAATGTCAAAAATATTAACAATCCTATATGAACAATATAATTATCCACTTGATTAGCTAAAAAAGCGGAAATAAATACTATCGTTAATAATACCGACATAATATACGCAAAAATACTAAAAAGTAANTCTTTAACAAAACGAGGATAAAGGTATATCTTATGATAGCCCCTATTTTTTAATCCACTAGGAACTTCATAAGAAACTGTAAGCCATAAACGCAAACCAAAAACCAATAATACAATTAGAATAGCCAAAAAATTGCTAATTCTACTTGAATCAAATTTCAAAAATTGATTGATATCAAATACTCTTGATAGAAGCATGGCACCTACACCAGCTCCAAAGCTATAGCCAAGACCATGTTTTTCAAAAGCCTCTTTTAACCGAGCATTCTGCTCCTCTGATTGGGACAATTGCTCATATTCGTCCTTACTAATCTCGTAACATCTGTGAGGCACAAAATAAATCAACAAGGGTAAGAAGTAGACAATCAAAAAAGGACGTTCTACATCCAGAAGATAATAGCTATCCTCTGTTTTTAGTATGCGATATCGAAGATTTCTTTTAGCCAAGAGCTTCATTTCAGCCTTTTTAAACATTTATGTCCTACCTTTTTAATAATTTACTAATCAGGCTTCTTCATTCCTAAGCCGCCTCGTCTTTATCTTCGTACATACTGAACCAAGCGGAACATCATGAAGGTAAATAGAATTCCTGCAACGATCCAAATGGTTCTTAAGGCGTAAAATTGAAGCAGATAGGTCGAAATAATGGCTCCGATGACAAAGCTTCCTAATAAAGCAACAAAGAAAATACCCTCTTTCAAGTATGGTTTTTCCTGCGTTCGCACAAAATTTCCAAAAGCCACCATCGTTTTCTTGATATTTCCTGTCATAAAGGAATTATTGTAAACTATGCCATCTACTTCGCCAAAAGCTGTCGCAACGACCCCCATACAGAAAGCAATCGGAGGAACGATCAGCATATTTGGCACAGTACTTGGCATAAAACCTACCAGAGTACAGATGAGCACCATTGGTGAAATGCTACTTACTCGCCATATTGACTGCTCAAAAAAAGGACGAAAAATTGTTATCAGAAAAATCCCCAGCATAAAGGCTAGCATGGTAGCTAGTTTGACTTCAATTTCTCCAGTCTTGTGATGAATTAGCTCAACGGACAAAAAGACGACGTTTCCTGTCTGGCCAGCAACCAATGTACCCCCGCGTTCCATAAAAGTGTAAGCATCCACAAAACCTGCGCAAAAGGTCAGCAAACAGGCAAAAAACTTTGATCGAGAATGGAATTCCCTTTTGACGAACTTTCTCATAATTTACCCAAAAAGTCCAGTGTAACACCAGACTTCCTTTCTATCCTTCTCTAGCTTCCTCCAAAATCTTTTCAATCTTGGTAGTAATCAAATCAATCGCCACTTTATTAGAAGCGCCCTCTGGAATGATGACATCCGCATAGCGCTTGGTTGGCTCGATAAACTGATGGTACATAGGCTTGACGACACCCAGATACTGCTCAATGACACTATCCAAACTGCGTCCACGTTCTTCCATATCCCGCTTAATCCGACGAATAATCCGCACATCATCATCAGTATCGACGAAAATCTTGATGTCCATCAAATCGCGGAGGCGTTGATCTTCCAAGACCAAAATTCCCTCTACAATGAAGACATCCTGCGGTTCCTGACGATAGGTTTTATTGCTGCGCGTGTGCTCCGTATAGTCATAGGTCGGGATGTCCACTGGACGACCAGCCAAAAGCTCCTTGATCTGCTCAATCATGAGGTCTGTATCAAAAGCAAAAGGATGGTCATAGTTGGTCTTAACCCGCTCCTCAAAGGTCAAATGCGACTGATCCTTGTAGTAAGAATCATGCTCAATCATAGAAATCTTTTCATTAGGAAAATTATCTAAAATCGCCCGAGATACACTGGTTTTTCCCCCACCAGATCCACCTGTAACACCGATAATAATAGGTCTGTTTTGCATTGTTTTCTCCATTACTTGTTATCTTATCTATTTTACCTTAATTCATGATATAATGAAAGGGTGAATCAAGAAAAATTCAGGAAAATCATTTTAAAGGAGAAAGTATGTTACGACTCGGAATCATCGGTACGGGATCCATTTCCCACGAGTTTATTAAAGCAGCCCGACTAAGCGGTGAGTATGAGTTTACAGCTGTTTACTCGCGCACCTTGAGTTCCGCGGAGCGTTTTGCGCAAGATTATCAAAACGTCGCGCTCTACACCGATATGGTTGAATTCTTATCTGCCAACCTAGATGTGGTTTACATTGCCAGTCCCAATAGCCTCCATTTCAACCATGCCAAGGTAGCCATTTTGGCTCGAAAACATGTCATCGTTGAAAAGCCGGCTGTATCAAGACCTGAAGAATGGCAAGAATTGGTCAAGCTGGCAGCTGAACATCAGGTTTATATCTTTGAGGCAGCCAGAAACTACCACGAAGCAGCTTTTGCAGTCATTCGTGACTTCCTAAAAGACAAGAAAATCTGGGGAGCCAACTTCACTTATGCCAAATACTCTTCCAAGATGGGAGCCCTGCTGAGTGGACAGGAACCCAATGTTTTTTCTGCTAAATTCTCAGGCGGTGCTCTAATGGATTTGGGAGTTTATACGCTTTATGCAGCTGTCCGACTGTTTGGTGCTCCACAAAGCGTCTGCTATACAGCTCAACAACTGCCAAATAGCGTTGATCTCAACGGTTCAGGCAGTCTGAATTATCCTGATTTTCAGGTTCGTATCCAAGCTGGAAAAAATATTCATAGCCAGCTGCCAGCTGAAATCTATACGGACCAAGGCACTCTGACCTTAGACGGTATCGAGTTTATCCGCTCTGCCATTTTCCAAAAGCTGAATGGAGAGACGGAAAGTCTAGCTATCCGCCAAGCAGAGCACCAAATGTTGGAAGAGGCTCAGGCTTTTGCTCGTGTCCTTGAAGGCGGCCAGGAAGAACTTTATAGCGACTATCTGCAGGCTGCTGCTACTGTGCATGAGTGCATGTTTGCCATGAGAAAAGATGCTGGCATTAGATTTGAGGTTGACCATGATTAAAGAAACATTTCCAACAGTTTGGCAGGAACAGCTAAATCAGCTCGGTTTTGCTGAACTGACTGCCATCCAAGAAAAAATATTCCAGCCTATTTCTCAGGGAGAAACGGTGCTAGGCATTAGTCCGACTGGTACGGGTAAGACATTGGCCTATCTCTTTCCTAGCTTATTAAAATTGAAGCCTAAAAAAGCGCAGCAGCTTTTAATTTTAGCTCCAAATACAGAGCTGGCAGGACAGATTTTTGATGTTTGTAAGTCTTGGGCAGAGCCTTTGGGCTTGAGCAGTCAGCTCCTCCTCTCTGGTAATAGCCAGAAAAGGCAGATTGAGCGGCTCAAGAAAGGGCCTGAAATACTGATTGGTACACCGGGTCGGATTTTTGAGCTGATCAAGCTCAAGAAAATCAAGATGATGAGTGTTGACACTATTATCCTAGATGAATTTGATCAACTTCTCAGTGATTCCCAGTATGCGTTTGTTGATAAGATTCTGCATTATGCACCGCGTGACCACCAGCTGATTTACATGAGTGCTACAGCTAAATTTGACCAAGAGAAGATCGCTGAAAATACTCTGCGCATCAGCATTGACGACCAGACTTTGGACAATATCCAGCACTTCTATATGCAGGTGGAAAAGCGTGACAAGGTTGAACTCTTGCGCAAGCTATCCAATGTAGAAGAATTTCGTGGACTAGTTTTTTTCAACAGCTTGTCAGATTTGGGCAGCGCCGAAGAAAAGCTTCAGTACCGAGGAGCTAGTGCGGTCTCCCTAGCCAGCGATGTCAATGTAAAATTCCGCAAAGTTATTCTGGAAAAATTTAAAAATTACGATATCACGCTCTTACTGGCGACTGACTTGGTTGCCCGTGGCATTGATATTGATTCTCTAGAATGCGTGGTCAACTACGAAGTGCCGCGTGATTTGGAAACCTACACTCACCGTTCTGGCCGAACGGGTCGCATGGGCAAGGAAGGCTATGTCATCACCTTCATCAGCCACCCGGAAGAATTAAAAGCTCTCAAAAAATATGCCTCTGTCCGAGAAATCATCTTGAAAAAACAAGAACTGTATGTGTGTCATTAAGCTAGAATTACGGTCATCAATATTTTTATTTGATGGTAGCAAAGCAAAAAGCATTGGAAATATTAAATTTCCAGTGCTTTTTTAATTTCTGCTGTAATATATCTGATGTGGTTGAAGCTGATTTTCTAATAGTTCATCAACTGTCACCAGAGTATAGCCGTTGTTCTTCAGATAGTCAAGAACGCTTGGCAGAGCATCGATGGACGTCTGATGGATATCGTGCATGAGAATAATAGATCCCGGCTGGGTCTTCACGATCTCCTGCATAATAGCCTTTGTATTACGTGTTTTCCAATCGAGACTGTCCACGCTCCACATGATAAAGGACTGATCGACAGCATTTTGAACCGTAGAGTTGATGGCTCCGTAAGGCGGTCTTGTGATCATGGGTCGGATACCAGTCGCCTTATAAATAGCCTCTTGAGTATCTAAGATTTCCTTTTTGGATTGATTCAGAGGTAACTTGGTCAAATCAGGATGGCTCCATGTATGGATGCCGAGCTGATGGCCTTCATCAAGGACACGTTTAGCCAGTTCTGGATTAGCAGCAACATTTTGTCCCACCATAAAGAAGGTCGCTTTAGCATTGTAGCGTTTCAAGATTTCCAAGGCCTGAGGAGTCGTTTTACTGTCGGGACCGTCATCAAAGGTCAGGGCAACCATTTTCTCATGCCGCTTAGTTTCATATTGCTGGTAAGCCTCCAAATCAGCTCCCTGCAAATATTCTGGACGGATTAGGTCATAAAAACTAGACAGAGGCACTGTTACGCTCGACACACCGTTGATTTCTTTGGGCAGACGAATAGAAAATAAACTTTCTTCATAGTGAAAATTCCACTGGCTCAGTTCTATTTCACGGAGGACGTTTAAAGCTGCTGTTTGCTGGCTTTCCTCCACCTGTCTAAAGGTTAGCTGACTGGTCAACTCCTTCAGGAAAATTTCCTTGGCAGCTTCTGGATTTTGAAACAGCTTGTCCAAAGTCACCGCTGCCCCTTCTTGATTGATATAAGTCGAGGCTACTTCTCTTGCTTCTTCAGACTTGATGTCTCTTTTTGAGATGCTGTAATCTTTTCGCTGAATGACTACTTCCTTGGTATTGGCCAGACTAGTAGACTTCTCCTCTGTATAGTAAAAGGTCAAAGCAGTCAAGTTTTCCTTCTGCTTTTTGTCATCTGAAATACTCTGACTGTCCTGCAACATTTTATCTTTGACACTTTGAAGAGGCTGCCCCTTCATCAGAGGATAAAAAGCTGCCACGTAATGGGTGCCAATCCTACCAGACTGCTTTTCGGCATTGTCAGCATGCTCTTGCTCTTCCTTGGCAATCACTTCTGTAACCTTTTTCTGGAACTCCCTTTCCTGAAACATTTCATAGATTCGCAGTCCACCAAAAATAAGAAATCCTAAGAGAAGCAGATTCAGAAGACTGAGAACCAGTCTATATTTTCGTCTACGCTTCCTTTTATGTTGTCTTTTCATCTATTATCCCCTAAGCTATTGTCATAAAATGATTCTAATGTTAAAAAACTTGTATCTTACAAGTGCTAAAATACAAGTTTAATTATTTTTAAAGACTTTTTTCTCGAATCACTTCGACCTTGTAGCCGTCAGGGTCTTTAACAAAATAATAATTTGGCGGATTGCCTGGCAAACCTTTTGGCTCGGTCACTTCGTAGCCCTTGGCAGCATGCTCAGCGTGTAAACCTTCCAAATCAGGCGTGCTAAGAGCAATATGAGCAAAGCCATCACCGATTACATAAGGTCCGTGGTCATAATTATAAGTCAATTCAAGCTCATAATCATCGCCATCCAAACCAAGATAAACAATGGTAAAAGCATGCTCTGGAAAGTCCTTGCGGCGCAATTCCTTAAAACCAAACGCGTCTTCATAAAAGGCAATCGAAGCCTCTAAATTTTCCACTCGTAAACAAGTATGCAACATTTTTGATGTCATAGTTGTACCTCTCTCATTTCTTTCTTCTATTATACCGCAAAAGCAGTCAAATTTGAAATAATATGAAAAGTTTTTCAAATTTTGCTGATTCGTTTTCTAATATCTGACCTAAGAGGAACTTTGATTTCAAAAATGGTTCCACGCGGTTTGTTATCTTTGACTGTGATGGTTCCTTTTAAGGCGTCCACGATTTGTTTCGCCAGGGATAGTCCTAGTCCAAATCCACCTTTTTGACGAGTCCGTGCCTTATCCACTCGATAAAAACGATCGAAGACCTTTTTCTTGTCATCGCCCGCAATCCCTGGACCATTGTCAGAGATCCGCAAGGTCAAGCTCCGATCATTGGCGGAGGCCACGAAATAGATCTCTCCATCTTCTTCTGTGTATTTGATGGCATTATCAAAAAGGATGGTCATAACCTGCTTAAGCAAGACCTTGTCTGTCGTAATTGACTTTGAAACCAGATTTTTGAAATCAAAGACCTTATCGCTTTCCTCTGCAATAATAGCATAGTTAGAAAAAGCTGTTGTGAAGAAGTCTGGTGTGACTTCACCGTATTCTGGCTTGATACCGTCATCGCGCCGAGCTAGGTTGAGTAAATTGGTCGTCAACAGGCGCATATTTCGCACTTCCTCTAAACTAGATGCGATACTCTCACTAGACTCCATAATCGTGGCCTCAGGCTTACGGAAGAGAGACTCCAGCCGATTTTGCAGCACGGCCAGAGGCGTCCGCAATTCGTGGCTGGCATTTTCAACAAAGGACTTCTGCTTTTGCATGCTGTCCAAGAGAGGCTTGACACTCATCCGCGCTAGATAGATACTGGCAATCAAGGAAATACCCCAGAAGCTAATCATGACAATGGCAATCAGCTTTTCATGCTTTTCGCTAGTCTGCTCCAGCTGGCTGATACTAGTCATGACAACCGCGTATTTGACATTTTCAATTTCATCATCTGGATCAATGTCAAACATGTAGGCCCGATAACTCTCGACCTGTCCATAGTTATTAGTTAGTTGTATTTGCTTGATCTGATTAAGAAAGCGTTTGTTAAATTTAATCGCATCAAAGTTTAAAAAGCTATTTTTTGCCGATACATTCTGATAATCATCATTCAAAAGAATGGCTGAGGTATTGGCGCTAACATTTACCCTACCCGGTTCCTCAATCTTGATATCATGAGCTTGCACAGACTCTGAATCTTTGTGCTCTGAATCCTTGTTCTCTGGCTCTTGGTATTGCCGCCCCGTCGTCCGATAGGCTAGATTGGCCACCCAGGCGGGATTTTGACTGAGACTTTTGAGATTATCATCAACGGTCGTGTAAAGGCTAGAGCGCATGACTTGGATAATAATGAGCGTCATGGCCGAGAAAATCAGGGTGAATACACCAAAATAGCGAATGAAATAAGAAAAATCATCCGCATATAAGGCTTTTTTGAGTTTATTCAGCATTCTTTAAAATGTAACCGACACTGCGAAGGGTTTGAAGATTATTCGCAAAAGCCGTTCCTTTCAATTTTTTCCGAATCTTGGATACATAGACTTCCACCACAGAAATTGTCGTATCGCTGTCAAAGCCCCATAAACGATCGAAGATCTGAGTCTTGGGCAAAATGACATTTTGATTCTGAAGGAAGTATACCAACAAATCAAACTCTTTACCCAGTAGCTCAACTTCCTTTCCATCTACCAAGGTCGAATTGGTCGAAAGATTGACCGTCACATCGCCATAGGAAAGGGAATTTTCATTAAACTTACCAGAGCGTTTGAGCAAGGCCTGAATCCGCATCTTCAGCTCTTCCAGATAAAATGGCTTAGTCAAGTAATCGTCAGCACCGAGCTCAAAACCATGGCCTTTATCATCGATACTTTCCTTGGCAGTCATGATGAGGACAGGAGTGCTCACCCCTTTTTCACGCAATTCTTTGAGCACTTGGAAGCCATCCTTTTCAGGAAGCATCAAGTCCAGCAAAATCAGGTCATACACGCCGCTTTCTGCTTCGTATAGACCTTCTTCGCCATCAAAGACCTGCATAACATCTGCAAAATCATCTAAAAAATCAAATACTGAATTTGACAGACCGAGGTCATCCTCCACTAATAGAATCTTAATCATCCTGTTCCTCCCTTTCTAGAAAAAGCTTATGCTGCGTAGTTTAAATAGAGACATAGTAAACACTCTCATTCTATCCTCACTTATCTTTTTCTATTATATCATGACTTGTCGAAAATGCTTTAAGAATTTGTTGTTTTCGAGTTATTTTCGCTATTCTTATCATCTTTTGTTGTGCCATCAGCGTTTGATGGCTTCTTTTTTGATTGATTTCCTTCTTGGGGTCCCCCTGGCTGACCATTTCCTTGTGGTGGCTGACCTCCACCTCCAGGACCGCCTTGGCCATCTTGACCGTTTTGTCCCCCCATCTGTGGTGGCATACCATTTTCATTTCCCTGTCCCTGACCTTGAGGAGGTTGACCACCTTGACCTGGCATCCTGCCATCTTGCTTGTTTTGCTGAGTCATAGTGGCTTGCACTGAGCTCTGTTGTGGGCTTTTCTGTGCCAAGGCACCAATTCCATAGCCACCAATCGCTCCGACAGCTAAGGAGGCACTAGCTACTGCTGTCATCCACCATTTGGTACTCTTTTTAACTACAATCATTTTTTCCATATCCATTAAAGTTTTCCTCTTTCTAAATTTTGTATTTCATGGATTTTAACACTATGAAGCAATATAAATTTTGATTACACAAGTTCACATCTTTTCACGTGTTAGGGTTATTATAGGGAGTTTTGCTTAAACGGGACTGAATTTTTTCTTAAAGAAGGCTGAAACTATGGGATTCTAAACAACAAAAAAGACCAGATGTTGTAATCTGATCTTTTCATTTATCTAGACTGATGCCTTGATTGCATTTTCCACCGCTGCTTTTTCACGAGCAATCAAGTCAACACGCGCTGCGATTTCTTTGATTCCCATGCTGATATTACGGCTGATAGCCATATCGTCCAGCTGCGGCTCAAAGAAAGCCTTGTATTCTGCTAGTCTTTCTTCTGTCTTGAAAGCATTAGCTGGATAAATGACGAATTTGTCGAAGCTCATATCGCCACCCAGAGCAGCCTTAATCCAAGCCCAATTCTCACGCGCCCAAGTCCAAGCAGTGGCTTGAGTAAATTGGTGATTCAAGAGAGGGAAATACCAACTCATGGCCAAATCTTGTGGTTTCACGATATCCTTGTTCTTCAAAGATTCCAAGATACGAGCAAGTGTTTCTGCATCTTTAGTATAAGCCAAAGCAGATGCCAATTGGCGTTTGAAGCTGCCGTCAACTGTTGAAACATAATCATTCAAGTATTGGTCGGCCAATTCTTTGCTCTCATAATGCTTGATTTGGTTGATGAGAATATGCAAGCGAATAGCTGCAGGCAATTTCTCCAAGTTCTCTTGATGAGCAGCAAAAATGCGACTTGCTTCTTGACTTGCTGCTTGATCGTCAGCTGCAATCAGACTTCCTACAACAATCTGACGAACCAACTCATCCTCATCACTTTCGACTTCTTTTGCTTCAAAGCCTAGACGGTCAAAGTTGAATTTACTAAGTTTAACAACCAATTCGTTATATGCTTTCTCGCACTCGCTTCCTTCGTCCACAAATAGCTTGAGACCGTTCAGAACGGCTTTGACTCCAGAGACAACCAAATAGGAGGTTTCTTCTGTCAGTTTTTCAATAACTGGAACCAAATCAGCAAATGAAATGCTGCCTGCTTCAGCCAAGAGACGGCGCTCTTGCACTACTTGAAGCTTGCTGGTGCTATCCAAGTCTGTAATGGTATCTAGAATCTGCTCAAGCAAGACACCTTGATAGTCCGTGATATAGTGGGCTGTATTTTCAGTATTAAAGCGCAGGGCACCTTGGTTTTGAGCAGCCAAGGCAGAATAATTTGGAATTTCCAGGGTTTCTGTTTCCAGTGTATCTGGCAAACCTTTCCAGTTGCTATTTAAAGGCAAGACCCAAGTGCGTCTCTTATCTTCGTGCTCCCCGATAAAGAATTGTTTTTGAGAGAGTTTCAAGGTATCGTTTTCTACTGTAGCTGTCAAGACAGGGTATCCTGGCTGTTCCAACCAAGAATCCATAAAGGCTGCTACATCGCGACCAGAAGCAGCTCCCAAGGCATTCCACAGATCACGACCGATAGTATTTCCATACTGGTGTTTAGCAAAGTAAGCATTCAAGCCTTTAGCAAAGGCCTCATCACCCAACCAACGACGAAGCATGTGCATAAGGCGGCTTCCCTTAGCATAAACAATAGCCGGATCAAACAAAGTATTGATTTCGTCAGGGTGCTTCACTTCCACATGGACAGATTGAACTCCGTCTGTCGCATCTCGTTTAAGCGCCAGAGGAACACCTGTTGTTTGGAAATTCTCAAAGATATTCCAGCTTGGTTCAATCGCATTGACACAGACGTATTCCATCATGTTGGCAAAGCTTTCGTTGAGCCAAAGGTCATCCCACCACTTCATAGTGACCAAGTTTCCAAACCATTGGTGAGCCAACTCATGAGCAACGACAAGTGCTACATCTTGACGGCTGGATACCGTAGAATTTTCATCTACTAAGAGATAAATCTCACGGTAGGTCACCAGACCCCAGTTTTCCATAGCACCAGATGAAAAGTCCGGCAGGGCAACGTGCAGTGACTGAGGAATCGGGTATTTGACACCGTAATATTCTTCGTAAAATTCAATCGAGCGAACCGCAATGTCCAAAGCAAACTCTAAGTTGCTGGCTGGGTGAGCCTTGGTCGCATAAACACCGACCAAAGTGCCGTTTTTAGTTTTAGCAGTAATACCTTGCATATCCCCAGCAGCAAAGACCAAGAGATAGGAAGACATGCGAGGCGTTCTTTCAAACTTCCAAATGCCTGTCGCTTTCCGGTTTTCAACGTCGATTTCAGGCATATTAGACAAAGCTAGTTCGCCTTCTGCTTGGTCAAATTTCAATGCCAAATCAAAAGTCGCTTTAGCTTCTGGCTCATCCACGCTAGGAAAGGCTTCACGGGCAAAATGGCTCTCAAATTGCGTGGAAATGATCTCTTTTTTCACTCCATCCACAGTATAGTAAGATGGGTAAATCCCCGTCATATTGTCTGTAATCTTACCTGTAAAGGTCAAGGTCACTTCCACAGGGCCTGCTGATGCCAATTCAACATAAAGAGCTTCATTATCATTATCAAGAGTGAAGGGACGAGCTTGTCCAGCCACTTCTACGGCCTCAATCGTCAAATCCTTTTGGTGCAAGGAAATTTTCTCAGCTTTGGCTTCACCGGTAATGGTAACTTTCCCTGAGAAAGTCTTATCCGCACGATTTAAATCCAAAAAGAGATCATAGTGCTCTGGAACAAAAGTATCAATAAAATGTGCAACTGCTTGCATGTTTTTCTCCTCATCTAATTGAAGGGGCTGGTATAAACCAACCTCCATTCATGATTCATCTCTTACTATTCTACCATATTTAGTGACTTTATACTCATCCTAACTGACTCAAAATTAATTTTTGACTTCAAACATAAAGTAAACATTTTAAAGCCATCCTGTCATTAGCTTTTCTCCTCCTCAAAACAAAAAAAGACAAGCTTAGCCTGTCTAATAGATTCGTCCGAAGGAAAAGTGAAGCCATGATTACCTTGTTTCTTTCTTCAGTTCGTTCAATTTTTTATTGTACAAGCGATTTTCTTCTTGACAGGCTTCATTCAGTCGATCTTCGTAACGCCTTATTTTCCGCTCAAAATCTTCTCGATTTTCCTCAATTTGGTGTAATATATAAGATGAATCAGCAGGCGAACTGTGACGACAGAATGATATAACCCAATTGCTCATTTCTTCCGAAAAATTTCTAGCCTCCCGTTTCATATCGTGATAATCCCATTCCAATTCACTGGATTTTCTACGAAATGCTAGATGTTCATCATCTAATTGTGCTATCCGCTTTTTTGTATCCATAATCCCTCCTACAGAATTGGACTCATCAAATTAGGCGTTGAGACTTCATTTAAGACATTCTTGATAGATTCGGCTGCTAATCCGGAAAAAGCACCTTCCAAATCGGCAGGAACTTGAACTGATGAGAATGATTTCATTGTCTCAGCCTGATTGGTGAGCCATTCTTGCAATAGACGACTTTCTTCAAGGAGAGTGGCTCTTTTAGCTGAGATTAAGCCTCGAATAGCCAGACGTTCCTGTATTCTCAGATACTCTTTTTTGATACGTTCTGCTTCCGCTCGATCCTCTATCATTGGTTCAATCATACGCTTCCTCCTATAATTCCCCAAAAATCTGGCTACCTTTTTGGTCAATTTCCACGATTCTATCGGCTGCCTTGTTTAATTTACCTGCTATACTTGTCATTTCCTTCTGATATGAGTTGGCCGAAGAAAGAGTTGCTGCTTCTATTCCAGTATTCCAAGCTAGCTCAAAACTCAGCTCAGACAGTAAACCCTCTATCTCTCCACCAGAAAGGTTATGAGCCAGCGTATACGCTGCTGATCGTAGTTCTGTTATGTGCTGAGAGACACTTTCCTTGGCATTTGCAAGTTTATCTTTGATCGCCTGCTCATATACTTCAGCTTGTAACTGAGCCGTTTGCGCACTTGTACGAACAAGTTCCTCTCTCAAGCTAATCATCTGACTGCCTGTAGTCGTTTTCAAAGAAGCGTGCAGTTCATCAATGCGTCGTCTCTTTAAAGTGAGTAATTCTTGCTTAGAAGGTTCTGGAGCAAAGTCTCCATATTCCTTTAAATACTCACGAACATAGTATTCAGGAGTCACCTTGTCCATCTCTAAACCATAATTTGCGATTGCTACATTTACTTTGTACGTTTTTGCTTTATATTCAGCAATCTTTCGAACCTGTTTTTCTGTCATGCCAGTAGCGAATAGATTTCTTTTATAATAATAATCTACATCTAACTTGTTTCCCTTCATTACTGGAGTTCTTGGCGAATGTCCGTCTTCCCCTTCAAGAACTTCAAATCTCATAGTTTGTCCATAGGGAACATAACCACTATTCCCGTCTAAGAAAACAACATCGGATCGACTATCTCTATAGATTGTGGCGTTTTTATTGAGATAAGCTACTTGTTCTTTTGAAATACCGCCTGTATCAACAGCTTTTTTAGCCGCAAAATCCATAAAATTTGTCACTTTGATTGGACGGTTCTGTTTAAGGCCGTACTTTGAGGCTGTATAAGCTACCCCAGGCCCAGCTTGACTGTGCCCAGACATATTAGAAATAATTCCGTTATGGGATTTTATCTTTTCTTCAGTAATTTGATAAAACATATCAATATCATCTGATTGGGGAGTCAGCATTCCTGGAAATATGCCAAATGCACCACTAGCAAAGAACGCTCTTTCAGATGAATCAACAATATCTCGATTCTTTTTCCAAAAATATGGTTGATTCTCAAATTCTTTTGAATTTTCAAAGGGCATCTGAGTACCAGCAACAACTATGGTTGTTTCTTGGTAGTTTGGATTTGCTCCATCTTCGCTATCAACAGGTACAACTGCCATTGCTTGAGTTATACTATCTTGTCGATAAACGATTTGATAAAAATCAGGGTTATCATCTGTTCCGGCATTTATAACTTCTCCTTCACTATTTTTAACATTCTCCTTAAGTCCTAACTGTAATTTTCGAACTTCTTGATCAGACAAAGTCATATCATTCTTCTCCTTTGCTTAGCTTAACATTGTAAATGATTTCAGCTTCTGGGCTCCCTTTTCCATCCTTAACAACATCCTTTAACTGACCATCTTCTACTAATAATTCAATATTCAAATCAGTTCCCTTAGCCCTTGTAAGCTTTGCTTCATCTGGCAAATGTTTTTCATTTGAAACATCAATCTCATTACCTTCTGAGTCCATTAATTCTATAACATCATTTCCTGAACCATCAAAATCAAGAAATATATGAGTAACTAAACCATAGCTATTAGGTATGTATTTCTTTATTTTTGTTCCTAATGTTGCTTTATTCCCATATTTATCATAAATCGTCGGACGTACATAGGCATTTAGCATAGAACCACCATTATCCCCTGTAATATAAATCGGAGAAAATTCAATCTTCTCAATACCTTTATAGTGTTCTTTGAAATAGGTTCCATATTGTTCTTCTAAGAGTCGAAAACCTCGCTGATAGAGCTTGGTTGTTTTGGGGCTAAGATTAGGTTTTGTTAGCTTGTTATACATATAGATGCCTCCTGAAATTATAATGAATAGAATTGTTAAACCCGTAATAATCTTTTTTTTCACTAATATACCTCCTTACACCGATCTGTAAAAATGCTCACATGTTTTTCTAACAGGATATCATAGTGTCTCGCCTTTGTCATATAAAGTTTTTTATCACTTCCGCTAAAAATACTCTGTTACATCGATAAAAGTTTCATTCCTTAATGAGTTAATGTAATATCATCCTTCCTCTTTACTTAGCTTAACATTGTAAATGATTTCAGCTTCTGGGCTTCCTTTTTCATCCTTAACAACATCCTTTAACTGACTGTCTTGAACCAATAAAGAAATATTTTCATCTGTACTTCTAGCCTTCGTGAGCTTTGCTTCGTCTGGCAAATGTTTTGCATTTGAAACATCAATGTCATTACCTTCTGAGTCCATTAATTCTATAACATTATTTCCTGAACCATCAAAATCAAGAAATATATGAGTAACCAAACCATAGCTACTAGGTGTGTAGTTCTCTATTGTTGTTCCTAATGTTGCTTTATTCCCATATTTATCATAAATCGTCGGACGTACATAGGCATTTGAGAAAGTTGACCCTTCCTCAGTAATGTAGATTGGGGAAAACTCAATCTTTTCAACCCCTGAGTAATGCTCTTTTATATAAGTCCCTAGTTGCTCTTCCAGAAGTCGAAAGCCATGCTGATAGAGTTTGGCTGTTTTGGGGCTAAGATTAGGTTTTGTTAGTTTGTTGTACATATAGATGCCTCCTGAAATTATAATGAATAGAATTGTTAAAACAATAATAATCTTTTTTTTCACAAGTATACCTCCTCACATCTATATGAAAACGAATCCATTTTTTCTGTTTATAGTATATCACAACATTGTATTTCTTTCCGAGTATTTCTGTCATATTATCCATAAACAGAAACCTCCCCATTTAATCAAGGATCATTCCCATTCTGAGTAGCTCCCTCTTTTAATTTATAAGTTGTAGTCTATTTCAACATTCGGACTTCCTACATCTGATTTCTTAACGTCTTTTAGCCTTACTAAATGTTATTAATATAAACAATGTCATTCTGTCAACGCCATTCCAAATGGTCTCCTTTCCTAATTTCTGTATTGTAGACAACTTCTGCATCTGGACTGCCGATTTCACTTTTAACCACATTCTTCAATTGACTAGCTTTGACTAAAGCTTCTATATTCTCATTCATTTTTGGTTTAGTTGATAATTTGGCTTCCACAGGTAATTTTTTACTCTTGGAAATATCAATAAAATCGTCACCAACCTTTAATTCTATGATTTCTTCATCCAAGCCATTAAAATCAAGCCTAACATCCCAAAAACTACCATAATGACTGTAGGATTTCTCGCCAATTTTTTTTCCCAAGTAAGCTTTATTGCCTTGTAAATCATAAATCACAGGAACAATATTAGCTCGAAACATGCTCTGCCCATCCCCACCTTGAACAAAAATTGGTGAAAACTCTATTTTACTGACTCCTGAATAGCGCTCTTTGATATATGTTGACAACTGTTCTTCCAACAAACGAAATCCTCGTTTGTAAAGTTTTACTTCTTTATCGTCTAAAACGTCACTAACATTATACGGTGAGTTTTGATATTCAATCCATTTNGTCATACAGTATCCCCCTCCTGAAACTAAGATAATTAATACAGCTATAATTGCAAGTTGTTTTTTCTTCATTACCTGTCACCTCTATATCTACATGAAAACGGTTCAATTTTTTCTATTTTGTTTATAGTATATTACAATATTTATATTTTTGACGATTTTTTCTGTCATATTATCTATAAGAATAAATTTCCCTGTTTAATCAAGGATCATTCCCATTCTGAGTAGTTCCCTCTTCTGATTTCAATGTTATACTCTATCTTTGCTTTTGGACTACCACTTTCACTCTTCTTTACACCTTTCAACTGACCGTTCTGGATAAGCACCTCAATATTCTTATCCAATTTAGGTAGGGAAGACAATTTAGCAAATTCAGGCAAATGTTTATGATTAGACACTTCTACTGTTGTATTTTCATCAACCCTCAGGTCAATGGCTTCTTCACCAGTCGCTCCATCAAATCCTAGAAGCAAATCCCACGAATCACCATAGGCAGCATAGGTAGTGTCTCCTATTTTTTTCCCTAAATAAGTTTTATTTCCATTTGAATCAGTTATAGCTGCGATTATACTAGCACCAAACATAGTCTGTCCATCCCCACCTTGAACAAAAATTGGTGAAAACTCTATTTTACTGATTCCTGAATAGTGTTCTTTGATATAAGTTGACAACTGTTCTTCCAATAAACGAAAGCCTCGTTTGTAAAGTTTTACTTCTTTATCGTCTAAAACGTCACTAACATTATACGGTGAGTTTTGATGTTCAATCCATTTTGTCATACAGTATCCCCCTCCTGAAACTAGAACGAACAAAATTGCCAGAACGACAATAATCTTTTTTCTCATAATTATACCTCCATTGTAGTATGCTATAAAACAAGGCTTTCAGCTATCACTTTCCTACATTGTAGCATAATTTTTGGCATTATCCTCCATTTCTTTTTCAATCATTTCAACCAAAAGGGGAGTACTTAGGTCATATCGATAAATTATCTTTTTGTTTTAGACCTTTTAATCCATTGAAATCCCAATTTGCCTGTTATCTACATGAAGTCTAAATATCTATCTTTTAAATTCTTCTCATCTCACCTTTTCTCCTCCTCAAAACAAAAAAGACAAGCTTAGCCTGTCTCTTTAACATATATTATAATTCAATAATTTTACCCGTTTCAAAGTAAACGACCCATTCGCAGATGTTTTTGGCATAATCGCCGATACGTTCCAAGAAAGAAATAACCTGGAAGTAATCACGGCCTGTAACGATGGCTTCAGGATTTTTCTTGATTTCTTCTGTAGCCAGGTCACGAATGCTATCAAAATAATGGTTGATTTTTTCATCCATGGCTGCTACTTCATAGGCTTGATCTACAGAACCATTCAGGTAGAGATCAAGGGCAGCTTCAACGAAATTTTTCACATCGCGACCCATCTTTTTAATTTCGTCCTCGACAGCTGGAATACGCTGCTCACCTTTCATACGAATAGCCGCTTTTGCAATGGATACTGCATGGTCTCCCATACGCTCTAAGTCTGAAACAGCCTTGAGAACGGTTAAGACAGTACGAAGGTCTTGAGAAACAGGTTGTTGGAGGGCAATCATTTCAAATGATTTCTTTTCCAATTTCACTTCATATTCATTTACTTCTGCATCATCTTCGATGACTTCCTTTGCCAAGTCACGGTCATGCGTGACAAAAGCACGTACTGTGCGGTTGATTTGTGAGAGCACTTCTTGTCCCATTGCGTAGAACTGATTGTGCAATTTCTCCAAATCTTCTTCAAATTGAGATCGTAACATCATTCAACTCCTTATCCAAATTTTCCTGTAATATAATCTTCTGTTTCCTTGTTTTGTGGGTTGAGGAACATCTCCTTAGTATCATTAAACTCCATCAAATCGCCACCCAAGAAGAAGCCTGTTTTATCCGAAAGCCGAGAAGCCTGTTGCATGGAGCGCGTCACCAAGAGCATGGTATAGGTGTCCTTAAGTCCATAGAGAGTTTCCTCAATTTTACCCGCAGAGATTGGATCTAGCGCTGACGTTGGCTCATCCAAGAGGATAATTTTCGGACTGGTAGCCAAAACGCGTGCTACACAAATCCGCTGTTGCTGACCACCCGAGAGACCAATAGCGGAATCATGTAAACGGTCTTTCACTTCGTTCCAAATAGAAGCCCCAATCAAGGAACGCTCTACCGCTTCATCTAAAACCTGTTTATCCTTGACACCGTTGATGCGCAGTCCATAGACAACATTTTCATAAATGGTCATTGGGAAGGGATTAGGCTGCTGGAAAACCATGCCAATCTCTTTGCGCAACTCCACCGTATCTGTCCGAGGACTGTAGATATTGTGGCCGTTATAGATGACTGTGCCTGTTGTTGTTACTTCTGGATTCAAATCACCCATACGGTTGATAGCCTTGAGCAAGGTAGATTTCCCTGAACCTGATGGTCCAATCAAGGCAGTGATTTCATTAGGCATAAAGTCCAAGGAGACACTATTGAGCGCTTTCTTTTTATTATAATAAACCGACAAGTCCTTGACTTGCAAAATAGGTTCTGTCATAAATTCATTCCTTTAGTTTCTTCACCTCTAACCAAAATGACCAGAAACATAGTCATTGGTCGACTGCAGTTTGGCATTTTGGAAGATATTGGCGGTCTTGTCGTACTCAATCAAATCCCCCACATAAAAGAAGCCGGTATAGTCACTGGCTCGGGCAGCCTGCTGCATATTGTGCGTCACGATGATGATCGTATAGTCCTTCTTGAGCTCAAACATGGTTTCTTCTAGCTGCATGGTCGCAATCGGATCCAGCGCAGAAGCCGGCTCGTCCATAAGCAAGATATCTGGCTTGACCGAAATAGCTCGGGCAATACAGAGCCTTTGCTGCTGGCCGCCTGACAAGGTCAAGGCTGATTTATGGAGATCATCCTTGACTTGGTCCCAAAGCGCAGCTTGCTTGAGCGAAGTTTCAACAAGCTCATCCAAAATCTTTTTATCTTTTACACCAGCACGTTCATGGGCAAAGGTAATGTTGCGATAAATAGACTTGGCAAATGGATTGGGCCGTTGGAAGACCATGCCGATGTGCTTACGCATTTCGTAAACGTTGATATCAGACCGATTGACGTCTATTCCTTGGTAAAGAATTTGCCCTGTTACCTTGGCAATATCAATCGTGTCATTCATACGGTTGAGACTGCGGAGATAGGTCGATTTCCCTGAGCCAGACGGACCAATCAGAGCTGTGATTTTATTCTTTTCAAACTGCATATCAATGCCCTTGATGGATTCTTTTTTACCGTAGTAAACATGCAAATCCTTGGTCGAAAGGGCTACCTTTTCTTCAGGAAAAGTAATGATATGTTTTTCATTCCAATTATATTCTGTCATTGCTTCTCCTTTATGCAGAGGTTAATTTCTTGTGCAAGTAGGAACCGAGTTTGCGGGCTCCAAAGTTGAAAATCAAGATGAAAATCAGAAGCACCGCTGCTGATCCTGCTGACACCACAGTGCCATCAGGAATGGTTCCTTCACTATTGACCTTCCAGATATGGACGGCCAGTGTCTCCGCCTGCCGGAAAATCGAAATCGGACTGGTAATGCTGAAAATGTTCCAGTTAGACCAATCCAGAGCCGGCGCAGATTGCCCCGCAGTATAGATCAAGGCAGCTGCTTCACCGAAAATCCGACCAGAAGCAAGGACAATCCCTGTCACAATCCCTGGCAGAGCCTCTGGAATGACCACATGAAGCACTGTTTCCCAGCGGGAAATTCCGAGAGCCAGTCCTGCTTCACGCTGTGTATGGTGAACGTGTTTTAAACTGTCCTCAACATTGCGAGTCATCTGAGGCAGATTGAAGACAGTCAGCGCCAAGGCACCAGAGATGATAGAAAAGCCATATTCAAACTGGACAACAAAGATCAAATAGCCAAAGAGTCCGACTACCACGGATGGCAGCGAGGACAGGATTTCAATACAGGTACGGACAAAGTTTGTTACTGGTCCTTTCTTAGCATACTCTGACAGATAAACACCAGCCCCCATAGAGAGAGGAACAGAGATAATCAGAGTAATCACCAGCAGAAAGAAGGAATTGTAGAGCTGAATTCCAATACCGCCGCCAGCTTGGTAAGAAGAAGATTTTCCAGTCAGGAAAGACCAAGAGATATGCGGCAAGCCTCTTACCAGAATATAAAGAATCAGAGAGGCAAGGATAGCAACAATGATACCAGCTATCGTGTAGAGGATACCATTCGCCAATTTATCTAATTTCTTAGCGTGCATAGTTTTTCTTACCTCTTTCTTTTGTAATCAGTTTAATGACACTGTTAAAGGCTAGGCTCATCATCAAGAGCACCAAAGCCAGAGACCAGAGAACGTTATTATCCACTGTTCCCATAACGGTATTTCCGATACCCATGGTTAAGACAGAGGTCAGTGTAGCTGCTGGCGTTGTCAGAGAGGTTGGGACTACTGCAGAGTTACCAACGACCATCTGGATAGCCAAGGCTTCACCGAAGGCACGCGCCATTCCAAAGACTACTGCTGTGAAGATACCTGAGCGAGCAGCCTTAAGTGTTACCCGCCAAATAGTTTGCCAGCGCGTAGCTCCCATAGCCAGACTTGCTTCACGGTAGTGACGCGGCACAGCACGCAGACTGTCCGTCGTCATAAAGGTAACGGTCGGCAAAATCATGACAAAAAGTACGAAAATACCAGACAAAATCCCAAATCCGGTACCACCAAAAACAGTCCGAACAAAGGGAACAACAACCTGCAAGCCGATAAATCCGTACACAACAGACGGAATCCCGACCAAGAGCTCGATCGCAGGCTGAAGAATCTTAGCTCCTTTAGGCGATACTTCAGTCATAAAGACGGCTGCTCCAATAGCAAAGGGAGTTGCAATCAATGCTGACAGAATGGTAACGATAAAGGAACCCAAAATCATCGGAAGAGCACCGAATTCCTTACCTGACGGATTCCAAGTGGAGCCAAACAAGAATTCAAATACATTAACTCCGTTGACAAAGAAGGTCGACAGCCCTTTTTGTGCTACGAAGATTAAAATCATGGCTACAATCAGGACGATTAAAGCCAGGCAGGCAAAGGTGATATATTTACCAAATTTTTCCAGACGAGAGTTTTTCGAAGGGGATAGTAATTTTTTTGCTAATTCTTCATTTCTCATTTGCTATCTCCTTTTAAGCTCGTAACATTTCCATCAGCATCCTTGCTGACCTGCATTTCTTTGATGGAAATATAGCCCATTCCTGAGACAATCCCATCCTGAACTTCGTCTGACAGCATGTAGTCCAAAAACTCTGCTGCAAGACCAGTCGGCTTGCCCAATGTATACATATGCTCATAAGACCAGAGTGGCCAAGCATTGGTCGCAACATTCTTAGCTGTAGGCTCGTAGCCATTGAGCTTCAAAGTCTTGACAGAATCATCCACATAAGCAAAGGCCAGATAAGAGATGGCTCCCGGTGTTTGAGAAACAATGGACTTAACCATCCCATTTGAATCCTGCTCCTGACTTTGAACGGCTGATTTACCATTCATGATGACACTGTCAAAAGTAGCTCGGGAACCAGAGCTTGCCGCACGGTTGATGATGGAAATCTCTAGATTTTTCCCGCCCAGCTGCTTCCAGTTGGTCACTTCACCAGTAAAAATCTTCTGCAGCTGCTCCGCTGTTAAATTATCGACGGATACTTCTTTATTGACAATCACGGCAATTCCAGCGACTGCTACCTTGTGGTCAACAAGGGCTGAAGCGTCAATCCCTTCTTTTTCCTCAGCAAACACATCTGAGTTGCCAATTTCGACCGCACCAGACTGAACCTGAGACAAGCCAGTACCAGATCCGCCCCCTTGAACATTGACCGTTTTTCCAATATTGGCTGAACCAAACTCATCCGCTGCTGCTTCAACGAGCGGCTGAAAGGCTGTCGAACCAACGGCAGTCATGGACTCGCCTCGGTCAATCCAGCTGGAGCAGGCTGATAGGCTGACTGCAACTAGAACTAGAACCGCTGACAAAATCAGCTTATATTTTTTCTTCACCATTTTTTTCCTCGAAATCTTGAGAATAATAGTGGAATGTCTATTTGAAAGAAACTGAAAATCCCACTATATCCACTATAACATAGAAAGAGGGCTTTGCCTAGTCTTTTGAACGAAAGCGAAGCCCCTTTGGGAAATAATTTTTCAAGGTATTTCCAGTAATTTTTGCAAAACCCAAACCGTTTCCTTGGGCAAGCACTTGATACCAGCCATTTAGATAGTTTTGTGAGAGTTGAACCGTCTCGCCTGCTACATATTTGCTAAAAGCCATATCCTCAATCTCAAGGACTGAGACAACTTCACTAGGCCTCAAAGCTAGGCCTAAGGCGAAGCTTGGTTCAAAACGATTTTTCTTAAATTCTCCTAGATGCAGGCCATTGCGAGCAATTTTTAGCTTGGACATGTCTGGCAGTCCAGCTGGCAGCAGATAAAGATTGTCACCAAAAGTCTCTAAATGTCCCTCTAGTTCAATGTTTAGATACTTTTTCTGGAAATCTTGCCAAAGTTTTCTTTGCTCAGCTGTCAATTTATTTTTGGCTGCCTTGATTTTTTTAGCAGATTGACTGCCTGTAAAACGAAATTTGGCTACAAATTGCCCTTCACCTTTGAAATGGTGAGGATACATACGAGCTGTTTCTGGGAAATCAATCCCCGCCACCATACCATTGATCTTGGGTATTTCAAGCAATTCCAAAGGAAAATTCTCTAAAAGCCAAGCGACCATTTCTTCATTTTCTTCTGGCGCCCAAGTGCAAGTTGAATAAACCAGCTGCCCGCCTGTCGCCAACATCTTGACAGCGTCCTCTAAAATTTCTCGTTGCAAACGCGCACACTGGGCAGGATATTCCGGACTCCAATATTGGGTAGCATCTGGCTGCTTGCGAAACATTCCTTCGCCAGAGCAAGGAGCATCCAGAACAATGAGATCAAAATAGCCCTGAAAGACCTTAGCCAATCGATCCGCAGATTCATTGGTGACAAGGACATTTCGCGCTCCAAAACGCTCTATATTTTCTACCAAAATTTTACTGCGTTTGGCATTGATTTCGTTAGAAACTAGCACACCTGTATTATCTAAATAAGAGAGTAAATGGGTAGACTTTCCGCCTGGTGCGGCAGCTAAATCCAGAACTTTCATGCCCTTTTGCGGTGCTGCAACCTGAGCGACCATTTGCGCAGCTGGCTCCTGAGAATAAACTAGGCCCGTGACATGTTCTACCGACTTCCCAGACACTTTTCCATAATGTCCCCAATCTGTATTTGGAATTGCATCTGTAAAATCTTTCTGCTTTTCTTTTAAAGGATTGCTGCGAAAGGCTGAAATCGGATCTTGATCAAAAGTCGCAAAAAAGACCTCTGCTTCCTGACCCAAAAGCTCCTCATACTTTTCCTTAAAACCTACTGGAAAGTCCATACTAGCCTTTTCCCTTTCGTAAATACTCTTGTAACTCGTCTAATTTACACTTTGGTGCAATCATAATCGGCTCCTGAGTCTGAAAATTCGGCTGATTGCCATCTAGAGTCTGAACGACAAACCCCAGTTTGTCAGCCATCACATAGGCCGCCGCATAGTCCCAAGGCCAATTATAAGAGAAATAGGCAACTAAACCACCAGCCAAGGTCTTAGCAAAACTAATCCCAGCACTGCCATAGACACGCACTCCCAAGCAATCACGAGCCAAGTCAGCTAGTCCCCAGTGATTATGCTCCAGCATACTAGCATTTGAAGCCATAAGATATTGCTGCAGGGGCTTGTCGATAAAAGCAGACAACTTTCTGTCATTGCAGTACACATCAAAAGTCCCGCCTCCGTGAAAAAGCTGGTCCCTTGTCACATCGTAAATCAAGCCGAACTTGCCCTGCCCATTTTCAAAATACGCCAACATAATAGCAAAATCAGCCCGCTGGGTAATGAAATTATTGGTACCATCAATGGGATCAATCACCCAGACATTACCATCCGCGATGTCGTGTCGCAGGTCATTTTCCTCAGCCAAAATCGCGTCGTTCGGATACTGAGCTAAAATTTTCCCAACCAAATCATCTTGTATGAAGCGGTCCATTTGAGTCACCAAGTCAGTCGGGCTGCTCTTTTGTACGACATCCAAATCATCATAGAGATGGTCTCTTAAAAAAGCACCTGCCTGATAAACTATTTCTTTCGCAAAATGAAATTTATTTTCCAAGAGAAATCATTCCTTTCCCTTTCCTTTTTGCCTCCTGAACAGCGCGATAAAGAGAATAGCCACTAACCGTCTCAAACTCACGGCCTAGTCGCTTCTCTTCTCCCTTGCTGGGAACAACTTTCTTGAAGACTGCATAGGACTGGAGCAGTTTCTCCGCTTGAATCTTCTGTTCATAGGCTTGCTCTACATCATTAAAAAAAGAAAGCACTGAAGCAAGCTCTTCAGTGCTCCACGATAAGTCTAGTGGGTAACTATAATTTTTTTTCATATTTTAAATATCAGCACGCATAGTTGCGGCTCTAAGTTCTTCTTTCCGATAACCTCTAGGCAAGAAAGCACGAATTTCGTCTTCATTGAAGCCGATTTGCATTCGTTTACCATCGAGGATAATTGGGCGACGCAAAAGACTAGGATTTTCCTCAATCAGCTTAATGAGCGTTGAAATCGATAAATCCTCTACGTCTAAATCTAGTTTTTGAAAAATTTTTGAGCGGGTTGAGATGATGTCATCAGTGCCATTTTCTGTCAGTGAAAGAATGTGTTGCAATTCTGGAGCAGACAGAGGGCTCGTCATGATATTATGCTCCGTAAATGGAACTTCATGACTAATCAACCAAGCACGCGCCTTGCGACAGGAAGTGCAGCTAGGCGATAAAAATAATGTAATCATGCTGTTCTCTTCTTATTTTTATATAGTAACTAACTCTATTATACTAAATTTTATCTCTCTTGACTAGATATTTTTAAGAATCGGCTTGAAATACTAAGAAAAATATCAAAAACCGACATTTATTCCGAACATTCCCAATTTCTTGCCACTTCTTCATCACTCTTTAATTGAGCAACCAGTTCTTCAATACCATCAAATTTGACCATATCACGAATCTTATCCAGCCAGATAATTCGAATCGTATCGCCATAGATTTCCTCCGCAAAGTCAAATAGATTGGCCTCAAACCGAAGTTCATCTCCTTCAAAGGTCACATTTTTGCCAACGCTAGCCATGCCACGAAAAATCTTGCCATTGTGTTCAACATCTACCACATAGACACCATCTGCTGGCAAAATCACGCGATCCAATGGTGCTAGATTGGCCGTTGGATAGCCAATGGTGCGCCCTCTAGCATTGCCATGAACCACAATGCCCCGAGTAGAGAGAGGATAGCCTAATAGCTGATGCGCCTTGGCAACATCACCATTTTGAATGGTCTCTCTAATCCGAGTAGAAGAGATTTTTTCCTCATCTTGATTGACTGATGAGACGATGACAATCTGACCATCAAAATAGTCTGCAAGCTCCTCTGCCCTTCTCTTATCAGAACCAAAGTGATAGTCAAATCCCGCTACAACTGCCTTTGCTTTAAGCGCAGCAACGTACTTATCAAAAAATTCTTGAGCAGTATTTTTAGAAAAATGGCTAGTAAAGTCAATCAAGTAAAGGTAGTCCACACCCAAATTTTCTAAGTGAGCAGCTCGTTCCTCTGGATGATTCAAATGCAACATCAACTCTGGCTGATAGCGGACAAAAGCTAATTTTGGTGACTCAGGAAAGGTCAGTACGGCAATCTTCAGTCCTTGCTCAGCTGCAATTTTCCTTGCTTCCTTAAAAAGTGTCTGATGCCCCTTATGCAGGCCGTCAAAATAGCCCAGAACCAAGACTGTATCTTCTTCCTGATTTATCTCTAATTCATTATTTATTCGTCTTATTTTCATCATTTTTCTATTTTACTATGTATCCGCTTTTTTTACAACAAATTAAATCCCATGAAAAGAACTTCTATCGTTCCAAGAAAACACCTTGCTATCTCTAACAAAGTGTCTCTGTAAATATTTGAAACTACACTGGTTACTGGCGATCATCATAGCCGTTTGGATGACTGGAATGCCATTTCCAAGCAGTTTCGATAATGGTTTCGATATTGTCAAATTTCGGCTGCCAGCCCAGAATATTTCTTGCCTTCTCAGAGGAAGCAATCAGCGTATCTGGATCCCCTGGACGTCGCTCTGCTATTTCCAAAGGAATAGGATGGCCGGTCACCTTGCGGGCGGCTTCTACAATCTGCAAGTTGGAAAAACCAGTCGAAGAGCCAAGGTTAAAGGCATCCGAAGGTTGACCAGCACGCAGATGCTCAACAGCCAAAATATGGGCGTCAGCTAAATCGAAAGGATGGACATAATCGCGAACATTAGTCCCGTCTGGAGTATCGTAATCGTCGCCAAAGACGGCAATCTTCTCACGTTTGCCCTGAGCCACCTGAAGCACGATCGGTAGGAGATGGGTTTCTGGTCCATGGTCCTCGCCAATCGATCCGTCGGGCTTAGCACCGGCCACATTGAAATAACGCAGGGCTACAAACTTGATGCCATAGGCCTGGTCTGCCCAGCGCATAATGGTCTCCATCATAAGCTTGCTCTCACCATAAGGATTGATAGGCTTTTGCGGAGTCGTTTCCAGAATTGGAACTTCCTCAGGAATACCATAAGTCGCCGCTGTCGAAGAAAAGACAATGTTCTTAACACCGCATTCCTGCATGACCTCCAAAAGAGAAACCATGCCGGCTGTGTTATTGTCAAAATACTTGAGCGGGTCCGCCATAGACTCTGCGACCAGTGAAAAGGCAGCAAAGTGAATAACTGCATCGATGGATGGATGTTTGGCAAAAACGCCACGCATAAAGTCCTTGTCCGCCAAATCCCCCTCATAAAAGACTGCCTGAGGATGAACCGCTGCGCGATGACCAGTCACCAAATTATCAACGACGACTACCTCTTCCTTGCCTGCTGCTACCAAACGGTCTACCATGTGCGAGCCGATATAGCCAGCGCCACCTAATACTAAAATTGCCATGTTTCTCTCTTTCTTGTCTTGATTTTTATTTAACTATTTTATCAAAAATAGGGACAAATGAAAACTCTCACTGCAATTATTCCTCTTTCAAACCAACAGATCGTACAAAGCGCATGAAAGCATCCTGCCCTTCCTCTGTTCGCTTGTAAACTCCCGCGTCTTCCAGCACACGGCTGAAAATTTGTCCAACTGAAGCCTGAACTACTCCTTCCACCGTTTCAGCGGAAACATTCGGATGCTGGTTTTTGAGTTGATTGGCCCACTCCTGATGATAGGCAGCGACCTGACAGTCTTCTCCCAGCAAGAAAAGTTCTACCTGCTTGAGTTCTTCCTTGAGCCGAGGCGGCAGAATAGCCAGTCCCATAACCTCAATCAGACCGATATTTTCTTTCTTAATATGCTGCACATCCTTATGAGGGTGATAAATGCCGTCCGGATGTTCTGGGGAAGTTTGATTGTCCCGCAAGACCAAGTCTAGCTCAAAAGATCCATCTTTCCTGCGGGCAATCGGTGTGATGGTATGGTGCGGCTCACCCTCAGACTCTGCCAACACCTGCACACTTGGGTCAGAATAGGTTCGCCAAGCTTGCAAGATCTTGTCAGCCAACTTAATCAACTGTTCCTTCTTCTCAGATTTCATACGAATGACGGACATAGGCCATTTGACAATACCTGCCTCTACCTCTTCAAATCCGCTAAAAGTAAAGCTGCAATCCAGCTCTGCCATTTCCATAGGGAAAGTGTGACGTCCGCCCTGATAGTGGTCGTGGGTCAGGATAGAGCCGCCGACAATAGGCAGGTCGGCGTTTGAGCCAGCAAAATAGCCCGGAAAGGTCTCAACGATGTCCAGTAGGCGCTCAAAAGTCAGACGGCTGATGGCCATAGGAAGGTGCTGGCTGTGCAGAAAGATGCAATGCTCATTAAAGTAGGCATAGGGCGAATACTGGAAGCCCCACTCCTGTCCGACTAAGTCAAAGCGAATAATCCGATGGTTGGCGCGGGCTGGATGGTCCAAGCGACCTTGATATCCTTCATTTTCCATACAGAGCTGACATGCTGGATAATGACTATTCATTGCCTTTTTAGCTGCTGCAATCTCCTTGGGATCCTTTTCCGGCTTAGAGAGATTGATGGTGATTTCCAAATCTCCATATTCAGTCGGTGCTTTGAAAGCAATGTTTTTAGCAATAGCCTTGACCTTGATATAGTCATTTTTTTGACTAAGCTGGTAAAAATCAGCTACAGCTTGCTCGGGATTGGAGGCATAAGTCGTCCAGAAGTCCCAATTGAGCTGGCTAGGGGCAGGGGTAATCAAGTCCATGAGCTCAGCACCAAGGATTTCACGCGCAGTCTGAACATCCTCAATCGTCTCTAATCGAACTGCTTCTTCGACCAGCTGGTCCTTTAGGTCAATCAATTTATCCAGATTAGTCTCAACTTCCAAAACGCCTTCGCCCACTCGAGCCAAAACACGATTGGTCAGGTAGATTCGATCCATTTCCTCAAATGAACTTTCAGAAATGACTTCTGTGATAAATGCATCTATAACTTCCTGACTCATTGATTCTCCTTCTTACATTCTAAATAGTCTCTGACAGCGTCTAAATCCTGAAAAACTTGTTCTGTTTTATTTAAGAAAGACTGTGCTGGTATTTTTAAGTCTGGAATACAAATGACTGGTATCCCAGCTCTATACGCTGCCTCAATCCCTGCTTCACTATCCTCTAGTACTAAGCAATTCTCTGGTAAAACATTCAAATCTCTACAGGCCTTTAAAAATATATCAGGGTAAGGTTTGCTTCTCTTTACATCTTTTGCAAAAACTAGATGGTCAAATAGGGACAGTATACCATTACTATCCAAGATCATTCTCGCTCGAGATTCAACACTTGAAGTTGCTAAGGCGATTGAAATACCTTCTCTTTCCAAAAAAGCAAGCAAATTTTTAGCACCTTTTTTTAAATTTACACCTCTGGCTAATATTCGAGCTTCCAGTTCATAAACTTTTTCCAAGGTTTGGTCAAAGTTCCAAGGTAAATCATAGGTGTCCAAAAATCGTTGAACATTCTCCTCTTCCCTATGTCCACTGTATTCTCTAGAATATGTTTCTTCTGTGAAAGGAATTCCAAAATCTTTAAGCAATTCTTGATAAACTTTTAGAGAAATGATCTCAGTATCAGCTAATAAGCCATCTAAATCAAATATTACAGCGTCCATTTACTTCTCTCCTAGTCTAAAACGCGAGTGCCACCTGCAACTTCAGCGATATAGAAGCTTGGAGCGTATCCAACGACTTCCTCGTAGTGCTTGCCAACAGCTTGCTTAAAGGCCTCAACAGCATCTTTTCGCACCAAGGAAATGGCACAGCCACCAAAACCTGCCCCTGTCATACGAGCACCAAGAACACCTTCCTGAGCCCAAGCAGTATGAACGAGGGTATCCAATTCCAAACCAGTCACTTCATAGTCATGTTCTAAAGAAACATGAGACGCATTCATGAGACGGCCAAACTTGTCAAGATCACCTGCCTGCAAAGCTGCCTGCGCTTGCAAAGTCCGTTGATTTTCTAAAACGGCATGGCGAGCCCGTTTGAGGCGATTTTCGTCCTCTATCAGATAGCTATACTCATCAAAGGACCACTCGTCCAACTCACCCAAGGTAGCGATAGACAGCTTACGGTTAAGTTCTTCAACAGCTTTTTCGCACTCCGACCGACGCTCATTGTACTTAGAGTCCGCCAACTCACGTCGCTTATTGGTATTCATAATCACTACAACATTGTCCTGGAGATCAAGCGGCACCAAATCATACTCAAGAGTATTGGTGTCAAGGTAAATAGCCCGCTGGTCAGCTCCCATCCCGATAGCAAACTGGTCCATGATGCCAGAATTAACCCCGATAAATTCATTTTCAGTTAATTTACCGATTTTCACTAGGTCCAAACGTTCCAAGTTCAAATCAAAAAGTTTCTCAGCAATGATACCCGTTAAGAGCTCTAATGACGCAGATGACGACAAGCCAGCCCCATTGGGAATATTTCCATAAACATAGACATCCATGCCTCGGTCAATCGTATGGCCAGCCTCTTGCAGAAAATGTAGAACTCCTTTTGGATAGTTGGTCCAGTTGTGTTCTGTTTCAAAACGAAGGTTTTCCAATGGCACTTCAATGATGCCTTTTTCTTCAAAATTTCCCGAGAAGAATCGCAAGAGCTGGTCGTCCCGCTTGCGAGCCGCCCCATAAGTTCCTAGAGAAATGGCTGCAGGAAAGACATGGCCGCCGTTGTAGTCGGTATGCTCACCAATCAGATTAATCCGACCGGGTGAAAAGAAAGTGTGATCCGCTTCTACTCCAAAAACTTTGGCAAAATCTGCGCGGACTTGCTCCGCTGAAATTAGGTTTGACATAAGCTAAACTCCTTTAAAATGAATGATCGACATTGTAATCGTTTTCTTATATTTATTATAACTGTTTCCGAGTAAAACTTCAATAAATTTAGTAAAATTTTACTTAATAAAAAATTGGGTAATATTTACTAAATTCCTCTTTGTTATTTACTTGTTTTTGAGGTATAATAGCCCATATAAGACAATAGGAGAAAAAAATGGCTACGATTAAGGATATTGCCCAGGCTGCTGGGGTCTCTCCCGCTACGGTCTCTCGCGTACTCAACTACGACCCAGCCATGTCAGTCAGTGATGGCACTCGTAAAAAGATTTTTGACATCGCTGAGCAGCTGAACTATAAAAAATCAAGAAAAACTAAGCCAAGCAAGACTCAGGCCTACCGTATTGGGCTCATTGAATGGTACACTGAGCAGGAAGAGCTCGATGACCTTTACTACTACTCCATTCGTTTGGGCATTGAAAAAAAAGCTCAAGAATTGGGCTATGAGATTCTCAGAGTGTTTCAAAATGATTCTCTTGAGCAACTGAAAGATATTGATGGCTTAATTGCCATCGGCAAATTCAGCCCAGTTCAAATTCAGCAGCTGGAGCAGTACAACAACCACTTAGTTTTTGTCGACAGTGATACGCTTAATGCAGGCTACAGCTGTGTAACGGTTGATTTTGAGAATGCTGTAAGGAAGGTACTTGAGCACTTCATGAACGCTGGTTTTGACCAGATTGGCATGATTGCTGGGCGAGAAAGAACCTCTGACCAGACTAGCCTCATCAGCGACCCTCGTTTGGCAAGCTTTCAGCAGTATCTGTCTGAAAAAGAAATTTATCAACCTGACTTGGTTAAGGTAGGCAGCTTTTCTTCGGAATCAGGCTATCAGATGATGACAGAGCTCCTTAGCGAGCACGAGAACCAGCTCCCGCCCGCCTTCTTCATCTCTAGCGATGCTTTGACTATCGGTGCCTTGCGGGCTCTGCAAGAACACGGAATCCAAGTTCCCCAAGATGTCAGCATTATTTCATTTAATGATACGTCTATTGCTAAGTACATCTATCCCAGTCTCAGTACGGTCACCGTTTTTACAGAAGAAATGGGCAAGCAGGCTCTGCACATTCTGAATCAAATTTTAACATCCGAAGAGGACTCCATTCCCTATATGGTCAAACTTTCTACCAAGCTGACCATTCGAGAAAGCAGTATTTAACAGAGAAAGAACGAATGAAAACCTACGAACAATTATTTACCATTCTCAGCCAAGCTGATGATTATGTAAACGGAGAAAGTCTGGCTCAGACACTGGGCATTTCCAGGACCTCCATTTGGAAGGCCATTCAGCGCTTGGAAAGAGAAGGAATCCAGATTGATTCCGTTAAAAACCGGGGCTATAAGCTCAAAGCAGGGGATTTACTAATCCCAGAAATCATTGAAAAAGAGGCACCTATCAAAGTTTCCTTCAACCCCAACTGTCAATCTACTCAGATAGATGCCAAAGCAGGTCTAGAAGCAGGTGGCGAAGCAAATACCCTCTATCTAGCTGCTGCTCAATCCGCTGGGCGCGGTCGCTTCGGACGAGACTTTTTCTCTCCAAAACAAGGTGGCTTTTATATGTCCCTTCATCTCAAGCCCAACCTATCTTTTGATCAAATCCCTGCCTATACTCTCCTGACAGCCGGAGCCATCTATCAAGCTGTAAAAAATCTAACCCTCATAGACATAGATATCAAGTGGGTCAACGATATTTACTACAAGGATAAAAAAATCGCAGGCATTTTAACCGAGGCCATTACCTCCGTCGAGACAGGCTTAGTCACAGATATTATTATCGGGGTCGGGTTTAATTTTTGCGTTAATGATTTTCCAGAAGAATTGCAAGCTAAGGCTGGATCACTCTTTACAGAGCGAGCTCCTATCAGCAGAAATGCGCTAATTGCTGAAATCTGGAGATGTTTCTACGAAAGCGATCCCCAAGACCTGTTCTATCTTTATAAAAAGCACTCCCTAGTCCTCGGTCGCCAAGTGAGCTTCCAGCAAAACAATCAAACCTATAAGGGAATTGCTAGCGATATCTCGGACAGTGGCCAACTTCTAGTCCAGTTAGAGAACGGCCAAAATATCTGGCTCAACAGCGGGGAAATTTCACTAACTAGCTGGTAGTTTGTATAAAATTACATTCAAAAAGCACTTGATTTTCATTTCAAGTGCTTTTCTGTATAGTCTATCTTCCAGTGTGATGTCGCTATTTAATCCCCAATGCAATCCGAGCATAACGGCTCATCTTTTCCACTGTCCAAGCGGGGTACCAAACCAACTTAACATCAGTCTTGGTAACCTCTGGAACATCTGACATGGCATCATAAATCTGGTCAGTCAGAAGATCCGCCAGAGGGCATCCCATAGTGGTCAAGGTCATATCGATTTCCGTTTCCCCATTGGTCTCGTCAAAACGGATTTCATAAATCAAGCCGAGATTGACAATATCAATCCCCAGCTCTGGGTCAATGACCTGCTCCAAGCTCTCCAAAATACGCGTTTTAATCTTTTCAACTTCTTCGGGGCTGTATTTTTTTTCTGACATGCAATATCCTCCTTATAGATATGGCAGAAATTTCAAGTTAGCTCGAGGGGGCCTTTGTTTTCAGCTAGGATTGCCGACTTGACACTTCCTACTGAAAGATTCCTGCCCCTTCTTGCTCTTCAGTTCTTAATCTTCAATAAAGTCTCTGAGTGGTTTGCTGCGGCTTGGGTGGCGAAGTTTACGTAGGGCCTTGGCTTCAATCTGGCGAATCCGCTCACGAGTTACATTGAAGACCTTGCCGACATCTTCCAGAGTCCGCATCTTTCCATCATCTAGACCAAAGCGCAAACGCAAGACGTTTTCCTCACGATCTGTCAAAGTATCCAAAACCTCATCCAACTGCTCACGAAGAACGACACGAGTTGTGTAATCGACTGGATTTTCAATCACTTCGTCCTCGATAAAGTCTCCCAGATGGCTGTCATCTTCCTCACCGATAGGTGTTTCCAAGGAAACCGGCTCCTGAGCAATCTTGAGAATCTCACGAACCTTATCTGGTGTCATATCCATGCGCTCAGCAATTTGCTCTGGTGTTGGGTCTTGACCTAATTCCTGCAAGAGATTACGTTGCTCACGGACCAGCTTGTTAATGGTTTCCACCATGTGAACTGGGATTCGGATTGTTCTAGCTTGGTCAGCAATCGCACGGGTAATGGCCTGACGAATCCACCAAGTCGCATAAGTTGAAAACTTAAATCCTTTGGTGTAGTCAAACTTATCAACAGCCTTCATCAGCCCCATATTTCCTTCTTGAATCAAATCAAGGAACTGCATGCCACGGCCGACATAGCGCTTGGCAATGGAAACAACCAGACGAAGGTTGGCCTCAGCCAGGCGCTGCTTGGCTTCTAAGTCACCCTGTTCTACCAAGATAGCCAGTTCCTGTTCTTCTTCATTGCTAAGAAGCGGCACAACCCCGATTTCTTTCAGATACATGCGGACTGGGTCATTGACCTTGGCTGAATTGCTACCTAGGAGCTCTTCATCCGTCAGCTCCGCTTCTTCCTCTTCAGTATTCAAGACACGCGCGCTCGGATTTCCTTCCTTATCCGTGATAGAAATGCCCGCATCCTGAATGCGTTGCAGCAAATCCTCAATCCCATCAGCGTCCAAAGTGAAAGGAATGACCAGCTGGTCATTGATTTCATCGTCTGTCGCTACACCTGTCTGCTTGTGATTACGGATGAATTCTGCAATTTGAACGTCTAATGTTGTTACTTCTTTTTGTTTTGTAGCCATACCTACTCCATTCTTCTTTTTTGTGCGATTAAGCGCTCCACTTCTAATATAGCGGCATTCTCATCTCCAGTATGCAAAGCTTCTCGAATCTTTTTGCTAATCAGCTGATTATTCTTACGAAGCAATTCGCGTTCCCTAGTCAGTTCTACTTCTGCTAACTCTCCGTCTTCCATCTCCTCTGGCAAATCTTCCTCCAACATCCGATACCAAAGTTGCTGGACTCTTTCCGGTAAGCTGGATAAATCCTGCGAGGTCACTTCACCATTGGCCAGTAAAAGCTCGTATAGCTCCTGCAGTTCCGCCGTATCAAAGGCAAAATCTGTGCGAAGCCGATAGCTATTTAAAACCAGCGGATTGTGTACCATACGATAGAGGATATGGATTTCTGCCTTTATCAACCGTGATAGCTGTTTAGACAGTGGAAGATCTACCAGTACAGGTCTTCTTAGAGATTCCGACTGCTGTCCGCTTCGACTACTTCGCTCAGCCAAACGACTATTGTTAACCGTATTCTCTACCTGCTGATAATCAAAATCAGGCAGCAACTCAGCCAACATATAAATATAGGAATTCTGAGCTGTAATAGATTGCGTCTGAGCAATAATAGGCGCCATTCGCTCCACGAATTCAATCTGAGCCTGCAAATTTTCAATATTATCCGGTTTGAGATAGCGTAAAAGGAACTCTACATCACTAATTCGCGTTTTAGTCAGAAATTGTTTCAATTCCTCGGCAGAATTTTTAGCAATAAATTCATCTGGATCCATATTGTCAGGAAAGGACACAATCTCTACCGACATATCCCGTAGCTCTTCTAAAGCCTTGGCTGTCGCAGCCTGACCAGCCCTGTCTCCATCATAAGTCAGAATAATTTTCTTGCAATACTTACGCAAATGCTGAACGTGCTCAGGTGTCAGAGCTGTTCCCATCGACGCGACTGCATTTTCAACTCCAGCCCGATAAGCCGCAATCACGTCCATAAAGCCTTCCATTAGATAGACTTCGTGGCTCTTCTTGATCACCGGCTTGGCCTTATCCAGATGATAAAGCTCATAGCTTTTATTAAAAATAGGGGTGCTGCGACTATTCTTATACTTGGCAGTCTGTGAACCAGCCTCCGAATCTTGCCAGATTCGACCAGAAAAGGCGACAACCTGACCCTTGTCATTGGTCAAAGGAAACATAATCCGGTTCTGAAAAGCATCATAGACCAGATTATTCTCTGCCAGATTAAAAAGACCCGAGTTCATGATAGTAGACTCATCAAACTTACCAGCCAAACTCTTATGAAGATAGTTGCCTTCATTAGGAGCCAGCCCTATTTGAAAATGCTTAATAACTTCATCCGTCAGCCCACGATTGTAGAGATAAGCGCGCGCTTCTTCTCCTATCTTGGTCGTCATCAGAACTGCATGGTAAAACTTCGCTGCTTCTGTATGAATATCATAGAGCGCCTGATACGGATGAGACTGTCTCGGTCGATCAGCGCTAGCTCTCTCCATCCCTAAGGAAATGCCCGCTCTGTCTGCGACAATCTGCACAGCATCCATAAAGGATACGCCTCGATAATCCTCAATAAACTTGAAAACATCCCCCGACTTGCCACAGCCAAAACAGTGATAAAACTGCTTGTCCTCTACAACGTTGAAGGAAGGCGTCTTTTCGCCATGAAAGGGACAAAGTCCCAGAAAGTTTCTGCCAGCCTTGGTCAAGGCTACTGTTTCTCCTATGACATCGACGATATTGACACTATTTTTTATTTCAGAAATCATTTCTTTATCCAATAGACAATACCTCCAATTCATCACAGAATATCACTCTATATTTTATAATAATTTGACGCAAATGTAAAACATTTGATAGGCAAATAACTTGAAATAATTGCTTCTTTAAGCTATAATATAATCTCAAATATTAAATTATTTTTTGAAAGGAAAAGAAAATGTTAAAGGATCTTAAAGAATTTTTGCTACGCGGTAACGTGATTGACTTGGCAGTCGGGGTGATCATTGCGAATGCTTTCGGAGCAATCGTCAACTCATTGATTACTGACGTTATCACTCCCCTCTTCCTCAACCCAATTTTGAAAGCTGCAAACTTGAAGCAAATCGCTGAATTGAAATGGAACGGAATTGCTTATGGTAATTTCTTGAGCGCCGTGATTAACTTCTTAGTAATCGGTACTGTTCTCTTCTTCATCGTTAAGGCTGCGGAAAAAGCACAAAATCTTACTAAGAAAAACGAAGAAGCTGCTGAAGAAGCACCAGCTGGACCAACAGAACTTGAAGTTCTGCAAGAAATCAAGAGCTTGCTTGAAAAACAAAACTAATATCCAAACAGCACTGAAAAAATCAGTGCTGTTTTTATTATATACTTCCCATTCAAAAGAAAAAAACAGCCAAATCGGCTGCTTCCTCATTCTATTAATTAGAATTTTTTACGTTTACGAGCTGCTTCTGATTTACGTTTGCGTTTTACAGAAGGTTTTTCATAGAATTCACGTTTGCGTGTTTCTTGAAGAGTACCAGCTTTAGTAACCGCACGTTTGAAACGACGAAGAGCATCGTCAAGAGATTCATTCTTACGTACTACTGTTTTTGACATTTTTTTCACTCCCTTCAAGTCCAAAATCTATATAATGATACCATACATAGAAAGCCGTGTCAAGTATTTTATATCATTCGTATGTGTCTGGATTTTTGAGGTTTGAGAAACCATATTGCAAACGGAAATACTAAGATATAAGCTTTACCTAACTTTTAGAATGCAAGTCATTCAAAATAGCTGTTTTTTACCTTACTCTTAAGATTAAATTTATCCGAGTAAAAACAAGTCGTCAAAGCAATCGGAGTCTTCTTACTTCGGTCAATCATTGTCAGAATGGTTTCACCATAAAAAGTTCGATAAGCTGTATCTTTGCTGCTCAAAACATCGTAGTCGCAGTACATTTCTCCTGCTTCCTGAGTTTCCCGACAAGCAAAACGAACCACTGGATTAAACCAATGTAGGCTCTTGGCGAAAATTGCAAAAAGGTTAATCAAGACATCTCGGTGCTGATAATGAGTCAACTCATGCTGGAAAATCAGCTGCAGCTCCTCCTCCGTATAGTCCAGCTCCGGCAACACAATTAAAATATCCCTGAATCCCAGCAACATTGGACTCTGTGTCATAGGATAGTGAAGCAGACGAATCTTGCTTTTAACACCCATCTTTTCTTTGATCAATTGCAACTGGAATAAAGTTTCTTCGTCCTCAACCTCTGTCCCCCAACGTTGCAACATCTTTTTGAAACGGATATAAGAATAGGCATATTTCCCTAGGTTAAATCCACAACCAAGTAGCCAGATGACAAAGAATATTTCAAACCAAGGCAGCCCTAGAAAAGCCTCCCAGAGATTGGCCTGGCTAGCTTTTTCAGCTACTTGAGAAACAGCTTGCCCTCCACTTGTCTGGGTAGCCCTAACGGCTGTCTGAACAGTTGCCCCAGTACTCAGGCGAATAAAGCCAGAACCGAACTGGGGACGGAATGGAAACAGAAAACTCAGCAAGATTAAAAACCATGTAAAATACTTGACCTTGACCGAAATGTTGGTCTTAAGGGCTGCAAAAAGAAGGCTCAAAAACAGAACCAAGATCGAGGTTGAGAAACTGGTTAAGAGAAAAGACAAAAGGAACTATTTCATGGATACTACCTCATCTTACTCTTTCTGATTCAGCAAATTACGCAGCTCATCCAGTTCATTTTCTGAAAAGGAATTAGATGAAAAGAGAGTCTTGACAAATCCACTCATGGAATGACCGCTATAACGCTTTAAAAAGTCTGACGTCTCTACCTCTAAATATTCCTCTTCCGAAATCAAGGCCGTATATTGCCTTTCACGTCCCTTTCGAACACTTTCTAAGAAGCCCTTTTCCGTCAAGCGAGCCAGAACTGTCAACAAGGTCTGAGGCTTCCAATGGTTATCTTCACCCAGCTTTTCCATGATTTGGGCAGAGGTCGTTGGATTTGGCAGGTGCCAAATAATCTTTAAGATGGCAAATTCACCATCTGGTAAACGTTTAATTGAATGATTCATTACATTTCCATACTTTCTAAAGTCTTCTTCTAATTTTATTCTACACATGTCTAATAAAAAAGTCAATCATTATGTAAAAAAGAGCTGGAAATCACTATTTCCCGCTCTTTCTAGAAAAATAAACTCAACAAAGTCAACATTGCCAAACCACCCTGCTTGAACAGGATTTTCGGATCGCTGGTCACTGCACCGTAAGCAGCTACCAAGATGATATAAACCATAAAAATTCCCAGCCAAAACGAACTAGGCTGTACAAAGGCCGCAATTAAAACCAAAATACCCAGCAAACCATTATAAACTCCTTGGTTTTTAAAAAGGGTATTGACCGACTTCTGCTCCAACTCCTCTTGTGACATACCAAAGACCCGTGCTGTCGCTGCTGAGGTCGTCGCGATGGTCTCCAAGTACATAATATAGAAAAATTCCAAGGCAACCAAGCTTGCCAAAATCAGTGTGATAATAGACATTTTCTTCTCCTTATAGAAATTCATGACGAAAAGAAGTATAACATAGTGCAAGAAAAAGCGCTAGAATTTAGTTCCAATAAAATGGACAAAGTGTATAAAAATGTTTTATGATACTTTTTTAAAATAGGCGTAGCAGAAATGAGCATTTTCCGACTAGATGTGATACAATCTTTTTGAAAAATGGAGGTAAATTATGTTAACCTATGATTTAATTGTCATCGGCTTTGGTAAGGCCGGTAAAACATTGGCAGCCAAAATGGCGGCCCAAGGAAAAAAAGTTGCTTTGATTGAGCGAAGCAAGGCTATGTACGGGGGAACCTGTATCAATATCGCCTGCATCCCAACCAAGACCCTGCTCGTCGCAGCTGAAAAAGGTCTGGCTTTTGACCAAGTAATGGCTGAGAAGAATGCTGTAATCAGCCGTCTCAACGGGAAGAACTACGCATCAATCAGTGGCGCTGGTGTCGACATCATCGATGCGGAAGCTCATTTCCTTTCAAACAAAGTCATCGAAATCACAGCTGGCGATGAGAAAGAGGAATTGACGGCTGAAACTATTGTTATCAATACCGGTGCCGTTTCCAATGTCCTGCCAATTACAGGACTGACTGAAACCGAGCATGTCTATGACTCAACTGGCATCCAAAATTTGAAGGAACTTCCTAAACGTTTAGGAGTTCTGGGTGGCGGTAACATCGGCCTAGAATTTGCTGGACTCTACAACAAATTAGGCAGTCAAGTAACTGTACTGGATGCTGCACCTGTCTTTCTCCCTCGAGTAGAGCCTTCTATCGCTGCTCTGGCTAAGCAATATATGGAAGAAGACGGAATCCAGCTCCTGCAAAATGTGCAAACCAAGCAAATTAAAAATGATGGTGATGAAGTTGTGGTTGTGACAGAAGATGGAGAATTCCGCTTTGACGCTCTGCTCTATGCTACTGGTCGTAAGCCTAATGTTGAACCACTGAAGTTGGAAAATACAGATATCGAGCTGACAGAGCGCGGAGCTATCAAGGTTGATAAACACTTGGAAACATCTGTACCTGGTGTATTTGCAGCGGGCGATGTCAATGGCGGTCTGCAGTTTACTTATATCTCACTGGATGACTTCCGTATCCTTTATAGCTATCTGGCTGGCGACGGTAGCTACACACTGGAAGACCGTAAGAACGTCCCTACCAGCATGTTCATCACACCGCCTTTGGCTCAAATCGGATTGACTGAAAAGGAAGCCCAAGAGCAAGGACTGCCGATTGCAGTGAAGGAGATTCCTGTCGCAGCAATGCCTCGCGGACATGTCAATGCTGACTTACGCGGTGCCTTCAAGGCTGTTGTCAACACTGAAACCAAGGAAATCGTCGGAGCAACTATCTTCTCAGCTGGAGCTCAGGAAATTATCAATATCCTGACTGTAGCCATGGATAATAAGATTCCTTACACCTACTTGAGTAAGCAAATCTTCACTCACCCGACTTTGGCTGAAAACCTCAATGATTTATTTGCTATTTAATGTTAAGCCCCTGATGGGGCTTTTACAATCCCTACAAAAATTTAACTACATTTCAACCTCTTTTTGTGGTACAATAATGCTAGTTTATTTTAAAAAGATTGAGGAAAATTATGTCTGAACTGTATGATATTACGATTGTCGGTGGCGGTCCAGTTGGCCTATTCGCAGCTTTTTACGCTCATCTGCGCCAAGCCAAGGTTAAAATCATTGATTCCCTGCCTCAGCTGGGTGGTCAGCCGGCCATTCTCTATCCAGAAAAGAAGATTCTGGATGTGCCTGGCTTTACTAATTTGACTGGCGAAGAGTTGACTCAGCGTCTGATTGAGCAGCTGGAGACTTTCCAGACTGAGATTTGCCTCAATGAAACAGTGCTGGATATCGTTAAATCTGATGATGGCTTCACCATCACGACTTCTAAGGCTCAACATCAGACTAAAACCATTATCATCGCCATGGGAGGCGGCGCCTTCAAACCGAGAGCTTTGGAGCTAGACGATGCTGATTCTTACAGCAACCTCCACTATCATGTTTCAAACATCAGCCAGTACGCTGGCAAAAAGGTTGTTGTTCTGGGAGGGGGCGACTCGGCTGTTGACTGGGCGCTAGCTTTTGAAAAGATTGGAGAAACCAGCCTGGTTCATCGTCGGGACAACTTCCGGGCTTTAGAGCATAGTGTGGAAGAACTCAAGGCTTCCAGTGTTGAGATTAAGACACCGTTTGTTCCTAGTCGCTTGGTCGGCGAAAATGGCAAGATAACCCACTTGGAAATCAGCCAAGTCAAGGGAGAGGAAAGCCAGAACCTGCCTCTAGATCATCTCTTTGTCAACTACGGTTTTAAATCCTCTGTCGGCAATCTCAAAGATTGGGGCTTGGAGTTCAACCGTCACAAGATTTTGGTCAATAGCAAGCAAGAAACTTCCGTGCCAGGTATCTATGCAGCTGGGGACTGCTGCAGCTATGAGGGCAAGATTGATCTGATTGCAACTGGGCTAGGTGAGGCACCTACTGCTGTCAACAATGCCATTAACCATATCTATCCTGAGCAAAAAGTCCAACCCAAACATTCTACAAGCCTATAAAAAAACAGCTGCCGAGCTCAAGCTCAGCAGCTTTTATAATTCATCTGCGATTTTATTGATTTTTCTCAAGCGATGATTGACACCGCTCTTAGTCAGTGGTCGGCTCAGACTATCAGCTAGCTGCTGGATGGAGTAGTCCGGATGTTGGATACGAAGCTGGGCTACCTCCTGTAAGTCTACAGGTAAACTCTCAATACCAATATTATCGCTGATTTTGGCAATATTGTTGATGGTTTTCATACTGGCTGTAACCGTGCGAGCGATGTTCGCTGTCTCCGCATTATTGGCGCGATTAAGGTCGTTGCGCGCTTCCCGCATGAGCTTAAGAGATTCAAACTCAGCCATGGCTTCCATAGCCCCAATGACAATGAGAAAATCCATGATGTCCTCAGCCCGCTGCAGATAGGTGACAGCCCCCTTCTTACGCTCGATGGTCTTAGCATCCAGCAGAAAACGGCGCATCAAGGCAGCTAAATCCTCAGCATGATCCAGATAAACGGACAGGATTTCTAGCTGGTACTTGCCTGAGTCTGGCTCTCGCATGCTACCATTTGAGAGAAAAGCCCCCCTCAGATAGGCTCGGCTGGCTTCATCATCTGACAAAATGGCCTGGTCAATCCCGGCCTCAATACCAAAAAAGGAGTCAGCCAAGTGCAGGTCAGATAAGATTTCTTCCACTTTCTGATCTAGAAATACTGTATAAACTCGATTCTTGCGCAGATTAGTCTTCTGACGGTGGCGGATTTCTGATTTGACCTGATAAAGGTCCGACAGCAATTCATAGAGATGGCGAGCAATCTTGGCATTTTCTGTTGAAATGGATAAGGTGAGGCCGGTCGAAGAAATTCCTAAACTACCAGCCATCTTAATCATGGCAGCCAACTCATTTTTGTCTTTTACAGATAAGCTTAAAAGCTCTTCTTTTACTTTTACTGTAAAGCTCATTTGCGCACCTGTATAATCTGCATCAATTCATCAACAAGTAACTCTCCGTCATGGAAAGCTCCACCATTTTCCAATCGAAGGAAATTCGATGAAATGACACGCGGAACTTGCTCTTGCAGCCCTCGAAAATTATGCTCAACCTGAACCAGATATTCATCAAATTTATTGCTGTTCATATACTCACGCGGAACTGGCTCGATATTGACCAAGACAGTATCAATGAACTTTTTGCCCAGATGACGATGCAATACTTGAACATGGTCGCTATCTGAAAAGTGCTCGGTTTCGCCACGTTGAGTCATAATATTGCAAACATAGGCTACTTCTGCCTTAGTATCTAAAATAGCTTGTCCGATTTCTTCGATTACGAGATTTGGCAAAATGGAGGTAAAGAGAGAACCCGGTCCCAGCACCACCATATCGCTATCCAAAATGCTCTGGACCACCTTTCTACTGGCAACAGGCTTTTCATCATCATAGGTATTGGTCACATAGACCCGCTCAATCATACCAGCCTTACTGGCTAGATTACTCTCACCGACAACTTCCGTTCCATCTGTAAACACAGCATGCAAAGTCAGCGGAGTGTCGCTTGAAGGGTAGATTTTACCTGTTGTATGGAAAAACTTAGTCAGAAGCTGCATAGCATTATAGGTCGAACCCTGCATTTCGGAAATGCCTGCAATAATCAGATTCCCCAAGGGATGACCTGCTAGAACACCATCTCCTTTGGCAAAGCGATACTGGAAGACCTTCTCATAAAACTTTGGCATATCAGACATGGCCACCAAAACATTTCGCAAGTCACCCGGCGGCGTCAGCTGCTGGATGTTTTTACGCAGCTCACCAGAACTACCGCCATCATCTGCAACTGTGACAATGGCTGTGATCTCTACATCCTTTTTCCGCAGGCTGTTTAAAATAACTGAAATTCCTGTACCGCCGCCGATGACTGTAATTCTCGGTTTTCTCATGAGCGGTTCACCGTTTCCTTCCGACGATTTTTGTCGCGGTGACTGGCATTAACTGGCCAGATTTTCGCTAAATCATCCGCCAAACGCTGTGCAAAAGCCACACTGCGGTGTTGTCCACCTGTACAGCCAACTGCGATAGTCAGCACAGACTTTCCTTCCTTTTGATAGCCAGGCAAAATCGGCTCAATCAAGCCTAGCAGGTTCTGGTAAAATTCTTCTGACTCCGCATGGTTCATGACATAGTCAAAGACATCCTTGTCCAAGCCAGTTTGATTACGCAGTTCAGGTTTATAGTAGGGATTGGGCAGGAAACGCACATCAAAGACCAAGTCTGAATCCAGAGGCAGGCCGTATTTGAAACCAAAACTCATAACCTCAATGCGAAAACTGTGCATTTCATCTTGATTGGAAAACTGTTCAGAAATCGTTTTTCTCAGCTCCCGTGGCGTCAAATCCGTTGTATCAACGACATTTTGACTGAGGTTCTTCAGAGGCGCCAAGAGTTCACGCTCCAGCTTAATCCCATCTAAAATCCGCCCGTCAGCTGCCAAGGGATGACTGCGTCGGGTTTCTTTATAGCGAGCCACCAATTCCTTATCAGCCGCATCCAAAAATAGAATTTTAAAATCAATTTCCGTACTTCTTTCCAGCTCATCCAGAATATCCTGAATCTCCAAAAAGAAGGAGCGACTCCGCATATCAACAACCAGAGCCAGTTTGTCATTGTCAGTGGTTCCTTCGACCAGCTGCAAAAACTTTGGTACTAGGGTCGGTGGCATATTATCAATGGTAAAATAACCCAAATCCTCAAAAGACTGGATAGCAACGGTCTTTCCGGCACCGCTCATTCCTGTCACAATCACTAATTGAATCTTGTGTTCAGCCATTCTTTCTCCCTTCGTCTAACATTTTATTTCTAAAAAAGGACGGGAAACTTCCCAGCCCCAAGCATTTATTACACAATCTCGGCAATGACTTCAATTTCGATTTTAACATCACGAGGTAAGCGAGCCACTTCCACTGCCGAACGAGCTGGAAATTCACTCTTAAAGGCTGTTTTGTAGACTTCATTAAATGGCACAAAATCATTGATGTCACTTAGGAAACAGGTCGCCTTGATCACATGGTCAAAATCTGTTCCAGCTGCTTCCAAAATAGCTCCTACATTTTTCAAAACCTGCTGAGTCTGCTCTTCAATCGTTGCACCTACAATTTCTCCCGTCTCTGGTGACAAAGGAATCTGACCACTTGCAAATAACAGGTTGCCAACGATTTTTCCTTGAACATATGGGCCGATTGCTGCCGGTGCTTTATCTGTTTGTACTATTTTTGCCATTGTATTCTCCTCATTTCTTTTATCCTACTTATTATATCATAAAGTCAAAAGACTGACTATTCTTGTCCTCCTTTCCATTGACTTTTAGGAAATTTTTCTTTATGATAGTAAATGCATAATTCAAAACACTTGTTTTGGACTGGTTCGCAAACTTCCCAGTATAAAAAACTAAGTACCCTTATATTCTAAAGTAATGTAATTGCGCATAGTTTTTTCTGGTGTCCTGCCACTTTGGCAGAACTAACTGAGAGGTTGAGACGGAGGTTTCAGCCTTATTTTATTTCTCAAAAGGAGGACCTATGAAAAGAAAAGTTATTATTGACTGCGATCCTGGTATAGACGACAGCCTAGCCCTGCTCTATGCCCTGCAACACCCTGACTTAGAGGTCATGGCTTTGACCATAGTTGCTGGAAATGTCCCAGTGGAACTTGGTCTTGAAAATGCCTTTAAAATCCTAGAAAGGCTGAATCGGCTAGATATTCCAGTTTATGTAGGAGCCGACAAGCCCTTGGTTCGTGACTTCATCTCCGCTCAGGACACCCACGGCATGGATGGATTGGGGGAAAGCAGGATAACAAGAAGCAGTTCCACCCATGCCCAGCCACAAGCTGCTTATGACTTTCTGGCAGACTACTTCCAGACCAATAAGAATACTTCTATCATCGCACTAGGACCTTTGACCAATATTGCCTTGGCTCTCAGGAAAAATCCTACACTTGGTCAACATCTAGAACGATTTGTCAGCATGGGCGGCTGCTACAAATCGCACGGCAACTGTTCACCCGTAGCGGAGTACAACTACTGGTGCGATCCACATGCAGCCCAAGAAACCTATGAAAGACTCGGAAAAAAAATTGAAATGGTCGGTCTAGATGTCACGCGAAAGATTGTCTTGACGCCTAATCTATTGGAATATATGCGTTTTATCAATCCTGAAGTCACTGACTTTGTCGGAAAAATCACGCGTTTTTACTGGGATTTTCATTGGGAGTATGAACATATCATCGGCTGTGTCATCAACGATCCATTGGCCGTTGCACATTTCCTGCATGAGGATCTTTGCCAAGGCTTTGACTCCTTCGTCGATCTTACAACGGAAGGCATTGCCATGGGACAAACGCTGGTTGATGCCTATCATTTTTATGGTAAGGAAGCCAATGCTAAGATACTGACCCAAGTAAACACCCAGCTCTTCTTTCAGGATTTTCTCTCCGTGATACTCAACACTTCAAAGGAAATTATCTGCCAAGATCTAGAAACTTTAAATTTAGGATAAGATTATGAAAAAAACATCACCATTTATCATCACATTTACAGCTATCTGCATCGCTCTAAACTATGTCGGTGCCAACATCGCTCTTTTTCTAAAACTTCCTGTTTATTTGGATACTTTTGGAACGATATTAGCCAGCCTCGTTTTAGGACCTATTTGGGGAGTAGGAACTGCGGTTGCCAGCGCTCTCATTAGTGCTTTTACAACAGACATTTCTGCTATTTATTTCTCTCCAGTAGCCATTCTTTTGGCCCTGCTCGTCTCAGTCTTTTTCACTGCTGATTCAAAACCAAGACTAAACCTCCTCTGGAAAACATTTTTAGTTTCCCTGCCAGCTACTGCTTTGGCCTCTCTGATTACTGTCATTGTCTTCAAAGGAATTACTCCAAGCGGTTCCAGCATCATCGTTCAGGGCTTACATGGCTTAGGCCTAGATCTGGTCACCAGTACCATCATTGTCCAAGCCCTGACCGACTATGCAGACCGACTCATCGTTATTGGGGTCAGTCTCATCTTCATCCCACAACTCAAAAAAGCCATCCCAAGAATCTTTGTAAAATCCAGCAATGCATAAATCAAAAGAACTACTCAAAAAACATAATTTCGAGTAGTTCTTTTGATTTTAACATTTGTCTTTTATCCGTCTTTAATGTTAAGTTATAAAAAAAGGAGTAGCCAGACCCTTCTTGAGTCCAATCCTACTCCCAAGCTACATTTGAGATTAGTTGCGTCCTTTGAGAACAGCCTCAATGATAGCCATTCTGACAAAGACGCCATTTGTCATTTGTGCTACAATTCGAGATTTTGGAGCTTCAACCAAATAGTCTGCAATTTCTACATCGCGATTGACAGGCGCTGGGTGCATCAGGATAGCGGTATCCTTCATACGGTCATAGCGCTCTTGCGTCAAACCATGGAGTTTATGATAATTTTCCTTAGAGAAAATAGAGTTGTAGTCATGGCGCTCATGCTGCACACGAAGGAACATCATCACGTCCACTTGGTCAATCACTTCATCAATGGTTACGAACTTACCATAGTCAGCAAACTCCGCACTTCTCCACTCATCTGGACCAGCAAAGAAGAGCTCGGCACCAAGACGTTTCAAGATTTGCATATTAGACTTGGCTACACGAGAGTGATCAAGGTCACCAGCGATAGCTACTTTCAAACCATCAAAATGACCGAATTCTTGGTAAATTGTCATCAAGTCAAGCAAACTTTGGCTCGGATGCTGACCAGAACCATCACCACCATTTACGATAGAAGTTGTAATCGTTGGGCTTTCGATCAATTCTTTATAGTAATCCACCTCAGGGTGACGGATGACACAGACATCTACACCGAGAGCTGACATAGTCAAAATCGTGTCGTACAAGGTTTCTCCCTTGTTGACTGAGCTTGTCTTGACATCAAAGTCAAGCAGGTCGCATCCAAGTTTTAATTCTGCTACTTCAAAAGCCTTGTGAGTCCGAGTTGAAGATTCAAAGAAGAGGTTTGCAACGATATGCTGCTCATCATAATGAACCTTTGCGCCGTTTTTAAATTCAATCCCGCGCTTGATCAAAGCCATTACTTCTTCGTTCGTAAGGTGTTCCATAGATACAAGATTTTTAAGTGCGATTTGATTTGATGACATGATGTTATACTCCTTTTTTATTAAAAACTTTGGACAAATGTAGCAATCTCGTCAGCCTAATTTTTAGGTTCTGGCAGGATGAGGTAGAGGGCAATTCCCAGAACAGTTGACAAGGCAACTCCTGAAACTTGCAGACCTGATAGTTGCAGGGTCAGACCACCGATACCAGATACCAGAACGACACTAGCAATCAGCAGGTTCTTTTTGTTGTCAAAATTGGTTTGCGCTTCAATCAGAATTTTCAAACCACTGGAAGCAATTACCCCGAAGAGGGCGATGGAAATACCTCCCAAGACTGGACTTGGAATTGATTGGAGCAGGGCGGATACTTTCCCGACAAAACTCATAATAATCGCCAATACAGCAGCACCAGCAATCACATAAACACTGTAGATTTTATTGAGCGCCATCACCCCGATATTTTCACCGTAGCTGGTCACTGGCGGAGCACCAAAGATACCCGCGATGACCTGAGCCAGACCATCTCCAGCTAAAGTCTTATCTAAACCAGGCTCTTTAAAGAAATCCTTGCCTGTCAAGCTATTCAGAACCATAACATGTCCAAAGTGCTCTGTCATCGTTACAAAGGCGATCGGTGCCATTGTTAGGATTGCACTTGGATATAATTTAAAATCATAATCTATAAACGGAAGATTCATTGGCGGGACATGGAACCATGAAGCTTTTGTCACGTTGACAAAAGAGATAATCTCCTGACCTGTCACCGCTCCGACAATCAGAGCGAAGATATAGCCAACAATCAAGCCCAGCAGAACTGGAATAATACCAACTATTTTCTTACCGTAGATGTTAAAGAGAATGACACAGAGGAGGGTTACCATCCCGATAGCAAAGTAGGTGATGTCGTAGACCTTTTGGTCTCCAACGGTTTTATACATCACATCGCCAACGGCTGTACCCGCTAGACTCAGACCAATCACCATGATGATCGGCCCGACCACTACTGGCGGCAAAATCTTATCAATCCAAGCGTTGCCTGCGAATTTCACAATGAGGGCTACGATGAAGTAGACCAAACCTCCCGTGATAGCACCTTGCGCAACCGCAGCAATCCCATCTGTCTTCATTAGGATTTGCATGGCAGCGATATAAGCAAAGCTGGAACCCATATAAGCAGGGATTTTGTACTTGGTCACTGTCAAGTGGGCCAGCGTTCCCAAACCACTTGAAAACAGGGCTACCGCTGGATCAATTCCCACCAGAATCGGAACCAACACCGTCGCACCAAACATGGCGAATAAATGCTGGAATGAAAGTCCTAAGAGTAAACCAGGTTTTGGCATATCATGGACATCGTATTTAACTTCTTGACTCATCTTGTCTCCTCCTCTACGATCAGAACTCGGTCCTGACCATCTTTTTCAGTCATTTCAACAATAATCTCTTCTCGGCGGCTCGTTGGAATATTTTTGCCAACATAGTCTGCTCGAATCGGCAGCTCACGGTGCCCACGGTCCACTAGAACGGCGAGACTAACGCGTGATGGCCGCCCATTGCTGACAAGATTATCAATGGCTGCACGGATGGTTCGGCCTGTATAGAGCACATCGTCGACGAGAATCACTTCGCGGTCAGTAATCTCAACTGGAATCACTGTCGTGTCTTCCTTGACCTTGATGTCGTCTCGGAAGGGCTTTGTATCCACTTCACAAACTGGAATCTCAATTTTCTCTAGCTGAGCCAGTCTTTGCTGGATCCGCTTGGCAATGAAAACCCCTCTGGTCTTAATGCCTGCCAAAACGATTTGGCTTAAATCCTTGTTGCGCTCGATGATTTCATAGGTGATTCGCGTGATGGCACGATTCATAGTGATCTCATCGACAACTTCCTTTGTCTTCATCTAAACCTCCTGAAAATATTAAAAAAGCCTCCTTTTGCAAGGAGATCTCAGAAAATAGAGATAGGCTTAAACAAGACGCACTTGTCACACTCCACCTATCATTTTTACTTTGCTCCTTGCCTATCTCTCTGGATAGAATTAAAGGACTATTTAATTGTTTATAACTATACCACAATTTTAATTCCATTTCAAGAAAAAAATAAACTTTTTTCATGATAAAGCGTCATCTTTTTTCAACAAAATGAGAGTGGGACAGAAATCGGTAATTCGTTAGAATTCGATTTCGTCGTCCCACCTCCGCACAGTTGAGTAGGGCTGTAAAAGCTGATGAAATCAGCGTAGTAGAGCCCACTCAACCACTGCGTTTGGCTCGACGATCCAAAGACAATTGATATGCTAGGACTTTTGTTCCACTCTCATCTCCTATATAACTATCTAAGCTTTCTGCCTCTTTGAAAATGAGATAGATTTGATTCCGTAAAAAATATAACCGAAGACTAGATAGGCCACAAAGATAATCAAGCACATCTTGATGACATAAGGCCATTTGTATTCATAGACATTCAAGAAAAAGTAGGGAAAGGGTTTATCCTTGGCATTCGGAATATCAATTTTCAAGAAAAAACCGTTTATAAGGGCAAAAATCATGTAAATCAGTGGAACACTTGTCCAAGAAATGGGATCAAACCAACGATACTGCAGAGTTTTATCAAATACAAGAGTATCAAAGAAAAACATGAGAGGCACAATATAATGGCAAAGGAAATTTTCCAAACGATAAAAATCGGTCGCAATCGGAGCTAGGAGTAAGTGATAGACGACGCAGGTAATCATGATACACATGGTCACGCCGCCCTTCACGCGCAACAGCTTGGAACTCTCCCAATTATTATCTGTCCACATCCTAAAAATAAGATAAGCGGTAAATAACAGAACCAGAAGATTAGACAAGACCGTGTAGTACATCAGCATTCCTACGCCAAGTTTAGCAATTTCCAGATAGACTCCGACAAAAGCTAAAACCAGAAGAAGAAGGCGATAAGAAAGAATTATTTTTTTATTCATAGCGCTTCTCAGATTTTCTTGACAAATTCTGACTTGAGCTTCATAGCGCCAAATCCGTCAATCTTACAGTCAATATTGTGGTCTCCTTCGACGATGCGGATATTTTTCACGCGCGTTCCTTGTTTGAGATCCTTAGGGGCACCTTTAACTTTCAAGTCCTTGATTAAGGTAACTGTATCCCCATCGGCCAACTGGTTTCCGTTCGCATCAATAGCCACTGGACCAGCTTCTCCTGCTGCAACTTCTGCTGGATCCCATTCGTAGGCACATTCTGGGCAAACTAAAAGAACACCATCTTCATAAACGTATTCTGAGTTACATTTTGGGCAATTTGGCAAATTATTCATTAAATCATTTCTCCTTATAGGCGGATAGACATTCAGAAAAAGAACAGAACCTGAATGGCATCCATATTTTACCGTCTTATTATACGATATTTTATCTTATTTGACAAATAAGTCCAGAAAATCATCCTATTTCAAAAAACTTCCTTGACTTTTGTGACAAAACAATGTACTATTCTAGTGTATATACAGTAGATAAAAGGAGTTTATTATGAAACCAAAATCTAAAAATCAGTTTATGACATTGACTGCTTTTTTGACTGCCCTAGCCATTGTTATCCCGCTGGTTATGCCGATTAAGATTGTCATTCCGCCCGCTTCCTTCACTTTAGCTAGTCACGTTGCTATCTTTCTGGCCATGTTCATCTCGCCCCTCATGACAGTGATTGTCGTCCTCGGCTCTACCATCGGATTTGCCATGTCCAGTCTTCCTTTCATCATCACACTGAGAGCTCTGTCTCACCTGCTCTTCGGGACTATCGGTGCTCTTTACCTGCAAAAGCATCCTGAAACACTGGACAGCCAGAAGAAGACTTGGATATTTAATTTCGTCCTGGCCTTGATTCATGCTTTTGGCGAGGTAGTGGTCTGCATTCTCTTTTATACGACAACAGCCTATCCGGCGAATGCCTTCTATATTCTATTCGGTTTAGTTGGATTTGGAACAATCATTCACAGTATGGTTGACTTTGTCATTGCAAAAATTGTCTATCAGGCTCTGAAAAAGATTCGTTAAATCTTGAATCTTCTAGAGATTTGATTTACAATGAAGTTATGACAAAAAAACGAAGAAATGATTTATTAGAGCTTTTAAAAGAAGCTCGACAACCTTTAAATGGACAATTTTTGGCGGAACAATTTCATGTCACTCGTCAGATTATCGTTCAGGATATTGCTCTGCTGCGAGCCGATGGAAATCCCATTATCAGTACCAATAGAGGCTATCTCTATAAAGAAAGCAATCAGCCCGCTCATTTTCACAGACTTTTTAAACTCAAACACAAGGCGGATGATATCGAGGCCGAACTTTTGGCCATCGTTGATAATGGCGGACGGGTGCAAAATATCATGATTGAGCATCCTGTCTATGGGGAAATCCAGACCTATCTGAAATTGACCTGCCGTCGTGATGTGCAGCAATTTTTAGAGCAAATTTCAGAGAGCGATTTTCGTGCCTTATCCGAGCTAACAAATGGAATTCATTACCATTTAATCGAGGCAGATTCTCAGCAGGACTTAGACTATATCGAGGAAGCCTTAGCTACACTGGGCTTTCTGCAAGAATAGGCACAAGGATAATATTCTAGATTGAACCAGTTTTGAAGAAAATTCAAGGCTGGTTTTTATATTTTAAATGAACAAGAAACATTGTCAACTTCCTCGAAATAAGGTAAAATAAGAGAAAGAAATCTGTAGGGGGACAGAATGGCAGAAAAAGCTAAATACCAAATCATCATGGATAAAATTATTAGGGACATTGACAAGGGAAGACTTACTAGAGGGCAAAAGGTTCCCTCCGTCCGCAAGCTGGCAGACCGCTACCATTGCAGCAAGGATACTGCCCAGAAGGCCTTGATTGAGCTTCGTTATCAGAAGTACATTTATGCCGTGCCTAAGAGCGGCTACTATGTCTTGGAAAATGACCAAAATAAAAAGGAAGATATCGAACTGGCTGTGACAGACGACCGCTACCAAGCCTACGAAGACTTCCGCCTGTGTGTCAATGAAACACTGATTGGTCGGGAAAACTATCTTTTCAACTACTATTCTCAGCAAGAAGGACTGGAGGAGTTGCGACAGTCAGTCCAGCGCTTGCTCTTGGACTCCGCAGTCTACACTTCTGCAAACAATCTGATTCTGACTTCCGGTACCCAACAAGCCCTCTACATTCTCTCTCAAATTGATTTCCCCAATGGTAAAGAGACCATTCTGGTTGAGCAACCAACCTACCACCGAATCAATGATTTACTGCTAAATCAGAAACTATCTTATGAGACCATTGAGCGTAAGCCGTCTGGGATTGACCTGAAAGAGTTAGAAAGGATTTTTCAAACAGGGCAAATCAAGTTTTTCTATACGATTCCCCGTTTCCACTATCCACTAGGACATTCCTACAGCCGTCAGGAAAAGGAAGAAATCCTTGCCCTTGCTGAGCGTTATGATGTCTATATCGTTGAAGACGACTATCTGGCCGATTTTGATAGTAAGCGAGAACTGCCTTTTTACTATCTAGATGACAGCCAACATGTTCTCTATATCAAGTCTTTTTCCACCAGCCTTTTTCCCGCCCTGCGCATCACAGCCTTGGCTCTGCCACCTAAGATTCGAGAAACCTTTCTTTCCTATAAAAAAGCGGTTGATTACGACAGCAACCTCATCATGCAAAAGGCTCTCTCCCTCTATATTGACAATCTGATGTTTGAAAAAAATCGTCTGGCATTATTGAACCAACTGGAAGCTGAAAAAAATAAGGCACAAAACCTCTTGGACTCTATTCATTTCCCTCTGCCCCACCAGTTGACAACCGATGGCGTGATTTTTGATCTCCAGCTCCTCTCCTCAGTCAGCTCCCTCAAACATAGCAAGCTTCCGCTGGACTTTTTCGAAAGCAGCTACATTCAAACCTGCCCCTACCACTATGCTAAGCTACGGTTTGATGATTTAAAGGAAAATCTGGAAAAATTGAAAGACTATCTAAAAAAGTTGTAGGCTTATTGTCCTACAACTTTTGTTTGAATTTCTCCTTGTTTATCAGGCATCCATCATCCCAGCCTGCAGCTGGTACATTTTCTTGTACGTCCCATTTTGTGCCAGAAGCTCTTCATGGCTACCAGACTCAATGATGCGCCCTTTATCTAAAACGTAGATGCAATTGGCATCCTGAATCGTGGACAGCCGATGGGCAATGGCAATAGTGGTTCGACCCTGCCGCATTTTCCGGAGAGAATGCTGGATCAGCTCCTCAGTTTCTGAATCAATATTAGCAGTGGCCTCGTCTAAAATCAAGATTTTAGGCTTGGTTGCAATGGTTCTAGCAAAAGCTAAAAGCTGTCGTTGGCCACTAGAGAAGGTGGAGCCGCGCTCAGTAACTGGATTATCATATCCCTGAGGTAGTTGGCTGATAAAGTCATGGGCATCGACAAAGCGAGCTGCTTCTTCGACCTCTGCTTGTGACAGACTATCCTGGTACATACGGATATTGGAGGCAATGGTGCCGTGGTAGAGGAAGGGATCCTGCAAAACGAGACCGATATTGCGGCGTAACTCTGCTTGACTATAGTCTCTGATGTCTCTGCCATCGATAAGAATCCTACCTTTTTCAAATTCATAAAAGCGCAGGAAAAGATTGATAATAGAAGATTTTCCCGAACCCGTTGATCCGACAAAGGCAATCGTCTCACCTTGCTTGACGCTAAAGGAAATATCCTTTAGAATCTCTCTCTTTCCTTCATAGGAAAAGCTCACGTGCTGAAAGTCAATATTTCCTGCCTGAATCTCAGGTCCCTCTTCTGCTTGCTCAGGCTCAAAGTCTCGACGATCCATGAGTTCAAAGACGCGCTCCGCAGCCACCATTGACGTCTGAAGAACTGAGTAATTTTGCATGACATCAATCAAGGGATTAAAAAGCTGATTGACATACTGGATAAAGGCATACATGACACCCGCAGTTACTCCAGCTACTTGCCAACTCAAGCCAAAATAAGTCAGAATAAGAGCATAAGCCAAGATTTTCAGCAAAGACATGGCAGGGCGCAGAAAGAGACTGTTCACATTCAGATAGCGATTGCTAAAGTCTAGGTGTTCTCCATTGATTGCTTCAAATTCTTCGATTAGCCGCTTTTCCTGACTAAAAGCTTGAATGATCCGCATCCCTTCAATGCTCTCAGAAAGTTTGACATTGAGGTCGCTCAGTCTGGCTCGAACTTGCTTGAGCAAGCGATTGGACAGCCGCTGATACAGGATAATCGAACCAAGCATGATGGGCAAAAAGAGGACAATCAGCAGAGTCAGCCGCCAATTCAGAGCCAGCATAGTAGCAATTGTCACCACCAAGATAAGCATGGAGCTGAGGAAGTTTGAAAAAATACTGCTAAACATATCAGCCACTGACTGGGTATCGTTGGTCAAACGGGAAACGATAGCCCCTGCTGCAGTCTGGTCAAAGTAAGCCATGCGTAATTGCTGCATATTCGCAAAAGTTTCCTGCCGGAGATCACGGACAATGCTATAAGCCACTCGTGCAAAAGCATATTGCCCCAGAAAAGTAAGAAGCACCCGCAAAAGAAAGAGGCCATAGTAAATTCCCAGCAGATAGAGCCCATTTGTGGCTTCCTCTCGGCTGACAAACTGGTCAATATAAGACCGAGCCAAAAGCGGTAAGGCCGTTGTCACTAGAGTCGTTGCGAAAATAAAGGCTAGAGCCAGCAGGCTAATCCATTTGTAGCGCCACATATAATCTAAAAGGCGTCTAAAAGTTGATTGTTTTGTCATTTTGCAGACTCCTCCTCAAAGCGTTCATATAATTGCTGATTTTGATAGGTTTGAGCATACCAGCCCTGTTCTTCTAGAAGTTCTTGGTGGCTACCTCGTTCTTTAATACGGCCATTCTCCAGCACTAGGATCAAATCTGCATGGACAATGGCTGACAGACGATGGGCAGTGATAATGGTCGTCTTGTCAACTCGCTCCTGCTTGAGATTTTCTAAAATTACATGCTCGGTCTTGGCATCCACTGCCGACAAGGAATCATCCAAAATCAAAATTTCTGGATTGGTGATGAGGGCTCTACTCATAGCCAAACGCTGCTTTTGACCGCCAGAAAGCGAGACGCCCCGCTCACCAAGCAGCGTATCCAAACCATCTGGCATAGCCTTAATATCCTCATAAACACCACACAGCTGGGCTGCTCGGATGACTTGCTCTTCTGATAGTTCTGGATTGGCAAAGCGGATATTGTCCCGAATGGACAGGGCAAAAAGTATCTGATCCTGAGGCACATAACCAATCAGACCACGCAGATCCTTAAGAGCATACTCTCGGATATCGTGGCCATTCAGATAAATTGCTCCTTCTTGAATATCCTGCTCCCGTAGCAAGAGACGCAGCAAGGTGGTCTTTCCAGATCCAGTCGGCCCGACAATCCCCAAGGTCTGCCCTTTTTCTAATGTAAAGTGAATATCCTTCAAAGTCACTTCGTTCTCATAAGCAAAGTAAGCTATCTCATAGTCCAGTCGGCCATTTTGAATGCTGGCAAGTGGCTGCTGGGCTTCCTTGACATCCGACTCCTCAGCCAGCAAGTTCTCAATCCGTTCATAGGAAACGGCTCCCCGCTGACTGATATTCACTAGATAACCCATCGCCTGCAGTGGCCACACGAGCATATCCAGATAAGTCATAAAGGTAACCAGCTCACCGACTGTAAATTGACCTTGGGAGATAAATATTCCTCCGAAAATCAGGATCAGAACATAGGATAAGCCGACAAAAATTAGCACCATCGGGTCAAACAGGGAATTGTACTTGGCAGCCAAGATGTTCTTTTGGTAGACTTCTTGGTTGATAGCTGCAAAGGACTGAGTCTCTGCATTCTGATAGCCAAAAGACTTGGTCACTTTAATCCCCGCTACGCTCTCCTGAACTTTGTTGTTGAGATCAGAAAAAGCCTCCTGAGCCGCTTTAAAGCTCTCGTGATTCTTCCGACCAATCAAACTGGTTCCCCAAGACAGAAAGGGCAGAGGGAGAATGGCAATCAGGGTCAGTCGCCAGTCCAAGACCAAAAACATGGTGATGAGGGTCACCAAGGCCGTAATAGAAGCATCTACCGCTGACATAACACCACCGCCAGCCACGCTAACCACCGCATTGATATCATTGGTTGCATGAGCCATGAGGTCACCCGTTCGGTATTTTTGATAAAAACTTGGCGACATCCGCGTAAAATGCTCAAAAAGCCGAAAGCGTAAGATGCGCCCCAGATTATTTGCCGTGCCAAAGATATAGAGCCGCCAGACATACCGCAAACCATACATAATAAAAGCAGCCAAAATCAAAAGAAGAAGATTATAAATAAGTTCTTCAGTAGTCAGACTCTGCCTAGCAATTCTATCTATGACCTGCCCAATGACTCGTGGCGGAATCAGATTAAACACACTGACCAGAGACAAGGCCAAAATGCCGATCATATAGCGCCGTTTCTCCAGTTTAAAAAACCAGTCCAGTTTTCTGATAAGATTCATTCCGTTTCCTCATTCCAAACAAAGGACGGACAGCCCTTAATCCGACTGTCCGTTTCTCACTATCTCTATTATACGCTATTTCAGATAAAAATGAAACTCAGGCAAACTATGCTCATCTTTTCTTAGTCAGAACAAAGCTGGTATCCAGCAAATCAAAAAGTTGCTGGTCGGGCAAAGTTCCATCCAAGGGCAGGCTGAGCCAGTATTTTTTATTCATATGAAAGGCGGGGAAAATTCCTTTTTGCTGAATAAGTTCGGCAACTCGGTCACTCTTGACATTTAGGACCTCGATCGCACCACTGCGCTCCTTTTCAAACTTAGACCAATCGGTTGTCAAAAAAGCTCCGTACCATTTCTTACTATCCTGATGGCGAAAAACAGCGGCTCTATTAGCGCTTTTACGAGAAGAATTTTCCCAAAGATACTCCAACTGCCCTTGATAAGTAGTCGCCACATAGCTACTCAGTCGCTGACTTTGCTCATAAAGAAAGCCTACTTCCTCAAAGCAATGTTGCCGAATATCCAGCAAAACCTCCTGACAGGCCGCCCTGACTTGTCCGACAAATTCTCCTGCCATACTATCCATCTTGACTTGTCGATATTCATCACCTGTATCCAAGTCAAGCACCTGAAAATCCAGCTTTCCATCAAAAATCACCACATTCATCTGGAAGTCGCCAGCCATGATCTTAGTCGAATAACTGTATTCTGCACCAGACCTGACAAAGCCATAATCCAGCAAACTTTCTTCCTTCAGCCTGTATTTTTCAAATAAATCCAGCATGAACTTTCCTGCTAAAATACTACTTTGGTGCCGTGCAATTGATCAACACCCAAAGTGTCAACAATCTCAGCACGATTTTCTAGATTAATCCCACCACCAGGTAAAATCTCTATCCGCCCTGCCGCATGCTCAATCAACTCATCCAGCCAAGCCAAATGTTCTAGAATAGACTCTGACGCTGGCCCGCCATGAGTCAAAATCCTCTTAACGCCGTGTTCAACCAGCCAGTCTAGCTCTCCGAACTGATACTCAGCAGGAATAGCATCAAAAGCCATATGGAAGACCACATCCAGTCCCTTAGCTGCCTCAAGCAGCCGCTCCATCTTAGGATAATCAATCTCATTATTTTCCGTTAAGGCACCAAAAACGAGGCCATGGCTCCCTGCCTCACGTGCCTTCTGAATGTCCGAAAGCATTATCTCGATTTCCAAATCTGAATAGACAAAATTTCCACCACGAGGACGAATCATGGTCATCACAGTTGCATTATAAGGCTTGACCATTCGTACTGCAGCCTCGATGACACCGTAGCTCGGTGTTGTTCCACCAACTGTTAGGTTATCACACAGTTCAACCCGCTTCGCTCCAGCTTCTAAAGCCTTGTCTAGCAAAGTAACATTCTCTGCACAAAATTCATAAATCATGGCACTACCTCTTATTTACTATATTGATTTTCTACTTTTTATTATATCACAAAATTTCCTTTAGCATACACCTCTAGCATATTTGCCACTGCTTTTCTCAATCATTTTATATTCATAGTCTTGCAAAAATCCTATTCTTCAAGCTTATAAGGCTTATTATCACCTATTTCCATTGCGCTCATCTTCCAAGACCTTTCAACTAGAGAAATGGTGACTTACGGGTGTCTTTTGTTCAAGATTGTGCTAAAATAGACTTAATCTATGAAAACAAGGAGCCTTTATGAAATACCCTAATCTTTTAGATCGTTTCCTGACCTATGTCAAGGTCAATACACGCTCAGACGAGACATCTACTACTACACCCAGCACCCAGAGTCAGGTGGACTTTGCTAACAATGTCCTCATTCCTGAGATGAAGCGAGTTGGCTTGGAAAATGTCTACTACCTGCCCAACGGCTTTGCGATTGGAACTCTGCCTGCCAACGACCCTAGCTTTACCCGCAAGATTGGCTTTATTTCTCACATGGATACGGCGGATTTCAACTCAGAAAACATCCAGCCACAGGTCATTGAGAATTATGACGGCGGTGTGATTCCGCTTGGACAATCTGGCTTTAACTTAGATCCTGCAGACTTCGCCAGTCTCCATAAATACAAGGGCCAAACCTTAATTACGACTGATGGAACTACTCTTTTGGGGGCAGACGACAAGTCAGGTATTGCTGAAATCATGACTGCTATCGAATACCTGTCGGCCCATCCAGAAATCAAGCATGGAGAAATCCGAGTTGGATTTGGTCCAGACGAGGAAATCGGCGTCGGAGCCGATAAATTTGACGCTGAAGACTTTGATGTGGACTTTGCCTACACAGTGGACGGTGGACCTCTAGGCGAGCTCCAGTACGAAACCTTTAGCGCTGCTGGAGCAGAACTGACCTTCCAAGGTCGCAATGTCCATCCAGGAACTGCTAAGGACCAGATGGTCAATGCTCTCCAGCTGGCTATTGACTTCCACAACCAGCTGCCAGAAGCCGACCGACCAGAGAAGACCGATGGCTACCAAGGCTTCTACCACCTGATGAACCTGACCGGAACTGTCGAAGAAGCTCAAGCCAGCTACATTGTCCGTGACTTTGAGACAGAGGCTTTTGAAAATCGCAAAGCTGCTATGCAGGCTATTGCTGAAAAGATGAACCAAGAGCTGGGTAGCGAGCGCGTTATCCTGACCCTCAAAGACCAGTATTACAACATGAAACAGGTCATTGAAAAGGACATGACACCGATCAATATCGCCAAAGCAGTCATGGAAAGTTTGGATATCCAGCCAATTATCGAGCCGATTCGTGGCGGAACTGATGGCTCTAAAATTTCCTTTATGGGCATCCCGACACCGAACCTCTTCGCCGGTGGTGAAAATATGCACGGCCGCTTTGAATATGTCAGCCTAGAAACCATGGAACGTGCTGTCGATACCATCATTGGCATCGTCTCTTATCAAGAATAAATAAAAAACAGAAATTCATAAGGAATTTCTGTTTTTTTTGACTTTTAAAACTGAAAGTTAAGCTAATAGCAACTGCTCCAAGAGCAAAAAAGGAGAAGACCAATTGGTCCTCTCCAAAGTTTGGCATGTATCAGGTCGTTATAGTCGACCAAAAACCGTATTGAAAGATTCAATTAAGCTTCTGTACCGTTAATGACTTCTATAATCTTCTCAATAATCTCATTATCTAAATACTGTTCGAACTGAGGCAAGTATTCATAATAGTTCTTATAAGTATCGGCCTGTCCTGCCATGATCAAAGCTCTAAAGCCTTGGTAGGCAACTTCAAAATTCCCTATTTTGACACCATTTTCTAACAATTCAAATGGAATCCAATAGTCATAAACCCTGTTCCAGCTGAAAAGACTATCCGGATTCAACTCTAAATCCTTAGCCATATAAGCATAAGCAAAAGCAATGTGATGCTGCCCTGCCTCTCTATACAATTTGGCTAATTGAGACCATGCTTCAGCGCGATTAGGGTTAATCTGGATAGCTTTTTCCAAATACTCCCGTCCTTCAAGAGCTTTCCCTTCATTTTCATAAATTTGCGCTATTTCTAGACAAGAATAATAAGCTTCCTCTGACCATCCATCCGTCATAACTGCACGTTTTTTGAACCAAGACAAGGCCTCCTGGTATAAACCTGCATCACGATAAGATCTCGCGCAATAAAAGGTATATCTAGGCTCTAAATCAGGGTCTTGATTATTATAAACAGCATTTGCAAGTACAGTTGCATCATGATAATATTTATCATCGTCTAGACTTCGTGCGCCTCTTGTTCTTGCAATGACTGAATAAGGTCCTACAAGATTTCCATAACTGGCACCTTCAGGTAATTCAATAAATTCATGCACGACTCCTCGCCAATAAATTTCTGGATTATTTTTAACAAGAGCTACACGACGAAATGAAAGAACTCCACTCTCATCTGAAAAATTGAGATAATAGGCATCTGCTTCAAGATCAGTAGAAATTTTTAAACTACCTTCAACGAAATCATCTGCATCAAAGATTAGAATATAGTCTCCCTTTCCTCTTGCATAATTTAGGGCTAAATTTCTATTATGTGCAAAGTTTTGCCATTCATCTTTGTGCAATTCTCCTGGAATTCCCACCTCACTAAAAAAGTTCAAGATAAGGTTTTCCGTTCCATCTGTGGAGCCAGTGTCAGAAATGACCCAGTAGTCAAATGTGATTGAATTGACCAAATTTTGGAGTGTTTCCAAAATTATATGGGCTTCATTTTTTACAATCATATTCAATACAATTGATGACATTCAATTCCTCCAAAACATTAATACAACAAAACTAGAGGCTAGTAGAATTTTAATAATCCTAATAGCCTCTGTTTTACTCTAAACTTGATATTGCTTAAATTTTATAAATAGAATATCTTAGAGTTCTTCTTCTTTTCGCTTAGAAACACCTAAGGCAGCTAGAAGTGCAGCTGATAGAAGTCCTGCGCCTACCACACCTACTTCATGGTTGCTATTGTCACCAGTCTTAGGAAGGGTTCCTGACTTAGCTACTACTTTGGTTGTTCCTGCAGGTTTTGTTGGCTTAGCTGGAACTGTTGGAGCTGTTGGAACTACTGGTTTTATTGGATTAGTAGGGCCAGTTGGGCCGGTTGGACCGGTTGGACCTGTAGGACCGGTTGGACCAGTTGGGCCTGTAGGACCGGTTGGACCAGTTGGACCTGTAGGACCGGTTGGACCTGTAGGACCTGTAGGACCAGTTGGACCGGTTGGGCCAGTTGGACCGGTTGGGCCGGTTGGACCTGTAGGGCCGGTTGGACCAGTTGGACCAGTTGGGCCGGTTGGACCGGTTGGACCAGTTGGACCGGTTGGACCGGTTGGACCTGTAGGGCCGGTTGGACCAGTTGGGCCGGTTGGACCGGTTGGACCAGTTGGACCTGTAGGACCGGTTGGGCCAGTTGGACCAGTTGGGCCAGTTGGACCAGTTGGACCGGTTACACCCTTGCCATCTTTACCGTCCTTACCATCTTTACCATCTTTTCCGTCTTTGCCGTCCTTACCATCTTTACCATTTCTGATAATTGTAGAAGATGTTACTTCATCAGAATCAACCTTACCATTGTTATTCTTATCAATTCCAACAAGAATAGTAACACTACCATCTTCATTTTCAACGAGCGTTACAAGTGAGCTTTGACCATCTTTTCCGTCCTTGCCATCTTTACCGTCTTTTCCATCTTTAACGATTGTAGCAGAGGTTACTTCATCTGGATCAAGCTTACCATTACCATTTGTATCAAAACCAATCTTAATGGTGTGTGTTCCATTTTGGTTGTCGACTACTTCTGCTAATGGTGTCTTACCATCTTTACCGTCTTTCACGATAGTTGTTGAAGTCACTTCGCTTGGATCAAGTTTACCGTCGCCGTTCTTATCGAGTCCAACTTTAACAGTATGNGTACCNTCGTGGTTATCAACTACTTCAGTTAATGATGATTTACCATCTTCACCTTTATCGCCCTTAGCTCCGGTCGCTCCTGTAGCNCCAGTTGCGCCATCTTTCACGATAGTCGTTGAAGTTACTTCACTTGGATCAAGCTTACCGTCGCCATTCTTATCGATACCAACCTTAACAGTATGAGTACCGTCGTTGTTGTTAACTACTTCAGTTAATGATGATTTACCATCTTTACCATCTGCACCAGTTGCTCCTGTCGCACCAGTTGCGCCGTCTTTCACGATAGTTGTTGACGTTACTTCACTTGGATCAAGTTTACCGTCGCCATTCTTATCA
>NZ_RJPR01000007.1 GCF_003943465.1 Streptococcus cristatus | reverse complement strand
CTGTTGAAGGGTCTGTTACTAAAACACCACCAAAAAGATTATTTAGGGGAATATAATCATAAATGCTGACGCTAGAGCTTTTTTTAGCACAATCAATTAAATCATCTATTTTATCCTGAAAGTACGCTTTTGAGAATAAATTTAAACTTAAACCATTAGAGAATGAAAAAATTTCAGTTGCTGATAAAACCCTTTTGTTTAAATCTAAATACTCTTTCAATAAATTTTCTGTCTTAATAAAATGCCAATTATATAAAAACCACTCTCTAAAATCTTTTTCGTTCATTTTAGATACCTTATCTAGTAGCTTTTTTAAAAAAAGTTTTTGTTCACTTTGTTTTGTGCTTTCACCTTTCAAAAATTTCTTCCAGCTCGATCTATTACTAATTGTTGCAATGATATCAGCAATTTGCGTAAAAGTAGGTCTAGAACTATGTTTATTACAATTTCTTAATAAAACATAAAGATTTTCAATAGGTATTTCATATTGGGAACCATTCCTATTTATCCCCAAAAAACGAATTTCTGTGTCGGAAACCGAATTATTTACAACAAAATCTTGATATATTTTTTTATAATTATCCATTGAAAATAATAAATCAATAATATAATTATAAATAAATTTTTGGGGGTTACTAGATGTTCTATAATTTTTGATGGTTTTAGAAATTTTTAGAATTTTATCATTATCAATGGTTGTCATCACAAAAAATTTAAACTCATCTTCAGTTATGCTATCATTTTTAAGTAAAGTTACTAATGTAGCTATAAATGGATTAATTGAATATTTTTTTAAGAATGGATAAGATTTTTTTACTAGCTGTAAGAAGTATAAATAACCAAACTCTGAAATATTTAATTCATTTTTTTGGATTTTGTGAGGTTTAGATAGTTCTAAAATTTTATTTCCAACCGACGATAAATACCTTTTTTTATTGCAAAACCCAAGTTGTTCTATAAAAGAACTAATAGCTCTTGCATCTTTGTCAGGTAAGGTTCCTCCATAGTTAATAATATCAAATTTATTCATCTCATCAAGAAAATTTGAGTAGAGGGAATTCCATTTAGCAGTTGGATGTTTAAGCCTGACATTTTGAAGTGCACGACATCCCAACTCAAGTTTTAGGGGCAAAGAGCTTTGCCTAAAGGATGTATTTCCCAAACTCCAAATAAAACTAGAATAACTATACTTTGCCATAAAAAATACCTCGCTAATGAATATATTGTATCAAAATAATAGATAATAAGATAGAGTAGAGATACAAAGTATATAATTTTTTTACCTTGTATATACTAGAATATTCATAGTGTGATATAATAGATAAGGCTGTAAAAAAACGTAGATGCGTAGTTGCATAAGGAGAAAAAATGTCATTAACAACAAAATCTGTTGAAGAGACTTTAGGAATAACTCGCCAAACTCTTCATAATTGGATAAAAGAAGGACTGTTACCAGCACCTAAAAAAGATTTTCGAAACTGGTATATATGGTCAGAGGAAGATTTAGAAAATATTCACAATATTATTGAACAGAAAACGCAGATTAACAATAAAGAACAAGCTGTTGATGACAGTTATTTAAAAATTGAAAATCGGAGATACTTAGGCTCTAAACAAAAAATGCTCAATTTTATAGAAAAAGTAGTAAATGAAAATACCACTGGAGTGAATATAGTAGCAGATATATTTGGTGGGATTGGCGTTGTTTCTGAGCTATTTAGAAAACAAGGAAAAAAAATCATCATAAATGATATACTACACTCCAACTATGTTTGTTTTAAAACTTGGTTCGGAAACCAAGAAGTTAACTATGAAAAGATAGTCAAATTAATTGATGAGCTTAATAATTTAAAACCAGTTAAAGAAAATTATGTATCACAAAACTTTGGAGGAAAGTATTTTTCTAATGAAAATGCTAAGAAAATTGGAGCTATTAGACAAAAAATTGATACTTATGATGTTAATGAAAGGGAAAAAGCCTTTTTACTTACATCACTATTATACGCAATGGATAAAGTTGCTAATACGGTAGGGCATTACGATGCTTTCAGAAGAAAAATGGATACATTTAATTCGATTCATTTAAAAGTGCCAGAAAATAACATTAATAAATTTAATGAAATTTATAATTGCGACGCCAATGAGCTTGTCAAACATATCAAGGCTGATTTGGTCTATATTGACACCCCGTATAACTCAAGACAATATGGGGATGCGTATCATCTTTTGGAGAATATTATTGACTGGGAAAAACCTGAACTTGCTGGGGTTGCGTTAAAAATGATTGATAGAAGTCATATAAAATCTAAATATTCGACTTCAGAAGCACCCAAAGCTTTCGAAAATCTAATCAACGACATTGATTCAAAATACATTCTTGTCTCGTATAATAATATGGCTAAAAAAGGAAGTGGACGTTCTAATGCAAAAATTTCTAATGAAGAAATAATCAGTATTCTGAGTAAAAAGGGGAATGTTAAAATCTTTGAAACTCCGTTTAAAGTTTTTACTACAGGAAAAACTAAAATTAATGATCATAAAGAATTACTGTATCTATGCGAAGTATTTAAATCAAATAAAGAAAGTAAGAAAATCGTAAATACAAATCAATCTGCTATTAATTACACAGGTGGAAAGTTTAAACTACTGCCTCAATTGCTACCTCTTTTTCCAAAAAATATAAATAATTTCTATGATGTTTTTGTTGGGGGTGCTAATATAGCTATAAATGTTGAAGCAAATCAATACTTCGTAAATGATATCAATAAAAAGGTTATTGATTTATATCGTTATCTAAGTGAAGCTGACTACAATGAATTATCAAAGAAAATTGAAAAAATTATTGATAAGTACGGACTGTCAAATACCAAAAAAAATGGGTATGACTTTTACAACACTACCTCTTCAATTGGACTAAAAGAAGTTAACAAAATTGCTTATCAAAAATTGAGAGAAGATTTTAACAATGGGTACTTTAGAAAAGAGCTCAATCCAATTATATTTTATATTTTAATTGTATATGGGTTTAATAACCAAATTCGGTTTAATAAAAAGGGTGAGTTCAATACACCGACAGGTAAAAGAGACTTTAATCAAAAGATGTCTTTAAAATTACAAAATTTTATGTCTGAATTAAAAAAAAGGAAAATTATTTTTTCTTCATTAGATTTCAAAGATTTCTTAGTTCAACAATCATTTGAAGAAGACGACTTCGTGTATCTAGATCCTCCATATTTAATTTCGACCGCAGCGTATAATGAAAATGGAGGGTGGAGCGTTAATAGTGAAAAAGAATTATTGAACACATTGGATATTTTGACAAATAAGGGAGTAAAATTTGCCCTGTCCAATGTTACTGTTCATAAAGGTAAGACTAACACTCTATTAAAAAATTGGGCTGAAAAATATAATATTCATTATTTAGATTTCAACTATAACAATTCTAATTATCAGTCTAGAGCCAAATCAAAAGATACCGTAGAAGTGTTAATCACTAATTACTAAAGAAGCGGACTAAGCAAAAATAAGTCTGAAAATTCTACAATTATAAAAACGCATAACATTAGATAATTGTATATCTAATGTTATGCGTTTAACAGTTTCCTTGTATGAGTCTTATGAAGACGTTTTATATTATTTGTAAAGCGACCACTCTATTATTTTGAAAAGATATCATCAAGTATTTCTTGCCTCCAATTATTTGAAATAGTAGTTGGCATGGTACTAGAATGGTTAGTTATAGTATTAAGTAAGTCAATATCATTTATACCTTTTTGAAGAATGATTATCAACTCTTCAGTAGTCAGACCAAATATCTTTAAACCATTAACAATCCCTGTCTTTAATGTTCCATTGAATTGAATAAATTGAGTTGCTCTAAAAACATTTATAACATTGTCATCTAATTCATTTGCAATAAAAATTGTCTGTGATTTATTATTTTCAAGGGCAAAATTTATACTGTGTCGAATAACAGGTTCCATCTCTCCTCGTTTTTGAGAACTTAAATCCATCAAAGTAGCTTCAATAAGCAGAGAATATTCTTCTGTAATAATTTCAATGTCACCTGCTCCGCCACCTCTATGAGTCAATGGTAACTTATTTCCGTCTAAAGACACTTGAAAAATTTGATGCAAACAAAACGTTTTGTGTTTAGAAATGTAATACCAAACAATAGTCAATATATATTCGAAAATAGTGGGGACTGTTGCGTTTTCTGTAACCAAATCGAATACTTTCTCATCATCTCGAACTTTTATATATTCAAGAATTTTTATCACTTTTTCAACAGGGAAGTGTGTTTCAATAAAATCCCTATATTCCAATTCTCGTTTACGAACTATGTGATTATTTATTTTTGAAAAATCGTCTGTGCCAAATTGTTGACCAAGAATAGTGTAGAGGTTTTGTATATTGAATTCTGAAATATTTAGAATTTCTTTAGTAGTCATATTAGCAAACCAAACACTATTTTCGTTTAGTTCGTAATCTTCGTAACTTTCATAACCTGTCAAATTAAATTCTTTATCCAACAATTTAAGCAACGGAAGAATAACCCATTTACTATTTAAATTCACTAATCCATTATCAAAACTAACTAATCCAGTGGCTTGAAAAGCTCTTCGGCACATATCAGAATATTCTCTAATAAGATCATTGTGCTTACTGAATACAAATTGAAGATAAATTTGATACCCATCTCCACTTAGTAAAGGATTCTCATTGTTTTCTTGTAAAAAATCTATAACACTCATTTTAGGTTTTAATTTGAATGGAATTCTTCCTTCTCCAAACGCCTTTTTTATTCTCTCATCTTTAGAAAGTTTCTGTATATTAGCTAACAACGAAGCGTTAGGATTCTCTATAAAGTTAAGAAGCAGCAGTACAAATTCTTTGTACAACAAAGATGTTTTACTGCTATCTCTGTTGTTAAAATATCTGACAAAGTTATCATCAGATAAATCTTGTTTATCAAACATAGATTTGACAGCTTCTAACTCTTCATTAGAGCGTAAAGTGTTAACGAAAGTTCTCTTGTAAAAATCTTCAAATGTTTCATTATTTGTTGATGTTTCATGGTATTCAGAAATTATGGAGAGTAGTTCTTCCTCACTTTGTTCAGGTTTAATTGATTCAATTAATTTTAAGAAGTTTTGTTGAGGTACATTATCATATTTGCTTAAAAATAACACAGCAAATCTAAAACTATAGAAGTAATTATCGGATTCAGAAGAATAAATTCTTAATTTTAGAAATTGTCTTAGATAAACTAAGTTATCTTCAGATAATCCTAGAATTTTCTCTATCGAATCAGGTTCAGCTAAATTATTATTAAAATAAGCTCTTCCTACATCACTTATTTTTCTATTAGAAGTAATGAGTCCAGTTTTTACTAATCCGCTTGTTAAAGTTCTTCCTCGTAAACCAAGTCGATTAGTATTAACTGTATAGTTTTTAGCACGTTTAAAATCCACAAACAGTTCTAAGCCGTCATCTTCTTCAAGTCGAACAATTTCATCAATAAAGCTCTTGTAAAAATCCTCTTGTAAAGTAGTATTTCGCTCCCATATACGAGTATTGCCCATGTATTCTTTAACATGCTTTAAAATAAGCTTATTAACCTCAACTAATTGCTTTACTCGAATCGAAGTATCTCCCATATTAAAAATACTTTGTGGACTATCTAATCGCATTGAATCACCTCTAGAACAGATTATTATATCTTTATTATACACCAGTATTTTATAATTTTATAAACATAAATAAAAAAACTTCAGCATGCCTGTAGTTTTTTTGTAATATTATCTTACTGAAGAGGATACGATAAGTGAAATCTAATTCTCTACAGGCTTAAAATGCCCAACGATCTTCCCAATTATACGAGGATTTTCCTCATAAGGCGCATAAATATCGTCATACTTCTTGTTTATTGAAACAAGTCGTAGATAGGTTTTATGAATATACACTTTTTTACATAGGTTTGATTGTTAAACTCAACCGCATAAACTTGTCCGCCCTCAATATTTGTTGATTGCTTAATCAAATACTACATCGCCATCAAGTAAATCAGGCTCCATTGAGTCACCTACAACCCAAGACGCAAAATCATGAGGGATATTTTCAGTTGAATAAGTAAGAGTATAATCTCCATCTCCAAAGTAGGAGTAGCCAGTTCCAGCAGAAAGACCTTTATAGGTTTTATAACTGAATAGATCGACTACTTTGTTGTCGAATTTTTCCTGTTCTTCAAGTAATTCTGAGGAATAGACGATAACTTTAAAATCAAACAAGCTAAAAACAACTCTAATGATCATTAAATTGATATTGGAGTGTTTTTTGTTGTCAAAATGTACATTTGAAAAATTTTTAGTTTTCACTTAAATAAAGTACATTTTCGTCTGAATTGAGAGTAGTCAAAATTTCCAGTGTTCACTTAAATAAAGTACATAATTGAGTATAAATGGCTTAAAAAAAATTTTTGGTTACTTAAAAACCTCCCCCTATCATCTTTCCGAAAAACTATAATTTTCTTGAAAAATATACCTAGATATGTTATACTTCTTTTATAGAAAAATCATGAGGAATATGGAATGAAACGCGAGATTTTATTGGAACGAATTGATAAGCTGAAGCAAATCATGCCCTGGTACGTTCTAGAATACTACCAATCCAAGCTGGCAGTACCTTATAGTTTTACGACCTTGTATGAATATCTTAAAGAATACGATCGATTTTTTCGCTGGGTTTTAGACTCTGGTATATCTGACGCTTCAGAGATTGCTGAGATTCCTCTTTCTGTCTTGGAAAACATGACCAAGAAAGACATGGAGGCCTTTATTCTTTATCTGCGAGAGCGGCCGCTTCTCAATGCTAATACGACCCAAAACGGTGTTTCCCAGACAACCATCAACCGGACTCTTTCAGCTTTGTCCAGCCTCTACAAATATTTAACCGAGGAAGTGGAAAACGAGCAGGGTGAGCCCTACTTCTATCGAAATGTGATGAAGAAGGTTGCTACTAAGAAGAAAAAAGAAACTCTGGCTGCTCGTGCTGAGAATATTAAACAGAAGCTCTTTTTAGGGGATGAGACGGAGGAATTTCTCCAGTATATTGATAGGGAATACCCCAAGAAGCTCTCTAACCGTGCGCTATCCTCCTTCAACAAGAACAAAGAACGAGATTTAGCCATCATTGCCTTGCTGTTAGCCTCTGGTGTTCGTCTGTCTGAAGCTGTCAATCTGGACCTGAAAGACATCAATCTCAAAATGATGGTCATTGAAGTGACAAGGAAGGGTGGGAAAAGGGACTCTGTCAATGTCGCTGCTTTTGCCAAGCCCTATTTAGAAGAGTATTTGAGCATTCGGAGTAAGCGATACAAGGCCGAAAAGACAGATCTAGCCTTCTTTTTGACTGAATACCGCGGCACTCCTAATCGAATCGATGCTTCCAGTGTCGAAAAAATGGTGGCCAAGTATTCCGAGGACTTCAAGGTGCGAGTGACACCTCACAAACTCCGCCACACGCTTGCTACACGTTTATACGATGCAACCAAATCTCAAGTTCTCGTCAGTCACCAGCTGGGGCATGCTAGTACACAAGTCACCGACCTTTACACCCACATTGTTAATGATGAGCAAAAGAATGCTTTGGATAAGCTATAGTTTACAGAACTAAAATTATGACACACACAACAGTAAAAATGCTCTATGATTTTTTGTTCATAGAGCATTTTTATTTAACTTAAATAGTATTTAACCGAATCACTTCATCAGCCTTTTCCCAAATCGCTGGGTTATGCGTCGCAAGAATCATCAAGCGGTCTAGCTTTTTCAATGATAACAGTAAGTTCATAATTTCTTGTGAAGTTTCTGGATCGAGTGCTGCAGTCAGTTCATCTGCCAAAATCAGGGGAGGGTCCTTGAGGATGACTTTGGCTAAGGCGACACGTTGCGCTTCTCCACCTGATAATTCATAGACTTTTTGATTGAGTGCGAGATAATCCAATCCCACCTTTTCTAAGACTTCTTCTTCTCGCTGCTTCTTCTCTTGTTTAGTCCATTTTTGACCAATCAATCCAAGTTCTAAATTGGCAGCTACGGTTTCGTTTTCAAGAAGACCAAAGTTTTGAAAGAGATAGCCTAATTCATTTTTGAAAAAGTGATGAGATTTGATTTGCTTAAGCTCTTGCCCTCGGTAGCTGATGCTTTCCTTATCATAAGGTTCTAGCTTAGCCAGGATATTGAGTAGGGTTGTTTTGCCGCAACCACTATTTCCGATTAGGGCGTAGACCTTTCCTGCTGCAAATTGCAGATTGATACCCTGAAAGACAATCCGTTCTCCAAATGATTTTGTCAGGTGTTCTATTTTGATCATATTAGGCTCCTTTCAGAATAATGGGCAAGAAATGGTCCTCTTTATGCGAGCGGTAAAGGAGAATCAGCCATGCATTGGTCGCAAATAATAAGAGCGCGACAAGAGCGATCCACCATTCCTGTGTGAGAAAGAAAATCAGGACACTACCTAATAGCAGCATGACAATCTCTGATATGAGCATGCTTCGGTGAATTTTCAAAAAGTCCATACCCGCAATCTTCTTCAGGAATATCGGTCTTCTAAACTCTTCAAAATAGAGGAAATTCATGGTGTTAAAGAGTAGAATGGAGGTCGCCATTCCGAAGATACCGCCAGCAATGGCCATGAGGTTCTCTAATTGAATGGATTGCATCATCTGCTGATAGACAGCTGCTGCATAGTCGTATTGACTCACATTTTTTTCGAGCCCATTCTCAGCTACTAGCTTCTTGCTTTTTTCAAGTCCATCAAAATACAGATAAGAATTGAGTTGAGAGAAATAAGGATTGTCGTAGCCACCAAAGCTTCTAGGTCGAACAACAACCAAAATCGGATCGGTCAAGAATTGCTGATAGTTCATAGGTGTATTGTTATAAATAAAGCGTTTTTGGTTGTTAGGAAGATAGGTCACCCGTGCTTTCATAGGCAACTGGCTCTTTCCTTGTTCATCTCTAGGAGTCAGATAATCTTCATAGAGTTTTTTCAACTCCTCTTCTTGACCCTTCAACTTTTCAGGGAGCAAGAGTCCAAATTCTCCAGCTTGCAAGTGATTCAAGCGCTCTTTTTCCTCAGGGGAAACCGAGATCCTTTGGATATCGAGATAATTTGGAGTGACATACAGGGTATTGGCAAGAGGATCGTAATCTGTGATTGAAAGATTTCTCCCTGTTCTAGGATCGTTCATGAGGCCTTTTGAATTAAAAGATACGAGATGATGATAGACCAAGAGACCGCCTTTTTCAATGCCAGACTCGATTAGCTTAGACCATTTGGCTCTGTTTTCATTTTGCATCTCTTTGTTTGTATTCTGTGAAAAATCCTCCCGATTTACACCAATTTGAACCCAATTCGTCTCTTTAGACCAAGCCACTTTCCCCTCTTGGTAAGTCTGCCAGACAGAACCATAGATACTGACCCGATGGATAGCAAGGCCAATGAGAGCAACAGCGAGAAATTGACAGGTAAAGAGAAAAACTAAAATCCTTTTTACTGGAATTTTCCCTTTTAAAAGGCTAACCAAGTGCACCGTCTGGATGCTGAATACAAATATAAAGGACAGGAGAACAGATACGATGAGCAAGAGCGTATTATAAATGATACTACTTGAAATGATGAAGGAATAGGCAAAGGGGGTTAATTGTAAGCAATAAATCAAAATGGATCCTAAGGCACTGGCTCCAATACATCCTAAAAGCAGCTCTCTGCTGTCTTCCACGAGAGAACGTCCAAAGAGTTGGTACCGTCTCATCCCTGCAATATAACGAATCCCTGCACTCCTCAATTCAAGTGTTTTTTGAATAATGGCCAATGCACTAAAGCTAAGAATAAAAATAACCAAGGCTAAGGATTGGGAACCGGAACCAAAAAATGCCATAAAACTCTGCAAGAAATTAGGCTTATTCATGAAAGTCTTTGAGAAACCAAGTTCGTGTAGTTTTTGATCCAACTTTTCGAGTGGTAACTTCCCTGAGAGTATATAGTAATTGGTAAGTAAGCTTTTCTTAGAAGCGACTTCTTTATCTGCTTTTTTGATGCCCTTTGGAAGCTCTCCCTCTCCGTAGATATCATAGGAGAACTTGATCTGACCTTGCGAATCCGTTTGTTGAATCTGGCGAGCGATTACACTATTGCTTTCCTTTGCTAACTGATCTAAGTTAGCTGAAAGCTCCTCATTGGTGATATTTCTTTCTTGTTTAAGAACTCCTACCACAGGGAGGCTTCGGTGGATGAGCGTATTTGGTGAGATAAAGGCAATCCAAAGAAGAAAGTTGGTGACAAAAAGATTAGAAAAGATAATAAAGACTCGTTTCATAAGATCACACTTTCTAAAGAGAGATTGAAGAGAGATACTTCAAGTTTTTCAAACGACTTTATCCATCTATATAATACCATAAAAGCAATATATTAGAAACTATTTATAGGTAAAACTGAGTTCAAAAAAGAGATCCGCAAAAGCGAATCTCTTATAGTTTTATCCTACTACTGCTTCAGCGATTTCTTCACGGCTGATACCAGCAAAGTAGCGTGTAATATCAATAGTTTCTAGAGCTTTAAGGACATCTTCGCGTTCGTATTTCACTCCACGAAGGACATCTTCTACAGCTGCAACGTCTTCGATACCAAAGAAGTCTCCATAAATCTTGATATCTTGGATTTTTGATTCAATGACGTTGGCAAAAACTTCAACCTTACCACTGGTGAATTTTGTTCCACGACGGACGTTAAATTCAGGTGATTTCCCATAGTTCCAGTCCCAAGTACCGAATTTAGTATCCTTAATACGATTGATTTCCGCCAATTCTTCTTCTGAAAAGACGTATTCAGTCATCTCTGGGTACTCTTTTTTCATGTATTCCAATAGCAGATCACGGAATTCTTCAACTGTGATTTTTTCTGGTAATTCATCGATAATATTGGTTACACGGGCACGGACGGATTTCACACCTTTTGATTCAAATTTATCTTTTGAAACCTTGAGGGCGTTTGCTAGGACTGACAAATCGACGTCAAAGAGCAAGCATCCGTGGTGCATGATACGCCCATTGATATAGGCTTGGGCATTGCCACAGAATTTTTTCCCATCAATCTCAAGGTCATTACGGCCTGTGAACTCAGCTTTAACGCCTAGTTGAGCCAAGGTATTGATAACTGGAGTTGAGAAGCTCTTGAAGTCAAAGGCCTTGTTTTCATCTTCTTTTGAAATAATGGTGTAGTTGAGGTTGTTTAAATCGTGGTAAACAGCTCCACCACCACTGATACGGCGGACTACCTCAATGCCATTTTCTCGAACATAATCACGGTTAATTTCTTCGATAGTGTTCTGGTGACGCCCGACAATGATAGATGGTTTATTGATCCAAAGTAGGAAGATTTGATCCTCATCCAAAAGGTGTTTAAAGGCATATTCTTCCAAGGCGATATTAAAGGCAGTGTCGTTTGAATGATTGATAATATATTTCATGATATCCCTTTATACGATAGAGACTGGAAAATACCTTTCCAGTCTGAACTATCTTCGATTTATTTTTTCTTAGGTGAATGGATGGCCATTCCTAGTACATCTGCAAATGCTTCGTACATAACTTCAGAGTAGGTTGGATGTCCGTGGATGGTCTTCAGCATTTCCTCAACAGTGATTTCCATTTCGATGATGCTTGACGCTTCGTTGATCAATTCTGCAGCTGAAGGACCAATGATGTGCACACCAAGGATTTCTCCGTATTTCTTATCGGCGATAACTTTTACGAAACCTTGAGCAGCATCAGATGCAATGGCACGACCGTTAGCAGCAAAGTTGAATTTACCGATGGCAACATCGTATTTCTCACGTGCTTGTTCTTCAGTTAGACCTACTGCTGCTACTTCAGGAAGAGTATAGATGGCTGCAGGAGTCAAGTTCAATTTGGCAACAGCATGGTTTCCTTTGAGGGCATTTTCAGCGGCAACTTCACCCATGCGGAAGGCTGCATGCGCCAACATCTTCGTACCGTTGATGTCACCTGGTGCGTAGATACCTGGAACAGAAGTTTCCATGTATTCGTTGACCTTGATGCGTCCACGATCCAATTCAAACTCAACATCGCCAATACCTTCAAGGTCTGGCACACGACCGATTGAAAGAAGAGCTTTGCTTGCGATGATATCGTCTTTTCCTTCAACCTTGATACGAAGTTGACCATTTTCTTCGATGATTTCTTCCAATTTTGTACCTGTCAAGATAGTCATTCCTTTACGCTCAAGAATCAAGCGAAGATTCTTGGAAACTTCAGCATCCATAGCTGGTACAATACGATCCATCATTTCGATAACAGTTACTTTTGACCCAAATGTCATGAAGGCCTGACCGAGTTCGATACCGACAACCCCACCACCTATGATAACAAGGCTTTCTGGTACTTCGTTCATTTCCAGAATATCATCGCTGGTCATCACAAGTGGAGATTCCATACCAGGAACGTTGATCTTGCTGACTTTTGAACCACCAGCAAGGATGATTTTCTTAGTTTCAAGCAATTCTGAGCCATCAACCAAGACATTCTTGTCTTTAGTGATTGTACCAATTCCCTTATGAACAGTAACTCCGTAGCTACGAAGGAGTCCTGCAACACCACCTACCAAGGTATTGACAACTTTAGACTTGGTTTCAAGGAGTTTATCCATATCAACGGTGAAGTTTGGATTTTCAATGACGATACCACGATTTGCTGCATGACCGATGTTTTCAATGATTTCAGCGTTGTGAAGGTAGGTCTTAGTTGGGATACATCCACGGTTCAAGCAGGTTCCACCGAGTTCTGATTTCTCAACAAGGGCAACCTTCCCACCGAGTTGGGCAGCTTTAATCGCTGCAACATAACCAGCAGGACCTCCACCAATCACAACGATATCAAAGGCATCATCGCTCTTACCGTCGTCGTTTGAGGCACTAGCTGCAGGTGCAGGACTAGCTTCTGGCGCTGCAGCTCCAGCTGTTGGGATGTTCTCCCCTTCTTCACCAAGGTAGCCAATGACTTCCGTTACTGGGACAGTTTCACCATCTCCTTTAAGGATGGCAATCAAGTATCCATCTTCTTCGGCTTCCAATTCCATGCTGACTTTGTCAGTCATGATTTCCAAAAGGATTTCTCCTTCTTTTACAAATTCACCGACTTTTTTATTCCATTGGACGATTTGTCCTTCTGTCATATCCACGCCGGCTTTTGGCATAATTACTTCTAAGGCCATGTCTTACTTCCTTTATCTATATCTCTAAAAATCAATACTGTATTTTTTTAAACCAACATTGAGATTGGGTTCTCAATCAAGGCTTTCAAGTCTTTCATAAACTTAGCACCAGCCATACCATCTACGACACGGTGGTCAATGGTTAATCCTAGGCTCATGATAGGGCGAATGACAATCTCACCATTGACAACTACAGGTTTCTCAACTGTTGAGCTAACCCCGAGGATTGCTGAGTTTGGTTGGTTAATGATAGGACCAAAGGACTGAACACCAAACATTCCTAAGTTACTGATTGTGAAAGTTGAATTTTGGAGCTCACTTGGAGACAATTTGCCATCCAATGTCCGTCCAATCACATCCTTGAAGGCTACAACTAACTCTGACAAGCTCATTTTTTCAGCATTAAAGACAACAGGTGTCATCAATCCATTATCCATACCAACTGCCATCGCAAGGTTAACATAGTTATGAGTGATAATGGTCTTGCCATCTTCTGTCAATGAAGCGTTGATGTATGGGTGCTTCATCAGTGTCTTAACAACAGCGAGAGAAAGAAGGTCTGTAACCGTTACTTTCTTACCAGTTGCTTCCATGATTGGATCAAGAACCTTCTTACGAAGCGCCAACATTTCTGACATATCGACATCGTAGTTGAGCGTGAAGGTTGGCGCAGTTAAGTAAGATTCAACCATACGTTGGGCGATAACCTTACGCATTGGTGTCATTGGAATACGCTCAATCTCACCATAAGGAGTGATATTGTCCGGAACTTCTTCCACTTTTTCGATCTGAGCAGGAGACTTGATGGTATCGTTTTCGATATTTTCAGGAAGCAAGGCCAAAACGTCCTTCTTCATAATCTTACCACGATGACCTGTTCCTTGGATTTCCTGCCAAGCAATGTTATGTTCGAGGGCAATTCGTTTTGCAAGTGGCGAAATGCGAACCACGTTTGTGTCTTTATAAGTTTCCACGTCTTCTTTGTGGACACGACCGTTTGCACCTGAGCCAGAAACATCATAGAGGTTGATCCCTAGATCATCCGCTAACTTTCTAGCCGCAGGAGTCGCTCTTAGCTTGTCATCAGCCATGACCTCTCCAATTCTATTTATGATACAAAGGGCGTTTAAAAGCGACCGAAAAATAGGAAATCAACGCAGACTTCGATGAAGTCAAGGAGATTTATCTTTTTTCCGAGCTTTTAGCCCGTGTTCTAATCTAAGATATTAAGGACGAAGAGGGCAAGGAAAAAATAGGAGATTGACGATGTGTTCGATGAACACAAGGAAATCTATCTTTTTTTTTCGCAGACCTCCGTCCGAATTCAATTACATAATACAAAGGGCATTAAAAGCGATTGAAAAATAGGAAATCGACACTGGCTTCGATAAAACCAAGGTAAATTATCTTTTTTCTGAGCTCTTAGCCCACACTAAATATAAATATTAAAAGTACTTATTAGGACCTCTACACAAGATTAGATTACATAAAATAATCTATGTAATCTAATCCATGAGAAAGCCTTTTCTTTATTATACCTTATTCTTTATGATATGTCTTCCGAATAGCGTCTTTGATGCTTTCAACAGTCGGAATCATTGCGTTTTCTAAGTTTTGTGCATAAGGCATTGGCACATCTTCTCCGGCACAACGGCGGATTGGTGCGTCTAGATAATCAAATGCTTCTGATTCAGAAATAATCGCTGAAATCTCTCCGATATAACCACTTGTTTTGTGGGCATCGTTGACGAGAACAACCTTACCAGTCTTTTTAACAGAGTTGATGATAATTTCTTTATCAAGTGGCACCAATGTACGTGGGTCAACGACTTCTACAGAGATACCTTCTTCTGCCAATTCTTCAGCCGCCTGCATGACACGACGAAGCATTTTACCGTAAGTAACTACTGTTACATCTGTTCCTTCACGTTTGATTTCGCCAACTCCAAGTGGGATTGTGTAGTCTGGATCAACTGGCACTTCCCCTTTTTGGTTAAATTCTGATTTGTACTCAAGAATGATAACTGGGTTGTTATCACGGATAGAAGACTTGAGAAGTCCTTTCATGTCCGCAGGTGTACCTGGAGCCACAACTTTCAGTCCAGGAATATGAGTAAACCAAGACTCTAGAGATTGCGAGTGCTGGGCGGCAGAACCAACTCCGTTACCAGCCGCACAGCGAATGGTCATTGGAACCTGACCTTTACCACCAAACATATAACGTGTTTTAGCGGCTTGGTTGACGATATTGTCCATGGCAATGACTGAGAAATCCATAAAGGTCATATCAACGATTGGACGAAGTCCTGTCATGGCTGCTCCTGCTGCCGCTCCAGAAATCGCTGCTTCTGAAATCGGACAGTCACGTACACGCTCAGGTCCAAATTCTTCCAGCATACCAACAGATGTTCCGAAATCTCCACCGAAAACTCCGACATCCTCACCCATCAAGAGTACATTTTCATCGCGACGCATTTCCTCAGACATAGCGAGGATAATGGTGTCACGAAATGACATTGTTTTAGTTTCCATTTTCTTTTTTCTCCTCTCTTTAGTCTGCGTAAATATCTTCAAAAGCAGATTCAAGCGGTGGGAGTGGGCTTTCTTCTGCAAACTTGACAGATGCTTCTACCGCTTCTTTGACACTAGTTTGAATAGCTTCTAGTTCCTCCTCACTTGCAATGTCATTCTCTAGCAAGTAGTTTCGAAGATTTTCAATGGGATCTTTTTTCTTCCATTCGTCTACTTCTTCACGAGTACGGTATTTACCCGGATCAGAAGATGAATGTCCTAACCAACGATAGGTTACACTTTCGATCAAGACTGGTCCTTTACCACTACGAACGTGCTCGACAGCCTTTTGGAAGCCTTCATAGACATCCAGAACATTATTTCCATCTTCGATAAACATTCCAGGAATTCCATAAGCAGCGCTACGTTGATGAATGTGCTCCACATTGGTCATTTTCTTGATATCCGCAGAAATCCCATAACCGTTGTTAATGCAGTAGAAAATAACAGGAAGTTTCCAAATAGAAGCCATGTTCACTGCTTCGTGGAAGACACCTTCGTTGGTCGCACCATCTCCAAAGAAGCAGACGACGATTTTACCAGTATGTTGCATCTGCTGACTGAGGGCCGCACCAACAGCGATTCCCATACCACCACCTACGATACCATTGGCACCGAGGTTACCCGCATCAAGGTCAGCGATGTGCATAGAACCACCTTTTCCTTTACAGGTTCCAGTGTATTTTCCGAGGATTTCAGCCATCATTCCGTTGAGGTCAATCCCTTTGGCAATAGCTTGCCCGTGTCCACGGTGATTTGAGGTAATCAGATCATCTGGATTAAGAGCCAGCATCGCTCCGACGTTAGCAGCTTCCTCTCCAACAGAAAAGTGAGTCATACCGGGTACTTTCCCCTTTTTCACTAACTGAGCAATTTTTAAGTCCATGCGACGGATTTCTTCCATCTTACGGAACATCTCTAATAAGAGAGATTTATCTAAGGTTGCCATTTATTTGCCTTTCTAAAACCCCATTCAATCGTATGTACAGGCAGCTGCAACTATTTAAGTTGTACTAGGATATTATGAATATCCCAAGCGCTCTAGCTGTCCTATCATTCCGAATGATACAGGGTATAAGCATTATTTATTTCCCTTCTATTCTAACGAATATTGTAAGCACTGTCAAAGGTTTTGCTCAAATTTTTTCACAAAGAAAAATCAGCATATCCCATGGATACGCTGATTGATGAAATAAAAACAACAATTTCACAAACTATTATGTTTAGATTTTTTTGAATGGTTCAATAGATTCAAAACTAGATTCTCGTTCTATTTCCGCAACACTATTATATATGCTGAGTGGATGTTCACCGCTGTAAGGAAACTATTTACTATAAAAGATCATTCTGCTTTCTTTCCAAAGTCCGCAATCATCTCTTCCATCTGTTCCCGACTTGGAGTGGTCAGCATGTAGAGGTAGTCTCCTTGCAACTCTGCGAAGGCTGCTGGCATGTCTTTTTTGACTTTAAAGTTATCTCGATATTTCTCTAGCAACTCCGCCTCTGAATAGGTATAATGTGAGCTTGCGCGACGAGATGTTGCCAAGCAGAATAACGGCTCCATGTCTGACTCAGGGAAAGGCTCACCCGCAACAATATTTGCGTATCCACGATAGAGATCGATTGAGTGAGCATAGTTATAAACATCGATGGTAAAGCCGCCTGCTGGACGATTATTGTATTCGATAGCTATATAATCACCATCTTGACGGAAAAACTCGATATGGAAAAAGCGCTCTTTCATGCCAAATGCTTGGACAATAGCCTCGCCATAAGCACGAAGTTTTGGATCCATCTCCTTGAGGACATAGTAAGAATTATCCATTTTATAAAGCATGAGGTCTAGCGGTGTGTAGGCGTAATCAAAAGTCGTTGAAAAGACTATATTTCCTTCTGAATCAATCAGACCATCAAACGTACAAATCTCACTAGAAGTCACAAATTTTTCAAAGAAATAGACAGTCTCCTGATCCCATTCTTCTTTAAAATGCTCGACATCCGAAGCTGTCTCAATCTTAAACGTGGCTGCAGCTCCTACCCCATTGTCTGGCTTGGCAATCAGAGGCAGGCCGATTTTTTTGACAGCCTGATCCACATCCGATAGTTTTTTAACAACCTGACCTGGAACGACTGGCACGCCAGCTTTCTGGAAGAGTTTCTTCATTTCAGACTTGAATTTGGTCTTTTTCAGGTCATTTGGCTTAGCCCCAAAAACGTTAAATTGTTCCCGCAATTGGGCATCTTGCTCCAGCCAGTATTCATTGTGGGATTCAATGCGGTCAATCGGTCCATGTTTGTAGAAAAGGAAGGCTACCGCACGTTTCACTTCGTCCAGATTTTCCAAATTGTCAACACGAAAATACTCAGTCAAGGCGTGCTGAAGTCCTGGACCTAACTGCTCATAGGGCTCCTGTCCGATACCAAGCACTGTAATGCCCTTGTTAGCCAGCTCAATAGTAAACTGCTGGAAATTTTCTGGATAATAAGGTGAAATAACAATATAATTCATAGTAAGACTTCCTTTCTACTTCACATTTTAGAGATTTAACTGGCTCAAGAAATAAGGCATCTGTTTGCGCCACCAAATCCAATCATGGGATACATCATGGCCCCATTCAGCAAACCAAGCTGGAATATGTTTGTGCTCGCAGGCTTCTTTCAGTGTATAGAATGAAGGAAGACCATCCTGCTCCCAGTCGCCCAAACCGGTACAAACAATAATATCAGCCTGTCGATAGCGGTCAATAAACCAACCATCATTTTGGTTCCAGATATAGTCAGCTGGCGAGTTTTGATAAATGGCTTCGTCGTTCAAATTGTCACCAACAAAGAAACGTGCATCATAGACACCACTGAGGGCGATTACTTTGTTGAAAACATCTGGATGCTGGAGGAAAAAATTGACGGCATGATAAGCGCCCATAGAGCAACCTGTCGTCATCATTGGGTCAAACCAACCTGTCTTGTGTTTGATAAAGGGAATTGCTTCTTCAATAACATAACGCTCATAAGCACGGTGCATCTCCGCACGGTCATGGAGATGTTTCCAGTCCGCCAGCCAGCTTTCGCTATCTACGCTACTTAAGGTAAAAAATTGCACCTTCCCTGTCTCGATGAACCAAGAGCAGGCTTCAATCATGCCGAAATCAGCATATTCATTGTGAGAACCGCCTGATGAAGCAAAGACTACCACTGGAATGCCAGCATGACCGTAACGATTGACATACATTTCACGGTTCAAATGACCGCTCCAATGACTTAAAAATTCTACATGCATTTCTTTTCTCCTTTTTGCTTCTTTTTCTACCACTTTTCACTGATAAAGCGGAAACAGTCGGGCAGATTTTCCGCCCAGTCCACTTCATTGTGAATCGCTCCTGACTGGATTTTGATGTGGAGATTATCCAGCTCCACACCAGCAGCAATCAGCTGACGGTAATAACTGAGCGAAGAATCAATGTAGGCTTGTTTGATATTGCCTGCCATGAGAGTCTTGTCAGTATCATCTGCTTCCTCTGTTCCAACATAGATGAAAACTCGCTGGTCAGAGTGCAACTTCTGGCGTTCTATATAGCGATCAAAAGCTTCCTGATGGAGCCAGTTGGCTGATGAAAAAACGCCCAGACAGCCGACCTGATCCTGATATTCAATGCCAATAAACTGGGTAATATTGCCACCCAATGAAGAACCAATCATAGCTGTATGCTGGCGGTCAGGCTTCGTCCGATAGTTTTCGTCAATAAAAGGTTTGACGACATCCATGACGAACTCAGCGTACTCTGTGCCCTTACCACCAAATTGCATTCCAGGAATATTGGACTCTTGGAACTTCCATGCTGAATATTCATTCATCCGACGCGGCCCATCATTGTCAATGGCCACGACTATCATTTTTTCAATATCGGGATTGCGCTTGATTGTCGGGATTACTTTCCAAGAATGGCCACTGAAGGACTCCTTGCTATAAAGGACATTTTGACCATCGTGAAAATAAACGACAGGATAAGTCTTTTCAGTATCTTGTTCATAATTTTTAGGAAGCAGCACTCGCACGCGCCGCTTTTGTTTGGTGTAAGGAACCACCAACTCATGAGTTTTCATATCAAGATAGAAATAGGATTTATTCATTTTCAGAAAACTTTCTATTTTCAAAATTTTTATTTATTATAACACAAATTAAGCAAAAAAGTTAGGAAATTCCTAACTTTTTAATGATTTTTATTAGATAATGATAGAAAATAGATTATTTATCCAGATAAGCCTGTAAATCCTGCAAGGCCCGCTCAGCAATCTTCTCATAGCGCTCTTTCTTATCACGAATTCGAGGGCTGTCAAGCTCTTTGATAATCCCAAAATTGACATTCATGGGTTGGAAATGCTTGCTGTCAGCATGAGTAACATAATGAGGCAGACTTCCAATAGCTGTTGTTTCTGGAAAGACAAGTGCTTCTTCTCCCTTGAAGAGTCGAGCAGCGTTAATACCAGCAACTAGACCTGAAGCTGCTGACTCTACGTACCCTTCAACTCCAGTCATTTGACCTGCAAAGAAAAGATTGGGCTGTTTCTTAGAGCGGAAAGTCTGTTCCAGCAGATTTGGAGAGTCCATATAGGAGTTACGGTGCATGACACCATAGCGGACAAATTCTGCATTTTCAAGGCCAGGAATCATTTGAAAGACACGCTTTTGCTCTCCCCACTTGAGATGAGTTTGGAAACCGACAATATTGTAAAGACTGCCCGCTGCATTGTCCTGACGAAGCTGCACCACAGCGTATGGAGTCTTATATTCACCATCCCGAGGGCCTTGGTAATCATCTGGGTATTCCAAGCCAACCGGCTTCATCGGACCATAAAGCATGGTTTTAATGCCTCGCTTGGCCATAACTTCAATAGGCATGCAGCCTTCAAAGTATTTTTCTTTCTCAAAGGAATTAAGTGGTGCTTCCTCCGCATTGACCAAAGCCTCATGGAAATCCATAAATTCTTGCTTGGTCATAGGTGCATTGAGATAGGCTGCTTCCCCCTTGTCATAGCGGGATTTTAGATAGACCTTAGTCATATCAATGGTATTGACATCGATAATAGGCGCTGCTGCATCGTAGAAATAAAATCCGTCGCCGCCATTGAGCGCGTGGATTTTTTCTGCCAAAGCATCGCTGGTCAAGGGTCCTGTCGCAATGACTGTAATGGCCTCCTCTGGAATTTCGGTGATTTCCTCGCGCATGACTTCAATCAGTGGATGATTGGATACTAGCTCAGTCACCATCTGCGAAAAGCCTTCTCTATCAACCGCTAGAGCACCACCTGCTGGCACCCGAGTCGCTTCTGCCGATCTTAAAATGACCGAGTCCAACCGCCGCATTTCTTCCTTGAGCAGACCAACTGCATTGGTCAGCGCATCTCCTCTTAGAGAGTTAGAGCAGACCAATTCTGCAAAATCTGCAGTCTTGTGTTGAGGCGTTGACTTGACACCTCGCATTTCATAGAGTTTGACTGGGATTCCACGCTTAGCAATCTGGTAAGCTGCTTCACTGCCAGCCAGACCAGCACCGATAACATTGATATAGGATGATGACATGATACTCTCCCTTGGATATTTCTAGATTTTCACTCTGATCATTATAACAAAAAGATAGTAAAAAAGACAGACAGGAGGATTCCTGAATGTCTTTCCAAAATTATTCTTTATCAAAACTGAATGTCTTCCAATTCAGTTTGCTTCCATATTTCATAATAAAACGTACTTCAGTATTCTTAGGTAGTTTATCGATTTGAAGTATTTGAGCAAGTAAGTATTCAAAATCAGAATCAGTCCAATTGTCAATATCTTCATTAGTTACTTGTAGGTTTTGTTTTCGTACCTGATCTATATCGATTTGTATTCTAATGCTAAAAGTCGAACGATTATTAGCGACTCTTTTTAAGAGAGTATCGCGATTGCGAACAAGAGTCTCTTCATTGAGATTGTTGACTCTACTTGGGCCTAAGTCCTTGATTAACGGAGTTAGTTCTTTGACATCCCTCTTCAAAATCGCTTCCCTTTTCTCTTGCTCTTCAAGATGAGTTCTCGGATTACCGCTATATTCTTTTTTGGGCACCAATGAATAACTCGAGTCAAATTTGTCCAATTCAATTGAGTTTTTAATATAAAGTTTTCTAATCGCATCATCGCTTAAATATGTTGAAGTTAAGCTACCACTTTGAAGTAATATATTATAAGCTTCCTTAAGCCGATCATAGTTGTCATCACCAGAAACATACTCCATTTCTAAACGGTAGACTGTTTTCTTGGAAAAACCAAAGAATTTTTTCTTTTCAACTTCTTTAAGCCTCGGATTGTATTTAAGGACTGGAGTGCTCTCAACGTAATCTTTTTCAAAATCCACATAGACATCAACAAATTTCTTATTTCCTTCAACGTAAAACGGAGATCCATAATATCCAAAGGTATCAGCTGTCGAGTATCCTTCTGCTTCTAACCCTGCAGCTTCTACTACAGAACGAATGTTTGAAATAGCTGTTTTAGCTAAATCACGATCGACTCTGTTGTTACATGCAGACAAGATAAATAATGCGAGAATGGAAAACAGTACACTAATTATTTTCTTAATCACTTTGCTTTTAACATCTCCTCTAAATAAGCAATCTTAGCAAAATCCTTATGATTGTTATTATCATTTCGGTAAGAATCTTGGGAAGAGGCACGGTAGATCGCCAGAAATTGCTCTGGAGTCGGAAGTAGAAACTCAACATCTTCAACTTCTCTCCGAGTCAGCTCCGCTATTGGCACACCTGAGAAGGACTCCAAAGTCTCCATGACCCCAAACTCAACAGACAAATCTTCTTTTTGGAATTCATGCTCGTGCAGGTCGACCAAACGATAGCCCAAGCGCTCCATCATGGGTTCAATCTTATCCATATCGTAAATACGCTCTTCATCAGGTGCTTCCCAGCCACGCTCATCACCGTGAACGTGAATGTCGATATCGCGCGCTTGCCAGTCCTTTCCAGTAACCTGTTCCAGACCTAGAGAACCCATCAGCAGTGGAATAATTCCCATCTTATTCAGTTGAGACGCGATTTTGAGAAACTCTGCAAATTTATCCATCATAGCCTGTTCCTTATTTTTTAAATAGATTGAACAATACAACTATTTCACTTTTTCTTCTTGATAGTCGCCATTGCTGCAGACCACTTGCTTACCACCACCGCGAACTTTCTTTTCAACTAGATAGTGGTCGCATTTTGGACAGTTGCGTCCAACGGGCTTGTCCCAAGATGTAAAATCACAGTCTGGATAACGATCACAGCCGTAGAAAATGCGATTTCGTTTAGTCTTACGCTCGATAACTTGACCTTTTTGGCACTGTGGGCAGGTCACGCCGATTTCCTTGACGATAGCCTGAGTGTGACGACAATCTGGGAAATTGCTGCAGGCATAGAATTTGCCAAATCTCCCCAACTTGATGACCATGGGACTGCCACAGACTTCACAGTCAAAACCGGCTGGCTCATCCTTGATTTGGATTTTTTCCATTTCAGACTCAGCTTTAGCCACTTCCTTTTCAAAAGGTTTGTAAAATTCATCAATAATCTTCTGCCACTGCTCTTTGCCAACTTCTACATCATCCAGTTTTGCTTCCATTTCGGCTGTAAATTTCACATTTACGATGTCTGGGAAGAATTCGACAATCAGAGAATTAACAATCTCACCCAATTCTGTCGGCTCAAAGCGCTTGGAAACCAGTTTAACGTAATATCGTTTCTGAATGGTTTCAATGGTCGGTGCATAGGTAGACGGCCGGCCAACACCATTTTCTTCCAAAGTTTTGATAAGAGTCGCTTCAGAATAACGTGCAGGTGGTTGCGTAAAGTGCTGTTCTGGATTGGTATTGACACGCTTGACGGTATCACCCTTTTCCATATCTGGCAACATTTTATTCTTGTCAGAGTCGTTGTAAATAGCCAGATAGCCATCAAACTTGACCTGACTGCCGTTGGCAGCAAATTGGACACCATTTTGCCCCAGCTTAACATTCATTGTATCAAAGACTGCTGCTGTCATTTGACTGGCTACAAAACGGTTCCAAATCAGCGTATAGAGCTTAAGCTGATCCTTATCCAGATACTTTGCGATGCTTTCTGGAGTATTGAAAACGCTGGAAGGACGAATAGCCTCATGGGCATCTTGGGCACCCGAAGCATTTTTCACCTTACTGCCATGTCTAGAATATTTAGCACCAAATTTATCCGTAATAAAGCTAGCTGCTTCATTCTGCGCTACTGGGCTGATACGAGTCGAGTCGGTACGCATATACGTAATCAGACCTTGTACGCCAGAACCGATATTAATCCCTTCATAGAGCTGCTGAGCCACCATCATGGTCTTACGAGTTCGGAAATTAATCTTATTAGCGGCATCCTGCTGCATAGAGGAAGTCGTGTAGGGCAGCGGAGCATTGCGTCGACGCTCTTTCTTTTCGACACTGTCGACTGTAAAGTTATCACCCTTGAGGTGAGACAGAACTTCTTTGACCTCATCGTTGTTGGTCAGCTTCATCTTTTTACCATTCATACCATAGAAGCTGGCCTGAAACTGACGAGTTCCTTTCTTGAAAGTTCCGTCAATCGTCCAGTATTCTTCTGGTTTGAAGGCGTTGATTTCATTTTCCCGATCGATAATCAGCTTGAGGGCGACAGACTGCACCCGACCAGCTGACAGGCCTTTTTTAACTTTCTTCCAAAGAATCGGAGAAATGGAGTAACCAACCAAACGGTCCAAAACCCGACGAGCTTGCTGGGCATTGACCAAATCCATATCAATTTGACGCGGCTCTTTAAAAGCATTCTTGACCGCATCTTTTGTGATTTCATTGAAGACGACACGGTTTTTCTCTTTTTCATCTAGATCAAGAATATGAGCCAGATGCCAAGAAATAGCTTCTCCTTCGCGGTCCGGGTCACTCGCCAGAAAGACTTGCTTGGCTTTCTTTGCTTCCTTTTTTAAGTCATTAATCAAAGGACCTTTACCACGAATATTAATGTATTGTGGCTCATAGTTGTTCTCAAAATCGACGGACATGGTAGACTTTTTCAGGTCGCGAATATGCCCCACACTGGCCAGAACCTTATAGTTTCGTCCCAGATATTTTTCTATTGTTTTTGCCTTGGCAGGCGACTCTACGATGACAAGATTCTTCTTGACCGCAGACTTTTTCTTTGTTTTTGTTACCAAATTAGACACCTTCTATAAGAAATAAATCTCATAGAGTGTAAACTATTTTTTGATAGATGTCAACTCGTAACTATTTCTATAGGAAAACTTATTTTAAAATTTGAACTCAGAAAGGACGTCAGAACCTGATGTGATGCACTTTGCCCCCTCTTGAATCAAATGATGGCAACCGTCAGATTTCCCATCCAAAATTGACCCTGGAATGGCAAAGACATCCCGCCCCTCTTCCATTGCCCGCTCACAAGTAATCAGACTGCCTGAGCGCATCTTTGCTTCCGCCACAATGACGCCTCGACAGAGACCAGCGATGATACGATTCCGCTCTGGAAAATGAAATTTCAAGGGTTGCTCACCCGGCCCATACTCCGTCAGCAATAAATGATTTTTGCCAATATAAGCCTGCAGTTTTTGATTGGCCTTGGGATAGAAGACATCTAGTCCCGTCCCAATGACAGCAATAGTTTGGCCACCATTTTGCAGGGCAGCCATGTGGGCCACGGTATCAATCCCACGAGCCAAACCGCTGACGATAACCAGCTCATTATTCAACTCCTTGATGATTTTCTGCACAGCAGCATTGCCCTGCTTACTGCTGTCTCGACTACCGACAATGGCTATCTTGGGCATTTCTAGCAAGTTTAGATTTCCTTGATAAAATAGCAAAGTCGGTGCATCGTAAATCTCGCATAGATCCCAAGGATACACATCATCCAAGATTGAAAAGGACGGAAAACGTTCAAATTCTTCTTTCAAAGCTGGTAGATCAAGTCGCTTGTACTTTTCCATAAAGAGTGCGGGATTGCGGCACTCAGAGACGACGGCCTTGTCTCGCAAAGATAGCTCTCCCTCTTTATTTTCTGCATATCTCAAGATATTTAAGACCTGTTGATTGGTTAAGCCAGCTTTTTTCATTTTATAAATTTCAAAATTATTCATTTTTATCACCTCACTTTCTTATTCGTAAAAAAGTTCAAAAAAAGAACTGCAATACAGTTCCTTGTTTCTTATTCGATTAATGCTTGAGAAAATGGTTGAGTTCTTCTATTCTTCATGAACAGGAATTTCCTTAATAATCTTAGCAGGATTGCCGGCTAGGACTACGTTATCGCTGAATGATTTAGTCACCACTGCACCAGCTCCAACTACGACATTATCTCCCAGCGTCACGCCTGGCAGAATCGTTACGCCACCACCAGCCCAGAAATTGTCACCAATCTTAATCGGCGCCCCGTATTCAATACCGGAATTTCGTTCCACTGGATCAAGCGGATGCAGCGGTGTCAGAAACTGGCAATTGGGACCCAGCATGGCATTCTTTCCAATGGTAATAGGACAGACATCCAGCATAGTCAGGTTCCAGTTAGAACAAAAATTTTCTCCTAAATGAATGTTAATTCCGTAGTCGCAAACCAAATCTGGCTTCATAGCAAGATTCTCCCCTGTGCTGCCAAACCATTCTTTGATAATAGCACTTCTCTTGTCGCTGTCTTGCTCTTGGTTAAAACGATATTGAAATTCTTTGGATCGGGCTCTAATTTTTCTTAAATCTTCGTCTTGTGGTCGGTAAATCTCTCCCGCAATCATTTTTTGGTATTCGCTAGTCATACTTGTCTCCTCAAAAGATTAGGATTTCTTATGAACTTGTCATAGATTTGATCGGTTCAAAGCTTCTGCGGTGAATCGGTGTGATACCGTATTTTTCCAGTCCTTCCAGATGTAGCTTGGTGCCATAGCCGGCATTTTGGGCAAAGTCATAGCCTGGATAAATCTGATCAAATTCCGCCATCATCTTGTCCCTCGTCACCTTGGCTACGATAGAAGCCGCAGCGATGGACAGAGAATTAGCATCACCCTTGATAATGGACTGCTGGGGCAAGGGCAAGTCTAACTTCATCGCGTCAATCAAGAGGTAATTTGGCTTAATTTTTAGCTGGGCTACAGCTTCTATCATGGCTAGCTTAGTCGCTTCATAGATATTGACTCGATCAATCGTTTGATTGTCCATAATGCCCAAGCCAACGGCTAAAGCCTGATCTAGCACTGCTTGATAAATTTCCTCATGTTTTTTCTTGGGAATCTTTTTACTGTCATTCAGACCTTTTATTTTGCAGTTAGGAGGCAGAATGACTGCTGCTGCGACTACTGGACCAGCTAAGGGACCTCGTCCGACTTCATCAATGCCAGCAATCGCCTGAAATCCTTGACTATAGAGTTCTTTTTCATAGCGCAGCATGTACTCTAGGCGTAAGTCTTCATCTAGCTCTGCTTGGATTTCTTTTTGGCGCTTGAGTAAGAGCTTTTGAACACTGCTTCGCTCATCCTGCTTTAAAGTCTTAAAAAGCGGATCCTGCAAATCAGAAACTTGAGCCAGTTGCTCTTGGATTTCCTTAATCGTGGCCATCCAATTCCTCCAATGTATCCAGTGTATAGCGACCTAAGCGCCCATCACGCACTTCCTTGACAAAGAGACTGTAAAAACGATCGTAGTCCTCTCTGAAGCCCAGTTTTTTGGTCATATCCATAATCATATCTGGCGCTTCCAGCTCTAAATCCAGCTGCTTAAAGCGCTCCTGCAGTGCCTTGGGATAATGCTCTTTGAAATAATTGAGTCCGAAAATCGTGACCTCATCCATGGGTAGCAAATTATCCTTGATAGCGCCCGTCAAAGCGAGTTTCAAAGCCACCATTTCATCTTCAAATTTTGGCCAAAGAATCCCCGGTGTGTCTAGAATTTCCAAATCCTTATTGGACTTGAGCCACTGCTGACCTTTGGTGACCCCTGGTTTATTGCCGACTATAGCAATTTTCTTACCAGCTAGCCGGTTCATCAGCGTTGACTTTCCAGCATTGGGAATCCCGATAATCATGGTCCGCAAGGTTTCGATTTGAATTCCTCTTTCCCGCTGGCGAGCTAGCTTATCAGCCATTAATTTCTTAGCTGCTTCGGTCACTTTTTTAACTGCAGATTGTTCCTTAGAGTTAATAGCCAACGTTTTGATTCCCTGACTTTCAAAATAGGCCTGCCATTCCTTGGTTAAGTTTGGATCCGCTAAGTCGGCTTTATTTAAAATCAACAACTTAGGCTTATCCCCAACAATTTTAGTCAACATGGGATTTTGACTGGACAAGGGCAACCTCGCATCCACCAAAATCGTCACAAAATCTACAAATTTAATACTTTCTTGAACCTGTCTCCGAGCCTTGGACATGTGCCCCGGAAACCATTGAATCGTTGCCATTAAAAACCTCTTTCTTACAATATTCTAGTATCTCATTATACCAAAAAAATAGAGAATAAAATAGTAAAATCGCTCCCTCAAACTGACAGAAGCGATTCTCTATTCTTATAAAAATGACGGTTTGCGATCCTGCTTATCTGTGAATGGAACTCGCGGTTCACGAATCCTAGTCACATAATCAACAAATTCCTCGCCAGTCTGATCAAACTCAGCAACTGCGAAAAATTGATCGTGGTAAAAGAAAAACTTATAGTGGTTTTCAAAAGCTTCTTTGAGCCATTTGTCTTTGGCAACAATTGAGCGCATCGGATAATCATCTACTGCAGCAACCCACAGAGGTTTCCGATGGGCATGAGTCAACACCAGATCAGCCATATGAATCATGGTTTCCTCGCCCTGTTTGAGTAAGATGATGCTGTGACCATTACTGTGACCACCTGTATGAACCATTTGAATTTCTGGAATGACGTTCAGATATTCAGTAAAGGTTTCAACCTGATCTTGGATTGGCTCCCAATTTTCCTTCAGATAAGTTCCCCTTGTCCGACTATTAGGATTTCGCATTTCGTACCATTCCATCTCATTTACAAAAATCTTTGCATTTGGGAATTTTGAAACAAGCTGATTGTTCTCATCTAGTCTAGTCAAACCGCCAGAGTGATCATGGTGCATATGCGTCATTAAAATATGAGAAATATCTTCCGGTTTTAATCCCAAGAGAGCCAAACTTTCTTCAACACGGCTCTCAGAAAGAATACCTAGATTGCGACGTTGTTTATCAGAAAGCTTAGCCGTATCAAAACTCGCATCAATTAAATAATTTTGCCCCTTGTATTGAATCAAAATCGGATCTGTCAGTTCAGCCATCATATTTTCTTCTGTTGTTGGATAATAACGCGACCAAACAACCTTTGGTACAGGGCCAAATAAGGTACCTGCATCTGTGAGCTTATCCGCTCCACGCAACCAAGTCAGCTTCATTTCCCCAAACTGATACTCTTGTAATTTGAGTTCTGTCATTTTTTACTCCTTTAACCATCTTTCTGCGATTTCTTTTCTGATCGAATTCCCTGACCGTCCATAATTCTCAATAATTTCAGCATCTTTAAAATAGCGTTTGATATTCACATGATCAAATTTTTGTAGAGGCCCGATAAGACGGAGAATTTCATCTGTAACCTCTAGCGCCACCTTAGTCATATATAGCTTTATCCGTGCAACAAACTTGGAATCTTCTTCTATTTGATTAGGATAGGATGAGAAATAAGCATCTGCAGCACAAATTTTATTGTACAGATCTGCGAACTTGTACTGATGCAACTCAACATCCATCAGTCGCTTGCCGAATCCTCTTTTTACACGTGCAAACTCAAGACCCTTATGAAAAGCACCTTCGGCCACCCCTAAAGCAACCGCACTCAAGCCAAGTTGCATATTCTTTATAATGTTATTAAATTGTTTATTTCCAGCCAAGACTCCGCCTAATAAGGCAGTTTCAGGCAGGTTTACCTTGTCCAAGGTAACAGAACTTAGAGGAAGTCCTAGTAAACCTTGCTTTTCTATCTGCTCACCAATGAGTACACCCGAAGCATTCGTCTCCACAATGAAGAAGCCGTAAGAATCAGGCTTTCCAGTTTCCCTTACTTTAGCTAATACCAAGAGAACGTCCGCAATGCTGCTATTTGACACTTTGGCTTTTTCTCCCGAAAGTTGCCAACCTGTCTCTGTCTTGATCGCATAGGTCTCCAAATCTGCCAAACTATTTAGATTCTTAGACTCAGAAAATCCAAGACCTGCTTTACAAGTTCCCTTTACCAACTTGTCCAGATAACACTCTTTCTGTTGCCCCGTACCAAACTTCAAAATCGGATAAACACCATAACAACCTTGGGTCAGCAATATAGTTGAAAGAGCTGGAAACTCATTCGAAATGATTCGAATAGAGCTGATAAAATCAGAAGCCAAAGCCTGGTCATCTTCTGACAAAATCGGTGAAAAAATATCCAAATCCGTCGTCATTACTTCCCAAATCTCCTGAGGAAAGTCGACTGACTCATCATGATTTTTCATGTAGTCTCTAATAGCTGTATTTACATATGAACTCAATGCTGCTGTTTTGGTGCTGGACTTCATCATCAATTCTCCCCCCTATGGATGTGGCTCAGAAAGAGGCTGATAATAACCTTTTAAAAGCTCTTCATATACGTATGCTTCTACCTCATTGTAGCTTGCTTTATAAGGCCGACAGAACCAAATGTTGAAAGGAACCGGATCCTTAAAGCGCACAACCTTGAATTTATTCTTATCGACAAAATATTCTAAAGGACGAGGTAACAGTGCAATCATATCGTTTTGATAAGTTGACTCTATCAAGAAATCCCATGTCGATGATAAATAGGCAAAATTTGCTTTTATCTTTTTACTCTTTAATTTTTCAGTGATTAAATCGTAGGTTGTAAATGATTTATTAAAGGTCGCTAAACCGTACTGAGCTATATCTTTCCACTCCAATAATTCTTTGTCCGCCAAAGGATGATTCTTATCCATATAAGCCACGTATTCATCAACTTGGATGATATACTGTTCATATTTCTTGGGATCTAAGTTGGTAGGTTCAATTACTACGGCAAAATTCAGATCACCCGTAACCAACTTTTGGCGCAATTCATTACTTCCATCCTCAGTAACTTGAATGTTGACTTGCGGATTGCCTTGTAAAAACTTTGGTAAAATACTAGAAAAATATACACGTAAAATCAATGACGGAATTCCCAAGTTAAAGGTACCTTTTTGTTTAAGAGCTTCCATATGAATCATTGACTGCATCTCTTCATGACGGTTGACAATCTCTGTGGCAAAGCGGTAAATCTTACCACCAGCTTCCGTCAGACTCTCTAATCTCCCATTTCTGCGATTGAAGAGCTGGACTCCTTCCGTTGATTCAAAATTTGTGACAAACTGACTCAAGGCTGACTGGCTGATATGAATTTTCTTAGCTGCGATAGAAAGATTGCATCCACATTCGACGATATTGATAAAGTAAGTCATTTGAATTATATCCACTTTTCGTCTCCCATCTTTCAAATTTTACGAGGTAATTTGCCATAAATAAAACAGCAACTGGCCCTCGAAACTATGATGACCAGTTGCTAGTATTCTGATTAAAAACTAATCATCGCTCAAGTTGTTATAAACACATAGTAACACACTTTCAGAGAAAGAGGAGATTAATTGCTTACTAACCTTATTATATTGACATCGTTTTCAAGTCTTCTGAAACAATTACTTCTCCTGCTGTCTTTTCAAGCACTTCCTCTAAGGTAACGCCAGGTGCAAGTTCTTTCAAGAGGAACTTACCATCTTGGAAACCAAAGACAGCCAACTCTGTAATGACTAGATCAAGAACTCCTTTGGCAGAAAGTGGCAAAGTACACTCTGGCAAAAGTTTAGATTGGCCATCAGCAGTAGTATGCTGGATTGCACCGATAACACGTTTTGCTCCAACCAACAAGTCCATAGCTCCACCCATTCCTGGTGCAAATTTACCTGGAATAATCCAGTTAGCGATACTACCATCTTGACTGACTTCCAAAGCTCCTAGCACGGTCGCATCAACGTGTCCACCACGGATGATCGCGAAGGAAGTCTGCAAGTCAAACAATGCTGCTCCAGGTAAGAGAGTAATTGGCGCTCCTCCAGAGTTTGCTAAGTTTGGATTGTAAGTATCTTTCGTTGGTGTTTCACCAAAGCGAAGCGCTCCATTTTCAGCCTGAAGAATAACGTTTACTCCGTCAGGAATATAGTCAGCAGATGCGTTTGGAATACCAAATCCTAGATTGACAACATCTCCATCTTTAAATTCTTGTGCAACACGTCTTGCAATAATTTCTTTTGCTTTCATATTAGTTCACCCCCGCCAATTTTTTAGTCTCTGTCCAAAGATCACCCATCATCTTATGGTGTTCTTCTGGAGTCAAGCTTTGGACGACATAGTCAACAAGGATGCCCGGAATATAAATATCGTTCGGATGAATTTCGCCAGCTTCAACAATTTCATTCGCTTCAACAATGACAATATCTGCTGCGAGTGCTAATTGCAAGGAAATGTTTTTCGTAGTGCCATCGATATACAAGTTGCCGTATTTGTCAGCTTTAGTCGCTTTGATTAAGGCAACATCAATTTTAAGTGGATCATAGACCAAGTATTCAAGGCCATTACGTTCCACTTTTTCATAATCTTTTTCTAAGATTGTTCCGACTCCTGTCGGGGTCAAGACAGCTCCTAAGCCAGCTCCAGCTGCATGGAGACGCTCGACAACAGTTCCCATCGGTGTAAATTCGACTTCCATCGTCTTTTCAAAATACTCACGTTGAGCTGCTGCAGATGTTCCTATGTGGGCTGCAATATATTTTTTTACTTGGTGATTTTCACAAAGTCGTCCAACCCCAACTTCTTTACCAGGATGAGATGTTACCACTGATACCAAAGTCAAGTCTTGCTGGTTTTGTTTTACTAATTCTTCAATCAATTCAAAAGGTTCACCGACACCGAGGAATCCAGAAATTCCAACGATATCACCCGATTTGACCTTAGAAATAGCGTCTGATAATGATACAACTGATTTCATGCTGATACCTCCTCTTTTACTTACGATTGAAAACAGCTTTGCGTTTTTCAACAAAAGCACGCATTCCTTCTAGTTTGTCTTCTGTAGAGAAGAGCAAGGCTTCTGCTTCTGTTTCCAGACGGATTGCATTTTTAAGAGGAAGTTCCGCACCAACTTGAATGACATGTTTTGCTTTTTCAACAGCTAACGGTGCATTCTTCATGATGGCTGCGGCTAATTCTTCAGCTGAAGACAACAATTCTTCAGCAGGAACCAGTTTGTTAAGAATACCTAAGTCATAGGCTTCTTGACCTTTCACTGTACGAGCAGTGAAGATAAGTTCTTTGGCACGGCTAGTTCCAATCAAGCGAGACATCCGTTGAGTACCAGCAAATCCTGGAATAATACCCAAGCCAACTTCTGGGAAGCCAACCACTGTTTTTTCAAATCCAATACGGATATCTGTTGAAAGTGCTAGCTCCATACCACCACCGAGTGCATAACCATTGATGACTGCAATCGTTGGTTGGCGTAAATCTGAAAGGCGAGTAAATGTATCATTTGCAAATGTCATGTATTCAAATGCTTGAATAGGTGACATCAAATCCATTTCCTTGATATCTGCTCCGGCGACGAATGCTTTTTCTCCTGCTCCAGTTACGATGACAACGTGAATTTCTTCGCTTTTCTCAACTTGATCAAGAACTTCATTCAAATCAGCCAAAACTTGAGAACTCAAGGCGTTCAAAGCTTCAGGACGGTTGATAGTGATATATCCAATCCCATTTTTAACTTCTAATAAAACAGTTTTACTCATTTTTATGCTCCTACTTATAAAATTGAATGACTAAGTATGGTGTCAACAAATACTTAAACCAAAAATGTAAGAGCTTACATTATTATGATATACCATTTCTCACACTTCGTCTACTTAATCATCATTTATACATCAATAAGCTAAGCTTATAGTTTTGATATTCAAATTAATTTTTCGAAAAATAAAACAAGCCCTATCAAGGCTTGCTTGCAAAAAACGGCTCATCGATAGGACTTGTTTATATAGTAGAAGCAAATGGAAAACTTCAAAAATGAACTAGATTCTAGCGTTCTACGATGACCGCTGTACCCATACCACCACCGATACAAAGGGTAGCAAGACCACGTTTAACATCACGTTTTTGCATTTCGTGCAAAAGTGTTACCAAAATACGGCAGCCTGAAGCACCGATTGGGTGACCAAGAGCAATCGCACCACCATTTACATTGACTTTTTCAGGATCAAGATTCAATTCTTTACCAACGGCACATGCTTGCGCTGCAAATGCTTCATTGGATTCAACCAAATCTAAATCTTCCACTGTAAATCCGCCTTTTTCAAGGGCTTTGCGAGATGCGTAAATCGGACCACAACCCATAACTTTTGGATCTAATCCAGCGCTTGCGTAAGATTTGATCGTTGCCAAAACTGGAACGCCCAATTCTTTAGCCTTATCAGCACTCATAACAACAACTGCTGCTGCACCGTCGTTAATACCTGAAGCATTACCAGCAGTTACGGTACCATCCTTCTTGAACACTGGACGCAATTTTCCCAATCCTTCAAGAGAAGCATCTTTCCTTGGAAATTCATCTGTATCAAATACGATAGGATCACCCTTACGTTGTGGAATTTCAACAGGAACAATTTCTTCTTTGAAACGACCAGCTTCGATCGCTGCAACTGCACGTTTTTGAGATTGCACAGCAAAGTTATCTTGGTCTTCACGTGTAATGCCATATTGTTCAGCAACGTTTTCAGCTGTAATTCCCATATGGAAAGATTCAAAGGCATCTGTCAAGCCATCGCGGAGCATAGTGTCTACTACTTGAGAGTCTCCCATACGAGCGCCCCAACGTTGGTTTGGAAGGACATAAGGAGCTTGGCTCATGTTTTCAGCCCCTCCAGCTACAACGATATCAGCATCTCCGCACAATACAGCTTGAGCCGCCAATTGAACTGCTTTCAAACCAGAGCCACAAACTTTGTTAATAGTGAAAGCTGGAGAAGCTACTGGGACACCTGCGTTAACACTCATTTGACGAGCTACGTTTTGACCAAGACCTGCACCTAGAACATTCCCCATGATAACTTCATCAACTTGTTCTGGTTTCAAATTTGCTCGTTCAATAGCACTTTTAATAACTAAACTACCTAGATCAACAGCCGAAACATTTTTTAAAGTTCCACCAAAAGAACCTAGAGGTGTACGGACTGCTGCTACAATAACTGCTTCTTTCATTTCTTGCTCCTTATATCTTAATATTTAAAGAATCCTTCTTTAGTCTTGCGACCAAGCTTACCAGCTTCAACCATCTTCTTCAGAAGTGGAGCAGGACGATACTTAGGATCTCCAAATCCATTGTTCAATACTCCCATGATAGCCAAGCAGACATCAAGACCGATCAAGTCAGCCAATGCCAATGGGCCAATTGGGTGATTAGCACCTAGTTTCATTGCTTCGTCAATTTCTTCTGCTGAAGCAACACCTTCACCCAAGATGAAAATAGCTTCATTGATCATTGGAATCAAGACACGGTTCACAACAAAACCATAAGAATCTTTCACGTCTACAGCGGTTTTACCGATTTTTTCAGTCAATTCACGGACAGCTTTTACAACTTCATCTGACGTTTGAAGCGCACGGATAACTTCAACCAATTTCATAACTGGTGCTGGGTTGAAGAAGTGCATACCAATAACACGTTCTTGATGAACTGTCGCAGCTGCAATATCAGTAATAGATAGAGATGAAGTGTTTGAAGCCAAAATAGTTTGAGGGTCAGTCAACTCATCCAACTGTTTAAAAATGCTCAATTTGATGTCGCGATTTTCAGTAGCCGCTTCAATAACCAATTGAACATGTTTAGCATCTTCATAAGATGTAGAAGGAATCAGATTTGCCAAAATGCTGTTTTTATCTTCTTCTGACAAACGACCTTTTTCAACAGAACGAGACAATTGCTTAGTAATACCATCTAGCCCTCTTTGAACAAACTCTTCCTTGATATCATTGAGATAAACTGTGAAACCTGATTGAGCAAAGACTTGTGCAATACCGCTTCCCATTTGACCTGATCCGATAATCATCACTTTTGAAATACTCATTTTTTTCTCCTATTTACTATCAAAATATAAACTTCAAAAAGAAAGAATCGGAACGATTACTAGCAAATGCTGAGCAATCGTTCCAAATTCATTATTATACAAATGCTCCAATACCAGTAATTTCACGACCTACGATCAAAGCATTCACTTCATGAGAACCTTCATAGGTGTAGATTGCTTCCGCATCTGCAAAGAAGCGAGCTACATCAGTTTCAAGAGTGATTCCGTTACCACCACATGTTTCACGTGCAAGTGCAACTGTTTCGCGCATTACCAATGAGTTGTGCATCTTAGCAAGTGCAGAGTTCAACATCAATTCGTTACCTGCTTCTTGCATTTCAGCAATACGAGCTGAGTATGAAAGTACTGCCACTGCGTTAGCTTGCATTCTAGCCAGTTTTTCTTGTACGATTTGGAATGCAGCAATTGGACGTTTGAATTGTTGACGATCTTTAGCATACTTAAGAGCTGCTACGTATGAGCCACAAGTGATAGCAGTTGCAATGTGAGCAACGTCAGCACGAGTGAATGTCAAGATGCGAGCTACATCGCCAAATCCATTGATGTTTACCAAACGGTCTGAATCTGGAACCTCAACGTTCTTCATAGTAATGTGTCCATTACGTACGCAACGAAGAGCTGTCTTGTGAGGGATTGGTTCTGCATGATATCCAGGAGCTCCTTTACGAACGATGAAACATTTTACTTTTCCATCTTCAACGTCGCGAGCAAATACTGGAACCACATCAGCTGTATCTGATCCACCGATCCAACGTTTTTCTCCGTTCAAAATCCATTTATCGCCAACACGCTCAGCTGTTGTCGCAAGACCTCCAGCAATGTCAGAACCTGACAACGGCTCAGTCAAAGCGAAACATCCTTGCCAGTCAAATGCAGCTAATTTAGGAAGGAATTCTTTTTGTTGGCGCTCGTCACCACCAAGCAAAACTGTGTTGTAGCAAAGTCCACCATGAACTGTGAAGAAAGTCGCTATAGACGCATCGAAACGGCCTAATTCCAAATACAAGAATGCGATGTAAAGTTCTGATGGTTTGTAGTTGCCTTCGCGACCTTCGAACAATTTAGGGTTGTTCATGATTTGAGCGCCTTTAGCAACTGCATAGAATTCTTCAAATGGGAAATCAGGCGCTTCCCAATATTCATTAATGACTGGACGAAGATGTTTTTCAATCAAACGACGAGTTTCTTGTAATACTTCCGCTTCTCCCAATGTCAAGCCATCGGCATAGTGGAAAAGATCCTCAGGGTATAGTTCACGTAAAATTTCTTCTTTAGTTGCCATTTTATTGACTCCTTTTGTCTAGTTTTTATTTATATAAGAGCGCTTTCATTTTTGTAGCTCAGTATTTGTTGACGCTTTCATTTTATATCTAATATGTCCTAGTGTCTACTTAAGAAAGATTAAGAAGAGCATAAGTCCAGATTATACATATTGATTTAACTAGCTTTGAAAGGTCTTTTTCTAATAAAAACTAGGAAAAAATCTTTGAATACGGTTACAAATTTTGAAGAGAAATCTACTTTAAACTGAATTTTTATATTGAGTTTTGAAAAAGAAAAAGCCCATCTGGCCTTTTCAGCATTGTTATCGGATTTGCTCAAAATGCAAATGGACAGCAATATGGTCACCGTAACCACTACGCTCCAAATCACGCTGCAAGCGATAGGAAATATAATGCTCAGCAATAGTGATATAGCCTGCTCCCAAGAGACGGTTTTCAACCATAGACTGAATCATACTGATTGTGGCCCGCTCAACCTTAGCTTCTTCCAAATCTAACACGACCTTTTTTGTCACCAAGGCCAGATTTTGACGGAGGTCGTCTGTCAAGACATAAACAGTTTGAGCTGCTTTTAATACCGCTTGATAGATTTTATCAGGGTCAAAGTCAACGACTTCCCCACTGCGTTTAATGACTTTCATAAAATACTCCTTATTTATATATTTCTGATATAGTGTAAATCTCTGGCTTGACTGCTATCAATCCAATTTACAGTGGCAGATTCAAAGACAAAACCTTCTTTTTCATAAAATGGAAGACCGATAACATTTCCTTCCGTTACTGTAACGGCTTGCTCTCTAGCCTGATATTGTGATTTTTGATAACTTGTCAAGGTCTCCAGTAATGCATGGCCGATTCCCAAACGTTGAGCCTGCGGCAAGACGTAGAGAACATAAACATTGGCTCTGCCGTCCTCACTCATTCCACCACCAATACAACCGAGCACCTGCCCATTTCTTTCTGCCAGCCAATAGCCATTCCATTCAGGAGAAAGTTCTGTCAAGTCCTTCAGCAAACGTTCTTGGCTATAGAAAATGTCAAAGACTCGCTCTATGTAGGAAGAGGAATAAATATCTTTATAGGTAGTCAGCCAAGTTTCTCTACATATTTTTTGGATTAGTTGCCAATCAGCCTTACTTGCCTTACGAACCTGCATTATCATCACCTCTTAAGCAATAACTTACCCTATCATTATACAATTTTTTCTTGTTTTTTTCAAAAAGAATGAAACATTTAGAAAAAGGACTGCAGAAATGAACCGAACCTCTGTTCTTAGAATTCTATCTAACATTTGAGGCGCCATTCAACTGCAATCCTTTTGAAATATTTTTCAGAGAATTATAAAGATTAGTCCTTCTAGATCAAGTTAATAGGACTAGGCAATAAGACATATACTATATACTACTTTGCTCTAATACAATGTCTTGTTTCTTGTAACGATAATGCATTTTCCAATGATTTTCAGATACTTCTTCTAATTTCAGAGTTTTGTTAATCTTATTAAAAGGCAATTTCTCTTCCTCAACTTTCTTTAGGAGCTCAACTAATAAATCACCCCCAGCGTTTAGAGAAATCAAACTATCATCCTCACTATCGTATTGAAGCAAAACTTTCTTAGTCGGTTTGTGGATAACATTATAAAGATTAAAAGCTCTTTCGATGTCAAAATTCTTCTCTTTGTCTGCTATCATTGACACAGTATGTAACTCTAATCGACCAATTTTAAACGCTCCAAAAAGATTGACAACAATCCCTAATCCAGCAAGTGTTTCCCAGATGAGAGAGAAAAGTTTTAAATCCCAATCTGTTATAAGGTTAAGAAGTAGATAAAGAGCCCCCAAACCAAACCCTAACAAAATTAGACCTGCGCCATAAAAACTTGCCTTATCACCAGTTCGAATAATTGGCTTGTCGTAAACTATCTTCCCCTCAAGCTTTTCCAGACTACGCTTTGCCTTATACTCCTCGATTCGTTGACTATGCTTTTCTGTCATATTATTTCATCACACCTTACTTACTCTATATAAAATCTAAAGCAAATTTGCCGATCAATAATCTGGTCTCAAGACCCCTTTAACAGTCTCTTTCGTCGCTTCATAGTCGCCATCAACCACGACCTTGATAATACGCTTAGCATCTTCCTCAGGAGCTGGCACAAGCGGTAAGCGGGTTGGACCTGCTGCAAAGCCCATGTAATTGAGCACTGCCTTGACTGGAGCTGGGCTTGGGTAAGAGAAAAGCGCATTGACTTTAGGGATGAATTTTCGTTGGATAGCAGCCGCTTTTTTGATGTCATTGTGTTCAATAGCATCCAGCATTTCAAACATTTCATCACCATTTGTGTGAGAAGCAACGGAAATAACCCCATCAGCCCCCAGATTCATAGCATGAAAGGCATCGCCATCCTCACCAGTATAAATCAGGAACTCCTCTGGACGATGTTCAATCAAATAGGCCATATTCGCCAGACTGGTACATTCCTTCACGCCAATAATATTTGGGTGTTCTGCCAGTCTTAGCATGGTCTCAGGCGTCATTTCAACCACTACCCGTCCTGGGATATTGTAGATAATGATAGGCAGGTTTGAAGCATCCGCAATGGCTTTAAAGTGCTGATACATGCCTTCTTGAGACGGTTTATTGTAATAGGGGACAATGGCCAAACCAGCCGCAAAACCACCAAATGCATCTACTTCTTTGACAAATTCAATGGAGTCGCGCGTTTCGTTGGTACCGACACCAGCTATCAAAGGAACACGCCCCTTGACAACTTTTTGTACAGCCGCAAATAATTCCAACTCTTCATCGTGGGTCAGGGTTGGACTCTCTGCAGTCGTTCCAGCTAGCAAAATCCCATCTGTATGATGGGCCAAAAGGTGCTCAATCAAGTCCGGAATGGCCTCAAAATTGATGGAGCCATCTTCATGAAAAGGCGTAATGAAAGCGGTGATAATTTTACAATTCTTCAAATCTGCGTATGCCATAGACTTACCTCTCTTTGTATGAAAAGAGGATTGAATGACAGAAATTCAATCCTCGACCTGTCACGTATTTTCAGACAGTTTATTTTAATTCAAAAACAACTTCTTCCGTCGGACGGACCAAACCACGCTCATGCAATGTCTCTGCGATTTGAACAGAATTCCATGCTGCTCCTTTAAGAAGGTTGTCTGAAACAACCCACATATGGATTCCTTTTTCTGCATCCAAGTCTTTACGGATACGACCTACAAAAGTATCGCGTGAACCAACTGCGTTAATTGCTTGAGGATAGATTTGATGAGCTACATCATCCTCAAGAACGGCACCTGGGAAAGCTGCAATGGCTGCTTTGACTTCTTCAATCGGAGCCACTTCTTTCGTTTCAATGTAAACAGACTCAGAGTGAGCTGACAAGACGGGAATACGCACACATGTTGCTGAAACTGCGATGCTATCGTCTTCCATGATTTTCTTGGTTTCTTTGGTCATCTTCATCTCTTCGTAAGTGTAATCATTGTCAGTGAAGACATCGATTTGTGGAAGAGCGTTAAAAGCGATAGGATAGTGTTTCTTGTCACCACCTGAAGGCAAGATTTCCGCATGCAAATCACGTGGGGCAACACCATCATTCAACACTTCACGAAGTTCACGTTGCGTTTCGAGAATGGCTCCCATACCAGCACCAGACACTGCTTGGTAAGTTGAAACAATGATACGGTCCAAGCCCCATTGCTGACGGACAGGCTCCAAGGCCACCATCATCTGAATAGTTGAGCAATTAGGACAAGCAATAATCCCTTTATGCTGATCTAGTGCATGAGCGTTGACTTCTGGAACAACCAGAGGCACATCAGGATTTTGGCGGAAATATGAGGTATTGTCCACTACGACTGCACCAGCTTTAACTGCATACGGAGCATATTTTGCTGAAGTAGAGCCACCAGCTGAGAAAAGAGCGATATCCACGCCTTCAAAGGCAGTTTCTGTTGTTTCTTCGATGGTGACATCTTGTCCTTTGAACTGAAGAACCTTACCAGCTGAACGAGCAGAAGCCAAATAACGTATCTTATCAATTGGAAGTGTTGATTCTTCCAGCATTTTAATCATTTGAGCGCCAACAGCACCAGTGGCACCAACTACAGCAACTGTATATCCCATACAATCCACCTCTGAATTTTCTAAAAATTTTGTATATTCTAGTATTATACTATTTTTAAGGAAAAATGCAAATATTTCTAAAGGATTATGTCCTTATTTTGTCGAAATATGCAGCTCTCACAATGTTGACCTCCACAATATCAATGTCTCTAAGCTCAGCCGCGGATAACTGTCTTGCATTTCTAAGAGTAGTTTCATCAGGAGTAATGGCACTCACGACGCTAACCGTCTCAGTATCAATGTCTCTTAGATCAGCTTCGACCAGCGGTCTTGCCAATCTAAGAGAGGTTTCAAGGTTTACAGATTTTGTTCTCACGAACAAAACTGCATCCATTGCTCTACGACTCAACTTCTTCCTGTGGACTCGTTTCATCAAGAGCAATAGCACTCACGACGTCGACCGTCTCAGTATCTATGTCTCTAAGCTCGGCTGCGACTAATTGTTTTGCCTCTCTAAGAGACATAAAAAAATCCCCAATCCGTAGACTGGGGATAAGGGCACTTTCGTGTGATCAGCAGGTTCACACAACTGATCAAGGTCCGCTCCTGCGTTTATGACCTCCCATGCTTCAATTTGCAGAAAATCTGCATATCGACTCATCGCACTTATCTATCATAAGCTATAGCGTAGAAAATGTCAAGCCATAAAGATTGGTCAACCATCACAGATACTTACTTCCCTCTCGAATACTCAGTGCAGCCATTTCTGCCTGATGCCGCTCAATAAAATCTCTGACCCAGTCTGGGTTGGTTTTGGAATAATCTCTCAGCGCCCAGCCGATGGCCTTGTTAATAAAGAATTCTGTTTGGCCTAGATTATTCACTAAAATTTTCTCCAACAGCTCCGTGTCTGTTTCTTCTTTTCGCAATAGCTGATGATCAATGGCTAATCGCCGCAACCAAAAATCTTTATCGCAACTCCAGGATAAAATAATCTCTTTTGTTTCTGGAAATCGGGCAATGATAGATCCGACCAAGCGGTCTAAAAAGTCAATGGTATCCCACCAAGATTTTGTCTGGGCTAACTTTTTCAAATGTGGCAAATCAGTTGGGGTCAAGAGCTTCTTGCAAATTTCCAGATAATCTAGCGCAGCATACTGCAATTCTCGATAGGGATTATTCCAAGCTCCATTTATAAAAACCCAATCAATGACGGAGTCAGTCTGCTGTTTGAAAAAAATCTTTGCGAGTTTCCTCCTAGCCGGAGTCTTGATTCCTAAAAACTCAAATTTATTTTTCATATAGGCTTTCATAGCAACCGCATCATCGGGGCTAGCTGCTGCTTTTAAATTTTCAAGTAATTCCTCTACATTCATAGCTTACTCCAGCAATTCACGGTCATAAATAGTGTAGTCGCAGCGGTAAATCACGAGGCGCTTGCCATCAATCAGCAACTCAGAAGTTTTGGGGGCATCAGATTTATCAAGAGAGACACGATCCCCAGCATAAGCTGCCAGTGGAGTGCCATTTTGAGAGCGAATCAGAATGACCTTCTTCTTGCCGTTAAAGTCGTTTTTAAAAGCAGAAATCATACGATTTAAAACAGGGACTGCATGGCTATTCTCCTCAACATCTGCAGTCTTTTGATATTGAGCAAAGACATCTTTCAAGCCTTTTTCTTCTGCAATCAAGGAAGAACCCACATGATCAATCTCATACTTACCCAAGGTGATTTTGAGCACAGATGAGTCTTCTTTGGAATTTCCTTCTGCATCAACTGAGTCAAACTCCTCGTTACGCGAGATGGACAGGGACTTCCCTGACATCTGGTCTATGAGTTGGGAATTTTCATCATAGGTGCGAACCGTCATCTCCAGCCCCAGCCATTCCTCCTTGGCATTTTTAAACCACTTTTCAACGGACTGACAACCAGTCAAGGTCAAAAGACCGATACTCAAAAGAGCTATTAATAGGTATTTCTTTTTCATCATTTATGCTCCATATTTTTTTCGTATAAGGAAAGTTCTTTTGCAATTTGTGATTTGGCTGCTTTTCCCGTCAATAATAACTTGAGAGGTCTCATCACTTGCAGTCCTAGACCACCCATTGCATAGTAAGACAGGCGATAGTGAAAATAATTAACAAATTCAATGATGGCAAACAACCAAAGTAAAACTCCAATAATGATATTACTGCTACTACTCACTCTAAAAGACCAGATCCAAATCGGTATATATGCAAGCAGCAGCATAAAATCCAGCGCTTTTAGCCCTTTATAAAGAGGGGCAAGCAGTTGAGTTTTCAAGGCCTTCTTCTTTTGGATTCGTTTCAAACAGTTAAGCCAATAGAGGGAACCTTGAACCAATATCAGATTAAGAATTAACAGTGGGAAATAAAGGACGGCACTGGATGTAGCAAATCGACTCTCTGGTTTCGTATACAGAACATACACGATACAGAACAACACGACGCTTATCGATTCCCCTGAGGCCAGATAAATTAATTCCTGTTTTAGACTTCTTTTTTTCAATGTTCATCCTCCTATGAGCAAAAACTAGGTGATGGGAATATGGCTTTATTATATCAAAATATCTGGAATTTAAGTCTAAAAAAGAGAGGCCCAGCGCTATTTAGCCCAACCTCTTCTTATATCTTAAATTCAATTAGAACAGACCAATCGCTGTACCGTCTGCTGCCACATCCATATTGAGTGCCGCAGGACGTTTTGGCAATCCTGGCATGGTCATGACATCTCCTGTCAAAGCCACGATAAAGCCTGCCCCAAGTTTTGGTACCAACTCACGAATGGTAATTTCAAAATTTTCTGGTGCACCAAGAGCTGCAGGATTGTCAGAAAAGCTATACTGCGTTTTGGCCATACAAATTGGCAGCTTGTCCCAGCCATTCTTGACAATTTCACGAATCTGAGTCTGCGCTTTTTTCTCAAAGTTTACTTTTGAACCGCGATAGATTTCAGTGACAATTTTCTCGATCTTCTCTTCGATAGTTGAGTCATTATCATAAAGACGAGTATAGTGTGCTGGTTTTTCGTCAATAGTTTTGACAACAGTTTCAGCCAGAGCCACACCGCCTTCAGCGCCATCAGCCCAGACACTGGCAAGCTCAACAGGTACCCCGATTTCTGCACAGAGTTCCTTGAGCGTAGCAATTTCAGCTTCCGTGTCAGAGACAAATTCATTGATGGCTACTACTGCTGGAATACCGAACTTGCGGATATTTTCAACGTGGCGTTTAAGGTTAGCAAAGCCAGTTCTGACTGCTTCTACATTTTCTTCTGTTAGAGCATCTTTCGCAACGCCGCCATTCATCTTAAGAGCACGAAGGGTTGCGACAATGACTACTGCATCTGGAGAAGTTGGTAAGTTCGGAGTCTTGATATCGAGGAATTTCTCAGCGCCAAGGTCTGCACCGAAGCCAGCTTCAGTCACTGTATAATCAGCCAAGCGCAACGCTGTACTAGTCGCCAAGACCGAGTTACAGCCATGGGCGATATTGGCAAACGGTCCGCCGTGGACAAAGGCTGGTGTTCCGTAAATAGTCTGTACCAGATTTGGCTTAATCGCATCTTTCAAGACCAGAGCCAGAGCCCCTTCTACTTCAAGATCACGAACGTAGACTGGCGTGCGGTCATAGCGATAACCAATAACAATGTTAGCCAAGCGATTTTTCAAATCTTCAATATCCGTTGCCAAGCAAAGAATCGCCATGATTTCAGAAGCAACCGTGATATCAAAGCCATCTTCGCGTGGAATACCGTTAACTGGACTTCCCAATCCAATCGTTACATGGCGAAGGGCCCGGTCATTCAGGTCAACAACCCGTTTCCAGATAATGCGACGTTGATCGATTCCCAGAGCATTTCCCTGATGCAAATGATTGTCGATAAGAGCAGACAGAGCATTATTCGCAGTCGTAATGGCGTGCATGTCACCAGTAAAATGCAGGTTGATGTCTTCCATCGGTAGAACCTGCGCGTGACCGCCACCAGCTGCTCCTCCTTTGATACCCATCACTGGCCCCAAAGACGGTTCGCGGATAGCAATCATGGTTTTCTTGCCAATCTTATTAAGCGCATCAGCCAGTCCAATGGTAATGGTAGACTTACCTTCGCCAGCTGGCGTTGGATTGATTGCTGTTACCAAAATCAGCTTGCCGACAGGATTTTTCGCTACCTCACGAATTTTGTCAAAACTGAGCTTGGCCTTGTACTTTCCGTACAGCTCCAAGTCGTCATAATCAATGCCAATCTTTTTTACTACATCCACAATAGGCTGTAATTCAACACTCTGAGCAATTTCGATATCTGTTTTCATTAAGGAACTCCTCTAATTTGATAAAACTATTATAACAAATATGATACAAAACTGCACATTTAAACTCCAATAGCAACATAATGTTCGGTAATTACTTTAAATATTTTTGCATGATGCATCTTTTCTAGTAAAAAAATAAGTTTGGCTAAATTGAGCATTAAGTTAATTTTATTTTACTAAATTCGTTTTTTCCTGTAGAATAAAGCTATGAATATATTGATTACCTCTGGCGGAACAAGTGAAAAAATCGACCAAGTCCGCTCTATCACCAATCATTCGACTGGTCGACTTGGAAAAATGATAGCTGAGCATTGTTTGGCAGAGGGTGCTTCGGTGACTCTGCTGACAACGGCTAAAGCTGTTAAACCTGCACCGCATGACAACCTAACGATTAAGATGATCGAAGATACGGAGCAGCTCCTGACAGCCATGGAAGAGCTGGTACCGGCTCATGATGTGCTCATTCATTCAATGGCTGTTTCTGACTATAAACCAGTGTATATGGCAGGATTTGAGGAGGTTCTTGCCAGTTCAGATTTGGCTGAATTTCTGGAAAAAAGTAATTCTGAAAGTAAGATTTCATCTGCCGATGACTATCAGGTACTTTTCCTCAAGAAAAATCCTAAAATCATCGGTAAGGTCAAGGAATGGAATCCCAATATTCGATTGATCGGCTTTAAGCTCTTAGTAGGCGTCTCTAAAGAAGAGCTACTGGCTACTGCTAGAGCCAGCCTTGAAAAAAATCAAGCAGAACTAATTGTAGCCAATGATTTAACGGAGATTTCAAGCGGGCAACACCACGCCTACCTCCTTGGTGCAAATACTGTCACTGAAGCTTTCTCCAAGGAAGAAATTGCTGAACAATTGTTAAGCCATATCCAGAAAGGAGACAGTTCATGACCCATGTTACTCTCGCTGTCACAGGCAGTATTTCAGCCTATAAGGCAGCAGATATTACGAGCCAGCTGGGTAAGCTAGGCTATGGTGTATCTGTTCTCATGACGGAAGCTGCTAGTCACTTTATCACTCCGCTTACCTTACAGGTTTTATCAAAGAATCCTGTCGCCCTTGAACTTATGGACGAGCCGAGGCCAGACAAAGTCAATCATATTGAAATCGGCAAAGAAACGAATCTTTTTTTAGTCGCTCCTGCCACAGCCAATACTATCGCTAAACTAGCTAACGGTCTTGCAGACAATATGGTAACCGCTACAGCCCTTGCCCTTCCATCTCATGTCAAAAAGGTCATTGCGCCAGCCATGAATACCAAGATGTATGAAAATCCACTGACTCAGCACAATTTGGAAAGATTAAAAGAATTTGGCTGGGAGATTATTGAACCACGTGAAGCTATTCTAGCTTGCGGAGACCATGGAGCTGGCGCTCTAGCTGATGTCAATACTATTATAGAAAAAGTAAAGGAAATTATAAATGAAAAAACAATCTAGTATCGCACAAATTGCTATCTTTTTTGCTATTATGTTAGTGCTCCATCTGCTGAGCTCTGTTATTTTCAACCTACTACCGGTTCCGATTAAACCGACCATTATTCATATCCCAGTCATTATCGCTAGTATTATCTACGGACCGCGAATTGGAGCTGTTCTTGGAGCTCTGATGGGGGTAATCAGTGTGGTGACCAACACCGTTGTCCTGCTGCCAACTAGCTACCTTTTTAGTCCCTTTGTAGAAAACGGTAGTATCAATTCATTGATAATTGCTATGGTTCCACGTATTCTAATCGGAATTACTCCGTATTTTGTCTACAAATGGATGAAAAACAAGCCAGGTTTAGTTTTAGCTGGTGCCGTGGGCTCAATGACTAACACCATCTTCGTTCTCGGAGGAATTTTCATTCTATTTTCATCTGTTTACAATGGAGACATCAGAGCCATGCTTGCGCTGGTTTTATCAGCCAATTCAATCTCAGAAATGATTATATCCGCTCTCCTTACAGTTGCAATCGTTCCAGCACTTGAAAAACTAAAAAAATAATCACTTAAGTGATTATTTTTTTACTCTATTTTTGTTCACTTTTTCAAAGGATTTCATTATTTTTTAAGTCAGCACTTTCAAAAATTATGAAAATATGTTACAATGAAAGCGATTAAACAAACAAGAGAATCTTGCAGCTTATCCTTAAAGACGCGGTGATTTTCTATTTAAAATATAAAGGAGACTCCATCTATGACCTATCAAGAAAACTTCAAAAAATGGCTTGACTTCGCTGAACTTCCTGACTATCTTCGGAAAGAGTTAGAAGGTATGGACGAAAAAACTAAGGAAGATGCCTTTTATACAAACCTTGAGTTTGGTACTGCTGGTATGCGTGGTTTGATCGGCGCTGGTACCAACCGTATCAATATCTATGTTGTCCGCCAAGCAACTGAAGGTTTGGCACGCTTGATTGAAGAAAAAGGAGATGAGTTCAAAAAACGCGGTGTTGCGATCGCTTACGACTCTCGTCATTTCTCACCAGAATTCGCTTTTGAATCTGCTACAGTCTTGGCTAAACACGGTATCAAGTCCTATGTCTTCGAAAGTCTACGCCCAACTCCAGAACTTTCATTTGCGGTACGTCATTTGGGAACTTTCGCTGGTATCATGATTACAGCCAGCCACAACCCTGCTCCATTTAACGGCTACAAGGTATATGGTGAAGACGGCGGACAAATGCCTCCGCATGATGCAGATGCATTGACTGACTACATCCGTGCTATTGAAAATCCTTTTGCTATCGAGGTTGCTGATGTGGAAGCTGAAAAAGCTTCTGGCTTGATTGAAGTGATTGGCGATGCTATTGATGCTGAATACCTCAAGGAAGTTAAAGATGTCAATATCAACCAAAAACTGATTGATGAATACGGCAAGGACATGAAGATTGTCTATACTCCACTGCACGGTACTGGTGAAATGCTGGCTCGTCGTGCTCTTGCCCAAGCTGGATTTGACTCTGTGCAAGTCGTTGAGGCTCAGGCTGTAGCTGATCCAGACTTCTCTACTGTTAAGTCTCCAAACCCTGAAAGCCAAGCAGCCTTTGCTTTAGCTGAGGAATTGGGTCGCAAGGTTGGTGCAGATGTCTTGGTTGCAACTGACCCAGACGCTGACCGTGTTGGTGTGGAAGTTCTTCAAAAAGATGGTAGCTACCTCAACCTTTCAGGTAACCAAATCGGTGCTATCATGGCTAAATACATCTTGGAAGCTCATAAGAGTGCAGGAACTCTGCCAGCTAACGCAGCTCTCTGCAAGTCTATCGTTTCCACTGACCTGGTGACTAAGATTGCCGAAAGTTATGGCGCAACCATGTTCAATGTCTTGACTGGTTTCAAATTTATCGCAGAGAAAATCCAAGAATTTGAAGAAAAACACAATCACACTTACATGATGGGTTTTGAAGAAAGCTTTGGTTACTTGATCAAACCATTCGTACGTGATAAAGATGCAATCCAAGCTGTTCTTGTCGTTGCTGAGCTTGCGGCCTACTACCGTTCTCGTGGTTTGACTCTGGCTGACGGTATCGAAGAAATCTATAAAGAATACGGCTACTACGCAGAAAAGACGATCTCTGTTACCCTTTCAGGTGTTGATGGTGCTGAGCAAATCAAGGCTATCATGGCTAAGTTCCGTAACAATGCTCCAAAAGAATGGAACCAAACAGCTATTACTGTCGTAGAAGACTTTAAGGCTCAAACTGCTACTGCTACAGATGGTACTGTTACAAACTTGACAACTCCTCCAAGCGATGTGCTGAAATACACCTTGGCTGATGGTTCATGGATTGCTGTCCGCCCATCTGGAACAGAGCCAAAAATCAAGTTTTACATTGCCGTTGTCGGTGATAGCAATGAAGATTCACAAGCTAAGATTGCAAATATCGAAGCGGAAATCAATGCTTTTGTAAAATAAAGACCTATAAAAGATGAGACCAAGCAATCTCATCTTTTTTTCGTATCAAATCTAAGCAATTTTAAGAACTTTATGGCATACTAGTTTTATCAAAAGAAATGAGGATTATTTATGGAACAATTTGCTCAAAATATTAAAGACCTAGAACTCACAACTGTTGACCGCGCTCGTCAAGCGATTGCTGACAAAGAAACTGCAACTTTCTTCGTTGGTCGCAAAACTTGCCCTTACTGCCGTAAATTTGCTGCTACTCTTGCTGGCGTTGTCGCTGATACCAAGGCGCATATTTTCTTTATCAATAGCGAAGAAGCCAGCGAATTAGAAAAACTTCAAGCCTTCCGCTCTGAATACAGCATCCCAACGGTTCCTGGTTTCGTTCATGTTCAAGACGGCCAAGTATCTGTTCGTTGTGATTCTTCTATGACTGCAGATGAGATTAAAGCTTTTGTTGGGATTTAAGTATAAGTTCCCATTTAAAGGGTAGTTTATTTGTCTCACGCCTTACAGAGCGAGAAGATCTATAAGTCATTTTAAAAACAAAAAAGACAAACTATATTGTTTGTCTTTTATTTTTCTTTCAAAGTATATATCGGAAAGCCGTGTTCTACTATTCTATCATCTAGTTTAAAATAATTTTTAAACCAATGTTTATATTTTTTAAATAAAGCTTCAATACAGATATACAGGATGATTATTAAAAAGATAAATAGAAAAGCATGCCAATCTTGAAATTTCGAGGAACTCTCAATGAACATATCCCAGTATGCACATGAGAAGAGCAAAAGAACTACTAAAATTAAATTCACATATAAAATATAGCTCACAAAGAAAAGAAATTGATGTTTCTTTGATCTTTTACTGTAATAGACTTTATAGTTTTCGGTATGTCTTTCGAAGACAGGCAAGTGAAAGGAATAGCGTCCGCTCCCGAACTTAGCTAACTCAGGTAAGGCATGATAGCCACACCAATGGAAGCATTTATAGATGAACTCGCGAGTCAAAAAATAAATATTTAAACCTATAAAAATTAGAATAATGATGAAGTCAGTTCTCGCAGTTGGGGAAAATATCCACTGAAAATAAAGAAGGCAATGTAAGAAATTCAAAGCTCCTAATATAAAATAAATGACACCAGCAAGTCTGCTACGACGTCCAATAAAAGTTTTATCTGGAGGACTGGAGGTATGGGACATATTTTAGTGATTTCCTATTCTTCGTAAATTTAATCGAGTACAACAGACTATTGACTCTAGTTTCCATCTTTTACGTTCCTAAAAGCCTCCCACATCCTCTGCTGGGGCTTGGCAAAGGGGTACTTCTCAAATTCTTCTGGATGTAGCCACAAGACTTCTCCATCAGCTGCGTGCTGGCTATCCTTAACCCGACCGTAAGCCAGCTGGATATGCCACTTGCGATGGCTGAAGACATGTTGCACCTTTGGAAAGGACTGCTGCTGCCAATTGACAATCAAATCATAATCCTGCTCAAAGCTTTCTTGAGGAGACAGATCCAGACTGGGCTGATTTTCAGCCACCTCAAACAAGGACATCTGATTTTCAGTTTGAAATTCCTCGATTTCAATCAAGGGAAAATGCCAAAAACCTGATAACAAGCCAGCAGCCTCATTCTTTTCAAGCAAGAACTGGCCTTGTTCGTTTTCGATAATCAAGCCCTGAAGATAGACCGGAACTGGCTTCTTTTTAGGTGCTTTAATGGGATATTTATCCATGGTTCCGTGCAAATAAGCTGCACTGAACTCTTTTACTGGACTATCTTCTGGATGAGGATTAACAGGAGCTTCGATATCTGACCCCAGATCCATCAGTGCTTGATTGAAATCTCCGGGTCTATCCGGATCAATCAGAATCTCCATCATAGCCTGAAAGACCTTACGATTGCTTGGTTGCCCAATATCTAAATCAACTTCAAACAAGCGACTCAGCACCCGCATGACATTGCCATCCACCGCAGGCTCAGCTAAGCCAAAGGCAATACTAGCAATGGCACCAGCCGTATAAGGTCCAATCCCTTTGAGGCTAGCAATTCCATCATAGCTATCAGGAAATTCTCCATCAAAATCCGTCATTATCTGCTGGGCAGCCTTTTGCATATTTCGCACCCGCGAATAATAGCCCAATCCTTCCCAAGCTTTGAGTAATCTCTCCTCTGGCGCTTGAGCTAAGTCGGCAACAGTTGGAAACCAGTCAAGAAAGCGCTCATAGTAAGGAATCACCGTATCCACACGTGTTTGCTGCAACATAATCTCAGAAACCCAGATATGATAAGGATTATTGGACCTACGCCAAGGCAAATCACGTTTATGTTCATCATACCAAGTCAATAATTTCTTGCGAAAAGAGGCAATTTTCTCCTCTTCCCACATTTCAATTCCAAATTTTTTTAAATCTAACATTTCTCTCATACTTAAACAGACTAAAAAAGATGAATTACTCATCTTTTTTAGTTATTTTATTGGTCAACACTTTGTGCAGCTGTAATCAGTGTTAAGTTATAAACGTCATCTGAATTACATCCGCGTGAAAGGTCATTTACTGGCTTGTTCAATCCTTGAAGAACTGGACCGACTGCTGAGAATCCACCTAAACGCTCTGCCATTTTATAACCGATATTTCCTGCTTCAATGCTTGGGAAGACAAAGACAGTCGCTTTACCTGCAACCTTGCTTCCTGGAGCTTTCAAGGCTGCTGTGCTTGGTACAAAGGCAGCGTCAAATTGTAATTCCCCGTCAACTTCTAAGTCTGGGCGCAAGTCATGGACCAACTTAGTCGCTTGAACCACTTTATCAACGCTTTCTCCAAAGCCAGAACCTTTCGTTGAATAGCTCAGCATGGCAATCTTAGGATCAATGCCAAACATTTTAGCTGTCACGGCTGAGTTAATCGCAATTTCTGCCAAGGCTTCTGAGTCAGGATTGATATTAATGGCACAGTCGCTGAAAAGATAACGTTCTGAACCACGCACCATGAGGAAGGCACCTGAAGTTCTTGTTACATTTGGACGTGTTTTAATGATTTGCAAGGCTGGACGCACTGTAGCAGCTGTAGAGTGGATAGAGCCAGAAACCATACCATCTACGATACCGAGATAGACTAGCATCACCCCAAAATAATTAACGTCTGTTCTTAAAAGCTCAAGAGCTTCTTCTTCACTGATTTTGCCCTTGCGACGTTCCACAAGAGCAGCTACCATTTCTTCCATTCTGTCATAGTTTTTAGGATCTATGACTTCATATCCGTCCATAATATTTTCGATTTCCAAGTAAATACGGATCTTATCTGGATTCCCCAAAAGAACTGGTGTAACTTCTGATTCTTTGACTATGCGTTTAACCGCTTGAAGAATACGCGGTTCTTGCCCTTCTGGCAATACGATACGAACATTTTTACCAACAACTGAGTCTCTTAGACTTTCGAAAACTTCCATGAGTTTCTCCTTTAAAATTTTAAGTATTTTTTATTAACAATGTAATAGTATTCTGGAAATCAATCGGCAACTGGGATTCCAATTGAAGCTGCTTTTCCAAAAATGGATTATAAAAAGATAAAGAGTGACAATGCAAGGCCTGACGGTTAATTCCCGCTTCCAAAGTCCCGCCATAGAGATCATCTCCAAGGAGTGGGAAGCCAAGATGGGCAAAGTGCACACGAATTTGATGGGTTCGTCCAGTGTGCAAGCGAATATCTACCAGATAGATATCGCCAAACTGCTCCACAACCTTGTAGCTGGTATGGGCATACTTGCCATCCTTTGTCACACATCTGGTGATGATGCTATCAGGGTCACGGCCAATTGGTGCAATAATATCGCCCTCTGATTTAAGCTCACCGCTCCCCTGAACGAGCGCGTAATAGCGCTTTTCAATCATTTTTTTCTGCAGTTGCTTATCCAGTCTTGCATGAGCATAGCCATGTTTTGCAAAGAGCATGAGTCCACTGGTATCGCGATCCAATCTCGTCACAATGTGAACCTGCTGATTTTCATAATCTTGCCGAATATAGTAAGCCTTAACAAAGTTTGCCATCGTATTCGAATGGTTGACACTAGGAATACTAGCTACTCCGGCAGGTTTATCTAAAACCAGAAAATGCTCATCTTCATACACGAGCGACAAATCACGATCCACGGCTTCTAGGCTTTCAAATCCCTTCTCAGAAGGGATATCTACTGTCACCTTATCACCAATATCCAGCAAATAAATGGCATTTTGAGATTGACCATTGACAAAAATATTGCCACCTGCAAACTTCACTTTGGCCAAGAGGGCTTTTGAAATTTCATGCTTTTTCAAAAAAGTTTTGACTTTGACATGCTCATCCGCAATAAATTCAAATCTCATTCTTGGCACTCCTCGATAAAGGAGTCTCTCACGCGATTCCAAAAGCTGGTATGGCTAGGCGAAGCTACAAAGTTAATCTTATGATTATCGATTTGGTACTCAATACGGACAATATTTTTATAAGAAAATGTTTGATTATCAACCGCTATGGTATAGTAGTCATTACGAGTCGGTAGGAGCTCAATCTTATCTTTTTTAGGAACAATAACTGAGGAACCTAAAGTACGATACACACGATTGTTGAGGCTAGCAATCTCTGTCACTTGCAAGGCTTCAATCGTTGGGTGTAGAACAGCTCCTCCCAATGATTTATTGTAGGCTGTGCTTCCAGTAGGCGTTGAGACAGAAATCCCGTCGCCTCTAAAACGCTCAAAATGGACATTATTGATGACCACATCAACTACCATGGTTCTGTCGGAACGTTTAATCGTTGCTTCATTGAGTGCGCGAATCGTCCGCGTTTCCCCATTTTCAAAGGTCAGCTTGACATTTAAAATCGGATAAGAGACCTTGGCACCTGTGTCTAATTTCAGATTTTCCACTAATTTATCGATTTCAAAGTCTCGGTAATCTGTATAAAAACCCAAATGTCCGGTATGGACACCGACAAAGCGCACCTTATCCAGCTGCTCTTCATACTTGTGAAAGGCTGATAGCAGCATCCCATCACCACCGACAGAAATCACGATATCTGGATTTTTGGGTGTCAGGATAAAGCCTGCTTTCCGCAATTTTTGCATCAGAGTTTGAAAAACTTCCTCACTCTGCCTTTTGCGATTGCGGATTATCGCTATTTTTTTACCTGTATTCTTCATCTGTATCGTCACTATTTCCAACACCGTCATTTAGCTTGCGGTGCAGAGGATCAAAGAGTGCTTGTGCTTCTTGGATGGCATCGCGAATGGCTCCCATCTCTTCATCTAGCTGGTAGGCCAGATTGGCCGTTATCTCCAAGCGCCGTTTGATTTCCTCTGGGAATTCTCCTTTATACTTATAGTTTAAAGAGTGCTCAATCGTTGCCCAAAAGTTCATGGACAAGGTACGAATCTGAATTTCTGCCAAGATAACTTTATTTCCATTAATCGTATCTACTGGATATTCAACAATGGCATGGTAGCTACGGTAACCACTATCTTTTTTGTTTTTGATGTAATCACGCTCCTGAACGATACGCATATCTGTCCGATTTCGCAAAACTTCTAAAACTTCATCCACATCATCTACAAATTGAACCATGACACGCAAACCAGCAATATCCTGCATCTCTTGGGCTAAGTTTTCCTCAGTTATCCCTCGAAGTTCCATTTTTTCCTTGATGCTTTCAATATGTTTTACGCGACCAGTTACAAACTCGATCGGTGAATGTCGTTGCTGTTTGCGATACTGTTTGCGAATGCCACGAAGCTTTATTTTCAACTCACCAACCGCCTGAATATATGGATCCAGAAAATCTTCCCAATCTATTGTCATATACATACCTTGTCATCTATTCGTTTTTTGTATAAAATAAACACAGTTGTTATTATAACATAAAATCGCTTTCAGATAAAGAAAAGGATTAAAAAATGAACCATTTAGAAATTGAATACAAAACAATGCTAACAGAAGACGAACATAAACGACTTCTGACCTTCTTTGATCATGTCCAGCCAATTTTCCAAATCAACTATTATATTGATTTGGCTGACTTTGCTCTTCGTGAAGCTCGTATGGCCCTGCGAGTCCGAACCACTCCTGACGCTGCTGAGTTTACTCTGAAAATTCCTCAAGAACTTGGAAATTTCGAATACAACCAAGCCTTGTCCGAAGATGAATTTAAGGAAATTACAGAAAATTTGCAATTTCCTCAGGGAGAAATCCTAGACAAACTGCAAGAAAAGGGAATCCCAGTTGACAAACTAACAATACTCGGAACACTTGAAAATATTCGATATGAAAAACAAGATGCAATCGGCCTTTTTGCCTTGGACGAAAGTCGTTACTTTGGTAAAAAAGATTTCGAGTTAGAATTAGAGATCAACGATATTGAAGAGGGAGAACAAAAGTTCAAAGACTTTTTAAAAGAAAATCAAATCCAATACAAGCCTGGTAAAAGTAAGATTGCCAGATTTGCCGAAAACTTTTAAAAATGCTGAAATAATCTCATTTTTTTGGTAAAATAATATTTATAAATCTAAAGAGACAAAAAGAGGATGGTCATTCTAATGTCAGACAAAAAAAATATGAAGCTTTTCTCCCTCAATTCCAATCACTCAATTGCTGAGAAGATTGCTGAAGCTGCCGGAGTACCTTTAGGCAAGCTTTCTTCCCGCCAATTCTCTGATGGCGAGATTCAGATTAACATTGAGGAGAGTGTTCGTGGCTATGATATCTATATCATCCAGTCTACCAGCTTCCCAGTCAATAATCACTTGATGGAGTTATTGATTATGGTTGATGCTTGTAAACGAGCAAGTGCCAATACCGTAACTGTGGTTATGCCCTATTTTGGTTATGCCCGCCAAGATCGGACGGCCGCTCCTCGCGAGCCAATCACTGCAAAACTCGTGGCCAACATGCTCGTTGGAGCTGGCGTAGATAGAGTCATCTCACTTGACCTTCACGCTGTCCAAGTACAAGGCTTCTTTGATATTCCTGTTGACAATCTCTTCACCATTCCATTGTTTGCCGAACATTATTGCAATATGGGATTAACTGGCGAGGATGTTGTCGTCGTTAGCCCGAAAAATTCTGGCGTGAAACGCGCTCGTAGCTTGGCAGAATATCTTGACGCTCCAATCGCCATCATCGACTATGGTGAAGATGAAGCAGGACGCTCTGAAGGCTATATCATCGGTGAAGTTGAAGGTAAAAAAGCTATTTTGATTGACGATATCTTGAATACCGGTCGTACCTTCTCAGAAGCTGCTAAAATCGTTGAACGTGAAGGTGCTGTCGAAATCTATGCTGTCTCAAGTCATGGTTTATTTGCAGATGAAGCTGCAGACTTACTAGACAGTGTTCCTATCCGAGAAATCTTGGTGACTGACTCTGTTGATACGAAAGAAAAGACTCCGAAGAATGTTCACTATATTACAGCTAGCGAGTTGATTGGCGATGCTATCGTGCGTATTCAAGAGAGAAAACCAGTCAGCCCACTTTTTGCTTTTCAAAAGAAATAAGGGATAAATTTGTGATTTATTTAGATAATGCTGCTACGACTGCCTTGTCACCTGCTGCAATTGAGACTATGACTCAGGCAATGACAATCTTCGGCAATCCATCCAGTACCCACAGCCACGGTCGAGAAGCCAATAAGCTGCTCAGACAGGCTCGCGAAGATATTGCCAAGGTTCTACACACACAAAGCAAAAATATCCTCTTCACCTCAGGTGGTACTGAAAGCAATAACACTGCTATTAAGGGCTATGCCCTGCGTCATCAGAATCAAGGCAAGCATATTATCACTACGGCCATTGAACACCATGCTGTTTTAGAGCCCGTTGAATACTTGGTGGAGCACTTTGGTTTTGAAGTCACTATTATTCAGCCAGTAGATGGGCAAATCCGAACTGAAGATATCAAGAATGCCCTCAGACCAGATACTATCCTTGTCTCAGTAATGGCTGTCAACAATGAAACAGGCTATATTTTGCCGATTCAAGAAATTGGGGAATTACTAAAGGAGCATCCTGCTGCCTTTCACGTTGATGCAGTCCAAGCCGTCGGCAAGCTCCCCATCTATCCTGAAGAATGGGGAATCAATTTCCTGAGTGCCTCAGCTCATAAATTCCATGGTCCAAAAGGGGTGGGATTTCTCTATGCTGACCAGATGGATTTTGATAATTTCATGCATGGCGGTGATCAAGAAAACAAGCATCGAGCGGGTACAGAAAACCTCGTTTCTATTGTCGGGATGGCAACTGCCCTTTCTGAAAATGTTGCCCACTTAGAGGAAAATCTTGAGCATGCCCAGCAGTTAAAAGATACTTTACTGAACAACATAGCGGATATAGACTACTACCTAAACGAAAGTCAGCCTAGCCTGCCTTATGTTATCAATATCGGATTTCCAAACCGAAAGAATGATCTTATCTTGCTTCAAATGGACCTTAATGGCTTTTCAATCTCGACTGGCTCTGCTTGTACAGCTGGTGCTGTTCAGCCCAGCCATGTCCTTCAAGCCTTATATGGCTCTAACTCTGAGCGCCTAAAAGAATCCATTCGCATCAGTGTATCAGATCAAACTAGCATCCAAGAAATCAAACTATTCAGTCAAAAACTAAAAGAAATACTAGGAGGATAAGATGGCTTTTCAAACATCTGTTAGCTTAGCAAACTGCGACTTCACCTACTCACTCCATCCAAATGTTAAGAAATTTACCTTACGGGACAATACATTTGCTGAAACAAAAGTTGGTAATTACGAGCTTTCTCGTTTACTTGAAGCGGTTCCCAATAGTGGCGATGGATTCTTGCTTAAGATTATCATCAATAAAGATCTAAGCGGAGTTAAAATCAATATTACGGACAAGTCTGGTCTAAGATTAGTTAATATCTTCAAATCAGAAAAACACCATATTATTCAGCAAAAATTCTATTTCTTGATGGATAGTTTAGTTGAAAGAGATATTTTTGAAAAAACACCCCAATAAGCGAAATTCTAAGAATTTTGCTTATTTCTATTATTTTATCTATCTTTATTAGTATAATAATATTTTGTTCATCAAATTAGTTGATTTTTTCACAAGCTTTCTATAGAATAGAAGATAGAAAGGTCGTGATTTTGTGAAAACTGAAAAAAGCAATTCTATTCCACGTGCTACTGCTAAACGGCTCTCCCTCTACTACCGGATTTTCAAACGATTTAATGCAGAAAATATTGAAAAGGCCAATTCAAAACAAATCGCAGAGGCGATTGGAATCGACTCTGCGACTGTTCGGCGTGACTTTTCTTACTTCGGTGAGTTAGGTCGTAGAGGTTTTGGCTACGATGTCAAGAAACTAATGAATTTCTTTGCCAATCTTCTCAACGACAACTCGATTACAAATGTCATGATTGTTGGTGTCGGAAATATGGGCCGTGCTCTTTTACACTACCGCTTTCATGAACGGAATAAAATGAAGATTGTAATGGCCTTTGATACAGATGATTATTCTGACGTCGGGACCACCACAAATGATGGAATTCCTATTTATGGAATTTCTCAAATAAAAGAAAAGGTCCAAGAAGGAAACGTAAAGACTGCCATTCTGACAGTTCCGAGCGTTAAGGCACAAGAAGTCGCATCCGTCTTGGTTGATGCTGGTATCAAGGGAATTCTTTGCTTCTCCCCAGTGCACCTATCTGTCCCCAAAGATGTGGTTGTACAATATGTGGACCTAACCAGCGAACTCCAAACCTTACTCTACTTCATGAGAAAAGATGATGAGTAAGGTAAGAAAGGAAACAGACACTTTATGAAAAAACCGATTATCGGTATAACAGGAAACCAAAGGGATATTCCTAACGATCAATTTATTCATATTAGTTATACTTCAACTGGCTTTATCGAGGGAGTCAATAAAGTTGGAGGAATCCCAATTATCTTGCCAATTGGTGATGAAGCCTTAGCTCACACCTATATCACTATGATCGATAAACTGATCCTTACCGGTGGACAAAATGTCAAGCCTCATTTCTACGGAGAAGAACAGACTATCGAAAGTGATGATTATCTGCTTCAAAGGGATCTATTTGAACTAGCTCTCATCCGAGAAGCACGGAAGCAAAACAAGCCTATTTTTGGCGTCTGTCGTGGTACTCAGCTTTACAATGTTGCTATGGGTGGCACACTTCACCAAGACATCGAGAATCACTGGCAAGATAGCACTGCTCAATACACCACACAGACTATGGTCACTAAAAATGGCTCCATCCTCCATGAATTATACGGACCTACTTGTCAAATCAACTCATTCCATCATCAAAGTATCAAGGATCTAGCGAAAAATCTAGAAGTCATAGCCTACGATCCTCGGGATAAGGTCATTGAGGCTGTTACCTCAACTGATGGAAGTCCATTTCTTGGTGTACAGTGGCATCCAGAATTTCTATTTCCCACAAGAACGGGGGATTTAGCCTTGTTTGATTATGTGGTTCACAAACTTTAGATCAAATCCGTTTTTTCACGATAACTATAATAATCATTTTTTGAAACAATTAAATGATCTAAAAGAACCAACCCCATTAGCTCACAAGCTTCTTTCATGTGTTTGGTAACTTCGTCGTCATTCTTACTTGGTAAAGTCACTCCAGAAGGATGATTGTGCACAAGTATAATAGATGTCGCCAAGTGTTTGAGCGCATAATGCAAAATCTCGCGCGGCTCAGCAATACTTCTAGTTACCGTTCCTACAAAGATTGTCTGCTGATGGATGATCTGATTTTGACTATTTAGATAAATAGCGACTAAACATTCCTGCTTTTTATCTCCCAATTCTACCTGCATTTTACGAGCCAGTTTTTGACTTCCAAGGATTTGCTCCCTCTCCAGAACTTCAGCCTTATTGATACGGCAGCCAAGCTCAATAATGGCTTGCAACTCAACAGCCTTCACAGGGCCAATTCCTGAAATTGTCTGCAATTCTTGCAAAGTCAGATATTTCAAATCATTCAAACTAGAAATCGATGATAAAATCCTTTGAGAAACTTGAAAGACAGTTTCTTTTTTGCTGCCTGTTCGCAAAAATATAGATAACAATTCCTGATTACTAAGTTTATCCGCTCCTTCTCTTATCAGCCGTTCACGCGGCATCATACTTATGTCATCCTGCAATGAAATACGATACATATCAACCTCCTTACTTATTAATTCGCTATTAAGTAAAAAAAAGAACCTAAATAAATGAACTACATACCAAAAGGTTAGACACAAAATCTATCGATTAGGCGAGTTCATTTATTTAGGCTATTTATTATTAATTGCTAAATCTTATCATATTTGTTGCTTGCTGTTGTAACAGCCTCTCTAACGGATGTAGACCATTGTCCCTTGATGGCACTATCTAAAGTATCATTAATCCCCTTGATAGCCAACTTTCCTTCCTTTGCAACTTTACTAATCGCTTCCTTAGATTTGGTCTTAATACCATCACTTTTACTAAGAATATGTGGAGCATAAACATTTGTTATCAAAGATTTTTCAATCTGTTTTTGAATAGCAAGCAGACGAGTTCCTAAATCATCGAAATTTCCTACAGTAAATACACCTGTAATATCCTCAGTCAATGTTGTTGCCATTTTAGCATCACTTCCTTTTACTCTCTAGTTTTATTATTGTCATCTGCGGCTATTCTCCTACGCAGATAAGCCTCCTCTAACTTATCATCTAGATATCGTCTTTCTCGTCGGAAATTATCACTCTCTTTTAAAGATTCTAATTCCAATATTTTTTGCGCCTCCGTCAAGGCATCTTCCGATAACATTTGGTAAGATTCCATCTCTCTATTAAGAATCCTATAAAAATCCTGATCCGCATCAGTAGATTTCAAATAATGTAACGTTTCTTCGTACTTTTCATCAAGAATATTTTGTATGGCACGACGCGCAGTTTGAAAATAATCATTTCTTTCCTCAAATTCTTGCAACTTTTCTCGATGCCGCTCTTCCAATTCTTCTAATTCTTTAGTTTTCTTTTCGACTTCACGTTGTGCTACTTCAAATTTCTCCATTGATTGAATTCCCCTGCTAAAGCTATGTCTTCTTCGAGTTTTTTGTTTATACCAGCTGCAATTTTATCTTTCAATTTAGTCATTTCATCTAATATTTGACTCGCTTTGTTGAGCTTATTTTGTAGAGAGATTTCTACATTTCCGACCACACTACATGTGTGACACCACCAGCTGCAAAAGCCGATCTAATCTCATCAGGACTGAGACTACTGACCATAAACGGAGACTTGGTCGTTTCAAATAAAGACTCAACTTCTTCTACTCCTCTTTGTTTCTCAATCTTAATCTGATCCAAAACTTGCTGAGCAGCATTAACAAGAGCATTTGCACCAATGGTAGCCTGCTCACTGTCTAGAAAAATTCGTTCGTTGCTACTTAAGCCACCTCCGCTTTCTGTAAGTAAGCTTTTCATGCCATAATACCGCAACATTCTCGTTTTTGTTTCTAGGATGAGGGCATTCGCATTTCCTTTTGCAGTATTGGTCACAACATTGCCATTTTCATCAATGAGTTGACCTTTATTATTAAATCTCCAAGTATTATAACTATGATATTTATCCCCTAGACTATAGATCTTATCTGCCTTTTCTTTCCAAGAAAGTTTATCATCTTGTAAAATTCGTAAAGATTCATCAACAAAACTAGCATCTGTCATATTGACATAAATGGCAACGCCTGTTTTATTCCCCAAAATGTTCCCCAAAAACATATCATTTGGATTTCTAAAATTACGAAATTGCTCTGGATGCGCCTGCATATAGGCTATTTCTTCTTCCGAAACAATATTATGAATATCTGGACCATTAAAGCCAACATTATTCCATCCCATTTTTAAGGCAGTATAAAGTGCCATAGACTCTCCCAAAGAATGACCATTCGTTGTTATAATGGCATTGGGATTTTCTTTACGAACCTTTTTCTCTACTCGCTGGGCAAACTCTAATGCTGTTTTTGACTGAACATCTACAATGTTTTCGACAACTTCCTTTTTAACACTATCGTTAAAATGTCCTTCTAGAATGCCTTTGCCCATCCCTGAAATCGAGGGGAGACCTGTTATCATTTTATCCGTAAAACCCATACCTAGATTTTCAAGGTCATTGAGAACATCTTTTTTGTCTCCAAAATTGGTGCCAACATAAGAAACCACTACCTGACTGTAGTCTACGTTCCCTTGATCATCAACAGGAGCAACAGCCATAGCTTGCATACTATTATCCGTTGGTTCAGCAGAGTTCCCAATAGCATCAATGACTCGGAATTTTCGACCATTAACGTTAATCGTTTCTCCAACTGATAATTGCTTATCCGGATTATCTACTGGGTCAATATCGTAAACATATGTTGCAATTTTATTATAATCCGCATCCGTTATGTTCATTTCTTCTCTCCATAATGTATAACATTTATTTGGGTTTCCGATAATTTTGTATAACTAGTTGGAACTTCCTTACGTTTCAGTTCCTCTGAGCTATTATGATAGATCAAGCCATAATTCTGTATATCGTAACTATCTTTTAAGTCTGTTGAAACTTCTATTTTATCGTTTACCGAGAAATAAATGAATCTAGGTCTACCAAATCCGCCTTTTGAAATACTTTCAAACTCTATTTTATAAACATCTTCAAAATTATTGACCAAAAATAAAGCAAGAGCCTCTTCTTGTTTTCTAATTATCTTTTTCTCTTCTGCTGTCAATGTTACTTCCTCCTTCTGTTCTGTTTTTTTCTGCTGGCTACAGGCACCGAGTGTTCCCAAACCTAGAAATCCAATAAATACTATCAAAAGCAACTTAGATATTTTCATAAATACTCCTTTCCTTTATAAAACACAAGATCATCAACTATCCTAACACGATTATAATATATTATATCAAAAAGAATATAAACCAAGCAAGCGTTTACATTTTTTATCACTTTTATTATGGATGANACTAAATTTTACATACTATTATAGTTTAACTCAATAGAGTAACCAATAGCATCAATGACTCGGAATTTCGACCGTTAACGTCAGATTCCTTTCCCACACTAAATTGTTCTTCTGCTTTATATTCTTTCGGATCCAAATTATAGACTTTTTTAGATATTATGTTGTAATCTTTATCAGTCAACGCGCAATTTAATAATCTTCGTAATAACTAACATCTACTCCGTCTAAACTAGTTAACTGTGTTGGAGGTTTCTTCTCTATCAAATGAAAGTCTTTTGGATCATATCCTATTGAATAATATCCATCTTTACTTTCTAACTCTGTTGGTAAAATATAACTACTATCATTGACCTTTATAGTGATTGTATCACCCGTCCCAAAACCACCTTTATGAAAATTTACAAATTCTATTTTTTTCACATCTTGATAATGATTTACCAGGTACAAAGCGATTTTCTCTTCTTCTTTACGAAGTTTCTTTTTTTCCTCTGTCGTCAATGTAACCATCTCCTTCTGTCCGTTTTTTTTCTGTTGACTACAGGCACTGAGAGTTCCCAACCCCAAAAATCCAATAAATACTATCAAAAGTAACTTAAGTATTTTCATATAATATTTCCTTATTTTATAGAACATACAATCTTCAACTATACTAACATAGGTATATTATAGCAAAATGATTATAGAACAAGCAGGCGTTTACATCTACAGAAGCATTAATGACTCGGTATTCAACTGTTGACATAAAAAATTTGACCTAATTTCTTTGCGAATCTTCATTGTTTTTAGGAGCTAATTTGTAAAACTTTTTTGCTATTTATTTGTAAACTTCATCAGTTACACTATTCATTTTCTTCCCTCATAATAAATCACTCTCTCTTTCAGCTCATCTATATTCGAAAATGAAGAAGGAACTTCTTTTCTTACTAAAAATTTTGAACTTTGATGATAACCTAAAGAATAATGATGAATATCATATGTGTCCTGCAGACTAGAATCCACAAGAAGTTTATCGTTAATTTTCATATATGCCACATCAGAAGTTCCAAAACCACCCTTTACTATACTTATAAATTCTATTTTTTTAATATCCTCAAAATTATTGACCAAAAATAAAGCAAGAGCCTCTTCTTGTTTTCTGATTATTTTTTTCTCTTCTGCTGTCAATGTTACTTCCTCCTTCTGACCGTTTTTATGTTGACTACAGGCACTGAGTATTCCCAACCCTAGAAATCCAATAAATACTATCAAAAGTAACTTAGATATTTTCATAAATATTCCTTTCCTTTATAGAGTTCAAAATTCTTAACCATACTAATCTGGCTATAATGTAGCCAAAAAATCATAAATAAAGCGAGCATTTATATAATATGCAAAACTTTTCAAGATAGATCGAACCAAATCTTACATACTATCATAGAATAACTTGGGATTTCGATCGTTTATATCAGTTGGATCTCCAATTTGTATCTACTGTTCACTTTTATATTCTTCTAGATAAAATTTATACACATTACGTGCTAATTCTTTATAATCTTTTTCAGTAATTTTCGACATATTATGTACCTAAATTATATATTACTTCAATTCCTTCAAGTGTCTCAAAATCAGTCGGTTTTTCCTTTTTCATTAAAGTCTTCTCACCTTTTTTATAGACTAAACTATAACCATTATCATAATTGTCATCTAAAAACGAACTAATACTAATATTATCATTCACTTTTAGAAAAACACTTCTAGACTGGGCAAATTCTTTTCTAGAGACATCTGTGAACTCAATTTTATTAATCCCTTCATAGTTATTCACTAAAAACAAAGCTAGATTTTTTTCTTGTTTTTGAACTTCTTTTTTCTCTTCTTCTGTCAATGTAACTTTCTCTTTCTGTCCTGTTTTTTTCTGCTGACTACAGGCACTGAGTGTTCCTATCCCTAGAAACCCAATAAATACTATCAAAAGTAACTTAGATATTTTCATAAATACTCCTTCCTTTATGCAGCGTCATCAATAACTTGAAATTGACGATTTCATAACTCAATTATATTATCTTTCTATAATCAATTTACTTTTCCTCATAATATATCACTTCAATCCCATCAAGACTGGTTAATTCCGTAGAATTTTTCTTTTTTATTAAATGAAAATCACTCGGATCATAATCAACAGAATATCTTTCACTATCATCGTTAAATATAATTGGTTTTATATAACTATCATCATTGACAATAACACTTATTGAATCTGCTATCCCAAATCCTCCCCTGTGAAATTTATCAAACTTAATCTTTTTCACATCCTCGTAATGATTCACCAAATAGAAAGCTATTTTCTCTTCCTCTTTACGAAGTTCCTTTTTTTCTTCTTTTGTCATAGTAACTTTCTCTTTCCGTCCTGTTTTTTTCTGCTGACTACAGGCACTGAGTGTTCCTATCCCTAGAAACCCAATAAATACTATCAAAAGTAACTTAGATATTTTCATAAATACTCCTTTTCTTTATAAATCTCAAAATCTTCAACTATGCTACCTATAGCATATTTTAATAAAAACAATCATATATCAAGCAAATTTGTTCGTTCTTTGGTTCAAGTTGTAAGCCTCTTTTGCTAATTTATTATGATTTTTATCTGAAATGGAGATCACCTTTCTATCTCCTCATAATATTTAATCTCAATATTTTTTAGATTATCTAATTGAGTTGGCGGATTCTTTTCANTCAGATGAAAGTTCTCAGGATTATAGCTAATAATATACTCGCCACTTGGATCTCCTAAAGTAATTGGTTTTATATAATTATTTGAATTTATCTTAACAGATATAGAATCCCCCGTCCCAAAACCACCTTTATAAAAATTTACAAATTCTATTTTTTTCACATCTTCATAATGATTCACCAAATACAAAGCAATTTGCTCTTCTTCTTTATGAAGTCTCTTTTTATCTTCTGCTGTCATTATGAAATCAAACTTCTTTTCTGCTGTTTTGGACTGGCTACAGGCAGTGATACTTCCTAAACATATAAATGCTATAAAAAATATTAAAAATGATTTATATATTTTCATGATAATTTCCTTTCTTGACTAAAAGAGTACCATACTAACATAAGTATAGCACAATCTAATAAAGAAGGCATATTCTTTGAAAGCGTTCTAGTATCTGTTCGTATATCATTTTAGTTTCATCAATCAAAAAACGAAGTAACAAAAGTTACTTCGTTTTACAATATTTCTTATTATAGCTGCATTTGATTATAAGATCGACTAAAAGCATCTAAAATATCTTTTGGTGCTTTGTCATAATCAATCGTACTTTCAAGCGTTCCTTTAACAATGGTTCGACTGGTTGCTGCTGCATCCTCACATGTGACTAAAGTGATTTCAGCAACTCCATCTGTGTCATTGATGACATCCACGCGCTCTGGTGCAACACTTTCTATACTAGAAATCGTATAGGTATAGATCTTATCCTTATCCGTGATATAGATTTTCATCCCTATTTTGGCACGATCTAGAGGCGAAAAGAGCATATCACTAGCTCCAGTAATTCCAAAGACATGGTGGCTGGCCAAGGCATAATTTCCTTGTCCCATTTGTTGATTTTCTTTCATAGTGCCAGCGCCATAGTATAGTCCAACGTTATCCAAACCTTTGAAAATTGGCAGATTCATCGACACTTCAGGAATCGAAATGCCACCGATAACTGGTAGTTTTTGAGCCTGCCACTGAGCATTGATCACCGCTTCTGTCGAAAGAGATTGAACTTCGCTAAACTCAAAACTCGACTCGACTGCCTTATTTTGCTTGATTTCTTCCTTGGAAACCTTGCTAACCTGGTATTGATTTGTGTGCCAAACCATGATCATATTTCGGATAGAAGAATTGAAAATCAGCGCTAAGGCAACCAGAAATAAAAGGAAAACCGCACAGTTAATGATGAAATTTCTGAGCTTGAATTTCTTCTTAGATTTTTTCATATTCATTCTCCTCTTATTCTACTTCTTCCTCATCGTCTTTTGCGTCAGGCGCAACCGTTGTAAAGGTAACAATCTGTGCATTTTGATCCAGACGCATAACCTTCACTCCCATAGTTGAACGACCTGTCTGAGAAATATTGGCCACGCTTGTTCGGATAATGACACCTGTATTGGTGATAATCATCAAATCTTCTTCGCCAGTGACGGTCATCAGACCAGCGAGAGGGCCGTTCTTATCAGTGATATTGGCTGTTTTAATCCCTTTACCACCACGTCCCTTGGTTGGATATTCACTGGCAAGAGTTCGCTTACCATAGCCTTTTTCAGTGATAACAAGCACTTCATCGCCCTCAGTAATCACACCTGCTCCAACGACCTGGTCGCCGTCCCGCAGATTGACCCCACGAACACCAGTCGCACTACGGCTCATGCTCCGAACAGCTGTCTCATTGAAGCGGACAGAATAACCAAACTTAGTACCAATGATAACGTCTGCAGCACCGTCCGTCAGAAAAACATTGATTAACTCGTCTTCATCCTTCAAATTCAAAGCCTTAAGACCGTTCTGACGGATATTAGCAAACTCTGTTACGCTGGTTCGTTTAACCACACCTAGACGGGTCGTAAAGAAGAGGTAGGAATGATCGCTACTGTCTTGCTGGACATTAATAATGGTCTGAATAGTCTCTCCTTCATCCAGTTTCAAGAGATTGACCACTGGCAAGCCCTTAGCTGTACGGCCGTACTCAGGGATTTCATATCCTTTGAGCCGATAAACTCGGCCTTTATTGGTAAAGAAGAGCAATCTATCGTGGGTACTCGTTGAAACCAGCTCTTTGACGAAGTCATCATCTTTAACACCCGTTCCTTGAACACCGCGGCCACCACGTTTCTGAGCAGTGAATTCTGCCTGATTCAGACGTTTGATATAGCCCTTATTAGATAGGGTAATTAAAACATCCGCTTCCTCAATCAAATCTTCATCTTCAAGAGAAAGAACTTCTCCCACCATCAGCTCAGTTCTGCGGACATCAGCAAATTTACGTTTGACCTCGTCTAACTCTTCCTTGATAATAGCGACAACTCGCTCTGGCTTGGCTAAGATATCAGCCAAGTCCGCAATCAAATCAATCAGTTCGTCGTATTCTGACTGAATCTTATCACGTTCCAAACCAGTCAGACGACGCAGACGCATGTCAAGGATAGCCTGACTCTGGCGCTCAGAAAGTTCAAACTTAGCCATCAATTCAGCCTGGGCTTCTGCGTCCGTTTCGCTATTACGGATAATGCGAATCACTTCATCAATGTGATCCAGCGCAATCAGCAAACCAGCCAAGATGTGAGCTCGCGCTTCCGCCTTTTCTTTATCAAAAGCCGTCCGTCGAGTCACCACTTCTTTTTGGTGTTCAATGTAGGCCAACAAAATCTCACGCAGAGACAGAATCTTCGGCACACCATTTTGAATGGCCAGCATATTGAAGCTGAAATTGGTCTGCATCTGAGTCAACTTGAAAAGGTTATTTAGAATGACATGAGCAGAAGCATCACGACGAACCTCAATGACAAAACGGACCCCTTCACGGTTGGACTCATCACGAACAGCTGTGATACCGTCAATGCGTTTTTCCTGCACCAAACGAACAATATGCTCATGGACCTTAGTCTTATTCACCATATAAGGAAACTCGGTTACGACAATTCGCTCACGGCCATTTTTCATCTCTTCGATTTCAGTGCGAGAACGAAGAACAATCGAACCCTTCCCCGTTTCATAAGCCCGGTGAATACCAGACTTACCCATAACCAGTGCACCTGTAGGAAAATCTGGACCAGGCAGGACTTCCATAATATCCCGAGTCGTTGCTTCCGGATTGTCCATGACCAGCTTAACCGCATCAATAGACTCACCAAGATTATGTGGCGGAATATTAGTCGCCATCCCAACAGCAATCCCTGTCGCTCCATTTACGAGTAAGTTAGGGAAGCGAGCAGGAAGAACTACCGGTTCTCTCTCGCTGGCATCATAGTTGTCAATATAGTCAACAGTGTTTTTATTAATATCACGAAGCATCTCCAGAGCAATCTTGCTCATACGTGCTTCTGTATAACGCTGGGCAGCGGCCCCGTCTCCGTCCATCGAACCGAAGTTTCCATGGCCGTCTACCAGCATGTAACGATAGCTCCACCATTGTGCCATCCGCACCATTGCTTCATAAATAGAGGAGTCACCATGCGGGTGATATTTACCCATGACATCCCCTGTGATACGAGCTGATTTCTTGTGAGGCTTATCAGGCGTAACGCCTAGCTCATTCATGCCATAAAGAATCCGGCGATGAACCGGCTTAAGACCATCGCGAACATCTGGAAGAGCCCTAGCCACGATAACACTCATTGCATAATCGATGAAACTGGTCTTCATTTCGCTGGTCAAATTGACATCTACTAAGTTTCTATCTTGCATTAAAAAATGCCTCATTTCAATATTAAATCACTATCTCATTATACCACATTTTTGCTATATATTCAGTATTTAAAACCGAATATAAAAACGTTTACATAGCCATTTAGGGGTCAAAATCCCACGGTGAGCCGTGACAAACTGTATCAAAAGTGGTAGAATGTAATTGTATGGGGAAAACCCCAAAAATAATAAGGAGATGTTTAGAAATGACTGCTACTAAACAACATAAAAAAGTCATCCTTGTTGGTGACGGTGCCGTAGGTTCATCTTACGCTTTCGCGCTTGTTAACCAAGGAATTGCACAAGAGCTTGGAATTATCGAAATTCCACAATTACACGAAAAAGCTGTAGGTGATGCGCTTGACCTTAGCCACGCCCTTGCCTTCACTTCACCTAAAAAGATCTACGCAGCTCAATACTCTGACTGTGCAGACGCTGACCTTGTTGTTATCACTGCGGGTGCGCCTCAAAAACCAGGTGAAACTCGTCTTGACCTCGTTGGTAAAAACCTTGCCATCAACAAATCAATCGTAACACAAGTTGTTGAATCAGGTTTCGATGGTATCTTCCTTGTTGCTGCTAACCCAGTTGACGTTTTGACTTATTCAACTTGGAAATTCTCAGGCTTCCCTAAAGAACGCGTTATCGGTTCAGGTACTTCACTTGACTCAGCCCGTTTCCGTCAAGCACTTGCTGAAAAATTGGATGTTGACGCTCGTTCAGTTCACGCCTACATCATGGGTGAGCACGGCGATTCAGAATTTGCTGTTTGGTCACATGCAAACATCGCAGGTGTAAACCTTGAAGAATTCCTTAAAGATACTCAAAATGTTCAAGAGTCTGAATTGATCGAATTGTTCGAAGGTGTTCGTGATGCTGCTTACACAATCATTAACAAGAAAGGTGCTACATACTACGGTATCGCTGTAGCCCTTGCTCGTATCACAAAAGCTATCCTTGACGATGAAAATGCTGTACTTCCACTTTCAGTCTTCCAAGAAGGCCAATACGGTGTGAAAGATGTCTTCATCGGTCAACCAGCAGTTGTTGGTGCACACGGTATCGTTCGTCCAGTAAATATCCCATTGAACGATGCAGAAACTCAAAAAATGCAAGCATCTGCTAAAGAATTGCAAGCAATTATTGACGAAGCTTGGAAAAATCCAGAATTCCAAGAAGCATCTAAAAACTAATCAGAAAAAACATCTCCTGATAAAAAAGGGGATGTTTTTTTGTTGTTTTATGTGGATCTATCGGCAAAAATATCAATTAAATAAGGAACAATCAGCTCTCCCTCTAAGTCCTCCAAAGAAGAAAGCCAAATAAAGTCTGTATGCTCTTCTGGATCCAATAGGATATCGCGCTGCTCCATAATCTTAGCCTCATAAACCAAGCGTGTAAAAACAGCATTTTTTCTTGAGTCAAACTGACTATCTTCATGAATGATCTTATCAATCCGAATCTTTTGATTAACCTCTTCCATAGCCTCACGTAGAGCTGCTTCTCTGGGTAGTTCGTTCTCTTCTACGCTTCCGCCAGGAATACCCAATGGCATGGATAAACATTAGGAAGGCCGCGCTTTATTTTAGAGCGTTTGATCAGCAGATACTTTCCGTCTTTCTCAATCAAGGTATGAGCGATTAACTTCACCACTATAGCTGTCTCCTCTCTTAGAAAACAAAAAAGGACTCTCACGAGTCCGAGCTTCAGTCATCCACCCTGAGAGAATCGAACTCCCATCTCAAGAACCGGAATCTTACGTGATATCCATTACACTAAGGGTGGCAACTCATTCATTATAACCAATTTTTCACAAAAAAACAAGTCTAAATGGCTCCTTTTACGAAATTTCTAATCTAGATCAAATCAAAAAGATTAACTTTCTTTGAAAGTTAATCTTTTAATCTCTTATTTCTTTTCAATATGATCTGCTAGCTCTTCTTGGGCTTTTTTGTTAGATTCCAACGTTTTTTCTTGCCATTTCTTCTTAGCTTCTTCATATTCTTTGGTCGTTACAATCTCACTTCTGAGCTTCGTATATTTAAAGTTGAAGGGAGATCCCTTGATTCCAACGAGTGAATAGGCACGACTGAAAGGTTTGGACTTACTTACAGAAGGACTACCGCCTCCTGAAATGGTCGGCATGATAATCCCACTATCAAGCAACCAAGCTTGTGCATCCGCATATTTTTCATAGCGAACTTTCACATCTGTTGTTTCAGCATTTGCTTCTTCCAACATCTTAGTATAAGTGTCCAAGCCCAACTCTTTCATCTTGTCCATATCTTGACCTGGCTCAAAACCAAAGTTTTGCAAGCTAGCGCCATTATTTACATTTAGAGTATCTAAGTAGGTAGATGGGTCTTGATAGTCAGCTGACCAGCCCCCTGTATAGAAGTCATAGTCCTTTTGAGCTGCAGTATTTGCAAAATAGGTGATGTTGTTCAAATCATCCACACTAATCTTCTGCAGGTCAATCACTACATTTTCTGCACCCAAGGTTGATTCAATTGATTGTTTTACTGAACTTGCCCATTGGATACCCACCTTGTCAGCCTGGTCTACAGGAAGGTCTAAATGGATTGGGAATTGAACTCCCTTAGACTCTAAAGCTTCCTTAGCTTTAGCAAATCTTGCCTTAGCTTTTTCTGGATTATAATAAGCATCTTGAGCATCTGTCAGATCGATATTTTCCCATTCTGTACCATAATTCACTAATTTAGAAGCAACTACTTGGCCAAAAGTTTGATCGCCAATTTGAACAAATGTTGGAGGGACAAGCGTATTTCTCAACAGCTTGGTAGCTCCATCTTTACCATTACTTTGCGCACCATAAGAAGTCCGGTCAAGGGCAAAATTGACGGCCTGACGGAAGTCCTTATTTAAAACTGCTTCTTTTGTTGCATTCTTTTGAGCATCACTTGTTTTGGAAGTGTGATTGTAAGATTGACGGTTGAAGTTGAAATTAAAGTAATATGAGGTCGCATCCTGTGGGCTATAAAGGATATTATACGCATATTTCTTTTTAACTGCTGCGTATCCTGAAGTATTCGGATAGAGACGAGCACCACTATAAGCACCATCACTGAAGTTGCGAATTAAAGATTCTTGGTCCGATCCATCATAGTAGGTTAATTTAACATGTTCTAGACTGACCTTGTCTTTATCATAATAATTTGGATTTTTAACGAATTCCATAGACGATTTAGAAGTCAAAGATTTCAAAAGGAAAGGACCGTTGTAAAGAATACTTGATGGATCAACAGAACCAAAATCTTTTCCTTTAGACTTCAAAAATTCTTCATTGACAGGGAACAAGATATTATTCGTAGTTTTAGAGTTCCAATAAGGCTCTGGGCGTGTCAGCGTGTATTGAACAGTATAATCATCTACTGCCTTCACTCCGACTTTTGAAAAGTCTTTTTCGTCGCCTTTGACATAGGCATCCAAGCCACTAATCGAGTCTTGAATCAGGTAAAGGGCTTCAGACTTCTGGTCAGCCACATATTTAAGTCCAGTCACAAAGTCTTGAGCTTTCACACTTGCGACTTCTTCGCCATCAACATTGAACCACTTAGCATCCTTACGAAGCTTATATGTGTAAGTCAGGCCATCTTGAGAAACTGTCCATGATTCTGCAAGAGAAGGAACTAGATTTCCATATTCATCATTTTCCAAGAGACCATCCACAAGGTTTGTAATAACGTCTGATGTAGTTGCACGGTTAGTGGTCAGGTAGTTCAAGCTATCTGGATCACTGGCATAAACATAAGAATATGTAGTTGTGCTGGATGAAGATTTGCCACATGCTGACAAGAATACTCCTGCACTGAGTACCACTCCAGTAGCTAAAAGCATTTTTGATACTTTCATAAATACACCTCCAAAAATTGAGAGAAAAGTCTAAGAATAAGAGGATCGGAAATAAAGATAAGCCCTTATTTTATTTAGTATTCTCTTAGTTCAATTTCTATGTTATATTTTATAACATAAGCTATTATACCAGAATTCTGATAAAAAGTAAATAGAATAATCAGAGAGTGATTATGGAAAATTTCTGAAAACTACCTCCAACCAATCCAATTGACAAATATACAGATTAAGCATATAATAAACTCAATGTAAACAAACGAGNAAATCACAGTGAATTCTAATTATATTACCCGCCTCAAACGCTCTGAAGGCCAGTTAAGAGGCATTCAAAAAATGATTGAAGAGGACAGGGAATGTTCAGATATTCTCACACAGTTATTAGCCGTCCGCTCCAGCGTTGACCGTGTTATTGAGATGGTTATCACTGAGAATTTAACGGATTGCCTAGAAAATCCAGCTGATGATCCGAAAAAACAAAGGGAAAGAATAGAGAAAGCTATTCATTTTCTGGTAAATCGAAAATAAGAAGAACAGAAAAAAAGAGGCTGGGACAAAAGTCCTAGCCTCTCAATTGTCTTTGGATTGTCGAGCAAGACGCAGTGGTTGAGTGGGCTCTACTAGGCTGATTTCATCAGCTTTTACAGCCCTACTCAACTGTGCGGAGGTGGGACGACGAAATCGAATTCTAACGAATTACCGATTTCTGTCCCACTCTCTTTTTATCTTTTATTCCATCTCTCCAGACCAAGCGTTCATGCCACCTGATACGTTGGTCACATCAAAGCCCTGCATGGCAAGAAATTGGCAAGCAGTCGCCGAACGCGCTCCTCCTTGGCAAATGACATAGTATTTGTAGTCAGGATCCAGCTTTTTATAGCCAGTTTCCAACTCACTGAGCGGAAGATTTCCAGCATTTGGGATATGACCCGCTTGAAATTCATGCCTTTCGCGCACATCTACGATAGCCAATTTTTCAGATTGATACTGCTTTTCTAAGTCAGCTGCTGATATAGTTTTCATTTTTCTACTCCTTCTGGTTTTACCATTTTGTACAAAGCATAAGCTCCGTCTAGATTTTTCACTGCAAATCCTGCTTGTTTTAAGATTCGCTCGGCAATATAGCTGCGCAGACCGCTGTGGCAGCTTACGATATATTCTTCTTCCTTATCCAGCTCAGCCAAGCGTTCTCTGAGTTCATTCAGAGGAATATGGACTGTCTTGTCCGCCTTCAGGCGTCCTTGCTGAAACTCATTAAGTGTCCGGACATCTAAAAAGACTTTTCCGCTTGCTAACTCGTCTTCCAGCTGGTGCCATTGGATATTTTCACTCAAGCCTTCCGCTAGATTCATCGCTGCATAGCCCAGCATATTGACCGGATCCTTGGCTGAGCCAAAAGGTGGTGCATAGGTGAACTCCAGCTCTGGCAAATCAAAAATCGTGAGATTGCCCTTGATAACTGTCGACAGAATATCAATCCGCTTATCAACGCCTTTTTCGCCCACACCTTGAGCACCATAGATTTTTCCAGTTTTTGGCTCAAAGAGCAATTTCAAGGTCAAGTCAGTCGCACCTGGATAGTAGCCTGCATGATCCTTACCACTGACATGAATCGCTTGATAAGGCAAGTGATTTTGCTGAAGGAAACGCTCGTTCAGGCCTGTCGAAGCGGCTGTCATGTCAAAGACACGCACAATAGCTGTGCCAATGCTTCCCTTATTCTTCCGCTCCAAGCCAGCAAGCACATCTGCCACCTGACGTCCTTGTCGATTAGCAGGCGAAGCTAGGGCAATCAGGGCATCTTCACCAGTGATTTCCTGCTTGACAAGGATAGCATCGCCGACTGCAAAGATATCTTTCTGACTCGTCTCATAATGTTCATCAACTAAGATTCCCCCACGAAGACCTGTCTCAATGCCTGCTGCCTTGGCTAAGCTATTTTCAGGCTGGACCCCGACAGAGAGAATGGTCACATCTGAAGCCAATTTTTGACCATCTTCCAAGACGATTACTTTGCCATTTTCTTCGAAGCGAGTAGCTGACTGAGAAGTGATGACCTTCACTCCCTTATCGACTAATTCTGCTTGAACAAAAGCTGCCATTTCCTCATCAAGTGGTGGCAAAACATGCGGCGCTTTTTCTACGATTGTTACATTCAAGCCATGCTTGCGTAGATTTTCAGCCGTTTCCAGACCGATAAATCCAGCACCGATGACAACAGCCTCTTGCGGCTCTTCATCCAAGGCTAACATGATCTGATCCAAGTCTGGAACATTGCGCAAAGTGAATACATTAGTTGCTTCTGAAAGTCCTTCAATCTCAGGAATAAAAGGCTTCGCTCCCGGTGAAAGAATCAACTTGTCATATTGCTCTGTGAACTCTGAACCGTCATGAGCTACCGTCACCGTGTGCTCTTCAGGTGAAATCTTCACCACCTCATGAGAAGGTCGCACATCCAAGTTAAAGCGTGCCTTGAGACTTTCAGGTGTTTGAACCAAGAGAGCATCTCGCTCAGCAATTTCACCAGAAATATAATAAGGCAGGCCGCAGTTCGCAAAAGATACAAAAGGACCTTTTTCAAAAATCACAATTTCAGCATCTTCCATCAGCCGTCTTAAACGTGTTGCCGCAGACATACCGCCTGCAACTCCACCAATGATAATAATTTTCATTATTTAATAACCCCTTCTACTTAAATGGTTTTACCTGTCCAAGCGCTCATACCACCGCGGACATTGATGACATCATAGCCCTTTTTCTTCAGCTTTTTCGCTGCCATCTTGCTCCGCATGCCTGAATGGCAGATGACGTAAATCGTCTCCTTTTTTGCTGGTGCAAATTGACCAATTTGGCTCAAAGGAACATTCTGAGCCTCTTTGATATGTCCTCTACGGAATTCGGATGGCGTCCGTACGTCAATTAGTTGGATATTGGACTTCAACCGCTTCTCCAACTCATCCGTTGAAATACTATCTATCTTTGTAAAAAAATGAAACATATTTTTTCTCCTTTATACCCCTATAGGGTATATTAAAACACTAAGAAGAGAAAATGTCAAGGAAACGATTTCAAAACTAAATAAATCAGCAGATATTGCCGATTTATTTTTTAAAATTCAAAATTGGGATTTTTCTTTTGTCCGCTTCTTTTTCGGTTCTTGTCTTTGTTACCCAGTCTTCAATGAAATTTAAACATTCATAAGCACTACTTTTTTTGAAGACTTCATACCATGCAGCGTCTTTACAAATCGTACTATAGTCAATAGAGAAATTAATCAAGTCTAGCTTATACTTTTCCATAAGTTCCATTGCTTCACTTTTTAATTTTACGTTTTGGAGTTCATTATCAATTTTAGCACGCAGTTGAAAATACTCTTCATCCGTTAAATTACTATAATTTTCGGAATATATAAAAGGTAGCTCTCTGATTTTAAATTTAGGTAATTGCACAGGCAAAGGCAGATTTTTATCTTGCACTGACAAATAACCTATTTTAGTATAATCCATAAAATAATCTAAAACATAAAAACTCAGATCATAGAAAATAATGTCCCCCTCACCTTTAGGAGATAGTCTCACTCTGTATGAAATCGTATCCAATTCAACAAAGTTTCTTCCTTCATTTCTACATTTTAATTCTTCTAAAACAGGCAGAAAGAGATTGTAGTTTAACTTTTTCTTATTAAATTCTTTATCCAATTCAGCATAATATTCTATAGTAGTTTCAATCAAACGAAGATTCATATCTTCAGCAAGAAAATTATCTTTAAAAAATTGTTCTTGAACTTCATTATCCAAATCATATAAATAGTTGGCAGCGTAAAATTCTTGGAAAATATTATGAACAAAATAGTAAGATTGTCCCTCTTTATGTATGATACATAGACAAGTTATCAAATCAGCAAGCAAATCTTCTGCCCTTGTCAAAGATAAGCCTTCGTTATTTAATACCCTATTTAGCAAAGAAAGAATCTCACTTTCTGTAAACTCTGATTTCCCTCCATTATTTTCAAAATAAGTGAGAAAACAGAGATAAGAAATCACTCGCATCATCGTAGACTCAGGTAAGTCGGTTTTAAACTCTCTAGTTAGAGCAACTAATTTTGAATGATCATGTTCTTTATAGAGCAGTCGGTAAGAATCTTTGATAAATGTAGCTTTTTCAGTCGGAAAACTTGCATTTCTTTCAAACATTTGTAGCATCAAAAAAAGCAATATTGGATTTTCTGCAAATGATAGATATTCATCATATAACTGTTCTTCCAAACTCTTGATAAACCGTTCAAACACCTCTTCTTTTAACTCTGCTATAGGCAATTTACTGATACGCCTTATTAAGGCTATCGCTTCGTCTTTACTTAAGCCATTCGTTTCGTAGGGATGAAATAAAGAGGCATTATTTATATGATTAAAAGGTAATTTTCGGCTAGTCACAAAGATTGGATTATTAGAATATTTAGTGGCTAATTCTTCTATCTCTGTCGCAGCTTGTTCCATATTATTTGAAGATATTTCATCAAAAGCATCCAAAAGAAAAATAAAGCGCCCTTTTTCTGCCATATATTCAAAATACTTAAATTCTAAATCAAACCCTAATACTTTAGCTTCTTCATATATAAAATTTAAAAATTCCCTTCTTTTCTTCGAATCAAAATTATATTTCCTCAATTCAATATAAATGGGAATTCTTTGATTATTATTGCTCGTAGCTTTTTCAATCTCCTTAAGAAAAAAGTACTTCAGCATGGTTGACTTACCAATGCCACCATATCCATAAATCCAAGCATTATCCGATTCTTTTAAAATATTATCTAAATCAGCAGTATAACATCTCACATCATTTATTTCTGATTTTAGATAAGTGGGCTGAAAAATAGAAAGCAAATCGATATTATTTGTACCGCTTAGCACAAATGGAATATTCTTCACTCTCTTAAATGAACCCTCAAAATAGGAGGTAAAACTTTTATTAAATCCAGTTTCAAATTTTTCCCAATTATCTACACCAAAGTCCACCAATTCATCTTTTAATTGAATCAACGTATTATTTAACAAAGCTGAAATAGGTCCGCTTAGAAATCCCATATTGCCCTCCTTAGAATATCCTTATAACAACTCTATTATACAAAAAAAACATTGCATGTAACAACAATTTCTTTTAAAATGATTTCACAAAAGGAAACGATTCCATTTTTTCCAAAAATAAAAATCCCAATCTTGAGACAGGGATTTTTATCAATAATGAATTATTTCGCAATTGGGTAAACTGATACTTGTTTCTTATCGCGACCTTTACGTTCAAAGCGTACTACACCTTCAACTTTTGCGAATAATGTATCGTCTCCACCGCGGCCAACGTTAACACCTGGGTAGATGTGTGTACCGCGTTGACGGTAAAGGATAGATCCTCCAGTTACAGTTTGTCCGTCAGCTGCTTTAGCTCCAAGACGTTTTGCTTGTGAATCACGTCCGTTTGACGTTGAACCTCCACCTTTTTTGTGGGCGAAAAGTTGCAAGCTTGCAAGATTCATTTTTAACATAGTGTTTTTCCTCCGTGTTAGTTTTCTGTGATAACTCTGGTTTGGACGAACTCAGAAGAGTTCTCCGATAAGTTTGCCATTCCCAAGAAAAATGATTCAAAGAAAAGCTGAGTCATTTCTCTCTGATGCGGCGGAATATCCATAGGGATCTCTACTCGTAAATATCCGCCTTCTTCTTCGTTTAATTCTAGGATTGGTTCATAGCCTGCAAATTTTTCAATTGAATTGATGAAATTTATGGCAAGCGTAGAAACCGATGCACACACGACATCAAAGCCGTATTCGCCACTTCCGGCGTGTCCAGTAATTTCCGCACTCCTCAGCTCGCCATCTTCGGCTTTCTCAAAGACTGCCTGTATCATGTGTTCTCCTGTAAATTAAGCGTTGATTGCGTTGATGACAACTTTAGTGTAAGGTTGACGGTGACCTTGTTTGCGGTGGCTACCTTTTTTAGGTTTGTACTTGAAAGTAACGACTTTCTTTTGTTTTCCTTGTTTTTCAACAGTTCCAACTACAGTAGCTCCAGAAACAAGTGGAGTTCCGACAACAGTTTTATCACCACCAACAAGAACAACTTCGTTAAAAGTCACTTCTTGACCAGCTTCAACATCCAATTTTTCAACGTAGATAGCTTGACCAACTTCAACTTTAACTTGTTTTCCGCCAGTTTTAATGATTGCGTATGTGCTCATTATGCACCTCCTATGATTTTTTGGGGTTTCCCCGTATTTTTGTGAAGACTCGCCTAGCATCGTGGGACGAACCACTTTATACTCACTATGTGGGCAACGATGTTCGAGCGGTTGCACAGGCCGTGCATAGTCAACATTCTTAGTATAGCACTTCTACTAACCTTTTGCAAGTAATTTTATTTAATGAAAACGGATTTTCCACTAAATATCCTCATTCTGTACTTCCATTTATTTAAAATATACAATCTGCCCTTCTTGATTGACATAAACCTCAATAGCTATCGGAGGCTTCAAATGTTTTTTAGCTGATCTGGCAAGACTTTTATTACTATCTGAAACATTGACCTCTCGCTCTTTTCCATCAACGTTAATAGTAAAGGTAATACGAGAATAGGTAGACTTACTTCCTCCGGTCTCGGTATCAACACCAGTCACTAAAGCCGATTTTAGCTCGGTTATCTGATTAGTAAAGTAATGATAGCGCCAAATACCATTGGCAATTCGATAGCCTTCATAAGCAGGAAAGATAAAAAACATAAGAAGAACGCCAATTATTGTGACAAAAATAGCTCTGCCCTTACTTTTTTGGCTTTGACGTATGGTATTCCATTTATTTCTCATAGCCTTCTTGACAGAGCCAGCTTCCTTAATATCTTTATGATATCCCCAAAATAAGAGAGCATACAAGCTTAGGAAAATCTGGAAATGAACTAAGAGACCAATAAAATAAGTCCAACTGGGAATTCCAAACAGCAAAGCATTATCTTGTCCATCTTTCCAAGACAATGCTCGCATGAGCCCACTCAAGAAATAATCCCACTCGTTCATAAATATCCCCTTTTATCTTCAGTATCAATGGAAATAGCTTCCAGATTCTTTTAGCAGAAAGATACTCCGTAAACTCTTATAACAAGTCCTCAATTAGCTCGTCAACTTCATCAGTCTCTGCCTGTGGTCTGATTTCTGTAATCATGATGCCTGCAACAGCGCGTTCTACCAAGCCTTCAACATCTAGACGAGCTTCGTACTGCTCAGCATTCTTGATTTTTGGATTGGTTTTAGGCCGGTCAGGCGCAAAAATAGTACAGCAGTCTTCAAAGGGCTGGATAGAGATTTGGAAAGTATCGATTTTTTCCGCAATCTCAATTATTTCCAGCTTATCCATCGTCACAACAGGACGGATAACCGGTGTATTGGTTACAGCGTTGATAGCCTGCATACTCTCGATGGTTTGACTGGCCACCTGACCTAGACTTTCTCCATTGATAATGACTTGAGCGCCCCGCTCCTCACGAATCCGATCTGTAATACGCATCATAAAGCGACGAGTCAGTGTCATCAGGTAAGCTTCTGGAGCCTTAGCTTTAATCTCCTCCTGAATCTCCGTAAAAGGAACTTCGATAAACTGGATATTGCCACCAAACTTGGTCAGTTTTCGCGTCAAATCTTGAGCTTTTTTCAACGCGCCTGGACTGGTGTAAGGCGGACTAGCAAAGTGAACCGCCTCGATATCCACACCGCGCTTGAGAGCCAGATAACCAGCCACTGGTGAGTCAATCCCACCAGACAGCATAAGCATGCCTTTTCCTGAAGTGCCAACTGGCAGTCCCCCAGCACCACGAATCGTCTCATAAGAGATATAAGCCGCTTCTTCACGAATCTCAACGCGAAGATCAATATCCGGCGCTTTCATCTTGACCTGAACATTTGGGATGGCCTCAAAAACAGCATCCCCAAGTGTCTGATTAAGCTCGCGGCTATCCAGTTCAAAACTGTGATCACTGCGCTTGCTGGAAATTTTAAAGGTCATGCCCTCTTGATAAACTTCCTTCATTATGGTTTGAACAGCTTCGATTAGGGCTGGTACCGATTTTTCGATTTTATAAGATGGCGAGAAATTCTGAATCCCAAAAATCTGCTTGAGCGACTCAGCGACAGGCTGATAGTCTGTTCCGTGCAGATAGACATGGGTCCGGTCACGGTCAGCCTTGACATGGACCTGCGGATAGACTGACAAAACAGCCTGAATATTACGTTTGAGTTTGTTGATAAAGCGCATGCGGTTCTTGCCCTTGGTAGAAAGCTCACCATAGCGCACCATAATTTCTGAATATTGCATTGTTTACCTTACTTTTCTGGTCTTTTCGTAAATGATTTTAAAAGTTGTCAAGAACTGCTCCATCTGGCTCATATCGTTGTCAGCATCCAAACTGATACGGACAGCAGTTTGAGCGAGAGACTTTTCGACCCCCATAGCAATCAGCGTACCTGCTGGCTTACCAGCCTTAGAAGAGCAAGCGCTGGTCGTCGAGATATAGATCTCGTAGTCTTCAAACGCATGGACGACGACTTCACCTCGTACTCCCTTGATACCAAAGGTCAGAATATGAGGCGCAAAATTTTCCATGTCTGAGAAGACCACCACATCTGGATACTTCTGCAGCTCTTCAAGGAGAATCTTCTTCATCTGAGCCGTCCGCTGGGCAAATACTTCTTGCTTTTCCATGGATAAACGCAGAGCCTTGGCTGTGGCTGCAATGCCGGCTAAGTTTTCCGTCGTTGATCGCTTATCCGACTCCTGGCCGCCACCAGTCAAGAGCGGGATGATTTTCTTGCCAGACTTGATATAGACAAAGCCTACGCCCCGAAGGCCGTGAAATTTATGACTGGAGAATGTTGCAAAATCCACGCGATCCGTCAGATAAGCACCTGTCGGAATCTTCGTAACAGCCTGCACAGCGTCCACGTGAAAGGAAATAGTCGGCTTGTCTGCTAGCAGTTCGGATATTTTCTGAATGGGCTGAATACTGCCGATTTCATTATTGACAGCCATGATCGAGATCAGAGTGGTGTCTGGTCGAATCAGCTCCGCTAGCTTGTCTACCTCAACAAAACCTGCCTTATCAACTGGAGCAAAATCGACTTCAAATCCCTGACTCTGCAACCAGAGGGCTGATTCTTTAACCGCCGGATGCTCGATGTTAGATACGATAATGTGTTTGCCAAAAGGAATCTTTTCAAAAGCAACTCCCTTAAGCACCCAGTTATCCCCTTCTGTCCCTCCAGACGTAAAAAAAATCTCCGACGAAGACTTACCTAAAAGCTCTGCTATTTGCCGGCGAGAAGCTTCTAAGAGACGGGTGGCCTGACTACCTAAACTGTGCAGACTGGATGGATTGCCCCAGATTTTAGAAGCCACTTCTGTATAGGTAGCCAGCGCCTCTGGATAGGGCTTGGTTGTCGCTGAATTATCTAAATAAATCATCTTTTTCCTCTGTTTTTATCAGTAAAAATCAATACTCCTATTGTAACACGAAACGAGCCTAGGAACAAGAAAAGGGCGCAGTTCCTACCTGATAAATTTAGGAACCAGCCCTGAAGACGATTACTTTGCCTCACTCATTATATCTAACTTTTTTAAATAATCTTCAATCAGGAAAGCTGTTTCTTCAATTGATTTATCTGTAATATTGATGACCTCCGTCTGATATTTTCTAAAGACTTCTTTGGAATAGTCTAATTCCTGATAAATCTTTTCCAAATCTGTGTAACTGGTCGAGTGGGACAAGCCCAACGAATTAAGACGGTTGCTACGAATTTTGACTAATTTTTCTGGCTCACAGACCAGACCGATCATCCTATGCTCATCCACCTTGTCTAAAATTTGAGGAAGCGGAACTTCTGGAATCAAAGGCAAATTGGAAACTTTGTAGCCCTTATTGGCCAAAAAAATGCTGAGAGGAGTTTTTGAAGTCCGTGAAACCCCTAGTAGAACTATATCCGACTCCAAAAATCCTTGCGGAGATTTTCCATCATCATGCTTTACAGCAAACTCAATCGCTGATATTTTATTAAAATATTCCGTATCCAAACGGTGCAAGGTTCCTGGTATCTCAATCGGGCTAATCCCAGTCTTTTCTCCTATGATTTCAAAGAAAGGATGCATGAGATCAATGTAGGCCAGATTATGGTTTTGACTAAATTCTCTAGCTAGTCTAGCTAATTCTCCATTTACCAAGGTACTGATGACCAAGGCATCATCTTTTAAAGCATCTTGCAAAATTTCCAGCAATTCTTGCTCCTTATCTATAAAAGGAAAACGGTAGCTATTATTAAATATCAAATCTGGATACTGCGCACTTACAGCTGACAAGAGTCGCTGCGAGGTTCCTCCTAAAGAATCCGAAATGCTATATACAATAATTTCTTTCTTCATTGTCACTACTCCTGTCTCTTTACTTCCGCTTGGCGCGCTTCCTGAATGATATAGTTCAGCAGAGCTGTCTTAGTCACCGTTCCTAAAATCTTGCGCTCATTATCTTTCTCTACCACAGGCAGGGAGTCAATGGCAAAATCCTGCAAAAGAGCGGCCACCTCTAGTATATTCATATCCTTATGGCAGGTTCTAAGATGAGGCATCCGCGTCATACAAACTGCAATAGGCGTTGTTCCGATACTACTGGATAAAGCCGCTCGTAGCAAATCCTTGCGCGAGACAATTCCTAAGAGTAGCTTCTTTTCATCAATGACATAAAGAACATCCACGTCATACATAAAGAGCCTTATCACCGCATCCTGGATGAAAGTGTCTTGAGACACCAAAACGGGAGAAACCATAATATCTTCCGCTTTCTTGCGGAAAGTGTCAAAGAAAAATAAGGTTTCTAAATCATTTCCTGAATAAGTATAGCCGACCTTTGGCGTCGCTTTTAAAATGCCAACCAGCGTCAAAAAGGACAGGTCTGAGCGTAAAGTTGCTCTAGAAATCTCCATCAGTTCTGAAATCTTTTCTCCGCTGACTGGCTGCTCTTTCTTGACAATGTCAACAATCTGCTTTTGGCGTGCTGATAATTCCAATGCAATATGTCTCCTTTTTAGAGATAGAATACTCTATTTTTCATCTTTTTCTGTAATATTATATCATATTTTTATCTTATATCAATGAAATATAACGATCTTTTCCATTGACAAATATATGTGATGTATATTAGAATATAAACAAGATATATATGACACATTTTTGTCTATTTGGAGGTAAGATATGACGAAATGGATTTATTCCTTTGAGGAAGGACGAGCCGAGCAAAATGCTCTTTTGGGTGGCAAAGGGGCCAATCTGGCTGAAATGACTAATTTAGGACTGCCAGTTCCGCCAGGATTCACCATTACGACGGAAGCCTGTATGCATTTTTTAAATAAGCCCTCCTTTTTTGAAGAAACATTAAGAGAGAATGTTTTGCAGGCTATTTCTGAACTGGAGCAAAAAACCGGACAATACTTTTCAGGGAACGAAGAGGAGCAACTGCTAGTCTCTGTGCGTAGTGGTGCTAAGTTTTCTATGCCTGGCATGATGGATACGATTTTAAACTTAGGATTAAATGACTTGCGAACCCAAACCTTGGCTTCCAAAACCAATATGGCTTTTGCCTATAATTGCTATCGCAGGCTGCTCCAGATGTATGCAGATGTCGTTTTCCAAATTCCAAAAGAGGACTTCGATCAGTTGCTCTCCTATTTTGAGAAGAATGCTGGTAAGATTGCCAACGACTTTAGTTTGGAAGAGCACCAAGCTCTCATCGATCAGTACAAGCAACTCTACCGTGAACATTATCAGACTTTTCCTCAAAATCCTAAGGAACAACTCTTCGCTGCTATCAAGGCCGTTTTCCGCTCCTGGAATAACCCACGGGCCCAAGTCTATCGCAAGCTCAATCAGATTCCAGAAGATTTAGGAACCGCCGTTAATATTCAAGTCATGGTCTTTGGCAACTTTGATCAAGAAAGCGGAACTGGAGTCGTCTTCACTCGAAATCCAGCAACTGGTCAAAAGGGCCTCTTTGGCGAATTTCTTTTAAATGCCCAAGGAGAGGATGTCGTGGCTGGTATTCGCACACCCGAGCCCATTCAACATCTGCAAGAAAAGATGCCAGAAGCCTATGCTGCTTTTCAAGAATATGCCTACATCCTTGAAGATCACTACAAAGATATGCAGGATATCGAATTTACAATCGAAAAGGGCAAGCTCTATATCCTGCAAACCCGCAATGGTAAGCGAACAGTCAAGGCTGCTTTGAAAATCGCTCTGCAATTAGTAGAAGAAGGCAAAATAGAAAAGTGCGAGGCCATTCGTCGGATTAGCCCTACTCATATCAATCAACTGATTCACCCAGTCTTTGATGAAAATAAGCTCCAGCAATCGACAATTTTAGCGCAAGGATTGCCAGCCAGTCCCGGTGCTGCAACAGGAAAAATTGTCTTTACTGCCAAGCGAGCCAAAGAACTACATGAAGCTGGCGAAAAAGTTGTGCTGGTCCGCCAAGAAACTTCTCCCGAAGACATAGAAGGAATGATTGTCAGCCAAGCAATCGTCACTAGCCAAGGTGGAATGACCTCACACGCGGCAGTTGTCGCCCGAGGAATGGGAACCTGCTGTGTAGCAGGATGTGGAAATCTACTTGTCCAAGAAGATAGTAAGACCATCCAGTGCGGAGATATCTTGCTCAATGAAGGAGATATTCTATCCGTAGATGGTCGGACTGGTTTTCTTTATCTGGGGCAAATCCCGACGGTCTCTGTAGAAAATGATCAGGATCTGCAGCTCTTCCTGACTTGGGCTGATGAAGTAGCTAAACTTACAGTCCGCGCCAATGCTGAAACGATTCAAGATTTGCAAACCGCTATTAGCTTCGGAGCGCAAGGCATTGGACTAGCAAGAACCGAGCATATGTTTTTCGGTGAGGAAAGAATCTTGCAAATGAGGAAATTAATTCTGGCCGAAAATGAGATAGAAAGACGGGAGGCACTTGCCCATCTACTCGATTACCAAGCCGAAGACTTCTATCAGATGTTCCAGACTGTTGGCGAAAAGCCCATGATTGTTCGCCTACTGGATCCTCCAATGCACGAATTTCTCCCTAAAGACCAACTAGAGATTGCCCTGCTGGCTGAAAAGCTCAATAAAAAAGCTAGTCAACTAGAAAGAAAAATCACGCAATTGCAAGAAACAAATCCTATGCTAGGCCATCGCGGCTGTCGCTTGGGAATTACCTTGCCAGATATCTATAAGATGCAAATAGAAGCTATCTTTAGCAGCGCCATTCGACTGCAGCAAGAAGGAAATCCAGTTCGTCCTGAAATTATGATTCCGCTGATTGCTACAAAATCAGAGCTTGTCTATCTTAAAGAGCTGCTCATCAAGCATATCGAATGGATTTTCAAAAAGCATCAATGCTCTCCATTCCCATATGACATTGGTACCATGATCGAACTGCCAAGAGCCTGCTTCATTGCTGATCAGCTGGCTCAAGAAGCCGACTTCTTCAGCTTTGGAACCAATGACTTGACGCAGATGACTTTTGGCTTTTCAAGGGATGATATCGGAAAATTCCTCAATGATTATAAAGAGAAAAAGTTGCTCACCCAGGATCCCTTCCAAAGCCTTGACCAAGAAGGTGTCGGCCAATTGATGAAATTGGCGATTGAAAAAGCTCGCCAAGTAGATCCAACCTTGTCCATCGGAGTTTGTGGCGAAGTTGGCGGTGATCCGACTTCCATTCCTTTCTTACAAGAAATCGGAGTCACTTATGTCTCCTGCTCCCCTTATCGAATCCCAGCAGCTCGGCTAGCTGTAGCCCAAGCTGCCCTTGCCTCTGAAACAACTCCAAAGCAGCTCTAACATTTTAATAAAACAAACAGCTCTAAGAGGCTTATCTCTCCGCCTTTTAGAGCTGTTGTCCTTCATTCTTTTGTGTGCGTTTTCATTTAAAAAATTCAGATTTTTGGAAGACTTTTCTAAATAAAAGACGTATAATAAATTAAGAACGAAAAGGAGCGACTTTTACATGGAAAACTATTCTCGCAAAGAAAAAAATAACAGCACTTCAAATCGAAAACCAGCTAGTCAGCATATCAAAACTGGCTTTTCCGCCCTACAAAAGACTATTGCTACAATTGCCAGTCTTCTTTCAATCGTCATTGCTTGCTTTACCATCATGAACCTTATGAACAACAATGACTCAAAATCAAAAACTGATACAGGCAACTCGACAACGACTACTACCATTATCAAGGAAGTAGAAAAGGAATCGACATCTGTTAGCTCGACTCCAACAGAAACTTCTGCTGCTACTGAGACCGAAACATCATCAAGCTCCTCAAGCGCAGAAACGAATACGAGCCATACAACTCCTTCCACTGACAGCAGTTCGACAAGCCAAGACCAGCATACAACAACAGAGTCCAGCACTCAAGCATCCAACTAAAACTTTATCCAATCTATCCAAGAAAGCCTGAATTTTACTCAGGCTTTTTTCCATTTCTCTCTTTATCTTTGAGAAGAATAATAATTTTCCTAACGTTTTTGTGTCAAGAAAAATGCTGCAAGGCCAAGAAGCCCCACAGCTTTTCCAGAAATCAAAGTTCCAAAATTTGATAATCATAGCCCAGATGAGTCAAGAACTTAAAAAGATCTCGGGTTGCGAGAAAAATCGTCTTTTCATTGGTATTGGGATGGAAAGTCATGATATCCTCTGATACAATGTCCTTATCAAAATAAACTTGAATATCCCGCTCAGGATTATTCAGAAGGCCAAAAGGCGATACCGTTCCTGGTGGTAGCTGCATTTTTTCAAAGAGAGAATCCGCTGAAGCCATGCGAATGCGGTTGGCTGAGACCAAGTCTTTAAACAAGTCCATATCTAGACTCTTTTGATCATCCATAATCAACAGATAATATTGAGTTTTCTTCTTATTGGTCAAAAACATGGTCTTAGTCCGAACCCCCTCGATTCCTTCGATATAGGAGTCGGCTTGCTCTGTGGTAAATGCAGGTGGGTGCTCCACCACATCAAAGGGGATCCCCAACTCTTGCAACTTGTTAGCGACTTGTTGATAAGCATCCATAGTTTTCCTCCTTTATTGATGAATAATCTTTTGTACTAATGCTTGCAATTCTGGCACCACTTCTGCCTCAAACCAAGGATTTTTCGCCATCCAAATTTGGTTGCGGGGCGATGGATGAACCAAGGGAAAAAAATCGGGTAGGTAGTCTTGATAATGCTGGACCGTCTCGGTCAGTTTGACATTTCCTTTTTGATGCAGATAATATTTCTGTGCAAACTGACCAATCAAAATGGTCAGCTCAATATCTGGCAAAAGCTCTAAAATAGGCTGATGCCATTTTTCCGCAAAGTCCTTACGAGGTGGTAAATCTCCAGACTTCCCATGTCCCGGAAAATAAAAATCCATGGGCAAAACCGCAAAGTAGCCAGAATGATAAAAAGTCTCTTCATCGACACCCAGCCATTCTCTCAAGCGGTCACCACTCTTGTCCTTCCAGTAAAGCCCTGCCTGCTGAGTTTTCAGTCCCGGTGCTTGACCAACAATGTTAATCCGAGCATTCTTAGGCGCCGCAAAGAGTGGATTAATGCCCTGCTCTGTGAAAGCTTTATTCTGTGGGTCAGCTATAATGGCCTTAGTAATATCTTCTATTGTCCGCATCATATTTCCTTCCTTGAAAAGAAACTCACCTGGCATAGCCAAATGAGTTCTTATCTTATTTGATCAATTCGTAGATAGCTTCCGCATAGATAGCAGCCGCGCGGAATAGATCTTCCACATCGATAAATTCATTGGCTTGGTGCATAGTATCGATATAGTCTGGGAACATCGCACCATAAGCAACACCACGTTTCAAGAGGCGTCCAAAGGTACCACCACCGATAACTTGCTCATGACCCTTCAGTCCAGTTTGTTTTTCATAAACAGCTAACAAGGTCTGCACCAACGGATCTTCCATCGGTACATAGTGAGGAGTATGTCCATGCTCAGACAAGGTCACTTTAGTCACCGGCAACTGTTCTAAAACATTTTGAATGGCTTCTGGACTAGTTCCCTTAGGATAGCGAATATTGAGGGCAATTGTATTGTCAGCCTTGTTTTCGTCAAAACGGAAAACGCCCGCATTCATTGACAGAGCTCCCATCTTCTCATCCACATGAGCAATCTTCAAGTTCTTACCCTCATGGTCATTTAGGAGAATATTTCCAGCCACATCTAGGTAATCCTTAGCAGGACCCGCAAAGTCAAACTGCGTTAGGAATTTGGCTAAATAAGTTGCACCATTGACACCAGACTGAGGAGAAGCACCGTGAGCAGACTTACCGATAATGGTCACAGTGACTTGGTCACCAGCTAGTTCTTCACAAGTAAAGTCTAATCCATTTTCCTTAGCAAACCTCTCCAATGTATCAACTAGATTTGGCAAGTGACCTGACAAGACAGCTGTACCAGACTCAGGAACCATGTTCTCCCGCAAGCCACCAGTAAAGCTATGCAGGCGTGCTGCGCCAGCATTTTCACCAGCAAAATGCAGGTACTCTGTGATATTTCCTTTTTCACCATTGATAATCGGAAATTCAGCGTCTGGCGAGAAGCCGAAATCAGGCTCAGGCAGGCCTACATGAGCAAAGTAATACTCCATGTCTTTCCAGCCAGACTCTTCATCTGTCCCCGCTACAAAGCGCACGCGCTTAGAAACAGGCAAGCCCAATTCCTTGATGATTTTCAAACCGTAGTAACATGCCATAGTTGGTCCCTTGTCATCACTAGAACCACGAGCATAGAGACGGCCATCCTTAATCGTCGGTGTATAAGGGTCTGTATCCCAACCACTTCCAGCAGGTACCACATCCATATGGGCAAAGATTCCCAGTTCTTCTTCTCCTTGACCAAAAGTAAAGTGACCAGCATAATTGTCCACATTTTGAGTCGGGTAACCATCACGTTCAGCAATTTCCAAGAATTTATGCAAGGCCTTTACAGGACCAGATCCAAAAGGATGCTCCTTATCTGCCTTAGAATCATCCCGCTCTGAATTAATCTCTAAAAGGCTGAACAGGTCCGCCAACAGAGCTTCTCTACGTTTTTCAACTTCTGCTTTAAAATCAATTGTCATTTTCTCACCTCTATAAAACACTTCGATTCAAACTATTTTTTACTTTATTAACGCTTTTCGATAATCTCGTCAACTGGTAAACGATAGCTAGGCTCTAGCTTGTCATCTGTATAACCAACAGTAATTAAGAGTTCTGGACGGAAACGCTCATCAATCTCCAAAACTTGGTTAACTTTTGCTTTATCAAAGCCTAGGATGATATTTGAGCCAATACCTTGGTCAGTCAAGGCCAAAACAAGGTTCATAGCAACCAAACCCGCATTAAGGGCCAAGTAATCACTCTTTTGCTGATCATTATAGCGAGCAAACTCAGCTGGCAAATTTTGCATATAAAATTGCAGCTGCTCATCAGAAAAATTTCTTACCCCAGCGACACGCGCGATCTTGCGTGCCCGCTTAGCCAAATCCGTATCTGTAAAGAGGGCAATTGTCACTGGAGCTTCCTTGATTTGATCTTGGTTAGAGCCAAAAGTAATACCCGCTAAAGCTTCATTTCGCTCTCGTACTACTACAAACTTCCACGGCTGACTATTATGAGCACTTGGTGCCAAGGTCGCAATTTCAATAGCTGTACGGACATCCTTAGGATCCACCGGTTTGTCATTGAAATGCTTAGTCGCATGACGCTTTTTGTTTAATTCAAGAAATTTCATAATTGGTTTCCTTTTCTAATTTCTGTTACTCTTATTTTACCACAAATTGAAAGAGCTTGCAGAGGTTTTTCACAATGGATTCTTTCATTCTCTATCAAATAAAGCTTTCTGCCCTTGCCACTTGATAAGATTATTCCCTTGTAGAAGTTACGTTTTCTCCATTCTGACTACTTGACTCTCTTCAGCACTTTTTCAAATCACTACAACTTGAGTTTCTTTACTACTCAAAGCCTCTATATAGTTCTTGATTTAACTCAGGAATTTCAACTTTTGGTTCAGGTTTCCGCACGGAAAAATCAATAGCTGCAAACAGTAGAACCAGCAACAAGACAAATATCGTCCACAAAGTCTCTTTTTCTGGAAGAGAGACTCCTTTGGTCGGGAAACCTTTCCAACGAGGATACTGCTGCAAAAATTCATTTATCTTCATCCCATTGGGATAGAGTGTCAAAAAACCATACATGCTAAGAAAGAGAAACGAAAAACTATGCATAGATACCCAACTAAACTGAATCCTCATTTTGAAGGCTTTATAGCCTGACCTAGCCATATAAACCTCTAAACCAAAAGCTATAATCATCAAGATAAAGAAAATAAAGACCTGCAGTTTCCAGAGCTTTCTCAATCCTAAGTAAGCCCGTTTATCTGCCTGCTCTTTGCCACCGTCTTTAGCTTCTCTCTCTTGAGTCTGAATTTTTGCTGTAGGTTCAGTTACTTCTTGACTTGCTTGAATCTCCTGAACCACCTCATTTTCAGTCTGTGGCTTATGTTTTAGACCATACGCCACCACTTCTTTTAAGACTAGCCTCAGATTTGCTTCGGTTAGTTTGTAGGGATACCCGCGTAACGGCCATTTCTTTCTTAGTTCTGGATGATCTGGAAGTGACACCATGATGTAAAAGTGCTGTCCAATCAACGTAATCGTGAAAGAAACTCGATAAAATCTAGATCTTACAAAGAAATAAGCCCTATAAAGGTAGTCGCCTTCCATTTCCTTCGTCGTTTTGTCAAATTCAATCTTACCTAAAAACAGCTCTTCTATCATTTTCTGTATTTCTAAAACCTTTGTATCAACCGTATCCAGACTCAGAGGAGCCTTTAAAATCAGCTCCAAATCAGACATAGAAGCCGTAGAAAGACTCATGCCAGTTTTGTCTTTTTCTAAATGTTCTTCTAAATAAGTCTTACACTTGCTTAGAAAAGATGATAAATTATAGGAATTTAACTGGACTGGACAATCAAGCAACAATTCCTGACTTCCTACACTAGCATCTAAGGGGACAATATCTCTCACAATGAAATCTTGTTCTAGCAGCTCCAGAGTAAAAGAAGCTTTGTAGCTAGGTAGTATGCTTGTAATAATGACTCGATAATCTTCGCCCTTTTCGACAGGTTTTTCCCACTTATCCGTTTCCGTTTTCCCATCGAAAATATTTTCAATCATCGCTTCAATAGCTCGTATCTTCAGATAATCATTTTCAGGAGTAAGAGGTTCCAGAAAAATCTGTTCTGGTTGATCTAGGTAGGTTTTTATTCTTCCCAGTCCTTCCCCCAACGTTTCTGGGAGATACTTGTATTGTATCCCGTATGTAGGTTTTTCACCCCACTTCAAGTGTAAATCGCTGCCGTCTACTAAAATATCCAACTTTTCTTTATAATTTTCTAGATTGATTTTAAAGAGAAAAGTCGGACAATATGAACTCAAGACAATATCAGAGATGCCTTCTATTTCAAAATTAGATCCAAATTTTTTTTGGAGCTCTGCACGAATATCCTTCTCCAAATGTTCTTTATGCTTGTCAAAATTCAGCCCCATCTGTCTTCAACTTTCTTTTTGTTTTACTTTTCAAAACAGCCCCCTCACACACTTGGTCGCATGGAAAGCATTTTGCCTCTGCTTTTCTATCATTCAGCTTGAGATTGTCGTAAGCATTAAGCTTGAGTGCTTTTCTTCACTTCCTCAAACCATTTTTCAAACTCTAGACGTGGAAGCAATTCTTCGTCCTTGTCATAACGCCCTTCATAGCTATAGCGACTGTCAAGGCTGTTTTTCTGTGCATCATAAATCAACCACATTTCAGTTGGGTGCTCGCGACCATATTCTTGGCAAATCTTCACCATTCTTTCTATATCTTGTGCCCCTATTGTTAATAGACTAAACTGAATTTCATCTGAACTATCTATTTCATTAGGAAGGTAACTCGCAATCTCATCTCTATCCAGATAATGATTATTAGTTTTAAAAAATACATCAAAGCTATAAAAACCATCCGCAACGCAATAAATAAAAATTTTATCTGCTTGATTTTGGACATATTCCATANCTAATGAAACCATGTCAATCTGAATTTCCATAAATTTATCTTCAAATTGTGTCATCTTATTCTCCTACAATTGCTTGCTTTTTACTTCCTCAAACCATTTTTCAAACTCTAGACGTGGAAGCAATTCTTCATCCTTGTCATAACGTCCTTCATAGCTATAACGACTGTCAAGACTATTTTTCTGAGCATCATAAATTAACCACATTTCAGTTGGATGTTCACGATTATATTCTTGGCAAACATCAATCAATTTTTGTATATCTTCATTACCGTATCGTAATACTGAAAACATCATATTATCAGAATCATCTACTTTAGTATCCAAAACAGTGTTAACCCTGTGTAATTCGACAAAAACTCCATTAATTTTATAAAAAACATCAAAAGAAAGTAATGCTTCTTCAGAAATGCAATAAATATATACTTTCTCTGCCTGATCTTGTACATATTCCAGTGCTAACGAAATCATGCTAGCCTGAACTTCCATAAATTTGTCTTCAAATTGTGTCATTGTATTCATCCTATCTAATTCTTTTAGCTTTTCAAGTTAGTGGACACTATTCATAAAGCGCTCGACTTCTTCAACACGATTATAGAATCGGTATTGATTTCTGTTCGCCAAAAAAATCCAGCTATATCAAGTCATAATAGAAGGTATCATCTTCCATAAGCCGGTCTAGAAGCTCTACTAAATTAAGAGCAATTTCCTTATCATAATAGTAGATTTTCCCTTTATTTTCAGTAGCAAATCCGATAGATAGAAGTGCTACTTCATTGCCTTCAAAGAAAACTAATTTATCATCCTCAAATTGATTGTAGATTTCAATATCTGGATAAAACTCAAAATCATGCTGCTTCAATCTAAAGTCTAATACTGACTCTGGATCCATGATACGATTTATATTGTCCACCTTGCTTTTTAGAAAGCCATATCCGACTTCTGCATAAAATTCTTGTAGGAGCTCAGGGATTTGAATGCCCAGCTTTGATTCACTATCCCTAATCTTATCTAGATTCACTGGATAAAACTGGTTCAACGGATCTAATTTAATCTTCTCAAACATCTAAGCTCGTCCTTCCAAATTCAATGCCATCTCTCTTCAACTTCCATTTTCTTTTGGTTCACTTATCTGAAAAAATTGCCTAACATCCTCTACGTAACCATACTTGTCATTTAAGTGAGCCAATAGTTCTCGATTATGCCCTTGGTAATTATCTTCACGTCGTAATTCTTCGTACATTTCGATGAAAGGGAGAGCTTTTTCTTTGGCTAATTCTAACTCTGCTTCGTAGTCATAGGCGACTTTTCGGAATTGGATATTCACCAGTTCCCCGTCTTCAACTTCTAGCAAGGCATACTGAGCACGGTGATTTTTCAAGGCCGACCAATCAAAATAGGGCATGCCAATTGAACCTGGGTTGATAATCTGTTGCCCTTGGCTGCCATAGCGAAGCAACTGCTTGTGGACATGACCGTAAACTGCCACATCTGTCTCCTCATCCAGTAGCCGGTCAAATTTGTCCGTATCATTGTCAACCAGTAGGTCACTCCCATAGTTTTTGGCAGGCAAATTATGTGAGAGCGAAAAACGCAGTCCGTCAACTTCTTTCTTTTCTAGCAAAGGTAAGCTTCGTAGCCAGACAATCGTTTCAGGATCCATTCGCTCCATTAAAAACTGGGTCATACGCAAGAGCTGGACTTCCTGTAGGTCTTCTAAGCCATATTGCCCATCTAAGGCCTCTAGGACACAATCATCCCAGTTTCCTCGAACAGCCGCTGTGATAGGCAGGTCTTTTAACAAGGCTAGCAAGTCATTTTCCCCCGGACCAGGGAGAAAAATATCCCCTAGAAGCCAATATTCTGTCGCTTCCTGTCTTTTAGCATCTGACAGAACTGCCTTCAAGGCCGTGGTATTCCCGTGTATATCAGATAAAATCGCGATTCTGTGTTTCATATTATTACTTTCTATTGTTCATTTTCAAATGATTGTATTGATAATTCAAACTATTTTTTTACAAACTTATTTATCCGTATTGGCACCACTTATATTTGCTTCAATCATTGCTCTGACCTGTTGGCGTTGTTCCTCATTCAGATTCAACTTCTGTAGTTGTTTTTCAATACTAAATTCTGAGGTATTGTATTTCTTATCATACATCTCTAATAATTTATTACGAAGAATAGGCTCGCTAATCAAATGAATTTCTTTTAATAGTTCTTCTTCATTTCCTTCCTGTTTCTCTTCTCCGTTTAGTCTATCAATCATAGAATTAATCTTTGCTAAGGCAAAATCACCATAAATGTTATCAATCAAATTTTCCTTCATGATTTCTTGGATATTCTTAGCGAAAGTGTTTTGAAGAACTTTACCTTCTGAATATCCAGTTTCTTGATTCTTTTCAAGCATAATCACATTTCCTGGTTTAATATCCGAAAGCATGTAAGGGGAATGAGTTGTGAAGATGAGTTGGAAGTTCATTCCTCCTACTTTGTTGATTTCATTTATATAGTTGGCTAAAAAGTTTATTAAGCTTCTAGACCATTCAAGGTGCATACCCGATTCTAATTCATCCACTACTAATTGACATGTCCCTTGAGAGGAATTCATTTGTAACCACTTCACATAACTCATCACTTTTAATATATTTACTTCACCAGTAGACATATTATAATAAAATTCATATATTGCTTTAAAACCATCGCCCTTCAAAGGTATTGCCTGTTTTTTTAGATTTTCATAGTCTAGATATAGTTTTTCATAGTCTAGATATAGTTTTTCAAATTCGAGTCGATTATCAAAATTCCCTCCTCCATATTCAATCTCAACTATCTGACTTCCCACAATATCACTGTATTCTTTTATCTTGTACTCATTAATAAATTGTTCTAAATAGTTTAGAAAATTGACTAATGAATTTAGAAAGTCTTTCTTTTCTTCTTCTGTTTCTTTTTTCATTTTATCAAATAAGGTCTGATAATTACCATCTATAGAGTATCTTTCAATTTCTTCATCGCTTAAGCAATAGTTAAACTCATCACAAATATTCACAATCGTTTTCAAAATGAGACAGGAGAAAAACTTTCTCTTTTCCCAACCATTTAAATATTTATCTGGAATATCATACTTATTAACTTCAAAACTAAATTTATATGATGAAGATACTAAGTTTCGGGAATATAATTCTTCATAAGCTTCAAAGATACCATTCAAAATATACCATTCGAAAGATTGTTTTAAGCTAGTTTCTAATAATGGGTAACCTCCGTAACTTCCAATTGGACGTCTATCTTCGTTCATGATATAAATCAACTTATCTCTCTTTTGAGCATCACAGTATCCATTTATATCAACTTGATCTGTTGCTAGACCTTCTATAGTAATTGACGATAAATCATAATTTTTATCTCTTAGATAAAACTTTCCATTTGTATCTAAATACACATAGAAAAATTGATTTATATCTTTATTTTGATCTTCCGCACGATGATAATAGCCTATCAGATTTAAAATAGTGCTTTTTCCCACACCATTTATCCCAACTATTGGTGAAATATTATAAATAGACTCTCCATAAAAGTTTTCAATATACTCTGGATTTTTATCAATTTTAAGTTCATTCGTTTCAAAGTTAAAATCAACTTTATATTCGTCTGAAAAATTGAAAATTTGATTCTTAAAAAGCTTATCATACTGTTTAATCACCAAAGCAATTAATTTCATTCTTTTTCTCCTATTAATCCAATTTCTTTACTAATATCCGTAACCATTTTTGAAAGTGGTCTTTTCCCATAATTTTCTTTGTCTGTATAATAACCAACTATCATTCTATCTATTTCAGAATCTGAAAAATATTTACCTGAATCCGCAAATATTTGATATAAACCTGATTTATAATCTTTATTATAAATTTCATGCTTCCATAGCAACTCTTGAACTATATCCGCATGTAGTTTGTATAGATTTCTTGTATCAATCACATATTTATCCTTCAATAATTTCTGTCTGACACTTAATTTATCCTTGCTTTCTAATTGTTTTAACTCCTCCTCCAATATGTCATCCTTGATTATAATATCAATACTTTCTGAATTATTAATAAAATCTGAAGACTTTATATTAAAAGAAAATTTCAACAATTCATCAATATCAGTTATACTTTCATCATAGGGAGAGATACAAAATTTACTCGTACTCTTTTTATTATTGCAACCATAACAAGAAGGAATCAGATTATAAAAACATAAAGCGAATAGAGGATATTCATTCTTAGGGAAAAAATGGTCTAACTGACTTGTATTAGCCTCCTCGGTTACATTAATAAAATTACGATTACAATATGGACAAACAGTTATGCCTGTTATTCTCACCAAAGTTTTTTTATTTATTTGATTATAGCGGTATTCTAACTTTTCTTTATACTTCTCAATAGCATAGTTACACAAACTTTTGTTTAATTTTATTGTGTAAATACCATCAAATATATGATTTTTCGCTAAATCATTAAACGATTTCTGTGAGATTATCATTTCAATAAAAAAATCTACTTTATCTGGAAAACTTTCTTTAAGAGCTTCTAAAAATTCATATTCCAAATTATTTTTAATCAACTTGATAAATTCTTTTGTATCCCTTA
>NZ_RJPR01000006.1 GCF_003943465.1 Streptococcus cristatus | reverse complement strand
CTATCTGTGAATGATAATTCTATTGATATTGGTCATATAAATCACTATAACAATGAGAATTTTAAAGAGTTTTATTCAAAAGTTGGTTTTGAATTTTTAAGTGATAAAGGTAGACTGCAAACATTTGATGAGAAAGATGTTTTAAATAAGATAATTTTAAGTATGAATAATGAGTACAGTCTTGCTTTTATGTTATATCAATTGTTATATACAGATTATACAGAATGGGATGATAACATTGAATTTTATGATACTGAGATAAAAAAAATAATGAGGTGCGATGAAAAGCAACAAAGCTACCTCTTCGAGCAAGCTAAAGACAAAATTTTAAGCACAAATATCAGATATAGTATTACAAATGAACTTTTAGATAGTCTATGGACAAAACGAAAAGAAAAAATAACAGATTTTTATTGGTTTAATCAGTTTGGTACAAATCATCAAATGTCAGAGCTTAAAATTATATATGTTCAATGGTTATTATCAGGTGAAAAATTTTCATTCTCAAGCAGATTTAACTTTATATACGATTCATTCAGCTTTGGTAAAGTAGTAACAAGAGTGAAGAAAAGCGAAAAATGTATAAAAGCCTCCAGTAATAAATTACAATGGAAACGTGTTAGAAATAAAAAGAAAATGGATAACTTCTGTATAGACTATTTGCTTCTTACTGATAAATTAGATTCAATTTTTACGATTGAATCTTATTCGTACAAAGAAAATGATGTACAATTATCAGTTGAATATCTTTTATTTAATAACAAGGTACATTTTTCAAATATTATAGCAAAAATATCAGTATCAAGTTTGCTCCGTCTTGAGTGTATTTTAAGACGGAGGAGTTACCGTTATAGTCGGAATTTTGGCTACAATAGTAGAACATTTATTGAAGCAATGAATTCTGATGGTTTATTATATTTTTATAGTAATGAAATATTAGAATTTTATATTCTCAAAATTATTGACAGTTTTTATAAAGATTTATATATGGATATTCAATTTTTAGGTGAGTTTAAAAGTAAATTGATATCTAAATTAAAAGATAGTAATATTACAGTCAATGAGTATGTTGAATTAATCTCTGAAAAAATTTCAACCATAGATAGTATTTCTATACTCCAAAAAGAAGAAATAATTTGTAAATTAAACGATCTTTTATACAATACTGCAGCAAAAAATAATCAGAGCAAGCCAGATTATAAGAAACCATACAGATATAGATAGATGTACTCAATATCTTGTTTTAATATACATAACATATATAAATGCTCTTCTCTGGAAAAAATGTAATCTAAATCAACAACAATTAGTTTAAAAAATATTTCAATATTTGATTTGGTTATATCTTTTTTAATGGAAATTATAAGTAATTGACTTTCAATGTTATACTAGAAAAGTCAATATTTTAGAAAACAAGTCACTACCTAATAAATTCTGTCAGTTCAAACCGACCAACGAGTTCAGAGCATGTATACAAATGAATATAAGGTAATAACTTCTAACTTATTCAATATAAATATTTCCTAATTTTATGATTTAAAGGCTCTAGGGTTTCTGCGATGGATAAAACCATTGTAGAAATTCTGGAGCCTATTTTTTCCCCTCCCCAGCCTACACTTGTGGTATAATATTGTCAGTAAAAGAGAAAGTAGGAGCGTGTATGAAAACTCCATTTATCAGTCGTGAGCGCTTGGCAGAGCTGACCGCGCAGTTTCCAACGCCTTTTCATCTGTATGATGAGAAGGGGATTCGGGAAAGAGCGCGTGCTTTGCATGAGGCTTTTGCTTGGAATTCTGGTTTTAAGGAATATTTTGCTGTCAAGGCGACACCAAATCCTGCTATTTTAAAAATTCTCAAGGAAGAGGGCTGCGGGGTGGACTGTGCTAGCTATGTGGAGCTGCTCATGAGCCAAAAGCTGGGCTTTGCTGGGGATGAGATTATGTTTTCGTCCAATAATACGCCAGCCGAGGAATTTCGTCTTGCGCGGGAGCTGGGAGCGACCATCAATCTAGATGCTTACGAAGACGTGGCTTTCTTGAAGGAGGTGGCTGGGATTCCCAAGGTGATCTCTTGCCGCTATAATCCCGGTGGTGTCTTTGAGCTGGGGACTAGTATCATGGATCATCCAGAGGAAGCCAAGTTTGGTATGACCAAGGCGCAGCTGATTCAGGCCTTCAAAGACCTCAAGGAGCTTGGGGCTGAGAAATTCGGCATTCATGCCCTCTTAGCTTCCAATACTGTCAGCAACGACTACTATCCAGCGCTAGCTCGTCAGCTTTTTGAGCTGGCTGTAGAAGTAGTGGCTGAGACAGGAGTAGAGCTAGATTTTATCAATCTGTCTGGCGGTGTCGGCATTAATTATCAGCCTGAAGGTGAGGAAAATGACATTGCGGTTATCGGTCAGGGAGTTCGTCAGGCCTATGAGGACATCCTGACTCCAGCTGGACTAGGTCAGGTCAAGATTTTCACAGAACTGGGTCGTTTTATACTGGCTCCTTTCGGTCTTTTGGTGACCAAGGTGACTCACAAAAAGCAGACCTATCGGACCTATCTGGGAGTGGATGCTTCTGCGGTTAATCTCCTACGTCCTGCTATGTATGGAGCTTATCACCATATTACCAATATGGATCGGCCAGAAGGGCCGACGGAGACTGTCGATGTGGTCGGCAGCCTCTGTGAAAACAACGACAAATTTGCCATCCAGCGGGAGCTTCCTGTCAGTCAGATTGGCGATACGCTGGTTATTCACGACACTGGTGCCCACGGCTTCTCTATGGGCTACCAATACAATGCCAAATTGCGCTCTAGCGAGATCCTCCTAGAGGAAAATGGTCAGGCTCGTATGATTCGTCGAGCAGAGAGGCCAGAAGATTATTTCGCCACTCTCTATGGCTTTGATTTTGAAAAATAGAGATAATTTGGTATAATAAAGAGTAATGTAAAAAATGAAACAGGAGTTCGGATTATTATGAATACATTGTTAGCAATTTTATTGATTATGCTGGCTTTCTTTGGTGGGATTTTGTTTGGTATGTACTTACTTCGCCGTCAGGTCGAAAAGGAATTTGCGGAAAATCCACGCCTCAATGTGGAAGCAGTGCGGATGTTGCTCAGTGCTAATGGTCAAAAGCCAAGTGAAGCACGCGTTCAACAAGTTTACCGTCAAATCATCAATCAACAAAAAGCAGCAGTTGCTAAAAATAAAAACAAAAAATAAGCTTCTCTCTGCTGCCCTTTGGTGGCAGACGGAGATTTCTATATAAAAAATGGGGATTTGGGCTAGGCTTCCAATCCCTTGTTTTAGAAAGAAGACTGTATGGATAACCGACCGATTGGATTTTTGGACTCTGGGGTGGGCGGTCTGACTGTTGTCCGTGAATTGATGCGGCAACTCCCCCACGAGGAAGTGGTTTATATAGGTGATTCGGCTCGGGCTCCATATGGTCCTAGGCCGGCGGAGCAGATTCGGGACTATACTTGGCAGTTGGTCAATTTTCTCTTGACCAAGGATGTCAAGATGATAGTTATTGCCTGCAATACTGCCACAGCTGTTGTCTGGGAGGAGGTCAAGGCTAAGTTGGACATTCCTGTCCTCGGTGTGATTTTGCCCGGAGCGAGCGCTGCTATCAAGTCTACGACTGGTGGTAAGATTGGGGTCATCGGGACTCCTATGACGGTTCAGTCCGATATTTACCGAAAAAAGATTGAGGCTCTCTCTCCTGAGATGGAGGTGCAGAGCTTGGCTTGCCCTAAGTTTGTCCCGCTGGTGGAGTCAAATGAGCTCCAGTCCAGCCTGACTAAAAAGGTGGTCTATGAGACTCTCCATCCTCTGGCGGGTAAGGTGGATACTCTTGTTTTGGGCTGTACCCACTATCCTTTGCTTCGGCCGATTATTCAAAATATGATGGGGCCGAGCGTCAAGCTGATTGACAGCGGTGCTGAGTGTGTACGGGATATTTCTGTCCTGCTCAATTATTTCGAAATCAATCGTAGCCGTGAGAAGCACGAACTGAACCATCGTTTTTATACTACAGCCAATGCTAAGAGATTTGCGGAAATCGCTGAAAACTGGCTGAATCTGAAAGTCAATGTGGAGCATGTGACCTTATGACAAAGAACATTTATGAATACAAAGATGCCTCTGACTGGTATGTAGCTGAATGGGGGCAAAGTGCCTCTTATAGTGAATTTGAGCGAGTACCAGCCGAAGCTTCTGAGATTTTAGACCGCTTAGAGAGTATTTTGGCGGAAGAAGAGCTAGGCCTGCCCTTAAATATCACGGTCATTCGCTATGGCTCAGCCTTTCGCTTTTTGACCTTCTTGCTGGATATCTTAAACCAAGAAACGGACCGAAAGTTAGAATTGTTGCAGCGGCAGGGAGCCCTTCTTTTGGTTGAAGGGGGCAAATTGCTCTATGTCCATCTGCCACAAACTGGTGTGGATTTACAAGCCTTTCTGGGAGCAAAAGATGTCAAAGACACCCTCTTGATTGCGACGCGCAATGAGGGCAAGACAGCAGAGTTTCGCAAGCTTTTCGGGAAGTTGGGCTATGAGGTGGAAAATCTGAATGACTATCCTGATTTGCCAGAAGTGGCTGAAACAGGCATGACCTTTGAAGAAAATGCCCGCCTCAAAGCTGAAACGATCAGCCAGTTGACTGGCAAAATGGTTTTGGCAGATGATTCAGGCTTGCAAGTAGATGTCTTAGGCGGCCTGCCAGGCGTCTGGTCTGCTCGCTTTGCTGGTGTTGGAGCGACGGATGATGAAAACAATATCAAGCTCTTGCATGAGCTGGCCATGGTCTTTGATATTAAAGACCGCTCTGCTCATTTCCACACGACTCTGGTGGTCGCAAGTCCAGATAAGGAATCCTTGGTGGTCGAAGCGGATTGGCCGGGTTACATTGCCCATGAGCCAAAAGGTGAAAATGGCTTTGGTTATGATCCCTTGTTCTTAGTCGGAGAGACAGGAAAAACGTCAGCTGAGCTGACAATCGAAGAGAAAAATGCCCAGTCCCATCGTGCGCAAGCAGTGCAAAAATTAATGGAGGTATTTCCAGCATGGCAAAGCAAACAATCATCGTAATGAGCGATTCCCATGGGGACCGTGCCATTGTCGAAGAAATTAAAAATCAGTATCTGGGAAAAGTCGATGCTATTTTCCATGATGGAGACTCAGAGTTACCTTTTGAGGATGAAGTCTGGAAAGGAATTCATGTCGTGGCAGGCAATATGGACTTTTATCCCGGCTACCCAGAGCGGCTGGTGACAGATTTGGATGGGACCATTATTGCCCAGACCCACGGGCACCTTTTCAATATCAACTTTAGCTTCCAAAAGCTGGATCTGTGGGCTCAGGAAGTGGGGGCAGATATTTGTCTCTATGGCCATTTGCATGTTCCAGATGCTTGGATGCAAGGGAAGACTCTCTTCCTCAATCCGGGCTCCATTAGCCAACCTCGTGGCTCAATCAACGAACGTCTCTACGCTAAGGTAGAGATTGATGATGACCGCTTTAAAATTGATTTCTATACGCGAAATCATGAGCTCTATCCAAGCTTGTCCAAGGAGTTTGCCCGATGATTGCTAAGGAATTTGAAGATTATCTGCTGCAACATGAAGACACTTTTTTGACACCTGGGGAGAATCTAGCGGTCATGATTGACACGCACAATGTGGATCATGCTATTCTCTTGCTTAGCCAGATGACTTATTCACGCATTCCAGTGGTGACTGCGGAGAAAAAGTTCGTTGGCACCATTTCTCTGACAGATATCATGGCCTATCGGATGCAGCATGAGCTGGCAGAGGAAGAGTTTATGTCTATGGACATTGTCCACATGACACGAAAGGATGGTCTGACTGTCGAGCCAGATTACAAGATTGCGGACGTTTTGCACAAGCTGGTGGATGAGTCTTTCCTGCCTGTTGTGGATAAAGAACAACATTTTTATGGCATCATTACTAGAAAGTCGATTTTAAAAGCTGTTAACTCGTTGATGCATACCTTCACGAGTCAGTATGAGATTTCCAAAAAATGAAAGAACATATCACTCCTTTTTTAGAACAAAAAAATATCTCAGAAAATTCAAAATTGGCCTATTCCTATGATCTGGAGCAATTTGTCAATGAAATCCACAGCAAGGTGACAGAAACCAATTTGCGGATTTATCAAGCCTCTATCAAGGATTTCAAGGCAGCTGTCCAGAAGCGGAAGCTCTCAGCGGTCAATCAATTTCTCTATTATCTTTATGAGAACAAGATGATTGGGGAATTTCACCGCTTGACCCTGCCAAAAGTCACTATTTCCAAGGAACTGGGAAGCGAGCTGATGGACTTGTCAGCCTTTTGGGAAACTTCTGCGGTACCACAGGGCCGGCTGATAGCGCTCTTGATTTTGGAAATGGGTCTCTTGCCAAGTGAAATCCTGCAGGTCAAGGTTGAAGATGTCAATCTTGATTTTCAGGTTTTACGGATTGAGAAGGCTGGGCAGAAGCGGATTATTAAGATCCCCGAAAGTCTGACGAGCGAGTTGGGCGCTTATTTGACAGGGACCTATTTATTTGAAAAGAATGGCAAGTCCTATTCACGCCAGTGGGGTTTTCGTCAGCTAGAAGCTTTCTTGATCGAGCAGGGGCAGGCCAGCTTGTCGGCTCAAAGCCTGCGGGAGCAATTTATCCTGCGCCAGCGGGAAAAGGGTGTCGGCATCTATGATATTGCTCGTGATCTGGGCTTGAAGACAGTCATTACATTAGAAAAATACAGATAAGAATGGATATCAAGTTAAAAGATTTTGAGGGGCCGCTGGACTTATTGCTCCACCTCGTATCCAAGTATCAGGTGGATATTTACGATGTGCCCATTACTGAGGTCATCGAGCAATATCTGGCTTATGTATCTACTCTGCAGGCTATGCGGCTGGAAGTGACGGGAGAATACATGGTCATGGCCAGCCAGCTCATGCTGATCAAGAGTCGTAAGCTCCTCCCCAAGGTGGTGGATCAGGTGGACCTGGAGGACGATCTGGAGCAGGATTTGCTGAGTCAGATTGAGGAATATCGGAAGTTTAAGCTGCTGGGGCAGAAAATGTCCCTCCAGCATGAGGACCGGGCTCTTTACTACTCCAAGCCCAAGCTGGAACTGGTCTATGAAGACGCTGAACTTTTGCACGACAAGACGGCCGTTGATCTCTTTTTAGCTTTTTCCAAGGTGATGACCAAGAAGCAAGAGGAGTTTTCTAAGAATCATACGACCATTGTGCGAGATGAGTATAAGATCGAGGACATGATGGAAGTGGTGCGCCAGCGCTGTCAGGCTCACAAACGCCTTGCCCTGCAGGATATTTTCGCAGAAACCAAAGATATGAATGAGGTGATTACGCTCTTTTTGGCAACCTTGGAGTTAGTCAAAGTGCAGGAAGTGCAGGTCATTCAGGAGGAAAACTTTGGGAATATTTATTTAGTAGGAAGAAAGAATGAGTAAATTAGCAGAGATTGAAGCCCTGCTTTTTGTGGCGGGGGAAGACGGTCTGAAAGTTCATCAGCTATCAGAAATCCTTTCCTTGCCGCCGACTGGTGTCATCCAGAGTTTGGAAAAATTAGCGGAGAACTATCAGGCAAATCCTGACTCTAGCTTGACTTTATTGGAAACGTCAAAGACCTATAAGTTGGTCACCAAGCCTGAATTTGCTGAGATTCTACGAGAGTATTCGCGGGCACCGATTAACCAGAGCTTATCCCGTGCTGCACTGGAAACCTTGTCGATCATTGCTTACAAGCAGCCCATTACAAGGGTGGAGATTGATGATATTCGCGGGGTCAATTCCAGCGGGGCGATTTCGAAGTTATTAGCCTTTGAGCTGATTCGGGAAGATGGCAAGAAGGAAGTCATTGGCCGTCCCAATCTCTATGTGACGACGGATTATTTTCTGGACTATATGGGCATCAATCATTTGGACGAGCTGCCAATTGTAGACGAAGCGGAGCTCATTGCTGAGGAAAGTCAGCTTTTCGGAGAGTGACAAGTTCACCCTATAAGGGACCGTTTTTTGAATATTACCAAGCTTTGAGGGAGGAACTGCTTTCCCTATTTGCCATTTTTCCAGCTGTTAAAGTTGTGAAAATGGTCTTTGTATCTTGTGAAAGGACAATATCAATGAGAATCAATAAATACATTGCCCATGCGGGAATTGCTAGCCGAAGAAAGGCTGAGGAATTGATCAAGCAGGGGCTAGTGACCGTGAATGGTCAGGTGGTGCGTGAGCTAGCGACCACCATTAAGTCTGGTGACCGAGTGGAAGTGGAAGGCCAGCCTATCTACAATGAAGAAAAGGTCTACTACCTGCTCAATAAACCGCGCGGGGTGATTTCCAGTGTGACCGATGACAAGGGGCGTAAGACAGTCGTTGATTTGCTGCCGCAGGTCAAGGAGCGGATTTATCCCGTTGGCCGACTGGACTGGGATACTTCTGGTGCCTTGATTTTAACCAACGACGGTGATTTCACGGATGAAATGATTCACCCGCGAAATGAAATTGACAAGGTCTATGTGGCGCGTGTCAAGGGTGTAGCCAATAAGGAAGTTCTGCGTCCACTGACCCGCGGTCTAGTCATTGAGGGTAAGAAAACCAAGCCAGCTGTCTATGAGATTCTCAAGGTCGATCCAGTGAAGAATCGCTCGGTTGTTCAGTTGACCATCCACGAAGGGCGTAATCATCAGGTCAAGAAGATGTTTGAAGCAGTGGGGTTGCCAGTGGACAAACTTTCACGGACTCAGTTTGGACATCTGGACTTAACTGGGCTCAAGCCGGGTGAAGCACGTCGATTGAGTAAAAAGGAAGTCAGCCAGTTGCATAATTTGGCTGTGACCAAAACTAAGAAAAAATGATTAAGAAACTATTGATAGCGCCGGTTCGTTTTTACCAGCGCTTTATTTCCCCTGCCTTTCCCCCTTCTTGCCGTTTTCGGCCGACCTGTTCCAATTACATGATTGAAGCCATTGAAAAGCACGGAGCCAAGGGGCTGCTGATGGGCTTGGCCAGAATTGGTCGCTGCCATCCATGGTCCGAGGAAGGGGACGATCTAGTCCCAGACCATTTTAGTCTTCGGCGAAATGACTCTAAAACAGACTTCGAACGGAAATAGCCTTGTTTCCGTTTTTTGCTAGAGAATAAAGTCCAGCCTTAGCAATTACTATCAGCTTTTCAATATTTTTGTTATAATGTTTTTTATGAGAGTTGTTTCAGGGAAGTACGGGGGCAGACCCCTCAAGACATTAGATGGCAAGACAACGCGACCTACGACAGATAAGGTCAAGGGCGCGATTTTTAATATGATTGGGCCTTATTTTGATGGCGGCCGAGTGCTGGATCTGTATGCAGGCAGCGGTAGTCTGGGGGTCGAGGCGGTGTCTCGCGGCATGGAGTCGGCTGTTTTGGTTGAAAAAGATCGGCGGGCGCAAGCTATTGTGGCAGAAAATATTGCCATGACCAAGGAAGCAGCGCGCTTTGAGCTGCTCAAGATGGAGTCGAGTCGAGCGCTGGAGCGGTTGACTGGTCCGTTTGATCTGGTTCTGCTGGATCCGCCCTATGCCAAGGAGCAGATCATCTCAGATATCGAGAAAATGGCGGAGCGCAAGCTCTTGAGTGAGGATATTATGGTTGTTTGTGAGACGGACAAGTCGGTTGATTTGCCAGAGGAAATCGCAGACTTAGGTATCTGGAAGCAAAAAATATATGGAATTTCAAAGGTAACGGTCTATGTTAGATAAAATCGGACTCTTTACAGGGTCATTTGATCCCATTACCAACGGACATGTGGATTTGATTGAGCGTGCCAGTCGGATGTTTGATCGCCTGTATGTGGGCATCTTCTACAATCCTCACAAAGAAGGATTTTTTAACATCCATGCGAAAAAAAGAATGGTTCTAGCGGCTTTAGTTCATTTAGAAAATGTGGAAGTCATCACTTCGCATGATGAATTGGCGGTCGATGTGGCAAAAAGACTAGGTGTGACTGCTCTTGTCCGCGGCTTACGCAACGGTCAGGACTTGGACTATGAAACTAGCCTGCATTTTTTTAATAAGGACTTAGCACCTGACTTGGAGACCGTTTTTTTGCTGAGTCAGCCGGCCTACCGATACATCAGTTCTTCAGCGATGCGGGAATTGATTGCTTTTCAGCAGGATCTTTCTGCCTATGTACCAGCGAGTGTGATTGAGGAGTTAGAGAAAAAAGATGAATAATGACATGACAAATCCGAAAACGATGACGAAGGAAAATAAACGTGGTTTAAAAGTAGTTGGTTGTGCTGGAGTGGCCTCGATTATCGTGCTTGTGCTCTTCCTATTCTCTTTTATTGTTCCATTGCCTTACTATATTGAGGTGCCTGGGGGGGCAGAAGACATTCGAAAGGTTCTGACTGTGGATGGAAAAGAGGATCAGGCAGAAGGTTCCTACAACTTTGTGACTGTTGGGATCCAGCATGCGACCTTTGCTCATCTGGTCTACGCTTGGTTAACGCCTTTTACCGATATTTATTCGGCTCAGGATATGACAGGTGGATCGAGTGATGCTGAGTATATGCGCATCAACCAATTTTATATGGAAACGTCGCAGAATATGGCCAAATACCAAGGTCTCAAAGCTGCAGGAAAAGACATCAAGATGAACTATCTGGGTGTCTATGTTCTAAAAGTAGCTCCGAATTCGACCTTTAAAGGAATTTTGAATATTGCGGATACGGTGACGGGAGTCAATGACAAGACCTTTGAAAGCTCGGAAGATTTGGTCAAATATGTCAATTCTCAGGCCTTGGGCGATAGTGTCAAAGTGACCTACGAAGAAGATGGAAAAACCAAGACGGCGACGGGGAAAATCATCAAGCTGGAAAATGGCAAAAACGGAATTGGCATTAGTTTGATTGACCGTACGGAGGTCAACAGTAGTGTTCCGATTGAATTTTCGACCGAAGGTATCGGTGGTCCCAGTGCTGGCCTTATGTTTAGCCTAGCCATCTATACTCAATTGGCTAATCCTGACTTGCGAGACGGCCGCGTGATTGCGGGAACGGGCAGCATTGACAGAGAAGGTAAGGTTGGTGATATTGGTGGGATTGACAAAAAAGTCGTCTCTGCTGCCAAGATCGGAGCGACAATTTTCTTTGCTCCGGATAATCCTGTCAGCGAGGAAGAAAAAAAGTCTAATCCCAAAGCCAAGACCAACTATGAAACGGCGCTTGAAGCAGCCAAGGAAATCAAAACGGATATGAAAATCGTGCCGGTCAAAACCCTTCAGGACGCGATTGATTATTTAGAAAAAACCAAAAAATCTTAGTTTCGGCTAAGATTTTTGTCTTTTAAAGGCAAACGAAGGACTTTTTTAAAAAAAGATTAGCAGTTTTTATTAAATCGTCTGACTTTTTACAGAAAGATCTTTTTCTTCTGAAAAAATATAAATTCCCTTTGTTTTGTGATAAAATAATATGAAGTAAGATAGATGAATGACAAAGGATAGGTATGCGTAAAGAGATTTCACCTGAGTTGTATAATTACAATAAATTCCCTGGCCCAGAATTTAAGCAAATGGGCAGCAAGATAATTGCAGAAAAATTTGAGTTTGAATTGGTGGAGAATTATAAAGAGGCCTTTGACTTGACGGCCTTTCACCAACGCTTTTCAGAAATTCTGAATAAGTTTGACTATATTGTTGGCGACTGGGGCAATGAACAGTTGCGATTGCGTGGTTTTTATCGGGATGAGAAAGCCAAGGAGAATGCAGAGAAAATCAGCCGTTTGCAAGACTATCTGTTAGAGTATTGTAATTACGGCTGTGCCTATTTTGTTTTGGAAAATGCTCAGCCAAGACGGGCCGCCTTTGACAAAAAATCCCACCATAAGAGAAAATCGGATGGCAAAAAACATCCAGAAATTTCTAGGGAACGTGGCTCTAAAAAAACGAAGGACGATCAGCAAAGACATCGTCCAAAGGCAAACAAGAACAAACAACAGAAACAAGGCAAACAGGCAAAGCAAGCGGCATCTAGCCAATCGCAGCGCCATTTTGTCATTCGTCAGAAATAAAGGAGAAACATGAAACCATCGATTTATAGCTTAACGCGAGAAGCAATGATTGAATGGACGGAAGCTCAGGGAGAAAAGAAATTCCGTGCTAGCCAGATTTGGGAGTGGCTCTATCGTAAGCGGGTCCAGTCTTTTGAGGAGATGACCAATCTATCCAAGGACTTGATTGCCAAGCTAAATGATCAGTTTGTCGTCAATCCGCTTAAACAGCGCATTGTTCAGGAGTCTGCTGACGGTACCGTCAAGTACCTTTTTGAGTTGCCGGACGGTATGCTGATTGAGACGGTGCTCATGCGCCAGCACTACGGACTTTCTGTCTGTGTGACCACCCAGGTCGGCTGCAATATCGGCTGTACCTTCTGTGCCTCTGGTTTGATTAAAAAGCAACGTGACCTCAATAACGGTGAGATTGTAGCTCAGATTATGCTGGTTCAGAAGTATTTTGACGAGCGTGGTCAGGACGAGCGGGTCAGCCACATCGTAGTTATGGGAATCGGCGAGCCTTTCGATAACTATAAGAATGTCTTGAAGTTTGTACGGACGGTCAATGATGATAAAGGTCTGGCCATCGGTGCCCGCCATATCACCGTTTCGACTTCAGGGCTGGCTCATAAGATCCGTGACTTTGCCAATGAAGGCGTTCAGGTCAATCTGGCTGTTTCACTGCACGCACCCAACAATGAACTACGTTCTAGTATCATGAAAATCAACCGTGCCTTTCCGATTGAGAAGCTCTTTGCAGCCATTGAATATTATATCGAAACCACCAACCGCCGGGTAACCTTTGAGTACATCATGCTTAATGAAGTCAATGACGGGGTAGAGCAGGCCAAGGAACTGGCTGAGTTGCTCAAGAACATTAAGAAATTGTCTTATGTCAATCTCATTCCTTACAACCCCGTTAGCGAGCACGACCAATACAGCCGCAGTCCCAAAGAGCGCGTGATGGCCTTCTATGACACCCTCAAGAAAAACGGCGTCAACTGTGTGGTACGTCAAGAGCATGGTACAGATATTGATGCAGCCTGCGGCCAGTTGCGTTCCAATACTATGAAGCGAGATCGTGAGAAAGCACTTGTTGAAAATGTTCAGCCTTAAAAATTATCTGACTTCAGACGGTGAGTTGACTGCTAAGGGACGGAAATTGCTAGCAGGAGGATGCGGACTCTATTTCTTGATGCTCTGCATTCTGTGCTTTATTCCTCAGGTTCCAGAGCCGGGAATGGAGACGCCAGGTATCCAGTACTTTGGCCGAGTAGTGGTTCTCTTAGTTCCTTTTAATTCCTTTGTCAATATTGGAGAGATTACTTCTTGGATCCAGCTGGTCAAGGTCTTTATCCAAAATCTAGCCAATATCTTTCTGCTATCGCCCTTAATTTTTCAATTGCTTTGGCTCTTTCCAACATTGCGGAAGACCAAGAAGGTGGTATGGTTGAGCTTTGGGATGAGTCTGTCTATCGAAGCGACTCAGATTCTGCTGGACCTTCTTATCAATGCCAATCGAGTCTTTGAGATTGATGATATCTGGACCAACACTTTGGGTGGATACTTGGCTTGGCGGGCATTTCAACTTGGTCAGAAAATCTGGAAAAATCGTCAAGAAGACGCTTTCGAAAGAGATTAGTGAGAGAAAGGTTCGGATTTAGAAGAAAAAATTAAATTTTTTCTTGACAAGAAAAAGGGAAAGGCCTATAATAAAATAAATCATCAGAAAAGTAATAATTTTTTCTACTTTCAGGGAGCCTGTGGTTGGTGGAAACAGGTAGTGGAGGATTATGAAGTGGGCTGATGCAAAAAATGAATTTGAAGCAATAAAAATTCGGTGAGCACACCTTACAGTGCAGCTTGTTGTTAGACAAGACAGAGATATGGAGGCAGTCTATACTTTGCTCCATAATTGAGGTGGCACCGCGATTTTACGCCCTCACACAGATTTTTTCTGTGTGTGGGCTTTTGTTTTGCTTGAAAATAAAGAAAAGAGGAAATCAAGATGACAGAAACTAAAGGATATTTTGGACAATTCGGCGGCTCCTTTGTACCAGAGCCTATCCAGGCCTTGCTGGATGAATTGGAAGCGACTTTTGAAAAGTATAAAGATGATCCAGAATTTTTAAATGAATACCGACATTATTTGGCAGATTATTCAGGTCGGGAGACTCCGCTCTACTTTGCAGAAAGTCTGACTCAGTATCTGGGCGGGGCGAAGATTTATCTGAAGCGGGAAGACCTCAATCATCTGGGCTCCCATAAGCTTAATAATGTTTTGGGGCAGATTCTTCTAGCTAAGCGGATGGGCAAGACCCGAGTCATCGCTGAAACTGGAGCTGGCCAGCATGGTGTGGCAACTGCGGCAGCCGCAGCTAAGTTTGGTATGAAGTGCGATGTCTACATGGGAGCAGAAGATGTAGAACGTCAACGCCTCAATGTCTTCCGCATGGAAATGATGGGAGCGACTGTTCACGCTGTGGAAACAGGAACCAAAACCCTCAAGGATGCAGTGGATGCAGCCTTTGGAGCTTGGATGAACGATTTGGAAGCCTTCTATGTCTTGGGCTCAGCTGTCGGTCCTCACCCCTATCCGACGATTGTCCATGAGTTCCAAAAGGTGATTAGTGAAGAATCTCGCCGTCAGATTTTGGACAAGGAAGGCCGCTTGCCAGACTATGTCATTGCCTGTGTAGGCGGTGGCTCCAATGCTATCGGCGCTTTCTCTCAGTATGTGGCGGATGAAGAAGTCAAGCTGGTTGGTGTTGAAGCGGCTGGACGGGGTCTTGATACAGACCAGCATGCAGCGACCATGACCAAGGGAAGCGTCGGAGTAGTGGACGGTATGAAGACCTACGCTGTCTTTGCAGAAGATGGTCAGGTAGCGCCGGTTTACTCGATTTCAGCAGGCTTGGACTATCCTGGAGTTGGTCCTGAACATGCTTTCTTTAAAGATTCTGGTCGAGTAGAATACGTGGCAGCGACAGATGATGAAGCTGTGGATGCCTTGCTCCTCTTGACACAAAAGGAAGGCATTTTGCCGGCAATCGAAAGTTCTCACGCCATTGCTGAAGCTATCAAGCGAGCTCCAAAATTGTCATCTGACCAAATCATTATTATCAATGTATCCGGTCGTGGAGACAAGGATGTGGCAGCTGTTGCCGACTATCTAGAAAAACGAAAATAAAATACCCAGCAGAAGAGTAGTAATATCTCTCCTTTCAGAGAGTCTGTGGTTGCTGTAAACAGGCAGGAGAAGTTATGAAATGGGCTGTTGGAGACAAAATCTTGTCATTTAGTTGTTCTTTTATCATTTTGTTAGCATACTTTTCCATGAGCCGATATGCTTCCTTGTACCAAAAGCAACTTAAATGACTACAATAACAAATGAGATGTGGAGTCTGAAAACTCCATAACTGAGGTGGCACCGCGATGATACGCCCTCACAGGATGAACTGTGCGGGCGTTTTTCTGTAGTTTTAGAGCAAGTTCTGACAGCGAACTGGCGTTATCTGTTCTTGTGGAATGCAGTCATAGCTAGCGAATTGCTCCTACCTATACCCTTCTGATTAAATAGAAAGAAACATTATGCAAAAGATTTTACCAGCTGATATTTTATCGCCGATTCTGGCTTATATGCGGATTCAGGGCGACCACAAGGTGATTTTGGAAAGTATTCCGAGAGATAGCGAGACGGCTCGTTTTTCTATCCTAGCCTATAATCCAGTCTTTGAAGTTCGCTATGAAAATGGCCAGTTAACAAAGAATGGGCAAGTAATTGAGGCAGATCCATTGGACTATCTGCATGAGTTAGCTGTAAAAAAAGATTATCATTCAGACCTGCCTTTTGGAGGCGGAGCCATCGGTTTTGTCGGCTATGATATGATTTCCCTCTATGAGGAGATTGGCCAGATTCCAGCTGATGTGATTGGAACGCCGGATATGCACTTTTTCGTTTATGAGAGTTACATGGTTTTTGACCATAAAAAAGACAAGGTCTATATCGTTGAGGAGGCACTCTACAGTGATAGAAGCGAAGCAGAATTGGCTGCAAGTCTGGAGCGTATCATGGCTGAGCTGGCGCAGCCAGCGGCAGATGAATTTTCACCGCTAGAACTGTCCAGTTTGAACTTCCAGAGTCACATAGAGCAGACAGCTTTTGAAAAAATGGTGGAAGAAGCGCGCAGCTTGATTCGGCAGGGAGACATGTTCCAATGTGTACTCAGTCAGCGTTTTTCAGCAGAGTATTCTGGTAGACCGCTGGATTACTATCGCAATCTGCGCGTGATCAATCCTTCCAACTATCTCTACTTTTATGACTTCGGGGATTATCAGATTATCGGAGCCAGCCCAGAAAGTCTGGTGTCTGTCAAGCAAGGTCAGGTTACGACCAATCCTATTGCTGGTACTAGACCGCGTGGGAAGGATGAAATAGAAGATAAAGCCTTGGCAGAGGAGTTGCTGGCTGACGAGAAGGAAGTGGCGGAACACCGCATGTTAGTTGATTTGGGGCGTAATGATATTGGTAAAATTGCTCAGAATAACAGCGTGGAAGTCACTAAGTACATGGAAGTGGAGTATTTCCGCTATGTCATGCATCTGACCAGCGTGGTTCGTGGTCAGCTTTTGCCTCAACTGACAGCCATGGATGCGCTCAAGTCCACCCTGCCGGCCGGCACCGTTTCGGGTGCGCCTAAGATTCGAGCTATGAAACGCATTTATGAGCTAGAGCAGGAAAAACGTGGTGTTTATGCGGGGGCTATCGGCTATCTGTCTGCGACAGGGGATATGGATTTTGCTATTGCTATCCGGACCATGATTTTGAAAAATGGCAGAGCTTACGTTCAAGCTGGAGCGGGTATTGTTTATGACTCGATTCCTACTAATGAATACCAAGAAACCATCAACAAGGCCAAATCAATGACCAAGATAGGAGAGATGCAATGATTTTATTGATTGATAATTATGATTCTTTTACTTACAATCTAGCCCAGTATATCGGCAATTTCGCAGAAGTCAAGGTCTTGCGAAATGATGATGCAGGGCTTTATCAAGCAGCAGCAGAAGCAGATGCTTTGGTTCTGTCTCCGGGTCCAGGCTGGCCAGCAGATGCAGGACGGATGGAAGAACTTATCCGCGATTTTGCTGGTAAGAAGCCGATTTTGGGAATTTGCTTGGGGCACCAAGCCATTGCAGAAGTATTTGGCGGAAAGCTAGGCTTGGCTCCCAAAGTCATGCACGGCAAGCAGAGTATTCTGCGTTTTGAAAGAAAATCTCCTATTTATCAAGGGATAGAGGATGAGCAGCCAGTTATGCGTTATCATTCGATTTTGATTGAGGAGATGCCAGAGGACTTTGAAGTGACAGCTCGGGCAATTGATGACAACTCTATCATGGCTATCCAGCATAAGCACCTGCCCATTTATGGTTTTCAGTATCATCCAGAAAGTATTGGGACGCCGGATGGCTTGTCGTCCATCAAAAATTTCATCGACTTAGTCAAATAGGGGAAGAATTATGAAAGAAATTATTGCAAAACTAGCAGATTTTAAGGATTTAAGCAGCTCCGAAGTGTCAGATGTGCTAGAGCGCATCGTTACTAGAAGAGTAACAGAAACACAAATTGCAGCCTTTTTGCTGGCTCTCAAGATGAAAGGGGAAACGGTAGAGGAACGGACAGCTTTGGCCCAAGCCATGCGAGGTCATACTCCGCAGATTCCTACTACAATCCGCACAGCCATGGACAATTGTGGAACTGGTGGTGATAAATCATTTAGTTTTAATGTTTCGACCACAGCGGCCTTCGTATTAGCAGGTGGTGGGATCAAGATGGCTAAGCACGGAAATCGATCCATTACCTCTAAATCAGGCTCAGCTGATGTTTTAGAAGCTTTGGGGATTAACCTAAACATGGATACAGCCAGCTTGGGTAAGGTCTTTGATCAGACGGGGATAGTCTTTCTTTTTGCTAAAAACCTTCATCCAGCTATGAAATATATCATGCCAGCTCGTCTCAGTCTAGGTGTTCCCACTATCATGAACTTGACAGGGCCGCTCATCCATCCTATGGTTTTAGAAACTCAGCTTTTGGGGACCAGTCGACCGGATATGCTAGAGAGCACGGCAGAGGTTTTGAAAAATATGGGCCGCAAGCGTGCAGTGGTCGTGTCGGGTCCAGATGGTCTGGACGAGGCCGGTCTTCATGGTCGTACCCAGTACGCTTTGCTAGCAGATGGGGAGATCAGCCTGCATAGCTTTCTACCGTCAGATATTGGCATGGAAGAAATCCCTCTTGAAGCAATTCGTGGAGGTAATGCCAAAGAAAATGCAGATATTCTGGTATCTGTCCTGCAAAATCAAGCCAGCCCCTATCTGGAAATGACAGTTCTGAACGCAGGTCTAGGCTTCTTTGCTAATGGGAAATCAGCCAGCATAGAAGAAGGAATAGCTTTGGCCCGCCAAGTGATCGCCAGTGGCGCAGCATATGATAAACTCAAGCAACTACAGGAGTATCAAAGATGAGCAAAGAATTTCTCCCGACCATTCTAAAGCAAAAAGAGCAGGAAGTGGCAGCCATGTCCTATGAAGAACTGCAACCCCTGCGCTCGACCTATTCCCTCTATGAGTATCTCAAAAGCCAGTCCCAAGAGCTGCAGCTGATTGCTGAGGTCAAAAAAGCCAGCCCCAGTCTGGGAGATATTAATCTCGGTGTGGATATTGTGGAGCAAGCCCGCACTTATGAACGATGCGGTGCAGCTATGATTTCGGTCCTGACAGATGAGATTTTCTTCAAAGGACATCTGGATTACCTGAGAGAGATTTCTAGTCAAGTGACCATTCCAACCCTCAATAAGGACTTTATCATTGATGAGAAGCAGATTGTTCGCGCCCGCAATGCAGGAGCGACAGCCATTCTTCTGATTGTAGCTGCCTTGTCTGAAAAGCGGCTGCAAGAACTCTATGATTTTGCGACAGGTTTAGGCTTGGAAGTTCTGGTCGAAACCCATAATCTGGCGGAGCTGGAAATGGCCCATAGAATAGGAGCTCGGATTATCGGTGTTAATAACCGCAATCTAGTTACTTTTGAGACAGATATCAATACAAGTCTTCAGCTATCTGCCCATTTCAAAGATGACAGGGTTTACGTATCTGAGTCCGCTATTTTCAGCAAGGAAGATGCTGAGCTAGTAGCTCCTTATTTCCATGCGGTTTTAGTCGGAACAGCCCTGATGCAGGTAGAGGATGTGGCAGAAAAAATCAAGGAGCTGAAAATTGACAAAGGTTAAGATTTGCGGCTTATCAACGGCCAGCGCTGTGGAAACGGCATGCCAGGCTGGTGCAGATTACATTGGCTTTGTCTTTGCTGAGAGCCGTCGGAGGGTTAGTTTGGAGCAAGCTCAGAAGCTAGCTGTCTCGGTGTCGCCTGCTGTCCGAAAGGTAGGAGTTTTCGTCTCTCCGAGCTTGTCGGAGCTGCAGGAAGCTATTTCAGTGGCAAATCTGGATTTGGTACAGATTCATGGCGATTTTGATGAAGAGCTTCTGACTGAGATTGGTCGGCCGGTTATTCGAGCTTATCAGGTCAAGGGAGCGTTAAAAGGGGTCAGCCAACAAGCGGACTACCTGCTCTTTGATGCCCCTCTTGCCGGTAGTGGTCAGACCTTTGACTGGCAAGCTTTTGATAAAGGTCAAATCCACCAGCCCTTCTTTATCGCCGGTGGTTTGAATGCAGAAAATATCCGAGAAGCGATTCAGCACTTTGCCCCTTACGCAGTTGATGTCTCAAGCGGGGTCGAGACTGACGGCCAGAAGGACTTAGAGAAGATAACAGAATTTATAGAAAGAGTGAAAGATGGCATATAATCAACCCAATCAAGAAGGATTTTACGGTGAGTTTGGCGGGCGATTTGTTCCAGAAACGCTGATGACAGCAGTTTTGGAGCTGGATAAAGCCTACCGTGAGAGTAAAAAAGACCCAGCCTTTCAGGCTGAGCTGGACGAGTTACTAAAGCAGTATGTAGGGCGTGAGAATCCTCTCTATTTTGCAAAAAATCTGACAGCCTATGCTGGCGGTGCTAAGATTTATCTGAAGCGGGAAGACCTCAACCATACCGGTGCCCATAAAATCAATAATGCCCTAGGGCAGGTCCTGCTAGCTAAGAGAATGGGCAAGAAGAAAATCATTGCAGAGACTGGTGCGGGTCAGCACGGAGTAGCCACCGCCACAGCTGCAGCTCTTTTCAATATGGACTGTACTATCTATATGGGCGAAGAGGATGTCAAGCGCCAAGCCCTTAATGTCTTTCGGATGGAACTTCTTGGAGCCAAGGTGGAGTCTGTGACCGATGGCTCTCGAGTCCTCAAAGATGCGGTCAATGCAGCTTTACGAGCTTGGGTGACTCAGGTCGATGATACTCACTATATTATGGGCTCAGCCTTGGGGCCCCATCCCTTCCCAGAGATTGTCCGCGACTATCAGAGTGTGATTGGGCGTGAGGCCAAGCGTCAGTTTGCTGAGCAAAATGCAGGTGCCTTGCCAGATGCTTTAGTAGCCTGTGTTGGCGGTGGCTCCAATGCTATTGGGCTCTTTTATCCCTTTGTAGACGATAGCTCAGTTGCTATGTATGGAACAGAAGCAGCTGGGCGGGGCGTGGATACAGATGAACATGCTGCGACCTTAACCAAGGGCCGCCCGGGGGTTTTACACGGTGCCTTGATGGATGTCTTGCAGGATGAGCAAGGGCAGATTCTGGAAGCTTTCTCTATCTCTGCCGGGCTAGACTATCCGGGCATCGGTCCTGAACATTCTCATTTTAATGCTATCCAGCGCGCCACTTATGTTCCAGTCACGGATGAAGAAGCTTTGGAAGCCTTTCAGCTCCTCTCTCGTATCGAAGGGATTATCCCTGCTCTAGAGTCTAGCCACGCTATTGCTTACGCAGTTAAGCTGGCTAAGGAGTTGGGACCAGATAAATCAATGATTGTCTGCCTATCCGGCCGTGGTGACAAGGATGTCGTTCAGGTAAAGGAACGCTTGGAAAAAGAAGCGGCTCAAAAAGGAGGTGCCCATGACTAAAACACTCACTCAGCATTTAGAAACCATCAAAAGAGAAGGCAAGGGAATTTTCCTTCCTTATATCATGGCTGGTGATCACGAGAAAGGTTTAGCAGGTTTGCCGGAAACTATCTCATTTTTGGAAAACTTGGGCGTGTCAGCCATTGAAATCGGTCTGCCGTTTTCAGATCCTGTTGCAGATGGGCCGGTTATTGAAGAAGCTGGTCTGAGGAGCCTGGGTCACCATACTTCGGCCAAGTCTTTAGTGGCAAGCTTGCAGAATTTGGACACTCAGCTGCCTCTCATCATCATGACCTACTTTAATCCTATTTTCCAGTACGGGCTCAAAGATTTTGTCAAGGATTTGGCTACGACATCGGTTAAAGGATTGATTATTCCGGATCTGCCCTACGAGCATAGGAACTTTATTCTGCCTCTGCTGGAAGATTCAGATATCGCTCTTATTCCTTTAGTGAGCCTGACGACTGGACTAGAACGCCAGCAGGAGCTGATCAAGGAAGCTGAAGGTTTTATCTATGCTGTAGCCATCAACGGTGTGACAGGTAAGAGCGGAAGCTACCGCAATGATTTGGACCAGCATTTGAGCAAGCTCCATGATATTGCTGAGATTCCAGTATTGACGGGCTTTGGTGTTTCGACTTTAGAAGATGTTGAGCGTTTCAATCAAGTCTCAGATGGCGTCATTGTCGGATCTAAGATTGTCAAAGCTCTTCATGAAAAGGACGCCAGCATAGGAGCCTTTATCCAAGAAGCAGCAGCTTATAAGAAATAATCACCACCACACCAAACAAAAGACAGGGTACAAATGCCAGCCTGTCTTTTTTCTTTTTAAAACAGAAACAGGCGAGACCAGAGAAGCTAGCGATTTGGATAAGGATGAGAGTCTCCGTCAAACTGAAAATGGCTGAGCAGGAAGCAAGGAAAAGAAAGTCTCCAGCTCCGATATGGAGATTGTAAAAGAAGGCTAGAAGTCCTAGGGCTAAAAAGAAGAGCATGAGAAGGTTGACGCCTGTTGTCACCATTAGCAAAAGCTGAAAAATCAGCCAGACCATCAGGGGATATTGCTGCTCTCTTTGATCGTAGATGGCCAGAGTCAAGCCCATGGTGAATAGTAGGAGTTGACTGATGGAAATCGTGCCAAGCGAAGTTGCTAGAGAAAGACCGCCCAAGAGACATTCAAAAAATAAATAGCGTAAGGGAATATTGTCTCCACAGAAGCGGCAACGAAGACGGTTCATGACTTGAGAAAAAATAGGAATCAAATCACGCGGTGCCAATCTTTTCCCGCAGGCATTGCAATGGCTAGCGGGAGTGATGATAGACCGCTCTGGGAAGCGGTCGATAACCAAGCCTAGGAATGAGGCAAAGACAGTGCCAAAGATAAAAAAGTATAGATGAATCATACTTATTTATTCGTGATTTTGAGTAGAAAAATCTGAAATTTTACAACTTTTCTAATAAAGTAAAATTTTGAGTTTTAATACTTGACTTTCTTAATTAGAAGCATTATAATTAAAAGATAATCAATAAAGATTAGAATGATTATAAATAAAAAGAGAGGTATCATTATGACTCAAGTAAAACATGGCGCTGCAGCAGATGTAGCAACTTTCACTAACCAAAATTCTTTACCAAAAACAAAAGCAGTTCTCAACCAAGTAGTTTCAGATCTTTATACAGCTCGTATCGCTCTTCACCAAGTTCACTGGTATATGCGTGGTGCAGGCTTCATGGTATGGCATCCAAAAATGGACGAATACATGGATACAATTGATGAAACCTTGGATGAAGTCAGCGAACGCTTGATTACTCTAGGTGGCAAGCCTTATTCAACTCTGACAGAGTTTATTCAACACAGCAAAATTGAAGAAAAGGCTGGCGAATTCAGCAAGAATGTTGAAGAAAGCTTGGAGCGCGTGATTGAAATCTTCCGTTATCTGACAGATCTTTACCAAGAAGCTCTGGATGTGACGGATGAAGAAGGCGACGATGTGACCAATGATATCTTCGTTGGTGCTAAGGCAGACCTTGAAAAGACGATCTGGATGTTGACAGCTGAGCTTGGCCAAGCACCAGGTTTGTAAAATGATGTTTAAAGAGGCTGGGACAAAAGTCCTAGCCTCTCAATTGTCTTTGGATTGTCGAGCAAGACGCAGTGGTTGAGTGGGCTCTACTACGCTGATTTCATCAGCTTTTACAGCCCTACTCAACTGTGCGGAGGTGGGACGACGAAATCGAATTCTAACGAATTACCGATTTCTGTCCCACTCTCTGTTTTTTCTTAAGGATTGTTTAAGCTTCTTCCCTTATACTAAGATTATCAAATGAAGACCTCCTAACTTTGTTTGATAGAACTCCTAAACTTTTCTTTTTCATAATAATCTCCCTAAATTCCACCAAATAAGGTGGAGTTTTTTTGCGTTATTTCAGGCTTTTGGGGACTATTCTAAAAATAATTTTCCGATATTTTCCGGTATTTTTCGGATTTTTGTCGGGGAATTGGCGGGGACTTTTTTAGCGAATATGGTTAAGAAATAGGTCTGTTGTTGCTTCAGCGAGTTCATCCTCAACTTGGTTGTAACGATCCGTCATATAAACCTTTGTATGGCCTAGCGCCTGGCTCAATTGCTCAAGCGGGACTCCTGCAATAATGCTTTGAGTCGTAAAGAAGTGGCGCATCATGTGAGGGGTTACATGTAGTCCTGTAGCTTCATTCACTAAATTGAAATTCCTATTCAACTGGTTTGGATTGATGAGTCCACCTTTTTCGTTGATAGTGATATAATCCTTTTGTTGATCCTTGATAATCCCTAACTTTCGCTTAATCTTAGCAGCCTCATCTATCAGATAATAGACAAGTTCTGTTCCGATATCGTCAAGGCAGACGTAGCGCTCTGATTCCCTTGTTTTTAGCCCTCCTTTCCCTTTTAAGGTCTGGTTGCTTCGACTATCTCTAAGATGCAGTATAGCCCGTCCGCTGTCGTTCTGAGAGATATCCATCGGACGCAATCCAAAGACCTCCCCTCTCCTCAATCCAAAAATGGTCAGGTAGGTCAGTGCGTAGAATTGTTTTGGCATAATCTCTTCTGCCTTTGCTATCCAAGTCTTGAACTCCTTGAGAGTCACTTTCTTATTGGCAGCAGGAATATCACTCTGGCCGATGAAAACACCTTTCAATCGATTTGAGAGCAGATTTCCATTTTTTACCGCATCATTTAGCAATGCCATGAAACTAGAATTGAGGGTCTGAACAGTGTATCTGGTATGGTTCTTTAGCTTTTCAGCGATAAAGAGTTCATACTCATTTCTATCCAAATTTTTAAGCAGGGTAGAACCAAACTTTGGCTTGACATGGTTCTTATAGAGATTGTCATTGAGGTAGTAGGAAGTGTCGTTCCAGCGCCCTGTTGACAATCTCTTTTCAGAATAAATATCCCAATACTGATCAAGAGTAATATTAGTATTGATACCTAGCTCTTGATCTTGGATTTGTTGCTCAAGCTCTACCAAGGCTGCACGAGCTTGAGGGAGAGTTGTGAAACCACTTTTACTTTTTTCTCTTTTTTTACCTCGGAAGAAAAAAGAACGTCTGACATAGTAACGCTTTCCTTTAGCAGTCTCATAGTAGTAAATATTTGGGTATTTTGTTTTGATATATTTCATTTTATTCTCCTTGTTTATTAGCTTCTGGACAAGGTCTAAACATTGAGAATATTGACATCACCCCTTTCATAGTGTAAAATAGGGTATAGAAAAGAGGCCTTTTTAATGGCTGATTTTTTATAAGGGTGAGCTTCACAATCAAACTTTGGCGAGGGCGATTGTGGGGCTTTTTTATTATTTTTTGGCTAGGCGCCATATTGTTAAATCTAGATAATACGTTAATTCTTTTTCATAAGAAACAACTCTCTCGGTTTCAATATTTAGGGTTTTATATGGTCCACCTCTACCAGTAAGGATTGCATCGTATCGGTAATTTGGATTAGCTATGTATGATGAAATTTGTGATGCAATCACAGCTGGTAAGTATCCAACAAAGATATTATTCACTAAAACTTTGACAGCATTTTTATCATGCGGATTTGAAGGTTCTGGTAATAGTTGAACGTCTACTGTTTTCAATTTATTGTATTTGTAAACAGGTTTATATGTTTCGAGCATATAAGATTTCAAAGATTTGTTATCTTTTCCAAAATAATGGACACCCTTGGAAAGAAAATCAGCTGCAATCTCAGCTTCTTCTTTATGATAATTTGTTCCCATCAACAAGAAATTGTCATGAAAAACAATTGTATCAATCTGTGGACTGTAATTTTCAATTTTCTTCTTTTTCTCTCGCTTTATAGTTAAACGGCCAATAATGTAACTTATAAAACCTGTAATAAACAAGAAGAAGCCGATAGGCGGAAATAAAAATAGGAAAATAGCACCTAAGACCATTAGCACAATGCCAGCTTCTTTATGATCTTTTGCTGTGTATTTTTTACCGTTAGATGTCAGAATAGATTGTTGGTTTTTGGTGACTACTTTCTTCTTCCTCTTTTTAGATGGTTTCAGTAAGTCCGAAAGTCCAAAAGTAGTTTTATGATAAATCTTGTTATACATGGCTTTCTTTGGATTCTTTAACCAACCAATGCCTTTTTGTCCATATCCAGGAATAAGGGCTTTTTTAGTTTGTCTCTTCCATTTGCTTGTAGTTCTAGCTTTCAAGCTCTTTTTTAGACTCGGGGATCTCATTCCTATTTTCATTATCATTCTCCATAATCAGTTTAATAATGCCAAATATTCCTCTTTGACCATGATTTCGTTTGTAATGCTTTTAAGATTGTATTTTTCCATAAAATGGATATAGTTGAAATTAGCGGTGTCATCCATAGTTTCGAGTTCTTCTTTTAGCAGGTAGTGTATCATGTTTCTATCTGCCTGGAGTTCATATTCTTCTCGTCTACGTTGGTACTGTCCTGGGTCGTGTTCTTTGTGTCCTATTTCGTGGTAGATAACCTTCTTTTTTTCGATATCATCTAGGTAGGAATCTACTGCTATTATATTGTGGTGTTGGTTGTAGATTCCTTTATTTTGGGAATCTCTGCCGTCAAAATAAACCAGATCAATACCTTGTTCAGAGCAGACCTGTTCGGGTGTTGTCATAGGCAAGTATTACTTTCTATTTCTCATACGTGCTTCTAGTATAGAGGAAATGAGGTCTATATCCTCATCGTTGAGTTCGTGTCCATCGTAAAAGAAGCTTTCTGCTGCGTCCTTTTTGAGATCTATTTCTATCTTACTGGCTTTCTCTCCAGCGATAATTGGGTTATCTGTTCGACCGAGTAGATAGTCAGTAGACACATTAAAGTAGTCAGCAATTTTAGACACACGCTCAATATTTGGTGTAGATTTTTTCATGTTGTATATCGTATTCCTACTAAAACCTAAATTTTCTTCTAATTTATTTAGTGAAATACCTTGCTTGTCAGCCAATTCTTTGATTTTCTCAAATGTAAAAAACATTTATTTAATGACCTTTCTAAGGCATGACAAAAAATATTTAATAAATTTACTACAAAATGATTGACATTTTTTAATAAATTTACTACAATATGATTTGTAAGCTAAAGAGTTAGCGAATAAGACAACTAAAAAATAAAGCCTAATGAAACTGATTGGCGTCCGTTTTTATAGGTTCAACCTTACTTTTAGTAGGTCTTTTCTCTATGTTTTGATTTTAATAAATTTATTTATTCTTGTCAAGAAATTCGCTAACTTTTTAGATAATTTTTTAAAAGAAAGGAGAGGGAGATGGAGATGGAGAAAGAATATCTAACTGAAGAGGACGCGGCAAAAATCAAAAAAGAACTTTTGAAAGTTCTTCGTAGTCATGATCTAAACAGCGGACTGGCCAAGGCGGTCCTTACTGATACTATTGAGACAATTGAGAACTATTCACAGTTGCCAGAGTAGTTATTTGAGGCTCTTTATAATAGCCTCAGCAGAATTTTTTAGGAGCTTTCTAGTTTTATCAGTATCAGAGCTACCTACCCATAATAGTTTTGATGTTGCATCAGTTTTCACTAGGCATACTTCATCATAGGTTTTGCCTGCTGAATTCTGATAAATAATGTTAACAACAATGGTTTCTTTAAAGCTATTATCCAGTATGTGCATAAACTTTTGTGAGGGAGCTATGGTATAACCGACTAGGGAAGACATATTAAAACCTAGTGTGTCAATATCTTTTGAAAATTTCAAATCTAGGATAGTTGCAGAAGTATTCCCAAAGTTTTTAATAACTAGATATTTATGGAAGTCATTGATTTCGATAGTATCTAAGTAAGCGACAATAACAGGACGGTTTGCTTCTTCAGTTACCTCTGCTGTGAGTTTATTTGCTTCACTGGCTATTTTGACAGCTTTGTGTGAATAGTAAATCGAAATAATACTGACTGATGTAGAAGCAATGATGGAAATAATATTAATAATATCGCTAAGCATATATAACCTCAAATTTTTATTTTAATTATATCAAATTTAGAAAGGGAAAATAATGAGTAAAGAACTAAAAAAAATAAAGGCTAAAATCAAAACTCGTTTGATTGAGTTGGATATGACTCAAACTGAGTTAGCTAAGCAAGTTCCTGTTGCAAGTTCGGTGATTTCTGAATTGTTGCGATACGGGAAAGGTAGCGACACTGTTAAAGAAAAAGTGTCAGAAGTTCTAGGAATTGAAAATCCTTGGGCAAAAATTTAGAAAGTGAGGAAAAATATATGAACGAGATTTTTAATTTTCACGGACAGGAAGTCCGTACTTTAACAATTGATGACGAGCCTTGGTTTGTCGGGAAGGATGTAGCGGATATCTTGGGATATGCTAAACCTTTGGACGCAATTTCTCGGCACGTTGATGAAGATGACTCCGTGAAATACGGACTCACCGACAATCTAGGTCGAACACAAAACACTATCATCATTAACGAATCTGGTCTCTACTCTCTTATCTTATCCAGCAAAATGCCTCAAGCTAAGGAGTTCAAGCGCTGGGTTACATCAGAGGTCTTACCAGCTATTCGTAAGCAGGGTGGGTTTATCCGTGAGGACTTGGATGAGGATGCCTTTATTGCTCTGTTTACTGGCCAGAAGAAATTGCGTGAGCAACAAGCTACTATGCTGGAAGATATCGACTATTTGAAGAGCGAACAACCAATTCATCCAAGCTATGCTCAATCGCTACTGAAAAANCGCAAGGCTCGTGTGGTGGCTTGTTTGGGCGGTATTGATAGTCCAGCCTATGCGGACAAAATCTTTGCTCAATCAGTCTTTAGACAAGCTGAGATTGATTTTAAGGATCATTTTAATATCAGTCGCTATGACTTGCTACCGAAGAAGTTTGCAGAAGCTGCATTGGCCTACTGGATGACTTGGGAACCAAGCACCAATACTAAGATGAAAATCATGAAATTGAACTCATTTGACGAAGTTTAGGAAGGGGGAAGAAGATGGACAATGTTCTAGTTTCACTATCTGACTGGATTAAATCCATTATCAAGGACACAATCACAAGATTGGTTGAAATAGAAAAAGATAGCGACCACTATCCAGAGCTGATGGATGTAGGCACTACCTGTGATTTTCTAGGCATTAAATATGACACATTTTCAGATAATTATCGTTACTTAAAGGGATTTCCAAAGGAATTACCTGGCAAAAAATGGTCAAAAAGAGCCATCAAAGAATGGCTCTCAAATCAAATATAATAACTTTACTAAAAGGCTTCTGGACAAGGTCTTAGCAAAATCATTTTATTTTATTATAGCACAAAAAGAGGTTAAAAAATGAACAATTTACAAATTATCGCAGTAGGCACACTTTTTTCAGTCACTTTAATTGAGTCAATACTCATGAATATCAGACTAAAAAAGGCACTCAAAAGAAAACTAACAACTAGTGAGATTAGTCCTCAGCGTAGTTATCAAAAGGGATTTGTTGACCCAAAAACTGGCAGACGTGTGGATATTGACCCTATGACGAGAAAAGAAACGTTTGTTGACAGAGGAAGATGATGGACGATTTGAAAATATTGCCACATGATATCCAGGCTGAGCAATCAGTGCTTGGTTCAATCTTTATCAATCCTGACAAGATGATTGAGGTGATAGAGCTTCTGAAACCAGACGACTTCTATAGACCAGCACACAAGATTTTATTTAAGGCTATGCTGGGGCTATTTGACAGCGGTGAAGCCATTGATATTGTAACTGTCAAATCAGAGCTGGAGGCTAGCAATGAGCTGGATTTGGTAGGGAATGTCAGCTATTTAGCTGAGATTATCAATGCTGTACCAACCAGCTCGAATGCGGAGCATTATGCCAAAATCGTGGCCAAGAAATCAAGATTGCGGTCAATCATTACTAATCTGTCTGACTCGATTGGGAATGCTTATGACGAGGACATGGACATTGATGAGATTATTGCTAAGGCTGAGAAATCACTCTTGGAAGTGAGCCAGTCGAGCAATAAGGGAAGCTTCCGTCCGATCCATGATGTCCTCTTGGAAAATCATAGCAAAATTGAAGAACGGTCAAATAATACTAGCGAAATCACGGGTATAGAGTCAGGCTTTTCTGATTTTGACAAGCTGACGACTGGTCTGCATGAAGACAATCTCATCATTCTAGCAGCACGGCCAGCGATGGGTAAGACGGCTTTTGCTCTCAATATCGCTCAAAATGTTGCTACAAAGGCCAATCAGCCTGTCGCTATCTTTTCTCTGGAAATGGGTGCTGAAAGTCTGGTTGAGCGGATGTTGTCGGCAGAAGGAGCGATACCAAATCATCACATCAGGACGGGTTCTTTGTCCACAGACGAGTGGGAACGGCTGGTCTATGCTCAGAGTAGACTTGCTGAAGCACCGATTTTCATCGATGATTCGGCTGGTATCAGGATTTCAGACATTCGAGCGAGAGCGAGGAGACTGGCTCAGGAAACGAGCGGTTTGAGTCTGATTGTGATTGACTATTTGCAGCTTATCACAGGACGAAAGACTGATAATCGGCAACAGGAAGTGTCTGAGATTTCGAAGCAGTTGAAGATCATTGCTAAAGAGCTGAAAGTCCCAGTGATTGCCCTTTCTCAGCTTAGCCGTAGCGTTGAGCAACGTCAGGATAAAAGACCCATCATGTCTGATTTGAGGGATTCTGGGAGCATTGAGCAGGATGCTGACATTGTCGCTTTTCTATATCGTGACGCATACTATCAAGATAAGACTGATGACCAGCCAGAAAGCAACCTGACTGAGCTTCTTATCAAAAAAAATAGACATGGCGGTCTTGGGACAGTGAAATTGTATTTTCACAAGGAATACACAAAATTTTCAAGTGTGGAGGAATAGATGGCACAACGCAGAATGTTTAGCAGAAAAATCACTGAAACTGACCGTTTTCTTGAAATGCCACTATCGTCTCAGGCTCTCTATTTTCATCTGAATATGGGAGCTGATGATGAAGGGTTTATTGACAAGGCGAAAACGATTCAGAGAACTATCGGAGCTAGCGATGATGACATGAAATTACTTATCGCAAAAGGGTTCCTTATTCCTTTTGATAGCGGTGTGGTTGTCATTCGTCATTGGCGGATTCACAACTATATTCAGTCTGACCGCTTTCAATCAACTTTATACCAGTCAGAAAAGGCTCAGCTAGAGTATGACAAGTCAAAAACAGCCAGTCTTAAACCTATTGGAAATTGTATACAAAATGTATCCGAAACGGAGACACAGGTTAGGTTAAGTAAGGGTAGCTTAGATGAGGATAGCTTAACTACCTATCCTACAGTTTCAGACAATGAGGAAGAAGATATTCCATACAAGGAAATCATTTCTTACCTGAATGAAAAAGCTAATAGAAATTACAGACCTAACATTCAGAAAAACAAAACTCTTATTAAGGCTAGATGGTCAGAAGGATTCAGGTTAGATGATTTCAAACATGTGATTGATACCACGGTCAAGGATTGGTCAGGCACTAAGTATGAAAAATATCTCAGACCTGAAACGCTCTTTGGTTCAAAGTTTGAAGGTTATCTAAATCAAGCACCACGAACCAAGAAAGAAATAATCGACGAAAGGTTAGGTTTTTGATGGATTTTAAAAATTTTGAAGCTAGGCAGGTCTTAGATGAAACTTGCGAAGTGCATGGTTGCCAGCTCTGGCTGACCAAGATGCCGATCAAGGGAAAGCTGGAAGAAATCAAGCAGTGTCCTGAGTGCACCAAGGCTGCGATTAGCCTTTTTGAAAAAAGGCTAATCGAAACATCCGAAGTACAAAGCAAGCTAGCTGATACTTATGCTGTTTTCGAGAGAGACAGCATCATCTCAGACAAGCTAAGAGATAAGACTTTGCGAAATTATGAGATCACGAGCGATATTGACCAGGAAGCCGTGAATTTTGTAAAGCGTCTGGAACATAGCTATGCGAAAGGTGAGACAGGCAATGCTATCATCACTGGCCCGTCTGGCGTCGGGAAGAGCCATTTGACTTATGGCTTGGCTGCTTATCTCAATGAGCAGTTTAAGTCTTATGATGAGCCTAAAAGCGTGCTTTTCGTGTCGGTAGTGAGGCTCTTTAGCTTGATCAAAGAGAGTTTCAAGGTTGACAATGGCTACTCGGAATCTAAGATGATAAAGCTGCTGACGGATGTTGACTTTCTATTTCTTGACGATCTGGGAAAAGAGAGTCGCAAGGCTGATGCTCGCAGCAATGAGTGGGCGCATCGGGTTCTCTACGAGATTTTGGATAATCGGAGCAATACGATTATCAACACAAACTTGACCAGCGAAGAAATCAAGGCCTTGTATGCGGATGATTTCGGGAATGGTGCTCTGTCAAGTCGCATCTTTGAGGGTGCGACTGGAAGATGTTTCGTTTATCCTAGCGGGATGAAGGATAGGAGGTATTGATTATCAGAGAGATGGTAGTTTGGGCTCTTTTCGATAGCGGAAATGGTTCGTACTTTAAAGGTGCGAAAGTATTGAATCGTTCAGGGGGGGCGAACATTGACATCTATCCGATCGGGAAAGATGTAGAAAACAAGAACAATCACTTTATCAATTTGGATTTGGCAGACTATGGCCGTTTATTTGGTGACAATACGCTCTTTGGTGAATTAGACAAATTGCCAAAACCTGACTTAATTATTGCTAGTCCACCATGCGAGTCCTGGTCAAATGCTTCTGCCATGGAAAATGGGAATGCGTGTTGGAAACGCAATGATGTTTCTGATTGCTTATTCGCTCCACAAGTAAGACCTTCACCCTTCACAATCAGGGGAAATCAGGATTACGAGTCAGCCTATATAAATTATCAATACGACAGGCAATTTTTAAAAAGGATCAATGGGGAGCTAACAGCTTTTAACACAATAGAAATCATAAGAAAATACAGACCACAATTTTGGGTTATTGAGAATCCAGCAGCTGACAGACTGTGGCCCTACATTGAGGATATTATTGGATTCAAAATTCCATACAAAAACCTAGCTAGATACAATAATTATGACTACCCTTTACAAAAACGGACAATTTTTGGGAGCAACATTGAACTTAATTTAAAAAATAAAATTATCAAGCAGGATATTGAGTGGAAGAATTTCTCGAAATCATACAATGAGAGGTCTAACATACCTAAAAAACTTGTGATCGAAATTTTTGAGAAAGTATATAAAGAATTTTCAAAGGAGAAAAAAGATGAATAGTATAACACTAGAAGAAAAAGTAGAGCAATGGTTTGTAGAAAGAAATCTACATGAAGCAAATCCAGTCAAGCAGTTTGAAAAACTCATGGAAGAAGCTGGTGAATTGTTTGAGGGCATTGCTAAAGGTAAGAATGAGCTGATTTATGATGCCTTGGGTGATATTCAGGTCGTCTTGATTGGGCTTGAGCAACAAATTCGAAATGGCGCAGAGATTGAAGCGACTGCTCAGGAGCTGGAATTGTTACTCATGGTTTCGAGCCTTGGCAATCTTGCCCAGAAGCTTTACAAGCATGTGTTTCACAAGGAAACCAAGCAACCGCTCATCAAGCCTGATTTAATGCTTTTGCACAGCGCAATTCATGCGCTAGCCCTCTACAATGAGACAAGTGCTGATGATTGTCTGGCATTAGCTTACCAGACCATCAAACATCGCAAGGGCAAGATGATTGATGGGGTGTTTGTGAAAGAGGAGGACTTGACATGAGAGAACACAGTATTTACATTTTCAGCATTGTTGTTTTGCTAGCAATCTTGATGGCAGCGATCATCAAGATTAACAGGATCAATGAGCGAGTCGAACAGCTCGAAGCCAGAAAGTTGATCACAATACACAGGGCAGACAATGCTGGTGCAGAAATGCACGGCAGAATAACGGATAAGGAAGTTATCGACGGTCGCTACACGGTCACAGCTGGGCCGTACGGCAAATTCCTCGTGACCAAGGAACAGTACGATAATTTGCAAGTAGGGGATGAAATCCCTGATTATTTGAGAGGAACAGGAAGATGAAAAAATTAGGAATTATTTTAGGAACGGTATTTGTAATCGTTGTATCGCCGTTCGTTGTTCAGTACGGATGGAATGAAATTATCACAACGATCGTTCCAGTTGGTAAAATTACAGTCTGGCAAGCATTAGGGATGGATGCACTACTATCTTTCATCTGGCCTGTGCTGTCTAGCAAAAAAGAATCTGAAGAGGATTATTCATATGCTGTAAAGAGCAGCATTTCAAAAATCATTGTATGTGCATTTTTGATATGGTTAGCTAGTTTGTTTATTTAAGGAGCATTTGTAGACTGAAATATTTAAAGAAAAGAGGTAATTAAGATGACCAAAACTATTGAAATCCCAGATTGGTGCTCCATGTGGGGCAGAAAAGATGAGCGTTATGGCTCACTAGAAGAACTTAAAGAATTGTTACTCTACAAGCGTATCGTAAAATGGGATAAAGACTTTCTACTGCTTGAAGATGGCACAAAGGTCACTATTGAAATGTCTGAAAGTGATTGCTGTGCCTCAGCAGGTGGAGAGTTCAAGAATGTCACGCTAGACGCAGTCATTACTGATGTAAAAATCGGAGAACCCACAAAATTCGACAATGGCGACGGGACCACTTGTGAGAATACGGTCACTATTTACCACAATCAAAATCCAATAGCTTCGGCAGAATGTGAGGCTGATGATGGCAATGGTGGCTATTACTACAGTGTAGGGTCGCTAGTTATTGGTAAAATCCACTTTCCAGTAGTAGAGGCGTAGGAGGAGCAAAATGAAAGAAAAAACATACGAAGACAATCAGCAAGGCCAGCGTGTCTATGTCACAGAAGTCGTAGCGGATAGCTTCCAGCTTTTAGAAAGTCGTAACAAATCTGCTAATCATAGCAGCATGGACGAGCAGATGCCACCAGATTTTGGCAATAACAATCCGATGGACATCTCAGATGATGATTTACCGTTTTAAGGAGGTTTTTAAATGACTAAACTGATAGGCTTCGGTCGTTGCCTTGGAAAAACGACAATGGCTATTTTAGAGAGTCATGCTACTGGCAGCAGAATTTTGGTTGCTAATCAAAAAATGGTAGAAAATACTTTTAGAATGGCGAAGGAATTGGGCTATACAATACCTTATCCAATATGCGTTAACGATTTGGTGCGTACTCCTCATGCATACTCAAGTGAGGAGCATTTCATCATTGATAATGTTGAGATGGTCTTGCAGGAGATGCTTTACAACAAAATTGATACAATCACCTTTGACAATCGTACGATTGACCCTGAAGACCGTTATCGCGAAGAAATCAGGACCTTAAAGCAAGAAGTAGATGCTTGCTACAAAGAAAAAAGGAAGACCAGGAAATAATTGAAAAACTAAGGTTAATCTGTATCAGTCAGCAAGAGGCCATCATGAACTATGAATGGGAAAAGATGAAACGCTCTGCTATTGCCAAGAAGAACAATAGAAGGAGATTTCAAGATGAGAATAATGATAGACGGCGAATTTCAAGCATTCCTAACATTCATGTTTCACTTTATTATGATTGATTGGATTTGGAAATTTCTTGAAATCAATATTGCTGGCAAAGAAAATGGTAATCTACCAGATTCAATTTTGCTTGTGCTACTTTGCTTATATATCACTTGGATTTTGAACAGGAGAACAAAATGAACGGTTATGAATTTATGGCACAGCATCCATATTTAACAAGCTTTATCGCTATTATGATTGCTATCACAGTTATCAGCACTGTCGAGTCCATCGCGAAAATTTGGAGAAAACCAGATGAACAAAAGAATCAAGAAGAAAGCTAAACAGGCTCTACTGCGTGAGCAAGAAAAGTTAAATCAAGAATTGGCTAAGCTAAGTCCTGAAGAACTTGCGAGAGCCGTTAAACAAGTATTCAAGAGTATGGCTAGAACACTTGCTTCTATTTTTGAGGGTCTGGCAGCGTTCTTCAAAGGTTTTGACAAGCCTTGAAAAACGAAAATATATAGAATTGAGGTGAGAGATGCCTTTTTTTCCAGAAATCAACGAAGCGAAAACGAAAGAAAATGCCAAGAAAATTTTAAAAGGCTATCCTCGCTGGCGTCGTGTTGCAAATGACAAGAACGGTCAAAAGGTGACGACTACATACTCTTTCATGCCTCGTAATCCAGGAAGCGATACGACCAGTCAGGTTGAGAAGCTTGCTATTAGAAAAGTGGATGCGGAGCTGGAGCTAGATGCGATTGAGCAAGCGGTCAGCGAGCTTCATGATCCTTACTATCGCAGAATCATATATGAGAAGTACCTGGTCTGGCATCGAAAGAAAGATGAGACAATATACAACGAGCTTGCAATCTCAGAGAGCTCGTATTACGAAATTCTTGATAAAGCTCTATTAGCATTTGCAGAACTTTATCGAAATGGCGAGCAAGTCGAAATTATGGAGTAAAAGCGGAGTAAATCAAGAGTAAATAGCAATTTCAATGTGCTAAAATAGTACTATCGAATAATAGACGAAGGCAGGCACACCCTGCCTTTTATTGTAGTTTGGAGGTGATGTTGTGAAAAAAGTAGAACCAATTCGTGAACTTGATGATATTGAACGGATGAAAGATTTTTTGAAATCAAAAAGCGAACGAAACTATGTTCTAATCATGTGCGGTCTATATTCTGGAATGCGCATTAGCGACATCATACCTCTTCAAGTCAAACATGTTATGAGTGATAGAATCGAAGTCACTGAGAAGAAGACAGGAAAAGTCAAGCGTTTCGCAATCAATCCAGAGTTAAGAAAAGCTTTGAATCATTACATCAAAACTAACGAACTACAAGATTACGATTATCTGTTTCCAAGCAAAAAGAAAGTCAGAACGGACGGTGTGCGTATCGCTCACATTGGAAGGGTTGCAGCATACCAGATTTTAAAGCAAGCAGCTGAACATATCGGCCTGAAAAACATTGGGACCCACTCAATGCGAAAGTCATTTGGCTATCATCATTACAGACGAAATCAAAATGTAGCGATTTTGATGGAATTGTTTAATCACTCATCACCAGATATCACACTTGATTATATTGGTATTAAGCAAGATGAACTTGATGATTCGATGATGAATTTTAGCTATTAAAACCTATTTATTTAACACAATGAGAAAATGTAAATTAGTTTTTAATAAAACAGATGTGAGCACTTGATACACTTGACTTTTGAGAATGTTAGTTTTATTTAACAGAATATAAGATATGTTAAATACAGGAGGGGTTCGAGTACAGAAAATACCCCCTCCCCAAAACAACCAGAGAGGACTTTAAACACCTCCCCCCAATCATAAAAAAGGAAGTCCCCAAGATGAACCTCCCCCGACCTGATAGAAACGGACCTCACCGTGTTGCGTTTGAAAAAAATAAGAACATCATACTTAAAACCAGAAACACCTGTGGGATTTGTGGACTAGCTGTAGACAAGTCCCTGAAGTACCCGCACCCATTGAGCCCAGTCATTGACCACATCATTCCAATCAACAGAAACGGTCATCCATCAGATATCAATAATCTACAGCTGGCTCATTGGCAATGTAACAGACAGAAGTCTGATAAGCTCTATGCAGATAGCAGAGCAGAAAGTTTGAAAGTTGTTGGTAATCGCAATCTTCCTCAAAGCAGAGATTGGACAAAGTATAGAGCTTAATCGCTCAAAAGAATATTTAAATATGTAAACGAATGCTATTCTAAATTTATTAAATAAAAATCAATAATGATATTTTTGCTTAATGCTTGAAAAAATTAAAATAATGATTTTACAGCCAATCTGCCTTTTGGCAGATAGGGGGGTAGTACCCTCCCCAAAGGCTCAGCGGGGCTTCACGCCGTCACTGTACATTTTTTCTCGCGCCAAAACCTAGAAAAAGAAGGAGAATGATTTGGAAATAAGAGGAATTGATTATTTGAGGAGGAAGCTTGCATCTTGCAGGTCAAGGGTCAATCTGAGGTACAAACATTATGCTATGCAGTATCAGGAAGTGCCAATAGGAATCACCATTCCTCCGAATGTTCGAGCGCAGTATAGGGCGACTTTGGGGTGGACTGCTAAAGGTGTGGATAGCCTTGCTGATCGTCTGGTTTTTCGGGAATTTGGAGATGATGTCTTTAATGTGACGAAAATCTTTGATCGCAACAACCCTGATATTTTTTTTGATAGTGCTATTCTAGCTGCGTTGATTGGTTCGTGTTGCTTCATCTATATTTCAAAAGGCGAAGATGATGAGGTTCGGTTGCAGGTGATTGAAGCTAGCAATGCTACTGGTGTAATTGATCCTATCACTGGATTGCTTGTGGAAGGTTATGCGGTGTTGGCTCGGGATGATTATGGTCAAGCGACTTTAGAGGCTTACTTTGAGCCAAATGCTACGCATTTCATTCCGAAGGATGGTCGTCCTTACTCAATCAGCAATCCAACGAATATTCCGCTGTTGGTTCCTGTGATTCATCGTCCTGATGCGGTCAGACCGTTTGGTCGTAGTCGTATCACGAGAGCTGGGATGTATTATCAGAAATATGCTAAGCGTACTTTGGAGCGGGCTGATATTACGGCAGAGTTTTACTCATGGCCTCAAAAGTATATTCTGGGGCTGGATCCTGATGCAGAGCCGTTGGAAAAATGGCAAGCGACAGTATCAAGCCTATTGACGATTTCTGCTAGTGACAATGGGGAAAAGCCAAACGTTGGCCAGTTTAGCACTGCAAGCATGTCTCCTTTTACAGAGCAACTGAGAACGGCTGCTGCTGGCTTTGCTGGTGAAATGGGCTTGACTTTGGATGATTTGGGATTTGTGTCGGATAATCCATCATCTGTGGAAGCTATCAAGGCGAGTCATGAGAATCTTCGCCTTGCTGGGCGGAAGGCTCAGCGGTCTCTGGGAGCAGGTTTCCTGAATGTGGCTTATGTGGCTACTTGTTTGCGAGATGATTTTCAATACGCTCGTAGTCAATTTGTGAGAACGAAAGTGAAGTGGGAGCCGTTATTTGAAGCGGATGCTAATATGCTGACGATGATTGGTGATGGTGCTATCAAGCTCAATCAGGCTGTGCCTGGATATGTGGATGGTGAAACTATCCGAGACTTGACAGGTATCAAGGGTGCTGAAAATCCTGTTCCTGCTCCGATTGAGAAGGAGGTAAATGATGGTCAAGGATATCGTGCCGGAGTTGTTGACGAAAATTCAGACGGAATTTGAGGAGGCAAGGCTTGATAGCGAAGTGCTGAAGTCTCTCTTGTCAAAATTAGAATCTAAGTCAGCTGGTTATCTGGATGCGAATGATTATGCTATCGAATTAGGGGAGATTCTTTCTAAGGTTCTGAGAAGCTCTGTAAGTCCCTCTAATCTTCCAGACGGCAAAATGTATTACAATATCGCTAAAAGGTTGCTGACGGAGACACTGGGGCGGAATTTCGAGCTAATAAGTGGGTACGCTCAGCAAGTTCAGAAAAATTTGAATGAAGAGGCTAAAATAGGGCTTAGAGTTCAAGTCCCTGAACTAAATCAAGACAGGATAACTGGTTTAGTCAATCGGATTTCCAGTGAAGCTGAGTTTAGTCAGATTGCTTGGATTTTGAAAGAGCCGATTGTCAATTTTAGTCAGAGCATTATTGATGATAGTATTCAGAAAAATGCTGAATTTCAGAAGAAAGTTGGGCTGGCTCCAGTCATTGAACGACATTCCACGGGACATTGTTGTGACTGGTGTCAATCGCTGGTTGGTAAATATTTGTACGGTGAAGAACCGCTAGGATTTTACCGAAGGCATCAACGTTGTCAATGCACCATTGATTATCATCCAAAAAATGGGAAGCAGCAAAACTCTTGGTCTAAAAAATGGTCTAAAGAAAGTGCTGATGTCCTTGAACGACGCAAGCAGCAGAATATTGATGTGCGTGATAATAATCGAAAGGTAGATATCCGAGAATACAAGAAGATTGTTGAGATTTTGGGGCCACAAAATGCACCTATTTCACTAGCGCAATTTCAGGAGTTGAAGTATAATGATAGTGAAAGATACGAACGCTTAAGAGATGTAGTTTATATCCAAGAAAAATTCAAAAACGGCACCTGGCTGGATAAAATCAATCCAGAAAAGCAAGCTAGGCATATTCAATCAACATCACTGACTGGAAAGAGCTATTTTTATGATCATGTGGATGTCAATGCTCTGTACGATAAGTACAAGATGACTGGATTTTTAGAAACAAGTAGAAAAGGCGCTCAAACCAGCAATGAAAAGGTTGATTTGTTTGAAGATAGGCCGTTAGGAATTGATGTCTATACTGGTAAGCCAGTAAATGCTATGACAATCAAATATAGCAAAACTGGTGCACACTTGATACCGACATACTACGAAAGGGGAGACTGATGGAACTTAGAAAATTTAATAACAAGGTTGTCAGAATCACCGATATTGATGGCCAAACATTTGAAGGCATCTGTCTTTATGAGGACAAGGATGTCTATGATGAAGAATATGATGGGTTGTCCGTTAAGTCAGGAACCCGATGGACAAAACTCTTTGAGGACGAAATCAAGGAAGTTGAAATTATAGCATAAGCACGTTGACAGTGTTCAGGGTGCTTTTCTTATGCTCTGGAAGAGGTAACGATGGGAAACACAATTGATTTTTCAGAAAGAAAATCAAGCATAGAGCGTGGCGCTTCTGTTAAAGAGATTTTAGTGGAAAATTTTGAAGCTAGTCCTAATTATTCTTCGGTGTTAGTGATTTCTTTAGATAAAAATGGAGAAGTAAATCTGGGATATAGTTGGGAAAGTAGCTTGCAGGCCTTGGGAATGCTTGAGGTTGCTAAAAATTATATTTTGAACGATATCAATTAAAAAAATCTCCCAGCGATAGGGTTATCATGCGATGACGATTGAAAGGAATGTGGAATGGCGAGGAAGAAACTTGGCAATCAGAATCCTACTCAATCGGTGATTTTAAAATACGTCAAGAAAAATTCAAAAGCTAAAGAAGCGATTGAACTTTACGAACGGACGGGTCTTTCTTGCTATGCCTGGCAGAAAAATCTCTTACTGCCTATGATGGCCATTGACAAGAACGGTCTTTGGGTGCATCAGAAGTTTGGTTATTCTATCCCTCGGCGGAATGGGAAGTCTGAAATCCTTTATATTCTTGAAATTTGGGGCTTGCATAAGGGATTGAATATCCTACATACGGCTCACCGGATTTCTACATCTCACTCCTCTTTCGAAAAGGTCAAACGATACCTTGAGAAAATGGGGTATGTTGATGGTGAGGATTTCAATTCCATTCGAGCGAAGGGGCAGGAGAGAATTGAGCTGTATTCAACGGGTGGTGTTGTCCAATTTCGTACTAGGACATCAAATGGTGGTCTGGGTGAAGGTTTTGACATGCTGATCATTGACGAGGCTCAGGAGTACACGACGGAGCAAGAATCTGCTTTGAAATATACGGTGACGGATAGTGCGAATCCTATCACAATCATGTGTGGGACACCTCCGACCCCTGTATCAAGTGGTACGGTCTTTACTAAGTATCGTGAGACTTGTCTTTTTGGGAAAGGAAAGTATTCTGGCTGGGCTGAATGGTCGGTTTCCGATGAAAAGGAAATCGACGATGTGGAAGCTTGGTATAATTCCAATCCATCTATGGGCTACCATTTGAATGAGCGGAAGATTGAGGCAGAACTTGGTGAGGATAAGCTGGACCATAATATCCAACGTTTGGGATTTTGGCCAACCTATAATCAAAAATCTGCCATTTCCGAAACGGAGTGGAATGAGCTCAAGGTGGATGATGTCCCAGAATTGTCTGGCAAGCTGTCTGTTGGTATCAAGTACGGTCAAGATGGAACGAACGTGGCATTGAGTATTGCTGCACGGACCAAGGATGGCCGTTTCTTTATAGAGACAATCGATTGTCAGTCTGTTCGTAACGGAAATGAGTGGATGGTTGCTTTCTTGCGTCAAGCTGACGTGGCTCAAATTGTCATCGATGGCGCAAGTGGTCAAAAGATCCTAGACGAAGAGTTGAAGGACTATAGAATCAAGAATGTGATTCTGCCGACGGTGAAAGAAATCATCGTGGCCAACGCTCTTTGGGAACAGGGTATTTACCAGAAAACCATCTGTCACGCTGGCCAACCATCGCTATCTAAGGTGGCTACTAACTGCGATAAGCGGAACATTGGCTCAAATGGTGGTTTTGGCTATCGATCGCACTTTGACGATATGGATATATCTTTGATGGATAGCGCTTTGCTTGCGCATTGGGCTTGTGCTACAACTAAGCCTAAGAAAAAGCAAAAAATCAGTTATTAAAATAAGCGGTCTTGTGACTGCTTTTTTTGATGCCAAAAATTACCGAACTGCCGGGGAAGCAGGAGAAAGGAGACATGAGAATGTCAGAATTTAAACCAATCACTACACAAGAAGAATTTGATGCTGCTATTAAGGCTCGCTTGTCTCGAGAGAAAGAGAAGTATGCCGACTATGACCAGCTTAAATCTCGTGTTGAAGAGTTGGAAAAAGAAAATGTTGGCTTGCAGTCAACAATTGAAGCTAGTAATAAAAGCAAGGCAGATGCTGACAAGCAACTTGAAGATTTGCAGAATCAAATCGCTGGTTATGAGACAGCTAGTCTGCGAACTCGTGTGGCTTTGCAACATGGATTGCCTTACGACCTTGCAGACCGTTTGCAGGGGACTGATGAAGAAAGCTTCAAAGCAGATGCAGAGCGCTTGGCTGGGTTTATGAAGAAATCTCAACCAACTTATCCTGTTGGAACAAATGAACCTAGCTCGATTGATGAAAAAGATGCAGCATTGAAAGGAATGCTGCACAAAATGAGAGGAGAATAATTTTATGCCGACACTACAAACAGGGGATCTATTCCCAGTCGAAACAGTACAAGATATCTTTAGTAAGGTAAAGGGGCATTCCACTCTTGCAAAGCTTACTACTCAAGAACCTATTCCATTTTCTGGGACTGAAACATTTGTTTTCAATCTCGAAGGGAATGCTGAAATTGTAGGTGAAGGTTCCCCTTCAAATGCCGGAAGTGCAACTATGAAACCAAAAGTAATCAAACCTGTTTTGGTTACTTACCAAGCACGGGTATCAGAGGAATTTGTAAATTGTTCCGAAGAAAAACAATTATCTTACCTCAAGTCATTTATCGATGGCTTGTCTAAAAAAGTTGCACAAGCAATTGATATCGCTTCATTCCATGGGCTTGAACCAAAATCAATGACAGATGCTTCTTTCAAATCAACGAACTCATTTGATGGTTTGATCACTGGAAATGTAGTGACTTATGAAGCAGATAAAATTGATGAAAATATTGATACTGCTGTCGCAACCATCACAGCAAATGATTGCGAAGTAAACGGTATTGCATTGTCTCCAGCTGCAGGAGCAGCACTTGGGAAAATCAAGGTAAATGGGGTAGTCCAATATCCTGAATACCGTTTTGGTCAAAATCCAGGCTCATTTTACGGAATGAAGTCTGATATTAATAAAACATTGACTACTGTTGCTAGCTCAGCTAAAAAAGACCATGTTATCGTCGGTGATTTTGAAAATGCTGTTAAATGGGGATATGCTGAAGAAATTCCTCTTGAAATTATTAAATACGGTGATCCAGACGGTGCTGGTCGTGATTTGAAACGCTACCGTGAAGTTTGCTTGCGTACACAGGTGTATGTGGGTTGGGGAATTCTTGACGAGCAGGCATTTGCTCGTGTGGAGGCTTAATATGGAATATATTAACAAAGAAACTTTGGTAACAATTGAAACAGATTGTAAATTGCTGGGCGACTGGGTTCCCGCTGCTGAATTTACAAAGTCACAAGAAGGACAAGCGGATGATTCGGAAAACTGGACTGTGCCAGAGCTCAAGTCTAAGCTAGATGAGCTTGGTGTTGAGTACAGTGACAAAGCTAAGAAAGCAGAATTGTTGGCTTTGCTGGAAGCGCATAAGGAGTAAGTTAAATGGGGGACTTTGCAACAGTTGAAGATCTGGAAACTTTGTGGCGTCTTTTAAAATCAGACGAGCGCAAGAGAGCAGAGGCTCTGTTGAAAATTGTCTCTGACTCTCTGCGTGTCGAAGCTAAGAAGATTGGGAAAGACTTGGATGTGCTTGTGGCTGAGGATTCATCTTTTGCAAGTGTGGTCAAGTCTGTTACTGTCGATGTGGTAGCTCGTACCTTGATGACCTCTACTGAGCAGGAACCAATGACTCAGTTTGCTGAGAGTGCTTTGGGCTATTCGGTTAGTGGGTCCTATTTGGTTCCCGGTGGTGGTCTCTTTATCAAGGACTCAGAACTCAAACGCTTGGGACTAAAGAAGCAAAGATTTGGGGTGATGGAGATCTATGGGACGGATTAAGGGAATTACCGTGATCTTAATTGACAAGGTCAAGACAGGACAGGATGATTTTGGTCATTCCGTCTTTGAAGATCGAGAAATTGAGGTTGAGAATGTGCTAGTACAGCCAACCTCAACAGATGATAAAGTCAGCCAGCTCAATCTTACTGGCAAGGTAGCTGTCTATACCTTAGCAATTCCTAAAGGCGACACTCATAACTGGGAAGACCGAGAAGTCCTATTTTTTGGTCAGCGGTGGCGGACTTTTGGCATACCAACTGAAGGGATTGAGAGCTTGATTCCGCTGGACTGGAATAAGAAAGTGACGGTGGAGCGGTATGGCTAGTATGAAAGTCAAGCTAAACGGTGCTGGTGTCGGTGCCCTGCTGAAATCAAGGGAAATCCAAAATCTACTGAATCAAGAAGCTACTAAAATCCGTAGTCGATGTGGTCCAGGCTATGAGCAGGATAGTTATGTCGGAAAGACACGGGCAAATGCGATGGTCTATCCAAAAACCTATCAAGCTAAGAAAGACAATCTACTAAATAATACTTTGTTGAAGGCGGTACGTTAGATGATTGAAATTATTATCAAGAAATATCTTGACGGTCATTTAGATGTACCGTCATTTTTTGAGTATGAAGCTGAAGCTCCTAATAGTTTTGTCATTATTCAAAAGACAGGAGGAAAGGAGCGGAATCATTCTGGTAGTGCGACTTTTGCTTTTCAAAGCTATGGTCCTACTATGCAGAAGGCTGCCGAGCTCAACGTCAAAGTGAAGCAGGCTGTAAAAGGGTTGATTGAGCTGGACTCAATCAGTGGTGTCCACTTAAACAGCGACTACAATTTTACGGACACAGAGACCAAACGATACCGCTATCAAGCGGTGTTTGATATTAACTATTACTAAAGGAGATATTGCAATGGCATTAGAAGCTAATGTAACAACTGCGAAACCGAAAGTTGGTGGAGCAGTGCACTCTGCGCCGCTTGGCGCAAAATTGCCAGTCGATGCGACAAGTAAGCTAGATGTTGCTTTTAAGTCTTTAGGTTTCATTTCAGAGGATGGTGTGACAAATAACAACTCACCTGAATCTGAAGATATCAAGGCATGGGGTGGCACTATCGTCAACTCTTCTCAGACCGAGAAGAAGGACACATTCGTCTATACCTTAATCGAGGGGCTCAATATTGATGTCCTGAAAGAGGTTTATGGGGCTGAAAATGTTTCAGGGGATCTTGCTACTGGTATTACCATCAAGGCTAATTCAAAAGAGCTAGAAAATCACTGTCTAGCTATTGAAATGATCTTGAAAAACGGTGCTCTCAAACGTATCGTCATCCCTTCTGGGAAGGTCACCGAAATCGGCGAAATCACTTATAAAGATGGCGAAGTTGTTGGCTATCAAACAACTATAACCGCATTTCCGGATGATACCGGAAATACTCACTACAAATACATCAAGGGGGCTTAATAGATGGTAAAACGCAAACGTAACAAACGTAATCATGGTGCACAAGGAAAAACATTTAAAGGGAAAACTTCAACTGGTTTTGCCTTTGAAATCACGCAGGAACGCTTGGATAACTATGAACTGCTGGAAGCAGTGGCAGAAGTGGATAAGAATCCTGCTGTCTTACCAACCGTTATCAATCTGATGTTGGGTGATAAGGCTCAGGACTTGAAGGACCACGTCCGAACAGAAGCTGGGATGGTCCCAACAGGGAAATTGATGCAGGAAGTGGAAGAAATCTTTAAGAGCAGGACTCATCTAAAAAAATAGCCCTCCTTGCTAGAATGATTGATCTGGATGAAGACGCTCTCATCTGCGATCTAGCTGAAACCTATGGCATTTATGATTATAGGCAGCTACCTGCTCAACAGGTAGCTGTCTTTGCTTTTGGTTTAAAAGAGGACTCTCGGATCAAGATGGCCTTGAGTAATCAGAAGGTGCCTTTTGAAACCTTGCTGATGGCTAGTACGCTGGATAGGCTGTCAACACTTCTCTGGTTTAAGACCAAAGATGGTCAAAAGGGTGCGAACAGGCCAACTATGATAGCTCAAAAGCTGATCGGAGAAGAGAAAGAAAGGGATGAGATGGTCTTTAGTTCTGGTGAGGAATTTGAAGCGTATCGTCAACGAATTTTAGCTGAGGTAGGAGGTGAGAAGTAATGGCTACAGAAATCGCACAAGCGTATGTGCAGTTGATTCCATCTGCAAGAGGGATAACTGGGAAAATCCAAGCTATTCTAAATCCAGAGGCATCGGCTGCTGGCCAAAGTGCTGGTCAATCTCTAGGCTCTAGCTTGGTCAGCGTGGCGACCAAAGCGATAGCAGCGGCTGGAATTGGCAAGGCCTTTTCAGCGGCTATCCATGAGGGGGCAGCCCTCCAACAATCTTTAGGAGGGGTTGAGACTCTTTTCAAGGGTAGTGCTGATACGGTCAAAAGATATGCTGCTGAAGCTTATAAAACAACAGGTCTGTCAGCCAATGCTTACATGGAGAATGTGACAGGGTTCTCCGCAAGCCTCCTGCAATCTTTAGGTGGAGATACAGCGAAGGCTGCTGATGTGGCCAACATGGCCATGGTGGACATGTCCGACAATGCTAATAAAATGGGTACGGATATGGGGCGGATCCAAGATGCCTATCAAGGATTTGCTAAACAGAACTACACCATGCTTGATAACCTCAAGCTAGGCTATGGCGGTACTAAATCCGAAATGGAACGGCTCTTGGCTGACGCTGAGAAACTGACCGGTGTCAAATACGACATCAACAACCTATCTGATGTTTACAATGCCATCCATGCTATCCAGGAAAATCTGGATATTACAGGTACGACTGCTAAAGAGGCTGCATCAACCTTTAGTGGTTCCTTTTCTGCTATGAAAGCGGCAGCGCAGAATGTGCTTGGTCAGTTGGCCTTGGGGCAGAATATTTTGCCAGCATTACATGCTCTATTTGATACTACCAAAACATTTTTGTTTGATAATTTCATTCCGATGATTGGGAATGTGTTTTCTGGTCTTGGATTGCTATTAACAGAAGGGATTAGTAAGATAGCTTCTGAGCTATTTGGAGATGCTTTTGGAAGTGCGGTGTATGATCAATTATCAAGGGTCACAGGAATTTTCCAGACTTTCTTTGACATGATTTTTGGCTCCTTAAACAAACAAGATAACATCGATATTTTGAAGGTGCTAGGTTTTAGTGATGATGCAGCAAAACAAATTGTCAACATAGCAGATAATATCCGTGTCACTTTTGAGAATATCGGGGCGACTATTGGCAATATCGCTGGGATTGTTAGTAGTTTCATTGGAGAGCTATTAGGAGTAAGGGACGGTAAGCAAGAAGTCAATTTGCTTGGCACTGCATTTGAAATTCTGACAGGATTTATAAAAGAGGTGTCATCAATACTAAAAGATGTAACTAAGTTTTTTAAGGATAATCAGCTAGCAGCAGATTTACTTAAGACTTCTGTAGTTGCTTTAGGAGTTGGACTTCCAGTAGCTAAAATTGCTACATTTGTGCAAGGCTTAGGTGGCATACCTGGTATTTTGGCAATTGCAAAAACAGCTATTTCAGGTTTTGCTACATCAGCGATAGCTGCTATTTCTTCAATCCCTCTGATTGGGTGGATTGCTGCTGCAATCGCAGCTTTAACTTGGTTTTTCACTCAAACTGAGACTGGCCGTCAGATTTGGGCTGCTTTTGTTGACTGGATAAAGGTCGCATGGCAGGGGATCGCTGAGTTCTTTTCTGGTTTATGGTCTGGCATAGCAGAAGGTGCTAACAACCTTTGGTCTAGCGTGTCTGAAGCTTGGAGCTCGGCTGTTGAGAATGTCAAGAACTTGTGGAATGGAATTGTTGTATTTTTCGATGCTTTGTGGCTGACAATACAAACGGCTGCTTCAATTGCTTGGACCCAATTTACTACGACGATCATGTCTATCGTCCAGCCTTTTATTGATGGCTTTTTAAATTTGTGGAATGGCGTCTCAAATGGCATCTCTCAGATTTTTGAAGGCATCAAGATGATCTTTCAGGGGGCTTGGGAGTTTATCAAATCTATCTTCTTAGGTGCGATCTTGGTCATCATTGATCTAGTGACTGGGAATTTCACTCAGCTAGGTGCTGACCTAGGCTTGATTTGGGAAGGCATAAAAAATGGTGTTTCTCTGGTTTGGGAAGGTATTAAGGCCATTTTCATGGGCTTGGTTGATGCCATTGTAGGCTTTGGGAAAGCTGCATTTGAAAACTTTTCAGCTGCCTTATCTGCGATTTGGGAGTTTATCAAGTCGGCTGCTTCAGCGGCTTGGGAATGGGTAAAATCTACTGTAACAAACTTGATAACAGGTCTTGTGCAGGGTGCGCAAAATATCTGGAATGGCTTCATGAACTTCCTGTCCTCTCTTTGGGAGAGTATCAAGTCAACAGCTGTGAATGGCTGGAATGCCCTGAAATCAGGGGTTATTTCTATTATCAACGGTCTGATCCAAGGCGCTCAGAATGCTTGGAATACCTTACAACAGGGTGTGACTAATGTGGTCAACAGTGTCACAAATATCTTTAAAGGCCTAGCTAATATCAATCTTTGGGATGCTGGCCGAGCTATCCTTGATGGCTTCTTGGGCGGTCTGAAATCTGCTTGGGGTAGTGTGACGGATTTTGTCGGCGGTATCGCAGGCTGGATCCGTGATCACAAGGGACCAATCGAGTATGACCGTAAGCTATTGATCCCTGCTGGTAATGCAATCATGGGAGGGCTTGATAAGAGCCTAAAAGAAAAGTTTAAAGAGGTCAAAAAGACTGTTAGTGGCATGGCTGGTTCGATTGCTGACAGTTTTGGAGATGAAATATTAGCTCCTGATTTAGGAGTTTTGGGAAATAACGAGGTGCAAGTTGCCTTGACATCTAGTAAATTGCTGGATCAGATACTTGATCCTGATCATAACCGGGACAAGGAATCTACGCTTCTGGAAACCATTGTTAAGTTGGCTAATCGGCCAGTCATCGTGTCTCAGCAAGTAGATACGAGAGAAGTCTCTCAAATACTAGCTGAACCGATAGCAGAAGAACAAGAGAAACGACAGACTATTCTTAAAGCTGTCGATGGATTGGGGTGGACTTGATTGATAAAAGTACATTTTAACGACGTTGAATTGACAAAATGGATTACTGTTTTAGATGGGTTCACCGCTTTTAACGGTGCAGACCATGACCCGACTTTTCAGGAGTATCCAACGATGAGTGGTGCAGAGTTTGTCAAGACTCGAAAGAAATTGAAGAAGATCTCTGTACCCTTTTATGTAGCATATGATAGTGTGGCTGATTATGATGCTTTACAGACGGCTCTCAATGTATCTGAACCGAAAGAGCTGACCTTCAGCCATCTGCCTGACCGTGTCTTTTATGCGATTCCTGGCGGGGATCTGAATTTTAAGGAAATCCGTTTTAACGGTAAAGGGACTATCAACTTTAACATTGCAGATGGTCTGGGGCATGCTAAGAATCCGAAGCGCTTTGAATTTACTAAAAATGCTCAGGGAATTTGGGAAGCCATTATCAATAATACAGGTAGTGAGCCTGTGCCGATTGACTACAAAATCAAACTTAAAAAGGAATCTGGGTTTGTAGCGATCGTTAGTCAATATGGGGCTATTCAATATGGGAAGTTTGAAGAATCAGACTTTGTGCAGGAAAAGAAAAACGTTACTCTAGCTAGTAATCAGGGTGGAGACTTTGCTAACTGGCAAAATGGTACGGTATTTTACGAGAATCAAGGAAAGAAAGCTGTCACAACGATGTCAGCTGATACGGCTTTTAATGGACGGTTGGGTCTTTTACCTAGGGGATTTAATAATACAGGGAATAATCCCTTTTTCGGTGCTATCAAGGAGTTCAACTTGTCTGTAGGAGCTACAGAATGGTACATCTGGGCACGAGCTTGGTTTGAAACTGGGCTGATGGGGCAGACAGGCGCTTGGTGTTTGGCTGTTGTAGACAATGCCAATCGTTTTATCGCTGGGATGGCTATTGAGAAACATGACCGAGTTGGAAACCGGGCTAGCGTTTATTTTTTGCTTGGTGATGGCAAGGGAGGAAGTCATATCAAACATAAGATTGACTTTACTCCTAGTTTTTGGGTAACTGATAACCCCTACGGAACTGAAGCCAGAAATCAAAATAGGAATATGTTTGACTTGCGAAAAGAGGGTGATAAGGTCACTTTCTTTTGGTATGGTCAGTATTTCTCTTATTTTGAATCAGGAATTAAGAATGTAGAAGCTAGCAAGGTACAGTTTTTCTGTGGGCAGATAAATGGCAGAAACACGAATGACCAAATCGTCACACATCAGTATTTAAATGATTTTTCATTTTTTAAGCTGAATGTGCCTTTTTGGCGAGATGTACCTAATCGCTATCCTGCTCACTCTGAACTTTTTATCGATGCTAGTGGTGAGATCAATCCGGATGAACCGGGTAGGCTGTATGTCAATGGCTTGCTAGCTCCTGATGATGAGATTTTGGGGTCACAGTTTTTTTTAGCACCTCCTGGAGAAACAAAAGTACAGCTGTTAGTCTCTAGCTTCTCTGAGGTGGCTAGTGCCTATGCTGAGATTGAGGAGGCTTGGACTTAGTGAAAAACAATGTGAGAATTGCTATTAGAGACTCAACTGACACGCATGTTGTCGGTTTTTTTGATAATCAAAATGGAATTAAGTATCATGCAGCCGATCTGACTCGTTTTTTGAAAGGCTCGTGTAGTTATCTGGTCATCAAATATCGCTCAAAGGACATCGCAAAAGTAAAAAGTGGTTGCCGTTTGGCATTTAGGTTTAAGGGAAAAGATTATTGGATGACTATCAAGTCTATCAAGAAGACAGGCTATCAGATGGAAATCACGGCTTACTCTTTGAGTCTGGAAGCTAATGAGGAGAAGCGAGGAGCTTATAAAGCTAGCAGAGCCATGAGCATCCGAGAGTATGTGGATGTTTTTGATCCTGAGCACGCACTTGAAGTCGGAATTAACGAGATTGCTGATAAGAGCATTAAATTAGAATGGTCGGGGACTGACACGGTGCTAGCTCGACTATACTCTATCGCTAATAGCTTTGGAGCTGAGCTTGAGTTTGTGACGGAGCTTAACAGAGACTACTCGCTGAAACGGCACATCCTCAACATCTACCGTGCTGGCAATCTGGGTAAGGTTAAGACCGGACTACCTATCCGAGTAGGGAAAGACTTAAAAGTCATTAACTACTCAGATGATATCAACGACATCAAGACGGCTATCAGAGGAAGCGGCAAAGACGGCTTGACTATAGCTGGTCTAGATAAAAAAATCTATGACGATAAAGGAAACCTTATCTTTTATAGTCAAGGAAATACTATCTACGCCCCGCAATCTCGTGACCAATTCCCGTCTGTTACCAAAAAAACAGATGATGGCTGGATTATCCTAGAAAATGGAGAGACAGAACATGCCTCAAAAGAGGCTCTGTTTGGGTATTTACTCTCAGAGCTGAAAAAGCGATGTGTACCGAAAATTTCATACAGTACAGAGGGAAAGGTCAACGGAGAAATTGGCGACACGCTGACGCTGATTGACTCTGAACATTATGCCCCCCCTCTCTACGTACAAGCTCGTATTAGTGAGCAGACAGAATCCTTGCTTGGTGCTAAAACAGATAAGACGACTTTGACAAACTTTGAAAGAAAGTCTAGTCAGATAGCTAGTGAATTGCTGAAACGGGTGGAGGAACTGGCCGAAGAGGCAGCTCCCTATGTCATTAAGCTAGCTACGGACAAAGGTGTTGTATTCAAAAACAACCAGGGAGAATCAACGGTCTTTCCAACGCTTAAAAAGGGCAATAAGACTGTGGAATGCACTTGGAAGTGGCTGATTGATAACGAGGATTTTGGACAAGCTCCAAACCATAAGGTCACAGCGGCAGGGATGAGGGAATCTCTTACCTTGACGGCTATAGCCTTGGTAAAAGGACAAGAAGTAGCTAGAGAACAACTGACCTTTACCAATGTCAATGATGGTCAAAATGGAGCTAAAGGCGACCCAGGGCCACAAGGGCCGAAAGGGTCTACTGGAGCAACTGGAGCAACTGGAGCAACTGGAGCTAGAGGCCCTCAAGGTGAACGTGGGCCACAGGGAGCTGTAGGGCCGCAAGGACCAAAGGGAGAGCGAGGAGACCCAGCTGATACTGCAGAATTAAAAAAAGCTGTAACAGCAGCTCAAACCCAATTGACAGATGTCAAAAATAATCTGGAAGGGGTTAGGGCGAACCTGACGCAGGCTCAGAGTCAGTTGTCTACCAACATTGCCCAAATCCGATCTGATGTTGGTGCTATCCGAACCCAGCAAACAGTATACGAGCAGTCAAACACGCAGAATTTAGCCCGCATCACTGGCAAGCTTGGCGACAAGGCCAGCAAGGCCGAGGTCGAGCAGACCGCTGCTGGAATCCGCGAGGAGATAGCGAGTCAGGTTGTTGGTGGTCGGAACTTGCTGAAGGGTTCAAAAGGCCCGTTTAAGCCGAACAGAAATCCTACGAATTTTGATAATAATGTACTTTATCACAACGAGACATCTGTCTACATGGTTAATGGACAAAGATATCGAATATCTGCTAAAACTGATGGAACCTTTACCTCTCACCATGACGGACTTAAAGAGTCAGATAATGTTGTGCTTTGGATAATGGACAAAACTGTATCAAACTACCAAATCGTGTCCGACGCCAAAACTGGCACGACTGGTACAGAGTTTGTCTGGAATCGTCCGACTGGCACCTATCACTTACGAGTAAATACCTATCATAAAGACACCCAAAAGCTCAAAAGCGTTTGGGAGGTTAAGGTAGAGCAAGGCTCATTTAAGACAGACTGGTCGCCTGCTCCAGAAGATACCGAAGGCCTCATCACAGAGGCTAAAGCGACCTTTGAGCGCACGGCTCAGGGGTTGCGGACAGACTTGTCAGCGGTGCAGGCTTACGTCAGCACAGACGGCACGAGAGCGGAAGCCTTGCTAAGCCACTCTCGTGAGGAGACTGCACGCCAGCTGACTGCCGAGCGCAAGCTCATTGAGGCTGGATATGTTGCCAAGGCTACATATGCAGAAGATGTGCGAGGGCTAACGAGAAGGTTTGAGGAGCTGACAGTAGGTGGTGCTAACTTACTAGCTTATGCTAATTTTAATTCTGAGGGCTACTATCAAAACGGTCTCAAAAGGGACCGGAATTATGTTTACTCAAATCTAATCGAGATTAAAAGCACAGATTATATTTTGCAAGTTTGGGAGCTGGAACCTCAAGGAAAGAGGCTGTGGGTAGGTTTGCAGCTATTTGATGAGCAACGCAACCCTGTTGCGAATGGTTACTCAACGTTTTGGTTTAATGGCTACTTAAAACGAACTATCAAACCGACTCAAAACGCTAGATATTTAGCTATCTCATTTGAAAATTTAATTTTAGATAAAGATAAAGCTAAATTTAAGCTAGAGACAGGCACTATCCCAACAGACTGGTCACCAGCCCCAGAAGACACAACGGCCTACGCAGACACTAAGCTGGCTGAGTACAAGCAAGACATAGACGGCCAACTGGCCAGCGTGCAAGCCGCTCTTAATACAGCTAACGGATCATTGACGAGCTTTAACACTTGGAAGCAATCAGCCCAAGAGACCTTAAACAAGGTCGGCAAGGTCGAGACTGGGCTTAACGAGACTAAGACTAGCTTTGCGGAGTTTAAGCGCACGGCAGAGGGTCAGCTGTCTACGATTACCCAGCAAGTTGCTGGTAAAGTCTCACAAACAGAGCTAACTCAGCGAGCTAATCAAATCACACAAGCTGTGCAAGAGCTTAGTAACTCTGTCCTCAGAAAAAGCCAAGTGAAAATCAATGAGGGCGGGATCATCTCTAGCGTTGAGAAGACCATCAACGGCCAGACCTTGGCCAGCATGATTGCTCAGCGCTCAGAAAACGTTGAGATTATCGCTCGTTTGTTGAAAGTCAAAGGCGACATGATTGTTAACGGATCCATCACAGCTGATAAACTGAACATTGTGGGCGAGCTATCTGCTTTGAGCGCCAATCTCGGCAGGGTGAGATCTGGCGAAATTGTAAACGAATATCGAACCAATAGCACAAATGGTGAAGTAGTAATTGGAAATAACGTGAAAATAACCAATTACAATAGATCAGGCCCAAGAATCCACATCCCAAAAGAAGAAATCATGCTTTTACCAAATGGCCTGTTAATGAACGCTTACGATAACAGAGATAGAGTAAGTCATACTATGCGAGTATCTCCTGAGGTGATGGAATTTCAGAAAATCAATTATGCTCAAGCGCAGGGTGGCACAGGTTCCTGGAGTTTGGGGTACTCAAATTCCTACTCTATGCTTAGCATTGATGTTGCTTTACAGAAAATAAGGTTGCAAGCGACATCTAACCTCATGTGGGGTGTCAGCGCAACCTTCGTTCGGATTGGGAATCTGGTCACAATCTCTGTGACACGGATTATCACTAATATCAATCAGATAGTCGAGAACGCTCGTGCTAGCGAGAGAATTCCGAATGGATTCCGTCCAATATCACAAGCTCACTTGACTTTAACTGGAAATGTCAATGCGACAATTGATGCAACGTGCATCGTCCATCTAGAGACCGACGGAAGTATTCGTTTTACAAACAATAAAACCGGAAATCATGTTTGGTCTGGAACGGTTACCTATACTACCGTTGATGATTTCCCTATCGTTGGGAATATTCCTAACGGCAAGCTAATTTAGGAGGTGTTTATGGATAACAAATTTTATAATCTTATGCTAGCTGGATACAAGGAACGGCTAGATAACTCGACTTTGGGAGAAATTGAACTAAAAGCTCGATTGATCCTGGAGCAAGAAAAAAATGCTGAATTGCAAGCGAAAGTCGAAGAGCTGGAAGCTTTACTTGCAAAAGAAACGGAACCAGCTAAAGAAGGAGAATAAACATGGCATTGGAAATCACAAAAACAACTAAAATCGTAGGTCGTATCAAAATTGACGACACAGTCATTAAGACAATGACTGCAGATATTGACGATAAAGGTGTAACAACACCTAACGATTGGGTCGATAATGCTGAAGCCTACGCCGCCAATCGTCACGAAGTGCGGAAGCAAGAACAGGCATTCCAAAACGCAGTCTATGCCACTGAGGATGCGATCATAGCGGAGCTGGAGGCAAAAGGAGCTGAGAAAAAATAGGGGTGGTGAAATGTGAACCATTTAATAGACTTTGTGGATAAACTCACGCCTGTCTTAGTCGTGATTATCCCTAGCTATTTTAGCTATCGCAGCAATCAAAATAGCAAGGAAACCGACAAGCGAATCGAAGCCTTAGTCGAAGATTTGGGCGACCTGAAAGAGTCTGTGACGAATATACAAAATATTGGGAACAGAAACAATCAGGATCTAAACCTGATCCAGAAAGGTTTGCAACGACTTCAGCGTTTTCGATTGCAGGAAAATCTAAAAAAAGCGTTGAGGCGTAGCCAGACTACCCAGCATGAGCTAGAAGAGCTGTCCCGCCTCTACGAAAGCTACGTTGAGCTTGGTGGCAATGGAGCCATCAAGCTTTTGTTTGAGAAATTCTCAAAATTACCAATCAAGGAGGATAAAGTGTGAATAAGATTAACTGGACAGTTCGTCTTAAAAACAAGAATTTTTGGCTGGCTCTGGTGCCCGCTATTGCCTTGCTTTTGCAGGCAGCGGGCGACATCTTCGGTCTTAAGCTGGAGCTTGGAGTAACGATTGATAAGATTTTAGTCTTTATCAATGTACTCTTTGCTTTGCTTGTGCTTGTTGGGGTTGTTAACGACCCGACGACTGCTGGGCTAGGTGACAGCCAGAAGGCTTTGAGTTATGACGAGCCTAAGAAATAATATAAAAGAGCAGGCGCTGAAGCTTGCTCTACTTGCTTTTGCTGCGACTTATTTTTGGTTTGTGGCGTTTGAAAATTTGAAAGGAAAATAATATGACAACAGCAAATGAACTTGTACAATTTACGATTGGCCTAGCAAACTCAGGCATGGGTGTTGATAAAGATGGGTTCGCAGGCACTCAATGCGCAGATTTGCTAACCTATCCATCAAAACACTTTTTCGGTGTAGATCTATGGGGCAACGCAGCTGATTTGCTAGATTCGGCAGAAGCAGCTGGCTGGGAAGTACACCGCATGCCAACTGACGAAAACCCACGAGCTGGAGCGTTTTTCAATATGAATGCTTGGTTTGGTGGTGTTAACTATGGCCATTGCGGTATCGTTATTGAGGATTCTGATGGTATTACGATGCGAACTGTCGAGCAAAATGTCGACGGAAATGCAGATGCTTTAATTGTTGGAGGCCCAGCTCGATACAATAATCGAGGTTTTGAGGACGTAATTGGCTGGTTTTATCCACCATACAGCGATGGCGCAGCGCCAGCTACTCCAGCTGACGTAACTCCAACATCAGACGAAATTGAGCTTACGCCTGAAACAGGCACATTTAAGGTAGGAGAAGCAGCCATCAATGTGCGCCGTGCCCCAAATCTTAATGGCGAAATCGTGCATGTCTATGAACCTGGAGAATCTGTTAATTATGACAGCAAGGGTTCAGCTAACGGCTACCGCTGGATTTCGTACATTGGCCAATCCGGCAACCGCAATTACATGGCCATCGGTCAAACTGACGAGGCTGGTAATCGGATTACCCTTTGGGGAGATTTGAGCTAAAGCAAAACCGCAGCGGAAACTGCGGGAAGATTATCTTGAGATAATCTTGATAAAAAAACATTCTCTTAAATTTTAATCTACCCCAGCTTTTTAGCTGGGGCTTTTTTATATAGTGTTAGATAAATAATTGCCTATATAACGGAAAATCTAGAAAATGTCCGCTCTGTCGGACTTGGCAGACTGGCAGTGATGCTGGTCTGATTTTCGAAAGACTATACAAAATAGATTAGAGCTTTTTGTAAAAAAAGACCTTGTCCAAAAGGTCGGGGACTTGGAGGGGACATCCTCCAAGAAAGTTTATTTAACAATATTTCATTTTACCTTTTTCATAATAATCTCCTGAAAAGGTAGCCTATGTGGCTGTCTTTTCTGTTTTGTCATCTTGAAAACTTTGCTAAAATCTGATAAAATATAGCTCATGAAAACACTCTATGATGTGCAGCAATTTCTTAAAAATTTCGGGATCATTATCTATATGGGCAAGCGTCTTTATGATATTGAGATGATGAAAATTGAGCTGGAGCGGATTTACGATGCTGGCCTGATGGATAAGCTTGATTATCTGGAGGCTGAGGCGGTTCTTCGCAGAGAACATCAAGTAGAGTTGAAGTATTTAGAAGATAAAGGGAGAAACTAGAATGGGAATTTGGACTTTATGGGCAATTTTGCTGGGAATGTTAGCTTGGATGGGCTTCAATTATTTCCGTATTCGTCGTGCAGCTAAGGTAGTAGATAATAGTGAGTTTGAAGCTTTGATTCGTCAAGGGCAATTGATTGACCTGCGTGATCCATCGGATTTCCATCGCAAGCATATCTTGGGGGCGCGCAATATTCCGTCCCAACAGCTCAAGTCTAGTATCAATGCGCTTCGCAAAGACAAACCAGTTCTTCTTTATGAAAATAGCCGTGGGCAACGTGTGACCAATGCGGCGATTTACTTGAAAAAGCAAGGTTTTAATGATATTTATATCCTGTCTTACGGTCTTGATTCTTGGACGGGCAAGGTTAAGACAAGCTGATTCTTTGTAGAAATATATATACAAAACCAATTTCCTATGTTATAATAGGTAAGTGCAAATATTTTTTAAGGAGTTTTTAGAACATGCAAGAAAAGAATAAAACCTCACGTAATATAGGTATCCTATCAATCGTAGGTAGTCTTTGGCTTCCATTACCAGGCATTATTTTAGGAACTCTTGCTATAATAGAAGCTAACACACGTCAAAAAGAATCTGGACTTGATTATAAAACAGAAAGAATTATAGCTATTGTCGGTATTGTCATTTCTGCCATCAACTGGATTGCAGGAATTCTTCTGACTATGAATGGATTTGTGTAATAAATAATAAAAAGGCTTGAATAAGCCTTTTTGTTTTACCAAGTTTGTTCCAAATAGCCTCTGATAATCTCGAGTTCGGAAGGATTCAGCGGTCGATAGCTGCCTTCTGCTAGATTGGGATCCAGCTGAAAATCACCGAAATGGGTGCGTTTGAGATAGGTGACCTTGACACCAACTGCTAGAAACATTTTCTTGACCTGATGAAATTTCCCTTCAGAAATGGTAACTGAGGCGGTGGAGTGCTCTGGGCTGGTCGTGTGAATCTGAAGTTGAGCGGGTTTGCATTGAGTTCCGTCCAGAAAGATAATGCCTTGCTGAAAAGCGATTGTGGCTTCTTGGCCAAGAAGGCCGTTGACTTCGACATAGTAGGTCTTTGCGATATGGTATTGTGGATGGAGGAGTTGAAATCCCAGTGGCCCATTATCTGTGATCAGAAGCAGACCTCGTGTATCACGATCCAAACGGCCGATGGCGTAAAGCTGGTCGTTAAAATCTTCTGGGGCAATTAGATCTATGACAGTCATCTTGTCCGAGTCAGAATTGGCAGTGACAGCACCGACGGGCTTGTTCATCAGAAAATAATGGTGGGCTAGGTGGTTTAATGGTTTACCAGCTAGGCTAATGAACTGGAGGCCGCTATCGACATTTTGGCTGAGGGAGCGAGCTGCTTGGCCGTCAATTACGATCTGCCTTAGTCGCAGTTTTTGTTTCATCTCTTTCCGGCTAATCTTAGCTAGGGCTAAGAATTTATCAAGGCGCATGAGTTTTCCTTTCAAAGGGTTGGATCGATTCTTTTTTCTTTTTATCATACACTTTCGGGAGTAAAATTGCAAAAATGGCTACAGTTTACGATTTACCTATGAAAACATTTACACTTGGTTAGCCCGTGTTTTTTGGAAAAAACTGTGTTATAATTTTTAGTTGGAAATAAATAATAAGATTTAGAGGAAATCATGACAAAATTAAGAGAAGATATCCGTAACATTGCGATTATCGCCCACGTTGACCACGGTAAAACAACCCTCGTTGACGAATTATTGAAACAATCTGAAACTCTTGATGCACGTACTGAATTGGCAGAGCGTGCTATGGACTCAAATGATATCGAAAAAGAGCGTGGAATTACCATCCTGGCTAAGAATACAGCTGTTGCTTACAACGGAACTCGTATCAACATCATGGACACACCAGGACACGCGGACTTCGGTGGAGAAGTTGAGCGGATCATGAAAATGGTTGACGGTGTTGTTTTGGTTGTAGATGCCTACGAAGGAACCATGCCACAAACTCGTTTCGTATTGAAAAAGGCCTTAGAACAAGATCTTGTCCCAATCGTGGTTGTCAACAAAATTGACAAACCGTCAGCTCGTCCAGCGGAGGTAGTGGATGAAGTATTGGAACTCTTCATCGAGCTTGGTGCAGATGATGACCAGCTTGACTTCCCAGTGGTGTATGCTTCAGCTATCAACGGAACTTCTTCACTTTCTGACGATCCTGCTGATCAAGAAAAAACAATGGCACCAATCTTTGATACCATTATCGACCATATCCCAGCTCCAGTAGACAACTCAGATGAGCCTTTGCAGTTCCAAGTGTCACTTTTGGACTACAATGACTTCGTAGGTCGTATCGGTATCGGACGTGTCTTCCGTGGTAGTGTGAAAGTTGGGGACCAAGTTACCCTTTCTAAACTAGACGGAACAACGAAAAACTTCCGTGTTACGAAGCTCTTTGGTTTCTTTGGCTTGGAGCGTCGTGAAATCCAAGAAGCAAAAGCGGGTGACTTGATTGCCGTATCCGGTATGGAAGATATCTTTGTTGGTGAGACGATTACACCGACAGATGCCATTGAACCTCTTCCAATTCTTCACATCGATGAGCCAACGCTTCAAATGACCTTCTTGGTCAACAACTCACCATTTGCTGGTCGTGAAGGTAAATGGGTAACGTCTCGTAAGGTGGAAGAACGTTTGCAGGCTGAGCTACAAACAGACGTTTCCCTTCGTGTTGACCCAACGGACTCACCAGATAAGTGGACGGTTTCAGGTCGTGGTGAATTGCATTTGTCAATCCTGATCGAAACCATGCGTCGTGAAGGGTATGAGCTACAAGTATCTCGTCCAGAAGTTATTGTAAAAGAAATTGACGGTGTTAAATGTGAGCCGTTTGAGCGTGTCCAAATCGACACTCCAGAAGAGTACCAAGGATCTGTTATCCAAAGCCTTTCTGAGCGCAAGGGTGAAATGTTGGATATGATTTCAACTGGTAATGGTCAAACTCGTTTAGTCTTCCTTGTTCCAGCGCGTGGTTTGATCGGATACTCAACTGAGTTCTTGTCAATGACGCGTGGTTACGGTATCATGAACCATACCTTCGACCAATACTTGCCATTGATTCCAGGTGAAATCGGAGGCCGTCACCGTGGTGCTCTGGTATCTATTGATGCTGGTAAGGCAACAACCTACTCAATCATGTCGATCGAAGAACGTGGTACTATCTTTGTTAACCCAGGTACTGAGGTTTACGAAGGAATGATCATCGGTGAAAACTCTCGTGAAAACGACTTGACAGTTAACATCACTAAGGCCAAACAAATGACCAACGTTCGTTCAGCTACTAAGGACCAAACAGCGGTTATCAAGACACCTCGTATCTTGACCCTTGAAGAGTCACTTGAGTTCTTGAACGACGATGAGTACATGGAAGTAACGCCTGAGTCTATCCGTTTGCGTAAACAAATCTTGAACAAGCAAGAACGTGAAAAAGCTAATAAAAACAAGAAAAAACAAGCAGCAGAATAAATCATTGAGTTGACTGGTGGTAGAAAGGAGCAGCATGATTTACCTGATTATTGGAATATTAATCTTGCTTTTCTATGTATTTGCCATTCCAACTAGTATTAAGGGGACGTTGAATGTCTTGACATTTGTACTTTTGCTGGTTGCCTTGATCATTTTGCTTGCTTTGGCAATTTTTCAAATTTTTAAATTGCCTGGAGAATTATTTGTGAGTATCTTTTTGATTATTATTACAGTGTGGGCCTTGATGGACATCGAGCGTCTAGTACCATCTCAGAAATCAAAAGAACTTTGAACCCATAAACTATAAGGAAGGAATTAGGATTTCAAAGGTCGTGTAGACTTTTGGTAGCCTAATTCCTTTTGTTTATCTAAAGCGAGATTCTTCGATGGTGGTTTTGACTGGCTAGAAATGACATACAAATACTGGTAGTTTCTCATCTAACGAGAACATGTTTTTTTGAATGTTGCTGGTAATCAAATGTTTTAGATAGCACTTTGCCGGTATAAAAAGATGTTGCCAAAGGTTTCAAATAGAATAATATTTCTTCTTATTTATTAAAAGCTGATAACAGTTAAAATAAAAGCCTGATATGACTTTTTTATTTTCGCAAAAAAAGGTAAAATAGAAGGTAGTATGAATGAAGAGGTACATGATGAAGACTATTTCAAAATTTGCCAATAAGAAAGTTTTGGTGTTGGGTTTAGCTAAATCAGGGGAGTCAGCTGCCCGTCTTTTGGATAAACTGGGAGCGATTGTGACGGTCAATGATGGGAAACCTTTCGAAGAAAATCCAGCTGCCCAATCTTTGCTGGAAGAAGGAATTAAGGTCATAACTGGTGGTCATCCATTAGAATTGTTGGATGAAGATTTTGAATGGATGGTGAAAAATCCGGGCATTCCTTACAATAATCCTATGGTCATGAGGGCTTTGGAAAAGAAGATTCCTGTTATTACTGAAGTCGAGATGGCTTATCTGATTTCGGATGCACCGATTATTGGGATTACTGGCTCCAATGGAAAAACGACTACGACAACCATGATTGCGGAAGTGCTAACAGCAGGCGGACAAAATGGTCTCTTGTCAGGGAATATCGGATTTCCAGCTAGTCAAGTTGCCCAAGATGCGGGTGAAACAGACACATTGGTCATGGAACTTTCTTCTTTCCAACTAATGGGAATCGAAGCCTTCCATCCAGAAATAGCGGTCATTACAAATCTGATGCCGACGCATCTGGACTATCACGGCTCTTTTGAGGAATATGTGGCGGCCAAGTGGAATATCCAAAAAAATATGACAGCTTCTGACTATGTCGTGTTGAATTTCAATCAAGACTTGGCGAAAGAATTGGCTAAGAAGACGGCTGCCAAAGTGCTTCCTTTTTCAACTAAAGAAAAGGTCGATGGAGCTTACTTGGACGGCGATGTGCTGACTTTCCGTGGGGAAGCCATTATGAAAGCTTCTGAACTAGGCGTGCCTGGTAGCCATAATGTAGAAAATGCTCTAGCAACCATTGCAGTAGCCAAACTTCGTGGGATTGACAATCAAGTTATTAAAGAAACTCTGGCTCATTTTGGTGGTGTCAAGCATCGTCTCCAGTATGTGGGCGAAATCAATCAAGTCAAATTTTACAATGATAGCAAATCAACTAATATCTTAGCGACTCAAAAAGCTTTATCAGGCTTTGACAATAGCAAGGTCATTCTGATTGCTGGTGGCCTGGATCGTGGCAATGAATTTGATGAATTGGTGCCAGATATCAAGGGCTTGAAAAAGATGGTGATTCTGGGAGAATCGGCTGCACGTGTTAAGCGGGCTGCGGATCAGGCAGAAGTAAGCTATCTGGACGCTTCAGATGTCAGAGATGCTACTCGCAAAGCCTTTTCTGTGGCGGAGCCTGGGGATGCTGTTCTTCTCAGTCCAGCCAATGCCAGCTGGGATATGTATAAGAATTTTGAAGTGCGGGGCGATGAATTCCTTGCCGTGTTTAAAGAATTAAAGGAATAAAATGAAAAAAATAGTATTTACAGGCGGAGGGACAGTTGGCCATGTGACCCTCAATCTTTTGCTGATGCCTAAATTTATCGAAGAGGGCTGGGAAGTCCATTATATCGGTGACCGCCATGGGATTGAGTACAAGGAAATTCAAAAATCAGGTCTACCTGTTGTTTTCCATTCGATTGCAACTGGCAAGCTCCGTCGCTATTTTTCTTGGCAGAATCTTTGGGATGTTTTTAAAGTGGCAGGCGGCATTCTCCAGTCGCTGGGCATCATGTTAAAAGTCAGTCCCAAAGCTCTATTTTCAAAAGGAGGCTTTGTGTCTGTTCCGCCAGTGATTGCGGCGAAGGTGACAGGCGTTCCAGTCTTTATCCATGAGTCTGATTTGTCGCTTGGTTTGGCTAATAAAATTGGTTATAAATGTGCGACAAAGATGTTCACGACTTTTGAGCAAGCTGAGGGCTTGAGCAAGGCTGAACATGTTGGAGCGGTGACCAAGATCGCTGCCCTCCCTCAAACGGAACCGGCTGAGATTGAGAAAATTAAGGCCCATTTCACAGAAGGAAAACCTACCTTGCTCTTTGTTGGTGGCTCAGGAGGAGCGAAAGTTTTCAATGATTTTATTACCAAAAATAAGGATCGCTTGATTGAAAAATACAATATTATCAATCTGACGGGCGATGCTAACTTGGATGAGCTTTCCCATCGCATTTACCGAGTGTCCTATGTGACAGATCTGTATCAGCCACTGATGGCTATGGCAGATGTCGTCGTGACACGAGGCGGTTCCAATACTATTTTTGAATTACTGGCGATGAAGAAGTTGCAAGTAATTGTACCTTTGGGGCTTGGGGCAAGTCGAGGAGATCAGATTGAAAATGCCAACTACTTTTTGGAAAAAGGGTATGCGCTTAAAATCAATGAAGAAAACTTGAATCGGGTTAATCTCCAAGTAGCAGTGGATGATTTACTAAGAGAAAAGGATGCTTACTATCAACGAATGGAAAAAGCACCTGAATTAAAATCGGTAGATGATTTTTATGAAATTTTGAAGCAAGATATTAACAAAGGGAAAAAATGAAAAAAAGCAAGGAAGATAAGCAAGAAACTGCTCAACTTTCTCTTTCTGAATGGCAAGTCAGAAACAAAGAGTATCTTGAGAAAAAAGCTCAAGAAAAGGCAAAAAAGCAAGCTGAGTTAGAGAAAAAAAGAGCTGAACTAAAGCAGAAAAAAGAAGAAATGAAGGCGGAACTGGAAAATCAGGAGCCTTCTAACGAAGAAGATACAGTCTCCGAAGAAATTGACACAGACTTTCCTACAAGTGAAGAAGATGCAGTTCAAGATTCTGAAAGTGAGTCTGAAGTTGAGGAGGGAGCTGAAGCTGAAGCTCAGGATCAAGAGCAAGATGAAGAAGAAGTAGAAGTAGAGCAGGTTGAGCTTCCAAAAGTTCCAATTGAGAAAATTCATTGGTATCGAGCTTTGCCAGTTTTAGTGACAAGTTCTCTGATCTTTTTAGCTTCTCTTTATTTCCTCACGCCACTTGCAACCATGAAGACCATTGAATTTACTGGAAACAAGGTTGTGAGTCAGGAAGAACTAAAAAGCAGTAGCAAAATCGATCAGCGCGATTACACTGTCACTGTTTACAAAAATCGCCATCATTACGAGCAAAATCTGAAAGCTTCTAGCCCCTGGATTGAAAATGTAGAAATGACCTATCAATTTCCGCTGACTTTCAAAATCGATGTTCAGGAATATGGCATTTTAGGTTATTTGCAGAAAGATTCTAAGTATTATCCTATTTTAACGAGTGGAGAATACGTAAAAAAAGAGGTTGCGACTGATGCTTTGCCGGAAGAGCGGATGGATGTGACCTTCTCGGATGCAGGTTTGATCAAGGAGTTTGTTCAACAACTGAAGAATGTTCCTGATTCAGTCAAAAAGAGCATTAGAAAAGTTGATTTAACTCCTAGCAAGGTGACAGAGGATTTAGTGACTATTACCATGTCTGATGAACACCAAATTTTAGTTCCTATTTCTCATATTGCTAAGAAACTTCCTTACTATGAAGGAATTCATCCTCAGTTGGAAGTGCCAAGTGTGGTTGATATGGAGGCTGGTATTTTTAGCTATGCGCAAGGCACAGAAAATGAAGCTATCCATGAAGCTAGTAACGATGCACAAGATACGGAATCTTCGGCTCAACGTGCAGAGCAATCTACCGAGCATTCTGCTCAATCTCAGGCAGAAAAGCCAGAGATTTCTGAAAATAACTAATTATTATAGATAAAAAACTGCGCCAATTTCGTATTTTTATGATATAATAAAGTTTGGATAACCCTATTTTCTAGAGTTATTTGTATTAGAATGGAAACGTGGAAGACAGAGAGGACTGATGTAATGGCTAGAGATGGCTTTTTTACTGGATTAGATATAGGAAGTAGCACAATTAAAGTGTTGGTGGCAGAGCACATCAACGGTGAAATGAATGTTATTGGAGTCAGCAATGCAAAGAGTGCTGGCGTTAAAGATGGGATTATTGTCGATATTGAAGCAGCAGCAGCAGCTATTAAGTCAGCAATTTCTCAAGCAGAGGAAAAAGCGGGGATTTCAATTGGCTTAGTGAATGTTGGCTTGCCTGCAAATCTACTGCAAATTGAGCCAACTCAAGGAATGATTCCTGTGACTAGTGACTCCAAAGAAATTACCGATGAAGATGTCGAGAGCGTGGTAAGATCTGCCTTGACCAAGAGCATGACTCCTGACCGTGAAGTAATTACCTTCATTCCAGAAGAGTTTGTTGTTGATGGCTTCCAAGGGATCCGTGATCCTCGTGGTATGATGGGGATTCGCCTAGAAATGCGCGGCCTACTCTACACTGGTCCTCGTACAATCCTGCATAACCTCCGTAAAACAGTAGAGCGTGCAGGAGTGAAATTGGAAAATATTATCATTTCTCCTTTAGCGATGACAAAATCTATCCTGAACGAAGGAGAACGGGAGTTTGGCGCGACAGTCATTGATATGGGTGGCGGACAAACTACAGTTGCTTCTGTAAAAAATCAAGAATTACAATTTACCAATATCTATCAAGAAGGCGGCGACTATGTCACAAAAGACATTTCAAAAGTCTTGAAAACTTCTCAGAAATTGGCAGAAAGCTTGAAATTTAACTATGGTGTGGCTTATGTACCATTTGCAGGCCCAGAATCTTTCCCAGTTGAAGTCATCGGGGAAGTTAATCCAGTTGAAATAACAGAAACCTATCTAGCTGAAATCATCTCTGCTCGTATCAAACATGTTTTTGAACAAATCAAGCAAGATTTAGATAGAAGACACGTGTTAGATCTTCCTGGTGGTATCGTCATCGTTGGTGGTGGAGCAATCTTGCCTGGCGTTGTAGAATTAGCTCAGGAAGTATTTGGCGTTCACGCTAAATTATATGTACCAAATCAAATCGGTATCCGTAATCCAGCTTTTGCCCACGTGATTAGTCTTTCAGAGTATGCGGGCAATCTGACCGAAGTGGATCGAATTGCACAAGCTGCTGTTCGTGGAGACGAGCAGTTGCGTCATCAAGCAACTAGCTTTGAACGTCCAAGTCATAGAGTACCTCGCTTTGATCATCAGCCGGTTGAACCAGTTCAACCAGTTCAAGAGGTGGAACCAGAAATTGCACCGCTTAGAAATGAAGAACCACAAGAGGAACCAAAAGCTAGTCTTACAGATAAGATGCGCAATTTAATTGGGAATATGTTTGAGTAAGGAGAATAAATAGATTATGACATTTTCATTTGATGCGGCTGCTGCACAAGGCGCAGTCATTAAAGTAATTGGTGTCGGCGGTGGCGGCGGAAACGCTATTAACCGTATGATCGATGAAGGTCTTGCTGGCGTAGAATTTATCGCAGCAAATACAGATGTGCAAGCACTTAGCAGTGCAAAAGCAGAAACAGTTATCCAGCTTGGTCCTAAGTTGACTCGTGGTCTGGGTGCAGGAGGTCAACCTGAGGTTGGTCGTAAAGCAGCTGAAGAAAGCGAAGAAGTCTTGACAGAAGCCCTTCAAGGAGCAGACATGGTCTTTATCACTGCTGGTATGGGTGGTGGCTCTGGTACAGGTGCTGCACCAGTTATTGCCCGCATCGCTAAATCAGTAGGCGCCCTAACTGTAGCAGTTGTAACTCGTCCATTTGGATTTGAAGGAAACAAACGTGGTAATTTTGCCGTTGAAGGAATCAACGAACTGCGTGAACATGTAGATACTCTTTTGATCATTTCAAACAACAATCTTTTGGAAATTGTTGACAAGAAAACTCCGCTTCTCGAAGCCTTGAGTGAAGCTGATAACGTATTGCGCCAAGGGGTTCAGGGTATTACTGACTTGATTACTAGCCCTGGCTTGATTAACCTTGACTTTGCAGACGTGAAGACTGTTATGGAAAATAAAGGTAATGCTTTGATGGGTATCGGTATCGGAAGCGGTGAAGAACGTGTGATCGAAGCAGCTCGCAAAGCTATCTACTCTCCACTTCTTGAGACAACTATTGACGGTGCAGAAGACGTGATCGTCAACGTTACTGGTGGCCTAGATATGACTTTGATTGAAGCGGAAGAAGCTTCTGAAATCGTTAATCAGGCAGCTGGTCATGGTGTCAACATCTGGCTCGGTACTTCTATTGATGAATCTATGAAGGATGAAATCCGTGTGACTGTTGTTGCAACAGGTGTTAAAGAGGATAAGGTTGATAAAGTAAGTGGATTGCAAGGCGTTAAACCTGCAAGCCGAGCTGAGCAAGTACGCTCAGCACAATCATCTGCTCATTATGATCGAAACTTCGATATGGCAGAAACAAGAGAAATGCCAGCTCCTTCTCATCGCTCAACTGTAGAAACTTCTAGAGCTTCAGCCTTTGGAGACTGGGATTTACGTCGTGAATCAATCGTTCGTCAAGCAGAACCAGTGCCTTCTAGCCGTGTAGAGCGCTTTACAGATATTAAGGAAGAAGATGACGAACTTGAAACACCGCCATTCTTTAGAAATCGCTAATTAAATGGATTTTCAAGCAAATAAAGATTTAATTTTTCAAAATGTTGCTCAAATAGTTGAAAAAGAAAATCGATTGAAGGACTCCGTAAACATTATTGCGGTTACCAAGTATGTTGACTGTGAAACAGCGAAAAAACTCGTGGATACAGGAATCAAACATATTGGAGAAAATCGAGTAGATAAGTTTCTTGAAAAATATCATGCCTTAAAGGAAGAGAATCTTACTTGGCATTTAATTGGTAGTTTGCAGAGAAGAAAAGTGAAAGATGTGATCAACTATGTTGATTATTTCCATGCTTTAGACTCTGTCAAATTGGCTCAAGAAATCAACAAGCGAGCAGATCATGTGATTAATTGTTTCTTGCAAGTCAATATTTCAAAAGAAGAAAGCAAGCACGGTTTTTTAGTTGAAGAACTAGATAGTGTTTTACCAGAGCTTTCAGCCTTAGAAAATATTTGCATTGTTGGCCTGATGACCATGGCTCCACTCGAAGCTGATCATCAAGAACTGAATCAGATTTTTTCAGAGGCACATCAGCTTCAATTAAACTTACAAAGCAAACAGTTAAAAAACATGCCCTTTTCTGATTTGAGTATGGGAATGAGCCGTGATTATCCAGAAGCGATTGCCAACGGCTCAACCTATGTCAGAATCGGAACAGCATTTTTAAAATAGGAAAGAACAATGTCATTTAAAGATAAATTTGATAAATTTATAGAATACTTTACAGAAGATGGAGAGAAGTCTGACTTACCAGTACAGCCTTCAGATGAATCTGATTCTGTTTTGAAGCCTGCAGAGATCGAGCCAGTTCCGGCTGCATCAGCAAAGGAAAACGCACGTACTCGTTCAGCTTCTTCACAAGTCCAACAAAAGCCTGCAACGGAAAATATTACTAGATTGCATGCTCGCCAACAAGAACTGGCTCAGCATCGAGTGAAATCTAGTGAGAAGGTTACGATTGATGTTCGCTATCCGAAAAAATATGAGGAAGCAACAGAGGTTGTTGATTTACTTGTAGCGAATGAGAGTATCTTAATTGATTTTCAATATATGACGGAGGTACAAGCAAGACGTTGCTTGGATTACCTTGATGGGGCACGCTATGTTTTGGCTGGGAACTTGAGAAAAGTTGCTAGTACCATGTACTTGCTCACTCCAATCAATGTTGTCGTCAATGTAGAAGATATTCGCCTTCCAAACGATGTGGATCTGAGTGAATACGATTTTGATATGAAACGCAGCAGATAATTAATGATTTACTTTATTTTAAAATTAGTTTCTAATCTAATTGATCTTTACTCCCTTCTCGTCTTCGTCTATGCACTCTTGTCTTGGTTCCCTGGAGCTTACCAAACAGCCCTAGGAAGGCTTGTCGGTTCTCTGGTTGAACCATTTTTGCGTTTGTTCCGCAGGTTGCCTTTGCAGTTTGGTAGATTAGACTTTACTGTTCTGGCGGCACTTTTTGCCTTGAGAGTGCTTGATACCTTATTTCTACACTTCCTCGCTTCCTTGTTATTGCTATGGTAAACAATATCTATCAGCATTATTCTCAGGATGATCAAGATTTTCTGGATAAAAGCATGGAATTGCTTCAAAGAGTAGAAAATCAATATAGCTATGAGACGACTGCTTTTTTAAATCCTCATCAGGTCAATATTCTCAAAAATTTGAGTAAGCAATATGATGTGCAAGTATTTGCTAGTTCAGATTATTTTCCAAGTGAGTTTGCTAAAGTGTTGATTGCACCTAGCTATTATCAATTAGAACTCGAAGATTTTGATGTGATCTTGCTAGAGATTACCTATGCAAGTAAGTTCTACAAGGTAACTCATTCACAAATTATGGGAACCCTTTTGCATCAGCTAGGGATTGAGAGGCGGACGTTTGGCGATATTATCGTTGTGGATGACCGTGCACAAGTATTTGTGGATAGAAGATTAGAAGAATATTTCATTACGAATGTTTCTAAAATAGCTAAAGTCCCAGTTCGGCTAAGAAGAGTTGATTTCAAAGATCAGTTACAAGACGCACTGGCGACTAAAACAACAGATGTTTTGGTCTCTAGTCTCAGATTGGATAAGCTGGTAGCCACAGTCTTTAAGTTATCACGTAGTCAAGCTGTGGAACTAATCATGGGGAAGCAGGTAAAGCAGAACTACAGAACCATTGATAATCCTAGCCAACAGCTCTCTCTGGGGGATTTGATTAGCGTTAGGAAATATGGAAGATTTAAGATATTAACAGAAAATGGTTTTTCCAAAAACGGGAAGCATAAACTAACAGTTGAATTATTACCTAGTAAATAAGGAGGAAACATGGCACTAACATCATTAGATATTAGAGATAAAGGTTTTTCAACCAGATTTAGAGGGTACGATATTGATGAAGTTGAAGAATTTCTTGATATCATTGTCAATGATTATGAGGAATTAATCCGTGAGAATCGTGAGAAAGAAGCAAAAATCCGTAATCTTGAAGAACGTCTAATTTATTTTGATGAAATGAAAGATTCGCTCAGCCAATCTGTTTTGATTGCACAAGATACAGCAGAGCGGGTCAAACAGGCAGCACAAGAACGTTCAGGAAATATTGTGCAGCAAGCAGAGCAAGATGCGCAACGTTTATTAGATAGAGCCAAGTATAAGGCAAATGATATTCTTCGTCAGGCTACAGATAACGCCAAAAGAGTAGCTGTTGAGACAGAAGAATTGAAAAATAAAACGCGTGTCTTCCATCAGCGTCTCAAATCGACAATTGAAAGTCAACTAAGTATTGTTGACTCTCCAGATTGGGAAGATATCCTTCGCCCAACTGCTGCCTATCTCCAAACCAGTGATGAAGCCTTTAAAGAAGTGGTTGAAGAAGCGATTGGAGAAAAAGTCGAGCTAGAGGAAGAAGTAGATGTTACGCGCCAATTCTCACCTGAAGAATTAGCTGAATTGCAAGAACGAATTGAGCAAGCAAATCGAGATTTGGCAGAAACACAGACTCTTCAGACTATAGATGAAGAGCTGATCCAAGCACAACAGAAAGAAATTTTAGAATCTGGAGAACTTTCAGATTTGGATGAAGATTCTAAAGTTCAAGTGGATCTTTTATAAGTGCAGAAACACAAGGCAAATAAAATATTTTCAGCGAGCAGGTGGTGGTGAAAGACCTGTAATCCCTTTTGTTTGACTTATCATTCTGCTTCATCGTTTCTGAAGCGAGTAAGAAACGACGTCCGCCTACGTTACGGGCTAAGAGGGACAGGTTTTTTCCTGTCTAAACAAAGGTGGTACCACGAATTTTCGTCCTTTCGGAGAAGTTTGTGGTTTTTTATTTTGAAAATTATGATGGAATAAGGAGACTAAATGAAACTCAAAGAAACCCTGAATCTTGGGAAAACTGCATTTCCAATGCGTGCTGGCTTGCCAAATAAAGAGCCAATCTGGCAAAAAGAATGGGAAGAAGCAAAACTTTACCAACGTCGTCAAGAATTGAACCAAGGAAAACCGCATTTCACCTTGCATGATGGACCTCCATACGCAAACGGAAATATCCACGTTGGACACGCTATGAACAAGATTTCTAAAGATATTATTGTTCGTTCAAAATCAATGTCAGGATTTTATGCGCCTTACATCCCAGGCTGGGATACACATGGTCTCCCAATCGAGCAAGTCTTGGCAAAACAGGGTGTTAAACGAAAAGAAATGGACTTGGTTGAGTACTTGAAACTTTGCCGTGAGTATGCTCTTTCTCAAGTAGATAAACAACGAGAAGACTTTAAACGTTTGGGTGTTTCTGGTGACTGGGAAAATCCTTATGTGACCTTGACTTCAGACTATGAAGCGGCTCAAATCCGTGTCTTTGGTGAAATGGCTAAAAAAGGCTATATCTACCGTGGTGCCAAGCCAGTCTACTGGTCATGGTCTTCTGAGTCAGCCCTGGCTGAAGCGGAAATTGAATACCATGACTTGCTTTCAACTTCCCTTTACTATGCCAATCCAGTTAAAGATGGAAAAGGTGTGCTAGACACGGATACCTATATCGTTGTCTGGACAACAACTCCATTTACCATCACAGCTTCTCGTGGATTGACAGTTGGAGCAGATATTGACTACGTGGTCGTACAACCTGCTGGCGAAGCTCGTAAGTTTGTGGTTGCTTCAGAATTGTTGGATAGCTTGTCTGAGAAATTTGGTTGGGCTGATGTACAAGTCTTGGCAACCTACCGTGGTCAAGAATTGAACCACATTGTGACAGTCCACCCATGGGATACAGCTGTAGATGAGTTGGTGATCCTTGGTGACCACGTTACGACTGACTCTGGTACAGGTATTGTCCATACAGCCCCTGGTTTTGGTGAGGATGACTACAATGTCGGTGTTGCTAATGGACTAGAAGTTGCTGTAACTGTAAACGAACGCGGGATCATGATGGAAAATGCTGGTCCTGATTTTGCGGGTCAATTCTATGACAAGGTTGTACCAACTGTTATCGAAAAACTTGGTAATCTTCTCCTTGCGCAAGAAGAAATCTCTCACTCCTATCCATTTGACTGGCGTACGAAAAAACCAATCATCTGGCGTGCAGTACCACAGTGGTTTGCCTCTGTATCTAAATTCCGCCAAGAAATCTTGGACGAAATTGAAAAAGTGAAGTTCCACTCAGAATGGGGGAAAGTACGTCTCTACAACATGATTCGTGACCGTGGCGACTGGGTTATCTCTCGTCAACGTGCCTGGGGAGTTCCCCTTCCTATCTTCTACGCAGAAGACGGAACACCAATCATGACAGCTGAGACCATCGAACACGTGGCTCAACTCTTTGAAGAGCACGGCTCTATTGTTTGGTGGGAACGTGATGCTAAAGATCTCTTGCCAGAAGGATTTACCCATCCAGGTTCACCAAATGGTGAGTTCAAGAAAGAAACGGACATCATGGACGTTTGGTTCGACTCAGGTTCATCATGGAATGGAGTAGTGGTCAACCGTCCAGAACTCAAATACCCAGCTGATCTTTACCTAGAAGGTTCTGACCAATACCGTGGTTGGTTCAACTCTTCACTTATCACATCAGTTGCCAACCATGGCGTAGCACCATACAAACAAATCTTATCACAAGGATTTGCTCTTGATGGTAAGGGTGAGAAGATGTCTAAATCTCTTGGAAATACCATTGCTCCAAGCGATGTTGAAAAACAATTCGGCGCTGAAATTTTGCGTCTTTGGGTAACAAGTGTTGATTCAAGCAACGACGTGCGTATCTCTATGGATATCTTGAGCCAAGTTTCTGAAACTTACCGTAAGATCCGTAACACCCTTCGTTTCTTGATTGCCAATACATCTGACTTTAACCCAGCGCAGGACGCAGTCGCTTACGATGAGCTTCGTTCTGTTGATAAGTACATGACTATTCGCTTTAACCAGCTTGTCAAGACCATTCGTGATGCTTATGCTGATTTTGAATTTTTGACCATCTACAAGGCATTGGTGAACTTTATCAACGTTGACTTGTCAGCCTTCTACCTTGACTTTGCCAAGGATGTTGTCTACATTGAAGGCGCCAAATCACTTGAACGTCGCCAAATGCAGACTGTCTTCTATGACATTCTTGTCAAAATCACGAAGCTCTTGACACCAATCCTGCCTCATACAGCAGAGGAAATCTGGTCATATCTTGAGCATGAAGCAGAAGACTTCGTTCAATTGTCAGAACTACCAGAAGCGGAAATCTTTGCTAACCAAGAAGAAATCTTGGATACATGGGCAGCCTTCATGGACTTCCGTGGACAAGCTCAAAAAGCTCTGGAAGAAGCTCGTAATGCCAAAGTGATCGGTAAATCACTTGAAGCTCACTTGACTGTTTATCCTAATGAAATCGTGAAAACTCTTCTCGGAGCAGTGGATAGCAATGTAGCTCAACTTTTGATCGTGTCAGAATTGACCATCGCAGAAGGAGCAGCTCCAGAAGGCGCAGTTAGCTTTGAGGATGTTGCCTTCACAGTTGAACGCGCTGCAGGTGAAGTATGTGACCGTTGCCGTCGTATCGATCCAACTACTGCAGACCGTAGCTACCATGCAGTTATTTGTGACCACTGTGCAAGCATCGTAGAAGAAAACTTTGCGGATGCAGTTGCAGAAGGATTTGAAGAAAAATAATCCAGTCTAACATGAATAGGTTTGACTGATGGCTAGTAGAAGAAGTCCTGTCTCAACTGAGGCGGGCTTTTTTACTTGAGAACTAAGGTGCTAAGCTTCCTTGTGAAAACTGAAAAAATAAGTTCAAACTCTTGACAGGCTAGTATAAGTTATTTATGATAGTAGTAGAGATTAGAAGGAATGAGGAAAGATAATGACCCATCCAGTTTTTGGAGTTCATGAGGAAAATGTCGAGTATGTGACACGCTATGGAGTTTACGCAGTGATTCCGGATGAAAAGAAAGAAAATATTATTTTAGTACAAGCTCCTAATGGCGCTTGGTTTCTTCCTGGAGGACAAATGGAAGAAGGAGAGGACCAGCTGGCTACTCTCGAGCGGGAATTGCTGGAAGAGCTTGGCTTTAGCATCCAAGTAGGAGATTACTTTGGCCAGGCGGACGAGTATTTTTATTCTCGCCATCGGGACACGCATTTCTATAATCCTGCCTATATTTACGAAGCCCTTTCTTATCAGGAAGTAGAAAAGCCGCTGGAAGACTTCAATAATCTAGCATGGTTTCCTGTCGATCTTGCAATTGAAAAATTGAAACGTGGCAGTCATAAATGGGGAATTGAGCAGTGGAAGCGTAAATATCAGAATAACTAGCCTGCTATATTTAAAATGATATAAATTACAGGCAATCATTCACAATTCCGGAAAAACGTGTTATAATAATAGCGACGATTTAAGGTAGGAGGCAAATGAATGAAGCTTATAAATACGACGAATACCCACGCAGAATTAGTAAAAAATCAGTTGGAAAGTACAGACGCAACGCTTGTAGAGGTTTATTCTGCGGGCAATAGTGATGTTATTTTCACAGAGGCCCCTAGCCATTACGAAATTCTCATTTCAAATAAGCATCGTGCGATACGAGAGCAAGAAATTGAAAAAATTAGAGAATTCTTTTTGAAACGAAAAATTGACCAAAAGGATATTGACGCCTCTGCCATTCGGACGATCTATGCCAATAGTTTGATTGAGATTTCAATCCCGATTAAGGGCTAATCATCTGCTTAAGATCTTAAACTTTTATAGCATTATCAATTGATCATCTGCTTCCTGATGGAAGTGATATCAAAAATCACTTGAAAGACTTTGCTTTTCAGCTCTTGCTTTCAGGTGATTTTTTATTTGTCTGATTTAGATTTTGAATTGTGTGATATTTTCTGACTAGCCAAGTTCTTCGAACTTAATAATGTTTTCGTTTTTATTCTTTCTTTTATGAAATCACCTTTATTTTATGATAAATTATGGTAAAATAACTTGGAGGAGAGTAAAGATGTTTCATAAAAGTAAGTTAATGTTTTGGACCAGTGAAGTCTTGCTGCTAACGATTATCTTTTTCATCTGGCGCCAGATGGGAGATATGATTACGCCGGTGGTGAGCGTTATCAATACGATTTTAATTCCCTTTGTTATGGGAGGATTTCTCTACTATATCACAAATCCTCTGGTGACACTGCTCGAAAAAAAGTTGAAAATCAATCGAATTTTCGGGATTTTAATCACTCTTTTCCTGCTGTTTGGCCTAGTGACAATCGGAGTAATCTACCTCTTGCCAATCTTGATTAACCAGCTGTCCAGCTTGATCAACTCGACGCAAAATCTCTATTGGGAAATTCAGAGTTTTGTCAATCAATTATCCAAAAATCCTTTATTTAAGAGTTTAAATATTCAGTCTACTATCCAGCAGCTCAATCTGTCCTATGTCGATATTCTACAAAATATTCTAAATAGTGTTACCAATAGTCTGGGTAGTGTGGTGTCTGCTGTCATCAATACCCTCATGATTCTCATCATGACCCCGATTTTTTTGGTCTACTTCCTGATGGATGGACACAAGCTCCTGCCTATGTTGGAGCGGACCATTCTCAAGCGCGATAAGCTCAATATATCTAGTCTCTTGACCAATCTCAATGCGACCGTTGCCCGTTATATCAGTGGTATTTCGATAGATGCCTTGCTGATTGGGACCTTAGCTTATATTGGTTACAGTGTTATTGGACTCAAGTATGCCTTAGTCTTTGCTATTTTCTCGGCTTTGGCTAACTTGATCCCTTATGTGGGTCCTAGTATCGGCTTGATTCCTATGTTGATCACCTACTTTTTTACCGACCCTCATAAAATGCTGGCAGCCTTGATCTATATGCTGATCATCCAGCAGATTGATGGGAATATCCTCTATCCTCGTATTGTTGGGAGCGTTATGAAGGTGCACCCTATTACGATTATGGTTCTCTTGCTTCTTTCAAGTAATATCTATGGTATTATGGGCATGATTGTAGCGATTCCGACCTACTCTATCCTCAAGGAAATCGTGAAATTCCTTGCCAACCTTTATGACAATCACAAGGAAGCTCAGCAACAAAAGAAGAATGAAGAATTTGGTATTATAAAAAAATAGGAGAAAGCTCGCCTTTCTCTTTTTTACTGCATTTTTTATGGTTCATCACTGGATATTTATGCTAAAATAATAGTAATAGCATAAAGGAGGTATCGTTATGGTAACACGTCGTAAATTTTCTCCGCAAGAAATAAGAAAAGATTCTTCTTATTTTTCGCCCTTGAAGACCATTGTAGAGACAGCCTTTTATGAGAATCAGGTTCAGGCAATCAAGACCGTAGAAGAGGCCTATCAACTGGCCTCGGTAGCTGCTGGAACGGTTGTGCTAGACATGCCGGTGATTCATACTAAGGAGCTGGGACTTCCTTCTTATGCCCGCGTTTTATTAACTAACTCGGGGGCTGTTGTCGGCCGAACTGCTAAGGCTAGACGAATTTATGGCAGAGATAGTCAGGAAGATGAGCACTTGCTGTTTCTGGTTCGTAGTGCTGTTTATCAGGCACATCAGAGGACCTTTTATAAGGCAGATGCAGTCGTGGGGCTGGATGAGGACTTCATGGTTTGCGCCCATCTGATGGTTCCTCAGGAAGAAATCAACAATCTCTATTCTTGGCTCTTGAATTTCCAGATTTTGGATGAGGAATTTAAGAACCGCCTACGAGCTTCTAAAAAGTACGAAGAAAACGATATCTTTGTCTTTTTTGACCCTAAATGGAAGCATCCAGACTATCCAGAAGGTTTGGTTTACTTTGATACCAATCATAATTGTGCCGTTATTCTGGGCTTAAATTATTTCGGGGAGCTGAAAAAGGCAACCTTGACTTTGGCTTGGGGAACGGCTGCTAGAAATGGCTATGTTGCCTGCCACGGAGGTCTGAAAATCTTCAAGCAGAAGACGGAAAAAGAAGACTATGTTGCATCTTTCTTTGGTCTATCTGGTTCAGGAAAATCCACATTGACGCATGCCAAACATGACCATAAATATGATATCAAGGTTCTCCATGACGATGCCTTCATTATCTCGGTTAAGGATGGCTCTTCTATTGCCCTCGAACCGTCTTATTTTGACAAGACCAATGATTATCCTACGGGCCATAGTGAGCAGGATTTCTTTGTCACTGTGCAGAATTGTGGAGTGACGCTGGATGAAAATGGGCGGAAAAAGCTAGTGACTGAGGACATCCGTAACGGGAATGGACGGACTGTTAAATCGCGCTTTGCGACTCCAAATCGAGTAGATCGGATTGATGAGCCCATCAACGCTATCTTCTGGATTATGAAAGATGACTCTCTACCGCCTCTGGTTAAGATCAATGATCCGCTGATGGCTTCCACAATGGGCTGCACCCTGATGACCAAGCGTTCCAATGCTGAGAATGTCACTGGCTTGCACGAAGACTTGGTTATTGAGCCTTATGCCAACCCTTTCCGCGTTTATCCACTGGTGGAAGATTATCGGAAATTCCGTCGTTTATTTGAATCGGGAGTTGCTTGCTACATTATCAATACTGGTTTTTACATGGGCAAAGGTATCTCAAAGGAAGTATCTTTAGATATTATCGAGCAGATTGTAGATGGGAAGGCAGAATTTAGACCTTTCGGTTCTTTAGAAGGTTTTGAATACTTAGATTATAAGGGCTATGCTGTTCCAAGCTTTGACGACAAGTACAGACAGCTCATTCGTGAAAGAATGCAGGTCCGTTTAAACTTTCTATTGGCCTTTAATCAGAAATATCCCAAGACAGCCCTGCCTGTTGGAGCTATTTCTCGGCTAGAAGAAGTCTTGCAGGACTTAGAGGATTAGTCTGCAAAACGCTTTCTAATAAATCCTTGTGCACGAATCCCAAAAATATGTTATAATCAAACTTGATTATAATTTTTAGGAGAAGAATCCATGGAAGACCCTGGCAGTCAGAGTATTTTATTGCAAGCAATACTGCTATTTGTTTTAACCTTACTAAATGCCTTTTTCTCAGCTTCTGAGATGGCGATGGTGTCGCTCAATCGAGCTCGCGTTGAGCAGAAAGCCGAAGAAGGCGATGCCAAATACGTTCGTTTATTAAAAGTTCTTGAAAGTCCCAATAACTTTCTGTCAACGATTCAGGTCGGTATCACCGTCATTAATATCCTGTCGGGGGCAAGCTTTGCGGATAATCTAGGGAAAATCTTTGCTTCTTGGATGGGTGATTCCAAGACGGCACATGCAGTTGCTAGTTTCTTGGCTCTTGCCCTCCTTACCTATATTTCTATTGTTTTAGGGGAGCTTTATCCTAAGAGAATTGCTATGAATCTCAAGGATAGTTTGGCGATTCGCACTGCGCCAGTGATTATCTTCCTCGGGAAAATCGTCAGTCCTTTCGTTTGGTTGCTCTCAGCTTCGGCTAATCTCCTTAGTCGGATTACGCCAATGCAGTTCGACGATGCAGACGAAAAGATGACGCGGGATGAGATTGAGTACATGCTGACCAAGAGCGAGGAGACGCTGGATGCAGACGAAATCGAAATGCTGCAGGGGATTTTCTCGCTGGATGAAATGGTGGCGCGTGAACTCATGGTGCCACGGACAGATGCCTTTATGGTTGATATTCAGGATGATACCCAGGAAATCATCGAAAGTATCCTCAAGCAAAATTTCTCACGAATTCCTGTCTATGATGGCGATAAGGACAATGTGATCGGCTTGATTCACACCAAGCGCTTGTTAAATGAAGCCTTCGCCAATGGATTCGACAATCTAAACCTCCGCAAGATTCTGCAAGAGCCACTCTTTGTACCTGAAACGATTTTTGTAGATGATTTGCTCAAATCTCTCCGGAATACCCAAAATCAAATGGCGATTCTGTTGGATGAGTATGGTGGTATGGCAGGTCTCGTGACGCTCGAAGACTTGCTGGAAGAAATCGTCGGTGAAATTGAAGATGAAACAGACAAGGTTGCTATCGAGGTTCATGAAATCGGTGAGAACACCTACATTGTTTTAGGAACGATGACCCTCAATGACTTCAATGAATACTTTGAAGTTGAAATCGATAGTGATGATGTGGATACTATTGCGGGTTATTATCTGACTGGTGTTGGAACCATACCAAATCCAACAGAACGGCTCAGCTATGAAGTTGAAAGCCAGAATAAAAAACTGATTTTGACCAACGACAAGGTTAAAAATGGTCGTGTCACTAAAGTTAAGGTTGAAATTTCAGAACAAGTGGAAATCGATGAGGAAACTAATTAATAGTTGACTCTTTGTAAATCAAACAGGCTTTCTTATAAAGAAGGTCTGTTTTTGGTTATCGCAATAGGGAAGGTGTTTCATTGAGGTAGAAATGATTCAATAGTAAAATTGTAGAAAAGGTTTTAAGATTCCGATTACACAATTTTTATGGTAAACTACATTTAGAAAGACACGGTATTTTGTATGACTAAACGAGTAAAATCTATTCTTTTATCTCTGTTTTGCATTTTCGTACTTGTAATAGGAGGTAAATTTTATATGGATCGAATGAAAGTGGACAACCTCTACCGGCACGGTTTTCAACTTTATGAAGAACAAATAGCAACCTACCTAAAAGAGCATTACAGCGGTATCAGTAAGATTGAATTTTCTCCGATTTTTAAAAGTGGAGGTAGTGGAGAAGGTTTTGTCCACGCTCGCATTGTTCCTGTAGTTTATGATACTTATGGAAATAAAGTCTATCTTCGAAATGATGGAACTATTGATACTTTAGTGCCTAATTATGTTTTGACTTCTGGAATTGAATTGGATTTTAATGTCAATGATGGGTCGGAAATTATATATTTGTATAATGAAAAAACGAATCTGTTGAAGTAGGACAATATCAACATCTCCCAGAACATTTAAAATTGAAGACGTATAAGAGTACTGATGCTATAATTACTGCTTATTCACAAAAAGGATCGCTAAAAGGAGTAGAAAAAAATATCCAAGGTAGTCTCAAGGCTGAGATTGTCTATAATTTAGAAATCAGACGAGTAGATGTACGGGAGATAGGCAAATGGAAGTAACCCACCAATTTAGTAAGTTGGACTAGAAAGAAAAGGAGGTTTGTATGACTAAACGAGTAAAATCTATTCTTTTATCTCTGTTTTGCATTTTCGTACTTGTAATAGGAGGTAAATTTTATATGGATCGAATGAAAGTGGACAATCTCTACCGGCACGGTTTTCAATTTTATGAGGAACAAATCGCGACCTACTTAAAAGAGCATTATAGCGGTATCAGCAAAATCGAGTTTTCTCCGATTTTTATCAGTGGGGGAGGAGGAGAAGGTTTTGTCTATGCTCGTATAGTCCCAGTTGTTTATGATACATATGGTAATAAAGTATATTTGCGCAATGATGGTGTTTTAAAGATGGGTGTGGCAGATTATGAAATGACAGCCGGAATTGAATTGGATTTTAATGTCAATGATGGTTCAGAAATAATTTATTTACATAATAATAAGAATGAATCTGTTAGTGTGGAAGGTTACCATCATTTGCCAGATGGATTAAAATTGAATAAGGATGAAATTACAGATGAAAAGATGGATGCTTTTTCTCGCGAGGGTCATCTAAAGGCAGTTGAAAAAAATAGCCAAGGCAGTCCCCAGGCTGAGATTGTCTATAATTTAGAAATTAGACGCGTACAGGGGAGGGAGTTTTATGAATGGAAGTAATCCACCAATTTGGTAAGTTGGACTAGAAAGAAAAGGAGGTTTGTATGACTAAACGAGTAAAATCTATTCTTTTATCTTTGCTTTGCATTTTCGTACTTGTAATAGGAGGTAAATTTTATATGGATCGAATGAAAGTGGACAATCTCTATCGGCATGGTTTTCAGCTTTATGAGGAACAAATCGCGACTTACCTAAAAGAGCATTACAGCGGTATCAGTAAAATCGAATTTTCTCCGATTTTTATCAGTGGGGGAGGAGGAGAAGGTTTTGTAAACGCTCGCATAGTTCCAGTAGTTTATGATAGTTATGGAAATAAAGTCTATCTCCGAAATGATGGAGTGCTAGATATGGCAGTGCCAGATTATGGAACCCTTGCTGGTCTTGACTTAAGCTTTAATGTCAATGATGGGTCAGAGATTATCTACCTACGAAATAATGAACGCGAGTCTGTTAGCTCAGAAATATATCAACACCTTCCAGAACAGTTAAAATTACAAAAAGAGGAATTTACGGATAAAGTGATGACTGGATTTGTCAATGGAGGGCATTTGAAAGGAGTCAAAAAAAATAGTCAAGGTAGTTCCGAGGCTGAGATTGTCTATAATTTGGAAATTAGACGAATTGATGAAAGAGAGTTGGATAAATGGCAATAGCACATCAAGACATTCAGCATCTTCAAGAAGAGACAAAATATTATGCAACACACCCATCAAAGAAGTATATAGATAATCCAGATACAGGTCAAACATTTCAAATCATCGACCGAATGGAGGGGGTCACTCAGGCTATCGCAGTAGCTCCCTTGGATACTAATGGTGAGCCTATTGTCTCCCAGACCATTGTGACAGTCGCAGGGACTCAGCCAGTTTTTGCCAACCCTCTCAGTCCAGACCATTGGGCATCAACTACCAATGCCTTTGGAGGTGCCTACGGGGATGGAATGACTGCTCAACATGAGGATATTGAAGCTTTTTATCAGCGAGTCCAGAAGATTACAGAAGTAGGTGGCCAGAAGCTAAACCAGCCGGTCAGGATTTATGCCATGAGTGGCTTTAGTCAATCAGCGACTCCGGTTGTCAAGGTAGCAGCGGATCATAATGTCCCTATGGTTGTCAATTTTACAGATTGGGGGGCACAGGCTGCTCTTGATAAGGGAAATTTCAGTAGTAGTGACTTATCTTATATCAATCGCCATGTTACCACCTATGATGCCAATACAAAAGATACGACCATTATGGATAGTAGTGGTGGACGGATTCCTTACGCTAATATCATTTCCCGTGAAGGAACGCAAGGACTGCATTCGCCTGCAGAAGATCACAACCCTGCAAAATTCTATATTATTGGCAACAAACTTAATACAGAAAAGTATGCTAAGGAAGGTGAGTTTGTATCAGGAATGACTCCGGATCAGGTGCGTACAGCTGCTAAAATCAAAGCTGAACGAACCCCTATCTGGGACAAACACGATGAGGCTTACTTCATTCGCGAATACTATGAAAAGTTTCCACCCAAGATTGGCAATATGCTAGATTTAGACTGGTATGCAAAAAAAGGCGAATTTTTTGCAGGGATGACGGAGAAGCAGGTACGCGCAGCCGCTAAAATCAAAGCTGAACAGTCGCCTATCTGGGACAAACACGATGAAGAATATTATGTTAAAGAGTATAAAAAGATATATGGTGATTTTGTACCTGAAGCTAGGTATAAGCGATTATTGACTATTAATCGTGCCATTGAAACAATTTCTTCTGCTCAGACAAAACTTTCAAGTCTTAGTGGTAGCCAGTTGATTTATCTACGAAAAGATCTTGTGACTGCAGTTGCAGATTTAGCTGAACAGCAAGGAGAAGAATTTGAAGAGCAAATCAAGCAAAAATTGAATGAATATAAGCAAATTATTGAAAATAAGGTGACATTACTCCGAATGATGGTTTATGGGACCAAAATCTACTTGTCAGATGATGAGTTAGAATCGCTCTTGTCTCAATTTACATTGGAGACTTGTTGGGATAGTGGGGTGGAAGAAGCAACTCTAAGTGAGATAGCTTCTTACAAACAAAAATTAGATATTTTTGGTTCTAATATACGTCAAGCAGCTGATAAGCTTGAAGAAGTGGATCGTCAAGGGAGTATACAGTTTAGTAGCAAGTAGGAGAAACTATGGCAAATCTTAGTAAGATAGAATTAACAGCAAATAATAATCTTTTTGAATTAGTGAAAGCGCAAGAACGAGAGACGATCAATGCTTTGATTCAGTTGGAAAAATCTAAAGTTGAGGCACAGTCTACTATCTTGACCGCCTGGTTGGCTGAGCAAAAGCTGCAGATGTCTGATTTTGCTACTGCTACTCTCAATAACAGTCTCAAGGGTGGATTTTCAGGGAAGGCTGCGACAGCTGCGACAAATTATCTAACAAGTATTCCACAACCAAATCTGCAAAACCCTATTAAATGAGGTCTGCTATGGAACAGATATTCAGACTAGAAGAGAAATATAAGCAAGAATTAAAGAAAATAGAGCAAGTTGAAGAAGCGCTGGATTCTATGAGATTAGATGCTCGGAGAAAGACAGATTTATTGAGTGACCAATTACTTTACTATTCTAGAGATCATTTAACAGATGAGATATATCTAGCACTTAGTAAGATGAATGACAATATGGAACAATTTGATTTGTCCGTCAAAAAATCTTTTGATGCACTTAGTGAAGAGAGGGAAGAAGTAACCGCTAAGTATCGGAAAGATTTAGAACGATTGGAGGAAGAATATTATAAAAGAAAGAAAGCTGAAAACTCTCAAATTTAGACTGTAAAAATATCATATATCAATTCACTATGAAAAAGTGATACATAGTGATATTTTAAGTTTTCCGCAAGATTTTTATAAGGAATGCTTAAGCTGAAAGTCTTATACTGGTCTCAACAAATAAGAAATGAGGACAGTCCAATGACATATAAAGTAAAAGTAACCTATCAGAAATCATTCATTCGCTCCAAGTTAAACGAAGCAGCCTAACCAGTACTAGCAATAGAAGCAAGAAATAGATTCTCGTATCAACATTTCATATATTTTTCATATCATCTCCTAAATATAAAAAACATATAAAACTAAACAACAAACCAAAGAACAGGAAAACTCCTCTGCTCGCTAGATTTTAGCTGACAGAGGAGATTTTTTATGTTTGCTGAATCAAGCCTTCATTCTTTTTGCCGTGTAGAAAAATCCACGAAGCGAAATTTATCTAGTTTGTGTCGGCTCTCTGTATACTGAAACTGGCGACCGTCAGCTAGATAGACTTGAGATCTAATGGAAACGACATGTTGGTCTCGGCCGATGTCCAGAAGGATCTGGTCTTGGTCACTAACATGATCGATGGTAATTTCTTTTCTGGCATAGGCAATGTTAAGCTTTAAGGTTTCTTCCAAGTAGGAATAGATAGAATGTTCCCCGATTTCTCTGGTCAGATCTGGCACCAAGCTTTTATCTAGATAGTCAATATCCAAGACAGAAGCGATGCTGTCGACCACTCGCTGTCGGACAATGCGCCAAACCAAGCGGTACTCTGGAAAGCCGGTTGTTTTTGAGAGCTTTTTATCTACAGTGATTTTATCAAGGCTGATGACATTGGTCTTGGATTGAAGCTGATGCTGTGCCACTAATTCTTGATAACTGGTTAAGTTAGAAACAGGGAAGTCTAGTTGTTCCTGTTTGACGACTTTGGAGCCCTGCCCCCGCACTTTCTCAATCAGTCCCTCTTCTTGCAAGAGCGCTAAAGCCTTGCGAACCGTATCCCGACTGACTTGGTAGATTTCCATTAGCTGATGTTCACTAGGAAGAAAGTCACCGAGCTGGTATTTTTCGCCTAAAATATCTCTTTCAAGTTGTTTGAATAATTGTTTGTATTTCTTCATAAGTTCCTCTCTTGTATTCTTTTTACCATACAACTATCAAAATTTTAGCAGAAATCTTCTATTTTTACAACAAACAAGTTGCGTACAGGATTGTTATCGGTTACAATTAAGTTCATAAGCTAGTCAGGAAACTAGCGACATCAAAATATAAGGAGAGTGCTGGATGATTTCCAGCCACAAGTCAAATGGGAAAATTTGAAAAGGAAGCTAAGGATTTGCTGAAGGCGATTGGCGGCAAAGAGAATGTCACAGCGGTCACTCACTGTGCGACTCGGATGCGTTTCGTACTTGGTGATGAAAAGAAAGCTAATGTTAAGGCCATTGAAGCCATTCCAGTCGTAAAAGGAACTTTTACCAATGCTGGGCAGTTCCAGGTCATCATTGGAAATGACGTGCCGATTTTTTATAATGATTTCACAGCTGTATCAGGTATTGAGGGCGTTTCCAAAGAAGCAGCCAAGTCAGCAGCTAAGAGTCATCAAAATCCAGTTCAGCGGGTCATGACGACTCTAGCTGAAATCTTCACTCCAATCATTCCGGCTTTGATTGTCGGTGGATTGATCCTCGGATTTCGGAATGTTCTTGAAGGCGTTCATTGGTCTATGTTGGATGGGAAAACCATCACAGAAGTGTCTCAATTCTGGGCTGGGATCAACCATTTCTTGTGGCTTCCAGGTGAAGCGATTTTCCAATTCTTACCAGTAGGAATCACTTGGTCTGTTTCTCGTAAGATGGGGACTAGCCAGATTCTGGGTATTGTATTGGGTATCTGTTTGGTGTCACCGCAGTTGCTCAATGCTTACGCAGTGGCATCGACACCAGCAGCGGAAATTGCTAAGGATTGGGTTTGGGATTTCGGTTTCTTCACTGTTAATCGTATCGGTTACCAAGCGCAGGTTATTCCAGCTTTGCTGGCAGGACTTTCCTTGTCTTATCTAGAAATCTTCTGGCGGAAACATATTCCAGAAGTGGTATCTATGATTTTTGTGCCTTTCTTATCTCTGATTCCAGCCTTGATCTTGGCTCACACAGTCTTAGGTCCTATCGGTTGGGCAATTGGTCAGGGGCTTTCAACAGTCGTTCTTGCAGGTTTGACTGGTCCTGTTAAATGGCTCTTTGGTGCTGTCTTTGGTGCCCTTTATGCTCCATTTGTCATCACGGGTCTTCACCATATGACCAATGCGATTGATACTCAATTGGTAGCGGATGCTGGTGGTACTGGTCTTTGGCCAATGATTGCTCTGTCAAATATCGCTCAAGGCTCAGCTGTTTTTGCTTATTACCTTATGAATCGTCACGATGAACGGGAAGCACAAATTTCCTTGCCAGCTACTATTTCGGCTTACCTAGGTGTCACTGAACCAGCCCTCTTCGGGGTCAATGTAAAGTACATCTATCCGTTCGTTGCGGGAATGATTGGTTCATCTATTGCTGGTCTGCTCTCTGTAACCTTTAATATCACAGCCAATGCTATCGGGATTGGTGGCTTATCGGGTATTCTTTCTATCCAAGCAAAATATATGCTTCCATTTGCGGGGGTTATGCTTGTCGCAATCGTTGTACCAATGGCTTTGACTTTCTTCTTCCGCAAAGCAGGATTTTTCACAAAAACGGAAGACGATACAGAACTGCAAGCAGAATTTGCAGCTCAAGAAGAAGCAGAATTCGCTCATCAGGAAACAAAGATTGTCACACCAGTAGAAATCGTTAGTCCTCTTGCTGGTCAAGTAAAAGAACTCAGTCAGGCAACTGATCCAGTATTTTCATCAGGGGTGATGGGACAAGGTTTAGTGATTGAGCCAAGTGAAGGTGAATTGGTGTCACCTGTGAACGGTACGGTGACTGTTCTCTTCCCAACCAAGCATGCCGTCGGTATCGTATCGGACGAGGGTGTGGAAATGCTTATGCATATCGGTATGGATACGGTCGGTCTAGACGGTAAGGGCTTTGAGGCCCATATTGCGCAAGGCGATCATGTGACTATTGGACAAAAACTGATTAGTTTTGATATGGATGTTATCAAGGCTGCAGGGCTCGTGACAGAAACACCTATCATTATCACCAACCAGGATGCTTTTGTAGCAGATATAAGTGGAGAATATCCTGGCTATATCAAACGCGGTGATAAATTGATGACAGCAAAACGCATCTAGGAATAGTTAACTCATGGGATGGTGGCTCTGAGCCCCTCCCTTTTATCAAAAAAGGAGAAGATATGACACTTGATAAAACAAAGGTTGTCTACCAGATTTATCCAAAATCTTTTAAAGACACGACTGGCAATGGTTTGGGAGATTTTCGCGGGATTATTGAAAAACTTCCCTACCTGAAAGAGCTGGGAGTGGATATGATCTGGCTCAATCCTTTCTATCCGAGTCCACAGAGGGACAACGGTTATGATATTTCTGACTACACTGCAGTTGATCCTATCTTTGGGGATATGACGGATTTTGAAGAGATGGTCAAGGTCGGCCAGCAGCATGGTATTGACTTCATGCTGGACATGGTTCTCAATCACTGCTCGATTGAACATGAGTGGTTCCAAAAGGCACTGGCTGGGGATTCCTACTATCAGGACTTCTTTATCCTGCGAGATGAGCCGACGGATTGGCTGTCCAAGTTTGGCGGCAGTGCCTGGGCGCCATTTGGCGATACGGGCAAATATTATCTGCATCTTTATGATGTCACTCAAGCAGATCTTAACTGGCGCAATCCTAATGTGCGTCAAGAACTCTTCAAGGTGGTGAATTTTTGGCGGGACAAAGGAGTCAAGGGCTTCCGCTTTGATGTCATCAATGTCATCGGAAAAGATGAGGTGCTGGCAGACTGTCCAGAGCAGGAGGGTAAGCCGGCCTATACCGATAAGCCAATCGTGCATGACTATCTGCGTATGATGAACGAAGCGACCTTTGGGCAGGACGATTCCTTTATGACGGTTGGTGAAATGAGTGCTACGACGATTGAAAATTGCATCCTTTACACCGCACCAGATCGGCAGGAGCTATCTATGGCCTTTAATTTCCATCATCTCAAGGTGGACTATGAAGCTGGACAGAAGTGGAGTCTTAAGGCCTTTGACTTTGAAGAGTTAAAACGCCTCTTCCATACTTGGGGCAAGGAAATGAGCGATCATGATGGCTGGTCGGCTCTCTTTTGGAACAACCATGATCAGCCACGAGCTCTCAACCGCTTTGTCGATGTGGAGAATTTCCGCAACGAAGGAGCGACCATGCTGGCAGCCAGTATTCATCTGTCGCGCGGGACGCCTTATATCTACATGGGTGAGGAGATTGGCATGGTGGATCCTAACTACGACTCCATGGAAGACTATGTGGATGTCGAGTCTCTCAATGCTTACCAGAGCCTGCTTGCTGAAGGTCAATTGCCAGAAGCAGCCTTCAGGATTATCAAGGCTAAATCTCGTGATAATTCTCGGACGCCTATGCAATGGGATGATTCAGTCAATGCAGGTTTTACAACAGGAACTCCATGGCTGAAGGCGGGCAAATCTTATCCTCTCATCAATGTGGAAAATGAAATCAAGGGACCGATCTTTACCTTTTATCAGAAATTGATTGCCCTGCGCAAGGAACTACCTATCATCGCAGAGGGCAGCTATCAGCCAGCCTATGAGGATAGTCCTCAGATTTATGCCTTTGAGCGGGAGTGGCAAGGACAAAAACTTTTAGTACTTAACAACTTCTATGCTGATCCGATTACGCTGGACATCCTACCAGACTATCAAAGCGGTCAGGTGCTGATTTCAAATTACGAGGAGCCAGCATTAGCCGCGACCATGACCTTGAAACCCTATGAAACGTTAGCTATTCTAGTGAAATAATGATTAAAATCAGCTTAAGCTTCTTTTAAGTATGGTGCAGTATACTAGAAGCATCAAATGAAGACCTCTTAACTTTATTTGATAGAAGGAGTCCTTTAGTTTAACAGATGAGCAGCTGTTATAGCTATAGTTCCGCACCTTTTTTTCATAACAATCTCCGAAAAGGTCGCCCTCTAGGGCGGCTTTTTTTATGGAGAAAGCTGGAAACGGAGAGAGGCAATTTCAAGAAAAACTGAAAAACTTTATCTGTTGTAACACAATGAAAATGAAACTGAAAAACAGTTTATTTTCTAAAAAATAGGCAGAATCTATCTATTTTCACTCGAATCGTGGTATAATGTAGTTATAGTAAAACGTTTTCAGGTAAAGAGGATTATTATGGTTGAAGAAGCGATTGATTATGGGAAAGTAACGGGAATGGTGCACTCTACGGAGAGTTTTGGAGCAGTGGATGGACCAGGTATCCGCTTCATCGTCTTTTTGCAGGGTTGTCATATGCGTTGTCAATATTGCCACAATCCAGATACTTGGGAGATGGAGACTAACAAGTCTCAACTGCGGACTGTGGATGATATCCTACAAGAAGCCCTTCGTTACAAAGGTTTCTGGGGTAATAAAGGTGGTATTACCGTCAGCGGGGGAGAAGCCCTTCTGCAAATCGACTTTCTGATTGCTTTCTTTACCAAGGCTAAAGAGCTGGGGATTCATTGTACGCTGGATACTTGTGCTCTGCCTTTTAGAAATACGCCTCGTTATCTAGAAAAGTTTAATAAACTGATGGCGGTGACGGATTTGGTTTTGCTGGATATCAAGGAAATTAATGAAGCGCAGCATAGGATCGTGACTACCCAGACCAATAAAAACATCCTGGCCTGTGCAAAATATCTCTCAGATATTGGAAAGCCAGTGTGGATTCGTCACGTTCTGGTGCCAGGCTTAACGGACCGTGATGAGGACTTGATTGAGCTAGGTAAGTTTGTCAAAACACTCAAGAACGTTGATAAGTTTGAAATCCTTCCTTACCATACTATGGGAGAATTCAAGTGGCGGGAGTTGGGCATTCCTTATTCACTGGAAGGTGTGAAGCCACCGACTGCTGACCGGGTCAAAAATGCCAAGGAGCTGATGCAAACGGAGTCCTATACCGAATATATGAATCGGGTGCATAATAACTAGTTGATGTAAGTAGGGGAAATGGACTGGAGAAAAGCCAGTCCATTTTTTTCAATAAAACACCGGCTAATTCTTCGGGATAGCCTAATTTTATAAGATTTGATAGCATGAGAGCACACATTTAAGTACGTTGCAGGTAGTGGTTGTCTGATTTTAAAAGGATGGATATATTAGAAGCGCTTATAGCAAGCTTTCTTCTTTTCGTGTGAGTAGCTTTCACCTCTATTTTAAGGCTAGAAAATTTAGGTCTAGCTTTCAAGAAGGTGTTTGAATAAAGGCGGAATTTATGGTATAATAAAGCCTAATAGCGATTTTTTTAGAGAATTGAATAAGCTTAGTGGGAGTAGTGTTTTGGAAAAGAAAAAAGCCATTGTGGTTTCGGGAGATTATGGGTATATTAGACAGATCGAGACGACAATAAAATCTCTTTGCTGTCACCATAAAAATTTAGATATTTATGTTTTTAATCAGGATATTCCTCAAGAATGGTTTTACTATACGCGTCGGAAGGTAGAAGCAGCTGGCAGTCAGTTGAACGATGTGAAATTATTCAATGACCAGATTGACGATCAGGTGAAATCAAAATGGGAAGCTGGAACTTACGCTCACATTAACTACATGGCTTATGGGCGCTATTTTATACCGAATTATGTTGCAGCAGATAAAGTTTTATATTTAGATTGTGATATTGTTGTGACACGAAATCTGGACCATCTTTTTGAGATAGATCTGGAGGATTATTATGTAGCAACGACTCGCGCGACATATGGAGTAGGCTTTGGCTTTAATTCTGGAATGATGCTCATCAATAATAAGCGTTGGCGTGAAGAAAACATGGCTCAGCAATTGGTTGAGTTGACAGATAGAGAATTAGCCAATTTTACTGAAGGTGATCAGTCTATCTTGAATTTGATGTTTGAGGGCAAAAAACTTGATTTGGAAGATACTTACAATTTTCAAATCGGTTTTGACATGGGAGCTGCGCTAGATAAGCATGACTGGATTTTCGAAATCCCACTCTCTCCACTACCTGCTGTTTTGCATTATATTTCTGGTCAAAAACCATGGAACACTGTTTCCAACATGCGTCTGCGTGAAGTATGGTGGTTTTACAATTCTCTTGATTGGTCTACAATTATTGAGACAGATGAATTTGATGTCGAGAAAGCTATTAAACAGAGGGATGAAGGCTTTGCTCTCCACTGTGTAACTTTGACAAACTCGGATAGGTTAGAGGGGATTGAAGATTTGGTGAAAGCATTGCCAAATTGCCTGTTTCATATTGCTGCCTACACACAGATGTCTGATAAGTTACTCAAACTGATGGCTTATGAAAATGTTCGTTTGCACCCTGCAATTTTGCCATATCCTTTGAGAGATTTACTTGCGAGCAGCGACATTTATCTTGATATCAATCACGATCAGAAATTCGATACTGTAATTAGAGAGTTTCAAGAGTCTGGTAAGCCTGTTTATGCCTTTGATAATGTACAAACAGAAGGGGTTTCAGAGCGAGTATTCTCACATGAGAATTATCAGGAAATGGTGGAAAAAATTCGATCAGATTTTAATTAAATGACGATTGCCCCACATTTTGTAATCAAAATAGAGAAAGCAAGTTGATTCCTTATCTATAATTCTATGGAATGGGCTTGCTTTCTTAAGTCTTTGGCTTAAAAGACAAGTTTATGTATGAAAAGAGGACTCTGGGCAAGTCCAAAATACAAATAAAGGATAATAAATGGAGCACTTTGGTCTTAAGAAAAAGAAGCATCAGAATATTTTTAGAAAGAGAATCCTCTTTACACTGTTCATTATAGCTATTTATATATTAGGAAGACATATCTTGCTTCCAGGCTACAATGGCAGTATGGAAGCTTTTCGGATAAAGGAAGACAATCCCTTGGCCGCTTTCTATTTGCTGGCAGGAATTGATGTTTCTCAGATTTCAGTATTTTCTTTGGGCTTAGGACCTTGGATTACGACGATGATTGTATGGCAAGTCATGAACCTAAAGAAAAGCTGGAATATACAATCTTGGTCCCTTAAAAAAACAGATTTCTTTCAAAAAATCTTAACCTTGTTCTTTGCGATTGTGCAGGGACTAGCCATTATGTACACCGCTTATAGAGGAAATGGTCGCTTTCTACTTCTTGTAGATGATTGGCTCTATAATCTAGCAGTTTTACTCACAGTTGTGACAGGCAGTTTTATCATTATTTGGTTGTCAAGTCTTAATACTCGTAAGGGAGTGGGAGGGTCAACCATTATTATCATTTCAGGGATTTTACTCCAGTTTGCTGACCAATTAATAGTCTTGCTTGGGAAATCCTTGTCTTCTGTCCGAGGAGGAATGATTTTAGTTGTGGCTCTATTAGCCTATCTTCTCTTGACCTTTGTTGCTGTTGTGTGTGAGAAAGCCGAGATACGTCTGCCTCTCAATCGGATCATGTTAAGCAGTCGCTACTATGATAAATCTTATTTGCCAATTAAGTTCATTCCTTCTGGTGGAATGCCCATTATGTATGCAACCAGTGTCTTGATGTTGTTCCAATTATTACTAGACTGGACGGGGAAAGGATTTTCACTAAAATTTGGGAATTTGTTTGACTTTACAAAGCCCTTGGGTCTATTTGTTTATCTAGTTGCGATTTACTTGTTGGGTATTTTGTTTGCCTATATCAATTTGGAACCGGAAGAGACAGCGAAACGCTTGCAGCGTCAGGGAGAATATTTTGACTATATTCAGCCTGGGAAAGAAACCTTAAAAGTGTTAAAACACTATATTTCTTTGCAATCAAATATAGGAGCTATTTATCTCATCTTGTATGTCGGCCTGCCCTATTTTATTAATTTCTTCTTGCCTTTACCAAGTTTCTTTTTGACCTTGCCAAGCACACTAGTCATTTTGATCAGCATGCTCTTGCCCTTGCGTGAAGAAATACGAATCTTAAGAATCGGGACTTATTATCATAAAGAACTAGAAGTAAAAGGAGAATAGAGGGATATGTTTTACTTTGTACCTTCTTGGTATAAACAAGATCGAAAATGGTATTCTACTGCCCTACCTTTCTATCTGCAGCCGAAAAATATGATGTTTGATGATGCCGTAAATTTATTGCGGATGTTTCAACAATCAGGAGAAGCCAACTCTGTCCTGATTTTGAATTATTCACCTCATATCCGGACTTTCTTTTATCAACAAAGACTTTCATCAGATGAAATGTGGAATCTATTTGATAGCATACAAGGTCTGACAGATGTGCCTGCACGAAAAATTTGTTTGGATGATTTGAAATGGCCGCAAGGAGCAGAAATCTTTTATACTCCTTTTATTGTAGATGTTCACGTCGATCACCTACCTCATGCTCAGATTAATTTTTCACAAATAGGTAATATTTTTGATATTACCTATTTTGAAAATAATCAGATAGATTATCAGCTTGTTTTTGATGACCGTGGCTTTGTCTCCAGTATTATCTATTTTGAGCACAATCAGCCTTATTATCAGGACTATCTGAATGCACAAGGGATATGGCAATTCAGAGAATTTTTGACAGCTGATAACCAGCAGGTCATTATCAATCCTGAGGCACAGGGCACATTTGCCAAGGATGTCTATCAGAATATTGAGGAGCTTGTTAAAGAAAAGCTAGAGCAGCATTTGGCTTCTGTTTTAACCAAGGATGATTCGATTATTGTTTCAGCAGATGTGCAGCATAATCATTTTTTCCAACAGATTAAGAAGGATCATCTTGTTGTTCTGTCCTTCTTTGGCAATCGCTATCCGATTACGAATACAGAACAATTATTCTCTGATTTAAAAGATACCCCATTTTTTGTGGTAGATAGCTTAGATAAAATTGTGAAGATTGCAGAACAAGTGGGGGAAGTAGAAGAAGAGCAACTTCCTGCTTATTATGAGATTCCACCCTATGATACACAGTTGAATCTTGGGCATAGTCAGCGGAAAAAAGAGTTGATTATCTATGTCAATTTCGATACTTTATCAGAACATCATCTTCAATATGTTTTTACTTCCTTGTTTGATATGATGTTGCAACATGAGTGGATTGACTTATTGGTTGGGACGCAGAGTCAAGATTTTGGTCGAGAAGCTTCTATTCGACAGTTTCTTGAGGAATCTTTATCATCAACAAAGTATGCAGAAAAATTGCTCCTTGTTGACAAGGATAAGGCTGCTAAGAGTGGTGATCCACGCTTAGAAGATGATGATAGCCTCAGAGAGCGAATTGATACTGTGGTGATTCATAGTGATACCGATTTGGCAAAGGCTCTGAAGTATGTTCGGGTCATCTTGGATTTGGGAAGCCCGGCAGATATCCGAACTCAAATTGCGGGTATCAGCGGAGGAATTCCTCAAGTGAATTTGTATAATTCTTCCTATGTGAAGCATGGCGAAAATGGTTGGATCATGAATGACATTTCTAACCTGATAGAGGCACTCTTGTATTACCTCACAGATTTGGAACACTGGAATCAGTCTTTGGTGCATTCGGTTAAGAGGATTGAGCTGTATACAAGGGGAGAAATTGTCGAAATGTGGAAAAATACGATAAAGGAATTAAAGCTAAATGAACAGAATTAGTGTCCTACAGATTGCCAATGAGAATTGGCAGCACCAATATGAGATTCCTAGTAATATCGCATGGACATTTGTTAAACCAGAAGATATCATGTCTCTCTTGCCAGAAGATATTGGTATTTTAAAAAAGGATGGGAAGAAACCGAAGGCTGCTAAGCCCTATGATGTTGTATTGGTCGATACTGTTGAGCATCTTGAGTACATCACAGTATTGGACAGCTTAATTCAGGTTTATCGCTTGTTTTATCATGAGCGCTGTCAGATCACTACAAAAACTTTGGAAAGATTCCTTTTACGCAAAAGGGCCGTTCAGTCTACTTTTGAAGATCCAGCTCAGATGCTGTATCTATTTTCAAGAGGCTTTTCTTCTAAGCAAAGTGGTACCAAGCTCAGTGTTAATCACCTAGCCGTCAATCCCTCCTTTTCAGGTCAGATTAACTATGAAGGAACTAACTATCTCCGTCTGTGTGGCCAATATGGTGAGGATTACCAAACTGTAGCAACCTATCAGTACAATATCTTTCTGAGTGCAGACGCCCCTTTGGATTTATGGCCAGAGTTCAGAAATTCTGAAGATTGCGCAATTCGTTATGTCATCAAGGGTTATCCAGTTGGCAATTCTCCTATGCAAGAATGGATTTATGATGAAGAATCTTTTGAGAAGCCTCTCGTTTTAGATACCAGCGATTCTTATTACCTAAGCGTCAGTGTTCAAGTAAAAGGTCAAGGAATTGTGAAAATTGGACCATTCCACCATCGCCAGTCTCATTTGGGTTATGGGGATTTATTGATCGGTGGAAATCGTGTCGTGGATAAAAATCGGGAGGAATTGATTTACTACTTCCATCCTGGTGATTTGAAGCCACCTCTCAATATTTATTTTTCTGGTTATCGTCCAGCTGAAGGATTTGAGGGATACTGGATGATGAACAATTTGGGAGCGCCTTTCTTGTTGATTGGAGATCCGCGTTCTGAGGGTGGTGCTTTCTATCTCGGCTCAGAAGAGCTAGAGCAAAAGCTTGTTCAGGTCATTCATCACTGTTTAGATGAATTAGGCTTTACAAGAGACCAGTTGACCTTATCCGGACTATCAATGGGGACCTTTGGAGCTCTGTATTATGCTTCCAAGTTAGAGCCTCATGCAGTGATTGTCGGTAAGCCCTTAGTAAATTTAGGCGATATTGCAGAGAATGAATCCACGATTCGTCCTGGAGGTTTCCCTACTTCTTTAGATTTGGTGTTTCGTACAACAGGAGAATTATCAGAGAAAGGAATAGCTCAACTTAATGAGCACTTCTGGACATCGTTCAAAGAAGCTAATTTTTCAAGGACGAAATTTATTGTGTCTTATATGTATCATGATGACTACGATGGTACGGCCTACCCTGATATGCTAGAAGAGCTAGGGAAGCGAGCTTATCGCGTTAATATCATTAGTAAAGGATTGACTGGACGACACAATGATGATACGCAAGGAATTGTCGAATGGTTCTTTAATCAGTATAAGACTTTATTAGTGAATAGTTTTGAAAGGAAGTTTGATTCGTGAGATACAAGGAAGAAATCTATTTTGCTTATTGGGATATGCAAAGTGTATCACAGTATCTATATGGATCGTCTGTGAAGCTGCTAGCAGATGGGCATGTTTTATATGAGAATCAGTTCATGCCGTCTGGTACAGTCATTCATGAATGGCATTCGCAAGCAAACTATCAGGCTTTGCGCAATACAAGCCAGCTTCCTGAATTGAAGCGAGGAGAAAAATATATCTTTGGCAGCCATCTGGAGACTCTTCCTGAAAATTCGACCTACTTGAAGATTGAATTTATGAATGCGCGTGATGAGGAGATTTTTAATCAAATCATTAAGCAGGGTGAGACGATGAGCGTTCGTGTTCCTAACAATACCCATCATTATAAAATTCAATTAGTGAGTTCAGGTTGCCATCGTTTCTTGTTTGAAAGCATCTATATTGCTGAAGAAGGTGTGGCAGATTATACTGTCGATCGCTATTGGATTTCGAAATTGTTGCATAAGGACGTCAATCAAGAGACGATTTACGTTTGCTTTACGGAGCCTGATTTCAATCGGACGGGCTACATTCCAGAAATTGTTCGGGAGCATTTTCCAAATTTGTTGGTAGTCAATTCTTCCTACAAAGACGCTCTTTTGTATATGGAAAAAGAGTTCTTCGAAATCTTACTTGGAACAATTGAAAAGCTGGCTCGAGAATATTCTTTTGAAAAGGTCGCTTTTGCTGGCTATGGGCCGATTTCAAATATGGCAGCCTTACTTTACTCACAGCAATTTGAAAATGCCTATGCTTTAGTGACTGATGATTTTATGTCAGAATTGGATTATCAGCATGTTCTTGATCGCTATCGAAATAGGGTGAATTATCCTTTATTTAGAGATTTGCTGCTGGAACGCTTCAATTCAGCTAGAGTAAAAGAGTATGCCCATCTGAAAAATAGGCCACGGGTACTAACCAAAATTGATTATTTGTTGGATCAGTCCTTTTTGCTTCAAAAAATAGACTTGGAGAAAACGGAAGAGTGGATGAGAAAGAATGAAGCTTAAAAAATTACATTTAGCTAATTCCTTTAAACTAAGGCGTTATAAAAAAATCTTAGAAAAGATTAATCAGCTTTCTGATAATTATACAGCCATGTCAGATAAAGAATTGCAGGCTAAAACTCAATGGTTTAAGGGCCGTCTTGCTGAGGGAGAAAGGCTGCAGGAAATTTTACCAGAAGCCTATGCCACCATTCGTGAAGCGGCTAAGCGTGTCTTGGGGCTCTATCCTTACGATGTACAAATCTTAGGTGCCTTAGTCATGCAAGACAATCAGATTGCCGAGATGAGGACGGGAGAGGGCAAAACACTAACAGCAATTCTTCCCTTGTACTTAAATGCCTTGACTGGAAACAGCACCATCTTGGTTACGGCCAATGAGTATTTGGCGATACGTGACGCTAAACAAATGGCTCCTGTTTTTCATTACTTAGGGATGACAGTTGGGATTGGTGTTTCAGAAAATCCAGCTAAAAAATTGAAGGTTGCGCAAAAGCAGCGGATTTATCAAAGTGATATCGTGTATACAACACATAGTGCGCTGGGATTTGACTACCTTGAAGAAAATTTAGCGACCTCTCAAGCAAAGAAATTCTTGCCTAAGTTCTATTTCTGTTTAGTGGATGAGGTTGATGCAGCTCTCTTGGATAGTGCACAGATGCCTCTGATTATATCAGGCTCTCCGCGGGTTCAGTCCAATCTATTTGTTACCTGTGATGAGTTTGTTAAGACCTTGAAGGAAGGGGAAGATTTTAAGCTAGATTCGACTCGGACTTCAGTCTGGTTGACGAGAAAAGGTGTCAAGGAAGCAGAAGTATACTTCCGTGTACAAAATGCTTACGATCCAAATAACTACCAACTGATCCGTCAAATCAATTTGGCCTTAAGGGCCAATCATTTATTTGAAAAAGATCGTCAGTATACTGTAGAAAATGGCGAAGTCAAGTTGATGGATGAGGCAACAGGGCGAGTTTTAGAAGGGAATAAACTTCAATCTGGTTTGCATCAAGCCTTGGAAGCGAGAGAACGCGTAAAGATTTCCTTAGAAACACGTTCCATGGCCTCTATTACCTATCAAAATCTGTTCAAGATGTTTCCTAAATTGGCGGGGATGACGGGTACAGGCAAGGTCTGTGAAGATGAATTTCGTGAAGTGTATGACTTGGGAGTGGTCGTTGTACCAACTAGAAAACCCAATCAACGGATTGATTATCCAGATGAGATCTATCTAACTATCCCTCAAAAACTTTATGCTTCTTTGGATTATATTAAAAAACTACACAAAAAGGGGCAGCCAGTTTTGATTGCGACAGGATCGGTAAGAATGTCAGAAATTTACTCCATGCTCCTGTTGCAGGAAGGGATTGCTCATAATGTGCTAAATGCCTACAATGCAGCAAAAGAAGCAGAGATGATTGCACAGGCTGGTCGGCGTTCTGCGGTAACCGTCGCAACCTCTATGGCTGGTCGTGGAACGGATATTATCCTAGAAGAAGGTGTTGCTAAATTAGGCGGACTGGCGGTTATTGGAACAGAGAGAATGTCCAGTGAACGAGTGGACTTGCAGCTTCGTGGTCGTGCAGGCCGTCAAGGCGCACCTGGACTAAGTAAATTCTTTGTTTCACTTGAAGATGATATTATCACAAAGACTGGCAGTAAGTGGATCAATGATTTTTATCAAAAAGAAGTCGCCAAGCCAGAGGAAAAACAGAAGGTTCATCTAAAATCTGTTCGTATTAAATATGAGGTGACAGAAGCTCAGAGAAACAGCGACAATGCGGCAGCTGCTTCAAGACGATCAACAGAGCAGTATGACGAAAGTATCCGAATTCAACGGCAGATCATTTATAACAAGCGCAATGACATTATTGCTCATTCTGACTTTAAACTAGAATATTTTTTATCTGTTTTATCAGATGCTATGGACGCCTATATAAATAAGCATCCATTTAGAGAGCATGCCGATCTGTATCGATTTGTTTTGGATAACATTAGTTACTATTGTCAAGGAATTCCAAGAGATTTAGATGTGACAAACATTCGTCAGGTTAAGAAGTTTCTATCTAAGCTTTTCATTGAAGAATATCAGCGAAAACGCGATAGAATTGAGGATTCAGAACTGTTTGGGCAGCTTCAGCGCATCGCAGTGTTAAGAGCAGTGGATGATTGCTGGGTGGAGCAAGTTGACTATCTCCAACAATTTCAAACTTTAGTGGTTAGTCAAGGTTATGCACAAAAGAATCCTGTATTTGAGTTTCATAAAGAGGCTTTTGAGTCATATAAGAGAATGAATGCAGACATGAATCTTAAAATTATAAAAAATATGGCGCTTAGTTATGTCAATGTTCAGCCTACAGGGAAATTAGAGGTTTTCTTTGGCTAAAGTTTTGACAGATTGTGCTATAGACTTTATAATAAGGATATAACTGCATTCGGGAGAAAATGTATATTTATGGGTAAGAATAATAAAGCAAAAGCAAAGGGGTTTAAGCGCGTTATATCGAAGTTTAAACGATTGGTGACGGAGGATGATAATTATTATGATCCGGATGCAGCCATCTTAAAACCGATTAGCCGAAAACCCCAAGAGCAGAATCAGGTTGTGTTAGGTATTAATGAAGAATTAAAACCACAGACAGAGCCAATTTCTATTATGGAAGACTTTGAAGATTTTCAAGCCAACAATAGCTTGGTAGTAGACGATCTGATAAAAAATGTCAGCCAAAGTTTATCAATGAGTGTTTCGACTTCAATGAGTTTGTCTGCTGAACATTTCGATAGTGATTCTGTTTCAACAAGTGAGAGTCCTCTTCAAGATTCGCTGTGGGAAAATGATTCATTAGAGACTTATTCATTAGAGACTTATTCTTTAGACTCTTCTTCTCACATTATCGATCAATCAGATTCAGAATCTGAGCTGGTTCTTGAGGATGAATCTCTATCCGCCTCTATTAGTGCGAGTGAGAGTCTTTCTGAGTCTGAATACTGGAGTATTTTTGAATCTGAATCTCTCAGTATATCAGAGTCAGATTCGCTTTATGAGAGTGAATGGCTATCCGCTTCTATCAGCACGAGTGAGAGTCTTTCCGAGTCTGAATACTGGAGTATTTTCGAATCTGAGTCCCTCAGCATATCAGAGTCAGATTCGCTTTATGAGAGTGGATGGCTATCCGCTTCTATCAGTGCAAGCGAGAGCCTTTCCGAGTCTGAGTACTGGAGTATCTTTGAATCTGAATCTCTCAGCATATCAGAATCAGATTCACTTTATGAGAGTGAATGGCTATCCGCTTCTATCAGTGCAAGTGAAAGTCTTTCCGAGTCTGAATACTGGAGTATCTTTGAATCTGAATCTCTCAGCATATCAGATTCAGATTCACTCTATGAGAGTGAGTGGTTATCCGCTTCTATCAGTGCCAGCGAGAGCCTTTCCGAGTCGGCTTCTATCCTTCTTAGCGAATTCGTTTCAACTTCGGTAGCGAATAGTCAGTCAGTTTCTCTGTCAGAATCCATTAGTGCTAGTCTGAGTTTTTCAGAATCTGAGTCTCTCAGTGCCTTAGAAGAGGCTTCTCTGAGTCTTTCAGATCCAGTTTATGAGGAGGAAGCTGATTCATCTTCAGTAAACGAGAATAAGCCGGATACTTTCTTGATTTCTCTTAGCACTAGCCTGAGCCTCTCTACTTCTGAATGGTTGGCTCAGTCTGAGTTTACTTCACTTAGCCTTTCGGCATCTGAATCTTTGAGCATCAGTCAGTCTCTCTCTTTGAGTGAAGCATTTTCTCAACTTCTTTTTGAATCTGAATCAGCTAAGGAGAGTCAGCAGCTATCAGAATCACTTAGCTATAGCCAGTCCCTTTCTCTTTCAGAATCTTTGAGTGAATGGACAGTAACTTCTCTCAGTCTCAGTGAGTCAATCTCTTTGAGCGAGTCAATTTCCCTGAGTGAGTCCATTGCCGAGTATACTTGGTTAAGTTCTTCATTGTCGGTTAGTGCCTCTGTTGCTCAATCCGAATTGGAAAGCCAATTGACATCAATTTCCGAGTCTATTAGTGTATCAGAATTTCTCAGTCAGAGTGTGAGCGTCTTCACTTCTTACAGCTTGAGTGAGTCAGTTTCCTTGAGTGAATCCGAAAGTCTCAGTGCGTCAAGCTCCTTCAGTTTGAGTGAGTCAACTTTCTTGAGTGAATCTGAAAGCCTTAGTCAGAGTCTCAGCCTTTCAGAATCCTTGAGCCAGAGTGTCAGCACTTCACTCTCTTTAAGCCTCAGTGAGTCAATTTCAGTCAGTCAATCTGAACAAGAGAGCCAGAGTCTTAGTGTGTCTGAATCCTTGAGTCATAGTGCAAGCATTTCGACTTCCTTTAGTTTGAGCGAATCACTTTCCGAGTATACTTGGCTCAGTTCGTCACTCTCAGTTAGTGCTTCTGTTGCCCAATCTGAATTGGAAAGCAAGTTAACATCGCTTTCCGACTCTATTAGTCAGAGTGCTTCACTCTCTCTGAGTGTTTCAGAATCTCTCAGTCAGAGTGCAAGCCTTTCAACTGCCTTTAGTTTAAGTGAATCAGTTTCCTTGAGTGAGTATGAAAGCCTTAGTCAGAGCCTCAGTGTTTCAGAATCCTTGAGTCAAAGCCTGAGTGTTTCAAGCTCCTTGAGTTTGAGTGAGTCCGAAAGCCTTAGCCAGAGTCTCAGTATCTCTGAATCATTAAGTGAAAGTGCGAGCCTTTCAACTTCTTTAAGTTTGAGTCAATCAATTTCAGAGTATAATTGGCTCAGTTCTTCACTCTCAGTTAGTGCTTCTGTTGCCCAATCTGCATATGAGAGCAAGTTAATTTCAGTTTCAGAGTCGGCTAGTCAGAGCACCTCAACCTCTATCAGTCTTTCCGAATCTCTTAGTCATAGTGTCAGCATCTCAACTTCCTTTAGTTTGAGTGAATCGATTTCCCTGAGTGAATCAGAGCAAATCAGTCAAAGTATTGTGAGAGTTTCGTTATCTGAATTTTATAGCATTTCAGTTTCAGAGTTGCTTTCTTATAGACAGAGCGTTTCAGAGTCTAAGTCTATTTCACAAAGTTTATACATCTCAGAATCTCTCTCAAATAGTTTGTCAAGAACTGAATCCATGCGTTTTGCTTATCAACAAGAATCGCTTGATAGTATGAACCTTGCATCTCAGGAATTTTCAGAGGCAGTTGCACTATCTCAAGAAAGCTTGTCTGTTCAAGTCTCTACAACTCCAAACTTGAGCGTGACAGATCAAGAGGCATATCAGATGGTAAGACCAGGTTTACAGCCAATTTCTCCTGACCTAAAAAATGTCGCTAGTACATTATCTGGATTGGCTTCTATCGCTCAAAATAAGAAAGATCAGCGATAATTTTAAAGATACTAGAGGATACAATAGTATCCACATATATTCACAAAATCAAAAGGAGTCATTATGATTAGAAATACGATGCCCAACAGCAATAAAGGTTTGGGAACGACGGATGTATTACCAATTAGTGAACCACGTATAGGAGTACTGACAGGGGAAGTCAACTACAAAAAAGTACCAATAGGTGCCTATGATCTTTTGGGGCAATTTACTTTAGCGAGTCAACCGGATTATGTTAGTGATTTGAATATGATTCAATCGATGGGCTTCAATGTTTATAGAATTTCTATCTCTTGGGCACGAATTTTCCCAACTGGAGAAGAAGCGCAGCCAAGTGAAGAAGGTTTGAAATATTATGAGACTATCATTGATCAAGTTTTGCAAAAGGATATTGAACCGATTGTAACTTTAAGTCATTTCGATCTTCCTCTTCATCTGTATGAAAAATACGGTGCGTGGAAGAGCCGCAAGATGATTGAACTTTATGAGCATTATACAGAAGCTGTTTTCAGACATTTTAAAGACAAGGTAAGATATTGGATTACCTTTAATGAATTTAATATTTTACACCATTTACCATATCTTGGTGGCGGTCTGTCCTTTGAAGATGGAGAAAATCGGAACCAACGAATCTGGCAGGCGGCTCACTATCAATTAGTCGCTTCGGCACGTGCTGTTAAGCTTGGAAAATCAATTAATCCAGAATTTCAATTTGGTGGCATGTTGGTAGTCAGTCGTAACTATAGTCAGAATCTAGATAGTGCGATTGATGCGATGGAAGCAGAAGTTAAGAACCGTGAAAACTATGTCTTTACAGATGTACAAGTTCGTGGTTCTTATCCAAACCATTTCTTGCGCCGATTAGAGCGTGAGCAGATTGCTTTGGATATTGAAAATGATGACTTCTTTGACTTACGAGTCGGAAAGGTTGATTTTGTTAGCTTTAGTTACCATGCATCTAGTAATTCTCAAGAAGTCTTTATCAATAAATATGGCTATAATAACACCAATAAGAATCCAATTGATCCTGTAGGTCTTCGTCTAGCTATGAATAATCTTTATGACCGCTATCAAAAGCCACTATTTATTGTGGAAGATGATCTAGTATTAGATGAGTCAGACAGCCGATCAATAGAAGAGCTAAAAACGAATATTCAAGAGATCGTTAAAACAGTAGAATATGATGGCGTTGAACTTCTTGGCTATACACCTCTTAGCTGGGTAGATCTCAATTTCTAAACTAGATGATTTTACATCTAGTTACCTTTTATGAAAATACCTGAATGGATCATACATCATCTATTCAGGTGTTTTTGCTTATAAAAGAATAAGGTTACAAAACTAAGAGAACCATGGAACTAGCAGGTGGATAGAATTTTATTAGCTCTTGTAGTATCCGGATTTTTTTGCTCGGAGGCTTATAAAACAATGGTAATAAGCGTCATTTTATGCTACAATTGATAAGATAGTATATAATTAGAATAAATGAAGAATAGAGGGAGCAGAATGAGACTTAAAAAGACCCTATTTGGTAACTATCGTGCCAAGGAAGTTGAAGAATACATTGAATCGTTAGAAGAAGGATTTGATAGTGAAATTCGTAAAAAGAATGAGAAAATTGAATCTTTACATAAAAAAATGGATGCTTTAAAGAACCAAGAAAGAGAAATCGGTGAAGCCGTTGTTTATGCTAAATCGCTGATTATTGAAGCACATGAAAAGGCAGAAAAAGAGGCTCAAGAGGTTCTAGAGAAAGCTCAAAAAGACTTCTTACAAGTAAGATCGTCTATCCTTGAAGAGATCGATGAATTGACGAAAAAACGTCTTGAAACGGAACAACTCTATAAGGCGCAAAGGGAAAAAATCAAAGAGCTTCTTAGTCAAATTGGTCAGATTCTAGACGAAGAAACTTTAGAGGGTCAAATTGATATCGCAAGTCTAATTGAGGAAGCTTCGGAAGACGACGAATTTGCAAGCATATTTGATACTCCTTTAGAGGAAGATGAAGCTACGCGTTTGTTTGATACGCCTTTGGAAGAAGACGAAGCTTCAAATGAGCAAGTTGAAGCTGAAAGTCTATTCGATGAAGCTTCTCTTGAAGCGCACGAAGAAGAAGTAAATGAATCAGATGCTTTTGGTGAGAAAGAAGTCCCAGTAGAAATCTCTGCTCCACAAAAAGAAGTTGTAAATATTGAGCAAACATTTGCTAAGACAGGTACAGATAGCTCTGTTCCCGTTACTTACTTCACTTCTCCTGTCAAAAAGTCTAAAGACGAAGATAAAGATAAAGAAAAAGATAAAAAGAAGAAAGGAAAAATCATCAAACGCCTTTCAAGAATTAAAAAAGATAATCTTTTGTAAGAGGAACATGGTTTATGACAATTTATAACATCAACCTAGGAATTGGTTGGGCAAGCAGCGGGGTTGAGTACGCACAAATTTATCGTGCAAAATTACTTCGCAGTGTGGGCTTAGAGGCAAAATTCATCTTTATGGATTTTATTTCAGCCGATAATATTGAACATTTGACGAAGAATATCGGCTTTGAAGACTCGGAGGTCATTTGGCTCTATCAGTATTTTACAGATGTTAAGATTGCTCCAACGACCTACACTCTGGCACATGTTTTAGCTAGTTTTGATAGAGAACCTCTAGAAATCGTCCGTAATCCTGAGAACAAGACCTTTCGGATCCTGTTTGGAGATAATGATTTCGTAACGTGCTACTCATGCGATATGGATAATGAACTGATTGAGCGGGCAGAGATTGTTTCGCGTGGCTGTCTCATTCAGAAAGAATATTATACTTATACTAAAAACTTTATTGAATACTATAGTCCTGTAGATGGTCGGGCTCGTCTCTACCAACGGACTTGGGTCAATGAAGACGGTAGTGTGGCTTACGAAGAGATTATCGATGAAGTAGACGGTAAGCAAGAAACGCAAGTTTATCGTTTTCCAGATCAGGTCTTCTACTCCAAGCAGGAGTTTGTTGCTTATTTCATGAGAAGTTTGAAGTTGACAGACAAGGATTTACTGATTCTAGACCGGGAGACAGGTATTGGCCAGCCAATCTTCGCTAATAAGGGGGCTGCTAAACTAGCTGTCATCGTTCACGCAGACCACTTCAGTGAAAATCCCGCAGAAAAAGAGTATATCTTGTGGAATAATTACTACGAGTATCAATTTGAATATGCGGAAGAGGTGGACTACATCATCAACTCGACGGATGCTCAAACAGAGCTTCTGAAAGAGCAGTTTGCTCAATATACCGACATCAAGCCGAAGAATATTTTAACTATTCCTGTGGGTAGCTTGGATCAGCTGCGCCGACCAGAAGGTCAGCGGAAACCTTTTGGTTTGATGACAGCTTCTCGTTTGGCCAGTGAAAAGCATATTGATTGGCTGATTCACTCTGTGGTGAAGGCGCATGAACAACTACCGGAAATCACCTTCGATATCTATGGTACCGGTGGTGAGGAAGCTATGCTGCGGAAGCTGATTGCGGATCTGCAAGCAGAAGAGTATATTCGACTGATGGGGCATCATCATATGGCGGATATTTACAAAAATTATTCCGCTTATCTAGCAGCATCTACAAGTGAAGGTTTTGGTCTGACTCTGTTAGAAGCAGTAGGTTCTGGCCTGCCAATTATTGGTTTTGATGTACGTTATGGAAATCCAACCTTTATCCGTGATGGGGAAAATGGCTACTTGATTCCTAAGGCTCGTCCAGATGATCTAGATGCCATGACGACAGAGTACGCAGAAAAGATTGTTCAGCTATTAACTCAACATTCTCAGGAAGATTTATCCCGTGTATCCTACGAGATAGCTGAGCCTTACCTTGATGAGCATATTGCCCAGCGCTGGTCTGATCTTGTCCAATCGGCTCAGACTAACTAAGTAGGATTCAGAAAGAAAGGCATAACCACTATGATTTGTTTGTTTGACCGCTATGATCAAGCAAGTTTTGATTTATTACGTTCATTAAAAGCAACAGGACTTGATTGTCCTGTTGTTGTTGTACAAGACGATGGCTATCTTTCACCAGATGTCGAGTCTCCTTACAGTTATTTTACAGGAGATTTGGACACACCAGAGGGCCGTCCAATTTATTTTAATCTTGTCCCCAAACCGCACCTATGGGAGATTCGCTCCAGCAATGTAAATGGGGAAATCTTGGATATGGGAAAGAAGCGTGCCAATATTTTCTATCGCCAACCGACGCATGAAAGACGTGTGCGGGCTGTCGAATGGCTGGATACAGAGGGGCAGGTTCGAGCGGCAGATATCTACAATCGCAAAGGACGGCTTTTTGCACAAATAACCTACGACCAGACACAACGTCCGACCCATACTCGTTATTTTGACCAGAGCAATGTCGTGGTCATTATGGAAAATCATCTGACTGGTGATATCATCTTGACACTTGAAGGAAAGCGTCATATCTTTAAATCTAAACAAGAATTTGTCGTCTTTTATCTGCAATATCGTGGATATGATACAGATCGTATTATTTATAATTCTCTAGCAACCCCCTTCTTGGTCGCCTACTCTCTTCGTCCTAAAAATGGTCGTGCAGAAGATGTTCTTTTCTGGCAAGAGCCTATCGGAGAAGCCTTACCTGGAAATATGAAAGTAGCTATGAAAATGCCTCATCGCAATATCCGCATCGCTGTTCAGGACAGGCAGGTATATGAGAAAATTCAAAGCTTGGCAATACCAGAAGAAAAAGTCTATTTCCACAATATTGGTTATATTTATGATTACCAGCGTCTTAATAATATGAATCCAGAAGCCTTGATTTTGACCAATAGTGATCAACTTGAGCAAATAGAGCAGCTCTTGAATCAGTTGCCAAATGTACATTTCCATATTGGAGCCATCACAGAAATGTCTAGCCATTTGATGGGGCTCAATCGTTATCCGAATGTTTCGCTTTATCCAAATATTCGTCCGGCAAAGGTTGCAGAGCTTTTTGAGAGATGTGACTTGTATCTAGATATCAATATCAGCGATGAAATCCTCAATGCATGTCGCACAGCTTTTGAGAACAACATGCTGATTCTCAGCTTCAAAAATACTTGCCATAGCCATCGATTTATTGCGGATAATCACATTTATGCGCCAGAAAATGTCTCAGGCATGGTGGATAAGATTCAAAGTGTCCTTGCCCACTCATCAGAGATGGAAGCGGCACTTGCTAAGCAAAAACAGGTGGCGAATCAGGCTGATCTGGAAGCCTACAAGGCAATTTTATAAGCTAAGAAGACAAGGGCTTGCTTTCGATGAAGGCAAGTTCCTTCATGCAGATTTAGTAAGGGAGGACAATCATGCCAGAGAAGAAAAAGGGAATTCTGCAGGAACATATCAACGAGCAACTAGATAATCGTAGAAAACCGTTGAAAAGAGAGAAGCAAGAGTTTAGTATGATTGCAGTTTTAGGCGGTATTCTTTTTCTTATCACCCTCTTGGTCACAATCATCATGCAGTTGGGACACTTTTTCTAGGATTTTTTCTGGATGGAGGAGGTCTCTGGAAAAGATGAACCTTGACGAGCAAATCGTCAAGGTTTTTTTGCCTCTATCTAATTGAACTAGTGTGAAAGGGGGAGTAGGGGGTTCGAAAGATAATAAAACGCTTTCAACAATTTGAAGCTTAAAAGCGGATTTTCTGAAAAAATTAGCTATTTTCATTTGTTATTTTACATATAATTACTTGAAAAGGGGAATCCGTTTTGGTAAAATGATGAGTGGTATATACTGGATAAAAACGGCTGGTATATCCCAGATGGAATCTGCTTTTTCTGAGTCAAAGGGATAAAAACTGAAACTGACTGCAACTTTTATTAACTCTGGTTTTGGGAGGCAGCGCAATCTACACTTTGTTAATGGTCATGAGATTAACAAAGGGTCGCAATTGGATAAAAGAAAGGAATCGAATGTTTCGAAGTAAAAAATTTAACAAAGATTTCGAGATCGTAGATGAGAAAAAGCGTTATAAGCTTTACAAGTTGGGTAAAAACTGGGTAAAAGCCTCGAACTCTCAATTGGATCTCTTTCGTATCGGTGGGGTGGGCGAAGTTGTATCTAGTACCCTGTCAGACACTGAAGAACTTGATCACGCACACCTTAGTTTTAACACGCTAGCGGGTATAGGGGGAATCCTGGCCGCGGGGGCTGCAGGATTTGTGATGACTCAAGAGCAAACTGTTTATGCGGATGAAACATCTGAGTATACAGAAAAGGATAAAACAGTCATCGCAGCTGAATCGAAAGCGGCTGAAACAACTGAAACAAGTGCCAACTCAATCATCGCTCAAGCGCAAGCAGAAGTAAAGAAAGCTCAAGCAGAACAAGCGTCTGCAACAGCTTCTGTATCAGTCAGTCAATCTGTTGAGGATCAAGCGAGTGCGAGTCAGTCAGTTTCAGTCAGTCAATCTGCCTCAGCAAGTCAGTCAGCTTCAGTCAGTCAATCTGCCTCAGCAAGTCAATCAGCATCAGCTCCTACATCAGTCTCAGCAAGTGCAAAAGCATCTGCATCAGTAAGCTCTACACCATCAGAGTCAGCAAGCGCTCAAGCACCTGCCTCTGTAGTTGAGAGTACATCAGTTGTTAGCGAACCATCAGCTCAGGCTTCTGTGTCTACCTCAGCTTCTGCATCGCTCAACCTTAAGGTCAACCCTGCGGCAAGTCTTGTATCAGGTAGTGCTAACCAAAGTTTGGCAAGTGCAGCTCTTAGCACAAGCCAAGCAGCAACAACAAGCAACAACATCGCAGCTGGTGTTGTAGCAGATAAGAACCAAGCCCAAGGTAAGGATACAACCAAGCAAGCTGAGAAAAACCAAAAGGTTGACAATACTGTAGCGACTGCACCAAAGACAGGGTATTCTGGATTTAGAGCAAATCCGATCGATACTGGATCAAAAGAACCTTTCTTTCTAAATACCGATCCATATAGCATCAATTCTCCAGAAACAACGGGTCGTTTAAATAGACAACGGGTCTTTCTGGGACGAGAAGGTGTTCCTTTCTCAGTGACATATTATATGCATAAGTCTCAATTTGATGCAGACGAATATCCTTACGGTTCATATAAGGATAGTGAGTTCGCAGGACTTTCTCCAAGAACAACTCTAGAGACTCGAAACTGGGAAGAAGCACAAGAGAAATATAATATTACCGCGGAAACAGGTCGTGTGGAAGTGGCACCCGGACGTTATATCCCATATATAACTTTCAAGAGTGACAATCCAAAAGCAGTAAACAGTACTTTTTATATGAATGCGACCTTTGACGGACGTAGTTTTCCTGAAACCAACATAAAAGTAAGTCTTACTACTACTCAGTTTAAGGGTCCTGCCGTAACGTATGATGCTGAAGGGAAACAAGAAGCACTGGCTCCTCTTGCAAAATATAAAGTAGGAGACAAAGTTAATGAAACTTTATATTTCCATAATGATAAACAGTATAGATATGAGCAAGATGCTAAAAATTCTATGTCTTTGTACACTGGTAATGGTGGTACAACCAAATATAGTGGCTTGAGGTATGTTACAGGGGTGGAAAGGCGTGCTGATTTCACCTATGTTCCAAAAGTCACTATTACAGGGACCGTTTTAACTGAAAATCCTAATGTGCTCGTCAGACATACTAATGGATCGGGTGGTAAGGATGCTGACTTCTTTAGCTATCTAGGCCGTCCAGAAGAAGTTGTAACTGAGGCTGCGCAGGAGTCAATTATCAACAAGAGCAAAGATTCACTAATTCCTTCCCCTGAACCACTAGTTCCTGAGATTGAAGTCGGTAAACGAGTTAATGAAACTTTATATGTTCATGATGGTAATAACAAAGGAGATAAGTCTGTTGGTTCTTGGCAGAGTTCTTACCTTGCAGATCAAGCGGTTGAACTGATTCATGGCAAGAAAGAACTAGAAGCACTTGGATTAACAGTTACTACTAGAACCGATGAACCAGGGGCTGGTAAAACTGGCTATATCCCATCTATCCAAATTTCTGGAACGCCTACTGGAACAGGAACTGTAACACTCAAATATAAGATCACTGACGAAGCGGGACAGCTTAACTTTAAGGACATTCAAGTAAATGTTAAAGAAAGCGGATCCCTTAGCCAATCAGTTTCAGCTTCTGTATCTGCAAGTCAAAGTGCTTCAGCATCTATCTCAGCAAGCATCAGTGCTAGCCAATCAGCATCAAGCTCAGTAAATGCTAGCCAAAGTGCATCAGCAAGCCAATCAGCCAGCGCATCCGTATCAGCTAGTCAAAGTGCTTCAACATCAGTAAGCGCGAGCCACTCTGCGTCAATTAGTACGAGCCAAAGCGCTTCAGCATCTATCTCAGCAAGCATCAGTGCTAGCCACTCAGCATCTGTATCAGCTAGCCAAAGCACTTCAGCTTCTGTATCTGCAAGTCAAAGTACTTCAACCTCAGTAAGTGCAAGCCAAAGCGCTTCAGCATCAGTAAGCTCAAGTCAATCAGCTTCAGCTTCTGTAAGTGCAAGTCAATCAGCTAGCGCATCAGTATCTGTAAGTCAATCAGCTTCAGCATCTGTATCAGCTAGCCAAAGCACTTCAGCGTCAGTATCTGCAAGTCAAAGTACTTCAACCTCAGTAAGTGCAAGCCAAAGCGCTTCAGCATCAGTAAGCTCAAGTCAATCAGCTTCAGCATCTGTATCAGCTAGCCAAAGCACTTCAGCGTCAGTATCTGCAAGTCAAAGTACTTCAACCTCAGTAAGTGCAAGCCAAAGCGCTTCAGCATCAGTAAGTGCTAGTCAATCAGCATCTGTATCAGCTAGCCAAAGTGCCTCAGCTTCAGCATCTAACAACCAGAACTCAGCGTCTATCTCAGTAAGCGCGAGCCACTCTGCGTCAATTAGTGCGAGCCAAAGCACTTCAGCATCTATCTCAGCAAGCATCAGTGCTAGTCACTCAGCTTCAGTATCTGCAAGTCAAAGTACTTCAGCATCAGTAAGCGCAAGCCAAAGTGCCTCAGCTTCTGTATCAGCAAGCATCAGTGCTAGTCACTCAGCATCAGTATCAGCTAGCCAAAGCGCATCAGTTTCTGTATCTGCAAGCCAAAGTGCTTCAACCTCAGTAAGCGCAAGCCAAAGTGCCTCAGCTTCAGCATCTAACAACCAGAACTCAGCGTCTATCTCAGTAAGCGCGAGCCACTCTGCGTCAATTAGTGCGAGCCAAAGCACTTCAGCATCTATCTCAGCAAGCATCAGTGCTAGTCACTCAGCTTCAGTATCTGCAAGTCAAAGTACTTCAGCATCAGTAAGCGCAAGCCAAAGTGCCTCAGCTTCTGTATCAGCAAGCATCAGTGCAAGTCACTCAGCATCTGTATCTGCAAGTCAAAGTACTTCAACCTCAGTAAGTGCAAGCCAAAGCGCTTCAGCATCAGTAAGCTCAAGTCAATCAGCCTCAGCTTCTGTAAGTGCAAGTCAATCAGCTAGCGCATCAGTATCTGTAAGTCAATCAGCTTCAGCATCAGTAAGTGCTAGTCACTCAGCATCAGTATCAGCTAGCCAAAGCGCCTCAGTTTCTGTATCTGCAAGCCAAAGTGCTTCAACCTCAGTAAGCGCAAGCATCAGTGCTTCAGCATCAGCATCTAACAACCAGAACTCAGCGTCTATCTCAGTAAGCGCGAGCCAGTCTGCGTCAATTAGTGCAAGCCAAAGTGCTTCAGCTTCTGTATCAGCAAGCATCAGTGCAAGTCACTCAGCATCTGTATCAGCTAGCCAAAGCGCCTCAGCTTCTGTATCTGCAAGTCAAAGTACTTCAGCATCAGTGAGCGCAAGCATCAGTGCCTCAGCTTCAGCATCTAACAACCAGAACTCAGCGTCTATCTCAGTAAGCGCGAGCCAGTCTGCGTCAATTAGTGCGAGCCAAAGCGCCTCAGCGTCTGTATCTGCAAGTCAAAGTACT
>NZ_RJPR01000005.1 GCF_003943465.1 Streptococcus cristatus | reverse complement strand
GGACTAATACTAATAGCTCGAGGACTTATCCAATTTTCATTGAGCGCAGCTTTTGGCAAGTATTGTGAGGTTTGAGTAGTTATTCAATTTTGAGTTGACAAGGCAATAAGATATTGCAAGTTAATTCAGCAAGTTAAGTGACGATAGCCTAGGAGATACACCTGTACCCATGCCGAACACAGAAGTTAAGCCCTAGAACGCCGGAAGTAGTTGGGGGTTGCCCCCTGTGAGATATGGTAGTCGCTTAGCTATTATCCGCCATAGCTCAGTTGGTAGTAGCGCATGACTGTTAATCATGATGTCGTAGGTTCGAGTCCTACTGGCGGAGTAAATGAGCATATGAGAAAAGAGCAGTTAGCTCTTTTTTCTTTCTCTATCGGTGCTTTTGCATTGTTTTAGAATCAGAGTGTTACTATAGTTGGAGCTTGACTCTTTTCTTTTTTGTGGTATAATTAACCGGTAAAGTTTCAACCGGTTAAGAAAGGAAGCGAAGAATGGGGCATTTAGCAGAAAAAATTAATCATTTTTTGAATGAGGTTATATTAACAGCTGAGAATCAACATGAAATCTTGGTCGGCTCTTGTACGAGCGATGTGCGGCTAACGAACACGCAGGAACATATTTTAATGCTCTTGTCTCAGGAGTCTTTGACGAATTCTGATCTAGCTAAAAGACTGAATGTTAGCCAGGCTGCTGTAACTAAAGCTGTTAAGGCTTTGGTGGAGCAAAAGATGTTGGAAACATTCAAGGATAAGAAGGATGCTCGTGTGACTTTTTATCGATTGACTGATTTGGCACGACCGATTGCGGAAGAGCATCAACATCATCATGTTCATACTTTGGAGACTTACCAGAGATTGGCAGAGCAATTTTCTTCTGATGAGCAAGAAGTGATTGTGAGATTTTTGGATGGTTTGATTGGAGAAATTGGGAAATGAGATATATCACAGTGGAAAATCTGTCCTTTTACTATGACAAGGAACCTGTGTTGGAGCATATTCATTACTTTTTGGATAGTGGCGAGTTTGTAACCTTGACAGGGGAGAATGGGGCTGCTAAGACGACACTTGTCAAGGCTAGTCTGGGGATTCTGCAGCCTCAGCATGGCGAGGTCAAGATTTCCAAGACTAATGAGAAGGGTAAGAAATTGAGAATTGCTTATCTTCCTCAGCAGATTGCTAGTTTTAATGCAGGTTTTCCTAGTACGGTGTATGAGTTTGTTAAATCTGGCCGCTATCCGCGTAAGGGTTGGTTTCGTCGTTTGAATGAACACGATGAGGAGCATATCAAGGCTAGTTTGGAGTCGGTTGGAATGTGGGAACATCGGGACAAGAGGATTGGTTCTCTCTCTGGTGGTCAAAAGCAGCGGGCTGTGATTGCTCGTATGTTTGCTTCGGATCCGGATATTTTTGTCCTAGATGAGCCGACAACTGGGATGGATGCAGGCAGCAAGGATGAATTTTACAAGCTCATGCACCATAGTGCTCATCAGCACGGGAAAGCGGTCTTGATGATTACGCACGATCCAGAGGAAGTTCGCAAATATGCTGACCGCAACATTCATTTAGTTCGGAATCAGGACTCACCTTGGCGCTGCTTCAATGTGCATGAAAGTGATAGCGGACAGGAGGTGAGTCATGCTTAATCTATTTTCCTATGATTTTATGCAGCGAGCCTTTTTAGCAGTTATTGCCATGAGCCTCTTTTCGCCGATTTTAGGCACTTTTCTTATTTTACGGCGCCAGAGTCTCATGAGTGACACGCTGAGTCACGTTTCTCTGGCAGGTGTGGCCTTTGGCCTGGTTCTAGGTTTGTCACCGACCTTCACAACAGTAGTGGTGGTTATAATCGCAGCAGTCTTCTTAGAGTATCTGCGGACTATCTATAAGAATTTCATGGAAATCGGTACGGCTATTCTCATGTCAACTGGCTTAGCTATTTCCTTGATTGTTATGAGTAAAGGCAAGAGTTCTAGCTCGATGAGTCTGGACCAGTATCTATTTGGATCCATTGTGACTATCAGTAGGGAGCAGGTGATTTCTCTCTTTGTCATTGCTGCTGTGGTGCTTGTCTTGACCTTCCTCTTCATTCGCCCCATGTATATCTTGACCTTTGATGAGGATACGGCCTTTGTGGATGGGTTGCCGGTGCGGACCATGTCTATTCTCTTCAATATCGTGACGGGTGTTGCGATTGCTCTCATGATTCCAGCTGCGGGAGCCTTGCTGGTTTCGACCATTATGGTCTTGCCGGCCAGTATTGCCCTGCGGATTGGGAAAAATTTCAAGTCGGTCATTTTGCTGGCAAATGCCATCGGCTTCTTTGGTATGATTGCCGGACTTTATATTTCTTACTATGCAGAGACGCCAGCTAGCGCTAGCATTACGATTATCTTCGTCAGTTTGTTCTTGCTGGTCAATCTGGTCAAAAAATTTATAAAATAGGAGCAGAAAATGAAAAAAATTAGCTTACTATTAGCAGGTTTACTGAGTATTTTCTTCGTAGCTTGTTCCAATCAAAAAAATGCAGATGGCAAGCTCAATATTGTCACGACTTTTTATCCTGTTTATGAGTTTACCAAGCAGGTGGCTGGAGATGAAGCCAATGTTGAACTTCTAATCGGGGCTGGTACAGAGCCGCATGATTATGAGCCTTCAGCCAAAGCGGTTGCGAAGATTCAGGATGCAGATGCCTTTGTATATGAAAATGAAAATATGGAGACTTGGGTTCCAGATACGCTAAAAACTTTGAAAAATAAGGAAGAAAAGGTTATCAAGGCGACTGGAAATATGCTTTTGCTGCCTGGTGGTGAAGAGGAAGAAGACCACGACCATGGGGAAGAGGGGCATCATCATGAATATGACCCCCATGTTTGGCTGTCTCCGAAGCGAGCTATTAAAATGGTGGAACATATCCGAGATAGTCTGAGCAAGGCCTATCCTGACAAGAAAGCTGCCTTTGAGAAAAATGCAGCGGCTTATATCAAGAAGCTGGAAGCCTTGGACAAAGAATATGAAGCTGGTTTGGCCAACGCTAAGCAAAAGAGCTTCGTCACTCAGCACGCTGCCTTTAACTATCTGGCATTGGACTATGGCTTGAAGCAGGTGCCAATTTCTGGACTTTCACCAGACAGTGAACCATCCGCTTCACGCTTGGCTGAATTGACCGAGTACATCAAGAAAAATAAAATCAAGTATATCTACTTTGAAGAAAATGCTTCTCAGGCTCTGGCTTCTACTCTGGCTAAGGAAACAGGAGTAGAGCTTGATGTATTGAATCCGCTGGAAAGCTTGACAGAAAAGCAGACCAAGGATGGGGCGGACTATATTTCGATCATGCAGGCTAATCTAAAGGCTCTCAAGAAAACGACTGACCAAGAGGGAGCAGAGATTGCAGCTGAGAAAGAAGAAGATACTAAGACTGTTCAAAATGGCTACTTTGAAGACAGTGCCGTCAAGGATCGAACCTTGTCTGACTATGCTGGTGAGTGGCAGTCTGTTTACCCTTATCTGAAAGACGGCACCTTGGATCAAGTCTTTGACTACAAGGCTAAGCTGACCGGAAAAATGACGGCAGCTGAATACAAGGACTACTATGACAAGGGCTACAAGACGGATGTTTCCAATATCAATATCACAGACAAGACCATGGAATTTGTGGTAGATGGAAAATCCAAGAAATATACGTATAAATACGTTGGTAAGCATACTCTGACTTACTCTAAGGGAAATCGTGGAGTACGCTTTATGTTTGAAGCGACAGATGCGGATGCTGGCCAGTACAAGTATGTTCAGTTTAGCGACCACAACATTGCACCGACCAAGGCAGCTCACTTCCATATCTTCTATGGCGGCGAAAGCCAGGAAGCACTCTTTGATGAGCTAGAAAACTGGCCAACCTACTATCCAAGTAAGTTGACCGGTCAAGAAATCGCCCAAGAGATGTTGGCACACTAATAGAATAAAGCAAGAAGACGGGATTTTCCCGCCTTCTTTTTTGTATATCAGGAAATGACGATAAAAACACTTGACAAATTACGATTACAATTGTAAACTAATAAAGAATTGAATTACAAATGTAAATGTTAAGGGAGTGTTAAACAATGGAACAGCAAAATATGAGCCAAGCAGAATGGCAAGTGATGCGTGTGCTATGGGCGTATCCACACAGTCGCAGTACAGAGATTATAGCGCGGTTGGAAGCCGATTTTTCTTGGAAACCGGCAACAATCAAGACTCTTTTGAATCGTCTGAAGACCAAAGAATTTATTGCCATGGAAAAAATAGAAGGTAAATTTTACTACAATGCTCGGATTTTAGAAGCGGACCATCTGGAAAGTACTTGGCAGGCTCTTTTTGACAATATCTGTAATACTAAACACGGAGATCTTTTGATTTCGATGATTGAGAGAAGTCAGTTTAGTCAAAGGGACTTGGAACGGCTCAGCCAAGTCATTGATAAGAAAAGAGCTTCGGCTCCGCTAGAAATCAAATGCCACTGCCCTCAAGGTCAGTGTCGTTGCGGGCACGGAAAGGAGACACATTGATGAGCGAGAAGAAAGAATACAAGCTCTCAGGCATGACCTGTGCTGCCTGTGCTATGACGGTGGAGATGGCGGTCAAGGACTTAGAAACGGTCGAGGATGTCAGTGTCAATCTGGCGACAGAACGTCTCAGTTTGCTGCCTAAGGCGGGATTTGACAGCCAGCAAGTGCTGGATGCTGTAGCCGAGGCTGGTTATCAGGCAGAAGAAAAAGGGAAAAACAAGCCGTCTGACGTAAATGAAGAGGCTGCCATGAAAGCGCAGGAATTGCAAAAAAAGAAACAAGAGTTACTGATTCTTTTGATTACGGCTCTGCCTTTGCTTTATATCTCAATGGGCAGTATGGTCGGTCTTCCTCTGCCTAGCTTCTTGGACCATATGGCGCATCCCTTGGTCTTCGTTCTGTCACAACTGCTTTTGACTCTGCCTGCTGTGTGGATTGGTCGCGGCTTCTATCAGAGGGGATTTCGCAATCTTATCAAGCGACATCCCAATATGGATAGTTTGATTGCGGTGGGAACCAGCGCAGCGTTTCTCTACAGCATCTACTCGGTCAGTCAGGTTTTTCTTGGTCATCATGCCTTTGTTCATCAGCTTTATTTTGAGTCTGTTGCAGTGATTATTGCCTTGGTTCTTCTGGGTAAATATCTGGAAAGTTCAGCTAAGGGGAGAACGTCTCAGGCGATTCAGTCTCTGCTTGAGCTAGTGCCTAGTCAGGCGACAGTGATTCGCTATGGCGAGGCTGTGACCATTGATACAGAGGATATCCGAGTTGGAGACATTATCCGTATCAAGCCAGGGGAACGTATGCCAGTAGATGGCCTTGTGACGGAGGGACAGACCTTTGTGGATGAGTCCATGATGACTGGAGAAAGTGTCCCGATTGAAAAAAAGTCGGCGATACCATTACCAGTGCAACAATCAATCAAAATGGTAGTATTGACTATCAAGCAACTAGGGTTGGTTCGGATACGACCTTAGCTCAGATTGTTAGATTAGTGGAGGAAGCGCAAGGGTCTAAGGCTCCGATAGCGGCTTTGGCCGATAAGATTTCGCTCTATTTTGTCCCAATCGTGCTGAGCTTGGCTACTTTGTCCGCGCTTGGCTGGTATTTTCTGGCTGGTGAGAGTCTTAGCTTTTCTCTGTCAATCTTTATCGCAGTTCTGGTCATTGCCTGCCCTTGTGCGCTGGGGTTAGCTACTCCGACAGCCATCATGGTCGGGACTGGTAAAGGAGCTGAAAATGGGATTCTGATTAAGTCTGGGCAAGCTTTGGAAGCAGCTTATCAGCTGGATACTATTGTTCTTGATAAGACTGGGACGATTACGGTTGGTAAGCCCAGTCTGACGGATTTGTTACCTTTGAGTGATTTTAATCGCTCTGACTTATTGCAGCTAATAGCCAGTGCTGAGCAGCATTCTGAGCATCCTTTGGCTCAGGCTATCTTAGAAGCAGCTGAAGAGGAGGGGCTTGACTTACTGCCTGTCAGTCATTTTGAGGCTATGGTTGGACGAGGTTTGTCAGCTCAGGTTGAGGGCAAACAGCTTCTGGTGGGAAATGAGTCATTGATGAAAGACAAGAACATTGACAGCAGTGTCTTTCAAGAACAGTTGTTGGAGCTTTCCCAAGAAGGGAAGACAGCCATGTTTGTCGCAGTAGATGGACAGCTAGCTGGTATTTTAGCGGTAGCAGATGAGATGAAGTCTAGCAGCCTGAAGGCAGTGCAGGAGCTCCAGTCTATGGGGCTGGAAGTCATCATGCTGACAGGAGATCGTGAAGAAACAGCGACAGCTATTGCCCAGAAAGCTGGAATCCAAAAAGTCATCGCAGGTGTATTGCCAGATGGGAAGGCCGCTGCTATCAAGAACTTACAGGAAGCTGGGAAAAAACTGGCTATGGTAGGAGACGGTATCAATGATGCGCCGGCTCTGGTCCAGGCAGATGTAGGAATTGCCATCGGCTCTGGCGCCGATGTGGCTATTGAGTCAGCAGATGTAGTGCTCATGCATAGTGATTTGCAGGATGTAGTCAAGGCTATCAAGCTCAGCCAGGCGACTATCTGCAATATTAAGGAAAATCTTTTCTGGGCTTTTGCCTACAATACACTAGGCATCCCGATTGCTATGGGTCTGCTGCATCTTTTTGGCGGCCCCTTGCTCAATCCTATGTTGGCTGGTCTGGCCATGAGCTTAAGCTCAGTGTCAGTTGTGGCCAATGCTCTGCGTCTAGGACGCTTTAAATTTTAAAATGAAGGAATATACGGAGGAATAAACCTATGAAACAAACAGTTCAATTAGAAAATTTATCTTGTCAAAACTGTGTCAAACACGTCACCCAACACTTCCTATCTATGGAGGGAGTGTTAGATGTGACAGTAGATCTGGACAAGCAGACGGCAGAAGTTATTGCGGATAGATCCTTGAGTGCAGAGGATTATCAGGCAGCTTTGAGTAAAACCATCTATAAAGTCTTAGGGGTGCAGGATAACTGAGTCAACTTGTAAAATAGGCTGAAAAAGTCTATAATATTAGTAATCATTTAATAGATAAGGAGAAAGCCATGAAGCAGAAAATAGTCTATCCTTTGTTATGTTGCTTAGCTCTATCGACTTTGGCAGCCTGCTCTAGTAAGGCAGTTAATTCTACTCAGACAAGTTCGAGTACTACTCAGGAATCTTCTCAAGTAGCTTCTAGCCAGAGTGTTGCAGAATCGTCTTCTTCTGCTGCAAGCAGTCAAAGCTCAGCAGAAGCTAGTTCAGAAAAGACGCAAGAGGAGAAAAAATCAATGGATATTTCGGCCTTGGCCAATGGAGACTACTCCAGTGTGAAAGGAACCTGGCAGAATGCTGCTGGTCACCAGCTGGTGTTCAATGATAAAGGGTTAGTTTCTGATAGCTATGAGCTGTATGGAGCATCGTTAACGGATTATGGAACGGCTTCTGGCGGTGTGTACGGTGGTGAGACCGGAGGTTTCTTGCTAGAATTCATTCCAAAAGGTGTCAAGCTTGCGAATAAAGAAAATTTCCAAGATAGCTCAGATGCCAGCCAAGATCGTCTGTGGACGGGAGTTGGGATGAATAGCTTTGATGAACAAGGTCAATTTTATTATCGTGTTACTAACTAGTCGTGTAGGATAGAAATTTTCTATCCTATTTTTGTTTTAAAAGAGTAGTTAGTTGAAATATGATAAAAAATTGTGCAAACGTTTGAATAAATGCTTGAAATAATAATTAAAAAAGGATATAATATTTTTATGAAAGCGCTTTGAAATTTTTAGGGATTTCAAAGGCAACTATTTTCACATAAAGTAAAGGGGAACTTATGGTTGAGTTAAATCTGAAAAATATTTATAAGAAGTATCCAAATAGTGAGCACTATTCTGTTGAAGACTTTAATTTGGACATTAAGGACAAGGAATTTATCGTTTTCGTTGGTCCGTCAGGATGTGGGAAATCCACAACGCTACGTATGATTGCGGGTCTTGAGGATATCACAGAAGGAACAGCGTCGATTGATGGTAAAGTGGTCAATGACGTGGCGCCGAAAGACCGCGATATCGCCATGGTCTTCCAGAACTATGCCCTCTATCCACACATGACAGTTTATGACAACATGGCGTTCGGATTGAAATTGCGCAAGTACAGCAAGGAAGATATCGACAAACGGGTGCAAGAAGCAGCTGAAATCCTTGGTTTGAAAGAATTATTGGATCGCAAGCCAGCGGACTTGTCAGGTGGTCAACGTCAGCGTGTTGCCATGGGTCGCGCTATCGTGCGTGATGCAAAGGTTTTCCTAATGGACGAGCCTTTGTCAAACTTGGATGCGAAGTTGCGGGTGTCCATGCGTGCTGAGATTGCCAAAATCCATCGCCGTATCGGAGCAACAACCATTTATGTTACCCACGACCAAACAGAAGCGATGACGCTTGCAGACCGCATTGTTATCATGTCAGCAACCAAGAATCCTGCTGGAACTGGGACCATTGGTCGAGTAGAACAAATCGGTAGTCCACAGGAAGTTTACAGAAATCCAGTCAACAAGTTTGTGGCGGGCTTCATTGGCAGCCCAGCCATGAACTTTATCACTGTGACGCTTGAGGGGAATGAAATCGTTGCTTCTGGCTTGCGTTTGACCGTGCCAGAAGGAACACTGAAGGTTCTGCGTGAGAAGGGTTATGACGGCAAGAAGTTGATCTTTGGTATTCGTCCAGAAGACATTAATACAGAGCCTGCCTTCTTAGAGACCTTCCCAGACTCTGTGGTTCATGCGACCATTTCTGTTTCTGAGCTTTTGGGTTCTGAGTCTCACCTTTACTGTCAAGTTGGCGACAGTGAGTTTATCGCGCGTGTAGATGCTCGTGACTATTCAGAAACAGGTGCTGGAATTGACCTTGGTTTCGACTTGAACAAGGCGCATTTCTTTGATTTCGAAACAGAGAAAACAGTTTATTAAAATATGAGTTATAAAAAAGATAGTCAGCAAGCCAAACGGAATGCATTTGGTCTGCGGACTATCTTTTCTTTATTTTGCTTTTCCGATAAGAATGGTAGCGGCAATAGTTACTTGGGTGAGGTCAGTCCAGTCGATCTGGTCTTGCTCAACGTGAAAGAGGAGTGGTGTCATCGCTAAAAGAGCGGCTCTACTTTCGGCAGTCAAGGAGTGGCTAGACTCAACATTGATTTCAGAGATTATATCGAAGTGCTCTCGGAAATGCTGGATGACTTCTTGGTTAGAGTAATCCTTGTTGCTGAGCTGTCTAGCGGCTTTTTGGCGAATTTCTTGAAGATGGCGCTCGGTGGGGATGACCTTGATGAGGAGGGCATTGTCAGAAATGACTCGCCGAAATTCCTGATAATTGGCTGGAGAAAAGATGTCTAAAATGATGTCCATGCTGGCATCTTGTAGCGGTAGCTTGGCCAAATCACCGACGAACCAATTGACTGCGAAAGAGCTGTCGCTCTTGGCCGCCAACTGAATGGAATCTTTTGAAATATCGAAAGCATAGAAGGTTTTTTGGGGATGGGTTTCTTGGAGTTTACGAGAGTAGAAGCCCTCACCGCATCCAATATCTAAGACTGTTTTAGCAGATTCTGAGCTTGCAAGCAAGTTTGAGACAGCCTCTAAGATAGCTTGGTAGAATCCTGCTTCTAAGATCAACTGCCGATTTTGAAAACTGGCCTTATCGTAGTCTTTGGGCTGCTTGATTTGAGGTGCTAGATTTACATAGCCAAACTTAGCCAAGTCATAAGAATGCCGATGTTGGCATTTAAGGCTGCTATCCATCAGCTGCAGCTCTTCCTTGCAGATGGGACAGGCAAAAGCGGTCGCTGTGGCAAAACGCTGGAGTTTGGGTTTGAGGTTTGTATTCATAGTTTAAGTGTATCAAAAGAGACAAGTGAAAGCAACTTTAGGAGTAAGTAGATGGGAGATTCAGTAGAAATAAAACTAATTCTCCAATTTATAAAATGAAATTGCTTTTATATCTAAATTTCTATATAATAATGATAAGGAGGAAATAAGTATGTTAAAAGAAGTATTAACCGTTGCAAAAGTTGCGAAAAAATCTTCACTATTTTTGGGTGGTGTCGCATTTGGTACCCTTGGCTTGAAAATCTTAGCAAGTAAGGAAGCTAAAAAAGGTTATTCTAAAGCTTTGGCTAAGGCTTACAAGTTGAAAGACGGGCTAGATGCATCTGTTTCTGTTGTGAAACAACATGGAGACGATGTCTTGCAAGATGCCAAATATTTGTACGAGCAAGAGAAAAAAGAAGAGCAATTAGATAGCCTTATAGGGGAATAATATGTCTTTTAAAGTGCTACATAGAGGATACCAACATATCCGACTATCATCTTCTTTTTCACTCACCTTGGATATTCAAGACTATCTTCGTTCCTTGGCGAGAGATGAAAAGGGGATTGAGTCCATCCAGTTTTACATGGATCAACAGCACTTTACTCTACGTATAAAAGAAGGCTTCTCTGTATTAGACAATGCAGAAGCCTTTTTAAAAAGAATTGATAAAGGGAAAGTTTCTGAGTTGATGACTCTTCCCATTCGTAGAGAAGAGAGTGCTTATTCTATTGTTTCAGGTGCAGCGATTAAGCGTATACTTTTTCGTAGTTTTGTGCCGTATCCTATTCGCTATATATGGACTTGTTATCAGGCTTTTGGCTATATTAGAGAAGCTTATCAAACACTAGCGCGCAAGGAACTAACGATGGAGGTCCTGGACTGTTCGGCGATTTTATTGTCCTTGTTTATGAACCAATCTAAGACGGCTAGCAATATCATGTTTATGCTTGATTTGGGGAATCATTTAGATCAGTGGTCCTTGAAAAAAACTGCAACAGATTTAGAACAAAGCCTTCTTGCAAAAGAGAGCGATGTATTTCTAGTACAGGGGGATACGGTTGTTAGTATCAAGAGTTCCGATGTTCAAATAGGAGATGTCTTGGTCCTATCTCAAGGAAATGAAATTCTGTTTGATGGACAAGTAGTTTCAGGTTTAGGTATGGTCAACGAAAGCTCCTTGACAGGAGAGAGTTTTCCAGTTGAAAAAAGAGAGTCTGATTTGGTTTGTGCAAATACAGTATTAGAAACTGGAGAGTTACGCATTCGTGTAACCGATAATCAGATGAACAGCCGTATTTTACAGCTAATTGAGTTGATGAAGAAATCTGAAGAAAACAAGAAAACGAAACAACGCTATTTCATCAAGATGGCGGATAAGGTCGTCAAATATAATTTCTTGGGTGCTGGTCTGACTTACCTATTAACAGGTTCTTTTTCTAAGGCTATTTCTTTCTTATTGGTCGATTTCTCCTGCGCTTTGAAAATCTCTACTCCTGTAGCTTATTTAACGGCTATCAAGGAGGGTTTGAATCGTGAAATGGTGATTAAGGATGGGGATGTTCTGGAGAAATATCTGGAAGTCGATACCTTCTTATTTGATAAGACGGGGACAATCACAACTAGCTATCCTATAGTTGAAAAGGTGTTACCTTTTGGAGACTATAGTGAGGAAGATATTCTCAGAATCAGTGCCTGTCTTGAGGAGCACATCTATCATCCTATCGCTAATGCCATTGTCAAGCAAGCTGAGATAGAGGGAATTGAACATGAGGAAATGCATGGGAAACTCCAATATATTGCAAGCAAGGGAATTAAGTCCCATATTGATGGTGAATCGGTTGTCATCGGAAATTTTGTCCTGATGCAAGACGAGCAAATCAATATTAGTCCTGAACAAAATGCCCTGATCGAAGAATATAAGAATCACTACAATCTACTGTTCTTGGGCTATCGCAATGATCTTATTGGGATGTTCTGTATCCATACTCCTTTGAGAAAAGAAGCAAAAGTTGCCTTAGAAAAGCTCAAAGCTCAAGGAAAGAAACTGATTTTAGCAACAGGTGATACCTTGGTTAGAACGGAAGAACTTGTAAAAGATTTGCCGTTTGATCAAGTTTATACAGATTTGAAACCTGATGGAAAATTTGAATTGGTGCAGGAGTTACAGCAATCTGGTCATGCTGTCTTAATGGTCGGAGACGGCCTGAATGACTCGGCAGCTCTAACCCTTGCGGATATTGGTGTTGTGATGAATGAAAGTGCAGATATTTCTAAGCAAATGAGCGATATATTATTATTAGATAATCGCTTGGATTTTTTTGAAGAATTAGACTCTCTTTCATCGTCTTTGCAAAAACTGATTCAGAAGAATATCCAAGAAACTATCGTCGTAAACAGTAGTTTGATTGGCTTTGGTTTATTTAACTGGCTTAGTCCTTCCAATCTTTCTATCTTACATAACCTCACAACTTTGCGAATTGTACTTCGTAGTCTTTCTGTTAAGAATAGATATGTAAGAAGATTTTAATCAACCATAAGCAAAAGGAGTTATCTCAGGGAAGAGTAACTCCTTTTGTTTGTGTGGATAAGTTTTGAATGTTTTAGTATGTAAGGACGAAGTATTTCTTCTTACCACGGCGGATAACGGTGAGTTCGTTCTCTAACTTGTCTGCATCACCCAAAACATAGTCCAGGTCTTGGATGCGGTCGCCATTGACATAGATGGCTCCATTTTGTACATCTTCTCGGGCTTGGCGTTTTGAGTTGACCACACCAGATGACACGAGGATTTCCACGATGTTAAGGTTTTCGTCGGCTTGTACCTGATAATTTGGCACGCCACGAAGTCCTTGTTTGAGTTCTTTGACAGAAAGGTTTTTGATATTTCCAGCAAAGAGTTGCTCGGTAATGTTAAGGGCTTCTTTGTAGGCTTCTTCGCCATGGACAAGAGTTACAACTTCACGAGCGAGGATTTTTTGAGCCAAGCGTTCGTGTGGAGCTGCTTCAAACTGTTTGCGAATGTCTTCAATCTCATCGAGTGACAAGAAAGTAAAGATCTTCAAGAAGCGAATAGCGTCAGCATCCATGACATTCATCCAGAATTGGTACATTTCGTATGGAGAAGTCTTTTCAGGATTGAGCCAGACTGCGTTGCCTTCTGACTTACCAAATTTCTTACCAGTTGCATCAGTGATAAGTGGAACAGTGATAACGTGGCCAGTCTTGTCAGCTTTACGACGAAGCAATTCTGTACCGGCAGTCATATTTCCCCACTGGTCAGAACCACCGATTTGCAGCGTTACGTTATGTTCTTTGTTAAGGACAAAGAAGTCGTAACCTTGCATGATTTGGTAAGCAAACTCTGTATAAGAAATCCCTGTTTCAATCCGTTTTTTCACGGATTCTTTGCTCATCATGTAGTTGACAGTGAAGTATTTACCAACATCACGGAGGAAGTCAATGAAGCTGATGCTGCCAAACCAGTCGTAGTTGTTGACCATGACAGCTTTGTTTTCGCCATTTTCAAAGTCAAGAAAGCGTGACAGTTGGCCTTGGATAGACTGAACCCAGCCATCAACGGTTTCCTTGGTTTGCAGGCTACGCTCCGCATCTTTAAAGGATGGGTCACCAATCAAACCTGTTGCACCACCGACGAGGGCGTAAGGTTTGTGACCAGCTAACTGTAAGCGGCGGCTGGTCAAAATAGCTACCAAGTGACCTAAGTGCAGACTGTCTGCTGTTGGATCATAGCCAGTATAATAAGAGACCTGCCCTTCTTCTAAGGCTTTACGCAAAGCTTCTTCATCAGTCGTTTGAAAAATCAAACCACGCTCTTGCAGCTCATCAAAAATGTGCATAGTTGTCTCTCCTTTTCTAAGATAGCAAAGGATTTTGCCCTTGCTCAAGTATTTTTTTGTTTTATCCCTCTATTGTATCACAAACCCGACAAATAGCAATGAGTAGCCAGAAAATAATTCCTGTAAATGCGCTAGAATTAGCTCTTTCTTGATATAATCTGCTGATGTTTGCTATAATAGTCGATAAGGAGAATCTATGTTGAAACCATTTATAAAAAAGTTAAAACAGTTTGGTAAGGGGGGACCCTCACCTGCTAAGACGTCTAAGCCAAAAGGAGAGACATGGTCGGTACTTGATATTGTTTCCGTTATTTTTCGGACAGTAAAACTACTCTTAAATGTCGCTTTTGTATTTATCTTTTTTGGAATAGTATTGGGGGCTGGACTCGGATTGGGCTATGCCGCCAGCCTTTTTAGTGATGTCTCCGTGCCGAAGCAGGAGGAGCTGGTAAGTCAGGTCAATAAGATTTCTGGGATTTCTAAGCTGACCTATGCTAACGGAGAGTTGATTTCTGAAATCGATAATGATTTGTTGCGTATCCCAGTTGCCAGCGATGCGATTTCGGATAATGTCAAAAATGCTATCATTGCTACGGAAGATGAGAACTTTGAAACTCACAATGGTGTTGTGCCCAAGGCGGTTCTGCGGGCAACCTTGGGTTCTGTAGTTGGAGTTGGTTCATCCAGCGGTGGCTCGACTTTAACTCAGCAGTTGATCAAGCAGCAGGTCGTGGGAGATGCTCCGACTTTCAAGCGGAAGGCAGTAGAGATTGTTGATGCCTTGACTTTGGAACGCTATATGTCTAAGGATGACATTCTGACTGCTTATTTGAATGTGGCACCTTTTGGTCGGAATAATAAAGGACAAAATATTGCTGGAGTGGAAGAAGCAGCTCAAGGGATTTTTGGTGTATCAGCCAAGGATTTGAGCATTCCGCAGTCTGCGTTTATTGCAGGATTGCCTCAGAGCCCGATTGTCTATTCACCCTATGCCTCTGATGGTAGCATGAAGAGTCCAGATGATATGGCTTTAGGTCTAGAGCGGGCTCGGAATGTTTTATATAATATGTACCGTACAGGTCGACTGAGTGAGGCAGACTATCAGCAGTACAAAGACTATGATCTGACGCAAGATTTTAAACAGACTGAGGGCCTTCAAAAGAGCTCGCACAGTTATCTCTACCATACAGCCTTTTCAGAAGCACAGACGGCCATGTACCAGTATTTGATTCAGCGGGACAATGTATCCCAGCAAGAATTAAAAAATAATGCAACGGTTGAAGCCTATCAAGAGTTGGCTCGAAAAGAGCTGAGCGAGGGTGGTTATACGGTCACAACAACCATCAATCATTCCATTCATCAGGCGATGCAGAATGCTGTTGCCAACTACGGTGGTCTCTTGGATGATGGGACAGGAATGGTCGAGGTTGGAAATGTCCTTCAGGACAATAAAACAGGAGCCATTATTGGTTTTGTCGGTGGTAGAGACTATAGTTCTAATCAAAACAACCATGCTTTTGATACGGAAAGATCTCCTGGTTCGACTATCAAGCCGATTTTAGCTTATGGGATTGCCATTGACCAAGGGCTGATGGGAAGCGCGAGTGTCCTTTCCAATTACCCAACGAACTTCTCTAGCGGTGAGCCAATTATGCACGTGGACAGTCGCGGGACAGGCATGATGGACCTGCAGGAAGCCCTCAATACTTCTTGGAATATTCCAGCTTATTGGACCTATCGTGCACTTCGTGAGAAGGGTGTCAATGTCCGAGGCTATATGGAAAAAATGGGCTACCATATTGACAACTACGATATTGAAAGTCTACCAATGGGTGGGGGGATCGAGGTTTCGGTTGCCCAGCACACCAACGGTTTCCAGACCTTGGCTAATAACGGTTCTTATCAAGAAAAGTATATGATTGATAAGATCACGGCTCCTGACGGCAAGGTGGTTTATGAGCATAAGGCAAAACCAGTTCAGGTTTACTCGCCTGCTACTGCAACGATTATGCAAAGCTTGATGCGAGGTGTGCTCAACTCTGGTGCAACTACGACCTTTAAATCAAGGATTAGTCAAGTCAATGGTACCTTGGCCGGCGCAGATTGGATTGGTAAGACAGGTACAACTAACAGCAATGGTGATATGTGGCTCATGCTTTCTACTCCTCGGATGACCCTTGGAGGCTGGATTGGTCATGACGACAATACTTCTATGGCTGCCCTAACAGGCTATAATAATAATGCGGCCTATATGGCTTATCTAGCCAATGCCATTTATGAGGCGGATCCAAATGCCTGGGGAATCGGAGAGAAGTTCAATCTTGATTCGAGCGTTATCAAGTCTGATGTTCTCAAGTCTACTGGAGAAAGACCAGGAACCGTCACAATCAATGGCCGTTCCATCAATCTAAACGGTCCGACCGTTCCTAGTTATTGGGCTAAGAATGGCGCTCCAACGACGAGCTATCGGTTTGGTATCGGCGCATCAGATGCGGATTATCAGAGAGCTTGGGGAGCTATCTTGGGTGGTACAACTGGAAACACCAATCGTAATAGCCAATGAGAAATTGCCTAACAATTAGAACGAAAGGTAGGGAATACTAGATGTCAGGGAAGATTTCTTCAGATACTATCGCAGCAAGTTCCGCAATTAGTGAATTAGTAGGAGTGGATACTTCAGTCTTCAGGAACAATCAAGTTGAATTTGGCTATACAAGTGATATTGCTGGAATGGAAGCTGGTCGTCAAGCCTGCAATCAAATGTTGCAGGCTGTCAGTGACTTCAGTTCGGCCGTCTTAACTCAGGCTAATAAATTTCCAGAAATTGCTGCCAAAATTGAGAAACGCGATATAGAGCAGGCACAACGTTGGAGCAACTGATGATAAAAGATAAAAATCAAGAAAAACGTGAACAATTATATAAGCAAATCATCCAGCTTGAGAATCAAGAAGAAGATCTTTCAGTTATCAAAAAACGTTACGAAGAGAAGGTAATGGATTTTCGTGCAGATATCTGGACGATAAATGCCCAAATAGAAAACTTGATAGATCCCGTATCAGAGACAAGCCATACCAATCGTAAAATATGGGAAGAAAATCAAGCCTTGCAACAAACAATTGACAGCTACGTAGAGCAAGAGTTGGACAATGTTTCCAAACAAACAAGGAAAGTTCGGCAAAAATTAGATGAAAATCGAGAAAGATTGACGAAAGAAAGGAACTCTTTACCATGGGAGTAAAGTACAGTGCATCGGAGTCCTCACAGCTGATGGAGGCTATGGCTAATAATATTCAAGTGGCCAATGAGGTGACAGACCGATTGTCTCAGGGGTGTGACCACCTAATAGCTGCCCTAGACTCTGGAGAACTCATGGGAGCAGCCTATACAGCAGGTAAGGGTCTTTTTTCAGAAATTATCATTCCTGCCATTAAGAAGCTACAGGCTGCAGTGGATGACATTCAAACGGAGTTAAATTCATATAGGATTGCCGATGCTCAGGTATCAGAGTATGGCAACCTCGATCTGGATCAGCTGAAGAAGACAAAAGAATTGAGAGAGAAACAGCTAGCCTCTATCAAAAAGGCTATTGAAGCTAAGGAATCATTCTTAGAGCGGGTGAAGTCTATTGCTACATTTAATATCGTTTCTCACATGGAATCTCTGGTGATTCTTTCTAGTGCAGAGTCGCAAATTGAATCACAAATTAAAGAATTGGAAGAGAAGATTGAAAAGCTGGAGTCTTTGTCGCTCAAGTCTCCCAATATTTCAGTGACAGTCTAGAAGTTCTTCGTCTAGCTATTCAAGGAGCTACGCAACTAAGTAAAGTCATTGTCGATAGCGATGGTAACTACTATGCGGACGGTGTGGACATGAGCTGGGTACAGAAGATGAAGGATGTGAAGATTGAGTCATTGGATTATAAAGAAGAGAATAAATCGGATAAATTTATAAATCTTCTAGTTGAACAGTATGGCTTTGATAAAGAGATGAGTGGATTGATTACTGAAATATCCACATTGATTGATGAAAAATTCCCGTATCTATCTCAAACGGAACGGGAACAACTTTTGCTAGTGACACTAGGGAGTTTTATATATTCAGAAGGCTTTGAGGATGGTAAATCAATGGAAGATAAGGCTAAAGGATATATTAGTGATGTCAGTTGGATGGATGTTGCCGGCACACCTTCGGATATAACAGGTCTTCCACTTGATGGAAAAATATTGTTGAAACATTTGGGATTAACTGATAATCAAATAACCAAATTACGTTATAATATTCGATTACAAAGTCAAATTGCCTCAGGAATATATCCAAATTATGATAAAATTAAGTCTGATGATTTGGAATCGTATAAATTATCCTATGAAAAAGTTTATGGTGTTCAATTGACCGACGAGATGTTCAAGGAAAAATGGAATGAAAAATACTCCTCCTTTTCTGGAAAAGGAGATTTTGCTCATTTCTCTATTACTACAGCATCGAACTTAAATAATAGACTCAGAGGAAGTGATTTAACAAAATTAGGACACGAGAATGTTAATGATTTTGCAGGTTGGTTAGGTGATGCGACGCTTACTGATAGTGATGATATTAGTTTTGGAAATGACGATTATAAAGCAGACTTAGATGCGGTAAATATCACACAAAAAATGAAACGTAAAAAAATATCATATATTGAAGCTTCAAACGAGTATTACTCAGAAATGAAACGAGGCGAATACACTCGTGCAGAAAAATTTGTAGAGTATAAATCGGTAGAAGAAATTAAACAAAAAATTTTTACAAAATTACTACCAGATAATATGAAATATGTGGAAGAATCGGGAATGCAATCGCATTTTGAATTACCTAATGAAGAACAGTGTATGGCCTACCTACAAAAAAATTACCCAAGTACTTATAATTTCATTCGAAATATTGAAACAGGGAATCAAGAGTTGACAGAGATGAGGTGATTAGATGAAGAAGAGAAAATTTGTAATTTTTTCGTTGCTAATAGTTCTATTATTATCTTTCTCTGGTTTTCAGTACTATAAATATCAGAGAGTTCATAATATTTTTGATGAAATATACTACGAAGAAAGTGATTATCACAATTATACATTTCTCTGGAAAGGACGAGCTTTTTATAAGTTAAAAAGTTTAAAATTTGTGGACAACGATTCTCAAGAAATTTCTATTCATTCTATTGATTATAAAAGTGTAGATTTACCAAATACTATTCAATCTCTAGGTTATTATTTTTATTTTGGATTTCAGGAGATGACGAAAGTTGGGATAGAGATGCGTATGAGACTGCCAGATACAGAGACAACCATAAATGTAGATTACCTGTACGATGTAAACAATCAGCAATTAGAACGATTTATGTGGTATCACGATGAGAAAAGCGTGAGATATTATCATCAGTCTCAAGTAGAAGCCTTTCTAGCGGAGCATGGAAAGACTGCCGATGAGATTCGCAGGGAAGCAGATGAAATACTCCGTCACAAAGTCTTGGCAGACTGGACTTCCATATATGCCAGTCGTTTTAGCCTAGATAATTGGGGAGAAGTGACAGTTAAGGATATATGGAGAACCGAATAACAAACGGAACGGCGAGGCAATAGTTTTATAAAGGCAGGTTGCCATGACAGAGTTCTTAAGAACATTTTGTAAAAAAAGAAGTCACTTTGGAGAAGTAAATGAGAAATAAAAGTAAGTATATCCTTTTTTTCCTATTTTTTCTTTTTTACATTGTATTGTTCATCGTTAAGCCAATCTATCAATATTATTCATTTTCTAATATGGAAGTTAAAAGCAGTGTGATTGAATTGATTCAAGATAAATATGAAACGTATTGGAATGATATTGATAGACATATTCACTTAGAAAAATCGAAAGAGAACGGTCAAAACATAGGAATTATTTATGTTATTGATAACGATAATCAAATTGAAAGTAAGATTTCATCTAAGGATGGTGAGGTATTATTCAGTTATAACAATAGATTACAGGGAAACAAGCGTGTTGAAATTAGTTGGATTCATGAGGAAAAGCAACTTAGTTATGCTGGAGAATACTGGAAATTGGTAGCCGATAATAATACGATTATCGAAAGTAGGACGGGAACTTCAGTAATTGTTTGGGAACAACGCTCGGACAATGCGATGAATCAGTTATATACAGTTGTGAATCAGATGAGAAAGATAGTTTTAAATCATTTGCTTCAGAAAATTTTGTACTATTCGATAGCCTTGGTCTGCTTTCTTTTGGGTTGGAAAATATACTCTCTTTTAAGGAGGGATTGAAATTCGCAGGGGTTCTGAACTTCAATAAAGCTTCTAGGGATATGATGCTATCGGACGATGGCGATGCCTACTATCGTGCCGAGTTAAAGAAGCGCTTGAAAGGTCACGACAAGTCCGAATGGGACAAAATAATTGACGACTACAATCACACTCTTAAGTTTGATGAAACAGGGAATATCATTGACATTCATCCCTTGGAACAAGGCTATGTCGTTTCAAAAATGGGAAATACGATGCTGACTATACTCATTTGGTTAACAAAAAGTTTGATGAACTAAAAGCACAAGACTTTGAAGCAAATTCAGCCGAATTTTGGAGTGGAGTAGCTCAAATATTCTCTGGATTGGGAGTTTATTTTGCAAGTGGTGCTCTCGAAACATTGAGTATCATGGCTAGTCCATCAACCATGGGAGCAAGTCTTGTAGTTGGTACGGCAGCATCTGTATCAGGGGTACCATATGGGAATGTACTGATAGCTAGTGGAGCAGTAACTAGCTTATCAGCTATCACAAAGACAGCCTTACAAAATGGCGAAATTCAAGTTGATTATTCTAGCAACTACGATAGCTGGCAGGCAAATAAACCGACGAGTAAGACTTTTGGGACTGTTGAAGGAAAGATTGGAAGTAGAAAAGGGAATATTCGTGTGGATGCAGAACCAAACAGTGGTAAAATTCAGGTTCAATCTGGAAGTGGGAAAGCTGGATATACATTGAATGAGGATATTCCTTATACCCAAATAACGGATGCTCAAAGCGCTAGAAATTGGCTTGATTCAATATCCAAATTGAAAAAATTGTCAAATTATGAGAAAAATCAATTAGTTAGATTTATCTTGAGAGCTGCTGAATTCTTGAGAACGTAGGAGTAAAATATGAAATTATATATTAAAGGTGATTACACCAAAGAAATTCCGTTTGATTATTTAGAACTAGCGAAGAGAATGTGGTTTGATACTAAAGATGGGAAGACAGTAGATATTTCTTATTTTGGGAATACTCGTCCATTTAAAACAGACCCAACTATTCACTTGAAATTGAATAAGTGGATGCATGATAATAGATGGAATAATGTTCAGTTGAAAGAAGGGATTATCAATAAATTTGGGAGTCATGTATATGAAAATCTTGAATTAGATTTTGAAGACAATCCAGCAACAGACTATCGAGAAAAAGGAGACTGTCTACGTTTAGCTTCTACCCACTTTGACCTTCTCACTGTTGATAAACGAGCTATGTATATTATGGCCATTGAAATTGCGACTGCTATTGATGGTCAGATTAGCGAAGATGATAAAGAGAGCTGGTTAAGTGTGGAGGAATTTAAAAAACGGCATGAGGATATCCTTTCGATGAGTTATGAAGAGGCTAATGAGCTGAGTTTGGAAGAAATTCCGTTTATGGACGATGTAAGAGACCCGGTTTGGGAAGAAGACGACCGCAGGAATGAAGAATACATAAAAATCTATGGTGAACCAGTTTATGATGATGATGAAGATGAGTGAGAATTTATAATCCCACCTATTTGAAAGAGAGTGTTGATAGAGGAAAGGCGAATGTCAGATAAAGTAAAACAGTTTAAGTGGTTGATTGTATTGTCCTTGTTCCTATTAGCGATTCCTTTATATTTTACTTACAATCATTTCCAACAATCTAGTGCTTTAAAAGAAGCTTTTGAAAAAAATGAAAGAATTGAAGTTCTTCATCGTTTGACATCATCAGAAAAATATGCGTCTGACATCCGCAAGGCAGGTTATACTATTCCTTCTGACGGAGCTATTCGATTGGATGGAGGAATTGACTCCATAGAGATAAAAGGAGACATCGATTTGAAAATCTCAAATCCTGGAAGGAATGAAGTCACTGTTTTATTTGAAACAACAGTAAAAGAGGAAAAAATAGATGTCCACTATATTTTAGATAATCAGCTAACCATAAAACGTAGTTACTATTCTGACATTAGTAATCAAAAAATAAATGAGGGAGTGACTATCCCCCAAGCCGAAGAAGAGCGCATATTAAACATTGTTCAAAAAGAGATTGATGCTTTCATGGAAAATATGTATCAGACTTTGTATGGATAGTTTGTTATATTAGACTCAGGTGAGCTGACAGGAGCAGCCTACACAGCTGGTAAAGGTCTCTTTACAGAGATTATCATCCCCAGCATCAAAAAGCTCCAAGCAGCGATAGATGATATCCAACTAGAGTTGACCTCCTACAAAAATGCAGATGCTCAGGTCTCAGGATATGGTGATTTGGACCTGGACCAGCTCAAGGAACTGAAAAAATTGAGGGAAGAGCAGTTAGCTATCGTAGAAGCTCAGATTCAAGCGAGGGAGAACTGGCTAAATCAAAGAACTCTTTACACTTAATTGGGGGAAAGCTTTCTCTGAGAAGACCATCCTCTACAATACCAAATCTCAAATCGAGTCAGGTATTCAGGATTTGGATGACAAGATTGAAAAACTAGAATTTTTTGTATCACAAGTTTCCCAGTATTTCAGCGATAGTCTAGAAGTTCTTCGTCTAGCTATTCAAGGAGCCACACAACTAAGTGAAATCATTGTCGATAGTGATGGCAACTACTATGCGGACGGTGTGGACATGAGTTGGGTCAAGAAGATGAAAGAGCAGAAGATTGAGAGCATAAAATATGATTCTTCTAAGAAAACCAAAGACTTGCATAAAGAGTATCAAAGTATTTTAGACAAGTTGGAAAAGGGCAAAGAGCTGAGCGATAAGGAATTTGAAACCCTAGAATCTTATGCTCGACGTTATCCAAAAGTTCAGTTACCAGAAAGTGTCACCAACAAGCTGGCGACAGAAGCTGCTAATAGAGCTAATCTAGAGAAACTACAGGAAAAGGTTGAGAAAATCAAAAAGAGTGATAAAATTTCTACCGAAAAAGCAGATCTGATCGTTAAAGCTTATGAGGATTATCTGTTTTATAATAATAGAGAAGCTTTTGAAGAATACTGGAGGAAGAGAAAGGAGTTAACAAAAGATAAAGATTGGAAGGATGTTGATAGCAAGATAAAAGATACTATTGAGTATAATCTTAATGGAGAATTAAAAAAATCAGGGATAGATATAAAGGAAGTATCTAATAATCTAGCTGATGATATTTTATCTATTCATGAAGGAGACATGAAACAAAGAAACTATCTAATTAACGAAGGTAGAAAAGTATGGAAAAGTCCTGGAGATGATATAATGATAAATTCAGCAGATTTGACACAGGTTGGTATTGACCTTACTGATTTTGTAAATTTGGTAAATACTGGAAAACCTTTAGACTTAAAGAGTAGAAATTATAATGATGAACTTGAATTTTCACTTTGGTCACGTAAGTGGGAAGGTAACTTAAGAGATGATTATTTAGGGAACTATCTGTTTGGATATGTAGCAAAAGGATATTTAGGAATGGAAGATGAGCAGATCAAAAATTATGCAGGTTTAGCTCAATTGGCCTCAGATAAAGATGTTGTTAAATTTTTCAAAAATAAATCAAATGGGAATTTTGGTGATAATGAAGGAGATGCTTCTGCAATCCAAGATGGTATAGATTCATACAAGGAGAATAATAAGTGATCAACAAGAGAAAACAACTTAATAAATGGAATCTAGGATGTTCAGGAGTGGTGGCTGTTGTAACAATCATATTTATATGTTGTATTTATTTGTACTTCAAAAATACGAATTATACATTGAAACCAGGTGATTCTATAGTTTTAAAAGTTCCGACATCAAAACAAAAAGAATTCTCCCCCAAATTATATCTATATAAGATTTCTGATGGGAAATTAGAATTATCTGGGAAAACCTCATGGTGGCAGAAGGGAGAAGGAAACCTTTTAGGGACTAACTATGATGTTTTGAAGCAAGAAATTAGCGAAATCTACTCATCGTCAAGTAATATCCCAACAAAAATAAAAGAAAACGATACAAATAATAGTATATATCTATCAGAAAAAGGTGTAGTTCTTCAATCTAAAGAATCTTGGGAATTTGAGATTCCAAACTCAAAACAAATAAAAATAACGAATGTTTCAGACAGAGACATTAGATTTGAAGCGCAGGTGACAGGTGAATAGAGGAAACTAGAAAAGTAAAATGAAGAAAAAATGATTATTTTTTCACTTTGATAGCTTTATTCTTGTCTTCTTTTCTTTGTAAAACTTAAGTTACCAATTTTACACACCTCTTTTTTCTTTTAGTTCTATACTTCGTGAAGACTATTCATTTCCAGAGTTTCCTTTTTTAGTGATTACTAGGAATCTATTTGTGTAAATTTCCCATACCTCGTCGATAGCGATGGTAACTACTATGCGAACGGTGTGGATATGAGCTGGGCTATTAAAATGAAGGGACAGAAGATTGAGACATACATACCAGTAACTAAAAAAGAGAAATTTATTCAAACTATTAGACAACAGTATGGATTTAGTCGAACTGAATCAGAGATATTACTAAATTTATATCAAAAGCTAGAAAAGGAATATGGATCCAAGAAAGCAAATATAGAATTCTTTAAAATAGTTGCATCTTACTCTTATGGTGATAAATCTTATGGAGCTTGGCAAGTGGTCGGTGGATTATATAGCCCGAATGGGGTAAACGGTATAAATGTTGGTATTAATTATAGAATGAAATCTGTTTTGAAAAAATATGGCTTAAAAGATGATGAAATTGATACGATTCAGAAAGCTATTCAGAATCAGCATAATTTTACGGGATTGGAAAAGATTGAAGAGGGAGATACAAATGATGAGATAAAAGGGAAACTGAATTTAGCTTCTGAGAAAGCATATGGTCAAGGAAATTATAATAAATTAGACGAGAAGCAGAAAGCAAGAGTTAGAGAGTTACTGTCTCAATTTGGAGGAACCATAGACTATTCCCATATGGCTGCAACTATTTCTGCACATTATACAGGTAATCATTTTATTGAAAATGAAGACGATTTAGCGGGATGGCAAGGTGATGTAGCAGGTACTATGGGACTTCCGCCGAGTCTTGGTAACGATGACTATCGTTCAGATTTAGATGCTGTTAATGTTTATCACAAAATTAAGGATGGGGATAGCCTGGTTGATGTTACAAACTCATACTACGACAGCGTTGAGAGAACATCTGGCTATAGAACTTATGAATTTGTTCAAAATATTGGAGAAGGAGATTACACGAAAGGAATGAAGAAATTAGAAGAAACTTATAAATTATACGTTTCTTCTCATTCTAGTGAACAATCATCAACCTTCGAAAATTTCATGAATGCTATCCAACATTTCCAAAAGGATTTAGACAAACCCAATCCCTCTATCGGAGAGTAAAATGTTAAAAAAATGAAAAACTATTTTAAAAACAAACCTACTCAAGCTTTCTTGATGCTCATTGTGCTTGTTTGGTCTTTATATGAGATTGGTGCGACTAGTTTAGCTAGCAACTCGGCCTTGACCAAGGAATTCATGCATAGTCGGTATGTTATGGTTTGGCCAATGGTAGATAAGAAGGCAACTCTTTATCACTATGCGGAAGAATGGACTAGTGACGTATTAAATGGAATTATGCATCTAGATTATGAAAATGTTAGAATAACTGGTTTTCCTAGAAAATGGGATAGTGAAGTTGAAATATACTATGCTCTGTCTGAAGATAAGTATGCTGATAGAGTATATTTTTTCTTAGATGAACCAATATCCAGAGCCTATACTACTAGTTTAGAGCAAAATTATTATTTGATTTCAAAGAATGCAGCCGTTATTAAAGAGGAAACAGGCAAAACGGTTGAACAGTTAGGTCAAGAAGTGGGACATGCAAGGAAAAACTTCTTATCAGCTCTTGGAAAGATGAAAATCCTTCGTTTGGTCTATTTGCTTCTTCGTCTGATAGTATTGTTGCTATGTATCAGGTGGTCGGGTCAGCGGAGAAAACGGAAAGAAGATGAAATATTGCAGAATGGATAGAGTCCTAATATGATATGGGGGCTATAAGGGAAATAAAAAATGATAACTTCAGTAATTTTTATTGCTTCTCTATTTTTACTTTCGCTTTATTTTAAAAGCAGGCGGTCAAGAATTGCCATTGGATTGTTCTATGGTTTGTTTGCAGCAGGGTATGTTTATGCGGTTTTAAATTATGGAAAATATACTCTGCAACCAGGTCAAAGCGTTGAATTAAGAGTGTCTCCAAATACGGATCAGCTTGAATATAATTCGGAATTGATTTTAGATAAAAAAGATAATAGAAGTATAAAATTATCAGGTACAAATGTTTGGTCCGAAAAGTTTGGAGATATATTATTTGGAGTAAGAGAAAAGAAAATTATTAAAATAGGCAGTACTGGAGATAAGAATGAGCTTCCTAATAATCAAAAAGATATATATTTAGCAGAAGATGGGATTGTTGTTAGTTATAAAGGAGAAAAAGTTTTTGATGTGACAAACAACAAACCTTACTCCATCACCATCACCAATGTAGACAATAAACCGGCCAAATTTGAGGCTCAAGTGGTGGATAGGTAAGGTAGAACATTGGCAACAACTTAGAATTAGCAATCAAGTTACAGACCGACTGCCTAAAGAGCGTGACTATTAAATGGCTACTCTAGCCTTTGGAGAACTCTTGTAAGTAGCCTATATACAGCAGGTGGACAATTTATCAAGCACGGGAAAAGATGGGATTTCTTATGGAAACCAGATACGGATGAGCATAAAAAATCAAAAGAAGATTTTTATGATTATTTGAAGCGAGGAGAAGATAAAAATGTCGGTACGTAAAAAAATAATAAGCATCCTACTTTTGATAATAACTGCTTTTGCCATTTGGTTGCTCTTTTGGCCAGATGATAAACCTGAACCAGATTTTTCCTCTGTCAATAAAATTGAACTACTGGCAAGTATTCTCGCAGGTAATAACGAGGATATTATCCGAGATGCAGGCTATGGAATTCCGGATGACCCGGTGATTCGGCGATGGGGAATAAATGAACTTAAAATACCTGGGAAATTAAACTTGGATGTACGCCCACCGACTAGTTTGGAAGACAGTGAGCTTTTGGTTCATTTTTCTACTACAATTGATGGTAAAGAAACAGATGTAGCGTTTTTCTTAGATAAAAAATTGAATTTAATTGATTCGAGTTATGATTCTATAGAGAAAGACGGTACTAGGAAAAAAATTGAAATAGATGAGACTCAAGAAAAAGAGTTACTACATCAGGTTCAAACAGAATTGAATCAGTTCTTTGAAAAAATGAAACAGCAGCTAGCTTCTAAATAGGAAATATAATAAAAGAATCATAAATAAAGATTCGGAAGGCTATTGATGAGCCACTCTGGGAAGAATTGGATAGGAAACATGAAGGATACATCAAAATCCAGGGTTAACATGTTCATGACGACGAGGAAGTGGATGAGAGCGACTTAAAATAAACATGCTTCTATTTCAAGATTAAAGATGAAAGCGTCCTGGAAATTAGATAAAACTACTTGAATTTTTACATAAATATGGTATAATAGTATCAATAATTTGTCGTGTGCTTTAATTGAAATATTGTCCGATTAAGGCTTGCAGCAGTTAAATCAAACTTTTTATAAGTCAGATTTAGCTGCTCTTTTTGTGTCTATTTTTCAGAATTCTAGGATTTGTAACGCAAACTTAAAGATTCTAAAAACTTAGCAAAAAGGACTGATTGTAGCTGTTTTGACGAGAGTCAATGGCGTAGAAGGGGTCTCCCCTTGGTAAGAGTGAAGAAGAGTAGGATATGAGAGGCAAATGGTTAGTATTTCAATAATCAGAAAATCTCATTTTCTCCGATTCCCTCCCTCTGTACTTTATAAAAAAGGAGTTAGAAACTTGGCAGGACATGACGTTCAATACGGGAAACATCGGACCCGTCGTAGTTTTTCAAGAATTAAAGAAGTTCTTGATTTACCAAACTTGATTGAAATTCAAACAGACTCGTTTAAAGATTTCTTGGATCATGGTTTGAAAGAAGTCTTCGAGGATGTGCTTCCTATTTCAAACTTTACCGACACCATGGAACTGGAATTTGTCGGCTATGAAATCCGTGAGCCTAAATATACGCTGGAAGAAGCTCGTATCCACGATGCTAGCTATTCAGCGCCAATCTTTGTGACTTTCCGCCTGATTAACAAGGAAACTGGTGAAATCAAGACACAGGAAGTCTTCTTTGGTGACTTCCCAATCATGACTGAAATGGGAACCTTCATCATCAACGGTGGTGAGCGGATTATCGTGTCTCAGTTGGTGCGTTCGCCAGGGGTTTACTTCAACGATAAAGTTGATAAAAACGGTAAAGTTGGCTACGGTTCAACTGTTATTCCTAACCGCGGAGCTTGGTTGGAGCTAGAAACAGACTCAAAAGATATCGCCTATACTCGTATTGACCGGACGCGTAAAATTCCATTTACTACTTTGGTGCGTGCGCTTGGTTTCTCAGGTGATGATGAGATCTTGGACATCTTTGGTGACAGCGACTTGGTGCGCAACACCATCGAAAAAGATATTCACAAGAACCCAATGGACTCTCGTACGGATGAAGCTCTGAAAGAAATCTACGAGCGTCTTCGTCCAGGTGAGCCTAAGACGGCTGAAAGCTCACGTAGCTTGCTTGTGGCTCGTTTCTTTGATCCACATCGCTATGACTTGGCTGCTGTTGGTCGTTACAAGATTAACAAGAAACTCAACATCAAGAACCGCCTACTCAATCAAACATTGGCAGAACATCTGGTAGATGCTGAAACAGGTGAAATTCTTGTCGAAGCTGGTACGGTTATGACTCGCAGTGTGATTGACAGCATTGCAGAGCAACTGGACAATGGTTTGAACAAGATCACTTATATTCCAAACGACTCAGCTGTCTTGACAGAGCCTGTAGAATTGCAGAAGTTCAAGGTCGTTGCACCAAGCGATCCAGATCGTGTTGTGACCATTATTGGTAACGCGAACCCATCTGACAAGGTTCGTACTGTAACACCAGCTGATATCTTGGCTGAAATGAGCTATTTCCTTAACTTGGCAGAAGGCATTGGTCGGGTGGATGATATTGACCACTTGGGGAACCGTCGTATTCGTGCTGTTGGTGAGCTTTTGGCTAACCAAGTCCGTCTTGGACTTTCTCGGATGGAGCGTAATGTTCGCGAACGGATGAGTGTTCAAGACAATGAAGTACTAACTCCACAGCAAATCATTAACATCCGTCCTGTGACTGCAGCCATTAAAGAATTCTTTGGTTCTTCACAGTTGTCACAGTTCATGGACCAACACAATCCGCTGTCTGAGCTCTCTCACAAGCGTCGCCTGTCTGCCTTGGGACCTGGCGGTTTGACACGTGACCGTGCTGGCTATGAAGTGCGGGACGTGCACTATACTCACTATGGTCGTATGTGTCCGATTGAAACACCTGAAGGACCAAACATCGGTTTGATCAATAACTTGTCTTCTTACGGACACCTTAACAAATATGGCTTTATTCAAACGCCTTACCGTAAGGTAGATCGTGAAGCTGGCGTGGTAACCAACGAAATTGTTTGGCTGACAGCTGATGAGGAAGATGAATTTATCGTAGCGCAGGCCAACTCTAAGCTGAATGAAAAAGGTGGCTTTGCAGAGCCTATCGTTATGGGACGCCACCAAGGTAATAACCAAGAATTCCCTTCAGACCAAGTAGACTACATGGACGTATCACCTAAGCAGGTAGTTGCCGTAGCGACAGCATGTATTCCTTTCTTGGAAAATGACGACTCCAACCGTGCCCTCATGGGTGCCAACATGCAACGTCAGGCTGTGCCTTTGATCGATCCAAAAGCGCCTTATGTCGGTACTGGTATGGAATACCAAGCAGCCCACGATTCTGGTGCGGCGGTTATTGCTCAGTATGATGGTAAGGTTACCTATGCGGATGCGGATAAGGTAGAAGTTCGTCGTGAAGATGGTTCATTGGATGTTTACCACATCCAAAAATTCCGTCGTTCAAACTCAGGAACTGCCTACAACCAACGCACTCTTGTAAAAGTTGGCGATGTCGTTGAAAAAGGCGACTTTATCGCAGACGGACCTTCTATGGAAAATGGAGAAATGGCGCTTGGACAAAACCCAATCGTTGCCTACATGACATGGGAAGGTTACAACTTCGAGGATGCGGTTATCATGAGTGAGCGTCTGGTCAAAGACGATGTCTATACATCTGTCCACCTCGAAGAATACGAATCAGAAACACGTGATACAAAGCTTGGGCCTGAAGAAATCACTCGTGAAATTCCAAACGTTGGTGAAGATGCTCTTAAAGACCTTGACGAAATGGGGATTATCCGTATCGGTGCGGAAGTTAAAGAAGGCGATATCCTTGTAGGTAAAGTAACCCCTAAGGGTGAAAAAGATCTTTCAGCTGAAGAACGCCTCTTGCACGCTATCTTTGGTGATAAGTCTCGTGAAGTACGTGATACCTCGCTTCGTGTACCACACGGTGCCGATGGTGTTGTTCGTGATGTCAAGATCTTTACTCGTGCAAACGGTGATGAGTTGCAATCAGGTGTTAACATGCTGGTTCGCGTCTACATCGCTCAAAAACGTAAGATCAAGGTCGGAGATAAGATGGCCGGACGTCACGGAAACAAAGGGGTTGTCTCTCGTATCGTTCCTGTGGAAGATATGCCATACTTGCCAGACGGAACTCCAGTCGATATCATGTTGAATCCACTTGGGGTGCCATCACGTATGAATATCGGTCAGGTTATGGAACTCCACCTTGGTATGGCAGCTCGTAACTTGGGCATCCACATTGCGACACCAGTCTTTGACGGAGCAAGCTCAGAAGATCTCTGGTCTACAGTTCGTGAAGCTGGTATGGATAGCGATGCTAAGACAATTCTTTATGATGGACGTACTGGTGAGCCATTTGATAACCGCGTTTCTGTCGGTGTCATGTACATGATCAAGCTTCACCACATGGTTGACGATAAGCTCCACGCCCGTTCAGTTGGTCCATACTCAACCGTTACCCAACAGCCACTCGGAGGTAAAGCTCAGTTTGGTGGACAACGTTTCGGGGAAATGGAAGTTTGGGCCCTAGAGGCTTACGGCGCGTCAAACGTACTTCAAGAAATCTTGACTTACAAGTCTGACGATATCAACGGACGTTTGAAAGCTTATGAAGCGATTACCAAAGGGAAACCAATTCCAAAACCAGGTGTGCCAGAATCCTTCCGAGTTCTTGTGAAAGAATTGCAATCTCTTGGTCTTGACATGCGTGTCCTTGACGAAGATGACCAAGAAGTAGAACTTCGTGACTTGGATGAAGACATGGATGAAGATGTGATCCATGTGGACGATCTGGAAAAAGCACGTCAAAAACAGGCTCAAGAAGCTAAAGCAGCTTTTGATGCTGAAGGAAATGAAGAAAAATAATTCGTCGCTGATTAGATAAATAAGAAAGGTAAGAAATAGTGGTTGATGTAAATCGATTTAAAAGTATGCAAATCACCCTAGCTTCTCCAAGTAAGGTCCGTTCATGGTCTTACGGGGAAGTGAAGAAGCCTGAGACAATCAATTACCGGACCTTGAAGCCAGAACGTGAAGGCCTCTTTGACGAGGTGATCTTCGGGCCAACCAAGGATTGGGAGTGTGCCTGCGGTAAATACAAACGGATTCGTTATAAAGGAATTATTTGTGACCGCTGTGGTGTCGAAGTAACACGGACCAAGGTTCGCCGTGAGCGTATGGGTCACATTGAGCTCAAAGCACCCGTTTCTCATATCTGGTATTTCAAGGGAATCCCAAGCCGGATGGGCTTGACTCTGGATATGAGCCCGCGCGCTCTGGAAGAAGTCATTTATTTTGCGGCTTATGTGGTGATTGATCCTAAGGATACACCGCTGGAGCACAAGTCTATCATGACAGAGCGCGAGTACCGTGAGCGCCTCCGTGAATATGGTGTTGGTTCATTCGTTGCTAAAATGGGAGCAGAAGCGATCCAAGACTTGTTGAAACAAGTGGATCTGGAAACAGAAATTGCGGCTCTCAAGGAAGAATTGAAAACAGCCTCTGGTCAAAAACGAATCAAGGCTATTCGTCGTTTGGACGTCTTGGATGCCTTCTACCGTTCTGGCAATAAGCCAGAATGGATGATTCTGAACATTCTGCCAGTCATTCCGCCAGATCTGCGTCCAATGTTGCAGCTGGATGGTGGGCGCTTTGCCTCATCTGACTTGAATGACCTTTACCGCCGTGTTATCAACCGGAACAACCGTTTGTCTCGTTTGCTTGAGTTGAATGCACCAGGTATCATCGTTCAAAATGAGAAGCGGATGCTGCAAGAAGCGGTGGATGCTTTGATTGACAACGGTCGCCGTGGTCGTCCGATCACAGGACCAGGTAGCCGTCCACTCAAGTCTTTGAGCCACATGCTCAAAGGTAAACAAGGTCGCTTCCGTCAAAACTTGCTGGGTAAACGGGTTGACTTCTCAGGACGTTCCGTTATCGCCGTTGGTCCGACATTGAAAATGTATCAATGTGGTGTGCCACGCGAGATGGCAATCGAGCTCTTCAAGCCGTTTGTCATGCGGGAAATTGTTGCCCGTGATTATGCACAGAATGTGAAAGCTGCTAAGCGCATGGTAGAGCGTGGCGATGAGCGTATCTGGGACGTCTTGGAAGATGTTATCAAAGAACACCCAGTGCTCCTTAACCGCGCACCGACCCTTCACCGTTTGGGTATCCAAGCCTTTGAGCCAGTTCTAATCGACGGTAAAGCTCTTCGCTTGCACCCACTGGTCTGTGAAGCCTACAATGCCGACTTTGACGGTGACCAAATGGCCATTCACGTTCCATTGTCTGAAGAAGCACAGGCTGAAGCTCGTATCCTCATGCTGGCTGCTGAGCACATCTTGAATCCGAAAGACGGAAAACCGGTTGTAACACCATCTCAGGATATGGTCTTGGGTAACTACTACCTGACCATGGAAGAAGCAGGTCGCGAAGGCGAAGGTATGGTCTTTAAAGACCGTGATGAAGCCGTGATGGCCTTGCGTAATGGCTATGTCCACTTGCACACTCGTGTAGGTATCGCGACAGATAGCCTCAACAAACCTTGGACAGAAGATCAAAAACACAAGATCCTCATGACCACAGTAGGTAAGATTCTCTTCAACGATATCATGCCAGAAGAGCTGCCTTACCTGCAAGAGCCAACGAATGCTAATTTGACAGAAGGCGTTCCAGCTAAATACTTCTTGGAGCCTGGTAAAGACATCAAGTCTGCCATTGAAGCCCTAGAGTTGAATATTCCGTTCAAGAAGAAAAATCTAGGAAATATCATCGCTGAAATCTTCAAACGCTTCCGCACTACAGAAACATCTGCCCTGCTCGACCGCTTGAAAGACCTAGGTTACCACCATTCTACGCTGGCTGGTTTGACAGTGGGTATTGCTGACATTCCAGTCGTGGAAGACAAGGCAGAGATCATTGAAGAGTCTCACAAGCGTGTAGAACAAATTACCAAGCAATTCCGTCGCGGTATGATTACTGATGACGAGCGCTACAATGCAGTTACTGCTGAATGGCGTGCTGCCCGTGAAAAATTGGAAAAACGCTTGGTTGCCAACCAAGATCCGAAGAACCCAATCGTTATGATGATGGACTCTGGAGCCCGTGGTAACATCTCGAACTTCTCACAGCTTGCCGGTATGCGTGGTCTGATGGCTGCTCCGAACGGACGTATCATGGAATTGCCAATCCTTTCAAACTTCCGCGAAGGTTTGTCTGTATTGGAAATGTTCTTCTCTACTCACGGTGCCCGTAAAGGTATGACCGATACGGCCCTCAAGACAGCCGACTCAGGTTACTTGACTCGTCGTCTGGTTGACGTTGCCCAAGATGTGATTATCCGTGAGGATGACTGTGGTACAGATCGTGGACTTCTCATCACTTCTATCACAGAAGGCAAGGAAATGATCGAGTCTCTTGAAGAGCGTCTCAATGGTCGTTACACTAAGAAGACGGTTAAACATCCAGAAACTGGCGCAGTTATCATCGGCCCAAATGAATTGATCACCGAAGACAAGGCGCGTGAGATTGTCAATGCGGGTGTGGAAGAAGTTACTATCCGTTCCGTATTTACATGTAACACCCGCCACGGTGTCTGCCGTCATTGTTACGGTATCAACTTGGCGACTGGCGATGCGGTTGAAGTTGGTGAAGCAGTCGGAACCATCGCTGCCCAATCTATCGGGGAACCTGGTACACAGCTTACAATGCGTACCTTCCACACGGGTGGGGTTGCCTCTAATACCGATATCACGCAAGGTCTTCCTCGTGTCCAAGAAATCTTTGAAGCCCGCAATCCGAAAGGGGAAGCGGTCATCACAGAAGTCAAGGGTGAAGTTACTGCTATCGAAGAAGATGCGTCTACTCGTACTAAAAAAGTCTTTGTTAAAGGTGCAACTGGCGAAGGTGAATATGTGGTGCCATTTACAGCCCGTATGAAGGTGGAAGTGGGCGACCAAGTTTCTCGCGGTGCTGCCTTGACTGAAGGTTCTATCCAACCTAAGCACTTGCTGGCTGTCCGCGATGTCTTGTCTGTTGAAACCTATCTGCTTGCTGAGGTACAAAAAGTTTACCGTAGCCAAGGGGTAGAAATCGGCGATAAACACATCGAGGTAATGGTTCGTCAAATGATTCGTAAGGTGCGCGTTATGGATCCAGGTGATACAGATCTCCTCATGGGAACTCTCATGGATATCACTGACTTTACAGATGCTAACCGTGATGTGGTTATCTCAGGCGGTGTGCCTGCGACAGCTCGTCCAGTCCTCATGGGAATTACCAAAGCTTCCCTTGAGACAAACAGCTTCCTGTCTGCAGCTTCCTTCCAGGAAACAACTCGTGTCCTGACAGATGCTGCTATCCGTGGTAAGAAAGACCATCTGCTCGGACTCAAGGAAAATGTTATCATCGGTAAGATTATCCCAGCTGGTACTGGTATGGCTCGATACCGTAACTTGGAACCACAAGCAATCAATGAAGTTGAAATCATTGACGAAGTTGTGGAAACAGCAGAGACTGAAGAAGTTGAAACAAGCGTAGAATCATAAAAACTTGCTTGAGTTTACAATATAAAAGTCTATCGAGAGTGGGACAGAAATCGGTAATTCGTTAGAATTCGATTTCGTCGTCCCACCTCCGCACAGTTGAGTAGGGCTGTAAAAGCTGATGAGATCAGCGTAGTAGAGCCCACTCAACCACTGCGTCTTGCTCGACAATACAAAGACAATTGATAGGAGTCTGGGACAAAAGTCCGACCTCAAATATAAAAAGCGAACAAAACTAGTTTTCTGGTAATCAGAATTCTGCTTTGTTCGCTTTTCGCATTTAATTATATATTTGAAGGGCTTAATAATTAAGATTTTTAAAAATTGAAATCTTTTTGTCCCAAACTCCTCTTTTTGCTAGGTGCACTGAATTGGTGAAGATATAATAAAAATTGAAATTTTAGCGCTCTATTTTGCTGCCAGATTGAATCAAAAGCTTAGGGAAGGAGCTTCCTAGTAAGCATGATGGCACATTTTTTGATTTTATATGGCTCTTAGCTGTACAGGAAGGGAAAAATTCGATATACTAAGTAAAAGGAGGAAGAAATGAAAATTTTTTTGCAAAAAGTGGAATATAGTTTACTGGCTTTGTTTTTAGCCGTACAGACTCAAGTTCCTTTTGTACTGATCCAGTTTTACAAAGGTCGAGATCAAAGTTTTTCAATGGGATACACCTTGCTTGTCCTGATGATTTATTTGCTGATCATTTTTTATGCCCTGCGAATGGCTAAAAAAGAAGGCTTACTGACCCTTGATTTTAGTTTTTTTAACTTAAAATCGGTAATCTGGCTAGTATTATCCTATCTGATAACTTTCGGAGTTAGTATTTTTGCTGCGATTATTATGGTTCTAGAGGGCCAACTTTCAGGAACGACAGCCAATCAAACTGCTTTGCAAAACTTGTTTCAGAGTACGCCCGTTGTTTTGCTTATTGTGGGAGCTGTTTTTTCAGCGCCAATTTTGGAAGAGATTATTTTCCGTGGTTTGATTCCCCAAAAGCTGTTTCCAAAGCATGAGTTGATTGGTCTGATAGTTGGTTCTATCCTTTTTGGTTTTTTCCACGGTCCGACCAACATCGGTAGTTTTGTCCTTTATGCTGGTATGGGGGGCGTTCTAGCTTTGGTGGTTCACCAGACTAAGCGTTTGGAAATGGGAATTTTAGCCCATATGTTACGGAATGCCATTGCTATTTTGGTGATGATTATTTCACAAAGTTAACTAGATATCATTCATGGATAAAGAGGTCAGATTGACCTCTTTTTTGACATTTCAGGGATAAAAAGTGACTTTTGAGGACATGGAGCTAGCAAAGCGAATCTTTTGTTCTATAATGAGAATTGTATCTTAGCTTTAAGGAGTAAAAAATGAGGCTCACATTTCAAAAATCTATCCAAATCTTATTAGTAGCTATGTTAATGCAATCGGTCTTGCTGCTTTTGGTTCATCCGATGACCAATCGTTTCGCTTTATCGAGGCCTAACTTGCTTTTTATCTCTCTGTTTTTGTTCATTCTTTTAGGGTATGCCTCTTATTTTTCTCGTGAGTGGCGGGATTTTNAGATAGAGCTACGGGCTTCCAAGCGGTTTCCACACTTGCGCTACCTTTATTTTTTGATGATTGCAAGCAACGCAGCGAGTCTTGTTTTCCTCTGTGGGCAGTCGAGTTCTGAGCTAACGCCTTTGCAGCAGCTTATCTCAAACAGCTTTTCCGCCTCCTCCTTGCTATTGCTTGGCATGGATTTATTTGGTATGTCATCACAGGCTAAGCAAAACAGGCAGATGAAATACAGAAAGAGTTGGTGTATTGCCTTGGGAATCACTCTCTTTGCTTTCCTGAGAAATCCCGGAGAATCATCTTGTTTTCTAATTTACCTAAGTTTAGGTATGGCTTTTGTCCGGCTCTTAAAAGCTTGGGTTGGATCTCTGGAATTGTCCTTACTGGCTCATCTTCTTCGGAATTTACTTCTGATTCTCCTTTTGCCTTTCTGTTTGTAAAAAGTGTTTTCTTAAATAGCGGAATTGTGGTAAAATGGTAAATGAAACAAGGGGCAGATGAGGTCTTCTTGTGAAGTCGAGTGCAGTTCATAGGACTGGATGCTGCATCTGCTGTTGGCTTTGCGGTACACTAGATGGGTGTGCCTTTTTTGTTGAAAGGCAGTAGTAGCAAGGGGAAAGGAAATACGATGAATTTAAGACAACTTGCTCCAGAGGGCAAGACAGCCCTTTGTGGGATCCTTAATGTTACCCCAGATTCCTTTTCGGATGGGGGCAAATATGATACGGTGGAAAAGGCTTTGGAGCAGGCACATAAGATGATAGCTCAAGGAGCTCATTTGCTAGACATCGGTGGCGAGTCGACTCGTCCAGGCAGCCATTTTGTGGACATTGAAGCGGAGATAGGTCGTGTGGTACCGGTCATTGAGGCTCTTCGCCGAGAGACTGATATCCTCATTTCTGTAGATACTTGGAAGGCACCAGTTGCAGAAGCAGCTTTGGCCGCTGGAGCTAATATCATCAATGACATCACAGGACTCTTGGGTGATGAGAGAATGGCAGCTGTGGCTGCCAAGGCTGGAGCGCCAGTTATCGCCATGTTCAATCCAGTCATGGCTCGACCCCAACATGCCAGTTCGAAAATCTTTCCGACTTTCGGCTTTGAGCCAGCTTTTACCGAGTCAGAATTAGCGGATTTTGAACGGCTAGATATTGAGGCACTCATGTGGGCATTTTTTGAAAAGACACTGGCAAGAGCTGAGAAAGCTGGCCTGGACCGTGAGCAAATCATGCTGGATCCAGGGATTGGTTTTGGCTTGACCAAACGGGAAAATCTCTTGCTCTTACAGGAACTGGACAGCATTCATCAGGCAGGCTTTCCTATTTTTCTGGGAGTCTCTCGCAAGCGATTTTTGGTCAATATATTAGAAGAAAATGGTTTTGAAACTGACCCAGAGACGGAAACAGGTTTTCAAAACAGAGACCTAGCTTCAGCTCATTTGACCAGCATTGCAGCTAGTCAGGGTGTTGAGGCTGTCCGAGTGCATGATGTGGGAGCCCACCGGATGGCAGCCGAGATTGGCGATGCTATTCGACTGGCTCAGAAAATGGAAGATCTAAATTTACGGCAGTATAAGTGACTATGACAAAAGAAGAATTGCCAGATTTAAGCTGGCTGGAAGCCTATCGGACGGATAGTCCTAATTTTGGCTTGGAGCGGATGGAGCGGATGCTGGCGCTGCGGGGAAATCCTCATTTGCAGCTGTCAGTGATTCATATAGGGGGGACCAACGGGAAGGGCTCAACCATTGCCCACCTGCGTCAACTCTTGGAAATGCGAGGCCTGCGTGTAGGAACCTTTACTTCCCCCTATTTGATCAGCTACAATGAACAAATCGCCATCAATGGTCGGTCTATTCCCAATCAAGATTTGTCGCGCCTTCTAGAGACTTATCGAGCTCTTTTTGAGGAGCAAGCGAACGATGAGGTTTTGCAGGGAGTGACTGAGTTTGAAATCATGACGGCGTTAGCCTATGATTATTTGGCTCAGGAGCGGGTCGATGTGGCCATTATGGAGGTTGGCATGGGCGGCCTCTTGGACAGTACCAATGTCTGCCGACCTGATCTGACAGCTATTACGACTATTGGCTTAGATCATGTGGCTCTGCTGGGGCATTCTCTGGCAGCGATTGCCGAGCAGAAGGCTGGGATTGTCAAGCCAAATGTGCCCTTGGTGACTGGACGGATTGAGCCAGAAGCTCTGGCGGTCATTGAACACAAGGCTCATCAAAAGCAAGCGCCTCACTATGTTTATGGGCAGTCTTATCAAGTTCAGAGCTTGGGCGGGACTGACTCAGGAGAACATTTTAGCTTTTCCAATGCCTATCGGGAGGCGGAGCCTTACCTGACGCCTCTGTTGGGGCAGCATCAGGTAGACAACGCTGGTTTGGCGATTGAGCTCTGTGACCTCTATTGTCAGAGCAAACAGCTACCGCTGTTAACAAAAGAGCAAGTTGGCGCAGCTTTATTGGCGACAAGCTGGCCTGGGCGGATGGAGCAGATTTCGCACCAGCCTCGTATTTTGCTTGATGGCGCCCACAATCCACATGCTATGGAGAGGTTGACGAGGACCTTGAGCCAACATTATCCAGACTTGGATAAGAAAATCCTTTTTAGCTGTATCCAGACCAAGTCTCTGGAGGAAATGGTGGGTCAGCTCAAGCAGTTGCCTAAGAGTCAGCTAATTTTGACCAATTTTGCAGATCCACGGAGCTTTTCCAAAGAAAATATGGAGGCGCTGGCCTGTGAGCAGGGCTTGGACTATGCTGATTGGCAGGGATTTTTAGAGGCTTATTTGAAAGCTGAGCATGGGACCGATGAGCTCTTGCTGATTACGGGCTCCCTTTATTTCCTGGCTCAGGTCAGGGCCTATATCATTGACAAAGAAAAAGAATCTAGGAGTGAATATGGACACGAAGAAAATTGAAGTAGCTGTTGCCCAGATTATTGAGGCGATTGGCGAAGACGGAAGCCGCGAAGGCTTGCAGGAGACGCCACAGCGCATTGCTAAAATGTACCAGGAAATCTTTGCTGGGCTGGGTGAGACTGCTGAGGAGCATCTGGCCAAGTCTTTTGAAATCATTGACAATAATATGGTAGTGGAGAAGGATATTTTCTTTCATTCTATGTGTGAGCACCACTTTCTGCCATTTTACGGGAAGGTTCATATCGCCTATGTGCCTAATGGTCGGGTAGCAGGCCTGTCCAAGCTGGCCCGGACGGTAGAGGTCTATGCCAAGAAACCGCAGATTCAAGAGCGATTGACCGTAGAGATTGCTGAAGCCTTGATGGACTATCTGGGTGCTCAAGGGGCCCTGGTCTGGGTGGAAGCTGAGCATATGTGTATGAATATGCGAGGAGTCAGAAAGCCTGGCACTGCAACGGTTACTACAGCAGCGCGTGGCGTTTTAGCGACGGATAAGGACCTAAAAAATGAAGCTTACAAACTGATGGGACATTGATTTTATCAGTGATGGAGCATGTCAAGAACTAGATAGTTTTATTAAGGATGAAATGCAGAAACTTGAATCAGAAAGGATAAGAGAATGGATCAGCTGCGCATTAAGGATTTGGAAGTGTATGCCTATCACGGTCTGTTTGGAGCGGAGAAGGAATTGGGCCAGCGTTTTGTGCTGGATTTGATTTTGGACTATGATATGACACGGGCTGCCAAAACAGGCGACCTGACAGCTTCTATCCACTATGGAGAATTAGCTCAGGATTTGACACACTGGTGTCAGGAAAGCAAGGAGGACTTGATTGAGACGCTGGCTTACAAGTTGATTGATCGGATTTTTCTGACTCATCCTTTAGTGCAGAAGGTCAGCTTGGAAGTCAAGAAGCCTTGGGCACCGGTGCCGCTGCCTTTAGAGACCTGCTCAGTCAAGCTAGTGCGTCAAAAGCGGAAAGCCTTTATCGCTCTGGGGAGCAATCAAGGCAACCCAGCTGCCAATTTGGATGCGGCTTTGGAAAAAATGGCAGAACAAAATATAAGAGTTTTGCAAGCATCAAGCCGTATCGAGACAGAGCCTTGGGGTGGCGTTGAGCAGGATCCGTTTCTCAATCAAGTTGTTGAAGTTGAAACCTGGCTCAATCCTGAGGAATTAATGCAGACGCTCTTGGCTATCGAAGCGGATTTAGGGCGCGTGCGGGAGATCAAATGGGGACCGCGTGTGATTGATCTAGATATCCTTTACATAGGACAGGAGGAGGTATACAGTCCAAACTTGATTGTTCCTCATCCTTATGTGGCTGAAAGAGCTTTTGTCTTGCAATCTCTGATGGAAATCGCCCCACACTTTGTCGATCCCGTGCAGAAAAAAAGTATCCGCCAGCTCTGGGATGCGATCGAAAAATAAACTAAGAACTCGTTGTAAGACTTTTTAATGTAAAGGAATTATTTCAAGTTAATTATAATCATATTATTAGTGATAAAAAAGTGATAAAAATAAGAAAGAAATTAGTTTTCAGGTTGTATATGACGGATTGCAGAGTTTATCTAAGACAGGAAGTTTCTCTTATGTAGATTGGCAAACGACGGATTCTAAGTACTTTTCAAATTTAGTAGGATCTAATACAACGTTTTGATATAAGGGGATGAGACGATGAGATATAGATATTGGATTGGGATGATTGTAACAATTTCTTTTATAGTTCTTGGAGTCGTTTATTTTCATCAGAGCTCTTCAGAAAAAGAATCTGAACCCAAAATTATTAAATCAGTAAATGAATTGGATATAAATAAAATTAAAGTGCTAGGGGATGAAAAGAAATACATTCTTTCTGGTGCTGATACAGTTTTAGTTGGAGGACGGTATCTTTTTGGCAGAAGCTACAAGGAAAGAAAATTGAAAGATTCTAAGAGCACAAATATAGAATTTATTAGTTTTTCTTACTATGATTTAGATACTCAAAAAAGCTCTACGGTCAATGTGTTAGAAAAGGTTCGAAAAAAGAATAAAAAAAATGATGTTATACGTATTGGGCTTCCTACATTTGGAGGACCAGCCTATAAAGATACTATTTATATTGAGGTGTTAGAAGCTGGAAAACCTATCTCCGAAGCGGAAAAACTTTACTATAATCTAGGAAAGGAAGACTATTATAGTCCGACTGATTCAGATAAAATTCCTAGCACAAAAGAATTAGATCTTATTTCACTTTCCATGACAAATTTAAGTGATCGTATTTCTGACATAGGTTATTACTATGCAACTGATTATAGAAGTATTACTAACTCTGGTAATGTAAAGCCTGATTCTAACATCAACCTATTCAGTATATTCCCTAATATAGAGAAGGGGATAATTAAGGGAGATGAAAAGTTATCCATGCGTTATGATCGAATGGGGAATGCCGAGATCTTCGATACACTCCTTCATTGGTTTGCGCCTAAGGGAGAGGAAACTTTGTCTGGAGTAAAAATCAAAGCTGACTATTCTGTAGATGGTCAAGAACATGAGATTCACTCCTATGATGAATTAAAAAATTACTATAATGGTAAAAGAGGTGAACTAAGTGAGTAAGTCAAGAAAAGAAATTCATGTTGAGAAAACTGGAATTATAGAAAAGAAACTTGTCGCAAGGCAAGTTTTTTTATTGTCTGAACTTTCTCTGAACTTGCCCCTGTATACTAAAGAAAAAACAAAAGGAGTTCAGTATGGAACATGTAGTGAAAATAGAAGGAGTCTGCAAAAAACATGGCAGTAAGCAGATTTTAAAAGATATTTCTTTTACAGCTAGAAGCGGGCGGATTACAGCTTTTCTAGGCCCGAATGGTGCTGGTAAAAGTTCGACCTTGAGGATTCTCTTGGGGCTTGATCGGGCGACAGCAGGGACTGCAACTTTTGATGGGCAAACCTATCAGTCAATGACCTATCCGCTCAGAACGGTAGGCGCAGCCTTTGATGGCATTGGCGGTCTGCCAAATCGAAAGGTCTATGACCACCTGCGGATTATTGCGGCGAGTAATGCTATTCCCAAGTCTCGGATCGATGAGGTTTTAGAGATGACTGGAATCGTTCATAAGAGGAAGGACCTCTTATCAAGCCTGTCTCTGGGGGAAGGTCAGCGGCTGGGTCTGGCAGCAGCTTTGCTGGGTGATCCTCAGTTTCTTATATTAGATGAGCCGACCAATGGACTGGATCCAAGTGGGATCAAGTGGTTTAGAAAGTTCATCCGTCAGCAGGCTGACTTAGGAAAAACGGTACTTCTATCTTCCCATATCCTATCAGAGGTGCAAATGGTGACAGATGATGTAGTCTTGATTCATCATGGGCGCATTATTGAGCAGGGACAATTGGAAGAGGTGTTGCAAGATTCAGACAGTCTAGAAGATCTCTTCTTTGATTTGACAGAGGAGGTTTAAGATGAAAGAAACGATGTCTTTATTGCATTCAGAATGGTTGAAAATTCGCTCAACCAAGGCTTTCAGAGTGAGTATGGCCTTCATGCTGCTATTGGTGCCTGCCGTATCCTGGCTGGAGGGCCGACAGTATTTATCTGTCGGCTTGGATGCCACACCTGAGACGGTTCCCGGTCTCGCAGAAGCCATTGACCCGCTGGAATATCTAGGCCTCAATGGGGCTTCTATGGCAGGCATGGTTTTGGTCATCTTAGCTGGAATTTTGGGAGCTATGGAATTTCAGTCTCATAGCTTGAGAACCAGTCTTTTGACCTGTAATAACCGCCTGAAGTTGCTTGTGGGGAAACTCATGACCTTTGCTTGCTTTTCTCTTGCCAGTAGCTTTTTATCAATTTACTTTAGTTATATGGTCATGCACCTGGCTTTAGGAAAGGAAGGGCTTGATCCGATTCTGCTCAATCAGGCAGCTTGGAGTTTGATTTTGTGGAAAACCTTATCTCTAACCCTATTGGGAATCCTTTCATTTTTGTTAGGTTTATTGGCTCGGACCATGCTGGTTCCTCTGCTTTTTCTCGTACCCCAGATCTATAATCTGGGAAACTACCTGGCAGCTCACACGAGTTGGGGAGCTTATCTGCCACAGCCAGCAGGAGAGTTGTTTGCTGCAACGCCAACTTCCCAATATGCCAACAATCCCTTGCAAGGGCTGTTGATACTTGGTGCATGGTTACTAGTCATCGGCGGTATGACCTCTCTGCGCTTTTTGAAGACGGATTTAGGAGGGCGATACTGATGATAAAAGCTCTACTTAGAAGCGAATGGATTAAGTTCCGTTCTTACTATCTCGCTCTTGGTGCAGCCTTGGTGGCTCTGGTAATCGTTCCATTTTTTCTGATGAATCTTGACTACAGTCAAACAGCAGTTGGACAGACAAAGGCTCTGAGCGAGGCTTTGCATGCCCTCTATCTGGCGCAGCCTGTCATCGTCATCTTTACTTCGCTCTATTTTGCCCAAGAGTTTGTCAAGTCTGGGATGCGAACGAATTTTCTAACTGTATCAAATAGAAAGGCTTGGTTGTCTGGGAAAATCCTTTTTCTGTTCTTGCTGCTCTTGGTTCTCTATAGTGTCATTATAAGTAGCTGTTTCTTTGTTATGCTGGCTCGATTTGACCTAGACTTTAGCTGGTCCTTACTGGGGGAATTCCTCTATTACAGCTCTTTTGGTCTTCTCAGCAATCTTTTTCTGGCTTTTTTAACTGCCGGCCTCGCTTTGCTATTTCAATCTTGGGTTGTGCCGGTGTCGGTGCTCTTTCCTCTCTTGATTGGTCTCAGCCGTTTATTGGCAACTTTCATCAAGGAAGCAAAGTATTTGCCTGATCTGGCTACGCTCAATCTTTTTGAGTATGAAAGGCTTCAGCATTCAATAGATCTATCAGGGCTGGGAATACAGCTGTTATGGTTAGCTTTGGTTTGGGGTTCTGCTATATTCTTAACCTTGAAACGAGATGTTCGCTAGAGGTATGCTATAATGGAAATCATGAGACAGTATCGTATTTTAGTGGTTGATGACGACCAGAGCATTTTGAAGCTGGTGAAAAACGTCCTAGAGCTCGACGCTTATGATGTAACGACGCTTGATCGGATAGAAGAGCTGGAGCTGACGCATTTTGTCGGATATGATTTGATTCTGCTGGATGTGATGATGGAGCCTGTTAATGGTTTTGAGTTATGTTCCTACATTCGTCCTCATCTTTCGTGCCCAATCATCTTTTTGACTGCTAAGGAATTGGAGGCGGACAAGGTGGAAGGGCTCTTTCGCGGAGCGGATGACTATATTGTCAAACCTTTTGGGACCAAAGAATTGCTGGCGCGTGTTAGGGCTCATCTTCGGCGGGAGGAAAGACGGGAGGAGCGCTATTCTGAGATTGCTTCTTGTCAATTTTATCCAGAGCGCTATGAAGTTGCCTGTTTTGGTAAAGTCTTGAAATTTTCAGAGCGAGAGTTTAAGTTGCTGCATTTACTAGCTAGCAATCCCAAGCAGACCTTCTCAGCTGAACGCCTGCATACCTTACTCTACCCAGAAAGCTCAGAAACACAGCTTCGCTCCATCTCAGAATACGTGTATCAGATTCGTCAAAAATGCAAACAAGAAGGGCTGCAAGCAATCGCAACAGTGAGAGGAGTAGGCTATAGATGGCAATTAGAACCCGTAATTTCAAAAGCCTAGTCTGGACAACCAGTTTAAAAATCGTCTTTTTCCATGTTTTGATTTTTGTTCTTATAGGCTATGAATTTACGCAAGGCAGCGATTATGCCCTTTTCATCTTGTTCTTTTGGGCAGGGAGCTTGCTGCTGATTACTTTTTATCATATTTTGAAATTGCTCCGAAAAATCGACAGGGAAATAAAAATGCTAAAGAGCGAGAAGCTTTTAGAAGAAAATCAAAGCCAGCTTTTTCGGATTGAGGAAATGCTAGAAGTCTATAGGGATTTACGGAGCAGCCACCAAGAAAATGCTCGTCTTCTAGAAAGAGAGCAGCAGCATAATCAGGAGTTGATTTTACAGCTATCAGCGACATCGCACGATTTGAAGACGCCCCTAACTGTGATTAAGGGGAATGCTGAGCTCTTGGAATTGGCACAGTTGGGTTATCCACAGGCAGACTATGCTGCTGAGATTTTGCAGGCTAGTCACAAGATGGAAGAGTATTGTGGCTCTTTGATTGATTATGCTAAGACTTTTCAGATTGATGCTAATCAGTTCAGTCAGCTTTCCTTGGAGGATTTTTTGGCTGATCTACGGGACGACTGGGCACTGTTCAGCAAACAGGAAAGCTATCGTTTTTCTCTCCAAGAAGATTGTGATCTTAGTCTGATTTTGTCCATTCATTTGGATTATCTCAAGCGAGCTTTGCTCAATATTTTACTGAATGCGCTTGAACATGCAGACCAGAATCAAAAGGAAGTCAAGCTAACGGTATCAGTGCAGCAGGACCAGTTGGTTTTTGCTATCTGGAACAATGGCCCTGTATTTTCAGAGGAGATGTTGCTGGGAGCAGAACAGCTCTTTTACCAGAGTGACCAAAGCCGCAATTCAGCTAATCCCCATCATGGAATCGGCTTAGCCTTTTCTAAGCAGGTCGCTCTCTTGCACGGTGGTCGTCTGACCCTGCTCAATCCAGACCAAGGAGGAGCTTGTGTCGAGTTGACTGTGGCTTTAAAAAGCAAATAACAAAGGAAGTCAATAAAGATGATAAAAGAGAGTGGGACAGAAATCGGTAATTCGTTAGAATTCGATTTCGTCGTCCCACCTCCGCACAGTTGAGTAGGGCTGTAAAAGCTGATGAAATCAGCGTAATAGAGCCCACTCAACCACTGCGTCTTGCTCGACGATCCAAAGACAATTGAGAGGCTAGGACTTTTGTCCCAGCCCTTTTTTTGCCGCTTTCTTCTTGACAAAATATGTAAAGGAGACTATACTCTATTTAAAAAGTAAAGGTCGTTTTACATCATAAAAAGGGGGAAGCCTTGGAAAATCGAATTCAAGAATTGCGAAAAAGAAAAAAGCTCAGCCAGGAGGAGCTGGCTGAGAAGCTAGAGGTCACGAGACAAACGATTATTTCTTTGGAAAAAGGCCGCTACAATGCTTCGCTCCTTTTGGCTCATAAAATTGCATCCTTTTTCAATTTAAGGATTGAAGAAGTGTTTCTCTTTGAGGAGGATGAATCATGAAATGGACTTATTTGTGTAAATGGATATTGGCTATTTTGGTGGTTGTTGGCTTGTCTTACCTCCATTTGCAAGCCAATTTTATACCTAAGGAAATCCTGCTTTTTGTGGGAATGTTCTTGATTGTGGCGATGTTGAAATTTCCCAAGCGTATGAAAAATAGGAGACTGACATGGAAATAATAACTAAACAAGAATTTCGGAAAAAACTTCAAAGGAAGGTTATCATAGGCCGCATCCTAATCCTAGTCCTCTGGCTGGGGTTGGGATGGAGCTACATTCATTCTCTGGATGATTTACAGGAAGGCATTATGGTTGGTCTGCTTCTGGGGCTTTCCTTGATGGTTCTACGTTATAACCTTGCCTTGAAACGGGAGGAAGCTTTTAATAGGCTCTACATTCAGGTGACGGATGAGCGCAATCGGATGATTGACGAAAAGACTCGCACTCTGCTCTTTGATATCCTTTTGCTGCTGGTAGCAGGGCTAAGCCTTCTGTCTATGATTTTTCCTATCGTTTTAAATCTCAATCAGTTTCTGACCTTGACTATTATCCTGGTTTTGGCCCTTTACTATCTCTTGCGTTTTCTCCTGTCCAAGCGTTATTAAGAAAAAAAGCTGGCAGAGCCAGCTTTCTCAACAAGCTTTTAACAGAGCTTGTTTTTATTTTCTATAAAGTCGATCATACTGATGAACAGGATCCATGGTTACATGGATGCCTAGTTTGCGCAGGACATTTTTGTCTTCATCTGTCAGCATTACGGTTGAATGAGCTTCGCTGCCCTTGAGATTTCCAAGCTCTTGCATGGCTTGTGCAGCGTCTTGATTTTCCATGGCTGTGATTGCCAGAGCCATCAAGATTTCATTTGAGTGAAGGCGCGGATTACGGCTGCCCAAATGATTAATTTTCAGGCCTTGGATTGGTTTAACGTACTCAGGCTCAATCAGCTTGGTTTCTTTAGCAATATTGGCTAACTTCTTAATGGCATTAATCAATACAGCAGCCGTAGGGCCAAAGAGCTCAGAGGTCTTACCGGTTACGATTTCGCCATTTGGCAATTCCAGAGCTAGAGCTGGTTCGCCAGTGCTTTCAGCCTTGGCACGCGCAGCGACGGTTACCTTACGGTCCAGCGGTGTGATGCCCAAGTCATTCATCAAGAGTTGGATTTTCTTGATAGCAGATTCAGAAACGCGCTCTGCCTTGAAGTCTAGAATCGTCTGGTAGTAGCGGCGGATGATTTCCTGCTGAGAGGCCTCGATAGCCGCATCATTATCTACAATGGCAAAGCCGACCATGTTGACGCCCATGTCTGTTGGAGAAGCATAAGGTGATTTGCCTAGGATGCGCTCCAGCATACGCTTGAGGACTGGGAAAATTTCGATATCACGGTTGTAGTTGACAGTGGTTTCGCCGTAGGTTTGCAGGTGGAAAGGGTCAATCATGTTGACATCGTCCAGGTCTGCCGTCGCTGCCTCATAAGCTAGATTGACCGGATGGTGCAGGGGCAGATTCCAAACTGGGAAGGTTTCAAATTTAGCGTAGCCTGATTTGATGCCATTGATTTGGTCGTGGTACATATTGGACAAGCAAGTAGCTAATTTACCAGAACCAGGACCAGGCGCAGTCACTACGACCAGATTTCGACTGGTCTTAATATAGTCGTTCTTGCCCATTCCCTCAGGTGAGATGATGTGGTCCATATCAGTAGGATAGCCCTTGATTGGATAGTGGATGTAGGAGTCAATTCCGTTCTTTTCTAGCTGAGCGCGGAAGAGATCAGCTGCTGGCTGGCCAGAATACTGAGTAATGACCACTGAGCCCACATAAATATCCAGCTCATTAAAGGTATCGATTAGGCGCAGAACTTCTTGGTCATAGGAAATACCCAAGTCCCCACGTGCTTTAGAGTGCTCAATATTGTTGGCATTGATAGCAATGACAATCTCCACTTGGTCCTTGAGCTCTTTGAGCAGTCTAATTTTATTGTCCGGCTCATAACCTGGCAAGACACGGGCAGCATGGAAGTCTTCCAGCATTTTACCGCCGAATTCCATGTACAATTTGCCCTCAAATTGATTAATGCGCTCCAAGATATGGTCGCGCTGCAGGTTTAAGTATTTTTCTGAATCAAAAGCAATTTTTTTCATGTATAGTTTCACCTCTGCTAAGCATTATAACAAAATTTTCTTCAAATTGGAAAATTAAAAGAGATTATATTAGATAAAATAGATAGCAGCCCGAATGAAGAACGGGCTGCTTCTCGAAATTAGTAGTTGGTAATCGTGTCCACGGTTGAGCGATCCAGCTTTTTGACCAGCGCTTGCAGGAAGGCTTGGGCCTGCAGGAAATCGTCCATGGCATAGAGGGTTTGATGAGAATGAATGTAGCGGGCGCAGACACCAATGGTGGTAGATGGTACGCCACCGCTTTGGAGATGGGCAGCACCAGCATCCGTTCCGCCCTTGCCGCAGTAGTATTGATACTTGATGCCAGCTTCTTCTGCGGTTGTCAAGAGGAAGTCCTTCATAGCTGGCAGCATGAGATGACCAGGATCAAAGAAGCGAATCAACGTTCCGTCGCCAATGGCTCCTTGACCGCCGTAGATGTCGCCCGCTGGGGAGCAGTCCACAGCCAGGAAGACCTCAGGAGCAAATTTTGTCGTTGAAGCATGGGCACCACGCAGGCCAACCTCTTCTTGAACATTGGCGCCGACATAGAGTTGGTTTCCTAGTGCTTGACCAGACAAGGCTTGAGCCAATTCGCTGACCATAAGGACGCCGTAGCGGTTGTCCCAGGCTTTAGAGATGACATTTTTACCGTTAGCTGTGAGAATGGCAGAACTGTCTGGCACGATCGTGTCTCCTGGACGGATGCCGTAGCTTTCAGCTTCTGCCTTATCTGCAAAGCCGCCGTCAAAGACAATGTCCGCAACCTGTGGTATAACTGGTCCGCCAGAACCACGTGTCAGATGAGGAGGGACAGAGCCTGAGATGACAGGGATTTCTCGGCCTTCGCGGGTAAAGAGTTTGAAGCGTTGGCTGCTCACGACTAGCGGATTCCAGCCACCGATTTCTACTACACGGAAAGTCCCGTCGGGCTTGATCTCGCTGACCATGAAGCCAACCTCGTCCATGTGAGCCGCAACCAGAACGCGGGGAGCATTTTCTGCTTGAGAATGCCGAACCCCGAAGATGCCGCCTAGACCGTCGGTAACGACCTCATCAACGTGAGGAGTGATTTTTTCGCGCAGATAGCTGCGGACAGGTGCCTCGTGACCGGAGATTGCTGAGAGCTCAGTCACTTCCTTGATTTTTGAAAATAAATCAGACATAAGTTTACCTTCTTTCTGATTCTATTTTATCACTTTTTTAGAGGGAAGAACAGGATGAACTAAAAGAAGCTGAGAAATCTGTAATATTGTTTGTCGCCTCTGCGCTTTTGTGTTAAAATATTCTACATGAAAGCTAAAAAAATCATTTTAACGACAACCGCTCTCTTGGGAGCGGGAGCCGTGGTCTTTGGAGCTGCCAAGCTTGTGCAGGAGCAGAAAAGACTGCGTAATAGAGAAGAAATTGTTCAGGTCGTGCGGGAATTTTTTGCCAGCCGAGGACCGATTGCAACGGTCTATGTGGAACTTTATGAATCAACTGACAGCCGCACAGTTGGAGGGGTTGTCCTAGAAGACGACCGCCATTTCACCTTCGTCTATGAGAATGGTCAGCTGACCTACGAGGAAGAGTGATGATTCGGCCGCAAAGTATGGAGGAGCTGGCTTCTTATGTGGATCATAAGGGGAAGACTGTCTTCTTTTTCACAGCAGATTGGTGTGGAGATTGTCGCTTCATCAAGCCTTTTATGCCAGAGATAGAAGCTGAAAATCCTGACTTTACCTTTGTCGAGGTGGATCGGGATCAGTATATGGCTGTGGCCCAAAAATGGGATGTTTATGGGATACCTAGTCTGGTTGTTGTGGAAGATGGACGAGAGATTGGTCGCTATGTCAATCGCGACCGCAAGACCAAGAGTCAAATCAATGATTTTTTAGCGAGTTTATAAGAAGTTTTAAAAGTATTTTTGGAGGAAGAAATGATTTTTACATACAACAAAGAGCATGTTGGAGATGTTCTCATGGTCATCGCTGCTGATGATCAGGGAGCTAAACTAAGCGCTGAGCGCAAAGGAAATGTTGCGCGTGTTTACCGCGAAGATAATGGACAGACAGTAGCTTGGAATATTTTTGAACTGTCAAATCTTTTTGAAATTGCAGAGCGCGGACAAGTTCAGCTGACGGATGAGCAGGTTGCGACTCTCAATCAAGAATTGACCAAAGAAGGCTTCCAAGCGGAGCTGGTTAACGACCAAGAGCCTAAGTTTGTTGTGGGGGAAATCCTTGAGATGGTAGCCCACCCTGACAGTGACCACCTCAATATTTGTCAAGTGCAGGTGGCAGCTGATCAGACGGTTCAAATCGTGGCTGGCGCTCCGAATGCTCGTGTCGGTCTCAAGACGATTGTAGCTTTGCCTGGTGCTATGATGCCGAAGGGCAATCTCATCTTCCCAGGAGAACTCCGTGGCGAAAAGAGTTTTGGTATGATGTGCAGCCCACGGGAGCTTCAGTTGCCAAATGCACCACAAAAACGTGGTATCATTGAATTGGCCGATAGTGAAACGGTCGGAACGGCCTTTGACCCAGCTAAACACTGGCAGTCTTAAGACTTAGTATAGAAATGGAAATCGTGATTTTCACGATTTTTTTGTCTTTTCTCGCGAATAAATAGATAGGAGGAAAGAATATGTATAATAAAGTCATTATCATTGGCCGATTGACGGCTACACCAGAGCTACACAAGACAGCAAATGACAAGTCGGTCGCGCGTGCGACAGTGGCGGTGAATCGCCGCTATAAGAGTCAAAATGGAGAGCGTGAAGCGGATTTTATCAACCTTGTTATCTGGGGGCGCTTGGCTGAAACCTTGGCAAGTTACGCTAGTAAGGGGAGTTTGATTTCTCTGGACGGAGAATTGCGGAGTCGCCGCTATGAAAAGGATGGAACCACTCATTATGTGACAGAAGTTCTTTGCAGTGGCTTTCAGCTTTTAGAAAGCCGGGCTCAGAGAGCACTCCGTGAGAATAATACTGGAGCAGATCTAGCAGATTTGGTGCTGGAAGAGGAGGAACTCCCTTTTTAAAAGTGATTTTTCTGGTCTCGAGTGTTCATGATAGAAGAGAAAGTAACAAATAAAGAATTAGGTAAATAAGCTAATACGGCAACTAGCGATTCTTCTGAGAGGAACGCTAGTTGTTTTTAATTTTGAAGATTGAAGCATTATCATTATACATACGGAAAGTAAATTTGATTAGGAAAAACTTGACAATTATTAATAAAAGAAGTAAAATACCCTTGTACACTGTTCTATTAGGAACAAAAAATGTAAAAAGGAGTCCAATTATGGCAGAAATTTCATTATCCCCAGAAGAACTCACCTCGCAAGCTTCGGTTTATTCTAATGCTCGCGATCAAATTGAAGCAGCTATTCAAGCGGTAAATAGCGCTAATGGCGAAATGCAAGCACACTGGCAAGGTAGTGCCTTTAATTCTTATCTTGAGCAATATCAACAATTGCACGGAGATGTGGTTAAGTTCCAAGAGTTGTTGACTTCTATTAATCAACAATTGGTTAGTTATGCAAACACTGTATCAGAACGTGATACAGCGGATGCAAATAGTTTTGGTTTCAAAGGATAAGGGCGCTCTGAAATGGAGGGATAGGATTGCTTCCTACCCCTCTTTTATTTTAGTCAAAAGTAAATAGAGGAGAATGAACATGTCAGATGCATCTTATTACCAAGAACTAGCTAATCAGGAATCTCAAAATTACAACAATACAATTTCTCAAAAAGCAGCCGTAGATAAAAAGATTGATAGGCTAGAGGAAGCCAAAACATCCTTGTCAACACAGATAAATAATTTTCAAACAGGTATTATAGATGCTTTAGAGAAAGTTAAAGTAGAAGATGAATCCCAGTTTAAAGGGGATCGAAAAACTAAGTACGTAGAAAAGTATGATTCTGCTAATACTGCTGCTACAACCAATAAAGCAAGCCATGAAGCAAATTTAGATAGTATAAATACTGAAATTGCTAATCTTCAAGCTGAATCGGATCGTTTAGCAATAGATGTAAAAACGGCTTATGAAAATATGAATTATTATCAGTCTATGGCAAATTCAGCTAGTTCAGAATAGAGGGTGGGAAGATAATGGCGAATACAGGAACGGATTATGGAGTTTGGACAGGGCTTACTTCTACAGTTAGTACAAGCATCTCTGGCATTTCAGATATGGCAGAGTTAACTTTTTCAGCAACGACAATGACACCTTTTACATCCTTCAATAATGATATTAAGTCATTTAATACAGCAATTAGCAGTCTCAAGACTTTCACGACAACCGATGTAACGCGTATGAATCAGGCGGCTGAGAACAAGGTGACGGATGACCGAAATCAGGCGAATGCCAAATAAAGCGTTAGAAAGGAGCTATGTAAATGAATGAAATAAGTACTTTATACCAAACTTCTTTAGCTCGAGTAGGAGTAGAAGAGGATAAAGGATCTATCTTGGAGCAAGTTGGTCATTCCTTGGTCAGTCAAGGTGATGCTTTCCGTAGACTTCAGTTGGTGCTTCTCAAGAACGAGTCTTTTTATAGTTATAATAGTCTGCTTGGTACATCTGTGACGATGAAGCTTGATTGGGAAAAAGAGGAAGTGACTCTAACTTACTTAGATTCAGAGCTCATTTTGTCAATGGAAGACTTTCGGATTTGGCTAGCCTACACCGATTTGCTCTTGTCTCCCATTCTTCCTTTAGGTACCTTGGTAGAGTTAGATCGCGAGTTGCTTCCAGAAGAGCTGGTGTCTGAGATGGAGAAAGCTAAAGTCCCTTTTATGGCGATGATTATGGGACGCAGACTGCTTTCTGATCCAGATGATCGGGAATATATTGATTATCTAGCCAGCATCTATCCCTATGGTCTAAGGTTAGATGTAGACCCTTTGTTTATACCGAGTTATTTGATTTCACGGGTTATTCAAGAAGGTTACAGCGATACTTTGGATCAAACCTATGTGGACCAGCAGTATCGTAGAGATTACTTTCAGCATAATATCCTTTCTATGACCCATAGTATCGAAGGAGGAGACAGATGAAAATCGATATGAAAGAGGTTTATGAACAAAAGACAGCCTTGTCTAATTCAAAAACCTCGATTGATGCTCAGCTCAAGACGGCTAAGACCTCTTTTGTGAATTTGGTACATTCAGAAAGCCTCAAAGGAGATGTAAAGGGAGCAATCAATGCAAAAATCACTAATCACCAAGTCCCACTATTGACAAATTTTTCAAATGCCTTAGCGGTTATCTTAGCTCAGTACGAGAAGACTATTAAGCAATTTCAATCAACGGTATCAGAGAATGCGGTGGATGCGATTATTGATACGGAATATCTGCAGGGGCTTTTGGATGGTTTTTCTGGTTTGTCTATGAACATTAGTGTTGTGAATCGCGAGACAGAAAGGATTTATAGCTCTATCTCTGACATTATCAGTCTGACAAATCCAGATGCTAGTACAATAACTACTCCTTTGTCAGAAGGTAAGAAGATTTTAACAGATACCAAGACGAATATGGCGAGCTTCAATGGTTGGAAGCGAGGAGATGAGTATAGTAAGGTATTGCAGTCGCAAACCCAAACTTTAGAAAGTCTTTCTACTATGGCGGGTCTTTCATTTACTGATGCGGAAGCCAAGGCATTCTATAGTAGCCAAGATTTCTTAAAGGCAGTTGAGAAAATTTCCACTAAAGCAACCGACTCGACACCAGTGGAACTGTTAGGGTTAGTTTCTAAGACTGTTAATAAAGATTTGGGTAAAATTAAAAAAGATGAGACGCTTCTTAATGCATTAAACTTGATGAAGAAAATATTGACTGTTATAAGCTATTCTTCAACTGTTAATTTGGCTATAGCAGAGGGGATAGCAAGCTATCGAAAAATTAAGAATGGAACATGGTATGGAAAGCCTGTAGCGAGCACTAGAACAGGGTATAAGACTTGGAGACAGGTTAGTGGTGATGTCAGCAGGTTTGATATTGTAAAAAGTGCTAAGCATACGGATGAAATTATTAATGGTACTGGGAAGTTGGTGCGAGGAACAGGCTTCAAAGGCTTTTTAAAGAGTGTTGGTGCTGTTGGAGGTACCCTTGCAGTGCTTGATGGAGGTATTACCTATTTAGAACGAAAAGAGCAATATGGAGAAACTAGTGCTGTTATTGATGGTGTTGCACACACTTCAACAGCTATAGGTGCGATTTATGCTGGAGCTGCTATTGGTAGCATGATTCCTATTCCTGTCGTCGGTACTCTTGCAGGAGCATTTGCTGGGTATGTCGTCAATGCTGCTGCTAATACCGTTTATGATGGATTGGCACACGGAAAATGGGATTGGAGTAACTTTGCTCTATTTTAATATTGCTAGAAAGGATGAAGGATGTTTTTTAGGAAAGTTATTTATATAGGGGAAAGTGATGGTCAGGCTATTTATGTAAATGTAGAAAAGCCAAGAGATCCCTTAGCAGCTCCTAAAAGTAAACTATTGAATACAGAGGCATCGCGTGGCAATCGAAAACAAATCATTTTAATTACATCATTTCTGATTGCTTTTAGTGGTGTGATGCAGCTTTTTCCTGAGACACGATTATTTGGTGGTGTCTATGGTTATGGTACTTTGATTTATTTTCTAACTGTTTGGCTTCTGGAAGGTAGCCTTTTGCTGGTCATAGTAGAGCGAGCCCTTTATAAGAATGTTAAGTTGGCACAGCCAACCAGTAAAGAAAATTTTAGACGGGCAGTTGATACTAATCTTATTTGGGGTAATTTTGGCGATAAGAAGGTTACTCTTGGCAAGAAGATATTCGCTTGGATTTTCACAGTATTTATGGCTTTAATGGGACTGATTGGTCCAATTTTAGTCATATCTATTCTAGTTTTTAATATGATAGGGACACCTATCGGCAGTGAGATTATCACTTTAAGCTTTATGGGCATTTTACCAGCTGTAGCAGTTCTGTTATTATGGCAAAACAATATGGTTCGATGGTTTATGGCTGTTGAAAGATATAGAAAGAAAGGAAAACTTTAAGGATGGACAATAAAATCCTCCCACTCGGAAGTGTGGTTAACTTAAAAGATGGCGATGGAACAGAGCTCCTAATAGTCTCGAGGGCTTCTATTGTTAAGGAACATTTTCGTGAGGTCTATTATGATTACGGTGCTATCCTTATTCCACAAGGTTTCTTATCCCCTGAAGCTGTATATTTCTTTAATAAAGAGAATGTAAAAGAAGTATTATTTAAGGGATATCGAAATAAAGATGAGGAAGCGTTTGAAGAGCATTATGATATGTGGATAGAATCGTCAGATGTCTCTAAAGGAACAATCTAATTTTTTAGCATTAGCCTTGAAATTTAAGTATAGATTTTTGTTTAAAGTCTTCTTTATGTCAATATTATGAGGAGAAAAGAGTGTTCTTTTTCAGACGTCGTATGTATTTTAATCAATATTATGACAAAGCAATTTATTTTGATCGTAAGACTCACGAACTTTTAGAAGCTCCAAAGAGTAAACTATTAGATACAGAGAAATCAAGCAGAATGAATCGGCATATTCCTCTATTAGTTGTTTTCTTTATGTTTAGCGGTGGCGGACTTACTTCCTTCTTTAGTCTATTTTTACAAGGAACTTATAGTATGACTGCTTTTTGGAGTGTTATTATTATCTGGATAGCAGAATTTGCTTTTATCACTATCCTCGTAGAACGAGCCTTGTATAGAAATGTCAGCAGGGCTCAAGTGACTACCCAAACGGTTTGTCTGGTGATTATGGAAAAGTCAGACGAAGCCAAGGACGTGGAGGCAGAGATGGAGATGAGTGAAAAAGATAGCCGCAATGCTACACGCTTGATAAGAGGATTAATTTTTTTAGTCCCCTTAGTTGGATTCTTCTATGCCTATGATTTTATTTTTAATTATCAAGACTTGTTAGGTAATCCTATTGGAGGAGAAATATTTAAAATTATTGCAACTGGACTTTTATTAGGTGTTTCTTTCGTATTATATAATCAGAATAATCTTCCCAAGAGTTTTGATATATTGGATTTATTCCGTGCTGGAAAACTTAGTGTGATATGTAGAGCTGATGACGATCCAGATGTCTATCTAGAAGTGAGCGTTGGATCGGATGGATCTATCGTGACAAAAGAATTAGATAAGTAAAGAAGAAAGTTTTGAGATGCTTTAAGATATAAAATATAGAGATTAATTTTTGTTTTAAAGTCAAGAGATGCAATAGTGTTCTTTTGACTTCTAGTGAATATTGTTGAACTTTATTGCGTTAAGTAATGCAGAAAAATTAGAAAAACAAGGAGAGTAAAATGACAGATAAAATTTTACCTTTGGGTTCAGTTGTAACCCTCAAAAATGGTGATGATACAGAAGTGATGATTGTCTCACGAGCTAGTGTCATCGAAGTGGAAGATGGTCAAGGAGGGACTAAGAGTGTCTATTTTGACTACGGATCAGTAGTTATTCCGAACGGGATGCAGACACCAGACAATTTGTTCTTTTTCAATAGAGAAAATGTCAAAGAAGTTCTATTTGAGGGATATAGAAACGAAGATGAGAAGGCTTTTGAAGAGCATTACGATACTTGGATGAAGTCAGCAGAAGTTCCAAAAGGATCTATTTAAATAATGATGTGAGAAGAATCGCTATAATATAGCGATTTTTTTAGTTATCGGCTTCCAGATTCATGGTATAATTAAAGAGTGGGTGGCTTTGTTTTTCTATGCAACATAGGAAAGGTAGATTGAAAGAGGTTTATGAACAGAAGACAGCCTTGTCTAATTCAAAAACCTCGATTGATGCTCAGCTCAAGACGGCTAAGACCTCTTTTGTGAATTTGGTACATTCAGAAAGTCTCAAAGGAGATGTTAAGGGAGCAATCAATGCAAAAATCACGAATCACCAAGTTCCACTATTGACAAATTTTACGAATGCCTTAGCGGTTCTCTTAGCTCAGTACGAGAAGACCATTAAGCAATTTCAATCAACGGTATCAGAGAATGCGGTGGATGCGATTATTGATACGGAATATCTGCAGGGGCTTTTGGATGGCTTTTCAGATTTGGAGACCAATATTAGTACAGTGGATAAAGCAACTGCAAATATCTATAGCTCTATCTCTGATATTATCAGTCTGACGAATCCAGATGCTAGTACAATAACTACTCCTTTGTCAGAAGGTAAGAAGATTTTAACAGATACCAAGACGAATATGGCGAGCTTCAATGGTTGGAAGCGAGGAGATGAGTTTGATAAAGTGATGACGATGCAAACTCAGAGTCTAGAAAATCTTGATAAATTCAAAAGTAGTGATTTTAATTCAAAAGATGCCAAAGCATTTTATAACGATAAAGATTTTGTTCAAGATGTTAAGAAAATCACTGAAAATGTCAATTCTTCAACTCCTTTGGGCTTGCTGACGAGTATTAGCAAACTAGTAATTACGCTAAATAAATGGGAAAAAAGAGGAACTAAGTTTGTTAAAGCAGTAATTACTTATTTAAAAGAAATAAAATATATCAACGGCAGAAAAATTATCGTTGACAGCAAGGGTCGTGTTCAAATTGGTTCAAAACGTCAGAACCTCTATAGCCGAAACAATGATAAGGTATATAAGAGAGGAAAAGAATTTCAAACTCAGACTAAACAGTCTGATATTCGCAAGACCAATATCGGTAGAGGTGTTAAGATGACCGGTTGGAAAAATGCTTGGGCCGATGCCAGAAAGTCTGGAGCTGCTGCAGCGAAGGATTCATTTAAATCTGGTTTGAATCCTTTTAGTGACTTCAAAGGCTTTAAGGAAGCAAGCAAATGGGCTAAAGGTGGAAAATTTTTGGGAGCTGCAGGTTCTATTTCATCAATTGTAATGAATTTCAAAGAATCTTTCTTTGATGATGAAACCTCTACAACAGGTCAAAAACTCCGGAACTTTGCAGTGAATCAGACTGTAGATACAGTTTCTAGTGCAGGAGCAGCATATGCAGGTGCAGCTATTGGCACGATGATTGGTGGTCCTCTTGGCACGGTTATTGGTGCTGGAGCTGGTATAGCTATTTCAGCGTTCTTAGACTATAAATGGGGAGGCGAAAAAGGTAGTTCTATTAAGGATATGACTAAAGATGCGTTAAAGGGGGCAACAAATGCCATCGGTGATGGTTTTAAAACGGTAGCAGGGTGGTTTAGCTAATGGTAAAAAACAAAAAGAAAAATAGAACAGAGAATTCTGCCTATCTAAATGAACGCTATCACGGACCTCTAATAACCAATGAAGTTGTTTTAGGATATATCAAGATCTATCCATGGATCAATTTGTTTTTTTCAATTCTTTTAGTTGGAATTGGACTAAAAGGTTGGTATAGCGATTATTATGGTGTGATTAGAGGTGTTTTTACAACTTGTGTCGTGATTAACCTCTTGGGCATAATTTTGTCATTTTTCCATGATTTGATCAATCAGTTCAAATCTTTAACCTATATTTTAATTGCTTTAGTCGTGGGAACTAACATACTGTGGCTAGATTTTATTGGGATGACATCATTTTTGTCAAAGAATAATTCTACTGTCCCAGCTGATTTTTCATCAGAAAAGGTGCTGTTTTATACGATTCCGTTAATCTTTTTATTCATTTTCTCCACTGCACTTTATTCATGGTACTATCTTCCTAAAAATCAGGGGAAAATCTGGGCATTCAACCGGTGGGAGACATATGGTGGCAAGGAAAAAGGTAAAAAGCAAGAACGACTGTTCAACTTTGGAGTTGCTTTTGTAGCTGTCATGCTAGTCCCAGCAATTCTTACTGGTTACATTGAGAATGTCTTTGGTATTTCATTTGGGATTCTGATAACAGTGACTCTTCCAGCAGTTATGGTAGATGCAGTTTATGCAGCAATTTATATAAGGAAGCATCCTGATTATGATGAATTAAATTAAAAAATGAATAATAAACTAGAAAGAAAAGAAGTCATGATGAAACCTCTACAACAGGTCAAAAAATCCGGAACTTTGCAGTGAATCAGACTGTAGATACAGTTTCTAGTGCAGGCGCAGCTTATGCTAGTGCGGCAATCGGCACGATGATTGGTGGTCCTATTGGTACAGTTGTTGGTGCTGGACTTGGGATGGCATTTTCTTGGGCTATGAATTTTAAAGTTGGCAAATCAGACGATAGTTCCCTCACTGGATGGGCTAAATCGGGCTTAAAGAAATTATTTGGAGGATAAGTATGTACGAAGAACGTTACCACGGCCCTTTGATTACAAATGGGGTTAGTTTAGGCTATATCAAACTTCTACCTTGGATTACACTAGCAGTCTCTTTTATGGGTTTTTTTGGTACGACCTATATCGATCATATTGGCATTTATAAAATCTTGTTCATTATTTGCATGTTTATTAGTGGTGTAGCAATCCCACTCTCTTTCTTTGATCGTTTTATTTTGAGATTTAAGAGTTTTATCTATCTTTTTGTTTCCATACTTGTTTTGATTTTAAACGTTGACTTTACTTTTATAGGCTTGATTATGCTAGTTGGTAATGACGGGATCTATTCAGTCTGGGCACTTATTTACAATCTCGTTGCTCTATGTATCTTGCTTTTTTCTACTGGTCTCTACTCCTGGTATTATCTTCCTAAAAATCAGGGGAAAATCTGGGCTTTCAACCGATGGGAGACTTATGGTGGTAAAGACAATGACAAGAAGCAAGAGAGATTGTTTAATTTTGGAGTTGCTTTTGTAGCTGTCATGTTAGCCCCAGCAATTCTTACTGGTTACATTGAGAATGTCTTTGGTGTTTTCTTGGGAATCTTGATGAACTTCGTTTTCCCAGCTCTCATAGTGGATGGAGTTCAGGCAGCACGCTATGTACGCAAACACCCAGAATATGAAGAGTAGGATTAATAATTGAAGAACAAACTAGAAAGAAAAGAAGTCATGATGAAAACAAGACCGAAAAAGTTAGTGCTTCACCAACTTTATGGCTATGAAGAAAAAAATTTGCTAGATATTCCAGTGGAATTACTTTGTCAAGAAATCTATCCTTTATGTTGGGAATTTATAGAAGATATGCTGGATCTTGTGTATTCAGATGGACCGGTATGCTTTAAAAGTTATCCTTTTTCTGATCGGAATCACTTCTCAATTTTCTCAACATTTGGGAATGAAATAAATCCTACAGGTAACTATGACGGACCAATTCTTTTTGAAGAAAAGGTTTTAGTAAGTAGTGATGACTTTGCGACATTTTCTTCGGGGAGTCTAGGAGACTATTATGATACTTTGGCTATCAAATATGCAGATAAAGAATTGGAAACCTTAGCAGTGTACCACGTACTTTATCATCCTGGTAGCGAAATTAGAGTTGACGCATACAGTAGTTGGGAGGTAGATTAATGGACTATGTGGTGGCAGAAGGAGTGACAAACGAAGCCGTTTTTGAGGCTCGCAATGTTATAAAAAAACGTGCCAGCTTTCATGTAAGTCAGATGCAAAATGAACTAGATGCATTTATGACAGCAATTGAAAAAGCAGGCGGGCATCCCGATGGACCAATTGTCTATAGCTTGAACAATGTTCCTGAAGATGGAAATATGGATGTAGAGTTTCTACTTCCATTGCAAGAGGAATATTTGGAAGTAGAGGGAATGCGTTTTTCAACCTATTTTGAAATTAATAATGTTTTAATGGTTTCATTAGATCATGATTATGAAGAATTAACGAAAGAAGCTTATGCGCGTTTACTATGGACATTGGAACAGAATGACCAAGAACTAAATACCCCTTTTTATCATATCTTACAGACTGAGGGTGCAGGTCGTGTAACTGTATTGATTGGTTATGCGTACTAATGAATGAAACAAGTGCTTTATACCAAACTTCTTTAGCTCGAGTAGGAGTAGAAGAGGATAAAGGCTCTATCTTGGAGCAAGTTGGTCATTCTTTGGTCAGTCAAGGTGATGCTTTCCGTAGACTTCAGTTGGTGCTTCTCAAGAACGAGTCTTTTTATAGTTACAATAGTCTGCTTGGTACATCTGTGACGATGAAGCTTGATTGGGAAAAAGAGGAAGTGACTCTAACTTACTTAGATTCAGAGCTCATTTTGTCAATGGAAGACTTTCGATATATGGAAATCTATGAAGACTGGGGAAAAGGTCTGGATATACAGAAAATGAGAGTCGAGGATTGAGTTCAGTAATTTCAATTACGATTTACTATAAATGAGGAATCGCTTTAAATAATGAAGCGATTTTTTAGTTATCGGCTTCTAGATTCATGGTATAATTAAGAGTGGATGACTTTGTTTTTCTATGCAACATAGGAAAGGTAGATTGAAAGAGGTTTATGAACAAAAGACAGCCTTGTCTAATTCAAAAACCTCGATTGATGCTCAGCTCAAGACGGCTAAGACCTCTTTTGTGAAATTGATACATTTCCAGCTGTGGGTACTGTTGCGGGTTCTATGGTAGGTAGTTTTATAGGAGGTAAGATCTCAGAAGGAATTAATCATGTATGGGATAAGTTTTCACATGGAGAGTGGAAGCTGCCTAAGCTAGGGTGATAGAATTTGGATGAGTAATTAGAAAGAGGTTAGAATGTTTTTTCTTAGACGTCGTCGAGTGTTTATAGGCGAATGTGATGGTCAGGCGGTCTATTATGACCAGCAGACTGGAGAGGCTTTGGCCGCTCCAAAGAGTACCCTGCTCAATACGGAAGGTGCGCGTGAAATCAGTGCCTACATTTCTGAATTAGTTATTTTTCTAATAGCAGGTGGGCCTATTGCCTTTGGATTCTTTGCAGCCCTGTCTATTGGTGTCTATAACTGGACCAGTTTGACCTATATTCTACTATCTTGGTTGGCTGAATTTTTGCTTTTGGTTTGTATTCTTGAGCGAGGGCTTTATAAAAATGTTCGCAAGGCTGTTCCGACAACAGAGAAGGTGTTTTACTATGCAGCTTCCCATAATTTGATGGTGAGGGGGGACGATTTCGAACCAGCTAAGGAATCTGCGACAGCCTGCCGAATTGTTCGATGGATCCTTGTGCTTATGAATTTATATTCTATATATGTTATTTATAGTTATATCCAGTTATTTGGTCAGCCTATTGAGGATAACTATGACTTTTGGGGGATGGGGATAATCTGGTGTACAATAATATACTTTTATAACCAAAGTAACCCAGTTCGTTTTGTGAAGATTATGAAGCTATACAGTCAAGGGAAAGTACGTTTTAAGGAAGAAGGAGAAGAAGATGACAGATAAAATTTTACCTTTGGGTTCAGTTGTAACCCTCAAAAATGGTGATAATACAGAAGTAATGATTGTTTCACGAGCTAGTGTCATCGAAGTGGAAGATGGTCAAGGAGGGACTAAGAGTGTCTACTTTGACTACGGATCAGTAGTTATTCCGAACGGGATGCAGACACCAGATAATTTATTCTTTTTCAATAGAGAAAATGTCAAAGAAGTTTTATTTGAAGGATATAGAAACGAAGATGAGAAGGCTTTTGAAGAGCATTACGATACTTGGATGAAGTCAGCAGAAGTTCCAAAAGGATCTATTAAATAATGATATGAGAAGAATCGCTATATTAAAGCGCTTCTTCTCTTTTTCTGTCTCTTTTGTTAAGTGGCTAGAAAGATGTTAGATGTAGCCAGTTTTTTGATAATAAAATGGGGCAATAATATATAGAATGCACACGAGGCTTTGTTTAGTATTAAGAAACTCTTGATAATACTGGATGGAGGCTAGTCAAGCTAATAATACGGTCTTTTAATGGCAATTATATCGAGATTAGATTTTTAGATTCAGCTTATAGTAGGGAATGTAGCGGTTCTTTTTCTAGTATTAACAGTATAAAATATGAACAATGGGTTCATTTTTAAAACTTACCATAATTTTCGGATAGTTAGAAGAGTATAAGACCTATATAAATATTTCAAGTCAAGAGTACTATAGTAAACAATATTATAAAAAGTGGATCTGGAGTGATTGGCCACAAGGAAAAGTAAAGAATTTTGACCATTGGGTATTGTATATCTAAAGAAACTAAGGTAGCTTGTTTAGATATTTGCTAAAAATAGCAGGGAGGTGCCAAAAAAGATAAAGTAAAAATCACATGTTTGAATGGCGTCTAAATAAATTTGGGTGCGATATATTATCTATTAGAACGAAATAATGAGATCCTTACACATCTGTTTAAGGGTTTGAATATTGATCCGATTCATGCTAAAATAAAACTAGTCTTTGAGTGAGACTAAATAGGAAATACATTAAAGATATTTGCGATAGGTCAATGCTATTAATGAATATTTGTAACGTATTTATTTGCAGAAGACAGCTGTCTCTCTTAGTTTCTTAAGTTAGAAAGTAGGGCTTGTATCTTGAAGCGATTATACCAAATTATAGCATTATTTTTATTATTTTTATTTACAGGTGGTACTGTGTATGCTAAAGATGGCGAACTAGACTTAAAAACAGATTCGATGACGCAAAAGAAACAGCGTTCTCAAGGAAATGAGATCGAGCATATGTATGCACCAAATCTATTCATGGATAGGATAGAACAAGAAGCAATAAAATCTAAAACGGATGCTCAGGAAATGCTCAAAACTGCAAATCGAGTTAATTTCAGCAAAGCAGAAATTTTGAGTGGCGATGGACTAGATTTTAAGGCGTATCGCCAAGCTCTTTTTAAGAATTATCAAGTCTCTGACAGTATCATCGTAGATAAAGAGGAATCGGGCGACATGATGATATGGACAGTCTTTGGGGCAATATCATTTGTTACAATCATGCTTTTAATTGGAATTTATTTAGGAAGGAATTTTCATGGAGGAAGAATATTTAAACGCAACCATTAGATACAAAGATAAGGAAATAGATATTCGCTTTTCCAAATTATTATCTCTACAGAAAGTTAAGATGTTAATTTGCCTAAATAATCTAGATAAAGCGTTGTCTATTATTCCCTCGAATTGGCATTTAGAGATTCAGGGAAAACTTCTGAGAATAGAGCAACATCGAGCTTTAAAAGAATATCCGCTAGGAGATGGCGATGTATTGGAGGTAATCATAAATGAGTGATAAAATCGAAATTAAATACAGTAAGGAAAAGGTCAAGGTTATTTTACCAGCAAGTCACTTTTCTCGTCAAAAATTATCTACTATAGAAAATTATATGGATGCCACTGTGACATTAGAAGATAGTGGTTCTTTATCACTGATTTATGACAAACCAAAATATTCTTATAGTCTTAAAGATTGTATCACAGAAGAGATGTCAGAAGTGAAACGTTTGGAATTGGCTCAAAAGATGGAATCTTTAACATTCTCTGAGCATCATTTTAAAGTTCCTTATATACATCCGAAAAATATATTTTTACAAGGAAGTGTTGTTAAGATCCTTCATTATGGTTTAGAAGGAATTATGAGTCCGATTCCGTATACCTTAGAAACTTTTCTAATGAGTTATAAGGCCTTAATTGTTTCTATATTGCGACCGAAACTTGATTTTGACTTACTGATAAATGGTGTAGCTGCAATAGGAGATTCGTTAATACAGGATATAGCCGCATGTGAGACATATGATGAGGTAGTAAAATACGTTAACGAAGCTTATGACAAAGCTTACCAAGAAGAAAAGAAAACAAAGATGGTTGTTTCGAAACGTAGCTGGCATATTTTTTCTATTGGAATGGGAATTTTTTGCGCAGCAAGCATTGCTTTGGGGACTTTTGCAGCCTACTTTTATTTTTGGTCTGTTCCTGTTCAGCGAGCGACAATAAATGCTCAAAGCCATTTTATTTCTAAACACTATGACGATGTGGCAGATGATTTACAAAAGTTTCAAGTAGGTCGTTTAGGTAAAGAAGCAAAGTATGTCTTAGCATCTTCCTATGTTCATTTAGATGATCTATCTGAAAATCAGAAAGCAAGTGTTTTAAATACAATTACACCCTCCAGTGAGGATAACCTCTTGGAGTATTGGATTTATCTTGGAAGGGGAAACTATAAAAAATCTTTAGATTTGGCTCAGAATATTGGAGATGATCAGTTGACTCTGCATGCTTATACAAATCTATATGAGCAAGTTCGTGAAGATAAAAATATGAAGGGTGCTGATAAGCAAAAGAAATTAAGCGAGTATCGTAAAGAGATTGAGAAACTCTCGAAAAAACTTGGGGTAAAAGTAGGTGAAGAAAAAGATGAGTAGAGATGATAAAAGTTTTTTTCACAACACAGAAAAGAATCTAGTTTCTGGTAAAATGTTAGGTCAACTCAAAGTAGTCATTTTTTCTGAACGCCTATCGATACTCACGTTTATGGAAGGAACGAATGCTGAGGAGCAGGGGTTCTCTTTCTACATGAAGGATGGCAATATATACGCTGACGAAAAAGAGTTGATGATGGGAAAAAATACCATTGAAAATAAGACTGTTTTTGTTATTGAAGAAGAAAGAAACATATTTGTCAGTTACATTTCTCCTCCAAACGAAGATTTTATTATTTCAAAAGATCAAGAAGCAAATCTCCTCATTTGCTCGAAAGCTTATATTCTGTTTTCCAACGGAAAGGTTTATCTCTATCCAAATGACAGTGTATGTTATTTGAATGAGCGCTTGATTTCTTCTGATATTATTTCTGAGTTTAAACAGGGAGATAGTATTTTTATAGAAAATTACTTTATAGAGTTTTTGGACAATCAATGGCAGATTTCGTCTTTCTTTGAAAAAGCAATTTTCAATAGTCAAACTGTCCTGTTACAAGAAAGAAAATCAATTTATCAATCTAATTTTCCAGTCTATCGGCGTAGTCCTCGAGTACTTCCTACGATATATGATAAACGTCAGAGGATAGAAAAACCAAAAAATCCTCCAACGAAACCAAAGAATGCTATTTGGCGTGCAATTGTTCCTCCTCTAGGTATGTTTGCTCTTTCTGGGCTAGTAGTAGTTTTAATGGGACGAAATGCGATTATGATGTTGAGCATGGGGGGGATGAGTGTTCTCACTGCTGCATTTTCAATTACGAGCTATTTTACTGATAAAAAAGAGTATAAACAAAAGAAGATAACAAGGCTCGAAGATTACGAGGCGTATCTATTACAGCAAGTATCTACCTTACATAAGCACTACATAGAGGAACGGAACATTCTTTTCTATCAGCAACCCAATATTGAAACTCTGATTGAAATGATTATGCGTTATGATGAACGTCTTTATGAGCGTCTGCCTTTTAATGAAGATTTTATGACTGTCTCGCTTGGTTTGGGAGATATTGATAGTCAGCTTCAAATTGATTACCAAACAGACTTTTTAACTAAGGACAAGCTAACAATTTTTTCTCAAGATTTGCTAAAGACTTATGAGAAACAAAAGAGTGTTCCTGTTACAACAACGCTTACCCAAAATATCATTGGACTCGTCGCTCAACATGATATAGGTCAGCTATTTCTCCAGCAACTTTTATTGCAGATTGCGGCTTTTCATTCTTATCATGATGTAATATTTGTTAATTTGACTTCGCAGGAAGATTATGATCAAATTTGGAAGAAATGGAGATTTCTACCTCATTTTCTGTTACCAATGATTAATGTTCGTGGTTTTGTACATGATGATCGTACGAAAGATGCAGTACTTACCAGTCTTTATCAGGTTTTACAGTCTCGTTTTCAAGAAAAGGATCAGAAGGAAAGAACTTATTTACCTCAGATTGTCATTGTTATTTCAGATGATCGCTTGTTGTCTGGTCATGCTATCAATGAAAGTCTTTCGCGATCAGATTTGGCTTCTTTTGGCGTAACTGTTATTTGGGTGAAAGAAAGTCGCCGTCAATTACCTGAGACGGTAACAACGCTTATCGATTTGAGGAGTAGAGATACAGCAACTTTAATCAATAATAGAGGAATATATGTAAACCAAGCCTTTACTCCGTATCCATTAGTAGATAATTATGAAGGTGCTGTACGTAGATTAAGTAACCTAATTCATGAGGAGACTCAGAAAAATGCTCTTCCAGATGCGATTACATTTTTAGAGTTATATAATGCAGAGCAAGTTGAGGACTTAAATATTTCCAGTCGATGGGCACGAGGAGATACATCTAAGAGTCTTGCAGTTCCACTTGGGGTTCGAGGAAAAGATGATATTGTCTACCTGAACTTACACGAACGCGCTCACGGCCCTCACGGTCTCGTTGCTGGAACAACGGGATCTGGGAAGTCAGAAATATTACAATCTTACATTTTATCGTTAGCATTAAACTTTAGCCCAGAGGATATCGGTTTTCTCCCAATAGACTTTAAAGGTGGTGGTATGGCAAATTTATTCAAAGATTTGCCACATTTGATGGGTGTTATCACCAACTTAGATGGGGCAGGGATCCAGCGTGCTCTGGCTTCCATTAAAGCAGAATTACAAAAGCGTCAGCGTCTATTTGGTAGATTTGGAGTCAACCATATTAATGGATATACAAAATTATACAAGGAAGGTCGTACAGGGATAGAGGGAGATTTTCCTACAGAGCCACTCCCACATCTATTTTTAATTTCAGATGAATTTGCTGAGTTAAAGCAAAATGAACCAGAGTTTATGACAGAACTTGTGACAGCGGCTCGTATTGGTCGTTCCCTAGGGATCCATTTGATTCTAGCTACTCAGAAGCCTTCAGGTGTTGTTAATGATCAAATTTGGTCTAATTCACGATTTAAGCTGGCGCTAAAAGTCGCGGAAAAAGCAGATTCGAATGAAATCATAAAGACACCAGATGCTGCAAGCATTACACAGCCAGGTCGAGCTTATTTGCAAGTTGGGAATAATGAGATATATGAACTATTCCAATCGGCATGGAGTGGGGCACGTTATGCACCGAAAGCGAAAGCAAGTACTGAAGAAGTTGATAATAGACTTTGGGTAATTAATGAGCTAGGACAATATGAGCTTGCGACTACAGATTTGTCTTATCTAGACGAAGAGATGGTTAGTAGGGATGCTGATAATGATGAGACTGAATTGGATGCTGTTGTAGATTATATTGCACAGTATGCAAAAAGTGTGAATCTCTGTATGCCAACTAAACCATGGCTACCTCCACTTAATGAGGATATTCCTTCTCCGATTTTAACTGCAAATTGGGGGGATAAAAAACTTCACAAAGCTCCTTTTGCTTTAATGGATATTCCTTCGGAACAGGATCAGCGGATGCTAGAGTTCGATTTAGAAGAATTTAGTCACAGTATCATTTATGCTTCCCCAGGATTCGGAAAGTCACAAGCGCTTCAAACCTTAGTCATGAATTTTGCTAGACTTAATAAACCAGATCAAATACATTTTAATTTATTTGATTTTGGAACGAATGGACTATTCCCTCTGAAAGGATTACCACATGTGGCAGATATTGCTACATTAGATGATGCAGAAAAACTAATAAAGTTCCTTAAAAGTTTACAAAAGGAAATACAAAAACGACGGGATTTATTGGCTGAATATGGAGTCACTTCTATTGAACAGTATGAGCAGAAGACAGGGCAATCTTTACCATTTATTTTGAATATTGTTGACTCTTATGATACTGTGCGTGATCATCCGCTTGAAAGTTCTGTTGAATCTGCTTTTCATCAGGTACTGCGTGAAGGAGCGAGCCTAGGTATTTATTTGATAGCAACAGTTCTCCGAAATACTAGTATGAAATTAAGTATGCGAAGTAATTTTGCTACACAGTTTGTTCTATATTTGGTAGATAAGGACTCCAAAAAAGATCTTATTGGTTTTGATGCTCTGGCTGATCAAGTTGTTCCAGGTCGCGGTCAGATTAGATTTGAGGAACCAATTCGTTTTCAAGTATACCTTGCAACGGAAGGGGGTTCAAATCTTGAGAGACTGCAGAGTTTAGAAAACGCTATTGAATCAATGGACAAGTCATGGAATGGCTCTAGACCCGAAGCTATCCCGATGCTGGCTAATGAGATTACATTTGAGGAATTTGAAAATGATGTAGCTGTTCAAGAAGAACGGGAGAGATTCAATATTCCAATTGGTTATGATAAAGAAACAACAATGATTCGCTCTATTGAACCAATGAATTATGACTTTATTCTTCTCATGGATGACACTCCTTCTCAAACATATAGTATTGAACGAGCAATATTGTCAGCTTTTTCAGAGTTTTCTGGGAAAATGGACCGTGTAGTAGTTGATACAGATGGACGTTTTGCTGGTATGAATGAATATTTTGACACTAGAATTGATGAGGCGAATATTAGCCAATTCCTTGGTGAACTCTTAGGAATCATCCAATCTGGTAAGCGTAGAGAGCAACCAATGTTTGTTTATCTTCCAGATATACACTTAACTGGAGATAAGATTGTGTTGACGGATAAAGATGTAAATACTTTGTTCACCAAATCTTCGGTAGTTAACATCCATTTAATTTTCCATGGTTATCAAAGTAGTGTAGTTAGTAAATTTACACCATTCTTCAAGCGACTTCGACAAAATGTTCCGATGGGAACGTTTGGTACTACCTTTAATGAACAAAAGGTCGTACCAGGTCGTACTCAATACAATGAACCTTTGGTGGAACTTAATGAAACACAGTTCTTCGTTGGTAGAAGTGTTCATCGCCTGAGAATAGCGCAAGATAAGTAGTTACAAAAAGTTTTCATAATAAGTCTTGAATGTGCTATAATAGACAGAGAGATTCCTGTTAACAAGTAACGATGATGCGTCTAAAATCAATTTAGGAGAAAGAATTATAATGAGTCTAAAAAAAGAAAAAAAACATTTGTTTGGAAAAGTGTTAATTATTTTATGCTTGATGCTTACTGTGGGAGTTCTTATCTATGTAAGTAAATCAGATAGTTTTTCTTTTATTTTAGGAACTAAGGAAAAAACACATCTTCGAATTGGAATTGTCAATCAAGATGAGGGTGAGCAATTAAATAGTGTCCAATATAATTTTGGAGATGATTTTACAAAATTACTAGCGAAGGATGAGAAAAAAGAGGCGAGTTGGAAAGTCCTATCTAGGAATCAAGCAGAAAGCCAGTACAAGGATGATTCACTTGAAGCTATCATTTACATACCTAAAGATTTCTCGCACAATATATTGCAATTGTCAAGTTTTAATCCTGAAAAGGCCAAAATAACGTATAAGGTAAAAGATTCTGTAAAAAAAGAGCAGTCTCTTGAAATGGCTCAACAAGTCGGGGATTATGTTAATAGCTTGAATCAGAAAACCATTCGTCTATATTTTACAAGTGTCATTAATAATCTTGATGATGCCAAACTTCGGATGAAAACAATTGTTGATGATGAATCAGATGTGTATAGTTCCTTATCTACTTCAATCTTTCAACCTGCTGATAGGAGTATTAAATCAATAGATTCCATTCCTTCGATCGCACAGAGTGTTCAGTCTTCTAATAGAGCATTTGAACAATCAACGTCAAGTTTCAAAACCTCAACCTCTGATTTGTTGAAAAAAAATTCGGAGTCCTTACTCGGTCAAGCAGATCCAATTTTAAAGTACAAACAAGTTCAATCACAGGTTGCTAATCACAATGCTCGAGTCGCAGGAAATTCTATTAAGAATCAATATGATAAAGATAATGAATTGTATCTAACCCTTTATAGAAATTCAATGAATTATTTGCATCTTTTCAAAAATACAGACTCCTCTACTGATCCAGATAATTCAGAACCTTATTTTAAACGTTTAGCTCAGCGTATAAATAGTTATAATGAGAAGATGAAGCAATATCAAGCGCAGATAGAGCAGTCTCGAAAAGAACTAGGCTCCATTCGGAGCTCTCTTGAGGAGTCTCGTAGACAAATATCTCAGAACTATTTTGACGGTAAAGAAATTGATACATCGACCTTAGGAAGTGATGAGGCAGCGATTTTAAAAGCAGTCAGTGATGAAGCAGATCAAAATAGTGTAAGACAAGCTTTAGCTAAGCAGGTTGTTAATACTTTATCAGATTCAGATGAATTGCCCATAGATTATACTAATCAAGTAGATAGCACGATTGCTTCTATTAGTGTTAATCCTAGTGATTATGGAATCTTATTTAATAAACTAAAAGAGTTTGGAGCTTTAACAGATGGACAAATCAATTCATATTACGCAAAATTAAGCCTATTGTCGAAATATGCGAGCATTAAAGGTAGGACTACTGGTTCGATGCCAGGCTATACATTTATAACAGTAGCTAATGATGTGTTGCCACCTACAGAGACTCAAACGGTTACAATGACTCATGTTTATCCTGAACTCTCTTCTGCAGGAACTGGAGCTAAGAAATATATTGAAACTCCTATTCGTGTGACAAATGTACGTGTTAAGGGTGCCAAGGGAGCCACAGTAGTCCCAAGCGTTGATAAGATTTCAGCACCGACTACCCTCCAACTTCAAATTCAACTTTCTCCTAATTATGGACTGAATACTATTATGTTTGAACTTGAAATTGGTGGTGAAAGAATTCCTTTAGAGTATAGTTTCTTTTATGATGATAATAAAGGAAATGTTGCGTTAGTAAAGAAAGATTTATCCCATATTTTTGACCAACTATCTCGAATTGATATAGCGTCGACTATGGTTAAGAATTTATATGGTAGCCCAACATCATCGTATAACAATGTTGACATAGCTAATCCAGCGAGTGACTCAGTTGCGAAGATGTATGGGAACATTTCACCATCATCTGTAGCGGATAAGTTGCAACAGAAAGATGTGGATCAATATAGACAGTCAGGAATTGACCTATATGTTAAATTAAGTGTAGAGATAAATAGACTTCAGGCAAATATAGCCTCTCTTCCTCAGCTGGCAAAAGAAGAATTACCTAGCAATTATTTTGAAACAATTGTTAAAGACTTAGGCGATTGGCACCAAGAGGCGTCTAATAAGTTGAATGAGGAGTATGAGAAGTGGAAAAAAAATGGCCCAGAGCTTTTAGAGATTTCTCCAACAAGTTCAGGTGACGGTTTGTCAAATAGTAGACTTTATACAACAGATGATAGTAGTAATAGTCTATTGGATATTGTTACAAAACTTGCCTCTAATACTCGAAACACTTCTGATACAATCATCTCTAATGGGAACACAATTGGATCTATGGATACGCAATTTAATACTTTAGCAGAGCAAGCTAAAAGAGTTCAAGGAGAAGTGAAGGAAGTTCATCAGCAAACGGAATCACTTATTAAGAATCAGGCTAAGAATGTTGAAGATAGTACTGAATTTAATAAGAACTTCCAAGGAGTACTATCAAATGCTCGTTCGAACGGAACGGATAATCAAGCTGTTTTAAACTTCTTATCCAACCCAGTTGTAACTGAAAAAACCAATCAATCTGGTGTTTTATCAAATACACCGATCTGGGTTTATCTACTTGTAATCTTACTTTTAACCAATATTGCGACTGGGCTAACAATTAGAGAGTATGCTCATAGAAAGAAAGAGAAAATAGTTGAAAAGGAAGAAGAGCACTTCGAATAGATAAGAATTATTTTCTCATCAAGCTTTACAAAATTGTCAGGAAAAAGTGCTTTTATAAAGGAATTTTTATTGTTTTCCTATCTTAAATTTGGTATAATAAAGGTGAATCCGGAGGCAGGCTAGAAAGGAAAAAATCGGAAACGAAACAGCCGCTGATGGTCGTTTTGCACATTGCAGTTTGAAATAAGGAGAGGAGGTTTATCATGTCTTTGTCTACCTTATTTGAAGTATCAATAGCTATTTTGGGTGTAGCCTCTGCTGGTTACCTCATCTATGCCTATTATGAGTTTCTAAAAGATATAGCTCATATGGAGAAAGTACATCATTTTCATCACGGAGGTTGAGACAAAAGTGTCTCGGCCTCGCTTTTTATTAGAAAGAGATCCTTGAGGTTGCAGCTGCTTGCTCAATAGCTATGGATTATCGAGCAACCTCGTGGGGCTGGAACTGTTTATAATTCTAGGAAAGCTTTTAAACCTTAGCTCGGAAATAAGGTTGACAAGCTAAAACTTTGAAAACGTAGTTCTATTCTGCCACCTTACTTTTATTCTAGTCCTCTTGGTTTTCATATTGATTTAAAAATGTTAAAATAGTAGGCAAGAAAGCGGAGAGAATGCATGCCAAAAGAAGAAAATTTAACGGGGAATCAGGTTGTAGCCCTAACAAAAAAATATTTAGCTGCAGAGGATGTAGCTTTTGTTCAAAAAGCACTGATTTATGCGATGGAATGTCATAGCGGGCAAACTCGCAAGTCGGGAGAGCCCTATATTGTCCATCCGATTCAGGTGGCGGGAATTTTAGCCAAGCTCAAGCTGGATGCTGTTTCAGTAGCCTGTGGTTTTTTGCATGATGTCGTAGAGGATACGGCGGCGACCTTGGACGATCTGGAGCGAGAATTTGGCCATGATGTGCGCGTGATTGTGGATGGTGTAACCAAGCTTGGGAAAGTCAAATACAAGTCTCACGAAGAACAGTTGGCGGAAAATCACCGCAAGATGCTCATGGCCATGTCAGAAGACCTTCGAGTGATCTTGGTCAAGCTGGCTGACCGTCTGCATAATATGCGTACTCTGAATCATTTACGGCCAGACAAGCAAGAGCGAATCTCGCAGGAAACGATGGAAATCTATGCTCCTCTGGCCCATCGTTTGGGGATTTCCAGTGTCAAATGGGAATTGGAAGACTTATCTTTCCGTTATCTCAATCCGACGGAATTTTATAAAATCTCCCACATGATGAAGGAGAAGCGCCGAGAGCGGGAAGCTCTAGTAGAGGAAGTTGTCCACAAGATTGAAACCTACGCGGGAGAACGCAATCTACATGGGAAGATTTATGGCCGTCCCAAGCATATTTACTCCATCTACCGCAAAATGCAGGACAAGAAGAAGCGGTTTGATGAGATCTATGATCTGATTGCCATTCGCTGCATTTTGAGCACCCACAGCGATGTCTATGCTATGCTGGGCTACATCCATGAGCTTTGGAAACCTATGCCGGGGCGTTTCAAGGATTATATTGCCAACCGCAAGGCCAACGGCTACCAGTCTATCCATACGACCGTTTATGGTCCTAAAGGTCCGATTGAGTTCCAGATTCGAACCAAGGAAATGCACGAAGTCGCAGAATACGGGGTCGCGGCTCACTGGGCCTATAAAAAAGGAATTAAGGGTCAGGTTGACGGCAAGGAATCTGCCATCGGGATGAATTGGATCAAGGAATTGATGGAATTGCAGAATCAGTCTGGTGATGCAAAGGAATTTGTTGATTCGGTTAAGGAAAGCTACCTGGCTGAGGAAATCTATGTCTTCACACCGGATGGAGCAGTGCGTTCTTTGCCTAAGGACTCAGGACCCATTGATTTTGCCTATGAGATCCATACTAAGGTTGGGGAGAAGGCGACAGGAGCTAAGGTCAATGGCCGCATGGTGCCGCTCAATACCAAGCTGAAGACTGGGGATCAGGTGGAAATCATCACCAATGCCAATTCCTTTGGACCTAGTCGTGACTGGCTTAATCTTGTCAAGACCAGCAAGGCCAGAAATAAAATCCGTCAGTTCTTTAAAAATCAAGACAAGGAGCTGTCTATTTCTAAAGGGCGAGAGCTCTTGCAGGCTCAATTTCAGGAGAATGGTTATGTAGCCAATAAGTACATGGACAAGAAGCACATGGAAGATGTGCTGCAAAAGACCAGCTATAAGACCGAAGAAGCGCTTTTTGCGGCAATTGGTTTCGGTGAGATCGGTGCCATTAGTATTTTCAATCGTTTGACAGAAAAAGAGCGCCGTGAGGAAGAGCGGGCCAAGGCCAAAGCAGAGGCGGAGGAATTGGTCAAGGGCGGTGAAGTCAAGGTCGAAAATAAAAAAGACACCCTTAAAGTCAAGCACGAAGGTGGTGTGGTCATTCAGGGGGCGTCTGGTCTCCTCATTCGGATTGCCAAGTGCTGTAATCCTGTGCCTGGTGACGATATTGTTGGTTACATTACCAAAGGACGCGGCGTAGCTATTCACCGGCAAGATTGTATGAATCTCAAGGCTCAGGAAAATTACGAGCAGCGCTTGCTTGATGTGGAATGGGAAGAAAATAATTCGACCAAAGAGTATATAGCCCACATTGATATTTATGGTCTCAATCGGTCTGGCCTCCTTAACGATGTGTTGCAGGTGCTGTCTAATACCACCAAAAACATCTCAACGGTTAATGCCCAGCCAACTAAGGATATGAAATTTGCTAATATCCATGTTTCTTTTGGCATTGCTAATCTGTCCATGCTGACGACGGTGGTGGATAAGATCAAGAGCGTGCCAGAGGTGTATTCGGTCAAACGGACCAACGGCTAAGTGCGAGCCTGTCAGAGTAGATAGTAGTCAGAAATAAAGGAAAAGATATGAAAATTGTCATTCAGCGTGTCAAACGTGCTCAGGTTAGTATTGACCAGCAGCTGCATAGTAGCATTGAACAAGGTCTCCTGCTCTTGGTAGGTGTCGGGCCTGATGATAGTCAGGAAGATATGGACTACGCGGTCAGGAAGATTGTCAATATGCGGATTTTTTCCGATTCTGAGGGCAAAATGAACCTGTCTATCAAGGACATTGCTGGAGAGATTTTGTCGATTTCCCAGTTCACTCTGCATGCAGATACCAAAAAGGGAAATCGGCCAGCCTTCACAGGTGCAGCCAAGCCGGACATGGCTAGTCCCTTTTTTGACAGGTTTAACCAGCTGTTAGCTGAGCAAGTGCCAGTCAAGACGGGCGTGTTCGGAGCAGATATGCAGGTAGAATTGGTAAATGATGGCCCAGTGACTATTTTGCTAGACACTAAAAATCGGTGAAGGAATTGCGCGCCTTTTGAAGGTTAGTGGTTTACGACCAAGCAAAAATAGTTTGTTTCTTTTCTAGATAAAACTCATATTTATAGGCTTCATAAGTAATTTTTAATAAACCAGATGCTGGTTTCCTTAGAAGTTCTTATGAGGCTTTTTGTGTGGTTTAAAGGCGATATTATTCTAGCAGGCAGCTTTGGAGTTGATAAAGCGGAATGGCAGACATGGGTTGCTCCTTGTCAGATGCGACAGATACGTAGGGCTTATTGGAAAGAGGCTTTACGACTTATGGTATAATGATATATATAAGTTTGAGGAGTCTCTTGATTTTTTTCAGACTGATCTTCATAAAAAGAATAGGAAATAATATGCGCTCGATTCTTGCCTTGTATGTAACCCTGATGCCGGTCATTCTGGCTGGAGTACTGAATATGATCTTTTGCAAGTCTTCACTGCTAGAGGCGGCTTATCGACCCATGGATGCTGGGCTGATGTTAAAGGATGGGAAGAGGCTTTTTGGAGACAACAAGACATGGAAAGGTTTCTTTGGCATGATTGTCTGGGGAGCTTTGGCGCAGATTCTCTGGGGCTTGCTTTTGAAGAGTATTCCTACCCTAGAGAAGCTGCACTTGGTCTATGCCTTCTACGAAAATACCGTGCTCTTTAATCTAGTGTTTGGGGCTCTTTTGGGGCTGGCCTATGTTTTGTTTGAGTTGCCCAATAGCTTCATCAAGCGCCGTTTGGAAATCAGAGAGGGCAAGACGGCGGAGAATGGCTGGAAATGGACCTTTATCTGGATAGACCAGATTGATTCCTTGATTGGCTGTATTATTTTCTTGCTGTTCTATATTCCTCTGTCTTGGCAGCAGATGCTGGGCATTCTAATCCTAGGGGCGGGCACGCATCTAGGAGTCAATCGTCTGCTCTACTGGGCTAAGCTTAGAAAAAATCGTATGTGAGATGGGAGTTTTTGATGAAAGAACTATGGCTGGAAAAAGAGTCTTCGGCCGTCTATGGTGGTAAAATCAATCAGTTAATCAGCCTCTGTCGGTTGGGTCTTTCGGTTCCTAAGGGGTTAATTTTACCAGCGGACCAAGTAATGGCTTGGCTAAGCGTAGCTCTGCCAGAATACTCAAAACAGGGACTTAAAGAGTTAATCGAACTGGGCCAGGAGGAAATTGCGGAGCGTTTGCAACATTATCTCTTGGAGCCAGCTTGGCTACAGGAGTTAGCAGACTTTTGTCAGGGAAATCAAGCTTATATCGTTCGCAGTAGTGCCATCTTAGAAGACGGACAGGCCATGTCATTTGCTGGTCAGTATGACTCGATTGGCAACTGCTGGACACTGTCAGAAATTGAGCAGGGCATTCGTTCTTGTCTGCTTTCCCTCTTTAATCCAGAAGCCTTGGCTTACTGGCAGCGTCAGGGTTTGCCTGAGAAAGATTTTGCCATGGCAGTGCTGATCCAGGAGCAGATAGAGCCTGACTTCAGCGGTGTCTGCTTTTCGCTAGACGTGGCGACTAATCAGGACCAGACCATGCTGCTTGAGTATGTAAAAGGCTCGGCTGAGAGCTTGGTTAGCGGTCAAGTCAATCCTGAGCAGCTGACTCTTGCTTGGTACAAGCCGGACTGGCTCCAGTTTGAAAAGGCTGAAATCTCTCTGGCAGTCTTGCAGAAGCTGCATGCGCAGGTTTTGCAGATTGTGGCGTATTTTGGTCGGCCGATGGATATTGAGTGGTGTGCCGTACAAGAGCAAGTCTATCTGCTGCAGGCTCGGCCCATCACGACAGTACCAACTAAAATCGACAGTGGCCGCTGGACGACGGCGAATTTTCGGGATGGAGGAGTGGCGGCTCAGCCCTGTCCAAACCTGATGTGGAGCCTTTACCGCCATTCTTGGCAAGAGGCCCTTTCTAGCTTTTTGCTGGCTATTGGCCTAGAGCCAGATGGTGTGATGCCACCGCTGATGCGCCTGCACTATGCACGGCCTTTCTGGAACTTAGGTGTGGTCAAGCAAGGCATGGAGCAGATTCCGGGCTATATTGAGCGTGACTTTGATGACGAGCTGGGAGTTAATAAAGACTATCAAGGTCAAGGTTTTACCAGCAAATTAAGCCCAGCCTTGCTCTTGAATTTCCTGCGGGTAGCTTTGAAAACGCAAAAAGTAACTAAGACTTTTCTGCATCAGGCACCAGACAAGCTGCAAGAGCTGCGTCAGCAATTTACCCGCCTGAATCAAGAAATCCAAGAACTGAACGACCAAAGCCCGCTCCAGCAAGTCGAGAGTCTTTGGCAGTTAGTGCTAAATCAGGCTTATTTAGATAGTGAGGGAGCTTATTTCTGGCAGGCCTACATCAATACGGTCCAGCTGTCTATGAAAAAGACCAGTCTGCTTAAATGGCTGACGGTGGATGAATTTTTCCAACTGATAGCTAAATTGGGAAATGTTTCGCATACCAAGCCTTTGGCTCGAATGCTGGAAGCTGCGGATCTTGTTTTGGCAGACGAGAAACTGACAGATGATTGGTTGAAGTTATCGGTGGAAGAGTTGCAGGAACTGGCTGCACAATATCCTGAGCGAGCAGATTTCATCAAGGTTCAGGATTTTCAAAAGGACTTTGGCTATCACTCGACACGGGAGCTGGACTTGCGAGTAGCTAGTTATGAAGAAGATGCTCATCAAGTTCTGACAGCGGTTCAGCAGTTGATTGCTGATTCAGCGTATTACCAGGCGGCCAAAGCTTCGCTCAGTCCTGTCTCAGAGTCTGAGCTGGATTTGCCTCATCTATCTCGAGCCAAGCAGAAAAAGATAGAAAAAATCAGTCAAGACCTGCGGAACTTGCTCTGGTGGCGGGAGGAGTTCAAAGATATTTCCACGCGCTATTACCACCTCATTCGTCAGATTAGCCTCAAACTCGGCCAGGCCTACGAAAAGCGAGGCTTTCTGAAAGATTCCCAAGATATTTTTTATATTAAGAAAGAAAGTCTGATTGCCTTTATGGAAGGGCAAAGGACTGCTGACCAGCTGCAAGAAGCAGCAGCAGATAATCGGCATTATTGCCAGGCCTATCGGAATTTTGACCCAGTGGGGGATTTGACCGACAAAGAGATGAGCTTGGAAAAGGTGGCCTATGAGAGTCAGGCTCTGCTGACGGGAATGCCAGCCAGCAGCGGTCAGGTGACCGGTCGGGTTCGAGTCCTCTTGGATTTGGCGGATATTGAGACGATTGAGCCGGGAGAAATTCTTGTCACTCGCTATACAGATACGGGTTGGAGCTATGTTTTCGGTATTCTGGGCGGTCTTGTGACAGAGTATGGCGGGGTCCTCTGCCATGCCTCCATAGTCGCTCGGGAGTGTGGGATTCCAGCTCTGGTCTGCGCTAAGAATGCAACTCAGCTGCTAGAAACTGGCATGATGGTAACTTTAGATGGAAGAAGAGGAGAAATACGACTTCATGAAGAAGAATGAACCTTTGTTTATCGGTGAATACGACAAATCTGTTATCCTAACCTATATGGGCGCCACTTTTGCACTGTTGGCAGTCTATGCCATCATTCAGTCCCAGATGAGGCTAGCCATGATGGCCTTTATCGTTAGCGGTATCTGTGACCTCTTTGACGGTGTAGTGGCGCGACGGATGAAGCGAACTGAAAGTCAGAAGCGCTTCGGCATTGAGATTGATTCGCTCTGCGACATGATTAGCTTTGCGGCACTTCCAGCTGTGCTCCTCATGACTCAGCTGCCCTTGGGAGCGGCCAATATCATCTTGGCTGTTCTCTATGTCTTGGCTGCGGTCACGCGCTTGGCGCATTTTAACCGCTTGGCCAAGCATGATGAAGGATCTGGCTCTTATTTTATCGGCTTGCCCGTGACTTACAGCGCCCTCTTTTTCCCTCTGACCTATCTGGTCTGTCAATGGATGGCGCCTGCTCTATTTGCTTGGGTATGGTTGGGCCTGTCTCTTTTGCTGACCTTTCTATTTGTCTACAACTGCCGTATTCCCAAGCCCAATAAGCTGGCCTATCTGGCCTTTGCGATTCTAGCAGTTGCAAGTCTGATTGGTCTGGGGGTTCTCCCGCATGGTTAAGGTCTATCAAAGAAAGACTGGCCAAGTAGTGGAACCGACAGAATATAAGGCGGGGCTGTTAGATAAGCTTTATGGTACTGCTTGGGGCCGCATCTTGTTGTCTTTCTTGACCCGACCTAGCCTGTCTTATCTTCTAACTTTGAAAGACTACACTCTTTTTTCTCGCAAGAAAATAGCAGCTTTTGTGGAAAATTATCAGCTGAATCTGGCCGACTATGAATCTGGCCCCTATTCTAGTTTTGCGGCTTTCTTCCAGCGAAAAATCAAGTCCGCTCTGCGTCCGGTCTGTCCTGATAGTCAAGTGCTGGCTGTGGCAGATGCCAAGCTGGAGGCTTTTACCATTAGTCAGGACTTGCGGTTGACAATTAAGGGGCAGACATACAGGCTAGCTGAGTTACTGCTGGATGAGGAGTTGGCTCAGCTGTTTAGTGGCGGAACAGCGCTGGTCTATCGCTTGGGAGTAGAAGACCTGCACCGCTATTTGGCAGCTGAATCCGGCAGAATTACCCAAAGTCGAAAAATCAAGGGTCGCCTGCATACGGTTAGGCAGGTAGCCCAGAAACGGCGCTTGATTTACAAGGAAAATAAAAGAGAATACTGTCTTTTAGATACCGACCTAGGACCTGTCCTGCAGATGGAAGTAGGGGCTCTCTTGGTCGGAAGAATATACAATCACAGTCAGGACTATTTGGTCAGGGGACAGGAGAAGGGCTGCTTTGGTCTGGGCGGCTCAACCATTCTTGTCCTCTATCCAGCAGGCATGATTCGCTTGGATCAGGATATTCTGACTTACTCAGACCTCGGAATAGAAACCCAAATTCAAATGGGGGAAAAGATTGGAGAAAAGCTATGTTTAAACGATTAGCTGTTTATTATAAGGAAATGTTTCCTTTGCTGCCGCGCTTTTTTGTGGCTGCCATCATGTTTTTTGAGATTTATTTTGTCCTTCTGCTCAATGACGGAGTGACCAAGTTTCACTTTGACCATCAGGAGTTGATTGGGATTTTTACGATTTTTGTCTTTCTGATGATTCTGCGGATTGCGGATGATTTCAAGGACTACGAGACCGACCGACGCCTCTTTCCTCATCGGGCTCTGCCATCTGGACGAGTGAAAAAGAAGGACTTGGCTGTTGCCCTCAGCTTTATCGTAGCTGTCTCTGTACTCCTCAATGTCCTCTTTATGAACAATATCGGCTGGTTCCTCTTTCTCTATATCTACGGAACTCTCATGTCCTTCTGGTTCTTCAAGCGTGACAAGATTCAAAATTCCCTGCCACTGGCTCTAGTGACCCATAATCCGGTCATGATGATTTTGAATCTCTATACCATCTCTTTTGTCTGCTACAAGTACAATCTGCCTCTCTTGTCCCTGCCGACTGTCCTGCTGGCCTTTACCATGTATTTCCCAAGTCTGATCTGGGAAGTCTGCCGTAAGATTCGGGCGCCAAAAGACGAGACAGAGTATGTGACCTATTCTATGCTTTTTGGCTACAAAAAAGCCACTCGCTTTATCGAGGTGGTGACTCTGCTGGATATCTTGACCAATTTCGCTCTCCTCTGGAATATTTCCCATGTCGGAGTGGTAGTCTTGGTGCTGAATGTCATCTGGATGACCGTCCAGTTTGAGCAGTTTATCAAGGATCCAACTCGCTTTAATATCCGGGAGCGGGTGGAACGTTATACTTATATCACGGAGACGACCATGGTTCTGTCCGTTGCTGTTTATCTCTTGATGGGGGTACTTTGATGAAAAGAATCAAGCAGACAGGGCTTGACCGGGTTGGAGGCAAGGCCTATCATTTGCTGAAAATGCAGGCTGCTGGTTTGCTGATTCCTGACTTTGCAGTGTTTGCTTTTGACTTTTTTCAAAAATCTGCCAGCTCTGCTGACTTGGAGCGGATGGAAGCAGCTTATCGGTCTGGGGAGTTAGACTTGTCCCAGCTCAGTCAGCAACTGCAGGACTGGGCCAGAGAGCAGTTTAGTCAAGAAGACCTGACGGCAGCAGAAAGTTGGGTCCACAAGGAGTTTTCTCAGACAGGCTGTCGCTTTGCAGTTCGCTCATCAGCAACCATTGAGGATGGGAAGGCTTCATCATTTGCCGGTCAGTTTGAGAGCCGGCTCAATGTGAAGCCAGATGGACTTAAAGAAGCCATCCAAGCGACCTTGCTCTCTCTTTATCAGGAGTCAGCTCTTGGTTATCTGTTTGAGCAAGGACTATCCTTGGAGCAAGCGCAGATGATTTGCCTTGTGCAGGTCATGCAGGAGGGAGACTTGTCTGGGATTTACTTTACAGCTAATCCCAAGGGAATTTTTAACGAGCACATCATTGTCATCGGTCGGGGCTTGGGCAATAAGGTTGTCGAGGATAAGATTCCTACAACCATGGTGACCCTCCATCCTAAGGATCAGCTCTTTTATACAGAGCAGACGGAGGACTCGCCAGACGTATCACTGGAACAACTCGAGGAGTTACAGGCCTTGGCTAGTCAGGTGAGTCAGCTTTTCGGACCTTATATGGATATGGAGTTCACCTTCGCAAATGGCCAACTCTATCTCTTGCAGGCACGACCTATTACCACCTTGCCAGAGGGACAGCAGATTATTCTGGATAACAGCAACATTGTCGAGAGCTATCCGGGCGTTTCCAGTCCTCTGACTATTAGTTTTATTCAAGAGGCTTATGCCAGCATTTTCCGCAGTCTTGCCCAGCGCTTGGTTGGCAAGGATGCCCCTGAGTTGGCTGCCTATGAAGACACTTTTCAAAATATGCTGCAGCCGGTCAACAGCCGGGTTTATTACCAGATTCAGAGCTGGTATCAGTTGCTGCAGCTTTTGCCTTTTTCAAAGAAAATCATTCCTATCTGGCAGGATATGCTGGGAGTGAGAGAGACAGAAGTGCCTCAGATGCCAGTGCACCTATCTGCTTTCAAACGCCTGCAAATCATGCTCCGAATCATCCGAGAGTTTTGGACGGCACCCAAGCAAATGCGGAAATTGGAAGAGCAGTTCGCCCAGATTCAGCACGAATATGAAGCGAGCTTTTCTCCCGACGCAGATGCGGAGACCTTGATTGGCTTGGTCAGCAAGCTGAAAGAGGATATTCTGGCTCACTGGGACATTACGCTGGTCAATGACCTCTATGCTTTTGTATATACTGGACTCCTGAAGAAGTCGCGTCGCGGCGGAGCTGTTCAAGCTGAAATTGCAGGAATTGAGCAGATTGAAAGTATGCGGCCGGCCTTGGCTCTGCAGGCTTTAACAGCTCAGCTGAAAGCAGAAGAAAATGCAGAGATTAGACAGGCCATGGCAAGTGAAAGTCCAGCTGTCTTTCTAAATCGCCAGCACCCTTTGGTCCAAGAAATAGTCCATTTTATCCATGAATTTGGTGATCGAGCTCCAGAAGAGTTGAAGTTAGAAACTTCAACTTTTCGAACGCACCCAGAGCGTCTGCTTAAGCTCCTGCTGCAAATGTGCCAGCAAGAGGAGAAGAAGCTGGCTCCTCAGAAACTTGAAGAAGAGGTGCAAAAATCAGGCTGGTGGACGAATTTTCTTCGTAAGCGAGCCATGACAGGCGTTAAATATCGGGAAAGCTCCCGCTTAAACCGCACACGGATCTATGGCATGATGCGGCAGATTTTCAGAACATTGGGCCAGCAATTAGCCGAGCAAGGACTGCTGGCTACGCCTGACGATGTTTTTTACCTGACAAAGGAAGAGTTGTTTGAGCTGACCAGAAAGCCCAGAGATGTTAGCGGCTTGATAGCCGAGCGTCGAGAGAAGTTAGAGGCTGATAAGGAGCTGCCAAGCTTTAGTCGCTATGTTTTTGCTGGACAGGTCTTTGAGAAATATCTGAAACCGCAAAACCGCACCAGCAGTCATAATACAGGCAATCAAGCCTTACAAGGGATTGGCTGCTCACCTGGTTTCGTTAAGGCTCAGGTTTTGGTCGTGGAAGATGTGCAGGAGATTGAGTCTGCTCAGGACCGGATTATCGTGACCAAGATGACCGATCCGGGCTGGGTTTATCTTCTGACCCAAGCCAAGGGTGTCATTGCCGAGCAGGGATCCTTGCTCTCGCACACGGCCATTATTTCCCGCGAGTTGGGTATTCCTTCCATTGTTAATGTCAGAGGCGCCTGCAGCCAGCTGCAAAATGGTGACTGGATTGAGATGGATGGCCTTACTGGCAAGATTCGACTGATCAAGGAGGAAGACCATGCTGCAAATTAAACCTGTCAAACCCAATACTGCAGAGCTGGCCGATTTTCTAGCTCTGCCCAAGCAGATTTACCAGCCAGACCTCCTCATGCAGTCGGCAGAGGAAGAGCTGGCTTTGATTGAAGGCAGTCACCCGCTGAGTTCTGACCTAGAAACCTATGCCTTTGTTGGCTATATGAACAGTCAGCCTTGTATTCGCGGACTTCTGACCTTTTATTCAGATGATGAGGCTGCTTACTTAGGATTTTTCGAATCAATCAACGACCAACAGCTTGCATCTGCTTTTATCGAGCATTTAGCAGGTTTTGCTCGCAGTCTCGGAGCGATTAAGATAATCGGTCCCGTACAGGCAAGTTTTTGGCTGGGTTATCGAATGCAGCTGACTGGAACAGAGGAGCCCCCTTTTACAGGGGAGCCTCATAATCCAGCCTATTATCCTCAGCTGTGGCAGGCTGCTGGTTTTGAGCTCAAGGAGCGCTATCTGTCCAATTTTTATCCCAAGGTCAGCAATCAAACTCATCAGGACAAGTTGGCTCATCGCTTTGAGTCTTTTGAAGAAGCGGGTTTCATCATTTGCTCGCCCAAAAAGAAGGACTGGGAAGAAGCTTCGCTGCAGGTTTTTGAGCTCCTCAATCGCCTCTATCAAGATTTTCCGATTTATCGGTCAATTTCCAGTCAGCAGTTCAGTCAGATTTTTCAAAAATACCAGTATATTCTTGATTTTTCCATGGTTAAGCTGGCCTATAAGGAGGGCAAGTTAGTTGGCTTCCTGATTGCCATGCCGGACTATGGCTCTTTGGTTTATAAAAAGCTGACTCCTCTCAACCTAGCCAAGCTTTTCTGGACCAAGCGCTTTGCTAAACGTTATACGATTATGTATCTAGGAGTAGATGAAGAATTCTTGGGGTTGGGCTCTGCCTTGGCCTATCCGATTTTTAAAGAGGCGCAGAAACGGCAAGCCTCGGCTATCGGTGCCCTGATTCACCAAAATACCGTCACGCGCCACTATGCAGCAGAATTGCAAGGAGACAAGCATGAGTATGGCCTCTTTGAGTTGGAATTGGGGCTTGGATGATCTGTAACACAGTAGGTTCTCTCCCAGAGAATCTGCTTTTTGCTGTTCGCTAAAAATAAAACGTTCCTCTTCTTCTCGACAACTGCAAGAAAAGTATTTTATAAGGCTAAGGGATTGCAATTTAGAGTAAAATCCAGTAAAATTTTTATTAGTTTATTATATGAAGAAAAGGGAATTTTATGAAAAAAAGAGTCACTGGTGACATATACCAGCGCTATTCTTTTAGAAAGCTGTCTGTAGGTCTAGTTTCCGCTACTATCGGAAGCTTCTTTTTGTGTACGACAATGGGAGGAGGTGTCAACTCTGTCGAGGCAGCGGAAGTATCTGCCAATCAGTCTACCGTCGTTCAGTACCACTATGTGGTGGAGAGCGATCTAACTGAGGCTGAAAAAGCTGCTATTGTGAAGGAACTTCCCAAATTTGCGGAAGAAAATTCGGACGCTTATTATTTGGTTTACCGTCCGACAAGTCAGGAAAGCTTGTCAGGGAAGCTCCCTAAGACAGGCGAGTCAGGCATTTTGGGAGCAGCTTTTGCAGCTACAGGACTGGCCTTGGTTGTTTTAGTGCTGGCACGAGGGAAAAATGGCAAGAGATATCTGTCTTCTATTTTGCTTGTGACAGGCTTGGGTTCTGTGCTTCTGCCAGCTTCTGTTTTGGCAGTCAGCAGTACGGATTTGGCTGCCTATAATCAAAGTCTGACTTTGGCCGTTGGCGATCAGTTGCCAGAACCATTGAAAATTGCTGGCTACCAGTATATTGGTTACCTTAAAAAAGAAGCGCAGCATCAACTGCCTCAAAGAGGAAATTCTCAGCTGCCAGCTCTTCAAAAGGAAGCCTCAGCTAGTCAGCCTGATCAACAGTTGAAAGATTTAGCAAGTCGCCCTAAGCATACTGAAGCTCCGAAAGAGGCGCAGCCTGCTGGCGGAGACTATCTCTCCGAGAAGGAAAGGGAGGAGATTGCTGCTAAAGAAGGACAATTTGCTCGTCAAACGCCAGTTCATGAGCGACCAGAACTGCAATTTACAAGTCAAACAAGGACCCAGACCAAAGAAATTCCCTATAAAACGGAATATCAGTATTCAGATGACTTAGCCGAAGGACAATCTCGAGTGATCCGCGCGGGCATTCCAGGGACTCGCAAGATCGTAACACGCCACTATAGTGTTGAGGGAAAAGTCGTAGAGAGCAAGCAGATTTCCGATCAAGTAACCACTGAACCTGTTTCAGAAGTTGTTTTACTTGGAACTGCAGCAAATAAGGCAGTTCCTAAAGAAGCTCCAATCCATGAAGTACATGAGCTCACTAGTTATGGCACGGTTCCCGATACTGCTCCCGTGCACGAGAAACCCGAGTTGTCTGGATATGGTACAGTTCCGGATAGCGCTCCGGTTCATGAGGTACCCGAGTTGCCTGGCTATGGCACCGTACCAGATGTAGCTCCCGTACACGAGGTACCCGAGTTGCCTGGCTATGGCACCGTTCCAGATACCGCCCCCGTGCACGAGGTTCCCGCGTTAACTGGCTATGGCACGGTCCCAGATACCGCTCCCATACATGAGAAACCTGAGCTCACTAATTATGGCACTGTTCCTGCTAATGCTCCTGTGCACGAAGTTCCCGAGTTAAATGAGTATGGTATGGTTCCCGCTAATGCTCCTGTGCATGAAGTTCCTGAGTTAACTGATTATGGCACTGTTCCAGATAGCGCTCCTGTGCATGAGAAACCCGAGTTCACTGGCTATGGCACCGTTCCAGCTAGCGCTCCCGTTCATGAAGTTCCTGAGCTCACTAATTATGGCACCGTTCCCGATACTGCTCCAGTCCATGAGAAACCCGAGTTAACTGGCTATGGCACCGTTCCGAATAGCGCTCCCGTGCATGAAGTCCCTGAGTTAACTAGCTATGGCATGGTCCCCGATACCGCTCCTGTGCATGAGGTTCCCGAGCTTACTAGTTATGGCACAGTCCCTGATAGCGCCCCGGTTCATGAGCTTCCCGAGTTGCCTGGTTATGGTACGGTTCCCGCTAGTGCTCCCGTGCACGAGAAGCCTGAGCTATCTAGTTATGGTACGGTCCCCGATACCGCTCCTGTGCACGAGAAGCCCGAGTTAACTAGCTATGGCACCGTTCCCGATACTGCTCTCGTGCATGAAGTCCCTGAGTTCACTGCGTATGGTGCGGTCCCTGATACAGCCCCCGTGCACGAGAAATCCGAGTTAACTGGCTATAGCACCGTTCCCGCTAGTGCCCCCGTGCACGAGAAGCCTGAGTTAGCTGATTATGGCACCGTTCCAGATAGTGCTCCTGTGCACGAGAAGCCTGAGTTGTCTGGTTATGGTACGGTCCCCGATACAGCCCCCGTGCACGAGAAACTCGAGTTAACTGGCTATGGCACCGTTCCAGATAGCGCTCCCGTGCACGAAGTCCCTGAGTTAACTGGCTATGGCACGGTCCCCGATACCGCTCCTGTGCACGAGAAACCTGAGTTAACTGATTATGGCACCGTTCCAGATAGTGCTCCTGTGCACGAGAAGCCTGAGTTGTCTGATTATGGTACGGTACTCGATACCGCCCCCGTGCACGAGAAACCCGAGTTAACTGATTATGGCACGGTTCCCGACACTGCTCCCGTGCACGAGAAACCAAAATTAACTGATTATGGTACAGTTCCCGCTAGTGCCCCCGTGCACGAGAAGCCTGAGTTCACTGGTTATGGTACGGTACCCGATACCGCTCCTGTGCACGAAGTTCCCGAGCTTACTAGTTATGGCACGGTCCCAGATACAGCTCCCGTACATGAGAAACCAGAGCTCACTAATTATGGCGCCGTTCCAGATAGTGCTCCTGTGCACGAGAAGCCTGAGTTAACTGGCTATGGCACCGTTCCCGCTAGTGCTCCCGTGCATGAAGTCCCTGAGTTAGAGTTGGTTGCAAAGGATGAAACTCGTGTGGAGAAGATTGCTTTTAACATTGAGGAACAGTATACTGATGAGCTACCTCAGGACGCCCGCCAAATCGTCACTCCAGGTGTGCAGGGTGAACGTACGATCAAGACTCGAGTTTATACTTCCAATGGTCAAGAATTAGCTCGCCAAGAGTTGTCCAATGAGGAAACTTTAGCTCCAGTCACACAAGTTGTCAAAATTGGCACGGCCAAGCCACATATGGTACCGAGCACTGCGCCGCAAGCATCTGCCCTCCCAGAGTATCCGCTGGCCTATAGGGATGAAACTCGAGTAGAGAAAATCGATTTCACCACGCGAGAGGAAGAAACGGATGAACTTGTCCAAGGTGCCCGCCACATCGGCACTCCAGGTGTGCAGGGCGAACGTACCATCAAGATTAGAGTTTATACCTCCAACGGACAAGAGATTGCCCGCCAAGAACTGTCCAACGAGGAAACGCTAGCCCCAGTTACGCAAGTTGTCAAAGTTGGCACGGCCAAGCCACATATGGTACCGAGCACTGCGCCGCAAGCATCTGCCCTCCCAGAATATCCGCTGACTTATACGGATGAAACTCGAGTAGAGAAAATCGACTTTACCACACGTGAAGAAGAAACAGATGAGCTTGTCCAAGGTGCCCGCCACATCGTCATTCCAGGTGTTCAGGGCGAACGTACCATCAAGACTCGTGTCTATAGCTCCAACGGCCAAGAACTTGCCCGTCAGGAACTGTCCAACGAGGAAACGCTAATCCCAGTTACGCAAGTTGTCAAAATTGGCACCGCCAAGCCACATATGGTACCGAGCACTGCGCTGCAAGAGCCCGCTTTATCAGAATATCCGCTGACCTATAAGGATGAAACGCAAGTAGAGAAAATCGACTTCACCACTCGAGAGGAAGAAACGGATGAACTTGTCCAAGGTGCCCGCCACATCGTCACTCCAGGTGTTCAGGGCGAACGTACCATCAAGACTCGAGTTTATACCTCCAACGGTCAAGAGATTGCCCGTCAAGAGCTGTCCAATGAGGAAACTCTAGCCCCAGTTCCGCAAGTTGTCAAAATTGGCACGGCCAAGCCACATATGGTACCGAGCACCGCCCCTCAAGCATCTGCCCTCCCAGAGTATCCGCTGACTTATAGGGATGAAACGCGAGTAGAGAAAATCGATTTCACTACGCGAGAGGAAGAAACAGATGAGCTAGTTCGTGGCGCTCGTCACATCGTCACTCAAGGTGTTCAGGGCGAACGAACAATCAAGACTAGAGTTTATACTTCCAACGGTCAGGAAATTGACCGTCAAGAGTTGTCCAATGAGGAAACGCGGGCAGCAGTTGCTCAGCTTGTCAAAGTTGGCACAATAAAACCGCACATGGTACCAAGCGATGCACCGCAAGTGGAAGCCTTGAAAGAGTTCGATTTGATTTCGCTTCATGATTTACTGACAGAAGCAGAGCAAATCAAGGCTCAGGCTCGTTATTTTAACGATAGTCAAAGTCGCCAAGCAGCTTATGATACTGCTTTGGCGGCAGGTCATACGCTTCTCAATCAGTCACAAGCCAGCCAAGCAGAAGTCAATCAGCTGGTGGACCAAATCAATCAAGCCAAGGCTCAGTTACAGGGGCTTGAAGTAGACAAAACACGCTTGCGGAATGAATATGATTTGGGCAGCACAGTGCAGACGACTGTCCAATACAAGAATGCTGATGCAGATAAGAAAGCAGCCTATACAAACGAATTGGCCAAGGCAGAGGGAATTCTGAATAATCAAACCGCCACACAAGTGCAGATCAATCAAGCTTTTGCCAGCCTGACAGCAAGCAAGACGGCTCTAAATGGTGTGCCTAAGGTCAAGCCGACATTTTCGATCTTAAGTCTGACAGAAAATCCAGAGGACAAGTCGGTCACGGTTCAATACAGCTTGGAAGACAAGACAAAATCCTTGCGCTCAGCGACAGCTGAATTGTACAAGGGAGACCAGCTTGTTCGCTCGCTTCCGATTGCCAATGTGGCAGGAAGTCTGAAGATTGACGATTTAGACTACTATACAGGCTATACTTTGAAAACCAAGCTGACTTATGAGCTTGATGCTGGCAGCCTGACTGACCTTGAAAAAGATAGCCGCAACTTTGAGTTGCAATACAAGAAGATTGCCTTCCGCGATATTGATTCGGCAGAGTTTTACAGAAAAGAAAAGGATCAGTTCAAGCGTGTCGTTTCCATGAGCGCTATACCTACGAACCTGTCTACCTACTTTGTCAAAGTCAAATCAAGTGAATCTAAGGAAATGCTCCTGCCGGTTCACAGCATGGCAGAAGGCCAGAAGGATGGCAAGGCTGTCTACAAGGTAAGGGTCTCTCTGCCTGAGCTAGTGCAAGAGGGCGAAACAGGCTACAAGTCTGGCTATGACTTCTATATCAGCAGGGCAGTGCCTAGTCAGCAAAATGTCTACACGAGCTTTGCTGGTTTGGTAGATGCCATGAAGAAAAATATGGCTGGCAACTTTGTTCTAGGAGCCGATTTGGATGCGAGCGAGGTCAGTCTGGCACCTGCGGATTATGTCTATCTCCGAGGAAACTTCACAGGCAGTCTGACTGGTAATCACAATGGCAAGCAGTATGCGATTTATAATCTAGCCAAACCTTTGTTTGAAAACCTCAAGAGCGGTTCCTCTATTTCTAATTTGGACCTGAAAGAGGTCAATATTGTCGGAACCTATGACTCTGCTGCCTTGGCCCGTAGTGCAGATAATGCGCAAATCACGGATGTTTCTGCTCAAGGTAGAGTGTCGGTAGTGGGCAATGCTTCGCAAGTGGCTGGTTTGGTCGTTGTTGCAAGCAATAGCCAAATCACCAACAGCTCCTTTACAGGAACTATCCAAGCCAATGACAAGCAGTACAAGGCCTATAATGTCGGCGGTTTGGTTGCCAACCTCAAGGGAGGAAATTCCTTGCTCAGTCAGAGCAGGGCAGATGTGACCATTCTGGCAGGTGCTCGAACAAACGAACAGCGCTTCGGAGGTCTGGTTGGTCGCTTGGAAGATAATGCTCGCATCAGCCGTTCTTATGTGACTGGAAAGATCCAAAATTCCACGAAGAACGGTCAAATCGGGGGAGTGGTTGGTTCCAATTACTTCAACGGCTTGATTGACAATGTTATCAGCAATGTCAGCGGTACAAATGTCTACAGCATTTCTGGCGACCAAGATTACAAGAATGATCGTATCAGAGAAGCCTATGCCGTTGAAGGAAATGAAACTCTAGGCAATGATCAGTTTGTCACATCTACTCTAACCTTGGACGAGGCTGAGGAGAAACTGGCGAGCCTAGACATTAGAACCACGTTAGAAGACAGCAATCTCAACCTCTACACTGTTGACTACAGCAAGGAAAAGAATGCTCGTGAAGACCGCCTGATAGCCTATGCCAATATGGAAAAACTCCTGCCATTCTATAATAAGGAAACCATCGTTGCCTACGGCAATAAACTTCCAGATAATCACAAGCTTACTAGAGAGTATTTGCTGGATGTGGTTCCGATGAAGAGCGACCAGATGATCACCGATATCCATAGCAACAAGACTGCGATTAACCGCCTGATGCTGCACTTTGAGGATAAGACGGTTGACTATCTAAATCTGACCTATAAGGGAGACTTCAAACATCAAGCTATCGCAGAGTATGCTGTGAATGGTTTAGACCTCCTTTATACACCAGAAGCCTTCCTATCAGACTATAGCAGAGTGCTTAATCAAGTGCTACCAGAGTTGAACAAGGTTGTCCTTGACTCACCAGCTATGCGAACTGTTTTAGGTGTGAATACGGATGCTTCTCTGGATGAGCTCTATCTGGACACAGCCTTTGAGCAAGTCAAGACCAAGCTAGCAGAAGAGTTACGCAAAGTTCTGGCTATGGACAAGTCCATCAATACTGAAGGCGATGTTGTAGCTGACTATGTAGCTCAGAAGATTACAGCCAATAAGGAAGCCTTCCTGCTTGGTCTGACCTATCTCAACCGTTGGTATAATATCAACTATGACAAGACCAATGTCAAGGATTTGTCGGCCTATAAGTTTGATTTCTTTGGTAATCATAAGGCTTCGACGCTAGACACCATCATTGCACTCGGTCAGTCTGGTTTTGAAAATCTCAAGGTCAAGAATAACCATCTGGCTTACGATAACTCGCTCTCTGAAGCAACTGGCAAGCGCGGTCTCTTCAACTATCTGGAAAGCTATCGCCAGCTCTTCCTGCCCGACAAGAGCAATAACGAATGGCTCAAGACCAATACAAAGGCCTATATCGTTGAGGCCAAGTCGGATGTGCCAGAAGCCAGACAGCTTCAGGATGCAGCCGAGGGCAAGAGCAAGTATTCTGTCGGCGTTTACGACAAGATTACTGCGGACAATTGGGAACACAAGGGCATGCTACTGCCGCTCTTGACCATGACTGAGAAGGGCGTCTATGCTATCTCCAATATGTCCACTGTCTCCATAGGGGCTTATGATCGCTATCGCCTTGATGCCAATAACAGGGTGCGAACAGATGCAGAATTGGTTGAGTATGTCGAAGACCGAGTTAGAAAGTCAGCTGAATGGCAGCGTGACCACTATGATTTCTGGTATAAGATTTTAAGTCCTGAAAGCAAGGACAAGCTCTTCCGTTCTGTTCTGGTTTACGATGGGTTCTCATTGGTTGACAAGGATGGTAAACGATATTGGGCTCCAGCTAATGACAAGAAATCACTAGCTATGCAGGAATTCTTTGGACCAGCCGGCAAGTGGTATCCAAGCAAGGGATACAATGCTTATGCTACGGGAAGTGTCACCCACTTTGATGCTGCTCGTTTGTTAGAAGACTATGGTAACTCCGTCTACACCCATGAGATGACCCATAATTCCGATGGTTCTATCTACTTTGAAGGTTATGGTCGCCGCGAAGGACTGGGGGCTGAGCTCTATGCGCGTGGTCTCTTGCAGTCTACACCAAGTCCAAATGAGCCTACCATTACCCTCAATACCCTCTTCAAGACGGACAAGGACTCTAAGACGCGGATGCATACCTACAACTTTAAGGAACGTGTCCAAAATGCGGCAGATTTGCAGCACTATGTCCATGGTATGTTTGACATGATTTACACGTTGGATTACCTAGAGGGGACTTCGATGGTCAAGCAGAGCGATACAGCCAAGCTCCAGTGGTTTAGAAAGATGGAGAATTACTATATCACAGATAAATATGGTAAGCAGACCCATGCTGGTAACCAGACACGCAGCTTCACTGCTGAGGAAATCAAGAAGTTGACCAGCTTTGAATCCCTGATTGACAATGATGTCATCACCCGTCGGGAGAATAAGGATAGCGGACAGTATCCGCGTAATGGCTACCTCAGTCTCAGCCTCTTCTCGCCAATCTACTCAGCCTTGAGCAATCCAAATGGGGCGCCGGGAGACGTCATGTTCCGTCGTACAGCCTATGAATTGCTGGCAGCCAAGGGCTACCATGAAGGCTTTGTCCCTTATGTCTCAGGGAAATTCTCCGAAGAGGCTGCTGCGGAAGGTAAGACGACCTGGGATGGCTGGCTCAGGAGAGACGTTGGTCTGGTGACAGATCAGAAGGTCTTGGAAAATGTATTCAAGGGAGAATATGCTTCATGGGCGGCCTTCAAGAAGGCCATGTACCAAGAGCGGATTGACCAGCTAACCAAGCTCAAACCAATCACCATCGAGTACGAACTCAGAAATCCAAGCAGTACCAAGCAAGTAACCATTCGCTCCTATGCAGAGATGCAGAAACTGATGGATGAAGCAGTCGCAGAGGATGTGCGCAACATTACCAATGCGACAAATCGTGTTGAAGCTAGCTGGGTCAACCTGCTCAAGAAGAAAATTTACAACGCCTATCTTCGTGAGACAGACGACTTCAGACAGTCAATCTTTAGCAAATAAGCCTCAACTTACTTGACGAAAATAGTAAAAAGCTCATGAACCAGCTGAAAAGCTGGCTTCATGAGCTTTTTATCTGTTGAAATTCTAGATGGATGCTTCAATCAATTGCTTAAGATTGTCTAGTAGGCTGTCCAAGGCTAGGACCGCTTTCTGTTGCTGGTCTGGCTGGTAGAGATGTTGGAAGTAGTCTTGGACATTAGTCTCAAAATCCCGAGGCAGGCGGGAGCAATTTTCTTTGGCATACTGGAGCATGCGCTTTTCGCCTGGATGGAGCTGCTCATTGAGGGCAAAGAGGGCATCAAAGTAAGAGGCGAAAAACTCGCTGCTGCGGTGATTGATGCTGAGCAGATCTTGGCGTTTGAGGGCTTTTTTAATCTGCCTTGAAAAAGCTGGCATAGCTTGGTCAAGAAGTAGGAGCTGCTTACTGATGATATTCTTTTTCAGCTCAGCTGGCTAGGGCAGGCTGTACTTGCTCTGGAGAGCAGCATAGCGGCCGTCTCGATCGTAGAGAATCTTGCTGTGAACCAGATTGTACCACATACAGGTAGTGTAAGAATTCTGGGCTTGATGCTCTAAAACGACAGTCTGCAGGTCTTGGTCAAAGTCATCCAGCGAGCGGTAAATCAGCTCAATCTCGATACCATTATTGAGGACGCAGTCGTCTTCCAGTTCCCAAAATTGATTGCCAATTTCCATATAGGAGCAGTACTTGCTGAGGATTTCCTGGCGGATGGCTGGCGCGAGAGGAGCGCTCAGGTAGACATAGACATCATAGTCTGAATCTTGGTCAAAATGTTGGCCGGCTCGTGAGCCTCCTAGAGCCAGAGCTTCCACTTGCTCCAGTTGAGCCAATTCTTTAAAGAGATTTTGTGGCATAATTTGTCCTTCTTAATTTTTTGACATCATTCTAGCAAAAAGTGAAAAGGTTTGCAAGGGGGTAAATGGGATCTTTTCTTTCTTTTAAAAAACTTGATGAAGTGGAAGTGTCTAGAGTATTATTTTGATCAGAAAAGCCTTGGTCTTTCTAGGAGGTTTGTGATGTGATTTGGTTATTTTCTATACATCTTTCTATTGATTTAATTTATACTTTTCAGTAAGGTAGATAAGATTTTTTCATTGAAAAGACTCCATAATTCCTGCTAAAACAATTATAGAGCATATGATATCGGATACGAAAAATAGGAGGTCGGGATGTCCCAGCCTCCTATTCTCCCTTCATCTGTTCAAAGACATAGAGAAAAAATTCTTTCGAAACTTCAAAATGTCCATAGCGCAGTTGGGAAGCGTATTGACGCCATTCGGGATGTGGCCGTACTTGCTCGATGGGGCAGTCTTTGACAGGCTGATAGTAGCTGACGTCACGTCGAAAAGGGAAGAAATCTTCAAACATTTCTACTTGATAGGCTGTGTCATCTAGAATTTTGCCAACTGCTGTAAAGGCCTGCAGCTTTTCCTGACCATTCAGCTGATACTTGGGGCTGTAGTACAAAAGGTAATCTCCTTTTTTCATTCGGTTCAGCGGTGCTTTCTTTCCATGGCAGACTTGGCAAAAGCCTCCCTCTACACCTCTTAGGACGTGTTCTTTTGATACGACACCAATCCAAAATCTAGTCATTTTCTGCCTCCAGTTTGATTAAAAGTTGATTGAATACTTCCGTTTTATTTTCTAATTTTCCAAAGAATGCCTGATCAATGCTTTCTACTAGAGGAAGAGCTTGGTTGACCTTTTGCAGCCCCATATCCGTTAGGAGTATGATGTTGGCACGGCTGTCCTTGGGATGGACTTCCCGCATGATCAACCTTTTCTTGACCAAGAGGCGGATGATTTGGGATACGGTCATGACATCCATGTCAGAAAATCGGGCAATATCGGTCTGATTCACCCATTCTTGCTGACGCAGAAGCGCTGCAAGAGTGGTCAGAACGACAAACTGAGGATGGGTTAAATCAATGGTTTTCAGCTCATTTTTAATCAGCCCATGCCACTTGTGGTAGGCGCGGATAAAGAGCAGACCGGTTGATTTTTTATATTCATCCTTGTAGATGGAGTTAAACTGCGATGTTTCCATTAGCTTTCCCTCTAGATATTTTGTAAGTACACTTATTATATCCTGACATCTTATTTTTGTCAATAAAAAACCCAGTTTAGACTAAAAAGCCTGAACTGGGTTCTGTTTATAGTTTTTCCACATAAATCTGCTGGGCAATCATAGGGCTAACTTGGATTGCTCGGCCGTCCACTTCTAGTTGATAAAGCTGGCTGTAGTCGTCATACTGGAGGAAATTGATTTCTTGGTCTATGTTCAGATTGTGTTTTTCCAGATAAGCCAAAAGCTCAAAGTCGTCGTGGACACGGCGGATGAGGTAGCCACCAGGCTCCTGAGCGGAGGCTAAAGTTTGATGGTATTTTTCTTTCAGCAGCTGGTGTTTGGCTGGGATTGTGCCACCATGTGGGCAGGTCTCTGGGAAATCTAGCATTTTTTCCAAGCCTGCGACAAAGCGTTCAGAAACGGTATGTTCCAGAATTTCGGCTTCCTGATGAATTTCGTCTGTGGTGTAGCCTAGCTTTTGAACCAAGAACACCTCAATCAATCGGTGCTTGCGGTAGAGGTCAGAGACCAGCTGCAGGCCTAGGTTAGTCAGCAGATAGCCCGCCTTTTTGTCCTTGATTAGGAGTTCTTCAGCCAGCATTTTCTTCATCATCTCCGTCACGGCCGGCGGAGAAACCTGCATGTGCTGGGCGATTTCTTTATTGGTGATTTTTCCCTGGCGTGTGCCAATCTCGTAAATACATTTTAAATAGTCTTCTTTATTTGGCGTCATCTTTTGTCCTCGTTGTTTTCCTAAGACTAGTATAGCAAAAAATGCTGGAAGAATACAATTTGAGGCCGAAAGTTCCATTGTACGTTGACTTTTAGCTGAAATTTTGGCATATTTAGAGGTAAATAGGAGAGGTATCGAAGGCTGCATGAGCCTGTTAGCGAAGCCTTGAAGGGTGCTGAAGAAATTTCATATGATGGATGTGGATGGTGATGAAAGTAGAAATCAAGCAATACTGCCTAGAATTACAAGCGCTCGGCTGGTCTCAAGCTGCTCTTGACAAAGTTTTTCTGACAGAAATGGCGTCATTATCGTATGAATCAGCCCGCCAGAGTCTTTTTGAGGAGGCCTTCCTATTTGGCAGTCCCCTCTTTCAGAAGTTATGGTCTTTTGAATGCCGAGCAGCCCATCCCCAGCAAGCTGAGAAATTGTTAGAGCTAGCTATGCTCTATATGGACATGCCTGACGAACTGAGTGGGGAAGCAGCAGAAATCACCAAACTGCTCTCGCGCATGCATCCGAACTTATCGCCACACGCTCCCTTTTGGCACCAGTTTTCTCAAACGATTCGGCAGGCTTTTTCTCCAGCAGACTTTATTGCAGACAGTGGCAATCAAAGGTTAAAAGGTCAGTTGCACCAGTTTCGCTACATCATTTCCAGTCAGCAGGCCCAATGGGTCAGACAGCATTTCCGTAAGTCGGGGATGACAGATGGCCAGGCTCTCCTAGCCTATTTTCAGGCGCATCCTGACCTAGACTGCCAGCTCTGGGAATCTTCGCGGCTGCACAATAAAGCCTTTGTCAATAAGGACAAGGTGATCTACCCAGACCATCAGCCCTATCAGGCCAATATCAAGATTCTCCATCGTTTCCATACCGAGTTTATTCTGGATAGGGAAGGGCGATTTCTCAATATCCTAGATCCAGAAAAGAGCAGTCAAAATGGGCTAGTCAATGGAGCTAGTTTTAATTACGGGGAGAAACCCTCGCTGTTCAATCATAGTTCCCATTATTACTACGATGTCAAAAGTCCAGCCCAGTGGGATCCCCAGTTTCGCAGGCTGGCGATCCGAAATGGCGGGCAAGCCTTCAAAGCCCCTCAGAATAATCGAGGATCGGATGGTTACCATACGGCTAAGGGTTGCTATGCGATTGCGGGGAAAAGCGTTAAAAGTCAAGTTGATGCCCAAGTAAAAGATTTTGAAAAATCATTAGCCGAAAAGTTAAAAGGACAAGCTTATCTCAAATATTTATGGAATAAAGTGAAAAATAAATATCTGAGATTATAGAAATGAGGTGGAAAGATGCCGATTAAAATGATCGCTACGGATATGGACGGCACCCTTTTGGACTCGCGAGGAGAGCTGGATTTGCCACGCCTGACAGCAGTTTTAGACCAGCTGGAGGAGCGGGACATCAAGTTTGTCATTGCGACGGGCAATGAAATCCAACGAATGCGCTTATTGTTGGGCGATTTGACAGAGCGTATGACCCTGATCGTCGCCAACGGCGCTAGAATCTTTGAAAAGAATGAAATGTTGCTGGGCACTTTCTGGCAGCCTGATTTAATTGCGGACACGCTGGCTTATTTTCAGGGTCAAGAACGAGAGGTGCATCTGGTGGTTACTTCCACTAAAGGCGGCTTTGTTCAGGACGGTACGGATTTTCCGATGATTAGCAAGATTATGACAGAAGAAATGGCGGTTCATTTCTACAAACGAATGAATTTCGTGCCCAATCTGCAAGATCATCCGTTGGAAGAAGTGTTGAAGATGAGCATTATGGTAGATGAAGCGCAAGCGGCAGAGATTACGCAGCAGATCAATACAGCATTTGCTGGAAGATTGAGTGCCGTGACCAGCGGTTATGGCGCGATTGACATTATCCAAGAAGGTCTTCACAAGGCTTGGGGGCTTCGTCAGCTCATGGATCGGTGGCAAATCAAAAGCAAGGAAATCATGGCTTTTGGCGACAGCGAAAATGACTTGGAAATGCTGGAACTAGCGGATTTTTCCTATGCTATGGAAAATGGGGACGAGAAGATTAAGCGCATTGCCAGTCGCTTGGCACCAGCCAATGCAGAGTCCGGCGTTTTACAGGTGATTGAGCAATACTTAGAGAAAGGAGTCTAAATGGCAGTTCAATTATTAGAACAGTGGCTTTTAAATGAGCAGGCAAAGATCCAGAAAAATTATCGGGATCTGAATCAGCTTGCGGTAAAAGAGCCAGCGATTATTTTTATCGGTGATTCGATTGTGGAATATTTCCCGCTGCATGAGCTATTGCAAAGCCCTAAAACCTTGGTCAATCGTGGCATTCGTGGCTACAAGACTGATTTGCTTTTAGAAAACTTGGATGCCCATCTTTTTGGGCAGGCTCTGGACAAGGTCTTTCTCCTGATTGGAACCAACGACATTGGTAAGGAGATGCCTCAGACTGAAACACTGGCTAATCTGGAAGCGGTTATTCAGGAGATTTCCCGCGACTATCCTCTGGCTCAGATCCAGTTGCTGTCCGTCCTGCCTGTGAATGAGCAGGAGCAGTACAAAGGAACGGTTTATATCCGGACGAACGAGAAAATCCAAGCCCTCAATCGTGCCTACCAAGAATTGGCCCAAGCCTACTACCAGGTCAGCTATGTCGATGTGTATTCGTCTTTATTGGATGAAGTGGGGCAGTTAGCAGAAGCCTATACGACAGATGGCCTCCATCTAAGTGTGGCCGGGTATCGCATCCTAGCCCAAGCTCTGCAGGAAACGTTATAGAGATAAAAATAGGGAGTGAAAAAAGCCCAACCAGACAAATCTTCAAAGGAAGATTTGTTTTTTTTTAAACTTTTGGTTGACAAATGTAAATCTTAGGAGTAGAATAACATCATAAGGTTTACAAATGTAGATTTAGAAAGGAGAGGTCATGCAAATTTCCAATGCGGAATGGCGCATCATGAAGATTATCTGGATGGAAGGCAAGCAGACCAGCACGGATTTGATCGCAGTCTTGTCCGAGCGCTTTGACTGGTCGAAGTCGACGATCAAGACTCTCTTGACCCGCTTGGTGGAGAAAGGATGTTTGACTAGAGAAAAATCAGGCAAAGCCTTTGTTTACTCGGCTTTGTTGAAGCAGGACCAGAGTTTAGACTTGGTCGTTGAGGATGTGAAAGACAAGGTTTGCTCCAAAAGGATTGTCCAGGTGCTTGAAAACTTGATTCAGGCGAGTGACTTTACGCTTGCAGATCTTAATCAGCTGCAGCAGGTCCTGGAAGAAAAGAAAGCAGAGGCTGTCGAAACAGTCCCTTGCAATTGTATGTAATAGAAAGAAGGAAATTCCATGTTTGGATTGTTGATTAGTATTGTTTGTTTACTTGTGGTTGCTTTTATTGCTTGGTGGTTCTTTGCAGAGCATGAAAAGGTAAGCGGCCACGCTCGTCAGAAATCAGGTTATCAAGAAATTGAAGTCGAAGTCATGGGGGGCTATTCGCCTGAAACCATTGTCCTGAAAAAGAATGTTCCAGCCCGGATCATCTTTCATCGCAAGGATCCATCTTCATGTCTGGCTCAAGTGATCTTTCCAGATTTTGGCGTTCATGAAGATTTGCCTTTAGGTGAAAAACATATCATTGAAATTACGCCAGAAAAAGCGGGCGAATATGGGTATTCATGTGGAATGAACATGATGCATGGTCACATGATTGTGGAATAAAGGAGTAGGTATGGTAGAAAAACAAAAAGCAGTTGTGGAAAACGGAGTGCAAAAGATCCGTATTACAGCAGAAAAAGGCTATAGTCCAAAGGAATTTCAACTTCAAAAAGGGATCCCTGCTGAAATCACCTTCCATCGGGTCAATCCTTCCGGCTGTTACAAGGAAATTCTGTTTGAAGATCAGGGGATTTTAGAGCCTTTGGAAGTCGGTGTGGATAAGGTGATATCCTTTACCCCGACAGAAACAGGGGACTTCGAGTTTTCATGTGGAATGAAGATGCAAAAGGGTTCTTACACGGTTGTGGAAAAACGCCGTCGTGTCTTAAGTTTACTGGGTCGCTTTTGGATTACTAGTATCTTTACTCTTCCCTTATTGATCTTGATGATCGGGATGATGGCAGGATTTGTATCCCATCCAGTCAGTCGCTGGGGGACTTTTCTAGCGACAACGCCGATCATGTTGGTAGCAGGAGTTCCTTTTATCAAGAGTGCCTGGGCCTCATTTAAGAAGCACCATTCCAATATGGATACCTTGGTAGCTCTTGGAACCCTGGTAGCCTATGTCTATAGTGTATTTGCCCTTTTTACTGGTCAGCCAGTATACTTTGAGGCTGCGGGTTTTATCATCTTCTTTATCCTCTTAGGGCAAATCTTTGAAGAACGGATGCGTAACAATGCCTCCGAGGCTGTGGAAAAGTTGTTGGATTTGCAGGCAAAAACGGCTCAAGTTCTCCGTGATGGGAACTATGTCGAGGTGGCGGCAGAAGATATCCAAATTGCTGACTTGATTCGGGTCCGTCCTGGGGAAAAGATCGCGGTTGATGGGACGATTGTAGAAGGAAGTACGACCATTGATGAGTCGATGGTGACAGGTGAAAGCTTGCCTGTGGAAAAATCAGTTGGTGATGCAGTTATCGGCTCCACTATCAACAGCAATGGGACCATTCTCTTTAAGGCTGAAAAAGTCGGTAGTGAGACCCTCTTATCTCAAATTGTGGACTTTGTCAAAATGGCCCAATCCAGTCGTGCTCCTATTCAAGATTTGACGGATAAGATTTCAGGTATCTTTGTTCCAGTGGTGACGATTTTGGCCATTGCGACTTTCTGGGTTTGGTCCGTGCTTCTGGGCGCGTCGCTTCAAGAGGCCATGCTCTATGCAGTCTCTGTCCTCATTATTGCCTGTCCTTGTGCCCTTGGTTTAGCAACCCCAACAGCCCTGATGGTCGGAACCGGCCGTAGTGCCAAGATGGGGGTTCTGATTAAAAATGGAACAGTTCTTCAAGAAGTGCAAAAGATTCAAACCGTTGTGTTTGATAAGACAGGGACTATTACCATTGGCCAACCACTTGTAACCGATGTTGTAGGAGATGAAGCGCGTGTCTTGACACTGGCTGCTAGTCTTGAAACTTTTTCAGAACATCCACTAGCCCAAGCGGTGTTATCCCAAGCAGAAGAAAAAGGTTTGGTGTTATCCCCTGTGGAAAACTTCCAAGCGATTGAAGGAAAAGGGGTCCAAGGTCAGATCGACCAGCAGTTGGTGACCTTGGGAAATGGCAAACTTCATGACGGGACAGCGATGGATCCGGAGCTTGAAAAACGGATGGTAGAGTTGCAAGAGCAGGCCAAAACAGTGATCAGTTTGTCTGTGGATGGGCAAGTGATTGGCTTGATTGCCATTCAAGATGCTCCGAAGGCCAGCTCAAAAGAAGCGATCAAAAAGCTCAAAGAACGGGGCTTGAAAACGGTCATGTTAACGGGGGATAATGAACGGGTGGCCCAAGCTATTGCTAAGCAAGTGGGAATTGACACCGTCATTGCTGATGTCCTTCCTCAAGAAAAAGCTAGTGCCATCCAAAAACTGCAAGAAGCTAGCAAGGTCGCCTTTGTTGGAGATGGGATCAATGATGCTCCAGCTCTCTCGATCGCGGATGTGGGGATCGCTATGGGATCTGGAACGGATATTGCGATCGAGTCCGGTGGCATCGTGCTCACGCAAAATGATTTACTTGGCGTTGTGCGCGCCTTTGACATGAGCCAAAAGACCTTCCGCAGGATCTTACTCAATCTCTTCTGGGCCTCTATCTACAATATCCTTGGGATTCCAATTGCTGCTGGAGTCTTTGTAGGACTGGGATTGACCCTCAATCCAGAACTAGCAGGTCTTGCTATGGCCCTTAGTTCTTTGTCTGTTTTGACTAGCTCGCTGCTTCTCAATGTTGAGAAAATTGATTAAATGAAATAAAAAGTGATACAGAATTTTGTATCGCTTTTTGTTTAATTTCCTACAGCTACAAGTCTTAGAGGTGCATGCAAATTATAATAAAATATCCTATTCTACTATAGTTTGTGAAATTTTCTCAAAAAGAGCATCTGTTATGTAATAGGGATTGAGTATCTCTGAGCAGATTCTTATACATGTGAATCTCTTTGTGATAAATTAATACTGTAATCGTTTTGTAAATCGTTTTCATGAGAAATGTCAGAAAAAACTCATTTTCAAAACGAAACCTGATCGCAAAGATGGAGTAGAAGCGCTATGCTACATTTTTAAAGGATCAATATAGATTTAAAGGAGAGTTAGAATGACTCAAGGGAAAATTACTGCATCTGCAGCAATGCTCAACGTATTGAAGACATGGGGCGTAGATACTATCTACGGTATCCCATCAGGAACACTCAGCTCATTGATGGACGCTTTGGCTGAAGACAAAGATATCCGCTTCTTGCAAGTTCGCCACGAAGAAACAGGTGCTCTTGCAGCAGTGATGCAAGCTAAATTCGGCGGCTCAATCGGGGTTGCAGTTGGTTCAGGTGGTCCAGGTGCGACTCACTTGATTAACGGTGTTTACGATGCAGCTATGGACAACACGCCATTCCTTGCTATCCTTGGATCACGTCCAGTTAACGAACTCAACATGGATGCCTTCCAAGAATTGAACCAAAACCCAATGTACAACGGTATCGCTGTTTACAACAAACGTGTAGCTTATGCTGAGCAATTGCCAAAAGTGATTGACGAAGCTTGCCGTGCTGCTGTTTCTAAAAAAGGTCCAGCTGTTGTTGAAATCCCAGTAAACTTTGGTTTCCAAGAAATCGACGAAAATTCATACTATGGTTCAGGTTCTTACGAGCGTTCATTTATCGCTCCTGCTTTGAACGAAGTTGAAATCGACAAAGCGGTTGAAATCTTGAACAAGGCTGAACGTCCAGTTATCTATGCTGGTTACGGTGGTGTTAAAGCTGGTGAAGTGATTACTGAATTGTCACGTAAAATCAAAGCACCAATCATCACAACTGGTAAAAACTTTGAAGCTTTTGAATGGAACTACGAAGGTCTGACAGGTTCTGCTTACCGTGTTGGTTGGAAACCAGCCAACGAAGTGGTCTTTGAAGCAGACACAGTTCTTTTCCTTGGATCAAACTTCCCATTTGCTGAAGTTTACGAAGCCTTCAAGAACACTGAAAAATTCATCCAAGTCGATATCGACCCTTACAAACTTGGTAAACGCCATGCCCTTGACGCTTCTATCCTTGGTGATGCAGGTCAAGCAGCGAAAGCAATCCTTGATAAAGTAAACCCAGTTGAGTCTACTCCATGGTGGCGTGCAAACGTTAAGAACAACCAAAACTGGCGTGATTACATGAACAAAATCGAAGGTAAAACTGAGGGTGAATTGCAATTGTATCAAGTTTACAATGCAATTAACAAACATGCTGATCAAGACGCTATCTATTCAATCGACGTAGGTGACACTACTCAAACATCTACTCGTCACCTTCACATGACACCTAAGAACATGTGGCGTACATCTCCACTCTTTGCGACAATGGGTATTGCCCTTCCTGGTGGTATCGCTGCTAAGAAAGACAATCCAGATCGCCAAGTATGGAACATCATGGGTGACGGTGCATTCAACATGTGCTACCCAGACGTTATCACAAACGTTCAATACGACCTTCCAGTTATCAACGTTGTCTTCTCAAATGGTAAATATGCCTTCATCAAGGACAAATACGAAGACACAAACAAACACTTGTTTGGTTGTGACTTCCCTAATGCTGACTATGCGAAAATCGCTGAAGCTCAAGGAGCTGTTGGATTTACAGTTGACCGTATCGAAGATATCGATGCAGTTGTTGCAGAAGCTGTTAAATTGAACAAAGAAGGTAAAACTGTTGTGATCGATGCTCGCATCTCTCAACATCGTCCACTTCCAGTAGAAGTACTTGAACTCGATCCAAAACTTCACTCAGAAGAAGCAATCAAAGCCTTCAAGGAAAAATACGAAGCAGAAGAACTCGTACCATTCCGTCTCTTCTTGGAAGAAGAAGGATTGCAATCACGCGCTATTAAATAATTCCTCTCGTCGAAAATCAAATTTGAAGTTTGTAGATTTCATTCTATGGTTTTCTAAGAGCTGAACTTGAAAAGATCGGAGCAATCCGGTCTTTTTCTTTGTCCTCTTTCTTATCACAAGATTGTGATAGTTTACATCTTCATAACAAAGGGATAAAAGGGCTTGATTGTCTTGGACTATCGTTATAAAATATAACCGAAAAATGAAATAGGTATTAAAAATGTCTGAAAAACAAATGAAAATTTTAGGATGGGTTGCAACCTTTATGTCCGTAATGATGTATGTGTCCTATTTTCCACAAATCATGAACAACCTAGCGGGACAAAAAGGGAATTTTATCCAACCGCTCGTCGCAGCAATTAACTGTAGCCTATGGGTCTACTATGGCTTGTTCAAAAAAGAAAGAGATATTCCGCTTGCAGCAGCAAATGCACCTGGTATCGTTTTTGGCCTAGTGACGGCCATCACGGCTTTGATTTAAGAGGAATAATAGAAGACTGGTTTTCAGTCTTCTTTTTTTGTTTCAGGAGAGGCTAATTGCCTTTTTCTTCAAAGATGATTTTTTTAAAGAACCAGACTCTGAAAATCTGTTGGATTAAATGAAATAGTAGAATAGTATCAGCATTTCGCAGTTTTTTATAAGAAAAGGTTTACAGAATGAGCTATAATATGAGTAAATAAACCAGCAAATAAGAAAGTGGGTAGAGATATGACTGAAAAACTGACTTTTCCGGATGGTTTCTTGTGGGGCGGGGCGACAGCTGCCAACCAGTGCGAGGGAGCTTATGATGCAGATGGTCGCGGGCTGGCTAATGTAGATGTGGTGCCGATTGGTGCGGACCGTCTGGCCATCATCACGGGTAAGAAAAAGATGTTTGACTTTGAGGAAGGCTATTTCTACCCAGCCAAGGAAGCTATTGACATGTACCATCGCTTTAAGGAGGACATTGCCCTCTTTGGTGAGATGGGCTTTAAGACCTATCGTCTGTCCATTGCTTGGAGCCGGATTTTTCCTAAGGGGGATGAGCTGGAGCCCAATGAAGCTGGCCTGAAATTTTACGAAGACCTCTTTAAGGAATGCCACAAGTATGGCATTGAGCCTTTGGTGACCATTACTCACTTTGACTGCCCCATGCACTTGATTGAGCAATATGGCGGATGGAGGAGCCGTAAAATGCTTGAATTTTACGAGCGTCTCTGTCGCACTCTCTTTACCCGCTACAAGGGCTTGGTCAAGTACTGGCTGACCTTCAATGAAATCAATATGATCCTGCATGCACCATTTATGGGGGCGGGGCTCTGCTTTGAAGAAGGCGAAAATGAAGAGCAGGTCAAGTATCAAGCAGCCCATCATGAGCTGGTCGCCTCAGCCATTGCCACCAAGCTGGCTCATGAGATTGACCCGGAAAATAAGGTCGGCTGTATGCTGGCGGCAGGGCAAAATTATCCTAACACCTGTCATCCACGCGATGTATGGGCTGGTATGGAGGAAGACAGGAAAAATTATTTCTTCATTGATGTGCAGGCGCGTGGTGAATATCCCAACTATGCTAAGAAAGTTTGGGAGCGCGAGGGCATCATTGTCGAAATGACAGAAGAAGACCTGCAGCTGCTCAAGGAGCATACGGTGGACTTTATTTCCTTCTCCTACTATGCCAGTCGGGTCGCTTCAGGCGATCCAGCTGAAAGGGAGAAAACAGCGGGCAATATCTTTGCTTCTCTGAAGAATCCCTACTTAGAAAGCTCAGAATGGGGTTGGCAGATTGACCCTCTTGGTCTCCGCATTACCCTCAATACCATCTGGGATCGTTATCAAAAGCCTATGTTTATCGTGGAAAATGGATTAGGGGCAGTGGATACACCTAATGAAGCGGGGGAAATCGAGGATGATTATCGGATTGACTACCTGGCTGCCCACATCAAGGCTATGCGAGATGCCATCCATGAAGACGGCATCGTCCTCTGGGGCTATACGACTTGGGGTTGTATTGACCTGGTCTCTGCCGGAATAGGAGAAATGAAGAAGCGCTATGGCTTTATCTATGTCAATCGGGACAATGAAGGAAAAGGAACTCTAGCCCGTTCGCGCAAGAAATCCTTCTATTGGTACAAAGAAGTCATTGCGACCAATGGGGCCTCTGTTAAATAAACGTCTCCTGTAGAGCTTCGCCAACTTCTGGATGACTCTCTGACAGCAAACTAAAAAGCTTAGAATCCCAACTGCAAGCTGGGGTCCTAAGCTTTTTGTATGTCATTAAGGCAAGTCCTTATTGATTTACTGGTCGTAGTCTAAGACATTGTTTTCGATGACAAACTTAGATTCAGCGGAAATGTTGGCTTCTCCTAGTTGCAACTGTGAACTTCCGTCTGGTTTCATGATGTGCCACTGACCGTCCTTGTGGGCAAAGATAGCCTGAAATGTGACGTTATCACTCTTGTCCCGAATGGGTAGAACAAATGCTTGATCTGTATTCTCTAAGAGTATCTCTTCTTTTTTTTCAAAGTTATAGATATAAAATTGCCCAGTTCTTTGTCCCAAACCATGAAGTTCATCGACTTTTTGCCAATTTTCAAAATTTTTCTGAATTAGGGAATCATTAAAAATCTTGTTGAAGGTTTCATTCCGTTTCTTCGTTTCTTCTTCGTCTAGTGTTTTCTGAAACTCTGAAACCTTTTTAGCCGTTTGGACGGTTTGTCTGTTTTGCTCCCTAATTTGCTGGCGGTGGATGACTCGCATCATTCTTGCACCAACGCCCAGGATGACGAGAATGGATACAAGGCTGATTTGAGTTTTGGCATTTTTTTTCATAGATGATTCTCCCTATTGTGTCATTGGTCCTATTGTACCATTTGAAAGAAAGGATAGTCAAGTTCATCTTGTGATGACCTACCATGCAGATCTACCTGGGGACTATAGGATTTTATCAGATTTTCATTGACGAAGGTCCCTTTATTTGATAGGCTAGGGGAATAGAAATGATTTCGTAAGCATAGAAAAGAGGAGTGAGGCAAGTGGCACGTATCTTATTAATTGAGGATAATAATGATATCCAAGAAATTTTGTATAGTCTCTTAAGCGAAGACCATGAGGTGCTTCAGGCTTTTTCAGGTACAGAAGGGCTGCGACTCTTCCAGCAAGAAAGCATTGATTTGGTCCTTCTCGATATCATGCTTCCTGGGAAAAATGGGGATCAGGTCCTTGAGGAAATCCGTTTGCAGAGTCAGGTGCCGGTGGTCATGCTGACCGCCCTGGGCGAAAAGAGCCTCGTGAGTCAGTATTTGCTGGATGGTGCCAATGACTACATTGTCAAGCCTTTTAATCTAGACGAAGTGGCGGCGCGTGTCACTGTCCAACTGCGAGGCAGTCAGCAGTCTCAGTCCAAGCCTGTTGGGGAGACCTCAATCAAAAACATCCGCCTTTTGCCAGATACCTTTGAAATTGCTTCTGGTGACCAGTCCATGCGCCTAGGGAAAAAGGAATTTCAGATCTTCCAGACCTTGCTGGCTCATCCTAAAAAGATTTTTACCAAGGAGGAGCTGTATGAGTCGGTCTGGGAGGAGACCTATCTGCCAGGCGATAATACGCTCAATGCCCATCTCAGTAATCTCCGTAAGAAATTAGCCCAGCTGGATAGTTCGACAGACTATATCGAGACCATTTGGGGTCTGGGCGTGCGGCTCAAGGAGGATTAGCTATGTGGTTGATTATAGCCTTTGTGCTCATACTCTTCTTGTCAATCATGCTGGTTCGCTATCATCTGGCGATTCGTAGTCTGACCAGCCAGATCCGTGACAAACGTCGTACAGGAAGTCAAGTTCGGCTTACCTTGAGAGATCAATCTCCTAGCCTAGTGACTCTGACTGACGAGGTGGAGCAGCTTTTTCAGGAAATTGATAAGATGTCCTTTGTGACCCAGCAGGAAAAGAAAACCTTGGATATGGCTATCAGCAATATTGCTCACGATATCCGAACGCCACTGACCATTGCTAGTGGCTACACGCAACAGCTACTCAAAGATGCTGATAAGGAGCAGATGGACCAACAGCTGCAAAAGATTGCGGATAATCTAGGTATGGTATCCAGACGCTTGGAGGCTCTGATGGAATACCGTCGCTTGATGGAAGGAGCCATTCGACCAAGCCTTCAGCGGGTAGACCTATCCCAGCTGGTCACCCAGCAACTCTTTGCCTACTATGATGCCTTTCAGCGAGCAGGGATTGATTTAGATGTGGATTTGTCTGAAAATCTGCTTTTGGAAACGGACAGTGATATCTTTGATCGAATCGTCCAGAACATGCTTAGCAATGTCCTCAAACATGGTCGAGAAACAGCCAGCATCAGTCTGAAAAATGAAGGGCAAAAGGTTATTTTCCAGGTCAAAAATAAGGTTCAGAAGCCTATTTTGCATCTGGATAAACTAACCAATCGCTTCTATTCTGAAAATCTCTCCAGCAGTGAGGAATCCTCTGGACTGGGTCTTTATATCACTCAGCAGCTGGTCGAAATCCTGGGTGGTGATTTGACCATTCAAGCAGAGGGAGATTGGTTTGAATTGATTGTGGCTCTATAAAAAAGAATCAGCTAGTCAGAAGATTAGCTGATTGTTTGGTTTTAGAGATCTTTTTTCTTAAAAATGAGGAGGCTGTTGCCTAGGAAGAAGACTGCTATGCCAATTGCTACTAAACTAGCTTGTAAAACAACAGCAGGATCTGTAGCCATCTCTATTCCAAATCGTAAGGTTAAATAGCGGTACAACTCTATATGGGGATAGAGTAAGACTGGAAAGGCAAGCAGGGCGCTTCCGATAAAATAGGTAACAAAGACCGCAGCAATGGAATGGCTGAGATAGAGGACGAAGGACACGATGCCAATCCAAGCGATGGTCACAATGAGTTGGACGAGAATGGTTACTAAAAATTGGCCAAAGAAACCTGCTGGAGCTGTTCCAATTCCGTTGATAGAGCTAGCGATGATGAAGGATAGCCCTAGCAAGAGAATGAATTGGAAGATGGCGACAACAAAGGAGACCAAAGTTTTAGATAGGAAGAACTCTGTCCGTGAAATACCGTGAGCGAGGCTGTTTTTATAAAGCTTGCGGGACAAGTCCACACCTAATAAGAGGCAGACGACAATGAGAGTGAAAAATATAATACTGTCAGAATTTCCAGAGAAATGGGCAAGAGCATTGATACCCGTCATTTTTACTGGTGCTTGCTGAGTGATGTTTTGTCCATCCGTCTCAATGGATGTTCCAAATCTGCTGGTAACCTTATAGAGGACGCCGAGCAGGATATTGGCTAGCAAAACGAACTCGGTAATCCAAAAGCCCTTGGAGTGGAAGAGACGGTAAAAGTCAGCGCGAATGGTTTGAATCATGATAGACCTCCCTGGTTTTGATCAAGTAAATCTGTAAAGAAATTTTCGAGATTTTGTCGTGCATAGTAGATTTCTTGAATGACTAAGTCAGCTGTGACCAACTCTTTTACGATATTGTTGATGTTATGTGAGTGAGTAAAGACATGGATCTCATTGAGAGCATTGACCACCTTGATGCGGTAGCCTAATTGGTCTTGGAGTAGCCGGCTGGCTTCCTCCAAATGATCCGTTTTCAAGACGATATAATCTTCGCTTTGTTCTTCAAATTCAGCCTTGGAAATTTCCTTGATCATATGGCCTTGGTCGATGATGCCAAAGCGCGTAGCTACTAGATAGAGCTCGGATAGGATATGGCTGGAAATAACAAAGGTCATGCCCAGCTCTTCATTGAGCTTTTGGACAAGCTGGCGGAATTCCTTGATGCCGACAGGATCTAGTCCGTTGATAGGCTCATCTAAAATCATCAGATCTGGCTTGGATAGTAGGGCGATAGCGATGCCCAAACGCTGCTTCATCCCAAGGGAGAAGTCATGAAATTTCTTTTTGCCAGTGTCCGTCAGATCTACATAGTTGAGTGTTTCTTGGATGGCCTTCTCGGCATTAGGTATCTGGCGGAGTTTGCAGTAGTAGCTGAGATTTTCGTAGGCGGTCAAGTGGTTGTGGGCAACGGGCGTTTCAATGACCGAGCCGACCCGCTTGAGGGCTTGTGTCCATTCGGCCTGGTTGCTGGAACCAAAGAGAGACACGGTTCCGTTGCTAGCATGCATCAGCTGGGTCATAATTTTGATCAGAGTGGTTTTACCAGCTCCGTTTTTACCGATGAGACCGTAAATATCTCCTTTTTTGATGGTCAGATTGACATCGCTCAGAGCCTGCTGCTGGCCGAACTTTTTGCTGACCCCTTGTAAAACTAAAATATTTTCCATGGTTTTACTTCTCCTTTTTAAATTATCTTTGGAAATCCTTTCCTCACTATCCAGTATATCGGACACTTATTAAGTATTCATCAAGCAATTCTAAAATATTTCTAAAATCTTGAAATAGAAATGATAATTCGTATTTAAGCGGACTGAGGCCTATAGAAAAAGAGGCTGGGACAAAAGTCCTAGCCTCTCAATTGTCTTTGGATTGTCGAGCAAGACGCAGTGGTTGAGTGGTCTCTACTACGCTGATTTCATCAGCTTTTACAGCCCTACTCAACTGTGCGGAGGTGGGACGACGAAATCGAATTCTAACGAATTACCGATTTCTTATACGAAAACTCAAAAGAGCGCAAAAAGACTCCCCTTGTGATATAATGAAAGTGAAAAAATTGTATTAGGCTACTGGCTCGTCTCTAGTAGCCTTTTTTGTAGCACAAACTCCTGATAAGTGAGATTTTCTTTCAAAAGGATATAAGCTATTTTAAGAAGTTGATGTGCGAGTGCAATAGTTGCTTTTTGCG
>NZ_RJPR01000004.1 GCF_003943465.1 Streptococcus cristatus | reverse complement strand
GTATAGATGAGGAAAAATTTTCTAATTGTTGCTATTTAATTAGTGAGATAAAAACATTATTAGATAATGAATTGAACTTCTATGAACAGACAGTTTTTCTCTATGCAACTGGCTACTATGAATTTAAACGCCAATTAAGTAGTGGAATTGAAAAAATGAAACAGGCCATACAAGTATTCGATATTTTAAGAGAAGACAAGTTAAAATTATACTATACTGACCATTTTAATAAACTAGTAAACAAAAAATAAATGAAATCATTGTCTCAACTGGTCGTTAACCAATCCCCAAATATAATCTCTGTCGTATCTTGTGAATCGGTCCACCTTTCGATGAAAATGTTCATTATCGCTTTTCCTACTTGTTTGACTTTCTTTCTCCTCCTCGTCCTCAATGACAGACTCACTCCCTTTAGTTTCACTCATATCAGTCTCACTAACTTCAGTCTCACTAACTTCAGTCTCACTAGTGGCTGAATTTAAGACCGACCCCGACTGATTTTGATACCTCTCTAGTGTTTTTTGAACACTAATAAACCGACATTTCCTAACTCATCAAATTGGATTAGCCCTGACTCTTCCATTTCAGCAATTAACTGAGTTGCTTTCTCAATATTTATTCCCATGATAGCCATAAGATGGCACATTACGATTTGTTGTAATGACTGTTCTTACTTTTGCATGCTTTTCTCCTGAAAATAAAAAAGCGAGAACACTTATTAAAATGTTCTCGTTGAGTTAATTTATTACTGACGTATCTATTTTTTGTCTACGCAGTCGACATCAAAACAGACGTTCACATCAATATACTTTTTTGACCAATTTCACCACTGCTTCGGTCCGAGCAGTATGTGGAAACATATCAACCGACTGGATATAGTGGACATCGTAGACCTGACATAGCTTGACCAAATCGCGAGCCAGGGTTGAGACATTGCAGGAAACGTAGACCATCTTTTCAGGTGCATAGCGGACAATCGTCTCCAACAGCTTATCATCCAGACCTGTTCGCGGCGGATCGACAATCAAGGCATCCGCCCTATAACCTTCAGCGTACCAGCGAGGAATAATCTCCTCTGCCGTCCCAGCTTCGTAGAGCGTATTGTCAAAGCCCATCTTTTTCGCATTGCGCTTGGCATCTTCAATGGCCTCAGGGATGATGTCCATGCCCCGCAGAGACTTGACCCTTTTAGCAAAGGCAAAGCCGATGGTCCCCACTCCGCAATAGGCATCAATCAAATGATCTTCTTCCGTCACATCCAGCGCCTTAACCGCCTCCCCGTAGAGCACCTCTGTCTGCTCAGGATTGAGCTGATAGAAAGCGCGAGGCGACAGGGAGAACTCATAGTCCAGCACACCTTCTTGGATAGCCTCCTCGCCCCAGATAATCTCTGTCTTATCCCCGTAAATCTCACTGGACTTGCTCGTATGATAATTGACCGCCACTGTCTCTAACTCTGGAAATTCAGCCACCAGGTCTCGAACGACTGGAGAAAAGTCCAGCTTGCGCCCTGTCACAAAAATCATCTGCACCTGCCCCGTCTTTCTGGCCCTGCGAATCATAACGGTACGCACTCCAGCAGTCTTGCGCTCATCATAGATGGGCAGCCTGTACTTGCCTAAAAGCCGAGCCACCTTATTGATGATCTGTTGCGTTACCTTGTCCTGAACCAGACAGTTTTTCAGCGAGACCAGATAGTGGGAATTCTGGGCATAGAGTCCTGCCTTGACCTCATCCTTGAACTTCCGAGTCTGAAACTGCAGCTTGGCTCGATAATAGAGCGGCTCCTGCATACCGATGGTCGGACGGATTTCATAGTTTTCGTAACCAGCTGGTGCAAACTTTTTCAGAGCCTGACGCAGCAAATCTTCCTTAAACTCCAACTGCTTGTCATAGTGGAGGTGCATGATTTGACAGCCTCCGCAGCTTTCATAAATCTCACACGGCGCTTCCACCCGAAATTTTGACCGCTTATTGATGGTCAAGAGCTTGGCCTCAATAAAATTCCGCTGCACCTTGGTCACCTGACAGTAGACTTCCTCGCCTTTCAAAGCCCCCGGCACAAAGACCAGCGTTTTCTTATAAAATCCAATTCCTTCTCCATTAATTCCCATTTTTTTGATTTTGAGAGGGATTCTTTGCTTCACTTTTACATTCATGCCTCTATTATACCACGCTAGAGTCGATTCGTTGAGAATATGTTACAATAAAAGTATGAAAGCAGAAAAAATATCTCTTCCACTCGCACATTTCCCTGAGCAAATCCGAACTTATCTAGAGGGAGCCAACTTTTACGACAGCTCCTCACATTCAAGCGCCCGTGTTTTCTATGCCGATACGGGCTATTATCTGAAAATCGATCAAAAAGGCCAGTTAGCCCAAGAAGCCACACTTGCCAAATGGTTTGAGAAGCAAGAACTCGGCGTACCTGTCATTCACTACCTGTCAGCAGACCATGACTACCTGCTGACTAGAGAAGCCGAGGGCAAGGACGCCCTAACCTTTCTCCAACAGCCAGAAGAGCTTTGCCAAACAATGGCTGCCGAACTCAAAAAACTTCACAGCCTCCAACCCCAGCATTTTCCAATCCAGCATCGCCTCCAACACTATAAAGAGCAAGCAGAGGAAAATTATCAGAAAGGTTGCTTTTATCAAAAAGCCTTGCTGCCTCAATTTCATATCCAAAGCCGTGAGGAAGCATACCAGCTTTTCCAAGAGCAGGGACACTTACTGACGGTGGATGCCTTGATCCATGGAGATACCTGCTTGCCTAATTTCATTCTGAAAGACGCAGCAAACTTTTCCTGCTTCATTGACGTTGGACTCGCAGGCTTTAGCGATCACCACATTGACCTTTACTGGGCGATCTGGTCCCTTACTTATAATTTATCTGACCCTCAATATGCAGAGCTCTTTCTCGACTACTATAGCCGGAAGAATGTTGATACAGACAAACTGCGCTTGATAGCTGCCTTTGAAGCATTTGGCTAAAAGAAAGGACTTTACCAAAATTCTCTATGAAAATCATAAAAATTGAAAAGAAAAAAAGGCTCTACCTCTTGGAGTTGGACGACAGTGAGAAGCTCTATATTACAGAAGACACTATCGTCCGCTTCATGCTGTCTAAAGGGATGGAAATCACGGAGCAGGAGTTAAAAGAGATTCAAACTTACGCCCAATTTTCCTACGGAAAAAATCTAGCCCTCTACCATCTCTCCTTCAAGCAAAGAACTGCCAAGGAAATCAAGGACTACCTAACCCAGCACGATATCCAGCCAGACATCATCAGCCAAGTCTTGGACGCTTTGAAACAAGAAAATTGGATCAACGACAGAAAATATGCCAATTCTTTTATCCAATCCAACCTTCTCACTGGTGACAAAGGCGCTTTTGTTCTCAAACAAAAACTCAGTCAAAAAGGGATTTCTAGTACTATCATAGAAGAGGAATTAAACCAGTTTGATTTCACTGAATTAACAGACAAGGTTGCCGAAAAGTTACTCAAAAAATACCAGGGAAAACTGCCCAGCAAGGCCTTACAAGATAAAATCCTTCAATCCTTGATAAACAAAGGATTTTCCTATGGACAAGCCAAAACGGCCTATCAGCATTTAGAAATCGAAGAAGATCAAGAAACCCAGCAAGAACTGCTCTATAAAGAGCTAGACAAGCAATACCGCAAGTACTCAAAAAAATACGAGGGCTACGACTTAAAACAGCGTCTGACCCAAGCTCTGGCTCGCAAAGGCTATGATTTTTCGGACATTGCCAGCGCTCTAAGAGAATATCTTTAAGATTTTCTATGAAAACTTAGGCATTTTTATGAAAATATGTTACAATAAAGAGGATAAACTTAAAAATTGTAGAAAGTTGGTAGGTTATGAAACTTCCCAAAGAAGGCGACTTTATTACAATTCAAAGTTATAAGCATGATGGGAATCTTCACCGCACTTGGCGAGATACCATGGTACTAAAGACAACAGAAAATGCCATTATTGGCGTTAATGACCACACACTGGTAACAGAAAGTGATGGCCGGCGCTGGGTAACACGAGAGCCTGCCATTGTCTATTTTCATAAGAAATATTGGTTTAATATCATTGCCATGATTCGTGATAATGGCACTTCATACTACTGCAACCTTGCCAGCCCCTACTATCTGGACAATGAAGCCCTAAAATACATCGACTATGATTTAGATGTCAAGGTCTTCACAGACGGAGAAAAACGGCTGCTTGATGTAGAAGAGTATGAGCGCCATAAAAGGCAAATGAACTATTCGGATGATTTGGATTTCATTCTCAAGGAAAACGTCAAGATTCTGGTTGACTGGATCAACAACGAACGCGGTCCTTTCTCCGATGCTTATGTGAAAATTTGGTACAAACGTTATGTTGAACTAAAGAATCGATAAAGTTGTCAAAGAGCGTAAGCTCTTTTTTCTTGCTTTCTTTCTCAAAAATCCTTTGTCTAGCAAGGAAGCAATTTCTTGCAATTCCTACTTATTTCTTGTATGATAGAACCATCAATGCTGCTAGTAAAGCACTAGAGGAACAATTTCTGGTCCTCCACAGCAAATTTCTAGAAAGGAGTGAGTCTCATGGCTTTTACCAATACTCGTGGTCGCTATGCCAGCTTTGGCGCTATCACTAGCCTTCCAGATGATGTGATTGACACTTTCTGGTACATCATCGACAACTTTCTTAAAGATGTTTTCCCTTTGAATAATCTGATTCGCTTCGAGTTGATCAATAACGAAGGGAAACTGACTTTTCGCTTTTCTGAGGACCATCTCGATACACTCATCTCCTTTGATTTCACCTATAAATTTGACCCATTCTACCCTCGCATGATCTACGTTGTGGATAATAACGGCAGAGAGACGGTCATGTTAGCCGATGAATACTCCATGTTTTAAGAAAGCAAAATCCAGTTGAGACACTGCCATTATGAGCGGTTCTTCAACTGGATTTTTTTATTTTTTGTAAATCATTTTGATATGAGGCGTTGATTCAAAGATAAAAGGCTCTCCTTGAGTTACAAAGCCGAATTTTTCATAAAGCCCCACGACTTGCTCCTGAGCTTCAATTTCAATCATTTTTCCCGGCCATTTTTTCTCACAAAGAATCAAAATTTCCTTTACCAATCTACTCCCTAAGCCCTTTCCCCGGGCTGACGGGGCTGTCACAAGGCGACCAAAAACGACTTTTTCATCTTCCTCAAACACGCGGGCATAGGCGTCTACTTCCTCTTGCTCATTAACATGAAAAATATGAACAGCTTTCAAGTCTTTTTCGTCCAATTCATGATAGATTCGCTCTTGCTCGACGACAAAGGTATCGATCCGCAGTTTTAAAATCTTGTAAAATTCTAGTATATCCAACTCTTGCAAATATTTTTTATGCCACATGCTTGTTTCCGTCCTTGCTTTATTATATAATCATTGTAAATGCAACTATCAAAGGAGTTCTTATGGATTACCGTCAGTTATTTCGTCAAATGGGATTCATCTCCCGTCAAGCTATGATGAAAATGAATCAAGAAGCTAGCCAATACGGGCTTGATAATAATCTCTTTCTCATTCTTACTCGCATTGTCGAACACCCCGCCATCCATCAATCTCAGCTAGCAGAGCTGGTTCAGATTGACAAGACTACTCTAAGCCGCTCTCTAAGAAAGCTGGAAGAAAGAGGATTGATTATCAAAAAGACCAAGCAAGAGAATAAGAAATTCAAGGAGCTCTATCCACTGACTCCTGCACTAAAAGTATATGATAAGCTGATTGGCTACGAGGCCAGATATATTCAGGCTAGTCTACATCAACTGACTTCATCTGAACTCTTTCAGTTGGATCATATCTTACAGAAAATCCAAAACTCCCAACAAGAAGAAGTATAACATAACATAATTGCATTTGCAACTATGTGATATTAAAAACTAAAGCTATTAAAAGCGGCTGCTTGCAAGTGACTAAGTGAGTCCTCCTAGTCTCTGCAAGCAAAACCGCCTTAATAGCTTTTTAAGTTAGTTGATTGAAATCCCAGATCTGATCCATCCAGCCTTCATAGAAATCAGGCTCGTGGCAGACCATGAGAATGCTGCCCTTGTATTCTTTCAGAGCGCGCTTGAGCTCCTCCTTGGCATCTACATCCAAGTGGTTAGTCGGCTCGTCCAGCACCAGAACATTATTTTCTCGGTTCATAAGGAGGCAAAGTCGAACCTTGGCCTGCTCGCCACCTGAAAGAACCTGAATCTGACTCTCGATGTGCTTGGAAGTCAGACCACATCTGGCCAGAGCTGCTCGGACTTCTGCTTGATTTAGAGCAGGAAAGGCATTCCAAACGGCTTCGAGCGGTGTCTGACGATTGCCGCCCTCGACTTCCTGCTCGAAATAGCCCAGCTCTAAATAGTCTCCGCGCTCAACTTGACCTGCGATTGATGGGATAATACCTAGTAGACTCTTAAGAAGAGTGGTTTTTCCGATCCCATTTGCCCCGATGATAGCCACCTTTTGGTTACGCTCAAAAGTCAGGTTAAGAGGTTGAGTTAGAGGCCGGTCGTAGCCAATCTGCAAGTCCTTAGCTTGGAAGATAAAGCGGCCAGGTGTACGGGCAGGCTTGAAATCGAAGGATGGTTTTGGTTTCTCACTTTGCAGCTCAATAATGTCCATCTTATCGAGTTTCTTTTGGCGAGACATGGCCATATTACGAGTCGCTACACGAGCTTTATTGCGGGCCACAAAGTCTTTGAGATCCGCAATTTCCTTCTGCTGGCGCTCGTAGGCTGCTTCCAGCTGAGATTTTTTCATCTCATAGACTTCTAAGAACTGGTAATAATCCCCAGAATAGCGGGTCAACTGCTGATTTTCTACATGGTAGACGATATTGATGACGTCATTCAAGAAAGGAATATCATGCGAGATCAGGACAAAGGCATTTTCATAGTTCTGAAGGTAACGCTTGAGCCAGTCAATATGCTCCGCATCTAGATAGTTGGTTGGCTCGTCCAAGAGCAGGATATCTGGCTTTTCCAGAAGCAGCTTAGCCAAGAGAACCTTAGTCCGCTGCCCACCAGATAGCTCCGTCACATCGCTTTCCATACCGTAGTCCATGACACCCAGAGCCCGTGCGACTTCGTCAATCTTGGCATCTAGCGTATAGAAATCCCGGCTCTCCAAGCGGTCCTGTAGCTCGCCCACTTCTTCCATGAGGGCATCCACATCCGCTCCATCCTCAGCCATGCTCATATAGATTTCATTGATACGGGCCTCAGTCTTGAACAGCTCGTCAAAGGCTGTCCGCAGCACATCGCGGACAGTTTGGCCCTGCTCCAATACAGCATGCTGGTCCAGATAATCAGCCGTCACATACTTGGACCACTCGACCTTGCCTTCATCCGGCAGCATTTTACCCGTCACAATGCTCATAAAGGTTGACTTCCCCTCACCGTTGGCACCGACTAGACCGATATGCTCCCCCTTGAGCAGACGGAAGGATACATCCTCAAAAATAGCCCGGTCACCAAAACCGTGGCTGAGATTTTTTACTTCTAAAATACTCATCTTTTCTCCTCTATCATTGATTGCAGTTCCTTGATTATACCATCTTAGGAAGCCAATTGGCAAGAAAATAAAAGAGGCTGGGACAAAAGTCCTAGCCTCTCAATTGTCTTTGGATTGTCGAGCAAGACGCAGTGGTTGAGTGGGCTCTACTACGCTGATTTCATCAGCTTTTACAGCCCTACTCAACTGTGCGGAGGTGGGACGACGAAATCGAATTCTAACGAATTACCGATTTCTGTCCCACTCTCTCTAACTTTATAAAATTTTTGCACTGGTGCGGGTAATATCTTCTACTTTTATATTGTGTGCTTCAAACTTGGACTTCAAGGAAACCAAGTCAATGTCTCCGTCAATTTGTACCTCAATGACAACTCTACCGTCCTTACGAGGAATATTGACCGTGTTTGAAATATTGAGGTTTTCTTCGACAAGCAAGGCGATAATATGCGATAGGACACCAACCTCGTCTTCTGTGACAAAGCGCATTCGAACGCCCTTTTCGCCATAACCAGACACTTCTAGAAAAGCCTTGAAAATGTCGCGATCTGTAATGATTCCATAGACCTGCTCATTGTCAACAACTGGTAAGATTCCAATTTTATTTTTCAGCATCAAATAAGTCGCATCTTCCAAACTAGCATACTGGGAAATAGTAACAACATCGTGAATCATCACATCTTTTACCTTGGTTTTATTTAGAAGATAGTTCATTTCATAAATTGATAGGCTCGTTGCCTTTGATGGACTTGCTTCCGCGATTGTTCCTTCTGTCACAAGACCCACCAGCTTATCATTTTCAATCACGGGCAAGCGATGCAATTTTTGGTCGCGCATAATATCTGCCGCATGCGCAATCGTTGTGTCTGGACTAATGTATACAACCTTGCATGTCATAAAATCTTTTACTGCCATGAGAAGCCTCCTCTAGTTTCTTTTTCTAATCTTATTATACTGTATTTTCCAACTAATTTCAAACGCTTTCACGGTTTTCTCTTATGTTTTCAAAATTTAGAAAAATCAGGCAGGTTACCTATAAAAAAGCTAGATTCTCCTATGAAAAAACGAGGGGGAACGTTTGACCCAGCCTCGCTTTAGACTATCTCTATAGTTTCTTGTCTAATACCTCTAGCGACAAGATGACCAAAAACAATTGAAAGAGAAAATCGATCAGCCAAATGCTACTTTTCTATTATTTCTCTAAACTTCTGACAAAGGCCTGGTAAGTCTGTTCCATTAGCATGGTAATCGTCATCGGCCCGACTCCCTTTGGAACTGGAGTAATGAGACTAGCCACTTCTGCCACTTCGTCAAATTTAACATCGCCAATCAGCTTGCCATTTTCATCCCGGTTCATGCCGACATCAATAACGACAGCTCCCTCCTTGACAAAGTCCTTGGTTACAAAGTGTCCTCGTCCGATAGCCACCACTAAAATATCAGCTTTCTTTGCAATTTTTGCTAAATGGTGGGTCCTTGAGTGCGTCAAAGTAACGGTCGCATTTTTAGACAACAGAAGCTGAGCCATGGGTTTGCCGACAATATTACTACGGCCAATCACCACCGCATTCCTTCCTTCCAAGTCCACCTTATATTCGCGGAACATTTCCATGATTCCTGCTGGTGTAGAAGGGATCATCAAGGGATGTCCTGACCAAAGTCGCCCCATATTGGTCGGATGAAAGCCATCTACATCCTTCTCTGGATCAATAGCTAATAGAACCGCTTCATCATCAATATGGGCTGGCAGAGGAAGTTGAACTAAGATGCCATGCCAAGCTGGATCCTGATTATATTTAGCAATCAAGGTCAGCAATTCTTCCTGACTCGTTGACTCAGGCAGACGCACAACTTCACTGCGGAAGCCTGCAGCTAGAGCAGATCGTTCTTTATTTCTCACATAAAGCTGACTGGCTGGATTTTCTCCCACCAAAATCACCACTAAACCAGGTTCCTGACCTGTCTCTGCTTTTAACTTTGCTGTTTTTTCTGCAAGTTTCGCTTGAAGCTTTTCTGCTAAAGCTTTCCCGTCAATAATGTTTGCCATTCTTTTCTCATTTCTTTTTCACTATATTTATTCATTATATCAGAAATCCTACTGTCGCACTTATACATTTTTCTTATATAGAGTTATAAGATTAAAGACTGAGCTTGGCGAGCAAAATAAAAAAGCAGAAGTCTGCTTTTTAGTATAATAATTCATAAATTTCCATGGCAATCAAGTCAATACTATCGAAAGTATAAGTCTCACGCGCTGCCACATCACGCAGAGTAAAAATTGGTCCATTTTCTTCGTCGTAGCTGTATGCCACTTCGGCAACAACTACTCCTTCACGTTCAAAATTACGTTTTAAATTTCCACCATCTTTGGCCATAGCTTCCAAACGATTGATGATTCTAACTAAATGTGATTCCATTTTATTTCTCCTATTTACTTGCTTCTCTCCTATTTTACCATAAAAAGAAACTGAAATACCAGTAAAAGACCATTTTTTTATCTTTTTCGCGCTATAATTTCTCAAAAAATCAGTCTCAGGGAGGATTTTGTAGTAAATTCTTGCATTGTGCAAGAATACTGATATAATGAAACTATAATACTTTGACTATTTTTGACCATTTAAAAATAGGTGGATCTACGGCCAAAGAAAGAGGTAGAATATGCTTTGTCAAAATTGTAAAATCAATGAATCAACCATCCATCTCTATACAAATGTAAACGGAAACAAGCAGCAGATTGACCTTTGTCAAAACTGCTACCAAATCATGAAGACAGACCCTAACAATAGCCTTTTTCGAGGACTGACTCAGGCTAACAACCAAGGAATTGATCCTATTGACGATTTCTTTAACAGTCTTGGTAATTTCCAACAACCCCAAGAACCAAATATCCCGCCAACTCAATCTGGAGGAGGCTACGGTGGCGGTGGCTATGGTGGCAATTCCAATCATGGAGGCGGAGCACGCCAACAGGCTCCGCAAAAGCCAAAAGGTCTCCTAGAAGAGTTTGGTATCAATGTGACTGAGATCGCCCGTAAAGGAGAAATTGACCCTGTCATCGGTCGGGACGAAGAGATTACTCGTGTCATTGAAATCCTCAACCGCCGCACCAAAAACAATCCTGTCCTTATTGGAGAGCCCGGTGTCGGAAAAACGGCTGTGGTCGAAGGCCTAGCCCAGAAGATTGTGGATGGGGATGTACCTCATAAACTCCAAGGCAAGGAAGTTATCCGCCTGGACGTTGTCAGCCTAGTACAAGGGACTGGTATCCGAGGTCAATTTGAAGAGCGGATGCAGAAGCTCATGGACGAGATTCGCTCTCGTCAAGATGTCATTCTCTTCATTGATGAAATCCATGAAATTGTCGGAGCGGGTTCTGCTGGCGATGGCAATATGGACGCCGGAAATATCCTTAAACCAGCTCTGGCTCGCGGAGAACTCCAAATGGTTGGAGCGACTACCCTCAATGAATACCGTATCATCGAGAAGGATGCAGCCCTCGAGCGCCGCATGCAGCCCGTTAAGGTAGATGAGCCAACAGTAGAAGAAACCATTACCATCCTCAAAGGGATTCAGAAAAAATACGAAGACTACCATCATGTCAAGTACACAGATGCGGCCATTGAAGCAGCTGCCCTTCTCTCCAACCGCTACATCCAAGACCGCTTCCTGCCAGACAAGGCTATCGACCTCTTGGACGAGGCTGGCTCTAAGATGAATCTGACCCTCAACTTTGTTGATCCTAAAGTTATTGACCAGCGGCTGATTGAGGCAGAAAATCTCAAGGCTCAGGCTACTCGCGACGAAGACTTTGAAAAAGCGGCTTACTTCCGTGATCAGATTGCCAAATACAAGGAACTCCAAAAGACGAGCGTGCTGGATAACGATATTCCAATTATCAGCGAGAAGACCATTGAGCATATCGTGGAGCAAAAGACCAATATCCCAGTTGGCGACCTGAAGGAAAAAGAACAGTCTCAACTAGTCAATCTCGCCAGCGACCTAAAGGCCCATGTCATCGGTCAAGACGATGCAGTGGATAAGATTGCCAAGGCCATCCGCCGGAATCGGGTCGGACTAGGAAGTCCTAATCGCCCAATCGGAAGTTTCCTCTTTGTCGGACCAACTGGTGTCGGTAAGACTGAGCTTTCTAAGCAACTGGCCATTGAGCTCTTTGGCTCGGCTGACAGCATGATTCGCTTTGATATGAGTGAATACATGGAAAAACACAGCGTGGCCAAGCTGGTCGGTGCCCCTCCAGGCTACGTCGGCTATGAGGAAGCTGGCCAGTTGACTGAGCGCGTCCGTCGTAATCCATACTCGCTCATTCTGCTGGATGAGGTAGAAAAGGCCCACCCTGACGTTATGCACATGTTCCTACAGGTTCTGGATGATGGCCGCCTGACCGATGGCCAAGGCCGGACTGTCAGCTTCAAGGACACCATTATCATCATGACATCCAATGCCGGAACGGGCAAAGCTGAAGCCAGCGTTGGCTTTGGGGCAGCTCGTGAAGGCCGTACCAATTCCGTCTTGGGTGAGCTGGGTAACTTCTTCAGTCCTGAGTTTATGAACCGCTTCGACGGCATTATCGAATTCAAGCCACTCAGCAAGGACAATCTGCTGCAGATCGTCAACCTCATGCTGGACGATGTTAACCAGCGCTTGGCAACCAACGACATTCATCTGGATGTTACAGAGAAAGTCAAAGAAAAATTGGTTGATCTTGGCTACGATCCGAAAATGGGTGCTCGTCCATTGCGCCGCACCATTCAAGACCATATCGAAGATGCTATTACTGACTTCTATCTGGAAAATCCAAGCGAAAAAGAGCTCAAAGCTATCATGACCAGCAATGGCAAGATTCTCATCAAGTCAGCCAAAAAGGCTGAAGCAGAAAAAACCAAGCCCGATGAAAGCCAAAGCTAACTGACTTTAACTCTGCGTCTTGATAAACTTTTTAAAACAAAGCAAAAAGGAGCTCTTTGTCAACTGTAGTGGGTTGATGAAAAGGGCTAGTAAGGTGAAACGATCTAATCGAGTGGTTATTCTAGGGTAATTAAAAACGATTTATCGTGCTGAAAATTTAGAAATGGCAGTACAAGCTTTAGAGAACTTTATCGCTGAATGGAAGCCAAAGTATAGGAAAGTCATAGAAAGTCTGGAGAATACGGATAATCTTTTAACTTTTTTCTAGTTTCCCTACCAAATTTGGCACAGCATTTATTCGACAAAGCTCATTGAGTCTCTCAACAAAGAAATTAAACGTCAAACGAAAAAGAAGGTTCTTTTTCCTAACGAAGAAGCCCTGGACCGTTACTTAGTTACTTTGTTTGAAGATTATAATTTCAAGCAAAGTCAACGAATCCATAAAGGGTTTGGTCAATGTTCTGACACACTTGAAAGCTTATTTGATTAGCACTCCATAACTCTACTTGAGTGTTTACACATAATTATTGACAGTATCTAAAGCGTTTTTAGTGTAATTCGTATATAGTTGTTGACAAAACATTTTAACAGTAAAAGAGTGCAACTTTATTTGTTCACTCTTTTTTTGCGTATAANAGAAAAATTTTTGATAAATAGAATAGTATTGCTACTTATTTATCAAAAATTTACGATGATTAGACGAAAGAATACTTTGCCCCAAAAATAGCATTTAGAAATATTTAGAAGATAAATAATGTGTCGCAATGCTCTAAATGGTTAGTGTTCTAAGTGTAAGCTTGTTCTTAGGGGCAGGTCATTATTCCTTTACTAAAGGTAAAGAAATGGTGACTTTTAAGCCTGGATGATTGTCTAAAAAAACAATTTCACCTTGATGTAATTTAATAATTTGTTTGGTGATAACTGTTCCCATACCATGTGATTCATAATTAGTTGATTTTTGATTTAGCTCAGTAATTTTTTGAGCTGTAATATCTCCTTGATCCGCAATGACGATGAGCACTTTATTATCAGATAATTGATAAGTCAGATCAATCTGGTTAGAGCCGCTGTGCATAATACTATTAAGTAAGAGATTTCTAAAAGCTCTTGCTAATAAAGTTACCTCTCCTTTTACCAACACTGTCTCGGCAGGCAAATCAAAATGAAGTGTAATTGTTTCATAATTATTCAATATATCGGCAATTACTGTTCGTAGGACAGTAACCAAATCAAGATTGGAAAATTCGGAGTGACGCTTTTGGTTATCCAATAAGTAGCTCATATTGAGATTAGAAATCATTTCTCTCATAGTTTGAATCTGATTTTCAATTTCCTCTGTCTGCTTTCCTTTGCCATATTGCTGCTCTAACTGACTGTTATAACCTGATATGAGCATAAGAGGATTGCGTAAATCATGACTGACCCCTCTAATCCATTGCTCTTTCATCGTGTTGCTTTCTTCCAAAATATGAGATGTCTCATTGAGAGCCGTCTTAATTTCAGAGAAATTTCCCTTTTCTTTAAGAACGATATTTTGACCTTGAGATAAAGAAGTGACAGCAGTAATAATCGGCTCCATCTCCTTTTTAATACGCAACTTTGATCGACTCAAAAGAATAAAAATAAGTAAAAGAATAATACCCAAGAAAACAAGTCCCAAACTGAGAAAATTCCTAATAAATTGCGTATTAGCATAGAAATTAAATTTTGCTAAGGAATGCTTTTTAGGATAGCCCAAAACTAAAATTTGCTGACCACGTACATAGGAGAAAACAGGGTAATCTTCTAAATACCAACGTGAAAATTTAACCATATCAGCATTCGTATAATGCTTTTTGAGTCCTTTAGGTAAATGATAAGATTGGACAATATTGCCATCTTGATTCAGTACCATAGCCCAAGTATTTTGTTTATCCATTTCAATTTTGCTGCTTTTATCAAAATTGAAATTATTCTCTTGACTCGATTGAGCGATTTTAGTGTAAAGTAGTTCCGGTTTTTCCTTTCCATAGAAACTAAAATAGGCTGAGAAAACCAAACCATAAACAAAAACAAGTCCTATGATTAAAGCCAAGATTAATAGAACATACCTGGTTAATAACTTAGTAAAAAATTTAACGGTATCCATTTAATTCACCTTTAGTTTGTAACCCAAACCTTTAACCGTTATTAAGCTTTCTGGTTTAGAAGGATTGGCTTCAATCTTTTGTCGAATCTTACGAATATGAGCCATTAGGGTATTATCATAGCCTTGGTATTGTAATCCCCAGACCTTTTCTAAGAGTTGGTCAAAAGTGACAATGCGATTCTTATTATCATATAGGATCTTAAGAATACTGTATTCCTTAGCTGTCAGCTGAATCTCTAGTTTTCCTTTGGTAATCAAGGCTTGGCTAAAATGCACCTGGCAAGCAGGCAAAACAAGGGTATCTTCCTTTTCGGGATAGGCTCTTTTTAAGATGGAAAGAATACGCAGCTCCAAATCTCTTGGGCGGAAAGGCTTGATAATATAGTCATCTGCCCCTAGCTCAAAGCCCTGATATTGTTTTTCTATATCGGAGATTGCCGACAAAAACAAAACAGGAACCGTTGAAGTCTTACGGATACCTTTTAAAACTTCAAATCCTGATCCTTCAGGCAGCATAATGTCTAAAATAACTAAATCAAAAGATTTTTCTTCAAATTGCTCCAAAGCTTCTTTTTGTGATTGTACACTTGTTAGATTGCTAAACCCAGCAATGATCAATGATTCTTGCACCATTTCTAAAATTTCTGGGTTATCGTCTAAAATTAAAATCTTCTTTTCTTTATAATTCATACTATTACCTCAACAAGACTAGTATAACACATTGCTTCCTTAGTCAAGGACTTTAAAGTAAAAATTAAGGAAGAATTAAAGTAATGAACAGGTTAAAATAAAGGAGTTTCATTATAATAAAAATAGCGAAAGGATATAACATCACTCTAAGATTTTTAAAGGAGAAAACAAATGAACAATTATATCGTTGAAACCAACCAATTAAGTAAGGATTTTTCAGGTGAAGTAGCCGTTAATCAGCTCTCTATTCATATTAGAAAAAATGAAATTTATGGTTTTTTAGGACCAAATGGTGCTGGTAAGAGTACTGCTATGAAAATGCTTTTAGGATTGTTGCAACCAAGCCATGGTTCCATTAAGCTCTTTGGCAAAACCTTTAATAGCAATCAAATATCACTCCTCTCAAATGTAGGTTCCCTCATTGAAGAGCCCTCTTACTATGCTAATTTGACCGGTTATGAAAATCTTGAAATTATCCAAAAATTGCTTAAATTACCAAAAAGAAATATTGATGAAGTCTTAAAGATTGTCAGGCTTTTCGATCAAAAAGACAAGCTAGTTAAAAACTATTCACTAGGCATGAAACAACGTTTAGGAATTGCGTTAGCTATTGTTAAATTTCCTAAATTACTGATTTTGGATGAGCCAACTAATGGTTTAGACCCTGCCGGTATTCAAGAAATTCGTGAGCTTATCAAGTCTTTACCACAAAAATACGATATGACTATCATCGTTTCTAGCCATATTCTTTCAGAAATTGAACAGATGGCTACAACTGTTGGCATTATCAATCATGGTCAATTACTTTTTGAAGGCCACCTATCTGACCTTGAAGAAGATGAAAAATATCTGTTTGAGACCAGTGATGATGTAACTGCTAAAAGAATACTAATGTTCAATGGTTTTAATTTGGATGATGACCCAAAATTGATTATCAACGATAACAATAAAGTTAATATAGCCACTGCTATTCGACTCTTAGTTGAAAATAATGTTGATATTTATCAAGTTCGTATGATTCGTCGATCGCTGGAAGATGTTTTCCTTGATATGACAGGACGGGAAGGAAGTGTCTTGTAATGCTGAATTTACAATTAGAATTTATCAAACTAAAAAGACGGTCTTTCTTGTTATCTTTGATTGCTATTGTAGCAGTGGGCTTGATTTGGAGTAGCGTTGTTATCAAATATGAATTACCTAAAACACATGAGGCCTATAATGCCATTTATACCATGACTTACTTGAATGATTTTATTTTGCCACTTTTCATTGCAGTTTTAGCGTCTAGACTACTGGAATTGGAACATCTAGGCAAAACTTTTAAACTCTTGCAAACCAGTAACGAAAGTCCTTGGCAACTTTTTAAAGCTAAATTGACTGTGATGGCTATTTTTGCCTTTGTTGTCAGTTTGATTCAAACGCTTTTTCTGAAATTTATTATTCAAGGCATGCAGGTCAGTGTGACACCTGTTTCATTGAGTCTCTTTTTGTTCACAACTTTTTTGGTTTGTCTCTTTCTGTCTTGTTTACATCTTTGCTTAGCTTTTATCTATCCAAAGCCAAGTGTGACAGTAGTAACAGGCTTAATTGGTTCCTTCCTGTCATTTGTAGGTATCGGTGCGTTACCAGTTCCTATTCGTATTTTCATTCCTTGGCAATATTTCTCTATGATGGGAATCGCTAAACGGGTGGCTGGAACTAACACTTATCTTTTTCAATACGATAATGCTTATCCCTTTAAATTAGTCGTATTATTGCTTATCATTTTTTTAAGCATCTTTGCCAGTAAAAAACTCATTGGAAAGGCGGATCTATTATGATTACTTTTGAATTTAAAAAAATCAAAAAAAGTGCTATTCCGATAACGCTAATCTTCTTTAACCTTGTTGGGTCCTTATTGGGAGCAATGATTTACGCTCTCAATCAAAAGGTGCTCCTAGATGGTACACAAGCTCGCGTCCTTTGGGGACAAACAGTTTTCTATTCCTCGCAGGTATTTACTCCTATTCTGATCGGGATTATCTGTTCCATCAGTTGTCAATTCGAGGAAAGTAATAAAAACTGGCAGCGCTTATTAAGTATTCCGGTTAAGGCCAATCGTATCATTTTATCAAAAATCACCAGCTTATCACTAGTCATGGCTATTAGTCAACTGATAGTTCTTCTCTTATATATTATCAGCGCTTTGGTTTTGAAGGTACCTTTTGCAAATTATCTACTGGACTTTTTGCTTTGGTCTATCACAGGTTGGCTAGCAACCATTACTATTGTCACCATTCAAATTTTTCTTAGTATTCGCTTAAAAAATTTCGCAGTGCCTATTCTTATATCAGCTATTTTGGCTATGGCAGGACTTATGACCCTCTTTATTGGACAAGGTCTTTTTAGAATTTTCCCTTATGCTCAGATTGCTGTTGGTGATCGAGCTCGTTCCTTAGTCCCTTTTACCTTATCTGAATTTATCCTTTTCTTAGTTGTCAATAGTGCTTATATTTTTGTCTTCTATACCTTAGCAGTTAGACAGCTTAAAAAGAGATTTATTTAATCTCATTTATAGTGAAAAACATGAAGAAAGCGAAGATTTATCGTAATTATTATACAATTAATGATCAGCAAATAAAAAGTGAGCTCTTTGTCAACTGTAGTGGGTTCCCAAAAAGTCATACCCTGGAGAGGACCGAATTGGTTCTCTCCTTTTTAATATTCAAAGCGATGAGAATTCTAGTTTTAAAGTTGTCAAAGTTTCGGAAGCCAAAAGCGTTGCGCTTGATGACCTTGATGAGATTATTCGTAGCTTCTAGTTTTGCGTTTGAGTATGGCAGTTCTAAAGCGTTTATGATTTTATCTTTGTCCTTAAGAAAGGTCTTAAAAACAGTCTGAAAGATAGGATTTATACAAGCAATTCTTTCTTCAATGAGACCAAAGAAATGTTCAGCTTGTCTCTCTTGAAAATGAAAGAGTAAGAGTTGGTAGAGCTCATAATGTTCCCTTAGTTCTTGAGAGTACGAGAGCAACTTTTCCAGAATCTCTCTGTTGGTCAAGTGCATGCGAAAAGTCGGGCGATAAAAGCGTTTATGACTTAGTTTCCGACTATCTTGTTGGATCAGTTTCCAGTAGCGTTTGATTGCCTTGTACTCGTGTGATTTTCGATCCAATTGATTCATGATTTGAACACGAACACGGCTCATAGCCCGGATGAGATGTTGTACAATATGAAAGCGATCGAGGACGATTTTAGCGTTTGGAAAAAGTTGTTTAGCCAAGTCGTAGTAGGGGCTAAACATGTCCATGGTAATGACTTTCACGCGACTTCTCACCTGTCTAGAATAACGAAGGAAATGATTGCTAATGGTCACTTGTGTCCGCCCATCTAAGATAGCTAGGATCCTTCTTGAATCAAAATCCTGTGCAATGAAGCTTATTTTACCTTTCTTGAAGCTGTATTCATCCCAGCTCATGTGTTCTGGAAGGTAGTTGAGGTCAGTTGTGAACTCGAATTCTTTCAACTTACGAATGACTGTTGACGTGGAAACTGCTAAGCTTTCAGCGATGGCCGTCATAGAGACTTTCTCGATCAATTTTTGGGCGATTTTCTGCTTGACAATGGTTGCGATTTGGTGGTTTTTCTTGACTAAAGAAGTTTCTGCGACAGCCATTTTTCCGCAATCCTGACAGCGGAAGCGCTGTTTTCTCAACCGAATCAATGTCTTATATCCCGCACACTCTAGGTAGGGAATTTTTGATTCTTTCTGGAAATCATATTTAGCCATTTGTCCTTGACAGTGAGGGCATTTAGGTGCGGGGTAATCTAGCTTAGCGATGATTTCTTTATGTGTACCAGCATCTACATAATCTAAAATAGTGATGTTAGGGTCTTTTATTCCGAGTAAGTTTGTGATAAAATTTAATTGCTCCATAAGAGTCTTTCTAATGATGGTTTGGTCGCTTTTCATTATAAGTCTTATGGGACTTTTTTTCTACAACAAATAGGCTCCATAATTCCTACAGTGGTGTTACCCACTACAGAAATTATAGAGCCCAAAAAGAGAACGGATAAAGTATTCTGTTCTCTTTTTGAATTCTATTAATTTTTAGTGGAGCTCACTGGATAGCCTTATCTTCTAGCGCTCTCTAGCGTAATTAACCATGTCATAAGGTAGAGTATTGGCTCTTTCTTTCAGTGAGTAATTTTCTAAATTATTGACATTTTGGCGCAGGCGTTTAGCATAGCTACTTGAGATCAATTTCTTTTTCTCATATTCAAAGATAATTTTTCTCTCCAAATAATAGCCCCAGATCATTTCTGAGATGTTATTGGGCTTGAATCGCGCAATAACACGCTCGACGAAGGCACCACTACCGATGATCTCCGTTTCTCTTAGTCGAGATTCCTGCAAAAAAGTAATTAGAGAAGGCTTATAGATACCCTTTAGATGTTCCAAACTTTCGATAATGACTTCGGTATTGGACAGATAAAGCTCTGCTATATCCTCCATATCCTCAGCAGTTAGATGCTTAGCTCCACCTTGCCTCCAAGAGCGCCATCTAGCACCAAGGGTGACGATTTCATGGAGCAACATGCGCAATACGCGCAGTGTAACGAGAAACATATAGGTAAAGCGAGAAACTAAGTTTCGATTGATGCCCTGCTCAATATTATGTAGGTAACGCTGATAAAGATGATAGCTACGATCGCTGATTTTTCCTTCCTCAAAAGCTTGCTCCAAACCATCATTTTCGATACTCAAAATCAATAATTTCAGAGCTGCTAAGTCTCGCTGAGTGGCCTTATCTTCCTGTTCAAGGATTAGGTTTTCGATACGACCATGGTAATTGTCAATAGCCGCATAGAGAGGTGCCTTAGCCTTGGTTTGCTTGAGGCCTGCTTCCAGCTCACTCACTACCTCATTTAAAATAGCGATGTGCATCAGGTGCTCATTTTCCTCTTCTCTTTCTTCAGACAGATGAGGAAGAGTGAGCAAACCTGTCAGAAAGCTAAGAAAGATCACACCCGCTACCAAGAAAAGCAACAAAGGATGATCTTGCTCCAATTGACTCGGAATCAAAAGAATAGTCGCAATGGAGACGGTTCCTTTGACACCTGAAAAGGTCAGCAGCAGCATTTCCTTCAGGTAGTTTCCAACATTCTTGTGCAATCTTCTGATTCGAATGAAGTAAAAAGTGAACAACATGACAAACCGAAGGGCAAAGAGTAGGAAAGTCAGAAGGACAATGCTCACGAGTAGCAAGAGATTATCGTAAATCGGGCTCTTTAAGATTGGCTCTGCAATCATCTCCAGCTCTATTCCTAAAATGATAAAGACAGAGCCATTGAGCATAAAGTTCACTGTATTCCAGATGGTTTCCGTGACCGAATCCACCTGAGCTTCCAGAAGCGTTATCCGCTTGAAGCGGCTAGCCTTAAAGATACCTGCAACGACTACTGCGATAATCCCTGAGACATGAATCTCCTCTGCTAAAAAGAAGGTAACCAAGGGTAGGCTCAGCTCCAGCAAGAGCTCACTAGCAATATCTGATACTTGGGCACTCATCAGCAATTTATGCAACCAGCGATTAAGAGCTGCGCTGGCCATCCCGACGGCAAAACCACCGATAATGGAAAGAACTAAGGATATACTAGCTTTTCCTAGGGAAAAACTTCCTGTAGTCCAGGCCAAAAGAGCCACACGAAAAGCAACTAGACCAGACGCATCGTTGAGCAATCCCTCTCCTTTTAGGATATTTTCCACCCGCTTGGGGAAGGAAAAACGTTCTGATAGGGAAGCAAAGGCAACCAAGTCTGTTGGACCCAAAGCGGCTCCTACGGCAATGCAGGCCGCCAAGGGCAAGGCCCCCCAGAGAAGATGAGCCAGATAGCCCAAACCAAGCGTTGAAATAAAGATAACTGGAAAAATCAAATACAAAATGATTCGCCAGTGCTTGAGAATACTGGTAGTATTGCTTTCCTCAGCCTCCCGAAAGAGCAAGGGGCCGATCACCAAGGCCAAAAATAGCTCTGTATCTAAATGAAATTTCCCCTGAGGAAGGAGAAAACCAAGCGAAATTCCCAGCACAATTTGCACTAGAGGTAAAGGAAGCTGGGGCAGCAAGCGGTTGGTCACATTCGATACAACCAACAGGAGTAGAAAAACAATCGTGTAGAGAAGGATTTCCACTTTGAACCTCCTTTATCTCTGCTGGCAGCACTCTTTAAACAATTCTTTTTGCGCTGAAATCTTTTGATCAATTTTGGATAGGTCGCGGTGCTCAATCATCTTTTGGCAACGCTCCATTTCTAAATTCACCAATTTTTTCTTGATTCGCAGCATTTTTCTATTCATTTTGGCCTCGTCCAAAAGGCCAACAGTCGTTTCTTCATTGGCAGACTCGACGTATTTGTTTCGTAAGCCAGCCAATTTTTCATGCAAATATTGTTTATCCATTTTTCTCCAAATGATTCCCCAGAAAGTTTTTAGCAACTTTGGAATCCTTATTTTTCTTTTAATTTCTCAATCATAACCAAAAAAGGCGGATTGTTAATCTGATTGATGGTCTTGTAGAGGGCAACAGTGAAGTCCTGCTGAGGCAGCTGACTGACAAAGTCCAGCACCGCATCTTTTTCAATTTCGCCACCTTCATGCCCGTAGTAAATCATGATAGCTGCACGGCCACCTTTTTCTAAGCCTCGGCTGACCTTTTCTAGAGCTTCCAGCGTCGTATCGGGTCGGGTAATGACAGACTTGTCCGCCGAAGGCAGGTAGCCAAGATTAAAAATAGCAGCCTTGAAATGGTCTGTGTATTGGTCCAGACTCTCATGGCCAGCCAAGATTAGCTGAGCATTGTCCAAGCCAGCTTCTAACAAACGCTGGCGGGTCTTTTCCACAGCCTGCTGCTGAATGTCAAAAGCATAGACTTGCTTGGCCAACTGAGCCAGAAAGAGGGTGTCATGCCCATTGCCCATAGTGGCATCCACAACGACATCTTCCTTGGTCACAACTTCTGCTAAAAAGGCATGGGCCATTTGTAAAGGTCTTAACATACGAATTTCTGCTCCTTTGCTTTACAGCCTTGCTTGCTGCCACGACGACGCATTTCTGCCTCGATGGCATTGAGAACTTCCCATTTATTAAGGCTCCACATGGGGCCAATCAACATATCCCGCGGGGCATCGCCTGTGATACGGTGGATAACGATATGCTCGGGGATAATCTCAAGCTGGTCGCAGATGATGGAGACATACTCCTCCTGACTGAGCAGCTGCAGTCGCCCCTCATGATAATCCCGCTGCATGCGGGTATTGGTCATCAAGTGAAGCAAGTGGAGCTTGATTCCCTGAATGTCATTGTCCGTTACACAGCGACGGACATTTTCCAGCATCATCTCATGGGTTTCGCCCGGCAGGCCATTGATCAAGTGAGAGACAATCTCCGCCTTGGGGGCCAGCTTACGAATGCGCTGGACCGTCTCCACATAAAGCTCATAGGAATGAGCACGGTTGATAAGGTCTGAAGTCTCCTCATAGGTAGTCTGAAGCCCCAGCTCCACGGTCACATGCATGCGCTCAGACAGGTCAGCTAAGTAGGCGATGGTCTCATCAGGCAAACAGTCGGGCCGAGTTCCGATATTGAGGCCAACGACACCTGGCTCGTTAATGGCTTGCTCATACCGCTCACGGATCACTTCAAGCTTCTCATGGGTATTGGTGAAGTTCTGGAAATAAACCAGATACTTACGAACATCCGGCCACTTGCGGTGCATGAAGTCAATTTCCTTATAGAACTGCTCGCGAATGGGCGCATCAGGCGCCACGATGGCATCACCAGAACCCGAAACAGTACAGAAAGTACAGCCTCCATGCGCTACCGTACCATCCCGGTTGGGACAGTCAAAGCCCGCATCAATGGGCACCTTAAAAGTCTTCTCTCCAAAAAGTTTTCGATAATAATCATTCAAAGAATTGTAAGATTTCATACCTTCCATTCTACCACAAAAAGGAGCCTAGAAACAAAAATTTCCTCTTTCACCAAGAAAGAAGAAATTCATCGCTCCCATTGATAATGCTTGAGATTCACACAGCCATTGGACTTCAAGTCCACTCCCTCTGCCCAAAGCAAGTGCGCTTGCTCTTCCCAGCCTGGTGCGAGACGCCCTGCCGCATTGACTACCCGATGGCAAGGATGCTTGCCACCATAAAGCTCCGACTGACTGAGAATCTTCCCGACCAAACGGGCGTTTTTAGGTCGCCCAATCAAACGGGCAATCTGACCATAGGTCACCACGCGCCCAGAGGGAATCTCATCCACAAGAGCTAAAACCGACTTGATGATTTCTGGATTCAAAACGGACAACCTCCTCCTAACCTCACTTGCTCCTATCTTAAAAGAAGAGGTCTTCTTTGTCAAGACAAAAAGGCTGGCAAAGCCAACCTTTCACATCTCTATTTATTTCTGTTTTCCCCTGAAACGCCATTGAAAGCGCAGCTTGTCATAAAAGGGAAATTCGATATTGAGAATGGCAAAGCCCAGCAAGGCTCCTCCGATTACATCCGTCGGGTAATGCACGCCCAGATAGACTCTGGATGCCATAATGGTTAAGATAAAGAGCAAGAGCAGGCCCTGTACCAGACGTTTGATTTGTTGATTTTGCACCCGTTGCTGGACGGTAATGATCAAAGTCCCTACCACAATAGCTGTCGCCATGGCATGTCCGCTCGGGAAAGAGTAACCACCCTCTTCGACCAAATGAGAAATACTAGGCCGACTTCTTTGGTAGACGAGTTTAATCAGCTTAATCAAAATCCCATGTAAAACCAGATTTCCCGCCAGCAAGGCAGCTTCCAGCTTCCATTTTTTATAAAGGAAAAATAGGACAAGGGCAGACACCCAGATAATAATCCCTAGCGGGTCAATCAAACTAGTAACCAGTTTGAAAAATGTCGTCAAAGCTGTGGGCAAGTCCCCTCGCAGCCAAGTTTGAATCGGACCATCAAAGCCAACTAGCTGCTCTGGATAAAACTTGACCATGTAGCCTAATATGACGAAAAGTAAAAGGGCAAAAGAGCCCTTTGTTAGATAAGATTGTTTATTTTTCATAGCGTTTTAGAACGGGCGTCAAAAGCGTGTAAATCAGCCAGAAAGCCACCGCCCAGATTACTCCTTCTAATAGGTTAAAGGGAACAATCATAGTCAGCAGATACTTACTTACACCGATGATCTGACCAATATCAAAGTTTGCGAAACGAGCATAAAGCGGAATGGCATAAAAAGCATTCAGCGCCAGCATACTTGCAGTCAAGGAAAGAATCCCTAGGAAAGATGCAAGCAAATAGCTCATCAAATCTCTCTTCTTTTCCCAGAAAAGAGCAAAGAAGATGACATAGACCAGAATCGCCACAATATTGATTGGCAAACCGATCAAGGTTTCCACTCCATGACCATTTAAGGACAATTTTAAAACAGAGCGGATGAGCAGAACTGCTACAGAACTCTTAAAATCCAAGAGAACCAAGGCTAATAAAATCGGAATAATCGAAAAATCCAATTTTAGAAACTCGGCTACCAAAGGGATTTGATAGAACATGAGCAGAAAAGATAGTGCAGATAAAGCCGCTACTATCGCCATTTTGCGCGTATTTGTCATAACAGGTTCCTCCAATTTATAAAAATTAGAGAAGCTGGAAGGCTGTTAACACAAGGCCCAAAAAATCCTTTCACAATTTATAAGAGTATATAAAATGCCCCTTAAAATAAGATTAAAACGACCAACCGGCCAGGCAATAACGCCTTTCGTCTTCTCCCATCCAGACTATACTGTCGGTTGTGGAATCGCACCACATCAGCTTTCGCTCGCGGACTTATTTGGCTAAGATATTTTAGATTTATCTAGGCGTCGCAGTCGAAGATAATACTTAAAGTATATCGAGACAAGACAAAGACGAGAAAGCAAAAATAGCTAGTCAAATTTACCGCCGGTCGGGAATTTCACCCTGCCCTGAAGACACTCTTATCATAACAAAAAAAGCTTGCCAGAGCAAGCTTTTTGATTGATGTAATAAATATTATTTCAATTCAACTATTTTTCTTTTATTTCAACTTATCCGCTTCGTATTCATGCACCAAGTCCAGTCCTGCAAAGTTCTGTTGGCGCAGGGCTTCATAGACAATCATGCAGACCGTATTAGAGACATTTAAGCTGCGGACATGCTGGTCATTCATGGGAATGCGTAAGGCTTTTTCTGGATGCTGGCGCATAAATTCCTCTGGTAAGCCTTTGTCCTCACGGCCAAACATAAAATAATGCGGCCCTTCTGCAGCAAAATTCTCCTCCGAGTAGACCTTCTCGGCAAACTTAGAAATCAGATAGAGTCGTCCGTCCATCCGCTTCATAAAGTCATCCAGACTCTCATAGAAGCTAATATCTAGCTTATCCCAATAATCCAGCCCTGCCCGCTTCATCTTACGATCGTCAATAGGAAATCCCATGGGCTTGATGATATGGAGGGGAGAATTGGTCGCTGCGCAAGTACGAGCAATATTGCCTGTATTCTGTGGAATTTGTGGTTCAAAAAGGACGATATGATTTTGCTGAGACATGATTTTTTCCTGATTTTCATTAGAATAAAAAAATAGCCACACTGCCCGGAGTCAAGCTCAGCAAACAGCGTGGTTAAGGCATCATTAACTTACATCACAACAGGTTTGATGTAAATCAATGAGGGTACTTTCCTAGTATATCATTTTCTTCCGACAAGTCAATAAAAATGACCTCAAAAAGTGAGATTTTTGTAGGATTTCTTTTGAAACAGCTTCCTATTCTGTAAAAAACGACTTTATTGAGATTTATAGATGAAATTTTATATAAAAAAAGGTATGATAGATACATATTCGGGAGGAATAATATGAAAATTATCGTCGTCGGAAGCGGGAAGGTCGGAGCCGCCCTTTGTCGCTCGCTCGTTGCTGAAAAGCATGATGTCGTTTTAATTGAACAAAATGAAGCTGTTCTAAATCATATTACAAAACGTTACGATATTATGGGCATCGTTGGAAATGGTGCTAATTTTAAAATCTTGGAGCAGGCAGATGTTGCCCACTGTGATATCTTTATTGCCATGACTGAGCAGGATGAGGTCAACATGGTTTCAGCCGTTCTCGCAAAGAAAATGGGAGCCAAAGAAACCATTGTCCGCGTGAGAAATCCTGAATACTCTAATGCTTATTTTAAAGAAAAAAATATTCTAGGCTTCTCTCTGATGGTCAATCCTGAACTCCTCGCTGCTCGTTATATTGCCAATATTATTGATTTTCCTAATGCTCTGTCATTGGAGCATTTTGCCAATGGTCGAGTGACCTTGATGGAGTTCAAAATCAAGCCAGAAAGTTATCTCTGCCAAATGAATCTCTCGCAATTTAGGAAGCATTTCCCTCACGTTATTATCTGTGCTATTGAGAGAGAGGGCAAACTCAGTATTCCAGATGGGGATTTCACCTTGCAGCCATCTGATAAAATCTTCCTGACTGGAAATCGTTCAGAAATTGTCCGCTTCCACAATAAAATCCGACCAAGAGTCATCAAGAGCCTCATGATTATCGGGGCAGGCAAGATTGCCTATTATCTCTTAAATATTCTCAAAAATAGTAAGATTGAGCTCAAGGTCGTCGAAATCAATCGCCAGCGGGCAGAGTTCTTCAGCCAAGAATTTCCTGAGCTCTATGTGGTCAATGGAGACGGTACAGCCAAAGATATTCTACTCGAGGAAAGAGCTGCACATTACGATGCAATAGCTACTCTGACAGGCGTCGATGAAGAAAATATCATCACCTCAATGTTCCTCAACAATCTTGGAGTTCAAAAAAACATTACCAAGATCAACCGGACAAGCCTCCTCGAGATTATTGACAATCAAGACTTCGCAAGTATTGTCACGCCAAAAGGGATTGCTGTTGATACCATTATGCACTTTATCCGCGGACGGAATAACGCGCAATTCTCCAGCCTAGAAGCCTTGCACCATGTAGCAAATGGCCAAATTGAAACGCTTCAATTCCAGATCAATGAAGGAAATAAAATGGTCGAACAGCCACTTTCTCAGCTCAAATTGAGGAGCGGGGTGCTGATTGCTGCTATCATTCGTCAAGGCGTAGCCATCTTCCCAAGTGGAGATGACTATTTGGAAGTCGGAGATAAGATCATCGTGACAACCTTGATTCAAAACATCGATAAGGTTTACGATTTGTTAGAGAGGTAGCCCCATGAATAGACCTATGATTCGCTTTCTCCTCTCTAAACTCCTGCTCATCGAAGCGGCTCTCTTGTTGGTTCCAACAATCGTTGCCCTGATCTACCATGAAGATCTTGAAGTCTTCCTTTCGATCGGCGCGACAATGATTATTTTAGTGATCTTGGGTGGATTAGGTTCAGCCTTTAAGCCTAAGGATGCCCACATTTACACCAAGGAAGGGGTACTGATTGTTGCCCTTTGCTGGATTCTCTGGTCCTTCTTTGGCGCTCTGCCTTTTGTCTTTTCTGGTCAGATTCCTAATCTAATTGATGCTTTCTTTGAAGTTAGCTCTGGCTTTACCACTACTGGTGCTACGATTTTAAATGATGTATCTGTCCTTTCCCATTCCCTCCTCTTTTGGCGTAGTTTTACCCACTTGATTGGAGGAATGGGGGTGCTGGTCTTTGCCTTGGCTATCATGGACAATGCTAAAAATGGCCACTTAGAAGTCATGAAAGCGGAAGTTCCTGGACCAGTCTTTGGTAAGGTTGTGTCGAAATTAAGAAACACCGCCCAGATTCTTTATATTATCTATCTAGCGCTCTTTGCTCTTTTTACTTTTCTTTATTTCCTCGCCGGCATGCCACTCTTTGATAGTATCGTCATCGCAATGGGAACAGCTGGTACGGGAGGCTTCACTGTCTTTAACGACGGAATTGCCCACTACAACAGTTCTCTAATCACCTACCTTGTCAGCTTTGGCGTTCTGACCTTTGGGGTAAACTTCAATCTCTACTATTATCTCTTGATTCGAAGATTTAAAGCCTGTTTTCATGATGAGGAGTTGAAAGGCTATCTCTGGATTGTCCTCACTGCCACCATTTTGATTAGCTTCAATGTTCTCCATATTTACGGGGAATTTGCAAAAAGCTTAGAAATTTCATTTTTCCAAGTTTCCAACATCATTACTACGACAGGATTCGGCTATGGAGATACCGTACAGTGGCCCCTCTTCTCACAAGTCATTCTGCTGCTGCTCATGTGTCTAGGTGGTTCTGCTGGCTCCACCGCTGGCGGTTTCAAAGTGATCCGTGCCATTATCATCGGTCGCATCGCTAAAAACCAAATCCTTTCCACGATTTCGCCAAACCGCGTTCTAACCATGCATATCAACGGTGCTGTTTTGGATAAAGATACCCAACACAAGGTTCTCAAATATTTGGCAGTTTATATTTTGATTATCGCAGCTTTGATTTTCATCATCAGTCTGGACAATAACAATCTAATGACTGTTACCAGTGCTGTCATCAGCTGTTTCAATAATATCGGACCAATGATTGGGACAACCGAGACTTTCTCTATCTATAGCCCATTTTCTAAATTCCTCCTCTCTCTTGCCATGATTGCAGGACGTTTAGAAATATATCCTATCCTGCTTCTATTCCTACCAAGAACCTGGTCTAATAGATAGCAGGAATAACTATAGTATAATACTTAAGTTTATTATCAAGTTCAAAAACAAAAGCTCTATAATTTCTGTAGTGAATAAAACACTGTAGGAATTATGGAGCCTATTTTGTTATCTCGAATATATAATATACTAATCATGTCATTTACTTGATACATAATTTCTCATTAATTTATTTTTCCATGTTATCCTCCGATTGGGCTTGCTACTGATTTCCTTTTCACGCTTCATTATGGTTCTAGTATGCCACAAACAATATATATAAGGTTTGATTAAACCATAAAAGACCACCTCAAGGTGGTCTTTTATCCAAGTAAACTATTTTCCATTATGTTCTTGCTGGAAGGCTTCCATGGCCTTGAACTGTTCTAGTTCTTTTTCGTTAGCTGGCTGCTTGCCTAAATATTTATACTCAAAGAAATCCATACGTGCACTTGGGCCAAAGTCACTTTCTAACCACGGCGCGTAGTCAAAGTCTACTGATAACCTATTGTTTTCATCCAAATGAATGATACAAATATACCAATCTGCCAAGTCATTTTCAACAAACACCTTTTTCAGTTCTTCAGATTTTTTAAATAAAATCTTATTTTCGTTTAAAACTTCTACCATAGATAGACCAAAATCTTCTGACATTTCAAGATGGTAATGATATTGATTTTTATATTTGAAAAAGAAATAAGCCCCTCCACTGTAAGTCTTGTCAATCTCGATTACAATATACAAATCATCCCACTCAACTGGAATCATATCATTGGCTTGATGCACAATCTCGATAATCTTCTCATTAATTTGTTTTTCCATATTATTCTCTTTCTAACTCGCTAAATTGCAGCTAGCAAATCTTGTCCATTCTTAACCTTATTGACGATTCTTTTAAAAATCCAGTCCAATGATAATCCATTCATCGATGATATCCCAAAAATTTAAGTTTCCTTTGGGAAGCTCTTTGGTGGACCAAAGATATGCTCCTGTCTCCAGATTTTGGTTTAAATCAAGTACCACATAGGTCCCCATCCCGTTACTGAAAAAATTATAACAAGATGTTAAATCCATCTCCAACTGGTCTCCATACTCCCATTCAAAATCAGCCATGGAATCAATATTTTCAGTGTTATCCAAGCCCATTGTTTTACTAGGGTAGTAGTAAAAGCCATTATGAACTTTTGTGTAAAAGTCTACAATCGTTTTATCTATATTTTCAATCGGACAGTCAAATTTCTCACTAAATTCTGATTCTGGCAGTGGATTTTTCCCTTCATAGAAAACTGTTTTTTGAGTCTTGTAACTAAGAATAGTATATAAAATAGAGTATTCATCGCCGATTTTCATCAACTCAATATCAGTCAAATATGTTTGTAGATAAAGAATCGTATTGCTCAATTCCTCTGCAAGATATTTCCCCAAAACTCCTAGAATAACTGCTTTTCTATCGTCTAAATCATCCGTTAGAAAAACATCCTTCCAATATTCTGGAATGGGAGCATTCAAAATAGTAGATCTACCGGTTATAAACTCCACTTTTTTCTCAGGCGATAGCGTGTATTTATTTAAAAACGCAATCTTTTCATTTACCATTTTATCCATCTTCACCTCCAGCTTGATTTATCATCAACTTTCCTGTATCTCTAGTATACCACAAAGCATACCTTCCAAGCTTTCTCAGCTAAAAACCGCCCAAAAGGGCGGTCAACTTAGATATTATTTATCGTTCTGAACCAATAGGTCGTATGGGAAGAAATCCAAATCTTTGAGACGTTCATCATAGATACCACGCATCTTGCAAAGGGCAGCGGTATCAAAACTCCAGTAACCATAATAGGCATCCTCTGTCTTATGTGTGTCATACCATGATGCTTCTGAGTGGGCATAGTACCAGAACTTCTGTGCTTCAATGACACTATCTGCATCATCCCCAATCATATTGAGATACTCTAGGTGAGAACGGAAGTTTTCTACCTTTCCTTCCAATAAATAGAGGGCCAGGGTATCAATGTAGCCGTCTTGAATACTTTCGTCTTCCTCAGAATATTGTACATATTTATCAAACAAAATTTTTACATCATCTATAAACTCTTCTTTACGATTTTCAAAAAGAACCGCTAGGGACAGATAGTCAATAGTGGTGAAAATACCATCATTTTCAGTATAAGATAAGCTATAATAATGTAGACCTTCCTTGAAATATTCGAAAATACTATTTATGCTATCTCCTAATGAATAACAAGTTCTCAATAATTCATTATTTGTAACATCTAAATCAATATAATAGGTACTCAATTTATTTGAAGTTATTATTGGTCTCATCTCTCTTAAATTTTCCAACCAATCTACTCCTTCATTCTTAATACCAATAAAATAATTCTTTGATTTAATTTTATCTCGTAACATAAACTCCTCATTTCATCTTTTTAGCGGCATCATCCAGTTGATTAACAATAATATTCCCATTCTTTTTGACATTGAATAAGTGATTTTGGATATCACCCGCATATTGCGCTTTAAGAATCGCATCGTAGTGTTCTGAATTGACTGCTTTTTTAAGTCTATTCCTTATCCACCGTTTATTCATCTGTTTCCCATCTTTAGTTTTACCAAGTCTAGCTTTATTATACTTAGCCTCCGAAATGATGTATGGTGGGTGGCCATTAGGATTGTAGTAAACACCATCAATCCCCTGATGACCAGCATCACCCAATCCCGTTACTATGTCCTTACTGATACGTTCATAACCAAACTGACGATAGTACTCATCCTGAACCATTTCACCGAAGTTACCTTTCTTCAAACTTGAAGAAAGCGCCTCCTCGCCATAGCGGACTTTTAATATCTCAGCTTGTTGTTTAGCTATCTCTTCTATCGTATGTACTTCAGAAGTTACCGGAACATTATTCTTCAACATTTTCTGATGGAGGTCATCCAAATGGCTTTCCCACTTGTGGCCTTCCCAATGGACTTCAGGATGAGCTTGCGCACCGGCTTCCTTGCTGAACTCTCGGCCAACCTTCCGACCGCTCTGCTCGCTTGCCTCGCCATAAAGATCCCGACGTATACGCTGAAACTCCGCACTCTCACCCGTACTCTGGTAAAGTCGAGCGGTATGTTTGCCAATGTCCTCTCCATGACGGAATTTATCCAACCCCGCAAAGGAGAACTTCTTGTAACTCAAGTCATCCCAAAGATTCCCCAAACGACTTCTAAAGAAGTCCTTGGTCGCACCGTAGCTCTCCCGTGCTAGTGTGCTCAGATAGTTGTCAGACAACATCGTACGAGCTTGTTTTATATAAGATAAGCCCTTTTCAATCTTGGGCACCTGTGACAATCGGCTAATCAGCTTGCTCTTGCCGGCTATCTTGGCTAACTTAGCAGGACCAATAAATGAAACGATTTCACTGATGATTTCTCCCGCAGCCTGTCCACTTTCGTAACCCGAAAACTGTCCAGCTAGCTCGATTTTATCACGAATCGGTTGCTGTTTCAAATCTTTGGCATGACGGATATCATGTAGAATCGACCCCATGAGACTGCCGTTTGTCAAACCATAAAAGACCACCTTAAGGTGGTCTTTTATCCAAGCAAATTACTTTCCATTATGTTCCTGCTGAAAGGCTTCCATGGCCTTGAACTGTTCTAGTTCTTTTTCATTGGCTGGCTGCTTGCCTAAGTATTTATACTCAAACAAGTCCATTCGAGCGCTTGGACCATAACCGCTTTCCAACCATGGCGCGTAGTCAAAGTCTACTGACAGCTTATTATTTTCATCCAAATGAATGATACAAATATACCAATCTGTCAAATCATTCTCAACAAATACTTTTTTTAATTCTTGTGACTTCTCAAATAATCGATCTGTTTGGCTATAAATTTCGAATTTATCTACACCAAAATCTCTAGGAATGTATAAATAATAGTGATATTCATTCTTATATTTAAAATAAAAATAAACTTCTCCACTGTATGTCTTATCCATCTCGATTACAATATACAAATCATCCCACTCAACTGGAATCATATCGTTGGCTTGATGTACGATTTCGATAATTTTTCCATTAATTTGTTCTTCCATTTTATCCTCCGATTTAGTTCTATCAGTGCTCCACTACAATCTCAGTATACCACAAAACCTATGGACCAGCGGTTGGAAAACCATAAAAGACCACCTTAAGGCAGTCTTTTATCCAAGCAAACTATTTGCCGTTATGTTCCTGCTGGAAGGCTTCCATTGCTTTGAAGTGCTCTAGTTCTTTTTCATTCGCTGGTTGCTTTCCGAGATATTTATATTCAAAAAAATCCATTTGTTGACCTGAGCTAAAATCACTTTCATTCCAAGGTGCATAGTCAAATTCAGCAGATAATTTCGTGCCAATTACCTTTATCGTACAAGAAGTCCACAAAGGTTGTTCTTCTTTCTCAAAAATTTCTCTCAATTCCCAAGCCAATCTAAAGGTGCGTCTTTCTTGATTCCGAAATTCTAAATTGGGAATACCATACCGCTTTGGAATATAGAGATTGTAGATATACTCGTTTTTCCCCTCTTCATTAAAGAAATAATATACCTCTCCCCCATCAAAAGCTAAACTTATGTTAATAAAAAGATTATCCCAAGCTACTGGTATTGTCTCATTAACACTCTGTGCGATCTCACGAATTTTTTCATTAATTTGTTTTTCCATTTTATCCTCCGATTTGGTTTAAGATTGATTTAATACGCGGTCTCTCATCGCCTATTTGATAGATAACCTCAAATGAATCCGGTCTCAATGACTTACCTGAGTAGACTGGCTGAATGTCTACTGTGACTTTTCTAGGTGGTACTTCCTTAAGTGCACTCGCCCATTCTTCTTCCATATTGTACCAGGTTCCACCAGGACGGTTGATTTCACGGTTCATAGCCACAACATTATCAAAGTCTCCAGAACCATTGAAACGAGTCCCAATCAAGTGTCCACCATCATCCAGACCTTCCCAAAGCTCGGCTTCCGTAATCCGATACTCACGACCAGCCACACGTTGACTATGGGCATTACGTTTCCCCTTCTTGAGAATCAATTCGTCCACTTCAACACGAGAAATACGGCCAAACTCGTCTGTCGTATAGCGGTAACCACTCTCTGTCACATACTGAACGTTTGGCAAGAGTTCCTTACGGCCATTGACTCCTTTAGTAAAGTGCTCGCCATATTCAACCTCTTTAACAGTTTTACTAGTGTTCTCAGCGTTTTCTTCCAGACCTTTAGCTACATCATCGCCATGCTTAGTCAGTTGTTCACTGGCTTCTTTGCTGAACTCTTGACGAGCTTTCTTGCCTGCTTGTTCTGCAGCTTCTTTCGCACCCTTAGCTACTTCATCGCCATGTTTAGCTAACTGCTCACTAGCTTCCTTGCTGAACTCCTTGCCAACTTTCTTACCAGCTTGTTCTGCAGCCTCTTTCGCACCCTTAGCCACATCATCACTATGCTTAGATAGTTGTTCACTGGCTTCTTTGCTGAACTCTTGACGAGCTTTCTTGCCTGCTTGCTCTGCAGCCTCTTTCGCACTTTTAGCTACATCATCACTATGCTTAGCTAACTGCTCACTAGCTTCCTTGCTGAATTCTCGACTAACCTTCCGACCGCTCTGCTCGCTTGCCTCGCCATAGAGTTTCTGGCGTATACGCTGAAACTCCGCACTCTCACCCGTACTCTGGTAAAGTCGAGCGGTATGCTTGCCAATGTCATCTCCATAGCGGAAATCATCCAACCCCGCAAAGGAGAACTTCTTGTAACTCAAGTCATCCCATAGATTCCCCAAACGACTTCTAAAGAAGTCCTTGGTCGCACCATAGCTCTCCCGTGCTAGTGTACTCAGATAGTTGTCAGACAACATCGTACGAGCTTGTTTTATATAAGATAGACCCTTTTCAATCTTGGGCACCTGTGACAATCGGCTTACCAGCTTGCTCTTGCCGGCTATCTTGGCTAACTTAGTAGGACCAATAAATGAAACGATCTCACTGATGATTTCTCCCGCAGCCTGTCCACTTTCGTAACCCGAAAACTGTCCAACCAATTTAATTTTATCACGAATCGGTTGCTGTTTCAAATCTTTGGCATGACGGGCATCATGTAGAATCGACCCCATGAGACTGCCATCGCGAGTACTGTCGTCTAAGGCATTAATCAAATCATTCACTTCTGGAATCATTGTGACTAATCCATAAGCAGTCCCAAGCGTATTTAGTAAGGCTTCGCCAAGAGCATTCTTCCCACCTTCTAGATCATCCTTCATCCACTGCGGAGTTTCTTTCCCCATGAGAGAATTATAACCAAACGTCAGACCTTCGTGGGTGTATTGGGCAAGATCAACACCAAATTCTACAGCTCCAAACGTTGCATCACCTAAAACGCCAAAGGCTGCATCCCCAAAACCTTTGATGTAGGCCCAGTTCGGATCATCCTTCATCCATTCAGTCATTCCGTCTAAACTATCAGAGAAGCCCTTACGCCAATCTCGCAACGTGGCCTGAATTGGATGGTGAAGGCGCCAATCCTTTTCTATCCTCTCCTTTTCCTTGTCTTCCAATTCCTTGGCTTTTTGTGCCTCTAGCTCGGCTTTCTGGACACTCTCATCTATCTGATCATCTATCTCCTTGACCTTATCTGCCATGGGGGAAAGATTGTTCACTACTTGGCTGATAATAGGATCGCTATAGTCTAGCTCATTTGTCTGCTGCAGTTGACCCAGCAATTCTTGCAGATATTGGAGACTAGTCTCCGTTGCCAATGCGGTGCCTTGGCCATCCCAGGTTGAGACTTTTTCTATCGTAGTCGTTATCACTTCCTTAGCATTCGAGAGATTACCTCCAAAATACTCATAGTTCTTAGCATCGCTGGTCACAGAGACTAGGTCACTGACGCTATCCGTTGCGCTGTTGATTGTTTTTCTAATTTGATCAATCTCACCTTTTAGGGTATCAAAATATTCGCTTGTAGACTTCAAATAACTATGGCTAATTATCGCTGTACTTGACTTCTCGCCAGTCGCTGATTGAAAGCTCTCCACTTCCTTAGAAAAGTCACTTTGCAGACTATAAAGAAGATCCTTTAGTTGCATTAGCAGCATATTATGCGAACTATTAATCTCGCCCGCGATTGCTTGCCCCACATTACCATACATGGAATTAGAAGTGATCACAGAATTATAAGAGCTTTTAGCAGCTTCCAAACTACTAATTAATTTTTTAGATTGCGATTGAAGCCCCTCAAAAACATTATATAGTTCTTCTACATCGACGTAAAATCCATCACTCATCTAATCCCTCCTTCTCTACTAACTTCTCATTCAAAAAGGCTAAATAAGCCAACTGATCTACCCTAGTCATAAAGGCGGTTGACAACTGGTGGCTTTTGATATAAGTCTGGCGAATGACTTCTTCTGAAATTCTTTCCTCCCATTCATTTTCATAGCCAAAATGAACAACATTCTTAATCATCATGTTGCTAACAAATACAGGCGGAAAAGCAGCAACTTCACCAAATGGCCATACTCGACCAAAATAATCGATCACATAAGGGTCAAAACCTTCTGCTAACGGTGCCTTGCGTCCAGTCAGCATGACCAACGCTCCTGGCTCCTCAGAAAACATTTCCTTAAGCTCACTGTTCAGCAAATCCAAATCAAGCTCAACAACTGAACCAATCGGATAAATCTTTCCAAAATAGACATCTAGAATAGCCAAAAATAGAAAAAATGAATCTTCCGACCACACCTGCTCTTCCCCGTTAAAAGAGAAGGTAATCTGACCGTTCTGAGTACGGGTAAAAAGAATAGTCGTTCCAAGCAAAGAATTGTATTCGTATTGAGATCCTTTCAGCTTGATTAACTTGTATAATTCTCTCATCAAAGGGGGCCGTGCTCCCAGAAAATCTCCGAATTTGATAATAGTATCTGTTATTTCGAAATCAGTATCCGGCCACGTAGACAAGACTGTGCGAAAGTCCTCCAACTCTTGAGTATCTGCCATTAGTTAAACCTCACATAATTCTTATTCTTATCAATTTGACTAGCATAGACAGCATCATCCTCAATGATTTTCTCACCCATCTTAGCCATCATATCTGCCCTTGCTTCTCCATACGTTTTATAAGCAGTCAAGGCTGAGTTCCAAGTATCTTGAATTGTATTAAATTTTTTAAAACGAGAAAGAGTTGTCGAGCTAACTTCTTTTTTTGACAAAGCTACTAGCCCATGAACACTTTTCTTAGCATTACTGACAACACTAGACCATTCTTCGGGTTGTACACCTACTTTATCTTGAGACATGTTTCCTCCTTTTATTGAATGGAATTCCACCAAGACTGAGCTTGATCCCAAAAACTCTGCGCCGCTCCCAATAAATCTAACTGAGAGGCTTTCAATTTCACTAATTCACCATTAATGTTTTTCAAGGTATCCTGATAATTGTTTTCCATATCAGTCAGATTTGTAATTCCACGCTCGAAATGAAATTTACATTCTTTTTTTAAATCTCCTTTCCAATTACCAGCAGGAGACATATCTCCTGCAGATCCATTGAAAAGATTTTCTGCACCATCAATTTTTCCATTTAGTAGAACGAGCTGTTCGTCTAAAATTTTCTTTGCAGCCTCTAATCGCTCTATTTTTGAGCCTACATTATCTGCTTCTTGCTTTTTTTGATCTCCGCTTAATTGGCAATTTCTCGCATTTTGAGCATATAAATCATTGTCGATAATTTCTACCATTACGTCTCCTTTCTTTATTCGTTTCCTCAGCTTTTCAAAAAAGACTAGGACAAGGTCCTAGTACTTTATTTTGCATAATCAACTGCTCGCATTTCGCGAATGACTGTGACCTTGATATTTCCTGGATACTCCAAGTTATTTTCAATCTTTTCACGCACATCATGCGCCAAGATTGTAATCTTATCGTCCTTGATTTTCTCTGGACTAACCATGATTCGGATTTCACGACCTGCTTGAAGGGCAAAGCTTGTCTTAACTCCTTCAAAGCTGTTCGCAATTTCTTCCAAATCTTGCAATCTCTTGATGTAGCTTTCCAGCGATTCACTGCGAGCTCCTGGACGAGCTGCACTTAGGGCATCAGCTGCTGCAACGATGACTGCAATAACACTCTCAGGTTCCACATCTCCGTGGTGGCTAGCAATGGTATTGATAACAACTGGATGCTCCTTATACTTGCGAGCCAACTCAGTTCCAATTTCTACGTGGCTGCCTTCTACTTCTCGATCGATGGCCTTACCAATATCATGGAGGAAACCAGCACGACGAGCCAAGTTAACATTTTCACCCAACTCTCCAGCAATAACTCCAGCCAGTTTGGCAACCTCAATCGAGTGACGGAGAACATTTTGCCCGTAAGAAGTACGGAACTGCAAGCGACCCATGATCTTCATCAAATCAGGATGCAAGTTTGGTGCTCCAATTTCATAAGCTGCGGCTTCACCATACTCTCGAATACGATTGTCAATCTCTAAGCGATTCTTTTCGACCAATTCCTCGATACGAGCCGGATGAATCCGACCATCCTTGAGAAGAGCTTCCATAGTCATCCGAGCAATCTCACGGCGAACTGGATCGAAACCTGAAAGAGTAACCACTTCAGGCGTATCATCAATGATAACATCAATTCCTGTCAAGCTTTCAAAGGTTCGAATATTTCGGCCTTCACGTCCGATAATCCGTCCCTTCATACTGTCATCAGGAAGATGAACCGTTGAATTGGTCTGCTCAGCCACATAGTCACCAGCAATCCGCTGCATAGCTTGAACCAAGATATCCTTGGCTACCTTGTCCGAACGCTCTTTGATATCCTGCTCTGCTTCCCGAATACGAGTCGCAATCTCCTTGGACAGCTTGTCCTCGGTCTTGGTCAAGATAATCTCACGCGCTTCCGTCTGAGTCAAGGACGCTACCCGCTCAAGCTCAGCTTCTTTTTGCTTCTCTAGCTCAGCTACTTGTGCTTCACGCGCATCAATGTGTTTAGCTTTATCAGTCAGACTTTGTTCTTTGTGCTCCAAAGTCTTTTCCTTGTTGGTTAAATTATCATCTTTGCGATCAAGGCTACTTGCACGCTCTGTCAAGCGGCTTTCAATTTGTTTTAACTCTTGACGCTCAGACTTAAATTCTGCATCAACCTCTTCACGATATTTTCTGGCTTCTTCTTTTGCCTCCAAAAGTGCTTCTTTTTTAAGCGAACTGGTTTCGCGCATCGCTTCTTTGACAATCAAATCCGCTTCGCGTTCTGCCTGACCGCGTAAATTGGTTGCTTCTTGTTCAGCATTTAAAAGAGTAAGTTCCGCGGCTTCTTTAGATGCTTTCATCTTAACCGCGGTTCCTACATACCCAATCACTAAACCAATGATGGCAGCAAAAACAAAAGCAGCTATAGTATATAAGCCCATGTTTTTACTCCAAATCTATTTAATTATTGAATTCAAAATTCCTTTTTATTCTATCATAAATAGCAGAAATTCACAAATCAATTTTTTGAAAAAGAAGGCCGTTTTTTGCCTATTATTGGTCGAAAAGGCGCTAAATCAAAGAATTTAATATATAAAATTTTTTTATTTCCTAACTCTCATTTTTTTATGCTATAATCAAAAGGAAGTGTTTGAAATGTCGCTTTTGAAATCTGATCTCATTTTCAGGTTCCAATTTTAAAATTTTAAAGGAGAAATCATGTCTAAAGAAGTCATCGTTGAAAGTTTTGAGCTTGACCATACAATCGTAAAAGCACCTTATGTTCGTCTCATTGGCGAGGAAACTGGTCCCAAAGGAGATATTATCTCTAACTTTGATATTCGCTTGGTGCAGCCAAATGAAGACTCTATTCCGACGGCTGGCCTGCATACCATCGAGCATTTACTGGCTATGCTGATTCGCAAGCGGATTGACGGTATGATTGACTGCTCACCTTTCGGTTGCCGCACAGGCTTCCATATGATCATGTGGGGACAACACTCAGCGACTGAAATTGCTAAAGTCATCAAATCTTGCTTAGAAGAAATCGCTGAAACGACTACTTGGGAGGATGTCCCTGGCACTACTATCGAATCCTGTGGTAATTACAAGGATCACAGCCTTTTTTCTGCCAAAGAATGGGCGAAACTCATTCTCAGCCAAGGGATCTCTGACAATGCTTTCGAGCGCCATGTCCTCTAAGCAGAGAGATTTTAGTTTCTAAGATTGTATTATTTGTGCTAAAAATGAAAAAATCAACCCGCCCTTCTGGAGACAGAGGGCGGGTTTGTTCTTATTATTCCTGCATAGCATAGCCGATACCACGGACAGTTTTGATATAGCTGGTCTGCCCAGCAACGTCAATCTTACTCCGTAGGTAGCGAATATAGACATCTACTACATTAGTTTCAGTGGCACCTTCATACTTCCAGACACGTTCTAGAAGCTGCTCGCGACTCATGACCTTTTGCTTGCTCATCAACGTCACTAATAGATCATATTCTCGTCGTGTCAAGGCAATCACTTCCTCTCCACGATAGACGATATGATTTTTCAAATCAACTCGTAGATTGCGGTAAGCAGTCGGTGTTTTTAGCTTGCTACAATGCTGGTCGATAAAGTCTCGACCTCGAAAAATATCGGAAACTTTCTCAACCAAATCGCTGATAATAAAAGGCTTGACGGTATAGGAAACAGCAAAGCGCTGAATCTCATCTGCATGTTCTTTGATTTCTTCACGGCTGGCTAAGACGATAATAACTGAGGCCGGCTTGAACAAACTCAGTTGCCTAGCAAACTCACTAGCGGTCATATCCTGCAGGTCATAATTAAGCAAAAATAGATCATAGTCATTTTCTCTAGCTAGTGCCAAACCTTGACTTCCTGTCTCAACTACATCCAAAAGAAATGCTTCCTTTTGCAGTTCCAAAGTCACAAATCGTGCAAGATTCTTTTCATTTTCTACTAATAAAATTCGCTTTGCCATAGGCCTATCCTATTTTTCGTCATACCAAGAGTAGTGGAAGGTTCCTTCTTTGTCTTTACGTTGGTAAGTGTGAGCACCAAAGTAGTCACGTTGTGCTTGGATCAAGTTAGCTGGAAGGTCCGCTGAACGGTAGCTATCAAAGTAAGTAATAGCTGCTGAGAAGGTTGGTACTGGTACGCCAGCTTGGACCGCAAGAGCTACGATATCACGCACTGCTTGTTGGTACTTGGCAGTAACATCCAAGAAGTATTCATCCAAGAGAAGGTTAGCAAGATCAGCATCACGGTTGTAGGCATCTGTGATCTTTTGCAAGAAACGAGAACGGATGATACAGCCATCACGCCAGATAGATGCGATGTCCGCAAATGGCAAGTTCCAGTTGTTTTCTTTAGATGCCACACGCAATTGAGCAAAACCTTGTGCGTATGAAATAATTTTTGAGAAGTACAGAGCTTGACGGATTTTTTCGATCAACTCAGCCTTGTCACCTTCAAATTTGAAGGCAGCTGGTTTTGGAAGCACCTTGCTAGCATGTACACGCTCTTCTTTGTAAGTAGAGATGTAACGGGCAAATACTGACTCAGTGATCAGTGACAATGGCACACCAAGGTCAAGTGATGATTGGCTGGTCCATTTACCAGTTCCCTTGTTACCTGCAGCATCAAGGATGTAGTCTACGATTGGTCCATCTTGCCCTTCATCGTCTTTACGGCTCAAGATATCAGCTGTGATTTCGATCAAGTAGCTATCAAGCTCGCCTTTATTCCACTCAGTGAAGATTTCAGCCATGTCTTCTGCAGAAAGACCAAGCAAGTGTTGCATGAGGTCATAGCTTTCTGCAATCAATTGCATATCACCATACTCGATACCGTTGTGGACCATTTTCACATAGTGACCAGCTCCGTCAGGACCGATGTAAGTCACACATGGTTTACCATCTTCAGGTGCTTTAGCTGAGATTTCTTCGAGAACATCAGCAACCAATTCGTAGGCTTCTTTTTGTCCACCAGGCATGATAGAAGGACCTTCAAGGGCACCTTTTTCACCACCAGAAACACCAGTTCCGATAAAGTTAATGCCTGAGTTTGCCAATTCTTCATTACGACGGATTGTATCTTTATAGAAAGTGTTTCCGCCGTCGATCAAGATATCGCCCTTGTCAAGGTGTGGAAGAAGAGCTTGGATAGTTGCGTCTGTACCAGGTCCAGCTTGAACCATGAGCATGATACGGCGAGGTTTTTCAATGGATTGAACGAAAGACTCTACATCGTAGCTTGGAACAAATTTCTTTTCAGGATGGCAAGCGATTACGTCTTCTGTTTTTTCTTTACTACGGTTGTAAATGGCAACTGTATAACCACGAGATTCGATATTTAGGGCAAGGTTACGACCCATTACGGCCATACCTACGACACCAAAATTAGCTTTTGTCATTTTCTACTCCTATAGACTTAGTTGTTTAATCTGTTATATTTTAACATTTTTACATGGTAATGAAAAGTATTTAGCTGATAGAAATGCTTTTCTGTGGGAGGATACGCAAACAGCCAGAAGTTGCAACTCCCAGCTGTTTGGATATCATAGATACATTTGGATTTATTTCTCATCAACTTCGATGATCGCTTGTTCATCTTGTTTGAGCTTGTTGACAGTCATATTGACACCAAGTGCTCCAGCTAACAGTTGACGAATGTCAAAGCCTGCCCCTTGAGAAACTTGATCAATGCTCTGCATGATGTCGCCGACCATTTTAGAAGCGTTGCCTTCACCATACATGGTAATCTTATCTACCTTGGTCAATGGCTCTGCCACCGCACGAGCGATTTCTGGCAATTTATCGACAATCATCTCCGTAATCGCAGCTTCCTGCATCTTCTTCATGGCTTCTGCTTTCTTGTCCAAACCTTGGGCTTCCGCTTCTAGTTTAAGACGAATGGCTTCCGCTTCTGCACGTCCTTTGGCTTCAATAGCTTCTGCTTCTTGCAGTTGCGCAAATTTCTCAGCCTCGGCTTGAGCCTTGCGGGCTTCCGCTTCTTTCTGCGTTTCAAAGAGTTCCGCTTCGGCCTGACGCTGACGTTCAATCAATTGCGCTTCTGCGGCCTGTTGACGGGCATATTTTTCAGCTTCGGCTTGCTTGCGGATATTGGCATCCAATTCCTGCTCACGAACCTTAACTTCCCGTTCTTTGACTTCCGCTTCTTTCTCCTGCTTCATGATGTTGGCTTCTGCTGCCACACGTTCTTGTTCACGACGCTGGATTTCAGCCTCAATCCCTTTAGCTGCGTCCGCTTTAGCTTGCGCGATATCTGCTTCCTGCTTAAGGGCAGCTTGTTTCAGTTTGAGTTCATTTTGCTTTTGAGCAATTTCCAAGTCAGCAGCCACACGCTTGTCGTTAGCCAACTTGTCCTGCTCAGCTTCAACTTCCTTGCGCTCACGTTCAGCCTTAGCCTTGGCAATCAGGGCGTCTTTCTTGATCGTTTCGACATTTTCAATACCGAGGTTATCAATCACGCCACCTTCATCAGAGAAGGATTGAACGGTAAAGGCAATGACTTCCAGACCCATCTTAGCCAAATCTGGCGCTACGTTATCTTGCACTTTAGAAGCAAATTCCTGACGGTCATTGACCATCTTGCGTAATTCCATCTGACCGATTACTTCACGAAGATTTCCTTCTAGTACATCTTGGACAGAGTTAGAAATATCAGTGGTATTCCAATTAAGGAAGTTTTCTGCCGCACGGTCAATCATTTCATCCGTAGTACCAATCTTCAACTTAACAGCCGCATCAGCACGAACGTTGATAAAATCAAGTGTTGGCACAGACTCAGAAGTACGGACGTCTGTAGAAAACTGCTCAATATCCAGATAAGAGCGCTGCTCTACAAAAGGAATCATGAAGCCAGCCTTACCTCTCAAATGGCGCTGCTTACGCAGACCAGTAATAACGACTACTTCATTTGGCTTAGCATTGACATACCCCTTAGCCAAAAGAATAATAAGCACGATGGCTGCAACGATTGCAAAAATCAACCAGCCTGGGATAAATAACATATCCATAGAAACTTCCTTTCTTTTTCCAGAGCAATAGACGAATGCATTGCCCAAATATATTTTTAGTTAGTATATCAAAAAATTAACAGTTTGCAAAACTTTTACTGCTAATCCTATTCAACTTCCCAAATGCCCCTTCAAACAAAAAGATAGCTCCTCATTTATCGAGGAAGCTATCCATCTTTTATTAGTCATTTCTTCCAAAAATACGAAGGATGCTGAGGAAGAGATTGATAAAGTCGAGATAAAGGCTCAAAGCCAGAGAAAGGGCCCAACCAAGTCCAGCTTGTCCCCCTGTCTGCTCATAGACATAGCGGATTTTTTGATTGTCCCAAGCAATCAACCCTGCAAAAATGACGACACTGACATAGCTGACAATATAGTCTATCATGTCGCTACCCAGGAAAATATTGACAAAACTCGCGATCACAATCCCAATCAGACCTGCAATCATAGCACGGCCCATACCAGACAAATCTTTTTTGATGACGATGCCCATGGCTGCCATGACAAGGAAAACAGCCGCACTAACTGCAAATGCTTTGAAGACCACGCCTCCTGTGTACATGGCCACAATGAAACTCATGGTAAATCCGTTTAGGGCTGAGTAGCTCAAAAAGAGGGGAAGAGCAGCTGGACTATTGCGGAGGCCTCTGCTGGAAGCTGACCAAACCAAGGCCAGTTCAATAAAGATAGCTCCATAGTAAATCCAGCTATAATGGAGTAGAATCTCAACTAGAGCTGTCTGGAAGGTCGTCAGCATTAAGCCTGAAACCAGAGCAGAGATGGCAATTCCCATCCCAACAAATCCGTAGACCTTAGAATAAAAACTAGAAAGTCCACTGTTTTCTTGAATAATTGTATTGTTCATAATGTCTCCTTTTTACATTTTAACTTTTCATCATCTTTCGATGATACTTTTTACGCCCACTCAGCTTTTGTCGCCAAGGCGCCGTCGCTTCTTTGATCGCCCAATACTTGTCCACCATGGTTACAACGAAGGACTCCTTGTAGCGGGGTGGTGCTAAGGTCGCTCCCCACATGTGCTTGATGATAATATCTTCCTCAACTCGATTGAGCTTGGTAATCTTGCGGGCATTTCGGACTGCTAGGCGGGGATGAACCCAGGCATGACTCTTTTTAAACTTGGTTTCGCGCCAGTCATAATAAAATAGATCATGCAGAAGAGCACCTCGTGCTGTACTGCGGGCATTCCAGCCAAATTTTTTAGCAATCTTATAACTAGTATAACTGACATTGATCGAATGTTCAAGCCGATTAGAATGAATATGATGGGTAATTCCTTTTAAGCGTTGGACGCTGGGCTTCTCGATCAAATGCCCCACATAGGCCATAAATTCATCATCTTCTCTGTAAGGCATATCATCACCTCCATTTAGTTTTATTATAGAGAGATTTCTAAAAGCTAGCTTAAAGCAAACATCAGAATGCCGGCTGCCACAGCAACATTAAGACTTTCAGCCTGCCCCTTCATGGAAATATGAACCAAAACATCAGCCACCTCCGTCATCTCTTGGCTGATTCCTTGCCCTTCATTACCCATGACTAAGAGGAAATCTTCATGTTTTTCGACCTTTTGATAATCCACAGAATCTTCTGATAAAGTCGAAGCCAAAATCTGTAAGTCATTCTGACGAGCCAACGTCAGCATATCCTCTCTGCTCACGCGATAAATGGGTAGATGAAAATGGCTACCTTGCATAGAACGCAAGGTTTTGAGATTGTAAATGTCAGCGGAGTGGCTAGAGATGAAAACTCCTTGATAACCCGCCGCATCCGCTGTTCGGATGATGGTTCCGACATTACCAGGATCCTGCACATCTTCTAAAAAGAGATAGGCACCTTCCAGCTTTTCTGGAATCGTTTGCTCCTCAAAGGCTAATTCTGCAACGATTCCCTGAGGTGTCTTACTATCTGCCAAATCACTCAGAATCTCAGGACTGACAAAAATCGTCTGGGAAAATGCTGCCAAGCGCTCTTCGTACTCTGCCAAGGCAAAAATTCGCAGAATCCGTGCCTGACTGGCCAGAGCCTCCTCAAAAAGATGCCAGCCCTCAATCAAATACGACTCGCTACGATATTTTTTTTGATGCAGCTTTTTAGCTTTTTTTACCACATTATTGGCTTTTGAGGTTATAATATTCATAAATACATTATAACACAATCTAGCGGTTTTGAACTCATCCTCTAGACTTAGCTTCAGAGAAAATATTGTCTCCAGCAAGCAACTGCTCGCTACGCTATGGGCTGAGAAGCGAGTTTCAAACCGCTACAAAAGGAGGTAACGATGCAAAAAGTAAGAATGATTGCGCAAGGACGAGTCCAAGGCGTCGGCTTTCGTTGGGGCGTTTACTCCCTTGCTTTGCAGATTGGCGGGATTACCGGTCGTGTCTGGAATAATGACGACGGTACAGTCGAAATTTTGGCTCAAGCTGAAAGCTCTGCCCTCATGGCCAAGTTCATTCAAGAAATCCGCAAGGGACCAACTCCTTTTTCAAGAGTCAGCTATTTAGATGTCACCATGGCCAATTTTGATTCCTATACTGACTTTAAAATTGCAAATTAGGTCTGGAGAACTATTGTATATTTCCTTAAAAAACAGTAGAATAGATAGGTATTATTTTTTTAGAAACAAAGGAAATGAACTCGTGAAAACATTTAAACGTATTTTATTCTCTGGAATGAGCTTGTCCCTCCTACTATTATTGACAGGGTGTGTCGGACGAGACAAGGCCGGTAATCCTTCTGGTATTATTTGGGACGTGCTTGGTCGGCCTATGGCAGATAGCATCCAGTTCTTTGCTAAGAATTCAGGCCTCGGTTATGGTCTAGCGATTATTATCGTTACACTCATCGTGCGGCTGATTATTTTCCCACTGGGAATCTATCAGTCTTGGAAGGCTACTCTTCAGTCAGAAAAGATGAACTACTTCAAGCCCATCTTTGCCCCTATCCAAGAACGAATCAATAATGCCGAAACTCAAGAAGAAAAACTAGAAGCGCAGCAAGAACTTATGGCTGCTCAAAGAGAAAATGGTCTGAGTATGTTTGGCGGTATCGGCTGCCTCCCTCTACTCATTCAAATGCCTTTCTTCTCAGCCCTCTTCTTTGCTGCCCAATACACAAACGGTGTAGCCAGCAGTACATTCCTTGGCATCAATCTTGGAAAACCTAGTCTAGCCTTGACTCTCATTGTCGGTGTACTCTACTACATCCAGTCACTTCTCTCCCTACATGGTATCGAAGATGAGACCCAAAAAGCGCAGATGAAGAGTGCAACTTACATGAGCCCGATTATGATCGTAGTCTTCTCTTTCATGTCACCAGCAGCTGTGACGCTCTACTGGGTAGTCGGTGGTTTCGTTCAAATTATCCAACAATTCATCATTAACTACTTGCTTCGTCCGCGGATTAGAAAGCAAGTAGCTGAAGAATATGAAAAGAATCCTCCGAAAGCCATGAGCAATGCAGGCCGCATCAAGGATGTGACACCAAAAGCGAGCCAAGCAATCACTCAAAACAATAAAAAGAAAAAGAATCGCAACGCTGGTAAACAACGTTCTAGATAAATAAATTATCCATCTCCCTCCAAGATTTCCTATCTAATCTTGGAGGGCTTTTTCTATTCCCCCTAACAATACTAAAAGAGAGGCTGGAACAAAAGTCCTAGCCTCTCAATTGTCTTTGGATTGTCGAGCAAGACGCAGTGGTTGAGTGGGCTCTACTACGCTGATTTCATCAGCTTTTACAGCCCTACTCAACTGTGCGGAGGTGGGACGATGAAATCGAATTCTAACGAATTAGCGATTTCTGTCCCACTCTCTCTTTCTTAAACTTTTAATCAATATACTTCAATTTTCCACGGAAATCTTCTAGGCTTTCATAGCCTTTTTCTTCCATAATCGCCTTGAGTTCGGCGGTGATGCGCTCGAAGGCTGCCACGCCTTCTTTATGAAGGGTTGTTCCTACTTGCACCATACTAGCACCACAGAGGATATGCTCGAAGGCATCACGCCCCGTCAGGACACCACCTGTTCCGATGATTTGGATTTCCGGTTTCAGGCGTTGGTAAAAGGCATGGACATTGGCCAAAGCAGTCGGCTTGATGTACTGGCCGCCAATACCGCCAAAACCATTTTTCGGACGAATGACCACTGACTCATCTTCTATATAAAGACCATTTCCGATCGAGTTGACACAATTGACAAATTTGAGCGGATAGTTGTTGAAAATCGCGGCAGCCTGATCAAAATGTACAATATCAAAGTAAGGTGGCAGCTTGATTCCCAATGGCTTAGTGAAATAAGCAAAAACCTCTGACAAAATCTTTTCCGTCGTTTCAAAATCATAAGCAATCTGCGGCTTGCCAGGAACATTGGGGCAGGAGAGATTAAGCTCAGTAATCCCTTTAAATTCACTTGCCTGAACTTTCTTAAGAATGATGTGGGTTTCTTCTGGCGACATACCGACCAAAGAGAGGAAGAAAGTGCGATTTGGTTCGCTTTCCTGGAGTTCCAGCAGGTAGTCAAGATAGTAGTCTAAACCATTGTTGGGCAGGCCCATGGAGTTGATAGAACCCAATGGCACATCCTGATAGCGAGGCTCTGGGTTTCCCTGACGAAAGTCCAGCGTCGCCGTCTTTGTCACAAAGGTTCCTGCAGCAGAGTTTTTGACTTCTTCTAATTCTTCCACTGTCATACAAGCCACTCCTGCCGCATTCATCAGGCAGTTATCAAATTCAAAACCTGTAATTTTTGTCTTGGTTGTCGTCATTATCTTGACCTCTTATTCCTTAATTTTCTCTATTATATCATTAAAATTCTTCCTATAAAAAATTTATCCTAATTTTCTAGCAAAAGGTTCGGCATTTCCACCTAGAATCTTCAAAAAAATATTATGGAAATTTTCAGAAAATTCAACTTTTTTCTTTACACTCAAAAAAAATTCTGCTATAATGGCTCGTGTAATAAAATATAACAACAAAAAGGAGAACGATATGACATCTGCTAAAGAATATATCCAAAGCGTATTTGCAACTGTGAAAGCTCGTAACGGGCATGAGGCCGAATTTCTCCAGGCGGTTGAAGAATTCTTCAGCACTTTGGAACCTGTATTTGAAAAACACCCTGAGTATATCGAAGAAAACATCTTGGCACGTATCACTGAGCCTGAGCGCGTGATTTCTTTCCGTGTTCCTTGGGTTGACCGTGATGGAAAAGTGCAAGTCAACCGTGGTTACCGTGTTCAATTCAACTCAGCTGTTGGACCATATAAAGGCGGACTTCGTTTCCACCCAACTGTAAACCAAGGGATCTTGAAATTCCTCGGATTTGAGCAAATCTTTAAAAACGTCTTGACTGGACTTCCAATCGGTGGAGGTAAAGGGGGATCAGACTTCGATCCTAAAGGTAAGACTGATGCTGAAGTGATGCGCTTCTGCCAAAGCTTCATGACTGAATTGCAAAAATACATCGGACCATCACTTGACGTCCCAGCTGGTGATATCGGTGTTGGTGGACGTGAAATTGGCTACCTCTACGGTCAATACAAACGCCTTAACCAATTTGATGCTGGTGTCTTGACTGGTAAACCTCTTGGATTCGGTGGTAGCTTGATTCGCCCAGAAGCTACTGGTTACGGTTTGGTTTACTATACTGAAGAAATGCTCAAAGCAAATGGTAACAGTTTTGCTGGTAAGAAAGTGGTGATTTCCGGTTCTGGTAACGTAGCTCAATATGCTCTTCAAAAAGCGACTGAACTTGGCGCTACTGTTATCTCAGTATCTGATTCAAACGGCTATGTCATCGACGAAAATGGTATTGACTTCGACCTCCTTACAGATGTCAAAGAGAAACGCCGTGCTCGCTTGACTGAGTATGCTGCTGAAAAAGCAACTGCTACTTACCATGAAGGTTCTGTATGGACTTACGCTGGTAACTACGATATTGCTCTTCCATGTGCGACTCAAAACGAAATCAATGGTGAAGCGGCTAAACGTTTGGTTGCTCAAGGTGTTATCTGCGTATCAGAAGGTGCCAACATGCCGAGTGACCTTGATGCGATTAAAGTCTATAAAGAAAACGGAATCCTTTATGGACCAGCCAAAGCTGCCAACGCTGGCGGTGTAGCTGTATCTGCCCTTGAAATGAGCCAAAACAGCCTTCGCCTCTCATGGACTCGTGAAGAAGTGGACGGCCGTCTCAAAGACATCATGACCAACATCTTCAACACAGCTAAAACAACTGCTGAAACATACGGACTTGGTACTGATTACCTTGCAGGAGCAAATATCGCTGCCTTCGAAAACGTAGCAAACGCTATGATTGCACAAGGTATTGTTTAATTAGTCGATACATCCTATCGGAGGACTATCATGAACTTACGGCCAATAGAAATGAGAGACAATCCAGCTGTAGCGCAGCTCATTCGAGCTAGCCTAGAAGAATTCGGGCTTGACAAACCAGGAACTGTCTACTTTGATTCTCATCTGGATCATTTGGCCGACTATTATCAACAGCAAGAGAGGGCAGCTTACTTTGTTCTGGAAGACGAAGGTCAGCTGGTTGGCTGTGGTGGCTTTGCACCTGTTTCTGATAAGATTGCTGAATTACAAAAATTGTATGTCACTAAAAATAGTCGTGGCAAAGGTTATTCCAGTCGGCTGATAAAGCAGATTTTCCAAGAAGCACGTCTAGCAGGTTATGAACAGCTTTATCTAGAAACCGCTACTGAACTGGCTACGGCTGTGTCCATCTATCAACACTATAGTTTCACATCACTGCAACAACCACTTACTAACTCCGCCGGACATCCAGCTATGAATATCTGGATGATAAAATCCCTCTTACCAGATGAATAGATGTTAGTATACTCTGGTCGTCTCAAAGACATCATGACCAACATCCTCAACACAGCTAAAACTACCGCTGAAACTTACGGACTTGACAAAGACTACCTGGCTGGTGCTAACATTGCTGCTTTCTAAAACGTGGCCAACGCTATGATTGCGCAAGGTCCTGTTTAAGTACTATTTAACTATAACTCAAAGAAATCCGACTGCTTATAAAAGCAGTCGGATTTTTATATATCTAATTTTTCAAAAAATTTGCCTGCTGACTGCTTTTCTTTTAGCTTCTCAAGCAGCTCATTCTCCAGGAAAGGACTTAGTTCGTCAAAATCTTGGCAAACCTTAAAGACAGTTTCTCTGTCCAACTGGCCATAAGTTAGTTCGTAATAATCCTTCTTATGGTGCCAGTTCTGGTCATAGTTGACATCTGTCCGTTGATAGTAAACAATGTTTTGCTTCGGTGTCAGGTAAATCTTCTGCGTCAGAATGCTTTTCTGATCTTTGGACAGCTTGCTGCGGCTGAAAATCTTAACACCCTGAAAAATCTTGCGCTCATGGATACCTTGATTTGTGACTTTTAACTCAATTCTTTTGTAATGCATACTGATACCTCCAGAAACTACCTACATTATATCAGGTTCTGGTAGATTTTCAAGCAAAAATGTATCATTTCCAAAAGTCTTTCGTCGCCTCTAAAATTGCTTCTTCTGAACGAATCATATTGATTTGCATAATATTCTCCTTTCTTATCTTGTATTAGTATCCCCCTTCCCCAAGGTCAGGGTCAATAAGAAAATTGAATTTATATCAAAATTCTAGTAACTTTTTGAAACTCACTACAGTTGACAAAGAGCCTTAAAATCAGCTTGCTCATTTGAGCAGCTGATTTTTTGTCTATCAATGGATTGTGACACTTTACCGAGCTGACTCTTTCAAAAGAGTCAGATACTCCTCTAAAACTAGATGATGTTTTTGCATGTATTGGGCCGACTCTACGCCAACATAACGATAGTGCCAATTTTCAAAATTCACATCAGTAATATCGCTTTTCCCTTCAGGATAGCGCAGAATAAAGCCGTATTTAGGGGCAATTTCTGCAATCTTATGTGCTACTTCATCATTCTGACCTTCTGGCTCACTCATATCAATCGCCAAGCCTGTCTGATGCTCGCTGGCGCCTGGCAGCTGGATCCGCTTTTGCACTTCTTGCTCCGCTTCTTGCCGAGATAAGCCCTCTTCTTCGGCCAAGGCTAGCGCTTCTTCATAGAGCTCTGTCTGCTCTGCTCGGCTACGATAACCCGAAATCAAGGTTTCTCCTGGTGCAATGGTTCGAGCTGCAGCTAAAAATTGTCTGGTATTTGCAGCAATACGACTATCTACCTGAATATCATCGATTTGGGTCAACTTAGGATGAGACTCTTCCTGTAAATGGTTACGATTGATTAAAGTCAACTCCCAATCATCAACTGACACCTTGGGCAAGTCAGAGGTCCAGACTCCCAAACCACGACTAATAAAAGTTAAGAAGTCTTCATCCATATCTTGCACTCGCAATAGAGCAAACAGCAAACTGATCCCAATTCCTAGAAATAAGAGCCTATTTATTAGTCGAAACAAAGAGAGTTTTCTCTTTCTTTCGTGGCGACCTCTTCTCAAGCCTTGTCCTCCAGCTCTTTCGCTCCAACTTCACGATAGGACATATCACCGATGGAAACAACCGAAAATTGTCCATCTTCATAGTCTACGATGGTCACACTACCATTGCCTAGGCCATGAGGTTGCATGCGATTAATAAGGTAGACAAAAGTTCCGATGGTCATGCCATGACTAACTACCAAAGCATTGCCACCGCCCGCAGCCTCCAGCTCCTCAGCAATCTCTGAGAAGCCTTGCCAAATTCGGCCACTGAGTTTTTCCCAATTCTCAGTCCAGCCAGCCGTGTCGACTTCTACTAAACCTTCTGCCAGCTCGGCATAGCTGAGTTGATGGACATGATCGATATTAAAGACCCTAGGCATGACCCCCATAAAGAGCTCGCCATCATAGCCACCATCAAAACTGCCAAAACACCACTCTCGAATGCGCTTGTCAAACCTATAAGGAATCTTTCCAGTCAAGCCCAGCTCTTCCAGAATAATTCCCATGGTCTGAATGGTTCGACCCGAATCACTGGATCTAGCTAGTTTAAAATCAATACCCGCTTTTCGCAAACCAATTCCTAGTTCATGGATGCCACGTTCACCTTCTGCTGTCAACGGACTATCACTCCAGCCCTGAGCTCGTCCGATTGTATTAAACATCGTTTTGCCATGCCGGATGAGGTATAATCTTGTTTTTGCCATACACTTCCCCCCTTATTCTCCTCTCATTATATCACGTTTCTGAAAAAAAGCAGTTTCTAAGATTGAAAGAAGACAGCTCAATAAAACTCAACTATTTCCATGATTTCTTTTAACTGTTTATTTCAGCGTCCAAAATTTTGGCACCAACTTCACGATAGGATACATCTCCCAAGATCTGAATCGTAAATTGCCCTTTTTCATATTCAACAACTGTCACACTGCCGTTGTCAACCTCAGGATTTTTGCTAATGGATTTGTCCAGCAGGTAGGCAAAAGTCCCAATGGTCATACTATGGCTGACAACCAAAGCATTGCCTCCACCAGCGGCTTCCACTTCTTGGGCAATAGCTGTAAATCCAGCTAAAATCCGCTCGCTCAGTTGCTCCCAGGGCTCAGCCCAGCCAGCCGTATCCACTTCAACCAAGCCGTCTGCCAATTCTGGGAAAGTCAGCTCTTTATAATTATCGGTGTCACGCACCCTTGGAATCACTCCACGGAAAAGATCGCCACCATAGGCCACGTCAAAGCTCCCAAAGCACCACTCTCGGATGCGCTTGTCAAACTTATAAGGAATCTTCCCGACCAAATCCAGCTCTTCTAGGATAATCCCCATGGTCTGAATAGTTCGACCAGAGTCGCTTGAGAAAGCCTTGGTAAATTCCAAACCAGACTCTCTTAGCCCAATCCCTAGCTCACGGATGCCACGTTCACCTTCTTCAGTTAAGGGAGTGTCCGACCAGCCCTGAGCTCGACCAATGGTGTTAAACATAGTCTTCCCATGCCGGATGATGTATAATTTCGTTTTTGCCATGAATGTCTCCTTTTCTCATCAAGGCCACCCAACTAAGAGTGGCTTATTTATCTCGCATTTGACTGAGCAAGACAGAGGGAAAGAGAGTGGGACAGAAATCAGTAATTCGTTAGAATTCGATTTCGTCGTCCCACCTCCGCACAGTTGAGTAGGGCTGTAAAAGCTGATGAAATCAGCCTAGTAGAGCCCACTCAATCCCTTCGTCTTGCTCGACAATCCAAAGACAATTGAGAGGCTAGGATTTTGTCCCAGCCTCCTATTGCTTAGTTTTTAAAACTGTGAATCGGCGCTGGAATCTGACCACCCCGCGCGATAAAGGCGGCTGACGAAGCCTGATTGACCTTCATGACTGGAGCTGTTCCCAAGAGTCCGCCAAATTCAATCATTTCGCCTTCCTTGCCCTTCGGAATAATCCGCACAGCAGTCGTCTTTTGATTGATGACACCAATCGCTGCTTCATCCGCAATCATGGCTGCGATGGTCTCAGCTGGCGTTTCCTCTGGAATGGCAATCATATCCAAACCGACCGAGCAGATTGCTGTCATAGCTTCTAACTTTTCTAGATTGAGCGAGCCATTTTGCACAGCTGAAATCATGCCCTCATCTTCAGAAACAGGAATGAATGCACCAGATAGTCCGCCCACTTGATTGCAGGCCATGACACCGCCTTTTTTGACTTGGTCATTGAGCAGGGCAAGCGCCGCTGTCGTACCGTGGGTACCGACTGTTTCCAAACCCATTTCTTCCAAGACACGGGCCACTGAATCCCCGACTGCTGGCGTCGGCGCCAAACTCAAGTCAACAATCCCGAACTTGACGCCCAGACGCTCGCTGGCCATCTGACCGACCAACTGGCCGATACGGGTGATTTTGAAGGCCGTTTTCTTGACCGTTTCAGCCACCACATCAAAGCTCTCACCACGGACCTTTTCCAAGGCTCGCTTGACAACACCTGGCCCAGAAACACCGACATTGATGACCACATCCGCTTCACCGACACCATGAAAAGCGCCCGCCATGAAAGGATTGTCCTCTACCGCATTGGCAAAGACGACCAACTTGGCCGCCCCCATGTCAGAAAGCTGGGCTGTTTCCTTGATAATCCGCCCCATATCCGCAACTGCCGTCATATTGATGCCAGTCTTGGTTGAGCCGATATTGACAGAGGAGCAGACCTTGTCCGTCTCAGCCAAAGCACGCGGAATAGAATTAATGAGGATTTCATCGCCTTTTTGATAGCCTTTTTGTACCAAGGCAGAAAAGCCACCGATAAAGTCCACACCGATTTCTTTTGCTGCCCGATCCAGAGCATGAGCCAGAGGCAGATAGTCCGTAGCATCCGTAGCTGCCCCAATCAGAGAAATTGGAGTCACTGAGACCCGCTTGTTGACGATGGGAATCCCCAGCTCAGCTGCAATCTCATTCCCGACTGAAACTAAATCTTTAGCCTTGGTCATAATCTTTTGGTACACCTTATCCGCTGCCCGCTCAATATCCGAGTCAATACAGTCCAAGAGAGAAATGCCCATGGTGATAGTCCGAATATCAAAATTCTGCTCCTCAATCATGGCAATGGTTTCTGTAACTTGTCTAATATCCATGCGCCCTCTCCTTAGATATTGTACATAGCGTCAAAAATGGCTGCACTTTGAATATTGATTTTGACATTGAGGGTCCGACCAAAGGCCTCAAACTCACTACGAAGCGCTGCAAAATCCTGCTTTTCGTCGCTAGACACGACAGCCATCATGGTAAAAAACTCATCCAAAACAGTTTGAGAAATATCGTCAATATTGAGCCCTAGCTCGGCAATTTTACTAGCTACACCAGCCACAATCCCTGCCTTATCTTTTCCAACAACCGTAATAATCGCTTTCATCGTTTGCTCCAATCATCTTTATTGCTAATATTGTAGCATAAATGCCTGTTTTTTGCATGAATTTGCAGAAACCCAAACTGCGAATATCGCGGGCTGTTTAAATATCAGACTCAGATACTCTTCAGAAATTACACATATCTCATCCTTTCGTTAGAAGTTTATTTTTTATCTATGTTTTTGTTTGTAAACGATTTCAAACTTTGTTATACTGAATTTAAGAACACATTAAAAAGGAGGTTTCTTATGAAAAATTCTTATAAGAAACGCTTATATACACAAGCCCTCAGCCTATCCGCTGCGGTTCTATTGGCCGTTTTAACTCAAGGAAATGCGGCAGCTGATACGCTTAACCCTGCTGAACCTCCGCAAGACAGCAGCAAAATCAGTACTCTTGTGGAACAGCCTACACCTGCAAGTACAGAGAAAGCTGAAGAAACTTCGGATACTCCACAAGCTTAACCACTAGAGAAAAGTAGCCCATCTGAAGCTACGGACAGCAAGTCTCCAAGTCTTCCTTCTACAGCCCTAGATGAAAAAGCAGCTGATGCTAGCCAAAAACTGGATACTACAACTAAAACAGAAGTCCGCGCAGCTAGCTCCCAAGAAAACAAGGTTCAGCTTGCCGACAGTAAGGTTTATATGTCCGAAAAAGCTAGTATTGAAGAAACTATTCAAGAGCAAGGAGCGCAAGCTGGTAAAATCACTTGGACACTGGACAACAAGCCTATTAGCGAGTGGAAAACTTGGAAGATGGAGGACGGCACCTTCACAGGCGACCCATTTGTCACTGTCGAAGAAAAAGCTAATGGAAATGACCTCAAAGTTTCCCTCAAATTTAATGAATTATTTGGGCAAGACTTAAGCCTGCGGACACCAAACAATATCCGTAGAACCTACCGCAACTTTATGGGAACTCATGAATTAGTCGGAACCAGCGAAGATCTTGGCCTGACTATTCGCAAGAATATTGTCCTTCGTCCCTACGAAGATTTCCATACCCACGATGAAATGCTGGCAGCTATTGAAAAGAGTCTCCAAGATGCTAAAACGGATCGCTTGGTACAGATTGAGAACATCGGAAAGAGTGCTCAGGGTCGCGATATCAAGTTGGGTATCATCAGCTCCGACCAAAAGAGCATTGACGACTATCTCAGCACAACTAATCCGCAGGCCTTGATCAAACCAGCTGAAATGTTAGCTGCTCTGAAAAATGGTACGCTGGACTATAAACTTCCAGTCCTTATCAATAACACCCATGCTGACGAACAGCCAGCCATCGACATCATCACTGGGCTCTTCAATACTTTTGCGACCAAGGAGCAAATTTCCTTCCAAACAACTGATGCCAACGGTGCTGCTAAAAATATCACCCTCAATGTCAAAGAACTCCTCAAGAAATTTATTTTCCTCTTTGACTTTACTGAAAATCCTGACGGAGATGTTGCCAATACGCGTACTCTTGCCAACGGAATCGATCCAAACCGCGACACTAGCTATCAGGCTAACCCAGAAACCCGTACTGTAGCTGGACTCATTAACAAATGGAATCCAATTGCACTTTATGACATTCATGGATTCGTTAAAGAATTCTTGATCGAGCCAGCGACACCGCCGCATGATCCAAACTTTGAATACGACCTTCTGTCAAAAAATATGCTGGAAAATGCCCACCACATGGGACGTGCCGGCGTCGCTAACTCTAAGTATGGCAGCTATATCATCCCTAAACTAGACTGGGGCGATGGCTGGGATGACTCCTTCTCAGGCTACACTGGTGTCTATGCCATGTACCACGGCATATTAGGACATACCATTGAAATCCCTGAGGGCAATCAGGAATCCTATAAGGCTGGCTATCACGCTGTCCTTGGAGGTATCTCTTACCTGTCCCAAGATCCTGACAAGCTCATGGAAATGCGCCTCAACTTCTATCTCCGTGGCATCAACAAGGTTGAAGAGCCAAAAGCTGAAAATGAATTGGTCGGACCTGACGGCAAGGTTGTTGGACGGGTAAAAGATGGTCAGAAAAAATTCTTCCCTGACTATTATGTCATCCCTATGGGGCTCGACAAAGACAATGATTCCCAACAAGCCTTTAATATGATTGAATACTTCAAGAGAAATGGTGTTGTCATTCAAGAATTGAAGGAAGATGTTGGCAACTATAAGAAGGGCGACCTAATTGTCGATATGGCTCAAGCTAAGCGTGGCTATGCCAACCATATCCTCTATAAAGGTTCAAACGAATCTGCTTGGGCTGCCATGTATGCTGAACTTTTGGTAAACTTCCCAGATATGAGAGGCTTTAAAGCTGAACCTATCTTTAAAGATAAACTCTTTGATGGCAAACTCGGCGAAGTCACTGCTCTCCGTGCTACTCGGACGCGCGATATCAACTACTCAGCACCTTACTATGTCATCGCTAATACATCTGACAGCGCAGTCAAAGCTGTCAACCAAGCTATTCGCCAAGGTAAGAAGGTCTATCTGACAGAAGATGGCTATATCGTTGATACATCAACCTTTGCAAATCTTTTAGGTGATTATGCTATTTATGGAGATGCCTTGTATAAGGTTCCGGAAGGGCCAAGCTTAAAAGCACTGAAGGTCTATGCACCCCCTCATCAATTCTACTGGGCAGGAGTGGACTCACCTACTCATACCGCTCTGGCACTGAAAAATCTAGGCTTTGATATTGTCGATACGCCTGATGAAGCTGATGTCATCGTCCTTGAAAGCAACAAATTTGACAAGTCTATTCTTGGTCGCAAACCAACCATTGTAGTGGGTGGCTCTGCTATGCAACGCCTTGAAAAACTGGGTGTTCTAGATGGATTTGATGCGGAAAGATTCTCCGGCGGTAGCGATTTTGAAGGTCTGATGAAGGCTATTATAGACGACAAAGATCCATTGACTAGCGGCTATAAGAAGAATGATCTCTTCTATTCTAATTCTGGAAACTGGATCGCAAAAGCTCCTGCCAACTTCAAGACTTTGGCGACTATTGCAGACAGTGACTATTACATTGCAGGCTGGTGGCCAGGCAACGAAAAATTAGCCAATAAAATCGTTGCTATTTCTGGTAATTACAAGGAACATCCACTCTTCGTTTATGCTGGAAATCCAACCAATCGTCTACATACCATTCACTTCTACCGTTGGGTATCGAACGCTGTCTTTGGCAATCAATTGGCTGAGCTGAAAGATATGCCTGTCACTCATAAACCAAGTGTCAAAATTGTTGAAATTTTGAACCAAAAACCTCAACCAAAACAAGCAGGCAAACCAGCCGACAAACCGACAACTCCGAAAGCAAAAGAAGAGCAACTAGAAAGCCTCGCTCAGAAAACAAGCGAAGCACAGCCTACCGCTGCAGCTCAAAAAGCAACAAATACACAACAGGCCCAGCTCCCACAAACAGGAAGCAAGGAAAACTCTGCTCTCTTCACAGTTGCAACGATTCTTCTGGCTACAAGTGGTGGCCTCATCTTGCTCAAAAAGAAAGAAGCGTAAGAATTTCTATTCTGCTAGATAAACCTTTACTTACGATAGTTCCTTAAATATAAAAATCGCATGGACAAATCATTTTAGGTTCATCCATGCGATTTTTTTCGTGACTGACCATCTTGCAATTTTATCTGATATTGAGGAAAGCTTAATCGAATATAGACTTTCATTATTAACCTAAATCAGTTAAAATAGCGCTCACAAGAGCCGTTTTCTGGTCTTTATCATGGATTTTAGGGCCTTGAATCATTGCTCTCTTCCACCATCTCAATCCAAGAATCAAAATACTGCTCCATAAATTGAGTCTGCTCCGCTATCAAAATTTTGTCAATCTCCTCATTAGCAGGAGCCAAGACCCACTTGTCTTCTATATCATCACGCCGATGGATGATAGCAACCAACTTTCCTGTAAAATTTTCCAGAGGCTGCTGCTGGTCACGGGAAATAATATACACATCCTGCTCTTCGCCATCTCCACCCATTAGCTCAGGGATATAGCCATAGTTAATCAGATAGACATTCCCAAAAGAATCTTTAAAACCGACCGGCCGATCAATGACAGCACTAAATATCTTTTCCTTGCATTTCAACCTTTCTTTACCTCCATCAGCTACTTTCTAGCTTCATTATACAAGAAAAATCCCGCTGGAGCGAGATTTTCTATCTATAGCCTGATTATTCGTTTATATTTCCTATATTATGCAAGCCTTGCACTACATAAAATTAGAATATACTTCGCTGTTTTTCCCGTTGCTACTTGTCAAGGACTTTTTAATCAAAATCATCTTTTTTTCATCCAATTTTCTCCTAAGCTCCCTCAGCATTATTTCAGTTGCATTTTCATTGAAATGGACAAGAAGCTCATAGGTTGTCTTTCCAATCTTTCTCTTTGTGCTACTGCCTTTTTTATCTGGATTTTTCAGTTCTTTCATAAATTCTCCTTTCCGTTTTTGAATGTTTGACAACAAAAAAAGGAAGTAGCGGCTATTTGCTTTTACTTCCTCGCTTTAATTTTATTTAATTGTTTTACTTCGACAAACTGGGATTTAGATTTTAACCCTTATAGAAAATGAAACGGGCTATTCCCCTGAAGTATATTCTATAATATTATAGTTTGATGCAGAGTGTAGCTATATAATCATTTCCATAACGTGATAATCTATGTCTTTTGTCACACGATTCATAAAAATCTATCATAGCGAGACCATTTTTGAGTTGTCCTCTAATCTGACTTTCTAAGGTATGGCTAAATTCATATCCATATTCTGGATTTATGGTTATCTTGCCTTCCTCTTCAAGCTCTTTTGAATTAAAAGGTATTGAAAACTTTAAAAGTAATTCCTCATCAGGTTTGTCCCATACAGTGTCAGCATCATACATATATATCCAAGGATTCATAAATCCGACCATTAACAATCCACCCTTTTTTAATACTCGAGAAGCTTCTTTGTACATGTTTTCTAAATCTTCTATATATACATTTGAAACTGGATTAAAAATAATATCAAAAGTTTCATTTTCAAATGGAAATGGTTTTGTCATATCGCCTTGAACGGTATTGATTTTTAAGCCTTCTCTTTTAGCAACCAACTCATCTCTTTGTAATTGTGATTTAGAAAAATCCATTATGGTTACATCATAACCTTTTATAGCAAAAACTGGTCCCTGCTGTCCACCACCACAAGCTAACCCTAATATCTTTTTTCCGCTGGCTTTTTCAAACCATTCTTTCGGAACTTTTTTTCCAACAGTTAAGGCAACAGAAATGGGATTATTTCTGGCTTCTTCTAATTCTTCATGTGTCAACGGCTCAGTGTAGTCATTTTTTACATTATTCCATCTATCTTCATTTAATTTTATATAATCGGTCATCTTATAATCTCCTCGTAATTTTATACTGTTTAGATTTAGGTTAGATGAGTTCCCATCACTTGATTTCATTCTATTATACCATATGTTCAATTACTATTATTTCAATATTTTCTTAATTAGTATTTTTAAAATTTATTTTTCCTATATTTAAAATATCGAACCAAAGATTATTTTTCTTTAATCACTTTAAAATAAAAATAATGATCTCTCCCATCTTTTGCATTCTCTTTATTGAGTTTGAAATAGTTTTTTTGATTAATAGCCATTGTTCTAAGAATATCATCAATCAAAAATGTCAGTAGCACATCCATAGCTGAATATTTTTGGAAATCTTCTTCAAATCGGATATAGTCATCTGAGAATAAGCCATCTGCAACTTATTCTCAAAGAGTTCTTTTCTACTCATTTGCTACCTTCTCCAAAAGATGAATTTGTAGGATATCATCTAGCTGAACTAACTTATATCCGTCACTCGTTTTGACGGATATTTCTTTTCTACATAATTCTCTAACTTCTCCTATGATGGTGACTTTTTGAGCTTTGTATTTGACGGTAAGTCGCCCTTTTAGCTGTCCAATATAAAGCTGAGAAAGCAACAAGAGCTTTTCAGCCTTATCCAAGTTACTAGATAAATCAATACGATTTTTCTCTTCACCTAGTGAGGTGGTATGTTCAGATAAAAAGAAGCCCATCCACTTTTGCATGCCAGGATCTTGATATTCTCGTGCTGATTGAAATGGTAAGTAAGAACGATCAATCATTTTAATCCATCCAATCCTCCAGCAGAATGACCTCCTATCAGTTTACTTCTCGCAATACTTCTAGATGCTTTATCTAATGAGTTTGCCTTCAATAGAGAGGTGAAGCCAAACTGATTTCTAACAGAGTCAATAGCTACCTGGAGCCTTTCTTCTTTTTCTTCTTTGTCAACATCATCAAATAGTGAAATCAATCCATAGGATCCATCCACAAATCCTGAATAGCTGACTGCCACATTTCGGATTGCTCCCGAAGTGTATTTGTTATGAAATAACTTCAAAACATAGTTTGTGAGTATATCCGTATTATTTGTTGGTTCTATCTTCATTTGGGTATTGATAGAACGTTTGTTTTCTTGTTTAGAGTAACCTAAATGTATAGCGACAACAGTTGCTTTCTTACCTGCTCGCCTTAGACGAATAGCGACTTGTTCCGCCATTTCTCGTAGTACAATCTCAATTTCTCTTTGCTCCACATAATCCCGTGGTAAAACCTGAGAATTTCCTAAACATTTAGACTTTGGTTTATAGGGGGTATGAACATTACTTTCGTCCACTCCATTAGCATGGAACCACAATCGAAGCCCTGCCACTCCCAAATTCTGCTTTAACATGTCTGGATTAGTATTGGCCAACTCTTTGATTGAATAAATCCCTAAACTATTCAGACGTTTTTCCATGCGTTTCCCAATACCCCAAAAATCTGTCATATTGGGGATATTCCAAACTTTCCTTTCAACATCTTGGTAAGACCAGTTTGCCCGCATTGTAGGTGTTATCTTTGCTTCATTGTCTAAAGCTAACTTTGCGAGAAGTGGATTTGCATTAGACATTCCTATAGTTGAATAGATCCCTGTTTCTCTCCAAATATCCCTTTGAATTTTTGCAGAAATGGCATCTAGCTTATCTTTCCTAGAAATACTCTTGTCTGAAATAAAATAGTTTAGTGAACTTGTAAGATCAATAAAACCTTCATCAATGGAATAGGGGTAAATATCGTCAGGACTTCCATAATTTTGAAATATCCTTTGAATTTCCATATTTACAGCTATGTATTCATCCATCCTAGGTGGAACTATTAATGTAACTTTGGCCCACTCTTCTATAAATCTTATATAATCAGGATCTGTTCTCAAGCCTTGTCTTTTAGCATTGTAATAAGAGAACCTTCTGGTATTAATATCAAATGGCAAATCATAAGAGCGTCCCACATTGGACTTACCAAATACCTTCTTGAACATGGGAGAAGATGCTAGAATAAGACCTGCTGAATTATCCGCTCGGCTCATAACACATAAGGAAGTCTTTAGAGGATGTAGACCTCTTGATACACACTCTACGCTAGCATAGAAGGACTTCATATCTATAAAAGCAATGTCACTTTTTGGCTCCCTTGAATAATCAAAATAGCCCATATAATTTATTCTTTCTTTCTACTATCTTGCCGTACTTCCAGCATTTTATAAACAAAACAACATATTAACAACAGAAATGTTGATATTAAATAATAATTAATAGTCATACATAATATATTCCTGATAGATGATAAAAATAGAGTTGGAATACTAAAAGAACCCAAACCTATGCATATGCCTATACATCTATTTTTAAAATATCTGATTAATATAATCGAATAAGATGATAGAGCTAAAATTATATAAGTGATTCCTAATTCCTCCCACGTTCCAGCCGAGTCTTTTATTCTAAAAGCAAAGTGCCCTAAACATATGAGTAATTGAATATAAAAGTCAGAAACATATTCTTCATAAAAATCTTTCCAAGTATTTGGTCGACTATCAATATCCCTTGAAAAATAAAGAAAATTGAATGCCATAAATATAAAAAGCAACCATACTACCTTACCTCGTAAGGAATTCATATAAAAAAAAATAAAGTACAGAGTTGCCTTAGATAAATAATAATCCCATTTATACGACAAATCAAATTTTTCCATATTATCCCTCCATCGGCACAAAGTTTCCTACAATAATCCCAACTACCCTTGGATCTTCGTCATAAGAAATGAAAATATCCTTATATTTAGGGTTAATTGAAACCAATCGTAGGCCGCCTTCTTCACGATAGACTCGTTTGATATATGTCTGATTATTGCAGACAACCGCATAAACTGCTCCATCGTAATCAAAACCAGTCTCACGGATAAGAGCTACTGAACCATTATGATATTTAGGTTCCATTGAATCTCCAGATACCCAGGAAGCAAAATCATGAGCCAATTCTTCATCAAAATAAACAGTATCATAATTTCGATCATCATAAACGGAAGCTCCGATACCAGCAGACATTTTTTCATAAATATGGTATTCGTAAAGTTTTTTTGATATCGGCATAACCTTTTGTGACTGCTCTTTTTGAACTAGTTCTCTAGCATAAGTAACCACTTGAGCTTTACCTTTACTCGATAGTGTATTATACAAACGGACTATCTCAATTTCTGTAAAATAGCCTTTGGGTACACTAAGGATTTGTTCTAACTGACTTACTTTTTCCTTAGAAGGTGCTTTTACTCCACGTTCCCATGCTGAATAGGCCTGATAGCTTATTCCCAATTGATCTGCAATTTCTTTTTGGGTCAGTTTTAGCTCTTTTCTACGAGCTTTCAATTTTTCTGGTTGATACATCATCATTCACCTCACATTAATAATAACTGCAATTCTGCTTTTTTCTTGGCCGCTTCATCTGAGAACTTTTCCTTATNCCAAACATAGACAATCGACTTTCCCTTATTATAAACAAGCCACGTTTTTAGATTGATACTATTTTCCTTAATTTTCTTCCAATTTTTCTGANTCAATAATTCTGGAAAATCTTGGCTAGTCTCAAACCCTGTTTTACTAACAGCCTGCTTAATCTGATTAATACGAGAAGGTTTATATTGATTGAATTCCTCGATAATTTGTTCTTTTATATTTTGAAATAAGAGGAGGATTGAAGAATTCTGCCCGTCAATATATGCATCAATCGCTTGCTTAATTTCACTCTCTTTATCAGAACAATATTCTCTTAGCAAATCTAAAAGACGAAAAAACAATGCTTGTTTCGAAACTTCAAGACTTTCTTGAACTTGTTGAAAAGTCTCACAACTATAATAGATTTTTGATAAAAGAACAACGTCAGGCATTAATAGCACAGCTGAAAAAATATTAGCCTCCCGTTCTAGTAAATTTTCCTGATTATCTATTGATTCTGTAAAATAATTTCCCTCGTGTTTAAGAATAAAATGTCCTAACTCATGACAAAGTGTGAAATTTTGTTTTACTTTTTGGATTATCTCGCTCATAAGAAAAACTAACACCTAACTCATCAACTACTGTCAAACCTTCTATCTTGCGATTTGAGAAGTGGTGACTAATCACTTGGATTTGGTTCTTCTGAATACAATGTTGAAAAAAATAAGTGAAATTATAATTTAGTAACGAGATATCATTATTCTTCATGTACTGATATAACACTTGTTTTGTTGCACTACTTACTCTTGTATACAATTCATCCAAAGAATGATACCTCCTTTAAGTATTAATTACTAAACTAAATCAATTTGGTTGAGTTTAGTATACAAAAAAAGTGGACAATTGTCCACCTAGTTTTAAAAAGATTGATTCTGTTGTGACTTCTATTCAAGGATATTAGAAATTTTCTCCCCAAAAGTTTCGAAACTTTTATTAGTTTCAAGATAGTATTTTAGAATAGCTTCAATTATATCTTTTTTATTCGAGTCCACATCTTTGTACAAATTAGGAAAGCTGAAATCTACTGAATATTTTTTTAAGTGATAAAAATATTTTTTTATATCCGTTTCATTACTTAACACAAACTCAATTAATTTAATTTGATTAGTTACAGATTCAAATTCTGTAAAAAAGTCATTATTTTCAAATACCAGTTCATTGGGATTATAACGTAGTCGCTTAATATCACTTCTGAAGCATTCTAGAATGTTTTGGTTTCTTTGACAATAATTTATTAATTTATCACAAATTTGAAAGCCGAAATAATTTTGATCTATCCAATAAAAACTATTACTTTTCTCATATTCCATATTAACTTTGTATGATTCCTTTAAATTGGTTAAATAACAATTTAGTAATGTACTTCTAAAAATTTCAGGATTATTGGATAACGTTGAAATGATTTTTTGATACTCTAACTTTAAGCGATGATTATAAGTCTTTTCAAGATTATAGATGTCTATAAAATTTTCAATTCTTTTATCGAAACAATTTTGATGAAAAGAAAAATTAATTCTTGGAGAAATCCCTCCTCTTTCTTCCACTAAATCAACATTAAAATATTCTTCAATTCGAAAATCTACCGCATACGGATTAATCTCACTATTATTTTCATTATCAGATTTTACTTGATGTTTTGAAGTGTTACATTCTACACAACATTTAATTAAATTAATAGGTAAGATAGCAAAACGAAAATCTCCTTTAGATCCTTTAGGAATAATGTGTTCTAATGTTACTTTTGTCGAAAGAACACCCTCGCAAATCGGACATATATCAATATTATGAATATTCTTTACTGTTGGAAATGAAATAAATACTTCTTTTTCTTCCTTTCGAATATAATTATTGTATAAATATTCTGCCTTATCATAATCAAAAAAAGTAGGTCGATTCAGATTTTCAATATCTATGTCATATAATTTTGAAGCAATGTTCTCTTGATATTTTTCATCTAAGTTATTCAGGTACGATTTCAGACTTTGTTTATCTTGGTCTTCTATAGAACTTGGCAAAACTTCGATTATTTTATCAATAGTAGGTAGATTGTCTATACTAACTTTTCTCAAATTTAATCATCCTCTTCTAACTCATACTCCAATATCTCATCTTTAAGGAGCAGATATTTTAAATAAGCTTCATCGCCTAAATAAGGAATATCAGTCTTAAATAATAAGGGATTGTTTTTACGTTCCGGATCTTTTACTCTTTCTATAAGTAAGCTATTATATCCTGTATTTTGTAATTCTACACCGTATATATTCTTATATAAAGCGTCCAAATTTTGCCCATAAGTCTTATAAATAGTTGATGATATGTTATGATTCGAATCCAACTTATATACATTACAATGAGGAATTTCTTGAATAACTACAGGCGAATGTGTTGCAACTAAACAAAAAGCTCCTACTTTATTAACTATTTCAGAAACAGCCCTAATGAAAGACTTGATCATAGGTGGGTGCATAAAAGTTTCAGGTTCATCAAATATTACCAAACTTCCTTGATTAACACAAAAAACTAGTTTAGTTAAATACAGTAGAATAGTAGCTTGACCCGAACTTAGTTTGCTAATCTTTTCGAAATCGGATAATTCAATGGTTCTATCACAAAAAGCGGCTCTAATATCCTGTGCCCACGGTTCAAAAGAAAAATAGCATAAAGCTTTTTCCCATAATTCAAGTTTTTCTTCAGATGCAACTAAGTCAAGAAGTAGAGACTGAATGTACCAACGAAAACTATCTCCAATATTAATTTCATGAATTTTATTATTTAATAATTTGTTGCTATCGTCTAGTAATTTCTTTTCCTCATTGTTTTTGTATTTTTCAACAAAAGAATTTTTAATTTCCTCTAAGTTTAATAATTCTAATTTATTTATTACAGTTTCTATTAAGGGGGTTTTTACAGATACAAATCCAACTTTTTCGTATATAATACTACCCTCTTGATCCTTATGCACGTCAGTTAGTTTTATATTATCAACTTCAATTACATTATCAAACGGACTTAGCGAAAAATGAATTAGCTGGGAAAAATTATTATCATTTTTAATATGTTTTTTAATAATTTCTTCTATTTTGTATGATTTCCCACTTCCATTGCCGCCAACAATTCCATAAACATTCATAGGTAAGTAAGAAGTTTTATCTTTCTCAAAAGTTATTTGACCTTTAGATACACCATTATCCTCAAATAAATACTTGATTTCTGAAACATTATCATCAACTGAATTTTTTAACCTAACATCATCAGAGTGAGTACTGCCTGGTTTTCCAAATATTGTTAATGGATGAAATATATCCCTTATTTCCTTTAACGTTGTTGTTCGTAAGAAAGAATTATAAAAGAAACTATTAAAGTAACCCTTGGGTGGGCGAAGATTAAGGCTTTCCCCTTTTAAGTCCGAATGTTCTTTATAATACTTAGAAATCCTTGATAACTCTTCAAGATTAAAAGAAAGGTCATTGACTCTTTCAAACCACTCTTTACGAACATTATACGGAAGATATTTTTTTAGAAATTCATAGTATCCTCTATTTCCTAGTGTACATAGATTTTCAATGTTTGGTTTTTCTTTCCCAGTGTTCATATACTTTATCATTTCTTCACTACGAGGATTACTATGTAGCGTGAATTCTTCCAACCAAACATTAATACTAAAGATTTGACGGTACCCATAATCATCCCAATTATCTTCTGATATAGAAACTTCGTTTATAAAATCACCAAAATTTTTAAAAGCAACAATACTACTCACATAATTTAATACTCTATCCTTCTTTTGGGCTATTCTAATGAAATGCAATTTAAAACAATCTTGATTATGTTGAAAATAATCCTGCTCCTCCTGCGATTCATCTAAGTTTTCCAATTTCAATAAGATATAGCTATCAGATAATTTAGATTTAGTTTTAAGTTCACCAATCATTATATAGTTAGCCAAGCTACTATCAGAATTTTGAAGATGACAAATAAGCAAGATTTTTCTAACATCGTATTTGTCATCTCTTCGCCAGAGTTCTAAATCAAAGTTAACCTTTATTTCATATCCCCCATCCCTCTTTACAGGCAAACCGTCAAACCAATCAATCTCATGATATTCTTTCTTCACTTGTTCAATAATATTCAAAATTTCCATAGTTTTGTTCATTATACCTTTAAATAATTCTATTTACTTTTATCAAATACTTTCTTCCGCTCCTCCATAAACTCAATCAACTCTTTCCTGAAGACTTCTTTTTCTTCTTCGGTCAATCCTTTTGAATTCATACGGAAAAGCAACTCAATATTATCTAGTTCATCAACTTTCTCCTCTGAGTTTCCAACTAGATAATCCACTGAAACATTCAAAATCTGTGCAATCTTAACTAAATTTTCCTGTGTTGGTTTTTTTACACCACGTTCCCATGAAGCATAGGCTGGTTGCGAAATTCCTAGTTTTTCCGCCACCTCTACTTGGGTTAGTCCTACTTGTCTCCTAAGTTCTTTTAAGCGTTCTGAAAATTCCATTTTAAACCTCTAAAAAAATTTTTCATTTTTTCAAAATAATTCCTTGACAGATATAACCATCAGTTATATAATATAAATATAGCTGTTAGTTATATCGGTTTTAAAAATAATAACGCCTAGCTTTCGGCATTACGATCATTGACAATTAAATAAAAAGTGCGTCTGACAACCAGAGGACTGATCATCAGAACATCACATAAACTTCGTACCTTTATTGTAAATGTTTTGATAGGAAAAGTCAAGTCCATTGATGGTTGAAGTGAAGATTTAAAACAAGTATTTGTGGGCTTCCACGCATTTCGGACTTTCGCACTTTTCCGAATAGTAAAGTGAACTGGTTGCGCAAAACGGCAATTCTGTTGCTCCTGCCCTCAATGTCTTTGCTGAAAAATTGGTACTTAAAAAATAAGAAATGAAAGGATAAATTACATGGCTAAAATTGGATTAAACTATGGAGAAAAACTACAAATTGTGAATAAAACCTATCGCGTTATTACAGACGGTCTGAACGTCCCAGAGATTCTTGGAAAACTGACTTTCCGTGGTATCGAAGGACTCGATATTATTTTTGAAGAAGATCACACACAACGAAATCCCGATAGATCATTTGTTCAGGTCAACACTGAAGAGATCCGCTGTGGGAGGATAAACTAAATAATAGGCCACGAAAAAGTCTCAACAGGAAAACTCCTTATGAAGTATTTTATGGTGAAATTGTGTCCTTAATTTGACAATTCAAGGACAAAACAAAGAAAAAAGGCTTATCCAAATTGGATAAACCCTGTTATATCAAGCTTTTACAAACTTCTTATGCTTTACCTTCTGAACCGAATACATCGATACGCTCTTCAACAGATGCTTGGATAGCTTTGACACCGTCAGCCAAGAATTTACGTGGGTCGAAGAGTTTCTTCTTGTCGTATTCTGCTTCGTTTGCTTCGTAGTCACGAGCAAATTTACGAGTTGCGTTAGCGAATGCGATTTGGCATTCAGTGTTAACGTTAACTTTTGCAACACCAAGTTTGATAGCTGCTTGGATTTGGTCATCAGGGATACCTGAACCACCGTGCAATACGATTGGGAATCCTGGTACAGCTTCAGTCAATTTTTGCAAGTGGTCAAGATGAAGACCTTTCCAGTTTGCAGGGTATGGACCGTGGATATTACCGATACCAGCTGCCAAGAAGTCGATACCAGTTGCAACCATTGCTTTAGCATCTTCGATTGGAGCCAATTCACCATCACCGATGATTCCGTCTTCTTCACCACCGATAGTTCCAACTTCAGCTTCTACTGATACACCATTTGCGTGAGCAAATTCTACAACTTTACGAGCTTTTTCAAGGTTTTCTTCAACTGGAAGGTGTGAACCATCAAACATAACTGAAGTATAGCCAACTTGGATACACTCAAGTGCATCTTCGTAGTGACCGTGGTCAAGGTGGATAGCTACTGGTACAGTGATACCCATTGATTCAACAAGGTTAGCGATCAAGTTGCGAGCAACTTTGTAACCACCCATATATTTAGCAGCACCCATTGAAGTTTGGATCAAAACTGGTGCCTTTTTAGCTTCTGCTGCGCGCAAGATAGCTTGAGTCCACTCAAGGTTATTTGTGTTAAATCCACCAACTGCATAACCATTGTCACGAGCTGCTTGGACAAATTTTTCTGCTGAAACGATTGCCATTTGTAATAGGCCTCCTCTTATTTTTTGTGGAATGAACCACTTACATTGTTTATTTTATCACTTTTTCATTAAAATTGCTAGTTTTTCCTGAAATTTTAAGTAATTCCCAAGCAATTTTTGAATTCAGGCATCTTCAGCTTCTTTGAGAAAATAAAAAAACTGACCAAAGTCAGCTAATCCTATGCGGAGAGAGGGACTTGAACCCTCACGACCTAAAGCGGTCACAGGATCCTTAGTCCTGCGCGTCTGCCAATTCCGCCATCCCCGCGATTGAGTACTTTACTAGTATAACAGGATAATCTCCACTTGTCAACACCTTTTTTCAAAACTTTTAAAAAGTATTTTCAAAAATAAAAGTGAGACAGGACTCGTAAACACTGCCCCATCTCACTCTTTTCATTAATGTTTTTCTAAATTGCGCAACATCTGATCAATCTTGTTACCGTACTCAATAGACTCATCTTTGACGAAGGTCAAGTCTGGAATCTTATACATCTTGAGGTTTCGGCCCAGTTCACGCTTAATGGTACCGGTTGCCTTTTCCAAGCCCAGCTGTGCCTTTTGATTATCCGAAGCCAAGTCACTCATGATACTATAGTAGACCTTGGCCATAGACAGATCGCCCAGCATTTGGACATCGGTAATAGTCACACCTTGGACACGTGGATCACGGACTTTCTTTTGCAAAATCTCATTGACTTCACGCTTGATTTCCATCCCTACACGGTCGGTACGAAAATGATTTGCCATAGAATTTCCTTTCTAATTTTTTCTTCTGCAATATGAGGCTGGGACAAAAGTCCTAGCCTCTCAATTGTCTTTGGATTATCGAGCAAGACGCAGTGGTTGAGTGGGCTCTATTACGCTGATTTCATCAGCTTTTACAGCCCTACTCAACTGTGCGGAGGTGGGACGACGAAATCGAATTCTAACGAATTAACGATTTCTGTCCCACTCTCATATTTTTAATTTTGGTTGAATGAAATTCGCTCTAAGCTCTTTGTGAAAAGGTGCTTGGGATAGAAGTATCGACTTCCACCCAATATGCTTTTTACTGGGAGTTTTCGGCGGAGTTCTCTTATTTCTTAATTTCTTCCATGATATAGGCTTCAATCGTATCATCCACTTGAATATCGTTATAGCCGTCAATCATGAGACCACCTTCGCGGCCGTTAGTGACTTCTTTCACATCATCCTTGAAGTGTTTCAAGCTAGCCAACTGACCGTCGTAAATCACGACACCATCACGGATGACACGAACCTTGGAATCACGGGTAACTTTACCATTGATAACCATAAATCCACCGATAGTACCAACCTTGGAAACTTTGAAAGTTTCGCGGATAAGGGCTTCCCCGATGATTTTTTCTTGGTATTCTGGGTCCAGCATTCCTTTCATGGCATCTTCCATTTCTTCGATAACCTTATAGATAATGCTGTGGAGACGGATTTCTACATCATCAGCTTCTGCTTGCTGGCGAGCTTGTGGTGTAGGGCGAACGTTAAATCCAATGATAAAGGCATTTGAAGCTTCTGCCAAAGTTACGTCGGATTCATTGATAGCACCAACCGCTGAGTGGACAATGGTGATCTTAACACCTTCCACTTCAATCTTCTGCAAGGAAGCAGCCAAGGCTTCTACAGAACCTTGTACGTCGGCTTTGATAATGACGTTAACAGACTTAACTTCACCAGCTTTGAGGGTATCAAAGAGATTTTCCAGACTGACACGATGAGTAGCTTGACGTTGCTTGAGAAGGGCACGTTTAGCACGTTCTTCACCGGCTGCACGCGCAGCTTTTTCATCTTCATAGACGGCAAAGTGGTCACCTGCCATCGGAGTTTCGTTGAGACCTGTGATAGAAACTGGCGTAGATGGACCTGCCACTTTGACACGACGACCTAAGTCATTGGTCATAGCACGGACACGTCCGAAGGTATTTCCAACAACGATTGGATCTTGAACATTCAGCGTACCTTGTTGGACAAGAAGGGTTGCAACTGCACCTTTTCCTTTATCCAAACGGGCTTCGATAACCGTACCGATAGCGCGAACAGTCGGATCTGCTTTGAGTTCTTGGATTTCTGCTACAAGAAGTACTGTTTCCAAGAGTTCATCGATGTTTTGGTTGAATTTAGCTGAGATTTCAACAAACTCAGAATCTCCACCCCAAGCAGTTGACATAACACCATGCTCAGCCAATTCACCAATCACGCGCTCAGGATTGGCACCTGGCTTATCGATCTTGTTGATGGCCACAATAATTGGCACATTAGCGGCTTTAGAGTGGTTAATCGCTTCAATAGTCTGAGGCATAACACCGTCATCAGCTGCTACGACCAAGATGGTAATATCGGTAACAGAAGCACCACGCGCACGCATCGAAGTAAAGGCCGCGTGTCCAGGCGTATCCAAGAAAGTAATCTTCTTGCCATTTTCCTCAATCTGGTAGGCACCGATATGCTGAGTGATACCACCCGCTTCACCTGTCGCAACGCGAGAGTTTCGTAGGGTATCCAAGAGGGTTGTTTTACCATGGTCAACGTGTCCCATGATGGTAACAACCGGCGGACGTTCCACTAATTCATCTGGATTGATATAGCCTTCTTCGACAAAGAAGCGCTCAATATCAGCCGTATCCACTTCTACCTTCTTCTTAGCTTCGATACCGTAATCCACCATTAGGAGCTCAATAGTATCACCGTCAAGAGATTGGTTTTGTGTTGCCATCACGCCCATCATAAAGAGCTTCTTAACAATTTCAGCTGGCTCGCGCTTGATTCGTTTTGCGATTTCCGCAACGGTCATGCCATCTGTGTATTCGAATTCGCTTGGCAACTCATGGAACTTGCGTTCTGTAACAGGTTTTGGAACCTGATTCTGGTTACCTTTTCCTTTTTTATTTTTCTTATTGTTATTCCAGTTACTGTTTCTTTGATTTCTCACTTGATTTTGACTATTTCGATTCTTTTGTTGTTTTCTTGGACCTTCTTCTTCGCGATCAAAATCATCGCGCTTCTTATCTGGTCGAGCTTGCTTTTTACGACGAGTATCTACCGCAGCTTGTGCTGGTGCAGGAGCAGCCGGTTGGACTGTTTCAGCCGGAGTAGCTTTAAATACTTCAGCAGTTGTTGTCTCTGCTTGAACTGGCTCTTTTCGTCTATTCTGGCGTTCTTGTGCCTCTTTAGCTGCTTGAGCTTGTTTGAAACGCTCCTCGCTAGAACGTGCATACTCCGCATTTTGCTCTGCCTTCAGAGCTGCTGCCCGAGCCTTAAAGTCAATTTTGGGACCTTGAGGCTGTGGGCGGTTCTGACCGGTAAATCCTTGATGATTCTGACCATTCCGACGGCCATCTTGACCACGATTATCACGACGGTCATTGCGACGCTCTTTGCGATCATTGTTAGCCTTGCGGTCATGACGATCACGCTCATTACTTTCCTTCTGGTCAGAATTTTGTGGCTTCCGATTTTGTTGCTGCTTACGACGCTCTGCTTGTTCCTTGGCACGTGCTTCACGCTCTGCCTTAAAATTTCGACTTTGTGGCCGAGCTGGAGCCGGTTTAGCAGGAGCTTCAGCTGCCGGTGCGTCGGCTACTTTTGGCTCTTCTTTTTTAACAGGGGCCACTTCTTTTTGGACTGGAGCAGCAGGTTTCTCAGCTACTTTTTTGGGTGCGGGCTGGACTGCCACTTCTTTCTCTGGAAGAGGCTTAGCAACTTCTTTAGTTGCGAAGCTAGCCTTAATGCGCTGACCTGCTTCTTCTTCTACACTGGAAGAATGGCTTTTGACTTCTAGGCCTAATTCCTTAGCCCGAGCTACTACCTCTTTACTTTCCTTCCCCAATTCTTTTGCGATTTCGTACAATCTAATTCTAGACAATTCTTGTCCTCCTCTTCTATTGCATAAGAGACCTCATTTTCTTTGTAAAACCAGCATCTGTGATGGCGGCTACTTTACGAGCTTTGCCAATCGCAGTGCTTAATTCCAGTGTTGAAAACACGGTTGACACTTCTATCTTGTAATAATGGCTTTTATCAGTAATCTTTTTTGTCAGATTTGGTCCGGCATCCTCAGCTAAAAAGATCAGATGAACCTTTCCTTCTTGGATGGCTTTGATGACCAATTCTTCTCCTGAAATGACGCGGCCAGCCCGCTGGGCCAAACCCAGCAAGTTTGCTAGTTTTTCTTTATTCAAGACCCAACTCTCTTCTCTTGACCTTGTGATCGACATAGGCAATCAGCTCGTCGTAGAAGCTTTCTTCTACTTCCATACTGAAACTACGGTTAAAGACCCGTTTTTTCTTGGCCTGCTGAGCTTCTTCATTATCTAGCTTGATATAAGCGCCCCGCCCATTGGCCTTGCCTGTTGGATCAATGAATACTTGACCTTCTTTATTCTTGACGATGCGCAACAGATCACGCTTGTCAATCACTTCATTTGACACAACTGATTTTCTTAAAGGGATTTTTCTTGTTTTTGCCATATCTGCCTCCCTTATTCTGCGGCTACTGCTTCACTTTCTTCGAGTTCGATTTCAGTTGCCACTTCTGTACCATCTGCCAGCTCTTCTGCTTCAAATCCTGCTGAAAGGGCATCGACTTCGGCTGGTACATAATCTTGGCCAAATCCACCAAGCTCGTTGGCTGCTTCCATTGCTTCAAATTCGCTGGCTGACTTGATATCAATTCTAAAGCCAGTCAAATGAGCTGCCAAACGAACGTTTTGACCACGACGGCCGATAGCCAGTGAAAGCTTATTATCCGGTACGACAACCAAAGCTCGCTTGTTGTCTTCTGCATGGAAGATAACTTGATCAACCTCAGCTGGAGCAATGGCATTATAGATGTACTCGGCTGGATCGGAAACCCATTCGATGACATCGATATTTTCCTCAGTCGGGATCATACGACCACTTTTGGCATCATATTTGGCTGGGTGGAATTTGCTGGTGATCTTCTTGATATTGGCACCACCACGTCCGACGATGGTTCCGATAGCATCCACGTTTGGATTGTGGCTGCGAACCGCTACCTTGGTCCGATCGCCCGCTTCACGAGACACGCTCATGATTTCAACAGTTCCGTCGTAAACCTCAGGAATTTCCTGCTCCATCAAGCGCTTGATCATTTCTGGATGGCTACGGCTAACGAAGACATTGACACCACGCGGATTGTCTTCTACCTTGTAGACAAAAACTTCGATGCGGTCATGAGAAGCAAAGACTTCACCAGGAATCTGGTCTTGTTTAGATAATTGTGCTTCAATCGTGCCTAGATTGACATAGATAAAACGATTATCAAAGCGCTCCACTGTTCCTGACATGATTTCATTTTCATGTTCTTTGTAGGTATTGTAAGTGATGGCGCGAGTTTGCTTACGCATCTTTTCCATGATGGTCTGCTTGGCAGATTGAGCTGCTACCCGTCCAAATTCAGCTGGCGCTTCTTCAAACTTGATCTTATCTCCCAACTCATAGGCAGAACTGATAGCCAAGGCGTCCTTGAGACTGATTTCCAAGCGGCTGTCAAAGACCTCGTCCACGACTTCACGGACAGTATAAACATGGAAATCACCTGTTTTTTCATTAAACTCAATGGCTGCGCTGTCTGCCTGACCGTAGCGACGACGATAAGCAGAGCGAAGGGATTCTGTCACTGCTTCGATAATATCTTCTTTTTTAATACCTTTGTCCTCTTCCAAAATACGGAAGGCCTCTAGCATTTCTTTACTCATCTTCATGTAACTTTTGCCGAAGCAAAAGTATTCCTTTCTTCATTATATTATTGCGATCTGTTACTAAAATTTAACGGCCAGTCTTGCTTTTGACACTAGACTATATGGAATTTCAACTTCTTTTTTGCGTGTTTTATCCATATATTCCATGAGCAAGACATCGTCTTCAAATCCAAGTAACGTTCCTTCGAAAACCTTATTTTTATCCAGTGCCTTATAAAGGCTTACATGGATATAGCTTCCAACTGCAGCTGCCACAGCTTCCTTGGTCTTCAGCGGACGCTCCAAGCCTGGGCTAGTCACTTCCAGAAAATACTGGTCAGGAAAAGGATCGGGCTTGATAGAGTCCAACAGAGGACTGATAATATCGGTCAAATCTGCTGTATCATTGACCGTAATCCCCTCGGGCTTGTCTACAAAAACACTGAGAACATAGTCACCGCCCATCTTGCCGTATTCAATATCTACTAATTCATAGGGTTCTTGGATGGCTGGCTCAATGACTTCTCTTACTAATTCAACAATTGTTGCGATAAGACTGCACCTCCTCACAGACAAGAGGCGAAGATACTTCCTCGCCTCTCTTTTATATTCACTAAAATGATTATAGCATAGTCTGCCTTGAAAATCAAGGGATATACTTTTATTTATCTAGAAAGCCTAAAATAGACTCAATCAGATCACTGCGACTAGCTGCCTCACTGATGGCTCGTCGATGCGCTCGTAGAGCCGCTCGAAGAGCTGCTCGAAGAGCTAGAGTGACTTTCCTCCTCGCTCGTGCTGCTTGAAGAGGATGATGGTTCTGTTCGCTCACTTGTACTAGAAGAGCTAGTGACCGTGCCATCTGTTACGTAGAACCTAATCTTGGTATTTGATTTCAATTTGATGCTTTGACCCGCTGCTGGAGACTGGGATATCACCAAATCAGCTTGACTTGACTCTACAGAACTATCGATAACACGCTCGATTCGAGACGCAGAAATTCCCATCTCCACCAGATAGGCCCGTGCATAGGCATAGGAAACTTGGAGATGGCCAAAGTCCGGCATTGGAACAGTAGTCACTGTTTTAGCAACGGTCAGAGTAATCTGTTTATTGGACGTCACATCATAAGAAGAGCCTGCAGCCGGGGTTTGGCTGATGACCACTCCTTCTTCAGCATCAGAACTTTCTTCTTCTACAATCTTGATCAGCTTCTCAGGAATATTGTAAGTACTTTTCAGATCTTCAATCGCCTCTGAGGACTTCTTACCAACATAATTTTCTACCGTAAAGGTTTTTGCTCCTTTGGAGACAATCAAATCTACTTTACTATTTTCACGACGTTGACTATTGGCTGGTGGATCTGTCTTGATGATCTTACCTTCCGCCACTTTATCACTGTAGTCCTCCTTGATCTCTCCTACCTCAAGACCCTTAGCAGTAATGGTCGAACGAGCTTCCGCCACTGTTTGACCTGCTACATCTGGAACCGTAGTATTGGCAGGACTCTTGTAGATCAGAAAGAAGAAGGCTGCAAAAACTAAGAGAATAGCTAAAAACATAACCTTGTATCTAGCTCTTAAATGACGTTTTTTCGGCTTTTTGACTGGAGCTTTCAAAACAGGTCTCTCTCTCTTCACATCAGCCGCAACTTTAGGAGCCACTGCTTCTGCGACAGGACTTGGAGCTGACTGAGGAATTGGAGGAACTTTTGGCAAAGTTTTAGTATCTGCCTTGGCCCCATCATCAAAGACCAGTTTCTTTTCATTTCGACGGTCATAAGATAGGCTACTGGACAAATCAACATACATCTCTGCAACGGATTGATAGCGATCGCTCAGCTTTTTAGCCGTTGCCTTAATGACCACATTTTCCAAGGCCTGAGGTACATTCGGATTTTCTGCGATGATTGAAGGCAGGGGCTTTTGGAAATGCTGCAAAGCTATCGTCACAGCACTATCTCCGTCATAAGGGATATGCCCTGTCAGCATCTCATAGAAAATAATCCCCATGGCATAAATATCGCTCTGAACAGTGGCTTTGGAGCCCCGTGCCTGCTCTGGCGAGAGATAATGCACCGACCCCAGCATCGAATTGGTCTGAGTCAGACTGGTCTCAGCGAAAGCCACGGCAATCCCAAAATCTGTCACCTTAGCATCGCCATCTGGTGTCAAGAGGACATTTTGTGGTTTTAGATCACGGTGGACAATCCCGCGTGTATGCGCCAGGCGCATAGCCAGTAGGATTTGCCCCATGATTCTAACTGCTTCTTCGTTTGAAAGTGGAGAATTTTCTTTGATATAGCGCTTAAGGTCAAGCCCAGACACATATTCCATGGCCAGATATTGCTGACCATCTTCTTCTCCAATATCGGAAATCCGGACAATGTAAGGATGATCCAAGTCCGCCATTGCTTTGGCTTCTCTTTGGAAGCGGGCAACTGCAATAGGATCCGTCTGATAATTGGTTCTAAGAACCTTTACAGCAACCTCTTCACCATCAAGTATCAGATCTCGGGCCAGATAGACATCTGCCATGCCTCCACGGCCAATCTGTTTGATGATTTTATATCGCCCGGCAAAGATCTTGCCGATTTGAATCATTCCTGTTCCTCCTTGTCAAAACGAACCAGAGCAACTGTGATATTATCCAGCCCTCCAGCATTGTTGGCAAAGCGAATTAAGGTTTCAGTTTTTTCAGATAGGCTGATATCGCTAGTGACAATATCATAAATTTCGCTGTCTGAAATCATATTGGTCAGACCGTCACTGTTGAGCAGAAGGTAATCACCATCTTCTAACGTGATCATGCCATAGTCAGGCTGCACTTCGTCTTTTTGACCGATAGATTGAGTGATAATATTCTTCTGCGGATGGCGTTCCGCCTCTTCTTGTGTAATCTGTCCAGCCTTGAGCAAAGCATTAACAAGTGAATGGTCACTGGTTAATTGGCTATATTCCTCACCACGAATCAAGCCAATGCGAGAATCACCAATATGAGCATAGATGGCTTGATTATCGATGATAGCCAAGGCTTCTAGCGTTGTGCCCATGCCCTTGTATTCTTCGTCCTGACCAAATTGGTGGATGCGCTGATTTTCTTGTTCCAAATGCTCTGCAAACCATTCACGGACTTGGTTTACTGAGTCAATCTGAGTATCAACCCATGCGGCACCCAGGTCTGTTACTGCCATTTCACTGGCAATGTTACCAGCTCTGTGACCACCCATACCATCAGCCAAGATAATCATGGTCTTGCCAGCCCGATTTACAAAAAGATTGGCATAATCTTGATTATTTGTCCGCTTTTGACCAACATCTGTTAATATTGAAATTTCCATACTGTCAGTTTCCTCCTCTTAGTCTGATATCTTCCTAAATTGACTGATAAAAAATCCATCGCTTCCGTATAATTCCGGCGTAATCAAAATACAGCCGTCTTTCACGATATCTTCTCTTTCATGTTCTAGTCTAACTTGCTCAAAATTTGGGTGTCTGTCCAAGAATCGCTTGACTACATCAAAATTCTCTGCAGACACAATCGTGCAAGTACTATAAGTTATTATACCACCTTTACGTAGACTTTGACAAACGCTGTCTAGTATATCCAGCTGAATTTTTTGTAAATTTTCAAAATCAGCGTTTTCTTTATTGTACTTAATGTCTGGTTTCCGGCGAATTAAACCGATACCAGAGCAGGGAGCGTCCACTAGGATTTTATCAAAAGCATTTGGTCCAAAAGTCTCAAATACCTTGGTCGCATCCAGCTTTTTAGTGGTGATTTTATCTGTCAAGCCTAGACGTTCTGCATTTTGACGAATCAAGTCCAGCTTATGGTCGTAAAGATCCAAGGCCATAATCTGACCACTCGTCAGATAAGAAGCCATGTGCACAGCCTTGCCACCCGGCGCACTGCAGGCATCTAAAATCTGCTCATGGCCCTCAATCTGCAAGGTCGGAGCAACTAGCTGGCTAGACTCGTCTTGAATAGTGATCAAGCCTTTTTCAAAGAACTCATGACCAGCAAAATGGCCTTGCTTCTTGACCAAGGCTGAAGGGGCTAAGAGCGAAGTTTCTGCCCCCAGAACTGCTTTAACCTCTTCCTTTCGAGCCAAATCTGTCACTCGGATACTGGCCTTGTTGCGCTCAAAGAGACTAGCAAAGATAGCTTCCGCGCGTTCTTCCCCGTATTCGTCAATCAACACCTTGACCAGCCAGACTGGCAGAGAGTACTGGACTGAGTAGCGCTTGTTCTTGCGTTTGATAGTAGTTGGATCAGCTGCGCCTTCCCGCTCGATTTTCCGCAGGATTGCATTGACATATTTTTCACTGCCACGCTTACGGCCCTTTGCAATCTCAACAGCTTCATTGACAACAGCATGCTGGGGGATTTTATCCAGATAGAGCATCTGATAAAGGCTGAGCTCAAGCAGGATATAAAGCCAAGCATCTAGCTTGTCTCTATCCTCCACCCAATGAGCCAGCTGCCATTCCAGAGTGATTTTCCGAGCAACTGTACCATAAACCAGCTCGGTAACCAAGCTTTTATCAGCTGAACTGAGGGTACTCTGTTTCAGCGCTTTGTTGAGGGCAATATTGGAATATGCTCCCTCTTCAAAAACTTCTTCCAGAATTTCAAGAGCAAGCTCTCGGGCTCTTTTTTGCTTACTTTCCAAATTCATCACCTACCGCTAAGTTTCGGCCCAGACCATTGAGAAAGTCCTTGATGTCCATCTTAGGCTTGCCGAATGGCTGCACCGTCTTTAGTGAAAGAGCTCCCTCCCCCGCTGCGACGACTAATTCTTTCTTGCTGATCGTCAGGATTTCACCCGGACGACCGCTGCCTTCTACTTGGCTAACTTCGTAAATCTTGAAGCGCTGGCCAGCTAGCAGGGTATGGGCCACTGGCCAAGGATTCATGCCCCGCACCTGATTGAAAATCTGACGACTGGTCTTTGTCCAATCAATCCGCTCTTGTTCTGGGCTGATATTGGGTGAAAAAGTCACCAGCTCTGGATTTTGAGGCTGAGCTTGAATCTCTCCCGCCACATAGGCTGGCAAGACTTCTAAAAGAAGGTCGCGGCCAATCACAGCTAATTTTTCAAAGAGAGTTCCGACATTATCAGACTCTTCAATAGCTGTTGCTCGACTGGCAATCATATCACCAGCATCCATCTCCTTGACCATCTCCATAATGGTCACACCTGCTTCTTGGTCACCATTTATCAAGGCATAATGAATAGGCGCTCCGCCACGGTATTTGGGCAAGAGAGACGCATGGACATTCACTGCAAAGTTAACGCTATCCAGCAAACGGCTAGGCAGAAATTGACCAAAGGCTGCTGTCACGATGCCGTCAGCTCCCAAGTTCATAATCTCTTCCAACTCAGCGCTTTTAGCTAACTTTTCTGGCTGATAAACTGGCAAGCCGTTAGCTAAAGCCACTTCCTTAACCGGTGTCATGCGGATTTCCTTTTTGCGGCCCACCGCTCGGTCTGGCTGAGTAACTACCGCTAAAATTTCATATTGTTCGCTTTCCAGCAGGCCTTTTAAGACCGTTGCTGAAAAGTCAGGCGTTCCCATAAAAATTAATTTCACTGTCATTTCCTCAAATCTGTCGCAAAATCCCGTCACCTGCGACTGTTTTTCTTTCTATTATATCAAAAAAGCGAGCAAAGCTGATAGCTCTCGCTCACTTTCGCCATCAGATAAAATTCTGGGGTTCATTATCAATACTGAGCCGCAGGTCCTTGTTTTCCGCTTGCTGCGTTAGTTCCAAGACCCGATTGAGCGTAGCTTGCAGATCATCCTCAAAGCGATACTTCAGTAAAATCTGATAGTGATAGAGATTGTGGGTTCGAGCAATGGGTTTGGGTGTGGGACCCAAAATTTGCACCTTGTCCGACAGGCCACTCCGTAAAATATCCATGACCTGATAAGATTTCTTGACTACCGTTTCCTCATCCTTGTGGGATAGGGTCAGCCCGACTGTATAGTAATAAGGCGGATAGCCCAACTGCCGTCGAATTCCCATTTCATAGGCGTAAAAACCTTCGTAATCCTGCTTTCTGGCAAAGTCAATGGCATAGTGCTGAGGATTGTAAGACTGGATAAATACTTGCCCAGCTTTTTCAGCCCGACCTGCCCGACCTGCCACCTGAGTCAGCAGTTGAAAAGTCCGCTCAGAAGAGCGAAAATCTGGCAAATTCAGAGCCGTGTCCGCATTAATGACACCGACCAAGGTCACATTAGGAAAATCCAGTCCCTTGGCAATCATCTGAGTTCCCAGCAGAATATCTGCCCGCCCCTGACCAAAGGCCTCTAGGATTTCTTCGTGACTGCCTTTCTTACGAGTCGTATCCACATCCATCCGCAGAATACGAGCTTCTGGAAAGAGAGTCGCCAGCTCATCATAGGCTTTCTGCGTTCCTGTACCATAGTAGCGAATGCTGCGACTGGCACAATTAGGACAGGTTTGCGGAATGTCCTTGGTGAAGCCGCAGTAGTGACAGTTCATGGTCTTGGTATCCATATGCAAGGTCAGAGAAATATCACAGTTGGGACAGGTGTCCACCGTGCCACATTCTCGACACATGACAAAGCTGGAATAACCTCGCCTGTTGAGCATGAGAACCGTCTGCTCACCCTTATCCAGACGATCCTGAATAGCTTCTAGCAGGACTGGTGTGAAATTGCTAGCTTCATTTTGCCCGATATAATCTCGGAAGTCCACCACTTGAACCTGAGGAATCTGCGCCAGCGGATTAGCCCGCTTGGTCAGCTGCAAAAAGTCATAGACGCCACGGCTGGCTCTGGCCCTGCTTTCCAAACTCGGAGTCGCCGAACCCAGCACCAAGACAGCTTGATTGTAACGAGCTCGCAGGAGAGCCACCTCTCTAGCATGGTAGCGAGGATTGGAATCCTGCTTGTAGGAAGACTCATGCTCCTCGTCAATGATGATGGCTCCGATATTTGTCAGCGGAGCGAAGATGGCCGAACGAGCACCAACAACGACCTGAGCTTCTCCCCGCTCCACCTTGCGCCATTCATCGTACTTCTCACCGTCAGATAGGCCTGAATGCAAAATAGCCACCTTGTCACCAAAACGCGAGATAAAACGGTCGGTCACCTGAGGAGTCAAAGAAATTTCCGGCACCAGCATAATCGCTGTCTTTCCTTGACTTAGAGCCTCCTCAATCACCTTGAGATAAACTTCGGTCTTGCCGCTCCCCGTCACTCCTTCTAGCAAAACGGGCTGAGCGTCAGCTTGGCCGATTTTTTCACAAATCGCAGTGACCGCGGCTGCCTGCTCCTCATTGAGAACCAGCTTCTTATCCTGTCGCTCCTTTTGGAAATGCGCCGCAGACCGACTGACCTCTCTCTCCTCTGTATGGAGAAGCTCCTTTTCTAAGAGAATGTTGACCACTGCAGGCGAAAAGAGTTTGCGTAAATCTTTGAGAAGACCTGATTGCGGATTTTCCAGCAGATAAGTCTGAAGTTCCTGCTGCTTTTTCGCTCGGGCAGAAGGCAGAAACTGAGTCAATTTCTCTCTATCCACCTGATACCAAGTTTCTGTCTTGATATGCTTACGGTCCGTCGCTTGGTATTCCAAGCGAATCTTACTAGCCTGAGTCAACCGCATGAGCTTGGACTGACTTTTCTTGTCCAAATCAGAAAAACGAAGACTAGCTTCCTGACCAAAAATGGCCTGCCGCTCCTCAGAAGAAAGCTGCTCCGTTGGATAAAGCAGCTTGTCATAGCTGGAATTAAGAAGACTCGGCAACATGGCCTTCAAGATGGAAATTTTATAGGAAAAGACAGACTGGCGCAGCTGGTCGGCTAACCAGAGCTGCTCGGCATTGAGAACCGGCCTAAAGTCAAGAACTTCAGCAATATCTTTCAATTCTCCGATATGCCCCGCCAGATCTTTAGCTTCCTCATCAGACAAGCCAACAATCAGCCCCTGAATCAACCGACCGCCCTTGCCAAAAGGCACATGCACCCGCATCCCAGCTTCTAGCATCCCAGAAAACTCCTCTGGAACCGCATAGCTGTATGGTTTATCCGTCTGCATCAGAGGAACATCGACAATAACCTTGGCAACTTTCACACTCTCACCCCGCTTTCCCTAAACGAAAAATAAGATTGAGTAACCCCAACCTTAAATTTTCTCACCCTCTTCTTTTTCTTTGGCAATTTGTTCTTTGATCTTGCGCTCTTCTTCTTCTTTACGCAAACGTTCTTCTTCCGCACGACGGCGAACTGCTTCGCGTTTTCCTTCTGGATCTGGGTGAATCACAACATTACCAGATTCAATTTCTTCCAAAGCACGTAGCGTTGACTTCACTGACTTGAAGTCCTGAGTTGGCTTAGCGCCAGCTTCTAGCTCATGGGCACGCTTAGCTTCTAAGATAACCAAAGAATATTTTGACGGCACCTTGTCTAACAAGGTATCAATAGACGGTTTTAACATCATAACTATTTACCTAATTTCTAACTTTATTAACGAACAACTACTTCATCCTTAGGAAGCATGTCTTGGTAGTGACCGATGACCCGGTCCACACGAAAATGCTCGGCTTCAATTACACGTTTCACACGTTCAGCTGCCAAAGGTACTTGGTCATTGACAATGGCATAGTCATACTCTCGCATCAAGGCAATTTCTTCTTTTGCTTTCTCAATCCGCTGAGCAATAACATCTGCGCTGTCTGTACCACGACCAACCAAACGGTCTTTCAACTCTTCCAAGTCTGGCGGAGTCAGAAAGATAAACACAGCATCGGGCACTTTTTTCTTGACTTGGAGTGCTCCTTGAACTTCGATTTCCAAGAAAACATCTATACCCTTATCCAAGGTCTCATTGACATAAGTGAGTGGAGTCCCGTAATAATTGCCGACATACTCTGCATACTCGAGCATTTGGCCTTGACGGATCAACTCCTCAAACTCTTCACGAGTGCGAAAGAAATAATCAACACCATCAACTTCTCCAGGACGCTGCGGACGAGTCGTCATAGATACAGAATACTGAAACTGATTGTCCGTACTCTCAAAAATCTCCCGTCTTACTGTCCCTTTTCCAACGCCTGAGGGGCCAGAAAAGACAATTAACAAGCCTCGTTCTGTCATCATATCTCCTTCACAGTCTTTCTATCTAGTGTAACAAAATTGCGCTCATATTTCAAGAAGATTCAAAGAGATTTCCTTGATAATCCTCCAGAATTCTGCTAGATTTTAGACGCTTTTATTCATCAAATAAGCCTTGAAGACTGGCGAAAGGACTGTTGGCTTCTTTCTTCTCCATTTGCTGCTTTTGATAGTCTTCCTCCGTCAGCACCTGCCAGTCATTTCCTGTAGGCATACTCGCACCAGCTTCCTCTTCAGGAGTCAAAACTTTTAGCGGAATATGAAGCAAAATATTGTCCGCTACACTGGCTGCCAGATCGATCACATCTCCCTCAAATGGTAGAACCAAATCATCTTCCAGCAAATCTTTTTGCACAGATCCATCTTCGACAGAAGCAAAGACTTCATGAACTGTGTAGGCTTCCTCCCTATCAACTGGAGCCATACTGCGACTAGAAGCGAGGGTAATTTTGTAGGTCAAGGTGTAATCCAAAAAATAAAGCCCATTTTCATACTGAGCCTGACCTCTAGCCACGATCTTCTGGATATCTAACACTTCACGATTACGCTCTTGTAGCTCTTGCGCCAAATCAAACTCTTGATCAAACTGCAAGCCGCCAGCATTTTTCTTAATTTCTTGAATATTTAACATTTCAGCCTCGTTTTACATTATTTCTTTCTTCATTATATCATTTTCTCGACCAAATACCTATACCCCAAACAGCCAATGAAACAACTAAAAAGAAAATCTCTCAGCCAGTTAGACTGAGAGACAACACGTTTTTCCTACAAAGGGGTTATTTTCGGAATTTGAACTGGCTGTAAAGACCAAAGACGACGATCCAGACAGCTGATCCGATTGCGCCCACTACCGTTGACTCTTGTAAGAAAAGAGTAACAAAGACAAAAGCAAAGAAGAGCATGGTCAAAGGATTGAGAAACTTGTAAGCTGGCATGAGATAACCATCTGCCATAAAATCTGGTGACTTACGATATTTAAGGTGGGCCAGCATAGTCAGACCATAGATAGCGATGTAAACACCAGATGAGGAAGCCGTAATCAGAGCAAAGGAGTCTGATACTCCCGGAAGAATCTTGATAAAGGCCGCAAAGGCAATAGTAGCAGCCGAAGCCAAAATCGCATTCTGCGGAACATTTTGCCGAGATAGCTTCCCAGCTCCTATTTTCTCAAGAAAAGGATTGGGCGTATCGTGAGCAATCTGATACAAATGGCGGCCTGTTGAGTAGAGGGTCGAGTTCAGTGCGGAGGCCGCTGAGGTCAGAACCACGAAGTTAATCAAGGCTGCCGCCCATTTGAGACCCGCTAACTTAAAAACGATAACAAAGGGAGAGTCAGCCGTTGCTAGTTTTTCCCAAGGAATGATGGCCATAATGGCAAGGAGAGACCCACCGTAAAACAAGACAATCCGCAAAGGAATTTCTTTGATGGCCTTTGGCAAGACCGCCCGTGGATTAGCTGTTTCAGAAGTGGTAATCCCGATAAATTCAATGGCCTGATAGGCAAAGAATACCATCTGGAAAGCCATGACAAAACTTACAAAGCCATTAGGGAAAAGCTGAAAACCTCGGCCAATATTCCCAAGACTAGCTACCCCGTGAGGCATTTTAAAGCCTGTCAATACCATAAAAACAGCCGTTGCAATCAAAGCAATAATAGCTACAATCTTTATCATAGCAAACCAAAATTCGACCTCGCCAAAGACTCGAACCGCTATCAGATTGACCAAGCTAAGAAGAGCTAGAAAGACAAGCTGAATCATCCAAGCTGGCCAGTCAGGAAACCAGTACTGCACATACTGGGCAACAGCCGTAATCTCAGCCATTCCGATAAAAATCAGAGAAATCCAGTAGGACCAACCAGAAAAATACCCCCAGCCAGTTCCCAAATATTTGGTAATAAAGTTGATAAAGGTATGCTGGTCAGGGTCGTAGTAAAGCATTTCCCCAATCGCCCGCATCATCAGATACATGAAAAGCCCCGTCAGCATGTAAATCAAGATAATAGATGGACCCGTCAAACTAATCGAGCGCCCCGCCCCCAAGAAAAGTCCCGTGCCGATGGTTCCAGCAATGGCTATAATCTGAACATGCCGATTTTGTAAGCCTCGTTTCATCCCGTTCTTTTCTGTTTTCTCGTTATTTTTCAACTCATTTTCACTCATTCAATCATTTCCTTTCACAAATCGCTTTATTGTATCACAATTCAAGCAATTCTGCTAGAAATTCTTTTATTTTTATCTATAAAAGTTAGAAAAAATATTTATTTTTATGCTAAGACCTGTTAATCTTCATCCTATGCTCTTAAAATCGTCTTCTCTCTTGTAGTAGATTTGGCCATGGATGATGTCCCTAAACTCAGTAAATCCCCTACTTCAAACTCCAGCCGCCGTCGATTTTGATAATCTCGCCCTGCATAGCAGCTGCCTTACCGCTTGCCAGAAAGAGGCTGACATCAGCTACTTCTTGAGGAGCCAGCCAGCGCTTGATCGGCGTTTCCTCAGCAACCCAGTCTGCCACTCCGCCTGGCTCAAAATCTGCGGCAGTCATTGCTGTCTTGACAGCGCCTGGCGCTAGGCCAAAGACTTGGATATTTTGATCCGCATAGTCTAGGGCTATCTGCTTGGTCAAGCCAGCTAGAGCATGCTTAGAGGCTGTATAGGCAGCACCGCCGCCACCAGCCAGAAAACTGGCAATCGAGCACATATTAATGATGATACCAGACTTTTTCTCCAGCATTTTCTGAAGGTAAAAACGAGTGATTTTCATGGTTGCGGTCAGATTCAGCGCAAAAATCCGCTCCCAATCCTCGTCACTTGTCTCGTGCAAGGGACGATAATCGTCCAAAATACCGGCCGTATTACAGAGAATGTCCACTTCAGGCAAGCTAGTGAAGAGAGGTGTCAAATCCTCTGTCAAATCCATTTTAAAAAAACGTAGTTCATTTAGAAACCCCGGATTTTCACCCTTATCTACCCCATAAACGCGGTAGCCATTTTCCAAAAAGGTCAGAGCCTGAGCTCGGCCGATGCCCGAGCTGGCTCCCGTCACCAATACTGTCTTAGTCATCTACTTCTACCCAATCTGTCGCGAGCACATCACAAGGAGTCGGACTCCACATAGAGAAGCCCTCCCCTTCGCCTGAAACATTGATGAGGAAATAAGGTGTCACCTCGAGAGCCACCCCATTCTGCTCAATCGTGTCAAAGAGCTGGACGTAGTTCTCTGCCCCACCCCAGCCTGCACGCACATATTTTTTCTTGGCCTTAAGGCCTGGTAAAATTTCTTCAAATGTCATAGTTTTCTCCTTTATTGTCTATAAACCTTGATTTGATAAGGTTTGTGAACCTCTGAAATGAGGTGGTTCTTAAATTTGTTCACCTTTTTGTGGACTTACAGGTCATTTATAGCTTTTTCGTAGTATGAAACAGCCTCTTTTTCTTTGTCCTTGGATAGATGACTATAGATGTCCATGGTCATAGCCAAGGTAGCATGGCCTAACCGGTATTGTAATTCTTTATAGCTGATACCAGCATTGAGCAATAAACTAGCGTGAGTATGGCGGAAGGCGTGGAAAGTAAAGCGGGGTATTCCAATTTCTTTGCAGCGCCGATCTAGGGAATCTTGCCTTGTGGCCATATTCTGATATTCTTTGGTCGGGATAGCAAATACTACGGACGGAGCACGCGCCCCATCTTCTACGAATAGTTGCCGCTGCCTATTTTTGTAGAGCTTAAGCATATTGACTGTTTTTCGGTCAATACTAATCACTCTAACTCCTGCTTTACTTTTAGGCGGGCCTACTAGATCCACCAGCCTATTATAATTCTTTGATATGCTGATGGTGGCATTCTCCAAGTCAATATCAGACCACTCCAGAGCCACCGCTTCCCCAAAGCGACAACCAGTCGCAAGCAGTAGGCTATACAGCACATAATCAAAATAATGACTGTATTTTTTGAATGCCAGCTTCTCCATATAACCTAAAAGAGACTTCAAGTCCTCCGGAGCGATAAACTTGATTGCTTTACTCTCACGCTTTGGCTTCCTGGGCAGGATAATATCCCTCGCTGGATTGAATGGTAGGAGCTGCAGCGAAACGCCATATTTTAAGATACGGCTGTTTATCGAGTGAACCACACCAAAGTGAACCAAGCGTCTGGATAAGTCATTGATGAAACTCTGGATATAACTAGCGGCCAGCTTATCCAGCTTCATCTTTCCAAAGACTGGGACTAGGTGGCTATTCACCATCCTTTCTGTCGCTATGAAGGTTTGTGGTTTGACAGTCAGCCGGTAACTTTCTAGCCATAACTCAGCCAATTCTTGATAATTCTTCACCCGCACAGTTTTATGAACCGTTGACCCGTTCGCTTTAAAGTCAAGCTGCGCGTGCTGGGCTTTGCTCTTGACCTCTTTTCTTGTTCGTCCCGTGATACTGGTCTTTACTTTCTTCCCTGTTACCTGATCCACTCCCAGATAGACACTTGCGCGGTATACGTTGCTACCGTCTTTCTTTTTGACTTCTGTTATTTTCATGATATACCTTTCCATCAGCAGGCAAGCTGTTATTAAAAAGATTTTATATTGAATTAGGTTTATATCATGCTAGGAGGCACGAGAGCCCCTTTATTTTCGATTTTAATGAGTTGGACGATCAAATATACCAGAAAAGAAAACACGCGCTTAAACGGGCTTATATTGCGTTTTAAAACGTGGCATGTTTTGGGTGAATAATCTAGGTCAAAAAATGAGATTGTGAGGATATCAGATTATTTATCTGATAGGTGCTTGATTTGTTTTTCAAAGTCCGAGTTTATCTTTTGGGTTTTGTTAAAAAGTTGATACTCTGCTTTTGCTTTATCTTTGGCAGCCTTGGAAGTGATTTTCCCATGACCTTCTAAAATATCGTATTCTTGGAAAGTCAAAAATCGGTCAATACTTTGGGCTAATTGCTGCATTGTCTGAGCTTTTCTCTGTTCAATTTGCCTTTCCAGATAATCAAAATAGCTAGAGATCCCTCTTTCAAGGGAGCGGATTTGTTTTTCGGTTAGATAATTCTTTGCTATTTGGGTATCTGATTGCAGTATGCGACCGTCAGGGGAGTTTTTCCATGTAGTAAGCCCCATATTGTCCTTTGTATGATCTGCTTTAGCGTAGATGATTTCCGCAGCAGTTTGGCCAGTAATTGCATAATGAAACTTATTCTGTACATCCGCATAGAATTGCTTAGTCAATGTGCTTTGTGGGTCATAGTCGATAGAGATTTCAGCAAAAATATCTGTAATCTGTAACCATATACGGCGCTCACTAGCCCGGATAGAGCGCACGCGCTCCAAGAGCTCACGGAAATAGTCTTTTTCCAGCAAGTTCTCGCCTTGCTTCAGGCGCTCATCATCCATGGCGAAGCCTTTTATCATGTATTCACGAAGTACCGAAGTAGCCCACTGTCTGAAGCGCGTGGCTTTTTGAGAGTTGACCCGATAACCTACGGAGATAATGGCGTCAAGGTTGTAGTAAGTGACTAGGTAATTCTTACCATCGGTCGCAGTTGTTTCCATTTTGGAAATAACTGAATCTTCCTCTAACTCGCCTTCTTCAAAGATATTTTTTAGGTGTTTACTGATTGCAGGAACACCGACATCAAAAAGTCTAGCCATTTCTTTCTGACTAGCCCAGATTGTTTCACCGCGGATAATTACGCTAGCTGTTTCTTGACCTTCACCAGCCGTATAGATTAAAAACTGCAGTTCGTTCATGAGATCCTTTCTAAAAAATTATGAGTAGTTGAGTTACGAGCCTCTAATATGGCGTTGAACTCCGAGCGAACGCCGAGAAATCACGCGCATTGGCGTTAGAATAGGCACTTTCGGCAGCCCTAAAGAAAAATATATGTGCTGAGTTTTGCTATTAAATAAAGTCATATACAAAATCTAGTTTTGTTGGTTTATATAGTTAAAGTTTTGGTGTTCTCTAATTCTTTTTCCATACCTCGCCTTACTCCTGCGCCAAAGAATGACAGATAGATTTTATCCNCTTTTTCCAAGACGGTAGTTTCTAACATATCTTCAAGTTCTCCAGTGCGTTCTAAGAAGTCGCAAAAAACTTTTATTTTATTATTGACTCGAAGTACATTATTTTTTATTACCTCCAATAACTGAGAGTAGAACGCAGTTTTCATCGATACGGGCAGATTGGAAAGGAAACTATAAAAATCTTCTTCATCATACGCATCACTCTGTTCTATGTAAACTAAGAGCCAAAGTTTGAAGCTATCGTCGTCAAGTGGAAAATCATAGTTTTTTGGATGACGATACCAGAGGTTTAGAAAATAATCTTTTTCAGTATTTTTGGTTTTCAGTTTTATTACTACGTAATCAGAGTTCTTTTCTTCGTCGTTTGCTTTAAAATACATTTCCCAAATATACGGAACATATATAAAGAAATCTTTTAATTCAATCCCAAGGTAATTACATAGTTTATCGACTGTTTCAAATTGAACTCCTTTACCAGTGTTTTCAGCTAAAGCCATTAGGGTAGTTTTGGAAATGCCAGTATCTTCATAAACATCTGCTATTTTCAAGCCTCTTTCAGCCATGAGAACTGCAAAATTTGTTTTTATCATTATAATTTCCTCCGTGTCTAAATTATAACTCAAAGCTCAAAAAAACACAATGTATAAAAAAATATAACAGACTATTGACAAATGTTTTCGGATAGTGTAACATGTTGATTATTAGCAAGTACGCTAAAATATAACAATACTCAATAAAAGAGTGTTTAGTTTTGAAAAATAACTTTAGAGTTCTTTTAGCAAAGCAACGCAAAAAAGTTTCAGACGTCTATAAGGCTACAGGGATTTCAAAGACCACGCTTACTAGTTTGTACTATGAACGCACTAAGCGTCCAGATATTGAGACCTTGCAAAAAGTCTCTGAGTATCTAGGCGTAACTGTGGACGAGTTTCTAAAAGTCGAAGATTAAGAAAGGAGCCTCAATGAACCTAGTTTACATGGACGGCAAAAAAGAGCCGTACACAACAAGCGAGATTATCGCTGAATGTGCTGGAGTACAGCACCACACTGTAACACGCCTACTAAGAAATCACAAAGAGCGATTTACGGCGTTTGGATTTTATGGATTTGAAATCCATAAATTGGATGGAAAAGGACGACCTAAAAAGGTCTATCGTTTAAATGAGCAACAAGCTACTCTACTAATCACTTACTTAGACAACACACCGCAAATTGTTGAGTTCAAGACAAATCTAGTAAAAGCATTCTTTGAAATGCGGGACGAGCTAGCAAAGTTTAAGCTGCAGCGTGCTTTAGAAAAGCCAAAGCGCAAGACTTTACATGACAGCATAGAAAGCTGGAGGGAAGCTCCGAAGCATCCGCATAGCACTATCACAAACCTTCTGCTAAAAGGTACTAGCGGCATGAATAAAAAGCAACTGATGGCAGCGCGTGGCGGTCTGACAGGTATCGATAGCTTGACCAGTACTGAGCTTGTCAGATACCAAGCCTTGGAAGATATGGCTATCGCTATGATTAACCTAGGCATGACCTATCAGGATATTAAGTCCATGGTCTTCAGACCAAAAGAAAACGCACCACAAGGCGCGTGAGAGCAACAAAAAAAGGCTTACCGAGACCAATCAGCAAAGCCTTTCACACTATCACTAAAACATAATAAACAAGCAGGCAAGCTGTTATTAAAAGGGTTTTAGTAAAGATTTATACCTAGATTATAGCATATCTAGGACACTTTGACAATATGGAGAGCGCCAACTCTTAAAACTGGTATCACTTTCCAAGCGTTCGCCAGCTTGGGGCAATCGCCCAGCGTTTGGGGTGGTGAAAAAATCCTGTATAAGAAACAACCACCAAAAAGCAAGGATAAAAGAATCATGAATAAAAAAACATAGGGAGTTATCAAAATGAGCGAACTACTAGGTGCAATTTTAACACTACTACTTTTCTTTCTGTCTGGCGTATGTGCTGAGCTGTTTCACTCCTGGGCTATTGCTTACAGACGCCGAGGGTATATCACCAAACGGCAACTCAGAAAGATGGAAAAATGGCTTGAAACAATGGAGGGCAGAGGATGACGGATAAAACAAATGATATTCTAGTAGACTACGAAGGGCTTTGCGGAGAGTTAAAGGACATTCTGGAGGTTTTAGAATTAGCTAGCGCAGAGGAGGGGCAGAGAACTTTTCCCCTACTCCATACAGCTAACCATGCTCTAAAACAACTTATCTCAGAACACGATGCCCTAGCTGACAAATACCGAAAGGAGGGGGGCCATGACGGAGCTTGAAGAAAGAATTTTGAGACTGATACCAGTAGGGGCGGACGAGCCACGCGCAGGGCGAGATATTGCCAATGTACTGGGGCTGGAGATGAGAGCCTTACGAGATCATATTCTTCGGCTTATCGTTCGCTATGGTATTCCTATTGTGGCCAAACGTGGGGCAGGTAACGGCTACTACATCCCTGCTAATGATACTGAACGCCTAGCAGGTATCAGGGAACTAAAAGCTCAGTATGACACAGAAGGAAGGCGTCTAGATGTGCTAATTAAAGCTGATTTAGAAAGCTACAAAGAGCTGCTGAAGGGAGCTGATCAGAATGTTTAGTCTCAGCAAAGAAAGTGAATATGAGCTAACTCATGGCGTTCTGGAGCTTGTGGAGAACTATCTAGAAGCGCGTGAGAGGACCAAACCACGCTTGACAGGGTTAATTTCATCCCAGCAAGCAATGGACGAACTGGACATAAAATATAAGACACTACAACGGTGGGAAAAAGCGGGTCTAAGGCGATACAAGCCACCGCTAGAGGACGCTAGAAAAGTGTATTACAGGGTTAGCGAACTTTTAAAATTTTTGGGGGTGGAAAATGGCAAGGTATAACATACATCCCGCCCAAGGTGGCGGCAAGTATCATGATATGAAAATCTATAAGGATCGGCAGCCTAAACCTCTTACACACGAGGAACAAAAACGCTTAAAACGCCTGAAAAAGAAACGGAGAAAGGGGCGATAGGATGGCCATCTATGAAAGCCGAGGATTTGGATCACTAGTTCGGCCATATAAAGGCACACTAGAGCCGTTTGATTATGTTGCACAGTTTAACCCCATGTCAGCCCCAGAAGGTGCAGATATTGAGGAATACAAACGAACTGCAGCGTCCTACTGTCTAAGCGGCAAAGTGACCCCAGAAAAAAATGGCAGCTATCGCAGAAGTAATCAAAGTTTAGTGTATCGTGATTTGATTTTCCTTGACTATGACGAGATACTGAGTACGTCTGAGGACTTCATAAAAGCTGTTTCTAGTGCTCTTTTTGGCTACTCCTATATTTTATACCCTACTATCAAACATTGCTTAGAAAAGCCCCGTTTTCGCCTTGTGGTGAAGCCTGACAACGTGATGAATGAGTCAACCTATAAGCAGGTAGTCAAGGAGATTGCTGACAAGATAGGGCTACCCTTTGACATGACCAGTCTGACCTGGTCACAACTCCAAGGGCTACCAGTAACCACTGGAGAACCATCCGAATATCAGAAAATTGTCGAGCATGGCCTAGATTATCCAGTCCCCAAGGTTGAACCAAGAGCGAAGCAAGAAACTACGGAGCGTTACAAGCCTAGAGCAAGTGGCCAGAGGTCAATGACTATGAGAATCATTGACACGCTTTTTAATGGCTTTGGAGACGAGGGAGGGCGTAACGTGGCAGTGACACGATTTGTAGGCTTACTCTTTAACAAGTTGGTTGATTGTGATCTAGAGACCGCCTACGAGCTTACAAAGATAGCCAATAGCGTGACGGCTGAACCTTTACCAATCGAGGAACTAGACCGTACTTTCAGCAGTATAGCACGGGCAGAATATAGAAAGAGAGAGTAGAACCATAGAACTAGAAGAATTGGAAAACCTAAAAAGTGAAATCTTAGAGGTTAGAGAGAAAGAGCAACCCCCTAGGACGATGAAGGAGCTTGAAAATCGTATCTTTCGGGCTGGTGAAGAATGGCGGGCAGAACATACTGAAACAAAGGTAAACGAGTCCACAGGGGACGTTACCGAGAAGGTAGCCATGCCCCAAACCTTCACCGTTGCTAAAATACTAAGCGATATTGTCACGTTTACTTTTATCAGTAAAAGCAACATAGCAGACTATAGCCTACTCTATATCTATGATTTAGACGAGGGTATCTATACCGCTAGTAATGACTTGTTTAACCTATTCTGTAAGACTTTTGACGTGAGAATTAAGCCTAGAGAGTGGCCACAGATTAAGTTAATGGTTAGGACATTGACCAAGATTAAGAAACCGCTGGAGAGTGCTAACCTTGTCCCCGTCAAGAATGGCATTATTGACCTAAGAACTAAGGAGCTACTAGCATTTAGCCCTGACTATGTCATTACAAGCAAGATCAGTACAGCCTACCACGCGCCTACACGAGTTCCGACCGATAGGGAAGGAAAGACATTTGACGATTGGTTAAACTCAATCGCTTGTAATGATACTGAACTGGTAACACTGTTTTGGCAGATTATCCTAGAGGCTATCAATCCTAACCACACCCGAAACAAGTTCGCAATCTTCTACGGGGACGGTAACAATGGTAAAGGGACATTTCAGCGCTTCCTTATCAATCTGATAGGAGAAAGCAATGTATCAGCATTGAAGCCCGCCCAGTTTGCTGAAAAGCATAACTTGGAAACGCTAGTAGGTAAAGTTTGCAATATTGGAGACGAAGCCCCAAACGAATACTTAAAAAATCCGTCTGATCTAATGAGTATCACTAGCGGGGACACCGTGCTAGTCAATCCAAAAGGGCGGCCAGCTTTTGAGGCTACTTTTAAGCTCTTTAATATTTTTTCGGGCAACTATATCCCCAACGGAGGCAACAAGACTAAAGGCTGGTATCGTCGAATTATGATCGTCCCTTTTAACGCTGACTTTAACGGGGAAAAGGAAAAGCCTTGGATAAAAAACGAGTTTTTAGCAAATAAGGACGTCCTAGAATATGCCTTATACAAAGCTATCAATCAAGAGCCATTTACTCACTTTATCGAACCTCAAGCAGTCAAAGACCTGTTAGAAGAATACCAAGAGGATAATGACTACTTACTTTCATGGGTTAAGCATGAATACATGGAAAAAGGTTGGCATGAGCTGGACGTAGTGCCTGTATTTATAATGACCAGATCTCTGAAACATTATGCTGAAGATATGGGAATACCTAAGCCAAATGTTTACGGGGCAGGAAAAGAGACGATAAGACACTTACAACAGTTAACACCTAATAAGTATCAACTTAAAAAAGCTCGTGTTAGGATTGAAGATTTTGATAAACTAGATCCGTTGGAGTTTGAGAGACCGAAACTGGGGCGAGTAAATCACGCTATAACTAAAAAAGAATAATGTTGACCTTCTCATAATGCTCTAAACCATTGATACGACTGGGTTTTTACAAAATTTGTTGACCTTCTTGTTGACCTTGCTTTGAAGAAGGTCAACATCTTAAAGCCTTGATACTACTAATTTTATGTCCTTTATGTTGACCTTGTTACCTTCTTTTTAACTCTCTATATAGAGAAAAAAGCAGTATTTATATATAAGGGATAAGGACTTCAAAAGAAGGTCAACATGGTAACAAAACGACCTAAAGCCTTGTGGCAGTAAGGCTAAAGTATGTTACCTAGAAGGTAACAAAATCACTAAAGAAGGTAACAAATTGAAGAAAAGGAGCTAAAAAAATGAAAATCAAGATATTTTATCAGCAACAGAAGCAAAGCCTGCAGGAATTCGAAGCTCAAATCAATAACTTTATGGCAAGTGTTGAAGTTGTGGATGTAAAATGCACTGAAGCAACTGAGGGTGACTATGAGAATTTGAGTGCAACATTGGGGCTACTGGTCCTATATAAAGAATAAGGAGGAAGCCCATGACAGAACCAGCATACTTTGAACAGGCAGATCAGGAACTGGAGGAACTCAATCGCAAACGTGACGATTTTATGGCGGATGCAACACCAGTATGTCTTGCAGATACGCCTAAACTGATTGAACTAGGTGAGAAGCTCCAGATGGAAGACGCCAGCATAAACGCCTATGAATTATACAGACACCCTGAAGCGCGTGCAAAGTTATTCGCCCAAATCGCGGAAGCCTGCTTCTTACTGATTGCAGATAGCTCACCAGTACCAGTGCAGCCAACACAAGCACAGCGGATCCATTTTTGCGAGTACCTAGAAGGGCAGTTCCAGAATATCATTAAGAAGTTGATTGCAAGCACAGACAAGCAAGCTCTGGAGTCTTTACTTGAAGCCTTGCAACTGCCCAAAGAAAAACAAGCTCAGTTTATCCGTAATGTGGTAGTAAGCGGCTTACTCAGTGAAGAATAGCAGCAAAAGGGGCAGTGCCTCTTTTTGTGGCTTAATTGCTACTTATCCCAATAGATTTGGGTTTTCTATATATAGGTATTTGGAGCAGATGGAAACTATAAAATCAATAGCTGTAGAGACATTTATAAAGCCATTGAAAATTAAAAATCTAACCCATGGCATAGCTGAGTTAGACGGCAGGAAACTAGAAATAGACTTAGATAATTTATGTATCACCCTTGGCAAAGACTACTTTGATTTAGATAGAATACCAGGGACTAAGGGAGGCTATCGCTACTTCTTTCTATGCCCTATTTGTGGTCGGCGGTGTAGAATACTTTATAAACGATATTTGCTCTATGGTTGCGGATCATGCCAGAAAATACATAAGTCAACCCTGAACCGCAGTAAGACAGATTGTCAATACTATTGGGAGAGAGCACTGAGAGAGGCTAGAAAGGTAGAACCGGGTTGGAGTCCTAAACGTGGCGGGTATATGTTTGACGCTTTTCCTGAACGACCAAAGTATATGAAGTGCGCTAGGTACTATAAGCACTATCAAAAGTTCCTGAACTATACTAGAAAAGGGGATAGTCTTTGGCTGAATGGTTTGGGTAGATTGAGGTAGCTTCTCGGCAACTAAACGGAATAGCTAAAGCTCTAAAAAATACCAGTTTTTAGGTTATGCTGCGCGTGATCAAAGCTCGAGCGAACATAGAGAAAATGCAAAATATCCCCTGTCATTTATCAATCAGAGAAGGAACAAATATCTCGCCTTATCTGTTTACAACATGCTTTCAAACATGGACAATTATGGACATAACCCGCCAGTCGTCTAAAATACAAAAAGCCAAGGCGCTCCGCCTTAGCTTGATCGATTCATGCTTCAAAAATGAAGTTATAGAGTTGAACAACCTTCTGAAAGCTCGGTGTGTCCATGGTGGTGATTTTTTGCGCCTGACGTTCTCGAAAGTCGAAGGTATAAAGCTGGAGCGGATTCACTGAGCCGTCTACCTCAGAGGATAGAACAGGAACCAGCAAGCCTAGCTTTTCTAGTTTCTTCTGGCCATGCGTAACAGGGCAGACGGCAACGAAGCCAGTGCGTTCTGAGTATTCCTTACGAGATACCACCACAGCAGGGCGGCGCTTCTGTATCTCACGCCCGACAGATGGATCAAAGTCTATCCAGATGATATCCTGCTTTTCTGGGATATAGTTAGATTTCGCTGTCAAGTAGTTTCACCCCTTCAAAGTCATTTTCCATACGGAGATCAGCCACTTCAGAGAATGGATCTGCAATCTTTGGAGCTAGGACAATCACATTATCAACGCCCTTGTAAACGACCATTTCTTGACCTTCCGGGACATCAAGCGACTTTGGAATGGTCACAGTCAGAGAGTTCCCAACTTTACGGGTTTTTACTGTATTCATTTCTTTTCTCCTTTGCTTGTATATATCAAGTATATACAAAAACAGAGAGAATAGCAAGCAAAAAGCCAGCCTTGCGACTGACTCCTTGGTATAGATTTGATAGATTTATTATACCACAAGAGGAGGCTAAGGCATGACACCAGAGCAAGTAAAAGTAAAGTTAGAAGGTATTAGATGGTTAGATAAAGAGATTCAGAGTTTGCAGTTAGAACTTCAGTATTTAGATCAAGGTTTATTTAAAAAATCAACTCTGACACAAACCAAAGTCCAGACTAGTAGAGTGAACAATACGGAGAATGAACTTGTCTATGTTTTAAAGTTGAAAGAAGATATACAAAACAGACTTTCCAATCTAATCAAGGAACGTTCAGAAACTTCTAAACTCATTGACAAGCTGAGTGATCCTCTTGAAAGGTCAGTATTGCGGATGTCCTATGTCAATCACTTGGAAATCTGGAATATCGAAGACGAGATAGAAAAGTCAAAAACTACAATTTACAGAATAAAGAGTTCAGGAATAAAGAAGCTTGCTAAGCTCATGGATGATAGAGCTTCTAAACTTACTTAACAAAGCAACTTCTTTCGCTGCTTGCCTTTTGGCCAAATGCTTCAGGCTATCACTTATACTGTTCAACGTTCGGAAATTACCCCCTATTTTTTTGAACGGGGCTATATTGTTTCAGTTTTAAAGGACGCGGCCTTTTCTGTGCGAAAAATTCCCTTTTTGAAAATTTTAAAGCAGAAAGAAATGCGGTATTATTAGGCTTTTAAGTTGATTTTTTAGCTATAAGGCTACCCATTGACTAAGGATATTTATAAAAACAACCTAGTACTGACAAGTTATTACACATTCCTCCAGTTATCGTGAGGATGAAGCTACGCACGATCGAGCCGAGAGTAGACCAAGAAAGATTTTCATTTTTTAATTGAACAAGGAGCGAACAAAGAGGACTGCAAATATCGAGAGTAATAAAAGATTAATAACATCAAAGGCAGGGGCTATGGGCCTACCCTCTACTCTTTACGGCCTTCACACCATCACTATACATTTTTTCACGGAACAATTAAGAAAAGGAGTATGCTTTTTACGGCCGATATGGACATAAGGATAAGAATAATTCTTCACAGATTTAGATTAAGAGGAAATATGATATAATCGAGATATAAAGGATAGAGGTTGAAAAGTATCCGCCTCCAACGCGCCACTTAGCTAGTGGGTCGAGAAATGCGGGCGACATTCGGCGGTCCCGCCTATCCTTTCTTATAGCTAGCCCTTAGAAAAAATCTAGGGGCTTTTGTGAGGTTATAACTCTACAAAGCATGCACCTCATGATATAATATATCTATCAGCAACTCCACAAGTAATTAAAAAGCACCTTGTGGGGTGCTAGTTCTTGCCTGCTGAACTCATTTAATTTTGCGCCCTTTTTGAGGGCTTTTTTGTTCACCTTTTTGTGGACTCCTGAAGAATATCAAAGATGAACTAATATGGGTATTCTTGCTATAAACCGCTATAAATCACTGTAAAGAGACACTAAAGAATATATAAAATCATGGTTTTTCTAAATTTCTTCAAATGTCATGATTTTCTCCTTTTGTTTATTGGTAATCATTTACAAATTTGCTGTTAGCAGTCATAGGTAAGTTAAAGCTTCTTCTCCATCTCCACAAAGAGGTGAATATCGCCATTGCTTTCCTGCGGAATGCGCCTCACCACTTCAAAGCCCATGTTGAGATACAGCTGCTGGGCTCGGTGATTGAAGTCAGCCACAGATAGGCTTAGGACTTGGGGCGCAAAATTTGCTATGATAAAGTCCAGAATCTCCTGCAGAAATGCTGCGCCCTGGCCTTTTCCGCAGTTCTCCGGCCTCATCCCCAAACCAAGCTCCAAAGTTCGCTCTCCTTTCTGCTCTAAGCAGAAAAATCCATAGAGTTTCCCATCGCGCATAACTTGATAATAACGGTCTCCACGCGCTTCTGGAGAGATTACTTCTTCATAATCCTCAAAATCATTTTTCATATCATAAAAGTCATAGGGCGCCTCGTAATGCCAGTCGTTAGCAATTTCCAAAGCATGCTGCTGGGTTAGCAGTTCAATCATCATCTACTCCTCCCTTCTCTAAAATTCCCAATAAAATCGTTTCTGGTCTGCTTTTTCGCTGCAGCCGAGGCTGCGATAAAATTCATGGGCTGATGAGCGGGAAATGCCTGAATTAATCCGAATTCCTGTGTAGCCTGCCTCTTTTGCCTCTTCACGCAAAGCTTGCATCAGCGCTCTGCCATGTCCCTGCCCTTGAAAATCCTGAGCGACGGCCAAAGCCAAGAGATTGAGCAAGGACGGGAAATAGAGACAGTCGTAGCTAGCCGCATGAGCGTAACCTATGACCTGTCCGTCTTCTTCAGCAACCAAAATCAAATGCTGGTCATTCTCTAGCAGCCTCTTCAGTTGCGCTTCCGTCGCTTCCCTATCGAAATCATAGCCCAGACACTCATCATTGAGCCGCTGAATGGCTGCAGCATCTCTTAGTTTTACTTTACGAATCATTTGTCACCTCGTTCTTCTCTTTATTATAGCAGAAAAGCAGTCTCTTTGACTGCTTTCAATAAACTATTCTCCCATCTGTCCCTTCAACCAAGATTCCGCCTCTTCTAAAGGCTGGTCTGTTAGATCATCGGGCTGGATTGCCTCATTTTCAAGAGCTTATTTCCATCTTTCACTCTTGGAAAACGCAATCATGAGACCAGAACCAGCTAGAACCGCTAAAATGACAAGACAGATATTTTTCAGAGGATAGAGCCAGTCTTTATTTTCCTCATGCCATCTTGACTTCCAAAGCCCAACATAGTCAGCACTCATATGTTCAGGTTGATTCATCTGGATATTAATTACAATGGCTAGTAAGATAAGGGCAAGCAAAGCAAGCGCAAACAGCCAAACTTTCTTCTTTTTCGTTAGGTTAAAACTCTTCATTCTTTTCTCCTTCTACGTTCTGTTCAGAACAACTTTTTTACACTATTTTTCTTTCACTTCTATTTCTGAATGGCGGTAACCATAGCCAAAGTAAATCAAAATTCCCAAAAGAAGAGCGATTCCAAAGGCCAACCAAGTATCCCACGTGTACTGAGTCATAAAGGAAAGGCAGATGATAATAGATAAAATCGGAGTTAGAGGCACTAGCGGAGTTTTAAACTCTCCTGCCTTGGGCTGCCCCTTTTCCTTACGCAACTTCAAAATGGCAAAGGCCAGCATAATCAGATAAGTCAAGGTACAGATATTGAGGAAAGAGGCGATACTAGCAAGAGGAAAGATACCCGCACAAATAGCTGAGGCAATCCCCACTAAGATAGTAGCATTTTGAGGCACACGGCTAGTAGCAGTTAATTCCTTGAAAGACCGCGGTAAAAGTCCGTCACGCGCTATACTATAAATCATCCGAGACAAGGCATAGGTCATGGAGATACAGACCGTGATCAGAGTCAAAATCGCTACGATAGAAACATAATTGGCAGCCCAATCTAGTCCAATACTGCGAAGTGAAAAGGCTACTGCATCTGGAACATTTAGCTTGGTATAGTGTACCAATCCTGTCAAGACCAAGGTTACTAAGATATAGAGGATGGTCACAATCCCAAGGGAAAGGACAATGCCGCGTGGCACATTTTTTTGAGGCTCTTTGATCTCATCCACAGACATAGAAATCGACTCAAAGCCCAGAAAGGCAAAGAACATCAAAGAAGCTCCAGCCATAATCCCCGTCTGACCGCCATAGATCTGACCAAAACCGAAAGGCGCAAAGTTAGACCAATTCTCAGGTCGAAGATGGAAAAGCCCAACGAGAATAAAGAGAGCCAAGGCTGAGAATTTGAGGACGACCAAGGCTGAGTTAAAGCGCAGGGCTGCTTTTGAGTTTAGAAGTACTACGCCTGTCACAAAGACCAAAACCAGAATAGGCAACAGATCCACATAAGTACCTGCTTTTGGATTGAATGTGCCATTCAAGGCTGTCGGTAGCTGGATATGAAAGCCGCTCAAAAGCCCTTTCAAGTAAGAACCCCAGCCAGAAGCCACACCTGATATAGCTGTCATAAATTCCATGATGGTCAGCCAACCAGCCAGCCAAGCCGGAAATTCTCCTAAAACAGCGTAAATATAGCTGTAAGCTCCGCCATTAGCTGGAACTCGAGAGGCAAATTCCGCATAAAACAGGGCAGAGATGCTGACACACAGGGCAGAAATCACGATCGACACAATCAGAGCTGGACCAGCATAAGTCGCCGCACCAATTCCTGTAACCGTGAAAATCCCTGTACCAACCATGGCACCGATCCCTAAAAGAATCAAATCCATCAGCTTCAGATGCCGCCGCATTCCCGTCCTGTTTTTACTGACATCTTTTTTTCGAAAAATATTCATAAAATCTCCCTCCAAAGCATAGATGGTTTATTATATCATAGATTATTGGATTTACCAAAGTCTCTTTTTATCTGCCCTTTTTCAACGGGCAAAGAAAGCAAAAAAGAAGCTGGGAAACCCCAACTTCTTACATAGAGACAATTTTACGATAACTGCGGGAAGTAATCATGAAGACAATCACATAGCTGATAAAGAAGATTGCACAGACACCCAGTGTCACAGCCAACATGAGAGCTGAGTTAAGAACACCAAGAGCAGACAAGATCAAGCTCAGCATATGATAGGCAAAAGTCAGATGGATAAAGGCAAAGGCCAGCGGCAGGAAGAAAACAATCAAGATCTGTTTCCGAATGGTTTGCCTGATTTGCTTTTCATCCAGACCGACCTTTTGTAGAATCACAAAGCGATACCGATCCTCGTACCCTTCTGAAATCTGCTTGTAGTAGATGATGAGAATGGTTCCCAGCATAAAGACGATCGACAAGAAGATACCGATGAAGAACATGCCGCCCAGCATGCCTTTGATTTCTTGCTTATCAAAAGCTGTTACCGAACCATAGACTGCTTGATTTTCAGGCAAGGTCTGATTAAACTGATTCAATTTTTCTTGGTAAGCATCCCTCAGATTACGCTGTTCTTCCGTTGACAGCTTTGTATCAAGCCAACCATAATAATTAAGGTTTACAGCATATTTATCCGTCATTGCAGAGAAGATTTGGTCAGGATTTTTAAGAACCATGTAGATTTTCTCTGGAACGATCATGTTCATCTGATCAGGTAAATGACCAAAGATAAAGTCTTCTTTGAGTTCCTCTTTGATTTTAAAGGTCTGACCAGCCAGCTGTAAGTCTTGCTTGGAATCTAACTTCACGCCTTGCTGGTAGAGTGCCACTTCATCATCCCCAAGATCAAGAGTTTTCCCCGTCATACTTTGATAATCCGCTTCTGAAATAGCCAAAATATACGTTTTCGGTGTGACAAATTTTTGAGCAGCAGCGTTGATATCGAGCTGGTTGTCAGCACGACTTGTCACTCCCATCGTATAGTATGGATAGACACCTTTCTTAGTGACTGGTAACTGCTGTTCATTCACAAACTCTGTCAGCACTTGGTCCATCTGCTCACCTGTGGTTCCTTTTCCTTGAATGCTAAAATCATGAGGAAACATAGCTTTCTGCATGTAGTCACCACCGGCATAGATATTAGCTCCGCCAGATAAGGTTACCAAAACCATGGTTGATAGGATAGCAATTGTCGCTAGCCCCACCGCATTTTTCTTCATGCGGAAAATCAGGTTGGAAACGGAAATCATGTTATTAGGTTGGTAATAATAGGACTTCCTCTTTTTCAAAAATTGTAGAAAGACTGTAATTCCAGCATTAAAGAGTAGATAGGTGCCTAGAATCACAAAGAGCACCGCGACAAAGAATGTAAAGACTGCTGATAAAGGATTGGTCACTCCTAATGCAAGGAAGTAACCGTATGCCAAGGCTGCCAGTCCAAGTAGCGTTTGTAGGAATAAAAAGCGACTTTTCTTTTCTCCGCTATTCTTCTCTTTGACCAATTGCAACGCATCAAGCTTTCTCAGGCGCAGACCATTGCTAATCATCAAGCAGAAAAAGACAAAAGCATAGAAAACAGCAACCGCGATAACGACAGCAGGCTGAAAAGTTGACACCAAGACGACCTTTATCGCCATGATTTTTAGCAAGAGAGCATAGATCAACTGGTCAAATAAGAGTCCAATCCCTAGTCCAAGGATAAGAGTGACCAGACCAAATACCAGTAATTCAATTACCACCATGACAAAGAGGTGGAATTTATTGAGCCCTAGCACACTGTAGAGCCCCAGCTCTTTGGAGCGATTCTTGAAAACAAAGCTATTAGCATAAAAGACGATAATACTGGTCGTGATGCTGACAATCACCATCCCAAAAGATAGCACCATAGAAACGGCGCTTGCCCCCGTCATTTTTACTAAATTAGGATTAAAAGTCAGGGAGAAAAAGATGTAGGAGATGGCGATAGCTAGACAGGTCGCCAGAGCGAACGGATAATAAAGCTTACGATTTTTGATTAAGTTAGAAAGCGCAAGCTTACTAGTTAATCTAAGCATGAGCTTCCACCTCACTTGCCATAACTGTCAGAGTATCGGAAATCTCTTGGAACATCTGCCGCTCGGTCTTGTTGCCACGGAAGATTTGATTGTAGAGAATCCCGTCCTTGATAAAGAGCACCCGCTTGGCACGACTGGCAGCTGAAGTCGAGTGAGTCACCATGAGAATGGTCTGGCCGCGATCATTAATGTCATCAAAGACATCTAAGAGAGCTGCCGAAGACTTAGAATCTAAAGCTCCTGTCGGCTCATCCGCCAGCAAAATCTCAGGATCTGTGATAATGGCGCGGGCTACTGCTACCCGCTGCTTCTGGCCACCGGAAATCTCATAAGGAAACTTCTCTTGTAGCTTGTTAATCCCCAACTCATTGCAGGTGGCAACCAGCTTTTGCATCATCTCGGTAATAGGACGACGAGAGAGCACCAGAGGCAGGAGGATATTATCCTTAACCGATAGGGTGTCCAGCAAGTTAAAATCTTGAAAGACAAAGCCTAATTTCTCCCGACGGAAGCTGGAAGCCTGGCTGTTTTTGATGGTTGCCGTGTCAGTTCCGTTGAGAAAGACGCGACCCTCAGTCGGCTTGTCCAGCATGGCTAGGATATTGAGCAGGGTGGATTTCCCAGAGCCAGACTCACCCATAATGGCGACATATTCGCCTTTTTCTACCGTAAAATGAATGTCCTTCAGTGCCTCCACTTGGCTGCCCTGAAAGCGAGTCTTATAAATCTTTTTCACGTGTTGTACATCTAATAATGTCATACTTGAACCTCTTTTTTTATTTATGTGTAAAATGGTTATTTAACTTAGCTTCCAATGCTTTATTAGCTGGCTCTGCTCCAAGATTACCTGAGCCACTGCCCCTACTGAAAGCAAACTAAAAACGATACTATTATCATACCGAAAAGCCCGATAAGTTTCCATAAGCTAATCTTTCATTTTGGACGCTAATCTTACATTTTTGTCACTTAGCGGTCTTCTAGTTATGGAAATACCTGATTTTCATTAAAGGGAAAGGGCCGTATGATTTGGGTTGTTTTCCCAGTTTGCCTCCCTAAACTTTCAATTCCGTTTGGACAAAAAGGCAGTGGGACTGGGAAAAAGGGCCTAGCCTCTCAATTGTCTTTGGATTGTCGAGCAAGACGCAGTGGTTGAGTGGGCTCTACTACGCTGATTTCATCAGCTTTTACAGCCCTACTCAACTGTGCGGAGGTGGGACGACGAAATCGAATTCTAACGAATTACCGATTTCTGTCCCACTCTCCAGCCCCTTCACTGCATCTGCTTCTTAATGACTATATTGTAACCAGAAATAATACTGGCTTGATGCACAGCCCAGTCTGGTTTTTTCGATTTCTTCCTTAGAAATCTTTTGCGCCTTTGGTGTCTTTTGTTTATGGTTGAAGAGATTTGTTTTCATAGTGGGCCTCCTTTTATTTGGATATTATTTATGATTTGTTTTTCCTTACACCTATATGATATAAAATTCCCCGTCCCACTACCATCGAATAACCTTTCATTTTAAACTTTAAACTTACATTTTTGTCATCTTAAAAAGGATGAGTGATTATCACCCATCCTTTTCCTATAGATTTATCATATAAATCATCCACTCTTAGAATTTAGCTAGGTATTCCTGCACAAGTTTGATGTCTTCTTCCTTGCCACCTCTGTCAATATCGCAGATATGCGGCAGCCCATATTTTTCGATAATCAAAGGTGTAGCCCCGCAGAAGGTCTGTCCATGCTTCACCGAATCTCCATTATTGACAAAGCCTTTAATCAGGCTTGAATGTTTCTTGATGAAGCGTTTGCTTGACCAAGGAATTTTCCCAGCCCCAGCATTTCGCGTAATCAGAATACAAGGTTCTTCCAACTTTTCCTTGATGCTTTGTGTCGGATAACCCAGCAATTCTGCAAATTGCTTCCCAACACCCGTTACTGAATCATAAACTATAATCATTTTTTCCTCCTACTTTCTCAACAAAAGCACTGCCAGAAAAGCAGCAAAGCCTACAACCACTACATCCGATATCAGTTGTAAGAGAATTTCCAAATCAGGCATACTGTGAATATAGAGCAAGATACTGATCACCGTCAAGGCCAAGACCACCAGCTTGACAGCTACTGCTACTCCTGACATCACGAGCAATCCAACCAAGATACAAAGGAGACCACCAATCAAAAAAGACTGAAAGCCTAAACTTAGGCCAAAGCCAAATTCCACACCGCCATAACCAAGGGTCAAAAAACCAATCACAACTAGGCAAACTCCCAAAATAGTCCTTCCACTCAATAGATTTCCACCTTGTTTCATCATCATTTTCCTCACTTTCTTGTTTGAATGAATAACTTATAATATTCATTCACATCTTCTCAAAAAAATATTTTCCTCTAATTTGCTTTCTCCATCGCTCTATATCACACAAATCCACCTCCTTATCTGAATGAATATTTTGATAAATTCATTCACGTCATCTTCCAAGAAAAGGAAATTCTTATTTAGCAAAAATTCCCTTTAAAAAATATTTCACCAAGGTCTCGATACTCTCAAAATAACCTGGAAAATCCTGCTCTGTCACATGCATGTCAATGTAGTAGATCAAATCGTAAGCCTTCATGATTTGGGCGACTTCCTTTTGTGAAAAGCCCTTCTCCTGCAAACGCTGGCTGAAAGTCCGAATCAGAAACTGGTGAAAAGCATTGGCCGCACGGCCAGCATCCTGATTATAGTAGTCGTGCAAGATCTGAGAAATGCCCGGCTTGGTCCACTCAGCCAAAATTTTATTAGGCGAAATCAACTCAAAAGTGACTGCAAAAAGCTGCTCAACGACTGCCTCTGGCTCACCCTGCCAATCCACGCGCTGCATGGTTTCCTCACGTATGCGGTTATTCTCAGCTACATAAACCTCTAAAAAAATAGCTTCCTTGGACTCATAATACTTATAAAAGGAGCCAACAGCCATGCCAGCACGCTTGGTAATATCTGAAATATTCGTCTTTTTATAGCCCTTCTCAGCAAACACCTGCCTAGCCTCAGCCAATAATTCAGCTTTTTTGTCCATGACCTTCTCCTTTTGTGAATGAATTTAATTTTCTATTCATTCAAATTATAACACTTTTAAAATCTTTGTCAAGAAAAGCAGAAATCATACTTTGAAAGGAAGACGGCAGTTTGAGATAATAGCTCCTTTGTTAAATAAAAAAACAAACAAGTTCTCGATAAAACTTGCTTGCATCTTGGATACATTAGTGTTTTCTACGATTTTTTAAGGCCTCGTTGATTTTCTTGGTTTTGATCATCGAATCAACGGAGATAAGAAACCAAACCAAGAGGTAAATCAACACAAAGTTTAGCCAGAAGAACCAGCCGAAAAGCATGGTCCCCCAGCCGTTGCAGATCACAGCTAGACAAACGATGGTCGCTGTCACTACAAAGTGGCAGAAAAGTAGGAAAGGAAATGGAAAGCGATCTGTCGCATCAAAGATATAGCTTGCTACTCCAATCAAGGCGCTGACAAGGAGGACACTGAGAATAGAGCTAGGAGTCAACAAAAATGTTTTTCCTGAGAACAGGCCTACCAGCAGAAAGACCAAGCTACCTGTTCTCAGACCATCCTGCATGCCGATTAGAATTTTTTTAAAGGTCATTATTTTCCTCCTAAATTCCCAAATAGTCCATAAGCAGCTTGACATAACGGCGGCTGACATCGGTTTTGAGCTGATTGCTTAGCTTGGCAGTCATATTACCCGAAAAGCTATCCGACAAGGATTCCAGATGATCGATGTTAATGACTGCATGCCGCGACACCTGAATGAAATTGCGACTATTGAGACGATTTTGAAAACGAGTCAACGTTTCTGTCGTTGTGTAAATGCCCTCGGTACTGTAAATCATCAGGGTTGTCTGATTGATATCAGCCAGGATAATGTCTTCCGTCTTGAGCATGACCAGCTTATCATCCGATTTAATAGGCAGGACACCACTTGGACCAGCCTTATAGTGTTCCAGATAGTCTAGGACGGTCTTGGCCTCGCCAGCCAACTGATCCGCTTTCACGACGACCAGCGGGTCTTGGGAAGAAATCTGAGCATCTTCTTCAAATCTTGTCTGCAAACCTAGGCCTCCTACTTTCTTTACTTGAAGCTCATCCGTCGATTCAGCAGCCAATTTTGACCTAGCCAGAACAGGGCTGCTACCGTGAGCACTACTCCAACTATATAGTATGTTTCTTGGCTTGTCAAGAGCTTTTGCCATTCGATACGGATACCTAGGAGCTTCTCAAAGTCTTGCTGGAGCTGACCCTGACCAGCAAAAACTTCTGTCAGAGAATCCTTCATCAGGACTTGTCTGAAGAGGGAAGCCATGTAGGTTAAGGGAGTCAGTTTCATGAGATTTTGGGCAAGGCTGGGCAGAGTCCCAATCGGAATATAGGTTCCCACTAGAAAACCAGAGGCCGCACCAATGACCGTCGCGTACTGTCCCAAGGAATTCACCGATTTGAAACAAGGAACAACTAGCGCATTGAGGAGACTTGCCAGCAAGCTATTGAGCATCATGAGGCCGACCAGCTGGGGAAGAAGCCCCCAGTCAAAGGAAATCTTGTCCGCTAGAATAAAGTAGGTCAGCATGACAGCAAACATGAAGACCTGCATGACAAAGCCAATCGCAAAGGCACTGATTAGGTAGCTAAACCGCAAGCCCCATTGCCCTAAATCTGTGATAAAGAGGTCGGCAGTCACCTTTCTTTCTCGGTCTTCGGTCTGTTGCGAAAAAGCTGATAGAGTAGTTGTCAAGGCGGTGACAGCCAGTGTTCCGCTAATCAACCAAAAGTCGAGCAGTTCCGTCGCATGGCTACTGTCTGACCAAGAGCCTTTCATGTTGTTCTTTAGGAAAACCAGATATAAAACAAAGGGAATAATGGCTCCAAAGAGAGATAGGATCACCCCACTATGATTGCGAAAATAGAGCAAAAAATTTCGTTTGATCAACATTAACATTTAACGTACCTCTCTTCCTGTCAGAGCCATAAAGGCATCATCCATGGTTCCGGGTTGGAATTCAAATTGTTCAATATAGGAGCCAATCTGGCCCAGCAAAGCCAAGGCTTCCTTCGTCGTCTCTGGATAAAAGAAAAACTCATTTTCCTTGGTTTGCTCCCATTCACAGCTAGTCGGCAAAGCAGCCTTCAAGTCCTCTGAATCTGGGGTCAGAATTCGCAAAACATTGCGGGCATAGCGCTCCTTGATCTGGTCAGCAGAGCCTTGCGCGGTGACTTGACCATGGTCTACGATATAAATCTTATCTGCGTCGTCGGCTTCATTGAGATAGTGGGTTGTCAAAACTACGGTCATCTTTTCCTTCTGCTGCAGGTCTTTGAGTAGCTTCCAGATTCTTTCTCTAATCTGGATATCCAGGCCTGTCGTCGGCTCATCCAGAAAAAGTAAGTCGGGACTATTGAGCAGCGCACGGGCAATGTCCACCCGTCGCTTTTGTCCACCAGAAAGCGTCCCGTAGCGTTGTTTGGCAAAACTAGTCAGCCCCAGTTGCTCAATCAATTGCTCAATCTTACCAGTTTCCACCTGCTTGTACTGCTTGGCACGAATTTGCAGATTTTCAATTACTGTCAAATTGGCATCTAGCACACTATTTTGAAAGACCACACCCAGCTTGGTTTGTTCTGCATAAGTGATTTGTCCTGATGTTGGCTGCAAAAGTCCAATCAACATCTGAATCGTTGTCGATTTTCCTGCTCCATTTGGCCCTAAAATGGCTGTAAAACTACCTGCCTCAATTTCTAAATTCAGGCCATTAACTGCTACCTTGTCTCCATAAACTTTGGTCAGATTTTTTACTTGGACTAACATGTTCTTTTCTCCTGTCTTAACTTCTGAGACTATGATAGCAAGTCTTTTTTAAAAAATCTCGGCTTTTTGGACAAGCGGTAAAATGAGGGAGATGAGTGGTAAAATTCCAGACATTAAAAAATCCCCGACCAGAGGTCAGGGATTTGCTCTTAGCGGGCGACAATCTTGCGGTAACTGCGAGAAGTTAGTAAGAATACTAAAATATAGGTCAGGAGGAAGACGCCGCAAGTTGCAAGTGTTGTCTGGATTAAGAGAGGAAGATTGGTCACTCCCAATAGAGCAACTATCAAGCGCAGCATATGAAAGACTGCTGCTATATGTAGAAAAGCAAAGATGAGAGGTAGGAAGAAAACAGTCAAAATCTGCTTGCGAATGGTACTTCTGGTTTGCTTTTCATCTAAACCAACCTTTTGCAAGATGATAAAGCCATCACGGTCCTCATAGCCTTCAGAGATTTGCTTGTAGTAAATCACAAGAACAGCTCCTAGAAGAAAGATAACGGATAAGAAGACACCGATGAAGAGCAAGGTTCCAGTAAGTTCCTGATAGCTCTTTTCTGCGCTATGACGATCACTAGCCATTGCGTAGCTGCCATCTTGGGCCTGTTCCTGATCCAAAGTATCCCTCAGTCCCAGCTGGACTTGCTCGACAAATTTCTTACTGCCCTTAGTCTCTGAAGCAACTCCAATGTAGTAATAGTGTGCAACATTTAGTCCTACTTCTTTACTATCATTGACCACCATATAGAGGCCCTGCTCCATGGCCACGTCGTTTGGATTAGGGATTTCCCCATGCGTGAAATTCGACGGTAAAATCTGCTTGATCTTCCAGTCCTTACCATTTACTCGGAGAGGTTTATCCTTATTTAAGGAAACATTTTTTCCATAGACAAGAGTTTCATCATCTGCCAAGTCTATCTTTTTCCCTGTCATTTGTTCATAATCCTGACGATTGATAACTGTAATCGTGCCGGCAGACTTGGTCAAGATACTTGGATCCGAATCCAGCTCGCTTTGCGCTGGAACCGTGATATCATTTCCAGCTAGTTTCATGATGAAGGCTGATTGATAGAGATAGGTAGTATAGCTTGGCTTCTTCAGACCTGTATCCTGAGCGACCTGCTGAACCTTATCCAACAGAGCCTCCTTCTGCTCGGTTGATTTCGGCAAGACGACGCTAACATTGTAATCCTTTGGATGCAAGGTAGTAATATAATCCTGACCTCCAACATAGATATTGATTGTACCAACCAAAGTCACAAGGAGCATGGTAGATAGAATGGAGATGGTTGCCAATCCTGCCGCATTTTTACGCATCCGCGAGATGAGATTGGAAACAGAAATGAAATTCTGCGTTTTATAGTAGTAGCCTTTGCGCTTTTTGAGAAATTGCAATAGTGTAATCGAACCGGCATTAAAAAGCAGATAGGTTGCTAGGATAACCATGATCACAGCTACAAAGAAATTGCCGATAGCAGCGACAGGTTTGGTAACGGTCAAAGCCATGTAATAAGCCACTCCCATGAGCAAGAGCCCCAGCAAGGTTTGCACCCAAAGGAAGCGTCCTTTCTTCTCGCCAGCTTTCTTTTCTTTCATTAGGTTAAGAGAGCTATAGCGTAGAAGACGCGTAGAGTTGAGCAACAAAATCACCGCAAAAGCGACACCCAGACTAGCTAGAGTCATCCAGACATTCTGCCATTGGAAGGTCGAGGCAAGAACTGCCGGCATTCCCATCAATTTCAAAAGGACTGCATAGAGCATCTTATCTAAAGCTAGGCCAGACAAGATACCCAGACCGACTGTAGCCAGATAAAAGACACAGAGTTCAAAGAAGGTCATGAGCAGCAAGTGACGCTTCTCCATCCCTAGCACACTATAGACACCAAGCTCACGCGAACGGTTCTTCATGACAAAGCTATTGGCATAGGTGATAAGGATAAGGACGGCAATCTGAATGACTTGGATACCAAACTGCAAAGTCATGCGAGCTGCTGTACCACCATAAGAAGTTTCCATATTTGGACTGTGAGCCAGTGAGACAAAACTATACAAAATCGCTGTTGCCAGTACCGTTGCCAAGGCAAATGGATAATACAAACTGCGATTTTTGATCAGATTTGATAAAGCCAGTTTACTCGTTAGTTTGAACATAATTGCCCACCTCACTTGCCATGACTGTCAGAGTATCGGAAATCTCTTGGAACATCTGCCGCTCGGTCTTGTTGCCGCGGAAGATTTGATTGTAGAGAATCCCGTCTTTTATAAAGAGCACCCGCTTGGCCCGACTAGCCGCCGAAGTCGAGTGAGTTACCATGAGAATGGTCTGGCCGCGATCATTAATGTCATCAAAGACATCTAAGAGAGCTGCCGAAGACTTGGAATCCAAGGCTCCTGTCGGCTCATCTGCCAGCAAAATCTCAGGCTCAGTGATAATAGCACGGGCTACTGCCACTCGCTGCTTCTGACCACCGGAAATTTCATAAGGGAACTTCTCTTGGAGTTTATTTATCCCCAGTTCGTTGCAGGTGGTGACCAACTTTTGCATCATCTCGGTAATGGGACGACGAGAGAGTACCAAGGGTAGGAGAATATTATCCTTGACCGATAATGTATCCAGCAAGTTAAAATCCTGAAAGACAAAGCCTAATTTTTCTCGGCGGAAGCTGGAAGCCTGGCTGTTTTTGATGGTTGCTGTGTCAGTTCCGTTGAGAAAGACGCGGCCCTCAGTCGGCTTGTCCAGCATGGCTAAGATGTTGAGCAGGGTGGATTTCCCAGAACCTGACTCACCCATGATGGCGACATATTCGCCTTTTTCTACCGTAAAGTGAATGTCTTTCAGCGCCTCCACTTGGCTGCCCTGAAAGCGAGTTTTATAAATCTTTTTCACGTGTTGTACATCTAATAAGGTCATCATGATCTCCTTTTCTATAATTCCATTTTAATACAGAAACAGCTTTATTTCCATATTTTACTAATTTTTAAATGCCAATATTTTTATCTCTGCACTAGATAAGCAATCAGTGCGATGATCCAGAGATGGGCTGGGTAAAAGATATAGAAGAAATACTTGCCCCACTTGCCATTATAGCCTCGCTCGCCATTGTAGAGATGGAGGAAGGGCAAGACGGTAATAAAGGCCCAGTCTGAATTGTAGAGCATCATCGAAAGGGTGGCTCCCATGGTTGGGTAGATTTCAATGCTCAGACAGAAGAGCAGAAAAGCCAAGACCATGTAAGAAAAAGTTCTGAGAGCAGGCTGATTGCGGAAGATATAGCTAATCAGCATCAAAGGAATAATGGTCATGCCGCCTTCTGTCAAAAAAACTCCTGCCAAACCGATTAAGACTGCCGCTCCAATCCGAAAATAGCGCTTCTCATCCATAATCTCTTCACTATTTTTGGAAAGACCAAATACAAGATTAAGCACCAGAACGCCACAGGCTAAGCTGAGAAAGATATTATTCTCAAGATGAATCCCCTTGCTATGAAAGAGCATGGTCAGGATGGTATTGCCCAGCTGCATGATAGCCGCCCAGATAAACAAGCGTGCATTGTAGGCCAAGCGGTTGCGCGTATGCAGAAAGCCTTCTACTGCGCTAAAAGCAAACCAAGCAGCTACACAGCGAGTCAGCAGGTGAAAAATCCCGTCCCAGCCCGTCGGCAAAAGCCCTGGAATCTTACCAATATGATCAAAAACCATTAAAAAGGCCATGAAAAGCTTGAGTTGGAAAGCATTTAATCCTCTTGTTTTCATTTCATATCTCCTTGTCTTCTTTATACATCTATCTTACAAAAAAAGAAAGGTCGGTACCATAACCTAACCTTTCAATTTCACTGGCCAACCTTACAAATTTGTAAGAATGCCTTATTCAAATATCATCTTCTTCTCTGAAAAACTAATCATGACAGTCGTTCCCTGGCCGACCTGCGAAGCAATACTGATCTGATGCCCCAGCTCATCTGCGATTTTCTTGGACAGATAAAGTCCTAAGCCAGATGACTGCTGGGTCAGGCGACCATTATAGCCCGAAAAACCTCGCTCGAAAACGCGTAGCAAATCCGCATCTTGAATGCCCAGACCGCTGTCTTTGATATAAAGCCTATCCTCCTGAAAATAAATTTCAATCCCGCCTTGGCTGGTGTATTTCAGACTATTCGACAGCACTTGCTCCAAAATAACGACAAACCATTTCCTGTCTGTGATGATGGTTCGGTCCAGATCATGCAAATTGAGGCTCAAGCCCTTTTGGATAAAGAAAATCGCATACTTCTTGACAATCTCCTTGACCAAGTCTTCAATATTTTCCTTTTTCAAGACCAAATCCTCGTGGAAACTCTCCAAACGAAGGTACTGCAAGACGATATTGACATAGGACTCGATCTTGAAAAGCTCTTGCTCCAGCTGATTCTTGACCTTCTTGTCCTCAATCTCTCCGACCAGCAAGGAACTAGCCGCAATAGGCGTCTTAATCTGATGGGCCCAGAGCGTATAGTAGTCCATCAGGTCATTTAGCTTCTCCCTCTCCTCAATCGCACGGTTCTTCTTGTCCATTTCCAAAAGAGCCAGTTTCTCAAAAAGGAGAACCTCTAAGGCAGTCTGAGGCCGACCTGAGGCATAGAAGAGCTGGTTGCGATATTCCTTATAGGCACTAGCGAGATCCATTCCCAAGAAAAAGCTAGCGAGGAGAAAGGCTAAGAGCAGCTGATACTCTAGCAGGCTGCGCCCGTCTTCAAAAATAAAGGCAAACATCCCCATAATTGAAAATACAATCAGCAAGAGCATCAAGATGAAGCGACGGGAATACAGATGATGCTTCAAAAAGAAAAATTTATCCTGCATGTCCATTGGTCAAACCATATCCTATCCCTTTTTTCGTCTCAATAAAATGCTTCAGACCGTGCTCCTCCAGCTTCTTGCGCAGGCGGGCAACATTGACGGACAAGGTATTGTCATCAATAAAGAAATCGCTGTTCCAGAGCTCCTTCATCAAGTCATCACGCGCCACAATGCTGCCAGAATGCTCAAAGAGCACCCGCAAAATCTGAAATTCATTCTTGGTCAGCGTTACAAGCTCGCCCTCATAGACCAAATCCATGGATTTAAGATTTAAAATCACGCCCTGATATTCCAAAAGGCTTTGATCCGTCCCAAACTCATACGAACGTCGCAGCAGGCCTTGAACTTTTGCCAAAAAGACATTATTATCAAAAGGCTTGGTCACATAGTCATCTGCACCCATATTGATGGCCATGACGATATCCATGGACTGGTCGCGCGAAGACAGAAACATAATCGGTACCGTCGAAATCTTCCGAATTTCCTGGCACCAATGGTAGCCGTTAAAGAGGGGCAGGCCAATATCCATCAGCACCAGCTGGGGCTCCTCCTTGACAAAGGTTGTCAAAACCTGCATAAAATCTTCAATCGCCACAACCTGATAGCCCCATTGCTCCAGCATTTTTTTGATCATTTGACGGATGACCGCATCATCCTCGACCAGTAAAATCTTGTGCATTCCATTTCCTCACTCATTTTTCTTACTGCTATTATATCAAATTCTCCCTTAAATCACAGAGACTTTTTTAGTCTGAAATTTACGTTATTTTCAGAAATTTTCAAGAAATAATTCAAGGAGTATTGACAAAAGTATAGTAAAAAGATAAAATAACACTACATTCAGAATTGTCTGAAAATTCATTTTTTATAATAAGGAGATTATTATGCTAGAACAAACTCAGACATCTACCTGGCAGTCTAAACTAAAAGCCCTAGGTCCTGGGATCCTCATGGCCTCTGCTGCTGTTGGTGGCTCTCACATTGTTTCCTCTGCTCAAGCAGGCGCCAAGTATGGCTGGGCTTTGATGGGACTGGTCATCTTGGCTAACCTCTTCAAATATCCCTTCTTTCGCTTCGGTGCTGAGTACACCTTAGAAACTGGTCACAGCTTGGTTGAAGGCTATGCCCAAAAAGGAAAAGTCTACTTGGGCATCTTCTTCGTTTTAAATGTCTTCTCCGCCTTGGTCAATACAGCAGGGGTTGGGATTCTCTGTGCTGCCATTATCGCCAGCGCCTTTCCAAACGCCCTTGGACTCAGTATTACTCAATGGTCTCTGATCCTCATCATCCTGATCTGGGCAATGCTACTCTTTGGTGGCTACAAGTTCCTCGATGGCCTTGCTAAATGGATCATGTCCGCTCTAACCTTTGCAACCGTTATTGCAGTCATCGTTGCCATTATCAAGCATCCTGAGTACGGAGCAGACTTCGTTGAAAAGACACCTTGGCAAATGGCTGCCTTGCCTTTCATCGTTTCTCTAATGGGCTGGATGCCAGCTCCAATCGAGATTTCAGCAATCAACTCCCTCTGGACTGCTGAGAAAGGAAAATCTGTCAATATCTCTGTCACAGACGGTCTCTTTGACTTTAATGTTGGCTATATCGGTACGGCCATTCTGGCTATCTTCTTCGTCGCTATGGGCGCTCTTATCCAGTATCCAACTGGCCAAGCAGTTCAAGATGCTGGTGCTGCCTACATCCAGCAATTCGTTGGGATGTACGCATCTGTTCTTGGCGACTGGTCACGGATTCTGATTACTTTCATCGCCTTTCTCTGTATCTTTGGTACAGTTATTACCGTTATCGATGGCTATTCCCGTGTAAACGCTGAATCCCTACGCCTCCTTCTCAATGAAGAGAAGACTTCTCAAAAAACTCTGCATATCTGGATGACCGCTACAGCTATTATCGGTGGCGTTATCATCTACTTCTTCCAAGGTAGTGTGGCTCTCATGCTTCGTTTTGCCATGATTGCTTCCTTCCTGACTACTCCATTTTTTGCTCTTCTAAACTATCTCCTCGTTACGAGCGAGAATAAACATCTGAGCAAATGGCTAAAAGGTCTTTCCATCCTTGGTTTGATCTTCCTCTTTGGCTTTGCCTTATTCTTTATCTACGCCATCCTCATCGGTAAGGCTTACTAGATCAAAAGAGCTGGAAATACTGAAGGACATCTTCAGAGTTCCGCTCTTTTCTTTTTCCTTTCTGACAACCTGCCCCACTTATGCTATACTGGAAGAAGATAGAATATGGAGATAAATATGGGAATAATTTTTGATTACCTAGACCAAGTAGCTTACGACAGTATCTACGATACCCCCTTTAATGAACTGGATATGCTGATGCTGACCGAGATAACTTATCTGCCTTTTGACCAGATCGTGTCTGACCAGATGTCCCCTGATTGTACTTGCCGCTTGTTTGAGGCTGCTGAAAAAGTGCCCCAGGATTTGTCCATGTTGGTGACTAAAAATCGTCTGAAACTTTTAGAAAAGGTAGCTAGCTCAACCCGTTTTAAAAATATTAAGCTTATGGGCTATGTCAATGATATTGATCCTGATATCCAAAAGCAGTTTGCAGCTATGATTTTCAAAATCAAGCCTGATAGCTATGTTCTAACCTTCCGCGGAACTGATGATTCCATTATCGGCTGGAAAGAGGACTTCCACATGACCTATATGGATCAGGTCCCAGCTCAAAAAACGGCGGTCAATTATCTGCGAAAAGCCATGGATGCTCTGCCTGGGCAGTTCATCCTGACGGGCCACTCGAAGGGCGGCAACTTAGCTTCCTACGCTGCTAGTCAGATCGAGCCAGAGTATCAAGAGCGCATTCAGAGCATTTACAGCTATGATGCTCCTGGACTGAATCACTCGGTCATCACCAGTCAAGGCTACCAGACTATTTCAGACAAGATAAAGCGCTACATTCCGCAAGGCTCTATCGTCGGAATGATGCTCGAAACGCCCAAGCAGGCTCAGATTGTCAAAAGTACAGCTATCGGCTCTGGCCCAGCACGATACCTTCACTTGGCAGATCAGTGGCCAGACTTTTGTCCTACTGGACAACCTTAATCCAGACAGCCTTCAAGTAGATAAAACTCTGAAAAACTGGGTAGATAGCGTTTCTGATGACGAACTAAAAGACTTTTTCGACCTCTTTTTCGGCCTCATCCTAGATGCTGGCATCAGCTCCATCAATGACCTCACCAAGCTGGAAAATTTCAACAAAATCCTAGCTGTTTTTGAAAATGCCAATGCTCTCACAGACCAGGAGCGGGAAATGCTGTCGCGCCTCGCCAAACTACTGGTAGACATGCGCTACCAGTCTTGGAAAGACGACATGAATCTGCTGAAGCCTAGCAAACTTGTTCAAGAGGTTAAGGAAAATCTATCCGAATTCACTAAGAATCTTCCTTTTACAAGCAATGATTTCGCTCAAACAGATAAACCCGATGAGCAATAAGCTATAAATACAGCACTTGGAAACTCTCTAATATAAAAGAAAAACACTCCTGTCAAAATCTAGAAAACTAGATTCAGGAGTGTTTTATTATGACTAACAAGTTAATTCTCTAAAATTGGACGCAACATGTAGTATGATGGACAGGCAGTCTCATGACAGCTTGTTTTTTCTTTGTTAGAATGTAACAAATATATTTACAACTAAGTAGTGATAAAAATCAGAAAGGAAACCATCATGAAATCTATCAAAGGAATCGCCCTTATTGCTGTTAGCATAATCCTGACCATCTATGCTTGGGCTTCAGCTGGAATGACCACCTTTATTGTACCCGGTCTGGCCTTGACTACTCTTTCGCTGACCTTTTTACTTGCGACTCGGAACGCCCTTTTGGAAAAATGGTTCCATGGTATCGAAAAGATGTATGATTATCATAAATTTACAGCTATCTTTTCCGTCGTCCTGCTTGCTCTCCACAATGTTGCTATGGGTGGCAGTCTCTGGGGCTCTCATCTGGCAGCCCAGCTTGGGAACGTCGGCATCTATCTATTTGTCAGCATTGTTCTGGTGGCCTATCTTGGCAAGCACATCAAATATGAGGCTTGGCGCTGGATTCACCGTTTTGTTTATTTGGCCTATATCTTTGGTCTCTTCCACGCCTATATGCTGATGGGCGGTCGACTCCTAACACCGACCTTACTAGGTTTCGTAGTCGGATTCTACGCTATCATAGGTTTAGCTTCTGGCTTTTACATTATCTTCCTCTATCAAAGTTTGGCCTTTCGCCATCTGGGAAAAATTCTGCAGGTCAAACGACTGAACCACGATACCGTGGAGTTGAAGATCCAGCTTAGTCAAAAGCTAGACTATCAGTATGGTCAGTTTGCCTTTGTCAAGATTTTCCAAGAAGGATTTGAAAAAGCGCCACATCCTTTCTCTATCTCTGGTGGCCATGACAATATCGTATACTTTACTATTAAGAACTCTGGCGATCACACTAAAAAAATTTATGACAAAATCCAAGAGGGAACCAAAGTCACCATTGACCAAGCTTATGGTCACATGATTCTTGACCAAGGGCAGGAAAAACAAATCTGGATTGCTGGCGGGATTGGCATTACGCCCTTCATTTCCTATATCCGTGAAAATCCTAATCTGAATCGTCCAGTCAGCTTCTACTACGCTTATACTGGAGCTGAAAATGCTGTTTACCTAGACCTCCTCACAGACTACGCGGCCAAGAATCCGCAGTTTGACCTTCATTTGGTTGATAGTAAGGTCTCTGGCTATTTGGACTTCAAGAATTATCCTTTGGACGACAAAACCACCGTCTTCATGTGCGGACCTGTCAAGATGATGGATAAACTAGCCAACGAATTTAAAAAGACCAATCCTAAGGCAGATCTGGTCTATGAAGGATTTAAGTTTAAATAAAGAAACCAAAAAGAGGAGTTCAATCCTCTTTTTTACTCTATTTGAATTCAACAGATTTTGAAAAAGATAAAATTTCTATCACTCAATATCCAAAAATAGACTTTTCAAACTACAAAAATATACGGAAAAGATTAATTCCAATCAGAATGAGAAAGAAAATAGATAATCCGATAAACAAATATTTAAAATACTTTTCATTGCTGATGCAGCGCTCAACATATGCCTCTTCTGGATTCTTAGGATTATAGTAAACAGCCATATTTGAGCCGACGGGAAATATTTTTTTCAAGTCTAGATTCCTATCCGAGCCGTAAACATAATCACTTGAAAAGACATCTTTTTGGATTTTTCCTGAAGAGGCAGGGATAAACTGTTTATACTCAAGTCTTTTTCGATATTTTTTGCCGCGAACGGTATACTCTACAATAGGCAAGGCTACCTGAGGTGGCTTACCATGGCGACTATAGATGAAACTGTTATACCCTACTACTTTGCCTGATATTAAAGATGTAGATTTACTTTTAATAGAAATTTCTTTTCGGTAGTGAAGATAGAGTGGAAAAACAATGACTAGCCAGAGTAGCCCAAGCACCACAATCGTAATCATAGGATTCATTATTATCTCCTTCGTTACTTTGATATTCAATACATATTGTATCAAAATTTTCATCTATACCAAAGTCTCTATAGGATATCTTTTTGCCTTTATAAAAATTATCGTTTTTCGATACATTTTTATTAAAATACAATAAAAAATAGATTATAATAAGAATAAAAGGAAAAGAAAATCTACTGCCGACTGATTTTCGATAGAGGTAAGCATCATGAAAAAGATTGAATTAAAGAATAATTCTTTGCTCAAAGATATCGTTAATCTTCTGAATCTTATCATAGTGGGTTATGCTGCTATTCTGGTGTTTCTTACTATCCTAAGTGTGATTTCTTACACCGGTCTTTCCGACAGGTTGGGAATGAAGCTCAATGTTCAATTTCTGCCCTCAGCTGATTTTTCAAATTGGTGGAGCATTTTAGCCTTTGTTATAAATCTTCTCACAGCTTCTTTGACTATTTATCTCATCTATCTTGCTCGTAATTTCATCAAAAATTTGATTGGTGGAAAGATTTTTGATTCATCAAACACGCAACTAGCTGATAAGGCATGGAAAGTCTTTCTGGCTCTGACCTTTCTTTCCGTTAAGGTTGCTGCATCAGGCAATCCCATCGCCCTCCCCTTCTCTTTTAACGCCAGTATGAGCTTTACACCTCTCTTAGGCGCTCTGATTATTTGGCTGATGATGAAAATTCTGGAAAAGGGGATTGATATAGCTGAAGAAAATGAATTTACTATCTAGGAGGCTGCTATCATGATTATCGTTAATCTTGATGTTCAGCTGGCCAAGAAAAAGATGAAACTGGGAGAACTAGCCGATATCATCGGCATCACAAACGCCAACCTTTCCATCCTCAAAATGGGCAAGGCTAAGGCTATCCGCTTTAGCACCCTCAATGCTATCTGTCAGACCCTTGATTGCCAGCCCGGAGACATCCTAGAATTTACAGATGATGAATAGTCATAACCACCCGTTAAACAGGTGGTTATGACTATTTGTTTGTTTTAAACAAATTAAGGGCTAGCGATATGGTATAGGATATAAAAAAACACCTTGCAATGATGTGCAAGATGCTTTCCCCATTTGATAGAACGACACATTTCACTATCAGCTAAACTGTAACAATACTCAAAAAATTATGATTCCTATTTATTCACATTTTTAAAGGTCACTTTAGCTTCTGGGTCAATACCAGTTACAATCGCTCTATAATATTTCTCGGCTGATTCTGTGATAAGATTTTTATATTGTTTAAGATATTCTTCTTGTTCTTTATTGCCAAGAGTTTTAGCAACATGCTCTCCAGTATCAATATTTTCTGTTGAACCGCTCAACAACTGTCCACTCGTATCATATAGTTTATATCGATCTTTGGGATTATCTGGAACCTCTACACCTACAACTTCATATTTAGGAATAGTCAGCTCATACTCATGCTCAGCAATTTTCCTAACCTTGACTCCTTCCTTAATTCCAAATTTAGCCGTATAATTAATAATAATGATTGCTTTCTTAACAGAGAGTGGAATACTGATATTAGTACCAGGTATTTTTTTATCTTTCTCAATCGTTTCGACTTTTTGAATTCCCACATTCAAAAAAACACTTTCATTAACTTTTTCCAAGTGAGTTATCTGCGTGTAGATTTGGCTTCGTTCATCTGAAGCGTTTTTCCCTTGGAAATATCCAACGATATTATAAGTTTTCGCAACAACAAAAAAGATAGCGAGAACGGCTACCACAATCCAAACGTAAATCTTAGCTCCTAAAACTTTTCTTATGAAATTTTTAACTATTTTCATTATCCTATTTCCTCCGAATTAAAAATGCTGTTCCAAGACTAATTATAGCGAGAATAGCTGATAAATAGGGATTCAGCGGAAAAAGAAGGACAATTAAAAGCAACAACAAAACAAGTGATGCAATTTTTACTATTTTCATAATATAACTCCTAAAATCTTTTCAATAAAAATTATATAAATATATATACCTTTTGTCAAGCGGTCTCAAAGAGAATAATACATCAAAATTCCCCAGCAGGAGGCTGCTGGGGGATTGTCATTAGAGCAAAGATTGCTACCCAATCAAACTTCCATTTGGTACTTTCTCGTCCACAATTAGGAGAGTCAGTTGGTCGCCGTGCTCGGCTGATAGAATCATACCTTGGCTGATGCGGCCCATCATTTTGCGTGGCTTGAGGTTGGCTACGATTTGGACTTTCTTACCGACCAGTTCTTGCTCGTTTGGATAGTATTTGGCAATACCAGAGAGGATTTGGCGGTCTTGACCGTCTCCTGCATCCAAGCGGAATTGAAGCAGCTTATCAGAGCCTTCAACCTTAGAAACTTCTTTGACTTCTGCGACACGGATTTCTACCTTATCAAAGTCGTCAAATTTGATCGCTTCACGGTTAAGTTTGAGCTCGACTTCTTCTGGCTTCCATTCTTTTTCAACCTCAGGTTTGTTTCCTTCCATTTGTCCTTTGATATAGGAAATTTCTTCTTCCATATCTAGACGAGGGAAGATTGGTGTCCCTTTTTCTACAACTGTCAGACCTGCTGGGAGCTGGTCAATTGCTAGGTTTTCCAACGAAACTGCTTGAGGCAAGCCCAGTTGACTGAGGACAGCCTTGCTGGTTTCCATCATGAAAGGCTCAATCATATGGGCAACAACACGGAGGCTCGCTGCCAAGTGACTCATGACTGCTGCCAGTTCTTTGACCTTAGCTTCATCCTTGGCCAAAACCCAAGGAGCTGTTTCATCAATATATTTATTGGTGCGGGAGATGAGCGTCCAGACTGCTTCCAGAGCACGTGGGTAGTCCACTGCATCCATGTGTTTGTAGTAGTCAACGATGGATTCAGCTGCCACCTGAGCTAGAGCTCCATCAAAGTCCGTCACATTTTCTTCATAGGCTGGCACCTGACCGTCAATGTACTTGTTAATCATGGAAACGGTACGGTTGAGGAGGTTTCCTAGGTCATTGGCCAGCTCATAGTTGATACGGCCAACATAATCTTCTGGCGTGAAAGTTCCGTCTGAGCCAACTGGAAGACTGCGCATGAGGTAATAGCGTAGAGCATCCAAACCATAACGTTCTACCAGCATTTCAGGATAGACTACATTGCCCTTAGACTTAGACATTTTGCCATCTTTCATGACAAACCAGCCATGAGCAATCAAGCGGTCAGGCAGCTTAATATCCAGCATCATGAGCAGAATTGGCCAATAGATAGAGTGGAAACGCAGAATGTCCTTGCCCACCATGTGGAAGACAGTGCCATTCCAGAATTTATCATAGTTAACATGATCATCCTGACCGTAGCCAAGAGCAGTCGCATAGTTGAGCAGGGCATCAATCCAAACATAGACCACGTGTTTAGGATTTGATGGCACAGGCACGCCCCAAGTAAAGGTCGTCCGAGAGACGGCCAAGTCTTCCAAGCCTGGCTCGATGAAGTTTTTCAGCATTTCATTGAGACGACCGTCTGGAGTAATGAAGTTGGGCTGTGATTTGAAAAATTCTACCAAGCGATCTTGGTACTTGCTTAGACGAAGGAAGTAAGACTCTTCTGATACCCATTCCACTTCATGTCCAGATGGCGCAATTCCGCCCGTTACATTTCCAGCTTCATCACGGAAAACTTCTGCAAGCTGGCTTTCTGTAAAGAATTCCTCATCTGAAACTGAATACCAACCAGAGTATTCGCCCAAGTAAATATCATCTTGAGCAAGTAAGCGTTCAAAGACCTGAGCCACTACTTTTTCATGGTAGTCATCGGTCGTACGGATGAATTTATCATATGAGATATCGAGCAATTTCCAGAGTTCTTTGACCCCAACTGCCATGCCATCGACGTAAGCTTGCGGGCTGATACCAGCTTCCTCCGCTTTTTGCTGGATTTTTTGACCATGTTCATCCAGACCAGTCAGATAGAAAACATCGTAGCCCATGAGGCGCTTGTAGCGAGCCAAAACATCACAGGCAATAGTCGTATAGGCAGACCCGATATGAAGTTTACCAGACGGATAGTAGATAGGGGTTGTAATATAAAATGGTTGTTTTGTAGTCATTTTTAATCCTTTCAAGGCTAATGAAACCTTTTTTGATAACACTTTATTATATCATATTTCCTAGCGATTGAAAGAGGGGAACTGACATTGATTTTAGGCTTTCTTCTCTTAAAATAAATAAGGACGATAGGTTTTATTCCATAGTTTCTTTCGACGATAGTAATAGTAAAGAACAGCTCTATTCATCAAATCGGTTGAGAAACGATCTTCTTAGTTTGTTCATAATTCTTTTCTAGGGCTATAATAAAACACCTTGATTTAGCCATCTATTTTGTTCTGGCCAAAGATCGCTATTTCCCCAAAACTTGCCAATTCTTGCTAAATATAGTAGAATATATAAAAATATTTAAGGAGATTACTACATGATTGATGCATATAAAAAATTTTGGAAGGGCTATGTGGATTTCACCGGTCGCTCAACTCGCCCAGAATTTTGGTGGCCAATTCTCTGCCATTTTTTAGTAATGATACTAATACTTTGTACTGCTCTTCTGATTGAGACGGTTTTGAACTCTGAGACTGGAGGAGCCTTATCTACCGCCTTTGTTGGCCTGATAGTTGTCTATTACATTGCAATTCTGCTTCCCTCTCTCGCCATTCAAGTTCGACGATTGCGAGATGGTGGCTATTATTGGGCTCTTCTCTTTTTGTACTTGGTCCCATTTTTTGGCCATTTTATTCTGTTTATTTTTTATTGTCAGCCTACAAAATATGAACTCGTTAGCAATGATTCCTATAATAATACAGAATACCAAGATCAGCAATTTAGCCAAAATCCCTATCAAGAGCAGCAAAATTACCAACAAAATTTTGTGGCAACTGAAAACGAGTAAAGTCCATTGAATCAAACAAAAAGCATTCTACTTTAACAGGCCTCCCGAAAGGTTAGATTTTTGTATCTAACTCTTTGGGAGGCCTGTTAAATTTACCTGGTTTTTTATGTTTGTTAAACCATATTATTTTTCCACAGCTTCATTATAGATTCGAATCCAAGGAGCAACTTGATTTATCACATCTAAAAACTGTAATAAGTCAATATATTTTTGATCCGTATAAGGTCCAAAAGCCAGACGAATATCTTTGTTAGAACTCATTGGATTGTAATACAGATACAGGTGATGAACTTTTGCATACTTTGTTTCTTGCACTTCCTCAATCTTAATGGTCACATCAACTAAATCAGAAAGCATGAGAAATTGGAAATAAGCATCCACCCGTATGATGGCATCCTTGTAGAGATAGAGAGATAAGCTTTCACGCGCATAACGAGAGTCGCTATAAATCAGTTGAAGATCCTTTTCCAGCTCTGGAAAGTGAGAATAAAGTTCTTGACAGCGTCGCAAACTCTTTTCCCTATTGACTATAGCAAGGCAAGTAAAGAGACCGCTCATCGCCATTAGCAAGATGATTAAAATCAGGGTCATTCTCCCCCCGACTTCATCTGTCTGTGACAAAGCCAAGAGCAAAGCGAAAGCCCCTAGACCACAAAAAATAGGAAAAACTAATTCCTTATAAAATTTAAAATTTATTTTTTCTTGCACCAATTATCCTCTCAATCCAAACATGGCTCGTTTTCCACCTCGATCCTATGCCCAAGGATTATAAAAGCGTCCTTGATTGACAACGAAAAGAAGAAGGCTGAGGCCTAGTAGAAGGACAGACACCACGATTACAAGTTTGTCTAGTTTTCCGAAGGCTTGCTGGGTGTACCAAGTCCGCTTTTTGTTTTTCCCAAAGCGACGCAGCTCCATGGCCGTCGCGATGGTGTTGATTCGCTCGAGCGAGCTGAAAATCAAGGGAATGACGATTTGCAGATTGCCCTTGACCCGCTTGCTAAGGGGAGCTTTCTTGGATAATTCTTGCCCACGCGCCTCTTGAGACATCTTGATGAGGTAAAATTCCTCCTGCAAATCCGGAATATAACGCAGGGTCAGGCTGACCGCATAAGCAATCTTATAAGAAAGGCCGATTTGATTCAGACTGGAAGCAAATTGACTGGGATGGGTGGTCATGAGAAAGATCACCGCTAGGGGAATCGTTGAGAAATACTTGAGCAAAAGATTCAAGAGATAAAAGAGCTCCTGAAGCGTGAGATTATAAGCTCCCCAGCCTGTCCAGAGCAAATTCTTGGCTCCATAAATCTCCACCCCATACTGAGGGGCAAAGAGATAAACCATGAGAATATTCAGTGCTGCAAAAGTTCCCGCAAAAGCCAGAACAAAAGAAATATCTTTCAGCCGAATCTCAGACACTCGAAATAACATCAGAGAAGCCAGAGCCACAAGAAGGAGGAAACGCGTATCGTAGCTCATCATGGCCGCCACTGAAACCAAGATAAAAAAGATCAGTTTGCTAGCACCAGAAAGAGCATGGAGAAAAGTCTTTCCGGCATGGTAGCCAATCAATTTCTGTTGATTAAACATGACTTTCCTCCTTTTTTCGCATGTAAAATTGAGTCAGAGCTAACGGATCCATTCCCAGCTTCTCAGCTAAGCTAAAAATCGAAGTTTCCTTTAAATTGGCCGCTGCAATCAACTCATGATTGGACAGAACCTGAGCAGGCGACTGGTCTGCTAAAATCTGGCCGTCCACCACCACGATGGCCCGATCCGAATAATCCAGCATAAGCTGCATATCATGGGTAATCATGATAATCGTGTGTCCCTGCTGGTTTAGCTCATCGAGAAAGTCCATCATCTCTGTATAATGGCGCTGATCCTGACCAGCTGTTGGCTCATCCAAAAGGATAATCTCTGGATTTAGTACCAAGATAGAAGCAATGGTCACCCGCTTCTTCTGACCAAAAGACAGAGCTGAAATCGGCCAACTGCGAAATTCATAGAGACCGCAAGTTTTGAGCACAGCATGAACCCTTTCTTCAATTTCCGCCTCTGCCAAACCACGCAACCGCAGTCCCAGAGCTACTTCATCAAAGATCATTGTGGTTGAAATCATCTGATTGGGATTTTGCAGGACATAGCCAATCCGCTCCGCTCGCTCCTTGATAGAGTCGCCCTTGATATCCTGTCCCTGCCAACGATACTCCCCTTCTGTATCAATAAAACGACAAAGAGCCTTGGCTAGAGTAGACTTGCCAGCTCCATTTTTCCCAACGATGGCTATCCGCTCACCCTTGAAAATCTTCAGACTAATATCCCGCAAAATAGGTCTGTCGTTCTGATAGGCAAAAGAAACATGATCGAGTTCCAAAAGAGCTTCGTGCCTACTGTCAACCTGCTCTGCTTTTTGCTCGGTCAGATTCTGAGAAAGTCCTGTAAGCTCCAGCTTGGTCAAATCAGCCAGATGAGTCGCACTTGCCACATCAAAACCAAGCTGCCGCAAGGCTGTGATATAGAGAGGCTCTCGAATCCCATTTTCCGCTAAAAGCTCTGTCTTGAGCAGATCATCCGGCGCGCCGTTAAAGAGGATTTGCCCATCATTGACGAGGATAACTCGATCAACAGGTCGATAAAGAACATCTTCCAAGCGATGTTCAATAATGATGGTCGTGGTCGCAGCTTCTCTATGAATCCGATCAATCAAGTCAATCATGTCCTGACCAGACTTGGGATCGAGATTGGCCAAAGGCTCATCAAACAGCAAAATTGGGCTCTCATCGATCAAGACACCCGCCAGACTGACCCGCTGTTTCTGCCCGCCAGACAAGTCTTGAGGACGATGGTCCAAAAGCTGCTCTAGGTCTAGCTGCTTGGCCCAACGCAGGACTTTCTCCCGCATCAAGGGCAAGGCCACCATATCATTTTCCAAGGCAAAGGCCAGATCCTCTGCAACACTGAGTCCGATAAACTGACCATCCGTGTCCTGCAAAACCGTGCTGACAAGATTTGACTTGTCATAAACGCTGGTGTCAAAAGCTGGCTGCTCCTTAATCAAGAGATGTCCACTGGCCTGTCCCTTGTAAATATTGGGTATAATACCGTTAAGACACTGCCCTAGGGTTGACTTACCAGAGCCAGACGGCCCAATAAGCAGCACCTTTTCCCCCTCATAAATGGTCAGATTAATATGCTTCAAAGTCGGCTCCGACTGAGCCTGATATTGAAAACTAAAATCTTCAAATTGAATAATTGGTTTTTCCATGTTTTTTCTATAAAGCCAGAGCGATCTGAATCGCCAGATTGGCCACCTTGTCTTTCTCGTCTAAGTCCGCATGATTAGCCAGATTGCGCATATCCCAAGCCTCCTCAGACAGATGATCCGCCGCATAAAAGAACTGGCAAACTCGAATGCCACGAAAGGCCGCCAAAGCCGCTACAGCCGAGCATTCCATATCCACACAGATAGCTCCCGCCTCTTTTCGCCTGCGCAGCTTGTCCGCAGTCTCTCGGAAAATGCCATCGGTCGTCCAAACCTTGCCCAAACTATGGGAAATCCTTCGCTGCTCAAGGAAATTTACCAGAAAATCCTGCAAGCCGACATTGACCGCTATCTCCGAACTAGCCGGCTGGCAATGATAGCTAGTCCCCTCATCGCGCAAGGCTGCTGTCGGAATAATGATGGATGTTTCTTTGATATCCTCGTCTAGCACACCACAAGTCCCAAATAGAACCAGTCTTTTCATGCCAAAAGCGATCAAATCCTCCAGAATAGCCACACAAGCAGAAGCCCCAACTGGAGCATTGAAAAGAGCTAGCTCCTGCCCATCCACAAAGACACGATAAATAGGAATCTCAATGTTGGCCATAGATGTCGTCGTAATCAACTCATGGTCAAAATCCGCCAGCATTCGGGCAAAGGTCTCCCGAGCAAAGCAGGACACTGCCGTCTGCGGAAAGCCTTCAATAGGCTCTATCAAATCCTCTGGATTGATGATGGCCTTACGGTTTTGATCAAACTCTTCAAGAATCATCGACTTGTTTTGTCCCTTTCTTTAGCATAAAATAGCCAGCTAACATCCACTGACTCTATCCTACTATTGTATCATAAAAAGGCGGTCTACTGACTATCGCCTGCATATTTTCTAGCTAGCCAAGGATATAGGCAGGCTCTATAGCAAGGATGGGCTCAAGCGCATTTCAAAACAAAAAATTGGGATAAAGCAACTGCCCCCGTGCGCTAGATTAATATCTAGCTATCGGAGGGCAGTCAATCTGAACAAGAATTTTCACATAAAAAGATTATTTATCCATAATAGAAGCTGAAGCTAAACTGGCTGAGTCCAGTCTTGGCATGAACAAAGACTACAAAACAAACTCCTGGCAATCTTCAAAGAGAGCTTTCATTTGGGCAAAAGTCATAGCAGAAACAAGAACTTTCTCAGCATCAAATAATTGTGTCATATTTTCAGGAAGCTTGTCCAAAAAATCTGAATATGAAATTCTCTTGTAAATAAAGAATTTCTCCAGATTGTCCGGGTCTGCATCATCACATCCGACCAGATTACAGCACCAGCTAAGTTTTGATTCATCAATATATTCAGTATCTTCTGGTGCGAGGGTAGGTACGAGAGGAAGGATTGTATCAACACCAGCAGTTAGCGTATAGGTCCCTAAAATTTTTTCACTCTGCTCACTTCCATAAAATTTACTTTGAGCGTCATAGGCACCAATATACTGTCGAGTGGTGAAAAAATCGCTATAACTCTGAGCAGGATTATCTGCCTTCAAGAAACCTTCCACCAGATGTGGACTCAGGGCAAGCGTTCTCCGAATACCATCTTGATACACAAGCTCATAGCCTGATTTTAGAAAGTCCTCCAAGCCAAAAATTATGTCCTCTTGATAAGGGTAGTCCCAGACACTTGAACTGCTATATTCTCTACCATGTTCATCACGGATGCTTGTCCCCAAACGACTTGATAACTTAGAAATCAAAGTAAGGGCCTGAGACCAATCAGCAAGTGTTGAAGGAGTCAGAATCCGCACATTGTAAGTTTGTTGAGTCTTATCATATTCCAAGTCAATATAACGGCCTGACTTTGCAGGAACCCAGCATTTCAATAGAGCAAGCTTATCTAGTCCAAGGTACACAAACTCTTTCTGTATAGGGTGGGGTTCAAGTCCATCAACAAATCCAAGCAATTCACTGATTTTTAAAACTTTCTGAAATCCTAGAAAACCTCGTTTATTTGGAATGGAAAATGTAATACTCATAAAGCAAACATCCTTATATTATCTTGTTATATTATAACATATGCTACAAGAATGTAAAATAAAGACCTATAACTAGAAAAATAGAGCTATAAGAGATTTTCTAGATTTATTTCTAAAAATACTAGCTTGCCATATCATCATCCTAAAATACATAACGCTGAGCCCCATTACTAAACAGGTTATCTTTCCATATCAAAAACAGCCCCAGTGGACTGTTTTTGATTCTTTATGCAGGACTTACTTCATTTAAGCTCTCCCCAATCGAAGCCAAACGCTCTATCACTTCATTTTTGCGTCAGCTCCTGATTGTAGGACAAGGCTAGCTTGATCCAGTAAGGCAGTTCCTTTTGTCCTTCGCCATCTAAATCAATATAGCCATGATAAAGCCTGCCCTTCATCACTGTGACACTGGCACCATTTTTAGGCAGGACCTGCTTTTCCATTTCCTTACCGATGCGTACCATGACAAGCTCTTGACTTCTCGAACTCACAGTAACGGTCATCTTACCACGGACCATAAAAGCCAAACCACCAAACATCTTCTTCTCTTCTACCTCTTCTTCAAAAACATGAGGGGGAAGTTCAGTAGCTAAAATGGTACGAATCTGTTGAGCCAAAGATTTACTATATTCCATCGCTCTCCCCTACTTCATCATCACATCCCAGCCGATACCAAAACGGTCAATCAAGCGGCCATAAAACTCTGCGAAAGCTTGTTCCTCTAAAGGATAGAGAATTTGTCCACCTTCAGCAAGCTTGGCAAAAAGCTCATTGGCTTCTTCTCTACTATCTGGGCTCAGAACCAACCATTGATTAGGCTGATGATTGCTAGGAATAGATAGGTCATTAAAAACACCTACATCCTCACCATTCAGGGTCAAGTTTTCTGTATCTAAAGCAATCCAGGCAAGCTTATCCCGTTTTTCTGCAGGAAGGTTTGCTGGATCCATCATCTCACTAGCTCGTACAAGTCCCTTTATCTCTGTCTGAAAAAGATCTGCATAAAAACGAAAAGCTTCTTCGGCCTGACCATTAAAACTTAAAAATACGTCTAATTTCATTATTGTTCCTCCAATTTTTTATATCTGAGAATAAATCTCTAGTATCAGTTTATCAATTAAGATAAAAATTTTCTTATTCTCAATTGCGCTTGTTTGGCTAGGGAACGCATGATTAAAACTGGAAGATTAACTGTAATAGGTGGATCGCTGGGCAAGGGCCTGCGCATGCTGATTTCCTCCTGATAGATGCTATCGCCTGAAAAAGTGAGAGGCTCATCGCTGCCCCAGCGAAAGTTATGCTTCAAGACATAGTTTTTAGTTAGGCATAAATCCTCCAGCAATTCACAGGCCAAAAGATAGTAGTGACCATCCTGTACATTTTCAAAAATAAACCGGCTCTCCTGACTCAGTGCTACTCCGATAACCGGCTCTTCTTTGGGTATGCGGGTTTTAAAAAGCCCGACACAACTAATACGTGGTTCATACCCCTCAGGATAAGATAGCGTCACAGTCAATCGATTGCCACTTTTACAGTCGGGATCCTGATGCAACAAAGCTCCCTTCTCATCCAGCTGTTTGACCATGAAATCATAAGCCTTGGTTGATTCCTGATAGTATTTTTTAGGCGAAAGTCCAGTATGCCGCTTAAACGTATTGGAGAAGCTGCCTAGGCTATCATAACCAGCTTCCATAGAGGTATCCGTCACATTTTGCCGACCTTCCACAATCTCCTGAATCCCTTTTTCCATCTTAAGAGCTTCCATATATTGCTTGATAGAAAAGCCCATCTTTTTCTTGAAAGTTCTGGATAGATGGGAAGGACTATAGTGGAAATGCTGAGCCAAATCAGTCAGACTCAGCTCTTCATCTGCATGCTGACGCAGATAGGCTGCCACTTCTTCCATGATAGCTTTAGACATAGACTTGCTCCTTTCCCATTTATTTAAGCCCATTATATCACATCAAAAAGAAGGGACAAAACATCGAAATCTGAATAATGAAAAGCTAATCTGCAACTAAATAATGAAAAAACTTTAGACACTTGAAACATCTAAAGTTTTTTATCTTCACGATTAAATTACTGAGCTACTAGTGTTTCCAAGCTCTCCCCAATCGCAGCCAAACGTTCTATCACTTCTGCTTGACTCAGACCGTTTTCAGTCACATAGCGGTTGCGAGGATGAACGCGGCATTCGTGAGAACAGCCACGGAGGTACTTGTCTTCGTTTTCTTCTGAAGTCAGGATGCGGCGGTTACACTCTGGATTGCCACAGTTGACATAGCGCTCGCAAGGAGTACCGTCAAACCAGTCTTTCCCAATCACAACTGGATCAACATGATTGATATCAACCGAGATACGCTCATCAAAGACATACATCTTGCCGTCCCAAAGCTCACCTTGAACTTCTGGATCCTTGCCGTAAGTCGCGATACCGCCATGAAGCTGACCGACATCCTTATATCCTTCACGCACCATCCAGCCTGAGAATTTCTCACAGCGAACACCACCGGTACAGTAAACAACCACGCGCTTGTCCATGAACTTCTCTTTGTTATCACGAACCCATTGCGGCAATTCGCGGAAGTTGCGGATGTCTGGACGGATAGCACCGCGGAAGTGACCCAGATCATACTCGTAGTCATTACGAGTGTCTAGGACAACAGTGTCTTCGTCCAAGAGGGCTTCTTTGAACTCTTTTGGAGACAAGTAAGCTCCTGTCGTCTCCAACGGGTTGATGTCGTTGTCAAAGTCATTGTCTTCCAAACCAAGGTGGACAATTTCTTTCTTGTAGCGAACAAACATTTTCTTGAAGGCTTGCTCATTTTCTTCGTCAATCTTGAACCAAAGGTCTTCCATGCCTGGAAGGCTGTGCACATAATCCATGTATTTTTGAGTGGTTTCATAGTCACCAGAAACCGTTCCATTGATTCCCTCATCTGCTACCAGGATACGGCCTTTCAGACCGATAGATTTACAGAAGGCCAGATGATCAGCTGCAAACTTCTCAGCATTCTCAATCGGAACATATTTGTAGTAAAGTAATACGCGAATATCTTTTGCCATAAGATTTCAACTCTCATTTCTCTATAAATTTTCTGAATTTTTTAATTCATCTATTTATTATAACCTGATTGAAAAAACTGGGCAAAACATTTGTTTGGAAAATAGCAGAGCTAGAATTTATACGTAGAAAAGCAGGTTAGCCCTCTTTTTCCAATTCCTCCAAATACTTCTCAAAGCGCTTCTTTTGCCACTTGCTGAGGCTCTCTAATAAAATATTGACCAGCAGCATAAAGGGAAAGTGAATGACAAAAGTAATTAAAATAACAAATAGAAACATGGGGTGAAAAACACTATTGTGATAAATAGCATGATTGAGCTGAAAATTTTGGCAGGCAATCAAAAGGGCCAGAAATCCTGTCGCAGCCAGCACACCCCAGATAGTCAGACTGAAACTATTGTAATAATTAGCTCCCAGATACTGAGTGCGACACATGAAATAAAAGCTAGTGATGAGAATCAAAAGCAAGAAGGGCTGATAGTGAACGACTCCCCCATTCATAGCTACAGAACCCATATATAAAGCTAAACTGCCACATAGCATGAGACTAAAAGCCTCCATACCAGCCTTGTTGACCAGTTGCTCCTCCCGTTCGTCTAAAATTTGACGTTTGATAAGTTTCATTTTCATTTCAAACTCCTATACTTCTACTCCAAAAATAGGGATTAATAACATAAGAATGGCAGGAAGTCCGTTATTTAGCATGTGAACTGCAATACTGACTTCCAAGCGCCGAGTTCGATAAGCCAGCAAGGTCAAAATCACAGAAGCACCACCATAAATCACAAAGGACATGATATTGGTTGGGCCATGAAATATCGCAAAGAGTAGTCCGCCTATGATATAGCCCCAGCTTTCATAGCCTTTAAAGATTTTTAGAGGAATGATGCCACGGAAAATAACTTCTTCTGCGATAGGCGCCAAAACTCCAAGCATGATGGACAATAAAATTACATCCCCTCTTCGGAACTCCTCCATCAAAGATGCCTGATTAGCCGTCGTCACCTCTCCATGTAACCACCGGAGTAATACCGTCCCAAGAACAGATATGAGCAACATGCCTAAGAGGCCTAGAGCAATTCGCTTCCCATCTCCTTTTTGAAAAATTTTTCCAGATGGAGATAGGATGCCAGTTTTCTTTGCTGCCACGACAAAGGCCAGCAAGGTGAGGAAAATCAGCAAAAGCCCAAGACCGATGGTCCACTGTTTGGGAAATTGATAAATGATTGCTACCTGCTAAAACAGCATAGGGAGGACATACAAGCCCAAAGCTAAGAAAGCGCAGCCAACCCAGATCAATCGTTTCCACCAAGTCATTCTTCATCCTCCAATTCCTGATCTAGCTTTGCCTGACCTTTACTGTTTAGATAAAGACTGATCTTGTCCATGGTCAAGCTTCCAAGCATAAACAGTATCATTGCAAGAGCCAGCTTGAGCAGATACAAAATGCTGAACATGCTGGCCAGACTTTCTCGCTGACCAAAGAAATCAATGCCTATAACAATGAGAGCAAAGACGACTCCACCGCCAAATCGCTCTGGCCATTTTTCCTCTCTCACCATATCGCGAACATCAACGCCTAGGCTTACGCGACGAAGCAAGGCATATAGACAAGCAGAATACCTTCTGGCAGATAGGCCAGCAAGCTTAGATGGAGGATATAGGCTTTGAAAAATACAGAGATAGCTAAGAAGAGAAACATTCCTAGTACTAACTCTCCTGCAACTTTGCCGTCCAATTTTTCTGTTCGTTCATCTTTTATAACAGGCTGCTTCTTCATTTTCTTTCTCACTTTCTTATTTATAAGTTAAAGATTCATTGATTCTAATTCTCATCATTTTCTAGTTCTTGGTCCAATAAAACCTGTCTCTTCTGATAAAAATAATTGACCAACTGATCAAATATACTAGAAAAGGCAGTTATCAAAGCTACAATAAAAATAAATTGCAGAATTGGATGATGGCGAAAGAATGGTCGAAGAGCTGAATTTCCACTCCACATCTGAACAGCCACGATTACAATCGCTAAGATAGCTCCGTTAGCCAAACGACTTCTGAAACTCCTATGCCCAATAGATGGCTTGTCGCGTCTGATATCAAGTCCCAACTGCCAGCTACGAATTCCAGCATAGATTTCCATAGCCAAAATAACTAGAATTTCCGGTAAGTAACCTTCTACTGGCACATGCCAAATCATGATTTTGATAAAAATAGAGATAAGGAGCAAGATAATCGCAAAAAATGCAACTTCATTTCCTAATTTTCGCTCAAGTTGTAGAGTCCGCTCGTCTGTATAGACTTTTTGTGGTTTGTCCTTCATTTTCTTTCTCACTTTCCTACTATTCTTCCCAAAACAACTGATCCAGCGTTTTATCGAGGCATTTGCAAATGGCCAAGCATAGACTAAGACTGGGATTGTACTTGCCTGCCTCAATCAGCCCAATGGTCTGACGAGTCACACCAATGGCATCAGCCAAGTCGCCTTGGGTCATGTCATGCTCAGCCCTTGCCATTTTTAACCTAAGATTTTTTGCCATAGTCACCATCCTTTTCGTATTTCTTTTGCCCGCCTATGGCGTAGAAAATAGTGCCAAGGACGACATCAGTACAAGCGATTATGATAAAGGTTTGATCTTTCTGAATCATGCCAACTACTAGTAGAACTATCGCCGATACAAGACAAATAAGTAGTGTAAGCAGATTATTCCCTTTCTTATTCATATTTGCGCTCCTTTCGTCTTCATAAATCCATTATACAATATATTTTAAATAATGCAATATATAAATTACATTTTGTTTTTTATTTTGTACAAAAAAAGATTGGGACTTTCCCAATCTTTAATTATCTAATTTGATTAATCTTTCTTAAGGCTGCCTGAGCGAGTCTGAGTACGGGCGTAGGCTAGTAAGAGCAAGGTTCCTGCTACGGCAACTGTCACTCCATTGGACAGAGTTGCCACAAAGCCTTGCACAAAGACCTTATTGACCGGCTCGCTATAAATCAAGATATCGCCAATCGGAGCGACCAAGAGCCAGACAAAAGCATTGGCCAAAAGCTGGAAGATATTGAAGTTGACGATGTCCTTCACTTCAAAAACACCTTCTGCTGCACGAATGCGATTTTTAAACAAACCAAGAATGAAACCAAAGAAGGCACTAGCGATAATCCATGACCACCAGAGACCGTAGCCAGCCATAGCGTCTTTGATAACGTGGCCAATCAAGCCCATCAGAAAGCCAACAAAGGGACCGAAAACGACACTAAAGAGGGCCTGAACCGCATATTGCAGCTGAATACTGGTATTTGGGACAGGTGTTGGAATGCTAATCATCCCAATGACTACAAAAAGTGCAGCTCCAATCCCTGTTGCAACAACTTCTTTAATAGTGAACTTTGTATCCAACAATTTCTTTTTCATAATATTCTCCTTTAATTTTCTATACGTTTAATCTCAATGTGCCATTGAGCACCAACACCAACATTATAGGCCTTGGCAAAGGAACCTTGGTTAATAGCCAAGCCTACCCGATAGAGGGAATTGATGTATAAAATTGGCTGACCAATACGAACATCCGCAAAGGACTTGCCATAGGTCACTTGGTTTTGATAGACCAACATATCATTGTTGTAAATAGTGACTTCGAAACGGTCGCCAAAGCTTGGCTCCAAGGTGCAGAACTCCTCGCGCGTAATCGAAGTCCAAAGGGAGCCAAAGCGAACATCCAAAATGTCAATAGCTCCGCTGACCAAATTATCCGCTAGCCTTGTTTCGACAACAGGGATTTCGACAATTTCTTCGACACTCAGCTCTGGGCCAACTTCCTCAAAACTAATATGGCCGCTAGCTAGCTTGGCACCTGTATAGGCATAGACATCTCGCCCGTGGAAGGTATAAGAATGCTCGGTATTCTTGCGGCGATTTTCCACTTCTGAAATCTCACGAATAGCTACGATACCGACATGCTTTTTGATAAAGGACAGAGTACCATTATCAGGTGTCACGATATATTGATTTTTGCTGGTCTTAGCAACCACGCTTTTCCGCTTGGAACCCACTCCCGGATCCACGACCGAAACAAAGGTCGTTCCCTCTGGCCAATAATCTACTGTCTGAAAGAGACGATAACTACCCTCAAAAATATTGTAAGGGGTGATATCATGGGTTAAATGATGGATTTTCAGCGTTGGTGATTCCTCCAAAGCCACTCCAATCATAGCTGACACTGCTCCATCTACCAGACCGAAGTCCGACTGCAGCACTAATATGTTGTTCATCTTATTCCTCCCAGGCCTTGAGCCTGATATTCTCCAAGTCTTCTAATCTTACCAAAATTAGGCTCTTTTCGCTAGAGCCGGAGGCATAGGATTTTTTTATAACCGTCTATTTCTCAAAGATATAGCATGCAAGCTAGGGCATTTCTGGATCAAACTTATGCCAGAACAATTCCTTGAGCAAGCTAAGATAGGAAAATCCAGCAACTTTCATCTGGCTTGACTTTTTATGACTGAGAGGCAGCTTTTGCACTGCGCTTTTTTACCAGATATTGACCGAGCAAGCCACCGATTAAAGCACCTGCCACTACCATCACGATAAAACTGGCAATGGTCGGAAAATCCAACGGCAGCAAAATCCGATTGATGTATTCTGCTGTCTTACCACGCGCTACCAAGCTATCAATATAAGCTTGACGCGCTAGCCACATGAGGATAATAGGGCCTGAATTGACAAAAGAGAAACAAACAAAGGAAAGCAGACTCCAGAATTTATTTTCGTATTTGCCCAAGCCTGCAATCGTGTCCGCCAAGAGACCGAACACCAAGCCCGGCAGACCAGCAATCATAAAATGACCAGACAGGAGGAAAAAGCCTCCCATTATTAGGCCTACTAAGCTGATCGCTCCAAATTTTTTAATCTTGCTTTGTAGCAACATATAAACGCTTCCGCCAAAAACTGCAGCAAATACTGGAGCATAGAGCATATTGCCAGCATTGTCAAAAAAGTGCCCTACTAGTACTCCTAGTCCGACACAGAGAAAGTAGAGCAAAGCAAAGACTCCCGTCCATTTCAACTCTTTCAGTGTTAACGATGTCATTATCGAATCCTTTCTAATTGTGAAGCTAAAACTTCATAAAACTATTGATAGCTATATCCTTGATACGTGCAAATGCGCATTTCAAGCTTTGCCATCCTTCCTACAGGAGGAAGTTCTAACAAGGTTTGTAGATCTAGCATCCTTGATAAGCTTTCTTCCTAGGAAAACTAATTGTTTATTAAAGCAACTTTCCTCGGCATGGGCAAAATCCAGCACTGCCAAGAAGTAATGTATTATGCTATTTTTCTATACTTAGCTTTATTTATTATAGCATTATGAAAATAGAATGTAAATTAAACTTTCAGACTTTTCAAAGGAAGATAGCTGACAAAAGGAGGCTGGGACAAAAGTCCTAGCCTCTAAATTGTCTTTGGATTGTCGAGCCCTACTCAACTGTGCGGAGGTGGGACGACGAAATCGAATTCTAACGAATTACCGATTTCTGTCCCACTCTCGTCTAGCGATGACTGATCTTTCTAGTTAGGAAGTCTCCCAGAAACTGGATAAAGAAGATAAGAAGCAAGAGCAAAACAGTTGCTAAAATGGTCACGTCTTGGTTGAAACGTTGATAACCATAGGCAATCGCTACGTTCCCAAGGCCACCTGCACCGATCGCTCCCGCCATAGCTGTTTCACCAACTAGCGAGATTAGGGTCACTGTTGTCACCCGAATCAAGTCTGGTAAGCCTTCACGCAGGTAAACACCGATAATATCCCATGAGTTAGCTCCAACTGCCTGCGCTGCTTCAATCACACCGCGGTCTAATTCTGATAGGACCACCTGCACCTGACGGGCAAAGAAAGGAAAGACTGCCAAAGATAGTGGCACCAAAGCTGCTGTTGGACCAATCCCTGTCCCCACAATCATCCGTGTGAAGGGATTGATCAAAGCTAGGAGAATGATAAAGGGAATTGCCCGAAAGATGGATGTGACCTTGTCCAAGATGAAAAAGGCTGTTTTATTTTCTAAAATACCACCTGGCGCTGTCAATACCAGGAAAAGTCCAGCGATCAAACCTAGAATCCCACCGATCAGGAAGGAAATAATTGTCATATAAAGGGTCAGATAAATCGCTGTTCCCCAGCCAGCCTGACCAGCCCAGCCCATTTTATAGACGTTAGGCAAAAATGTTTTAATCAAGTCTATCAATCTAAATTCCTCCCTTAAGCACCTTTAATTCTACGCCAGCAGCTTGTAAATTACTTTGAGCAGACGCAAGGTTTTCTGCATTTCCTGACAAAATGACTACCATCTCCCCAACAGGCACATTATCTAAAATCTCAATGTTAGCATGTAAAATATTGGCTGAAACTTGATACTGCTTGTAGATATCGTTGATAATGGCTGTATCTGTCACTGTACCAGCATACTTCAAATGCGCCAAGACAGAATCCGCTGGCAAATCTTGCACAATCTTCTGTTGATTGATTTTAACCATCGCTTCAGTGATACCTGTTGCCGTTGTGATAAAGTCTTGGGTCAATTCGTTCTGTGGATTGGTAAAAATATCCAAAACTGAGCCTTCCTCGATCAATTTCCCATTCTGCATAACAGCCACACGATTGGCAATATCTTTGACAATCTGCATTTCGTGCGTGATGAGTACAATCGTCAGCCCCAACTTTTGATTCAAATCCTGAAGCAAGGCCAAAATTTGCTTGGTTGTTTTAGGATCCAATGCCGAAGTCGCTTCATCTGAAATCAAGATTTTTGGATCATTGGCCAGAGCTCTAGCAATCGCCACGCGCTGCTTCTGCCCACCAGACAGTTGAGACGGATAATTATCTGCTCGATCTTCCAGACCAACCAGTTCTAAAAGTTTGCGAACCTTCTCCTCTTTTTCAGCAGCAGACAGAGTTGAGTGCTTCAAGGCAAACGCGACATTTTCCTTGGCCGTCATCTGAGCCATCAAATTGAAATGCTGGAAAATCATGCCAATGTCCTTGCGCTTTTCCCGCAGTTGAGCCGCATTCAGCTGGACAGTCTCCTTGTCGTATAACACTGTTCCATCCACATTAATGCGACCAGCAGATGGCTTCTGCAAAAGATTAATAACCCGCACCAAAGTTGACTTTCCGGCACCAGAATAACCCACGATACCGTAAATATCTCCCTGATTGATGTGAATGGTCACATCTTCAACCGCCTTGATGACACGATTTTTCTGCGTGAAAGTGACATCAATACGGTCTAATTTGATAATTTCATTGCTCATAACTTCTGATTAACTCCTTGATTAATTCAATATGGGTATAATAATCGGCAATCTTGACATTTTCATCGCCACCATGATCTCGACTATTGGCATTTCCCAAGCCAAAGGCAGCCATCGGAACTTCCAAAGCCTCAAAGACTGTATGCATGGGGCCTGTTCCTGCCGATGTCGGAAGCACCGAGATGCCCTCTGGATAAAAATCCTTGGCCAGTTCAATCACATTTAGGATAGAAGGAGCACTCATATCACTACGATAGCTCATTTCTCCCAGTGTATAGGTTAATTCTACCTTATCATAGCCATTTTTGTCCAGTTGCTTGCGAATCTTGTCCAAGACATCATGGGGCTCTAAGCCTGGTACCAAGCGCACTTCCATCTTGGCAGATGCATATGCTGGGAGGATGGTTTTGACTCCTTGTCCCTGATAGCCTGAACCGAATCCTTCAATGTTAATGGCTGGCTCAAAATAGAAGCGACGCAGAAATTCCTGCCTGTCCTCTTTCAAGACTGGAAGCTGGAGGCCGTAAATTTCCTTCAACTCTTCTGGTGTTTTCAGAGCATACTGGGCAATCAAAGCCAGCTCTCGCTCATTGGGCTCCTGTACTTGCTCATAGATGCCCTCCACCAAAATCCGACCGTCAGCACTACGCAGGCTAGAGATAGCATCCATCAAATACCAAGAAGCTGAATTAATGACACCGCCATAGCTAGAATGAATATCAACTTCCGCACTGCGAACAGACATATCAAAGGTAACAATACCCTTATTTCCACCAGAAATTTCTAACTGGCCTAGATTATTACGCGTGCCCTGCTCCCAGACCAGCAAATCTGCTCCCCGCAAATGTTTCTTATGCTTGGCCAGATATTTATCCAAGTCTGTCGAAGCTGACTCCTCTGCTCCCTCCATCATGAAGATGATATTGACTGGCAGCGAACCATGCTCTCGGATATACTTACGTACCGCTGTCAAACGCGCAGTAATGTGGCCCTTGTCATCATCGACCCCGCGACCATACATAACACCATAGTGGACCGACAAAGTAAAAGGATCGTTAGTCCAAGGCTGGTCATTATCGGCCGGCACCGTATCATAGTGGTGATAGAAAATGATAGTCTTGGCCTCAGGATTGTCCGATTGAAACTCTGCCAATACAAAGGGAGCCGTGTAACTGTCATCAATCATCACTTTAGCACCCGCGGCAGTGAAAATTTCTCCCAGATAGGTAGCTACCTCCTTGAGCCCAATTTGCTGGGCAAAGATAGACTTTTTAGAAATCAAAGTCCGCAACACCTCAAAATAGTGTTGGGCCACCTCATCATTTTCAAACTTTTTAATTTGTTCACTCTCAGTTGAGAAAGGCATGTGTAACTCCTACTAATCGCATCTCTGTAAAGATTATCTGCTATGATTCACGAAAGAGCAAAGACTTGCTGTCAGGTAAGTCTTTGACTCAGCGTTTTAATATTGCTAAATCATCTCCGCTGATAAAAACTCTAACTAATAGCAGATAAAGGGCTGGAGAAATCCATTCCCCGCCCTTTCTATCTTCAATTATTTTCTATAAAATCTTACCAAACTGGTTGATCCATACCATCTGAAGATTCTTCAATGACTTTTTTAACTTCGTCAGTATGGTAAGCCTGGATGATTTTCTTGATGGCATCTGCCTTGTCAGATTTTTCCCAATCTTTCTTAGCAGCAATCAGGTTGTACCACAGTTTAGAATTTTCATCTGTCTTTTCTTTGTAAAGAGCGCTCTTATAGTCAATACCAGCTTCACGAACGAAGGTATTGTTGACAACCGCTGCATCTACAGAAGTAAGAGAAGCTGCTGTTTGAGAAGCATCCAATTCAGAAATTTTCAAGTTTTTCTTGTTTTCTTTGATGTTAGCAACAGTCGCAAGCTTCGTTGAATCCACGTCCAACTTGATCAAACCAGCTGCTTGAAGAAGGTTCAAAGCACGGCTTTCGTTTGTTGGGTCATTTGGTACGGCAATGCTTCCGTTTTCTGGAATATCTTTCACAGCAGTATATTTGTTTTTGCCATCTTTAGTACCAGAGTAAAGGCGGATTGGCGCGATATATGTATCTGCTACAGACACCAAGTCAGCATTGTTTTCTTTATTCCAGTTTTTCAGGTAGTAGTAATGCTGGAAGGCATTGATATCTACATCGCCATCACGAACTGCTTGGTTAGGTTGAGAATAGTCTGTAAATTGGGTAAACTCCAATTTAACACCTGCTTTATCCTTATCAAGGATTTCCTGAACCTTGTCCCAACGCGCTTCTTCTGTATCACTGAGGTTCATCACACCAACTTTTACAGTCACTGTTGCACTGTCTGTTGACTTAGCGTTTTTTGATGTTGAAGACGAGCAAGCTGCCAAACCAAATGCTGCTACAGCCAAGAGTGCTGTTGCACCAAACCATTTTTTCAATTTCATGAGATAATCTCCTTATATAAAATATATTTTTTCTAATGAGTGGGTTGTAAGTTATTTCCAATTGCTTAGGGCAAAGAAAATCAGAACTTACTTGATATCCTTGGCGTCTGGCAAATAAGTGCCTCCAAAGAATTCTTTTGATAATTTTTCAAGTGTTCCATCCTCGTAGAGTTCCTTGATCCGCTTGTTCATGAAGGTTTGAAGCTCTTCTTGTCCTGAAGCAAGGATTGGATAGACATACGGTTGTTGGTCACTTGGAAGTTCAATCACTTCGACATTATCTAAACCTTGGTCTTTGATGATGGTATCTACTGTGATACGTTCAAAGATCTTGTAGTCTGAACGGCCATCATTCAAATTAGCTAGGATTTGCTGGATTGTACCATCTGTATAGTTGATAGTTGTTGGGTTTGAACTGTGCTCTTCATTGTACTTTTCCAGTTGTTTGGCTGTTGAAGTACCTTGAACAACCTCAGTAGACTTGCCTCCGATATCGTCCAGCGACTTGATATTCACTCCTTTACGAACCACCAAGACGGTTGGGTTTTTAGCGTAAGGGTTGGTATAGAGGTATTTACCAGCACGGTCTTCTGAATAACTGATGTTGTTGGCACCGATTTGGTAGCGGTCACTGTCCAAGCCAGAGAAAACAGAAGCCCATTTGGTTTTGTTGAAGTTGACTTCGTACTTATCTGAACCTTTAAAGATTTCACGAAGCACTTCAATTTCGTAACCAGTTAGTTTTCCGGCCTTATCCTCATAAGAGAAAGGCTTGGTTGTTCCAACCGTTCCGACTTCAATCGTCTTTTTCTTTGTAGCACTATCTTTACTTGCAGAAGACGAGCAGGCCACAAGCAGCCCAACTGCAAGACTTCCTACCACAGCAGTGGCAGTGTATTTCAATATTTTTTTAATATTCATATCTCTATCTCCTCCTAAAGAGCATGTTTCTATCATACCAAAAGTCGAAAATCCTGACCATTATATATTTTTTATCAAGGTGATAGATTTTCTTTATCACTGATTCGATTATTCAAACTATTTGAAAATATCAAAATCTTGTTTTTCTATGATAACAAAAGAAGAGGAGCTTGCCTAGTTCTTATTTTCTATGAAAGACTATAGTTATTTCTTATAGTGTTTGAGGAGGAAGAGGGCGTTTTCGACATAGTAAGGCACAGAGACCTGGAAGGCCGCATCATCAATCGTCATGCTATCATGGTGCAGGTCAGGCGCATCTGCTGCACCATTTGAGCCGATAAAAGCAAAGACACCAGGGATTTTTTCTTGATAAAAGGCAAAGTCTTCGCCAGCTGAAGATGGCTGAGCAGGCAGTAGCTCCCCGATGTTCTGGGAGTTCTCAAAAACAAGCTCGGTTAATTCTAGATCATTATAGGTCACTGGCGGAGTCTGATCCCATACAATAGTGACCTTAGCACCGAAATTCTCCGCCGTATGCTCCACAATACGGATAAAATCTGCCTTCAAACGCTTTTGCAAATCAGGGTTAAAACAACGAATGGTGCCTTCAAAAAAGCCATTTTGAGGCAAGACATTCCAAGTCGCCCCAGCCTCAATGTGGGTCACAGATAAAACAACTGGCTCAAAGGGCGAGACAGTCCGAGAAACCAGTGCCTGAAGATTTTGAATCATGCTAGTCAGAGTCAGCACCGTATCCACTCCCAGGTCCGGCCGAGCCGCATGGCTGCTGACTCCCTCCACAGTCACCTTGAATTTTTCCACGCCTGCCATCATGGCTCCCGGCTTCAAGGCCATTTGTCCAGCTTTTAACTGGGGCATATTGTGAAAACCGATAATCGCAACTACATCATCCAGCAAACCCGTAGCCAGAACTTGACTGGCTCCTTGAGAGGTCTCCTCAGCTGGCTGAAAAATCAGGCGAATGGTTCCCTGTAAATCTTCTTCCATAGCCTTGAGCAACTCCGCCGCTCCCAGAAGACTAGTCTGATGAAAATCATGACCGCAGGCATGCATGACACCAGGATTTTGGCTAGCGTAAGGCAGACCTGTCTGCTCTATAATGGGCAGGGCATCAATATCTGCCCTCAAGGCGATAACTGGTTCTCCTTGACCGATTTCGGCAATCAAGCCCGTCTCTAAGTCAGAGTCCAAGATTTTAATTCCTAAGTCTTGCAAATAACGGCTTAGAAAAGCCGTTGTTTCATATTCTTGACCAGACAGCTCTGGATGCTGATGGAGATAATGACGCGTTTTTACTAATTTATCATAGAATTGTTTCATGCTAGACTCCTTTACTCTACATATCTACCCTCCAGTATAGCACAAAGCTAGGCTAGGAAACAAAATAAAATAGAGAGCAGAATGAAGCATCTGCCCTCTCATCTTGCTATTAAGATATATCACCCTCAAAAGCTCTGACGATGGATTCATAAGAATAATCACGCTCTAGGACCCATTTGCCATCTGTTTTGACAAATTTCAACTGATAATCTCGTTCTGGTGTGAGGAGAGGACGTGAATCCATTCCAGCCATCATATCATTAGCATAGCTCTTATCAGTAGCTTTGTAGACGTCACTCAGGCTTCCATATTCAGAGCGATGTTTGTCATAAAAATCTTGACGGTAGGTATACATGGTTTTATTTAGACTGACCGTTCTCGGTTTGATCTTGATAATGATTGAATTTGGCATGTACTGCGCTACTGTGTAATCAATTTCTGAGCGTTTGGCATTACTTTTCACATAGGCATCAATGAAAGCATTGATTTCATCCTCACTAAAGGGATAATCATGCAATTTACGTGTAAAATCTGCTGCAAAAGCTGCTCTATAATCTTTCTTATCTTGCTCCAAATCGCCACCTAAAACCAAATCACCTTTGTCTTTAGAAGATTTTGTCTTGGCTTCTCCTCCCAAGAAAACAGCATTGAGGTAATCAGAAGCTAATTTCTTTGATTCGTCAACGTGATTCGGATATTTCGCAGGATCAACTTTTAGTTTGATAGCTTCTGCTTTTTCATCGGAGCCGTAGGATTTCTTCTCATAGTGAAGTTCATATTTCTTGCCATCTTCAACCTTAAAGACCAGATTACCAGAAAGAGTCTTTCCTTCCGCTAAATCTTCATAGCTCAGTGTTTTAAAGTTTTCTTTGTCGTCATAGACTCCGACCGGCTGGATCTTCTCTCCCTCTGAATCATAAAAACCAATGTCTGAAGAGGAAATCATGATCTTATCATTTGTTTTATTCTTAATTTCCAAAGACAAGGCCAAGTATTTGGCATCAGCTGATCCGTTGCTTGGCATAATGAACTGACCATCCTTAATCTGGATATCAACCTGCCCATTGCTGGCTGATTTTTTGACAGTCGTTTCCTGGCTTGGCTTACCAGAATGTTTTTTATTTGGACTTGGAAGCAAAGCACAGGCTGTTAAGCTCACACCTGCCACAAGCAAGGCTGTGTATTTAAATACTTTTTTCATCATTGTCTCCTTAATTTCTTAATACTCTGACTTTTCTATTTTATCATACTTAACTAAACTGGTAAATAGCGTTTGAAATCAACCTCATGTAAAAATGCATCCTTGCAATCTCTAAAATGACCAAGCAGATCAAATGAAAATTTTAAAGTGCGGTCTTAAGTAAAACAGGCAACATTTCTAACTCTCATATTAAGAAATTGGTTACAAAAAAGCACAGCCTAAGCTGTGCCATTATCTTTTATCCAACTAATCTTACATCGATAAAATAAGCAGATCAGATCCCTACTCTATAATAATATTTCTACGGAAAAAGCCACTTGATATGAGGAGCAAGTTGGAAAATCTCCTGATGAAGTTCATTGAAGCTAATATTTTTCACATCATCCAAGTCCAAAGAGACCGCACTCTCCTCTTGATTTTTAGGATAGAAATATAAAATTCGACTGCCCGGTTCTGACCTAGATCGATAGATATCGTATTCAATTTGCTCAATCTCCTGCCACAAGAAGTACTTCTCTCTTTTAGCAGATAAGCCTCTCAGCCTTATTCCCATCTCATCCATCTCTAAAATCGGTGGTTTATGATTCGAAATATAGCCTAGAACGATCATAAAAATAGCGGTTATGCCCATTCCCCAATAGACTGGATTGAGCATATTGTTGCTTTCTTCAGTAATCTGCCTGCTTATTTGGTCTTCTTCGTTGATAGAAGCCCTATGAACCAGTTGATTAGCACTATTTTGATTTGTTGACTCAAGGGAGGCCTTATCCATAGATGCAGAAGACATGATAAAAAAGATAGCAAAGAGTAAGAGAAGGCCCATGGCATAAAATTTTTCTCCATCGCGCTGATATACTTTCATTCTATTCCCATCCTTTCCAGATATATTTCCTATATGAGAATTCCTTCCAAATGGTCTAATTCATGCTGGCAGATTTGCGCTGGGAAATCCTCTAACGTGATGGTCTTCTTCAGCCAATTCTGATCCAGATATTCGACAGTGATTTTCTGGTAACGAATGGTTGACCGACTGCCTGTCAAGGACAGACAGCCTTCTTCCGTTTCATAAGCTCCTGATTTCTGAATGAGAACTGGATTAAACATGACCATGGGCAACATACCATACATAAAAATAATCACTCGCTTTTGGGAACCAATCATATTTGCAGCAAGACCGACACAAGACTCTCTATGGGCCAACAAGGTATCCTGCAAGTCTTGGGCTAAAAATAGGTCAGCCTTTGTAGCTGGGACCGACTTTTGCTGTAAAAAGAAAGGATCTTTCACAATTGCTTTTTGCATAGCGTTCGCTAATATCTTTTGCGAGGACAAAATTTCCTAGTGTAGCCGAGCCATTTCCTGCGACAGCCGGGGTGACAATGTAGTCACGCACATCTGGCACTGGCAGGTAGCCATTGAGCAGGACTGTAAATTTCTCACGGACACGGTCTAACATGTGCTGCTGCGCCATCACGCCACCGCCAAAGACAATGACATCCGGACGGAACGTCACCGTCGCTTGAATAGCTGCCTGCGCAATATAGTAAGCCTGAATATCCCAGACAGAATTATTGAGCTCGATATTTTCACCACGCACACCAGTCCGCGCTTCTAAGCTAGGACCTGCTGCTAAGCCTTCCAAACATCCCTTGTGGAAAGGACAGACGCCGTTAAAGCCTTTTTCCACATCCATTGGGTGCTGAGCTACATAGTAGTGTCCCATCTCTGGATGGCCTGTACCCCCAACAAATTCACCACGTTGGATAGCACCAGCACCAATCCCTGTTCCAATCGTATAATAAACCAGATTTTCAATGCGACCACCAGCATTGTTACGAGCTACAACTTCACCATAAGCTGAGCTGTTGACATCTGTCGTAAAGTAGATTGGCACATTCAACGCACGACGAAGCGCTCCCACGATATCTACATTGGCCCAATGTGGTTTTGGAGTTGTCGTAATGTAGCCATATGTTTTTGAATTAGGGTCAATATCAATTGGACCGAAAGAGCCGACTGCCAGACCTGCTAAATTGTCAAAACGAGAGAAAAACTCAATCGTTTTATCTAACGTTTCAATCGGCGTGGTCGTAGGAAACTGTGTTTTTTCTACAACATTAAAATTTTCATCGCCCACAGCACAGATAAATTTGGTTCCACCGGCTTCTAAACTTCCGTACAATTTTGTCATTTCAAACACCTCTTGTATTCTTTATACTCCATTATAGCATATTTCCCTATTGGAAATGGCTCTATATTTTAGATTTTCCTCTGTAAATCTTAGCACTCAAGTAAAAAACGAACAAACATAAGTTGTTCGTTTTCCTTTGTTAACTTTCTATAGCTAAGATTAAGCTTTCACTTCAATAATCGCATCGCCTTTAGCAACAGTTCCATCTGCTACTGGGATCACAGAAGCATAGTCAGCTGTGTTAGTCACGATAACCATAGTCGTGTCATCCAGACCAGCTGCTGCGATTTTAGCTGCATCAAAAGTTCCAATAATATCGCCAGCTTTGACTTTAGAACCTTGAGAAACTTTTTGATCAAATCCTTCGCCATTCATAGACACTGTGTCAATACCAACGTGGATCAGGATTTCAGCACCATTAGCTGTCTTCAAACCATAAGCATGGCCTGTCGCAAAAGCAATTGTCACTTCTGCATCAGCTGGGGCGTAAACGACACCTTCAGTTGGTTTGATCGCAATCCCTTGACCCATAGCTCCGCTTGAGAAAACAGGATCATTCACATCGCTCAAAGCTACTGCCTGACCAACAATTGGAGAAATGATTGTTTCATCTTGGAGAGCTGCTGGAACATTACCAGTTGTTTCTTCTTCGACAAGTTTTTCAGTTTCAGCTTTTTCTTCAGCAGTTTCTTCGTCTTTGTATCCGAACATATAAGTCAGAACAAAACTCAAACCAGTTGTCAGAACAACCATAAAGATATATTGCAACAATTGACCATTCAGGTAAAGGAGTGTACCTGGAATAATTGTGATACCGAAACTTGTACCTGCAAGCCCCATAATAGAAGCTAACCAACCACCAACAGCACCAGCACCCAGTCCAATGACAAACGGTTTAACGAAGCGCAAGTTAACCCCGAAGATAGCTGGCTCAGTAATACCTAATCCTGCAGAAAGTGCTGCTGGGAATGCAAGAGCCTTGAGTTTTTTAGATTTTGTCTTCACAGCTACAGCCAAAGTCGCACCAGCCTGAGCTGTCATAGCAGCAGTGATAATCGCATTAAATGGATCTTTCCCAGTTTGAGATACCAATTGAGATTCCAGTAAGTTGAAGATGTGATGAACACCAGTTACGACAATCAGTTGATGTACTGCACCAATAATCAAACCAGCAAGACCAAACGGAAGGCTAAGAAGGAACTCTGTACCATTCAAAACATATGACTCAACAATGTGGAAGACCGGACCAATCACAAAGAGTCCCAAAATAGACATTACAAGGAAAGTAAGGAATGGAACAAGAAGAAGGTCCAAGACATCTGGAATTTTCTTGTGCAGCCATTTTTCAAATTTCGCACCAAACAAACCTACAAAGAAGGCAGGAAGCACAGAGTTTTGGTAGCCAACCACCGGAATAAAACCAAAGAAGTAAATTGGATGAGCTTTTGTTGCTGTAACTTCGCTAGCAAATTTTAGACTTCCAAGAACATCCATATTAGCAATTTTGTCTAAAATATCCTTAGAAGGATCAACAGCAAATTTAGTAGCCTGACCAGCTACATCCCAAGCATTTGGAAGTGCTGAGTTAACCATCATTAGACCAAGAACCAAACCAATGATGGGGTTCCCGCCAAAGACTCTAAAAGCTGACCAGCAAATCAAAGCTGGGAAGAAAGCGAAGGCTGTATCAGTTAATACTACTGTATAAGTATAGAAGTCAGTCGATTTGAAAGCATCCGCTGTGGTACCAAATAAAGATAAAACTTGATCCTGAGCAATTGCTCCACGAACTCCCATGAAAAGACCTGTCGCAACAATAGCTGGGAGAATTGGTACAAAGACATCACCGAAAGTACGGATGGCGCGTTGGAACCAATTCCCTTGCTTAGCAGCTTCAGCTTTCATGTCATCTTTTGATGAAGTTGGCAAGCCAAGTGCTACAACTTCGTCATAGATTTTATTAACCGTACCGGTACCAAAAATGATTTGATATTGGCCTGAGTTAAAGAAAGCTCCCTGAACTTTTTCTAGGTTCTCGACAGTATTTTTGTCGATCTTTCCTTCATCTTTAACCATAACGCGCAGACGAGTCGCACAGTGGGCTACACTGTTAACGTTCTCACGTCCACCCAAGGCTTCGATGACCTTTTTTGCAATTTCAGTATTGTTCATTTGCAAAAATCTCCTTATAAAAATATTGTAAAACTTTTTGAAAGCGATTTTATCGCCTTTACGAATATTATTTTACCATGATTCAGAGATATGTCAAGCGTTTTGCAGAAAAAATATTTTTTTACTGTTAAATGTTGATTTTTCAGCAGAAAACGTTTACTATAGTAATAAGAAATAATATGATTCGGAGGACAAAAGATTGGCTTGGACGACTGAAAAACGCTACAAACGCTATGAAGACTGGACTCAGGAAGAGCTACAGCAGATCAAAGAAAACATCGCTAAATCTCCTTGGCGGGCTAACTACCATGTGGAGCCTCAGACAGGTCTGCTCAATGACCCCAACGGCTTCTCTTATTTTGATGGCAAGTGGGTGGTTTTCTACCAAAACTTTCCTTTCGGGGCAGCACACGGTCTCAAATGCTGGGTTCAATTAGAAAGTGATGACCTAGTTCATTTCACAGAAACTGGTCTTCGGGTGCTGCCAGATACTGCTCTGGACAGCCACGGCGCCTACTCTGGCTCTGCCATGCAGTTCGGTGACAAGCTCTTTCTCTTCTATACTGGCAATGTTCGTGATGAGAATTGGGTGCGTCATCCTTATCAAATCGGTGCCCTGTTAGACAAATCAGGCAAGCTCGAAAAAATCGACAAGGTCTTGATTGAGCAACCTACTGAAGCGACTGACCACTTCCGCGATCCGCAGATTTTCAACTACAAAGGGCAATTCTATGCCATTGTCGGTGGGCAAAATCTAGACAAGCAAGGCTATGTCAAGCTTTACAAGGCAGTTGATAATGACTATACCAACTGGGAAGTCGTCGGTGATTTGGACTTCGCCAATGACAAGACAGCCTATATGATGGAGTGTCCTAATCTAGTCTTTATCAACGACCAGCCAGTCTTGCTTTATTGCCCTCAAGGCTTGTCTAAAGACGTACTGGATTATGGCAACATTTATCCAAATATGTATAAAATAGGTCAATCTTTTGACACAAATCAAGCTGCTATGATTAATCCTAGCCCTATCCAAAATCTGGACTACGGTTTCGACTGCTACGCGACCCAAGCTTTTAACACACCTGACGGTCGCGCTCTGGCTGTCAGCTGGCTAGGTTTGCCTGATGTCGAATACCCATCTGACCACTTCGACCATCAAGGGGTCTTCTCCCTCGTCAAGGAATTAACCCTGAAAGACGGCAAGCTCTACCAGTACCCAGTGCCTGCTATCAAGGATTTGCGAACAGAGGAACAGCCTTTCGCTGCTTTGGCAGAAAGCAAGAACAGCTACGAACTAGAACTAGATTTCGCTGCGAACACCGAACACGAAATCATCCTCTTTGCGGACAAGGATGGCAAGGGCCTACGCATCAACTTCGATCTCAAGGAAGGTCAAGTGACCGTTGACCGCAGTCAGGCAGGTGAGCCATTCGCTCTGGACTTTGGAACCAGCCGAAGCTGTGATATTGACAAAGAAGCCACAAGTGCTACTATCTTCATCGATAAATCAATTTTTGAAATTTTCATCAATAAAGGAGAGAAAGTATTTTCCGGCCGTGTCTTCCCGAGAGAAGACCAGACAGGCATTGCTATTACCAAGGGCAATCCAACCGGTACTTACTATGAATTAGATTATGGTCGCAAAGCTAACTGATGTAGCAAAACTAGCAGGAGTCAGCCCCACAACTGTTTCCCGCGTCATCAACAGGAAAGGCTACTTATCCGACAAAACGATTTCTAAGGTTGAGGCAGCCATGCGAGAATTGGCCTACAAGCCCAACAATCTGGCGCGCAGCCTCCAAGGAAAATCAGCCAAACTAATTGGACTCATTTTTCCTAATATCAGCAATGTTTTTTACGCAGAATTAATTGGTAAATTGGAGCATGAGCTCTTTAAACAGGGTTATAAAACCATCATTTGCAATAGCGAGCATGACTCAGATAAGGAGCGTGAGTACCTTGAGATGCTGGAAGCCAATCAGGTGGATGGTATCATCTCCGGCAGTCACAATCTAGGCATCGAAGACTACAATCGCGTAACTGCTCCTATCATTTCCTTTGACCGTAACCTTTCACCAGATATCCCAGTTGTCTCCTCAGACAACTATGGTGGCGGAGTGCTAGCTGCTCAGACCTTGGTCAAGGCTGGCGCTCAAAACATCATCATGATTACTGGTAATGATAATTCCAATTCCCCAACTGGCCTGCGCCATGCTGGCTTCGCCTCTGTTCTACCAGACGCTCCAATCATCAATGTCTCCAGCGATTATTCTCCAGTTCGAAAGGAAATGGAAATCAAGCATATTTTAACCCATGAGAAGCCAGATGCTATCTTTGCTTCAGATGATTTGACAGCCATTCTAGTGATGAAAGTCGCTCAGGAGCTGGACATCCAGATTCCTAAAAATTTAAAAATCATCGGCTACGACGGAACCTACTTTGTGGAGAACTATTATCCTCAATTAGCGACTATTAAACAGCCGCTGAAGGAGATTGCCAAACTTCTGGTGGATTTATTGCTACAAAAAATTGACAAGCAAGAAGTCACAACGACCGGCTACTTCCTGCCAGTGAACCTCTTGCCTGGCAAAAGCGTGTAACTTTTTTGATCTCACTAAATTCCTTCATCTTGACGAATCCCCCAAAGGTTTGGCAGAAACCAACTTTTGGGGGACTTTTAATATCATTAATCCCTAGCAATTACTTCAATGTTAGCTCCGTCTAGGAAGACTTTCTTTTATAACTAAGTTTGAAGTAGCTAGCCGAGACCTAGGCTGCCATGATTCTATAGGAAAAGTGATCGGCCGAGGTCTAGCTTGCCATGATTCTATAGGAAAAGTGAACAGCCAAGACCTAGATTGTATAGATTCTATAGGAAAAATGACCAGCCGAAACCTAGATTGCCAGGAATTTATAGGAAAAGTAACTAACCGAGCTCTAAGTTGCCACGAATCTATAGGAAAAGTAACCGGCCGAGGCCTAGATTGTCATGATTCTATAGGAAAAAGGACCAGCCGAGACCTAGGTTGCCATTAACCTATAGCAAGATAGACTGTTCCAGCTATAGGAACTTATAATGGAAACTTCTTAAGCATTATCAGCACCTGCAACTATCAAAAACCAAAAAAGCTGAGACAGTCGTCTCAGTCTTTTTCTTCTGTTATAAATTGGCTTAAAATACCATTGATAAACTTACTTGATTTTTCATCAGAAAATTGCTTGGAAAGTTCAATGGCTTCATTGACCGCTACTCGCTCAGGAGTATCAAACTCTGTCATTTCAAAGATGCCTAATCGCAGGATATTCTTTTCTACCAAGGTCAGACGCTCAACTGTCCAGCCTGCTTTTAAGTGCTGGGCAATTTTTTTATCCAATTCTTCCTTGGACTGGAGCACCCCTGTGACCAAATTGAGTAGAAATGCTGGAATATTGACCTCAGCATCCGTCTCCTCTTCGTCCTTATCGTAGGTATAGGCAAAGCGGCAAGACTCAATGGCATCACCCTCATACTCTAGACTCATCAAAGCCTGAAAAGCCCGCTGACGTAGCTCTCTTCTAGATTCTAACAAAACATCAGTCATTGAGGAAATCCTCATCAAATAGATCTTTCAAATCTGGTTTTGGTGATTTTTCTGGAACAATGCCTGCCACATGGATATTGACAGCAGACAGCTCCACTTCAGCCATATCGCTTACAGCACTCTTGACTGCTTTTTGGATTGCAACTGCAACTGTTGGTACACTGATACCGTACTCCAGATATAGGTAGATATCAACTGATATGTCGCCACTTTCATCCGTATGCAGCGCAACACCGCGTCCAAGCGTACGCATAGAAAGGCTATCTGACATGCTTTTATTTGCAAAAGAATGAACGCCCTCTACCTTAGCCGTAGCAATGGCAATAATTTTTTCCAAGACTCGTGGCGCAATAACGATTTCGCCTAATTGTTCGTTTGCCATAAGAATTCCTTTCTATATGAAAGATTGAAATTACGCACGAGAAACGTAAGTTCCTTCTGCTGTATTGATGACCAATTTTTGTCCAACTTCGATGAAGTCTGGTACGTTAACAACAAGACCTGTTTCAAGAGTTGCTGGTTTACCAGAACCTGTTACAGTAGCACCTTTGATAGATGGTTGTGTTTCTGTTACCACCAATTCAACAGTTGTAGGTACTGTCACACCGATCACTTCTGATCCGTAGAATTGGATTTTCACATCTGAGTTTTCAAGGATGTATTTCAATTCTTCCTCTACGTTGACTACTGGGATTTCGTATTGGTCATAAGTCTCAGTATTCATGAAATAGGCAGTGCCATCCATTTGGTACAAGTATTGTGCTGGTACTGTTTCGATGATCGCTTGTTCAAATTTTTCTTCTGGACGGTAGCTAGTCTCAAATGTAGAACCAGTACGAACATCACGCAATTTCATACGCATGATAGTATTTCCCTTACCTGGTTTGTGGTGACTTGCTTCCAAGACGCGGATCAATTTACCATCAGCAGTTTCAAAAGTCATTCCAGCTTTCAGCTTACTTGCTTCAATCATTTGTTTTTTACCTCTTTAATAAATAATTTACTCTTTATTCTACCATAAAGCTTGATAATTCTCAAATCACAATCAATTCTTTTGGAGCAAGGGTCAAGACCTCACAACCAGTCTCTGTGATCAGAAGGTCATCTTCGATCCGAACGCCGTATTTGCCATCCAGATAGATGCCCGGCTCATCGGTCAGGACCATGCCCGCTTTGATAGGCTCTTCTGACTTGCCAAAGTAAGGAATCTCATGGATATCCAGCCCAATCCCGTGGCCAATCCCGTGGCTGAAGTAAGGGCCGTAGCCTGCATCGTTGATAATTTGACGAGGAATCCGGTCAAAATCAATACAGCTGAGTCCAGCCTTAGCCGCTTCTATCAGGGCTTGATTGCTGCGCAGGACAATATCATAAATTTCCCGCTCTTCATCCGTCACCTGCCCCACATGAACAGTCCGCGTCATATCGCTGACATAGTGATTATAATAGCAGCCAAAGTCCATGGTCAGGGTTTCACCAGTTTGGATAACCTTGTCACTAGCCACTCCGTGCGGCATAGCAGAACGGTAACCCGAAGCTATGATGAAGTCAAAGGAGGCACCTGAAGCACCTAGTTGGCGCATACGGGCATCTAAAAAGTTCATAACAGCCAGCTCTGTCGTCTGACCAGGCTTGATAAAGTCCAGCACGTCTAGGAAGGCTTGATCCGAAATCTGGCAGGCCTTGCGAATGGTCGCGATTTCTTGTTCATCTTTGATCATGCGCAGATTTTCGATAAAGGCTGTCATCGGCACCAGCTCATGACCAGCAAACACACTTTCCAGCATCTTGAAGTAAGCATAGGAAATTTCATCGTCAAAACCGATTTTTGCCAACTTGTCGTCCGCTATAATTTTAGCAATTTCTCCAACCGCATCCCGCGTTTCAACAATATCAAAGCCTTCAACCACGCCCTTGGCAATTAAGGTATAACGAGAATCTGTCAGGAAAATCCGTCGTGACTTGCTGATGAAAACCGTCGCTTCTGTCCCGCTGAAACCAGTCAGATAGTAAATATTTTTCAGATTGGTTACTAGGACAGCATCGCATTCTGTCTGAGCCAAGGCTGCTTCAAATTTTTCAACTCTTGATAACATGAGAAAACCTCCGTAAAATAATTCGATTGAGTATCGTAAAATAAAAATTCTGTTGATGAAGAGTCCTTACTCTTCGTCTTTTGTTTCTTTTTGCGCCTTTTCCACATTGCGCTGATAGGCCTGAATCTGTCGCTCCAACTCCCGTTCGATCGCTGGTTCAGGCGCATATTTTTCTTCCCAGTCATCTGGTTTGAGGATTTTATGGGTCACTGGATCAAAATGCGCTTTTCCATCTGGGAAAATTTTCCCCATATTGGCCTGATGGACAATATCAAAAATCCGCTCAGGATCAACTCCCATCAAGACAAAGCTACCGTAAGTAAAGTAGAGCGTATCGATCAGAGCATCAACTTGACCAACTAAGGAGATTTCTGCCTTGCTCTTGCTACGAACCTTGGCAGCAGCCTTATCTAAAGCCTCGTGCATTCTGGACATCGACTGGTCAAATTCTTCCTCTGAAGAGCTGGCAGCTCTGAGAAATTCAACCAACTCTTCCAACTTGAAGTCAGCACGGTGCCGAGCTTCCTCTGGTGTCCAAGCAATGGGTTCTTCCTGCGTAGACTCATCCATAACACTATGGAAGGTCTTGACCTTATTGAAGTGGTGATCGCGAGACACAAAGACTTTCTCACTCGCTAAAATACCAAAATGTTCTAGTGCCCGATGAATCCCGTCCTGACTATTGCTGCTAGTCGTATGCTTGGCTACTTCTTTGACAGAGCTGGTGCCATTTCCCATAGCAATAGACAAGCCAACTCCCGACAGCATTTCCAAGTCATTGTCAGAGTCGCCGAAGGCCATGACCTGATGAATATCAAAGCCATACTCTTGACCGACTAGACGAATCCCCTCCAGCTTGGACATCCCTTGATTGATAATGTCCGCCGCATAAGGGCTCGAACGAGTAAATTTCAAATGGGGGAAATCCGCTTCAATCTTGGCACTCTCAGCTGGATCCGCCAAAATCAGCACTTGATAAATGGGCTCTTGGATCAATTTCAGCAGGTCTTCTTCATGCTGAGGCAGGGCCTTACTCACAATCTTGTTAAAACCATGGCTTACCGTCCGAGTCATTTTTCTAGGAATAAACTGGGTAGCCCACTGAGAAAAAGAACTCATACCAAAGGTCATAATTTTTGAACCTTGCATGGCCTGTTCTGTCCCCAAGGAAATCTCTTTTCGGTGCTTCTTAGCGTAGGCAATCAAATCACGCAGGCTCTGCTTATCAATCGGTGTGGCAGAAATAACCCTGTCTTTTGAAAAAATATACTGACCATTGTAAGTGACAGCAAAGTCTAAATCCAGCTTGTCCATAAAAGGCTTGACAAAGAAGGGGCCGCGGCCTGTCGCTAAACCGACCAAAATCCCTTGTTCTTGTAAACTCTTAATGGCGGTCTCTGTCGATTTCAAGACGGTTCGACTATCATTAATCAAGGTTCCATCTATATCAAAAAAGACGGCTTTTATTTCCATTGATTTTCTCATTCTTTCCTTTTATGATACAATAAATTATAACACAATTCGCGGAGAAGCACATCTATGAATAAGCAGATTTTAGTTTTACATACTGGTGGAACCATTTCCATGCAGGCTGACGGAAGTGGGGTCGTCAATAGCAGCCAAGACAATCCCATGAACCATGTGGCTGTTCCCTTAGATAGTATTGAAGTGACGGTGATTGATTTCTTCAACGTTCCCAGTCCTCACATCACTCCCCATCATATGCTAGAACTATACAAAAAAATCAAGGCTGACGCTGAGCACTACGATGGTGTGGTCATTACCCACGGAACCGATACTCTAGAGGAAACGGCCTACTTCCTTGATACCATGGACCTGCCTGACATCCCTGTCGTTTTGACCGGAGCTATGAGAAGTTCAAATGAACTCGGCAGTGACGGAGTTTATAATTACCTGACTGCTTTACGGGTAGCCAGCGACGAGAAAGCTAGAGGTAAGGGCGTTCTAGTCGTTATGAATGATGAAGTGCATGCTGCCAAATATGTCACTAAAACCCACACCACCAACGTCAGCACCTTTCAAACTCCGACGCACGGCCCTTTAGGCCTGGTCATGAAACAGGAAATTCTCTATTTCAAAACAGCAGAACCTCGCGTCCGCTTTGATCTGACTAGCATTTCAGGGCTGGTACCCATCATCCCAGCCTATGCCGGTATGAAAACAGAACTACTTGATATGCTGGATTGGCAAAAGTTGGACGGCCTCGTCATCGAAGCCTTTGGCGCAGGCAATCTGCCAAAAGAAACTGCGGAAACATTAACAGCGATGGCAGAAGCTGGCCTCCCCATCGCTCTCGCTTCACGCTGTTTCAACGGCATTGCTGAGCCTGTCTACGCCTACGAAGGTGGCGGTGTCAAGCTACACCAAGCCGGAATCATGTTTGTCAAAGAGCTCAATGCACCCAAGGCTCGCATCAAGTTGCTGATTGCCCTCAATGTCGGCCTAAGTGGTCAAGCATTAAGAGACTATATAGAAGGATAAAAAACCAAGCTTGTCTACTCGCTTGCTAGGCATTATTTCTTGATTTTCCTTTATAAATGCTGTATCCCTCGATATAAAATTCATAAATATTCTTAGCCTTAAGCGAAGTTATAAATTCAAAAAAAGAGTCTGGGACAGACAGCCATGACGACATAGCCGTCACCCACAGAAACATGAAAATAAAGACAACAGCCCTCATTTAGAAGTATAATCTAAGTGAGGGCTTTGTGGTTGATAATTTCTTGAATATCACTTTCGCGGGACAAACTAATCCACTCTACCGACGAGTACCCCAAAATATCGCCTTGAGCATGAGTATAAAAATACGACAACGTTATCGGTAGACAAGCTCTCTGACTTTATAAATGGAGGGGTTATCGGTAGACAAGCTCTCTGACTTTATAAATGGAGGGAATCAC